>CAVQSX010000001.1:0-175212 GCA_963715905.1 uncultured Actinomycetota bacterium
GTGGACTGGTCAAAAAACGCTAAAACCCGGGTTGCTATCAAAAGCGCTGGGAAACTAGGAGATAGCGGCCGTTGTCGGGTATTTTTCAGACCCACCAGAGTTTGCTACAAGGCCAAACCAATGAGCTCATAATCCGTTGGTCGCGGGTTCGAGCCCCGCCCGCCCCACTGAACAGCCCCACTGAACAGCCCACTGGAAAGACCAGCTAGATAGTGGTATGTAGGTAAGCTACTTAAGCCGGCGGCGTAGATAACCACGACCAAGGTCTAAATCATGCCCCACACGACTACGCAACGGATGCTGCAACCCGTGTAAGTCTTGCGCAACCCCATGCGACAAAGCTAGGCCCCAGGTCGGCCGTCCGGCCGCGACCCCGTCGCGGGCAGGAAACGATTCCCTTTAACGCAAAATGTGACGACGAATGCGTGCCTCAGCGTCGCGAACCATGCAGCCCGCCACGCAAAAAGCGCTTTGGGCTATCCACCTGCCCCATAGGCCGTCGGAACAGTATCTCCGGTATTCGATGTGCACGTCCCTTCCGCAGACCGCGCAGGGGGTTTCGTCAACCTCGTGGTAACGCTCCGACGCCAACAATTGTTGTTCTCCCGGTTCTCGTTCGTCGCACCTAACTAGGCTGACTAGGCTGCTCGATTCGGCCCCGGTAGCCGCACGTCCGACAGCCGATGATCTCGTGCACTATGCGCATGATCCCGCTGCGGAGCCAATCATCCGGATACTCCACCCAGGCGTGGGCAATCCCGTCGCAACCGGGTCGCGGGCACCGAACGACTTCTTTGATGCGTTCCGACATGGTTCACCCCTCCCGGAACACGTTAAACACACTGAAACTATGATGCATCATATTTATACAAATGCAAGCAGTCAGTATGAATAGGCCTGGATCCAGACAATCAGTGGTATGAGCCGAGTCGCGCGGAGACCCGGCGGATATATAAGCCCGCCTGCCCCCGTCAGGTGCGGGATGTCTTGGAACCCGGGGTGGTTATTGACGGCCCCGAACGAAACAATGCCCTCCATGCGGTGTGGCGGACTACTCGTGCAAACCATCACCACTCCATTACCGTTGACGGCAACCCGTTCAAATAATGGGGTGGTCGATATGGCGTATCTGGTTGCGGACCCGGAGATGATGACTTCGGCGGCATCGGACCTGGCTGCAATTGGCTCAAACGTCAGCACGGCCCACGTGGTGGCGCCCCCCAACCGTCGCGGTGATACCCGCAGCCGCTGATGAGGTCTCGACGGGCATCGCACAGCTGTTCTCCCGGCAGGCTCAGGGCTATCAGGCGATGGCGGGAAAGGCGGCGGCGTTTCAAGAGCAGTTTGTGCAGCGCTTGACTGCCGGTGCAGCCTCCTACGCCGACATCGAGGGCGCCATCGCCGCGTTGTTGCATGATCTGAATGCGACCGTGGGCTCGTTTACCAGAGGTATCGCGGCCATACCCGTAGTATTGGACGGGTTGATCCATGTAATAGAAGCCACTCCGCCGACTTATCTATTAGAGAGTGTCGTATACGATGCTGCGGAGATAGATAGTCCTTGCTCCAATCTGGATCCCGCTGGCAAATTTTGTACCTCGCATGGATTCTTCATCTGATTGAGACTGGCGAATTTTCCTAGATCGACAAAGAGGCAGGCTTTACCGAAAGTCATTGCCGCACGGCCGCACTCGTTATACGCGCCCCGCTACAGCCCTGCCCCTACCCCCAGGCGGGTGCCTCAGTATCGCTAGCAGTACCCGGTCATCACGACCGTTCCGCCTCTTCTCATGTCGGTCACCAGATGCGTATTGATTTTTTGAACACTCGTACCAGAACCCGCGAAGGGCTAACGCGGCTGGCTGCGATGCCGAAAGTGGTTGGTAGCGTTCGCATTGCACCAGCTCGAGCCAGCGCCGCCCCGACTTCAAGCGGGCTTCAAGAAATGCCGAAAACAGTTGCAGTATAGCATAATACGAATTCAGCAAAGGGCTATGTCATCACCGAAACAGACGCCGCTCGCAATTGACTCTTATTCCCGGTGACCTCCGGCTCTGAACCGCTTGAAGTACGACACCAGGCGATATGCCGGCACAGGCGTCGGCCAGTCGTTGGCCCGGAAGTACGCGTCCGATCCGCCATCGACGAATACAACGCTCCCGCAGAGGAAGTCCGCAGCATCGGACAGCATGAAGAGTGCCCAGTCGGCCAGCTGCCCGGCGTCGCCGAAACCGCCTATTGGGACAGGGAAGGAACGAACGACTTTTGCCCGCTTCGGTGTTGATAGCTGTTCCTCCAGAAGCGGCGTCATGATCGCGCCCGGAGCGAGCGCGTTCAGCCGTATGCCTGCGCCCGCCCACTCGTCTTTTACCGCCTCGAGTCGAACCCGACGGCTCAATGCGATCTTGGATGCGGCGTACAGGATCGCCGAAGCGTTCTTGCCGAACACCCGGGTGGAGCGAACCGCCTTCTCGGCATCGTGCGCAAGGAATGCCCGCACGGTGCGCGCGGGAACCGCGGGTGTTGTCGTTGTGGAGTTGCTGGAGAAAACGACGACTTTCGCGCGGTCGGCAGCAGCCAGTGCGGGACGCCACGCGTCAAGGAGGTCAACAACGCCGAAGTAGTTGACCTGGGCGATCAAGCGCAGACGTTCAGGTCCTTGGCCGGGGCCGAGACCGGCTGCGAGAACGGCGCCGTCCAGTCTGCCCTCCGACACCGCCAGGACGCCGGCGGCCGCCTTCCGGCGTCCCTCGACGGTCGACAAATCGGCCACGATGTCTGCGTGCTTGATATCCACTCCGATCACGGTGTGGCCGGCTTCGCATAGTTTGTCCGCGACCTTGCGCCCCATTCCCGAGGCCGATCCGGTGACCGCGTAGACACTCATGGGTGCGTCTCCTTGCTCCTGATGGGTGGCGGCTTCACGTCGCCACTCCGACTGCAGTCTCCAGATCAACGAGGGCCTGCTCGGTCAGCGGTATCAGCGGCCCGATGTCGGGCATCACGTCGCGGCCGGAAACATAGCCGAATGTCACCCGGTCGGCATAGGAGCACATCGTCACGTTTAGTGCCTGCCCGTCGATGGCGGTCGACACGGGGTAGATCTCCTCGAGATGCGCGCCGTTCCAGTACATCTCGGCTTGCGGGCCGGGAACATGGGAGATCGACACGTTGTAGCCGCGGCGCAGCCGTGGCGCGAACGGCACCATCGGCAACAGGACCGTGGGCCCGATACTCGCCGCAAGAAGCAGCATCGTCGCGTTCGACCCGCGGCTTGCCACCTGATGCTTCGCCCACGTCATCGCACGATGGATGTGGGCCAGCCGTTCGACTGGGTCGGCCAGGTTGGTGCCCAACGGGCACAACGCCAAACCGAACAAGTTTCCGTGCCGGTCTTCGTCAGTCGCGTGATCGCGGCTGCGCACCGTTACCGGGCAAATGGCCACCAGCGACTTGTTCGGCAGCTCGGCGCATGCGGTGAGCCACTCCCGCAGCACTCCTGCTACTACCGCGGTCAGCACATCGTTGCCGGTCACCCCGGCTGCCTCCTGGACCGCGCGGATGCGAGCCTTTGACCAACTGGCCCCCGCGAAGGTGCGCTCGTGGCCCAGTCGGCCGTTGAACCTTGTGTAGGGGGCGCCAAACGGTAGAACGGTCGTCCCCGCCCCGAGGCTGGCGACCACTGTCGATAGTTCGCCCAAGGCGAGTTGGCGAACAAAACCCAGGCTCGAGGTGACGCCGTTCAGCGCCGAGCGGGCAAGCGACAACGGGTTGCGGATCAGCCTAGGTGAGTTAGCTGCAGGCCGCGCCGGTTGCTTTGGTCCGACAGCGTAGATCGGCGGCATTGACCGGCTCGCGGGATCGGTGATCAGCCCATCGGTGATTATTCTCAATCCGGCGACTCCGTCGACCACGGTGTGGTGCACCTTGATATAGAACGCGAATCGACCGCCGGCCAGACCGTCGATCACGTACGCCATCCACATCGGTCGGGACCGGTCGAGCGGTTCGCTGTGCAGCTCGCTGATCAGCTTCCACAGCACTTCGCGATCCCCGCCCGCAGGCAGCGTGCGGCGCTGTAGATGCTCGCGCATGTCAATGCGGTCGTCGGTGCGCCACACCCAGATACCGGCGGTGTCGATGCCCACGTGTGGGTGCCGGCGAAATCGTGGATCCAGTTCGGCGGTGTCGGTCAGCGCCTCCTGATACAGCTCTTCGACGTACCCCGGCCCTGCGTCCGCGGGCGGGGAAAGGATCAGCAACGCGGCGACGTGCAGCGGGTCGGAGAGCAGCTCCGCCGTGATCATCGCCGCATCCAACGGCTCCAGTGGGTCCATCGGCCAGACCGAACCCCTTCACTTGATCGAGATCGTAATCGTTGCCCCCTGCTGCCCACATCCACAAATGGCGAGCGGCCCCGTCGAGCAGGACCTAAGTCTCTATGCGGCCCGACAGGCGTGAAACTAGTGTCCCCCAACATGGCAGCGCCCGACAGCGACGGCGAAGCGCCGGCGGTTGCCTCTGAACGGCCTCCTCGCGGTTCCGGTCCGCTGGACTACTTCGTCAGGCCATTTCGACGGACCGGCCGTTACTACGCTCGATCATGGCGGGACTATCTCGACCATCAGCCGGTTGAACTCCCCGTTGCGCGACCCACTCTCGCGCTCGCTGCGCAAGCGTTCCGCGACGAAATCGTCCTTACCGGCTTCCGGACGTTCCGGCCCCTCAGCGATTTGCGTGTGTTTGAACGAATCAACGGCGAAGTGCGGGCAGCGCTCGAGTTCTATGGCCAGCAAGGGTATCTGGACAAGCCCGAAGAGTTCTTCGAGGCCCCGCCGCCGCTGACCGACGTCACGGTCCGGCCGGTCAAGACGGGCGGACGGTCCTACGAACGCATGGTCTTCGACAGCGGGTACGAGCCGAAAGTTCGCGAACCGGGCCGTGAACGATGGCTGGGCTATACCGCCAACAACCGCGAGTATGCGTTGCTACTGCGACACCAGGAGCCACGACCCTGGCTGGTGTGCGTGCACGGTGCCGTGATGGGCCGAGGCTGGCTCGATCTCACGCTGTTCCGTGCCTGGCACCTTCACCAGGATCTCGGAGTGAATGTGGTCCTCCCAGTCCTTCCAATGCACGGCCCGCGTGCGCGCGGCCTGCCACCGGGCGCCGTGTTCCCCGGCGAGGACGTGCTCGATGACGTGCACGCCGGGGCTCAGGCGGTGTGGGACGTGCGACGTCTGCTGTCCTGGATCCGCGCGAACGAACCCGACTCGCCGATCGGCCTGAACAGCATCTCCCTGGGCGGCTACATCGCATCGCTCGTCGCCAGCCTCGAGGATGGTCTTACCTGCGCAATCCTGGGAGTCCCAGTTGCCGATATGACCGAATTGCTCAGGCGCCACGCGGGGATGAACCGCACCGACCCGCGCCGACAGACCATGACGTTGGCGGAACCGCTGGGCCGGATGGTGTCGCCACTGTCGCTGAATCCCCGGGTTCCGATGAAGGGACGGTTCATCTACGCCGGGATCGCCGACCAACTCGTGCATCCGCGCGAGCAAGTCGTTCGCCTCTGGGAACACTGGGGCAGACCCGAGATTGTCTGGTACAAGGGCGGCCACACCGGGTTCTCCCAATCACGGCCGGTGCAGCGGTTCGTCGACGCCGCGCTCGTCCAATCGGGGCTCATCAATTCATGAGTAAAGAAGACCGCCGCCAGCTGTCCGTCGGATCCGTGACGCATCGCCCGTTGGTCGGGTATCGGGCCACTGGGCTTAGCTAACAGGCCGCGCCGCAACTCATCCCGGCGTCACCCCGGCGAACGGCGGCGATTGGATCACACTCTCGATGACCGCGACGATCTCGTCTGGGCAGTCTTCCTGCAGGAAATGAGCACCTTTCAGGGTGACGTGAGGTTGACCTTTAGCGCCGGGAATCAGGTTCTGGAACACCGCGTCGCCGCCTCGGGTGATCGGGTCGTTGTCGCTGAACGCGGTGACGAATGGCTTGGTGAATTGCACGAGGACTTGCCACGCGGCCTTGTTTTCCGCCACGGAACCGTGTTGAGGCGTGATGGGAACGAGGGTGGGGAACTGGCAGGCGCCGGCTTTATAGGTCGCGTCAGGAAACGGCGCATCGTAGGCCGCCAACTCAGCGTGAGTTAGCTCCCGATCGGTACCCCCACCAACAATCGGGCCGATGGGCAGGTCGGGCATGCTCTGGCTGAAGGCCAGCCACTGCTCGAAACCGTCGGACAGCGGCGTTCCCACCGGCAAACCCGTGTTTGCGACGACCACACCCGCGAAACGCTCAGGAAAAGCGGCCACGAGTCGCAAGCCCAGCAGCCCACCCCAGTCCTGGCAGAACAACGTCACATCCTGCACATCCATTGCCGCGAGCCAATCGCTGAGCCAGGCGACATGGCGTTCGTAGGTGTAGTCGTGACGGTCTGCAGGCTTGTCTGAACGACCAAAGCCAATCAGGTCGGGAGCGACAACGCGGTGGCCCGACGAGACAAGCTTAGGGATGACATGCCGGTACAGATATGACCAGCTGGGTTCACCGTGCACCAGCAACACCGTGCGGCCATCCCGAGGACCCTCATCCACACAGGCCATGCGCATGACTTGCCCGGTGACGGCATCAGTGATGTCGGTGTAGTGGGGTGTGAAGGGCCAATTCGGCAGATTGTCAAAGCGACTGTCAGGGGTGCGCAGAATCTTCATGGCATTCTCCAAATCCCGTTCGGGGAAGTTTTCGGCGAAGTTAGTTCCACATTGAAGGTCAGTAATTCTGGCAGGTGTTGGCGACTTGGGCGATCTCCTGCTCGCCCTGCGGTCCGACCTTCGCGGCGATCATCTGTTCCATCATCGGGTTGGCGGCCTGCTGTTGCGCGAGCCGTTCCTGACGCTGATCGACCGGCAGGGCCAGGAACTGCTGAAGCCTGGCTTGCATCTGTGGGCGACTGTTGAGCAGGGCTGCTAGATCGGGCGCCTCCGCATTGAGGGCGGCCGTGATCTGAGGGTAGCTGCAGGCCGTGGTGATTAGGGCGGCTGTCACCGGATCAGCTGACGCGTTGCCCGCCGCCGGCGACAGCGCAATCGCCGCCATCAGGCCGCCTCCGGCGGCGACACGTCTTAACCAACGTGCAGATGCCATGGGACACATGCCCTTTCCTTTGTCGAGACGACCCGGAGATGCCTGATGCGCCAGTAAATCACAGGTGCGATTATATTGCGAGCCCGACTAGCAATTGTCTCGGGATCGTGACGTTAGGCCCCGGATGGCGTGAGCCGAAAATCATGCGAACACATTGGCGGTGGTAATTCAGGCTAGCCCGAGGTCTGTTTCGAGTAGCTGTTGTTCAGGTCGTCCTGCAGGACTTGGGCGCTGGTTGCCGTGGTCACGACCTGCAGGGGTGAGGACAGGGTCCTGACTTCATACTTCCACCCGGCCGGCACTTTCAAGCGAGACCCCAGGCCCGCCAGATCGGCTTGCGAGAGCGTGGGGTCTTTCTGCTCGCTCCAGGTCTGCATGATCCAGCGCGTCCCGCTCGGTTCCACCAGGTCGTAGACCTGGCGTCCGGCGTCGAAGCTGAACACGGTCTGGCGGTTCACCGTGTGCGGGGTGTAGGGCCGCCCGGCCGTCATCGGATCGCCAATATCCACGGTGGCCTCCTCGCGCATGGTGATGCCACCGAAGGTCTTGGTCTGCTCCGCAGGGTCGCTCTTGGTGATCGAATCCATCAGCCAATACCGCGGCCCGTTGAGCACCGCCTTGAGCGCGCCATTGTCGTCGGCGATCTGATCTGCATTCAACGCCGACCAGGCGGCCTGGGGGCAGTCGTTGAGCCCGTAGGAGTTGTAGACGTCGGCAGTCAGCCCGCCCAGATCCCCGTGGACCAGTAGAACCTCGCAGTATCGCTTCCCCAGCAGGCCGGTGGCCACAACGCGCGAGGTGGCCGTCGTCGTCGGGGCGGTGACCGGCGCGGAGCCCGCGGGAGCGGTGCCCGGCGTGGAGCCGCAGGCCGCGGCCATCAGGCTCAGTCCGGCGATCCCGGCCACCACCGCGGCCCTGCCACGATGTCGATCAGATTTCATGGCACCAAGTCAACCATGCACCGGGCGATATTGCGAGTAAGACTAGCAATAGATGGCTGCCACGTCGTAAGCTCGCCGACGTGAGCACGCAACCCGGAGACGTGAGCGCCGAACCGGACGGACGGCGGGCGCGCCGGGAGCGTGGCCGGCAGGCGGTGGTCGACGCGGCGTTCGCGCTGATCCTGGAAGGCAAGGCTCCACTGTTGGCGCAGGACGTGGCCGACCGGGCTGGGGTCTCGGTCTCGTCGGTGTTCCGCAATTTCGACGGCTTGGCTGACCTGCAGCGCCAGGCCTTAGACCAATTCCAATCCCGCTACTCGCATTTCGTTTCCGCCAGGCCGGCGCCCGGTGCAGACCTCGCATCGCGAATCGGGCTCTTCGTCCGCACTCGGGTCGGGCTCTATGAGCAGGCCGGGCAGCTTTTGATGCTGGCCCGGATCCATGCGCTCGACCACGAAACGATGGCCGAAGCGGTCGCGTACAACCGCGCCGCGCTGGCCGCGCAGACCCGCGAGTGCTTTCGGGCCGAAACCGCGGGGCGCACGGTGGCCGACGCCTCAGACTTGCTGTCCCTGCTGGACTCGCTGACCTCCCCGGAGGCGTTCGAGCTGATGACCAGAACCCATCGCCGCTCTCCCCGACAGATCAGCCGATCGTGGCGGTTGGCGCTGCGGGTGTTCATCGCAGGCTGGCCACCGGCACCACCCGACGGGGAGAGGACCATCACCGGATGACCCGAGCGTCCCGATTCCACGGAACCGTCGGCCGCCCCCTGGCCGACTCGCAACCGTGGTTCGACGAGGCTCCCGATCCCGGGGCCGGTGCAGCCAACGTGGTGGTGGTCCCGCTCGACGACACCGGCTACGCGCAATTCGGGTGTCACGGCTCCGGCATCGAAACCCCGAACATCGACTCGCCGGCCGCTGAAGGACTGCAGTTCAACAACTTTCACGTGACACCGGTGTGCTCGCCGACCGGGCGGCGCTGCGCACCGGCCGATCCCAACATGCCGTCGTACCCGGCCGAGGCCGCAGCCGAGATGAGCCGGCAATGACCGCCTGCCGCGCTGACCGTTCTAGTGCCCGGCGACGTTCACGCTGACGAAGTCTGAGGGGAGATCGCGATGATGCCCGGATGGTGGGTATGGCTGGTAGCGGCCGGGCTCTACGGCGGCTTTCGCCTGGTCTACGACAATTGGCGAGGCAGGCTGACGCACGAGGAGATCGACACCATGCTGGCCCAAGCCGCGGCGCAGGGTGTCGGCGAGGTTAATGACCTCTCGACCGTGCGCACATTCCTCGAAGAGGACGACGGGCGGGAATTCGTCATGGTCAATCTTGTGCGGGTGCCCGACACTATGGTCACCCATCCCGACACCGGAACGCAGGTGCCGGCGCGCGAGATGATGCAGGCTTACTCCAAGGCCTTCATGCCGCTGCTGCTGCGACACGGCGGCCATCCGGCGCTGGTGACGCGCAAAGTCGGCGGCTACATCGATTCCTGGATGGTGGGCCCCGATCCGGGCTGGAGCATCGTCGGCTTCATGCGCTACCGCTCTCGCCGCGACATGCTCAAGATGGTGCTCGATCCCGCCTTCGAGGCCGCCCACAAATACAAGCCACTGGGTGTCGCCGAGACCTTTTCCTTCCCAACCCAGCCCTTCCTGCGCGCCTATGTCAGCCCACGCATCTCGGTCCTCCTGATCCTTGCCCTAGCCGCGGCGCTCGCGCAGCTGGCCATCCTTGCCTCCCGCTGAACCAACAGCCCCCGTCCGGGCTGACCCGACCGCACGGGCGACGTGATCCCTTGCAGGAGAACGGACCCGATGAACTGGCGCAGCGCGAGAGTCAAGTCGACGAATACAACGCTCCCGCAGAGGAAGTCCGCAGCATCGGACAGCATGAAGAGTGCCCAGTCGGCCA
Organism: uncultured Actinomycetota bacterium; assembly: GCA_963715905.1. Classification (GTDB taxonomy): domain Bacteria; phylum Actinomycetota; class Actinomycetes; order Mycobacteriales; family Mycobacteriaceae; genus Mycobacterium. The sequence continues at coordinate 10,025 of CAVQSX010000001.1, forward strand.
GCTGCCCGGCGTCGCCGAAACCGCCTATTGGGACAGGGAAGGAACGAACGACTTTTGCCCGCTTCGGTGTTGATAGCTGTTCCTCCAGAAGCGGCGTCATGATCGCGCCCGGAGCGAGCGCGTTCAGCCGTATGCCTGCGCCCGCCCACTCGTCTTTTACCGCCTCGAGTCGAACCCGACGGCTCAATGCGATCTTGGATGCGGCGTACAGGATCGCCGAAGCGTTCTTGCCGAACACCCGGGTGGAGCGAACCGCCTTCTCGGCATCGTGCGCAAGGAATGCCCGCACGGTGCGCGCGGGAACCGCGGGTGTTGTCGTTGTGGAGTTGCTGGAGAAAACGACGACTTTCGCGCGGTCCGCAGCAGCCAGTGCGGGACGCCACGCGTCAAGGAGGTCAACAACGCCGAAGTAGTTGACCTGGGCGATCAAGCGCAGACGTTCATCAATACATGAGTAAAGAAGACCACCGCCGATGACCGCCAACTCGACGACAGCAAGCGCCACGACACGGGGCATATTGCGTCGCGGACCGCGGCGATCTCCCGCATGGACACGGACGGTATCGCCCGCCTTCGGTGGCCTCTCGCACGCAGCTTCTTTGTCGACTTGCTACTCGGACGGGCTGCCAAGAGTCTTGAATTCGGCGACGGTAGGGCAGCCGGCAATACTCGTCGCAGAGACGATCTTGCGGTCGCCGGTTACGGGGGCGACCCATTCGTCCCGCTGTGGCCGAACGGCCCGGCAAAGCCAGCGCTGCCGCCTTTCCCGCCGCCCGTGCCGTTCCCGCCGTTGCCGCCGTTGCCGATAAACGAGGCGGTGCCGCCGTTCCCGCCGTTGGCGGGTGCGGTGCCGTCGCCGGCGTTGCCGCCGTTGCCGCCGTTGCCGTACACCTTCCCGCTGGAGCCGCCATTGCCACCGGCCCCGCCGGCGCCAGTGAAGCCACCACTCGGGTTGTTTTGGCCGCCCCCGCCGCCGTCACCGCCGTTGCCGAAAACCCCGCCGGCTCCACCGCTGCCGCCCGCCCCGCCAGCGCCGGCGCCGTATCCACCGCCCCCCATCCCGCCGGCACCGCCGCTGGCGAATATTCCGGTGCCACCGCCGTTGCCGCCGGCCCCGCCGACCCCGTCGATCCCGCCGGCTACGCCGCCCGATCCGCCGTCACCGCCGTGGCCCCACAGCTTGACGTTGCCGCCGTCACCCCCCATGCCGCCGTGCTGCCCGGGCCCACCTGAGCCGCCGGTCCCGCCGCTGCCGATTATCCCGCTGTTGCCGCCCAACCCGCCGTTCCCTCCGGCCCCATATGCTCCCTGGCCACCCTGGCCGCCGTCACCACCGCTGCCGAACAACCCGGCGGTGCCGCCCGAGCCGCCGTTGCCGCCGAATCCAGGATCGCCGGTGGAGTTGCTGCCACCGTTCCCGCCGGCGCCGCCGTTGCCGTACAGCAACCCGCCTTTGCCCCCATCGCCTCCTGAACCGCCCATGTCGGTCGTACCCGTGGCACTCCCGCCAGCCCCGCCGGCGCCGCCGGACCCGAGCGATGGGGCGTTGCCGCCGATACCGCCGTAACCGCCGGCATTTTCGCCGGCCCCGCCGGCCCCGCCCGCGCCTCCGTCGCCTCCCAGCCTCCCGCCGCTGCCACCGGCGCCACCGTAGCCGCCGTAACCGTTGGCGTCGGTTCCGCCAGCTCCGCCCGCGCCGCCGTGGCCGAGCAATGGGGCGTTGCCGCCGGCACCGCCGATGCCGCCGGTGCCCCCGACGGATGTAGCGGCCCCACCAGCCCCCCCGGCACCGCCGGCACCGATCAGCAACCCGCCACGGCCGCCGGCACCGCCGACCCCGCCTGCCCCGCCATGCGCGCCGAAGCCACCGTTGCCTATGAGGCCGGCGGCCCCGCCGGCACCGCCGGGCGCTCCCGGGTTGGTGCCCGGACCACCGTTACCGCCGCTGCCAAACAGGATCCCGCCGGGCCCGCCGGGCCCACCTACACCGTTGACCGTCTGCCCAGTGGCGCCGTTGCCGATCAGTGGGCGCCCCACGAGCGCCTCGGTGGGTGCGTTGATCACACCCAAAACGTCCTGTTGCAGGATTTGCAGCGGCGAGGTGCTGGCGGCCTCGGTGGCCGCGTACGCTCCGGCACCGGAGTTGAGGGCCTGCACGAATTGGTCGTGAAACAGCGCCGCGCGGGCGCTGAGTGCCTGATATGCCCGGCCGTGCCCGCCGAACAAGTCCGCGATGGCAGTCGACACCTCATCGGCGCCCGCAGCCAGCACCACGGTGGTGTGGGCGGCTGCGGCCGCGTTGGCCGCGCCGATGGTGGACCCGATATCCGCCAGACCTGTCGCCGCCGTTACCACTATTTCCGGCGTTGCAATCACAAACGACATTGCGCACCTCTCGATAATTCGGCTGTCGCCGAAACAATCACCAAGGACAATTGAGAACCATAGAAGCGTTTCCCGATTCCGGCAAGAGAAATCTGCATTCGAATCAGAATAGGCGCTATCGGACTGCGCCAAAAAAATCGCGAGGTTCGCGTGTAGTGCGCTGGCGCTGACGTTCTGCGCCTACACAGTTTTGCGAGCCGCCGAGTTGGCGGGGCTGCGTATGCGGCGGGGCTACAAAATTGTCCAACATTTCGCGTCGAGCCGCTGTTTGGATCGGATGCACGAAAGCCAAGCACCAAAGGGCTGCAGGTGCTGAGGTCTCGGGACCTTGCCGTTCGCGGGCCCTGCAATGTTCGCCAACGAGATCGCAGCGCTGAATAGCCCCTAAAGGCCGCCTGCAATTGCCGAACACCGACGAATGAAGATGGTCGACGCAACCCCTTTACGTCGCCGGGAGCTTCGGTTTGGGCGGCGGATAAACCGACCTTGCAATCGTCGCTGAAATCCACCCGATCAGCCAGCCGACGCCTACCAGGAGATAGGAGTGCAGGCGGTCGGGGTACATAACTGAAACAAGGGTCAGAATCATGCCCCACACCACTGCGCAACCGATGCTGTAACCCATGTAAGTTCTGCGCAAACCCATGACGACAAGGCTAGGCCACAGTGGCGGGGTACTGCGCTGGGCACGCTATTTGCGCATCGCGTCCAGAGCGATCCGGCAAATGCTCGGTAATGCGAGATGTTTTGCAGCCTGCGGCTATTGACGGCCCCGCAAGAAGATACGTGCGCTCAGTGGGGGAGAGTAATACTCGTGTAAACCATCACCACTCCATTACCGTTGACTCCAAACCCGTCAACTATTGGGGGTGGTGGAGATGTCGTATGTAGTCGCGGACCCTGAGATAACGACTTCAGCCGCATCCGATCTGGCCACAATAGGATCGAGGCTCGACGCGGCTCACGCGGTGGCGGCTGCCCGGACTGTCGCGGTGATTCCCGCAGCTGCCGATGAGGTGTCGACGAGCATCGCGGGGGTGTTCTCTCAGTTCGCCCAGGAATATCAGGCGCTGGCTGCCGAGGCGGCGGCATTTGAGGAGCACTTTGCGCACCTCTTGACCGTAAGTGCGGAAGAGTATGCCTACCACGAGGCCGTAGTCGCCGAGTTGCTGCAGAACGTGATCAACCCGCCCTACAACGAGCTCATACTCGCCGAGTTTCTGCAGAACACGATCAAGCTTGAGGAGGGGCTTGCCAGAGATGTGGTCGCCATGCCGAGCCTGTTGCTCGATCCGTCAATATACGTAGAGGGTTTAACCCCAATTGCTTTGGCAGTTACCTGGCCAGTTTGGTTTCCCCTTGCGGTCATTGCGATCCTGATCGACTTCTTAACTTTCGGGCCACCCCGCGTGTCCATAGGGGGCCCCTGACTGATCGTTCAGTTGGCGAAAGCCACCCGGCTGGCGGCACTCGTTGACATCGCGTTGAGACCCGCGCAACCAACGCCGTGCGTCAGCATCTCGGACTTGGCGGCGCGCTACGGGACGGCTTCCACTGCTCGGACTAGATGCGACGGGGGACTGGCCCGCGCTAAAGCAGGTACCGCTCTACTCAGATCAACGACCGCGCCTCTTTGGCGCCGACAACTAGATCGTGAAGGTCGCCGCCAACCTCGAGTCGACTCGACTGATCGATCCCACCGACCTTCACCGGCTCGAAGCCGGCCATTCGGATCAACCGCTCGACTTCCGCGCCGGCATGGTCGTCGTCGGTCGCGTAGAAGAGGACCGCTGACTCCGGCGACCTGTTGCTCGAGGACTCGAAGAGAGCGCCCGACAGAGTTCCAAACGCCATGGCCAAGCGCGTGCCAGCCGGCAACCATCCGGCTACAACCTCGCCTGAGGATTGGCCCTTCGGCAGGAGACGCAGGACGTTGCCTTGTGCGTCGACGGTGAGTGGGTTGCTTGGAACGACCACGACCTTGTCGGTTAGCAGGTCGGCGATGTCGTCTATGACGCTCTTCAGCACGGTGAAGCGCAGCGCGAGGACGACGGCATCTGCGCTCTGCAACGCGTCGCGGTTGTCGGTGGCGACGACGGCAGCTCGACCGATCTCTGCGCCCAGCCTTCGTGCCGACTCGTTATTGGCGCTCGAGAGCCGCAGGGTCTCGCCGCCTGAGGAGAGCTGGCGGGCGATGACCGATCCGAGCCCTCCTGTACCGACGATCGCGGTGGTCATGACACAAACCTCCTAGCGTCCTGGTACCAACAACGGCGGTCGGGGCATCGCCGGGCCGCGTCCTTCTGGTTCGCTCAGCGTACGGAGCGTTGCGGTGTGGTCCCGCAATGAGTAAGCCGGGAGACACACCGCTAGGGCTGATCACCCTCGATCCGAGGGATGCCCCCGGTGATCTCGGCATTCATTCGGACTCCTCGGCGAGCGTGCTCTGTGGCCAATGCGCGGGCGCCCAGTCCCCCTTCGGGTCAGTGGTTTGCCCCACTTCGATCAGATGACCGTCGGGATCGCGCATGTAGCAACGGATCTCGTACTGATGCTGTTTCGGCGGCGTCAGGAATTGAGCACCGCGGGCGCTCCATTCGGCGTACACGGCTTCGATGTCTTTGACCCGGATATTGAGGAAGCTGCTGACCCGGTCGGGATCGCGTGGCGCCTCCAGGGTGACCGTCGGCTTGTCGTCGGTCGGGCCCCCACCGCCATTGATGATGATAAAGCTGTTGGCTAGCGCGACGTATGTCACCTCGTCACCTCCTTCGCCGGTGAAAGCCACCCTGCCGCCGAGGACTTCGGTATAAAAGCGCCGAGAGCGCTCGACATCGTCCGAGACGATGAAGTGGGCCAGCACAATTTCCTCTGGGCGCGATGAGAACTCGGCCATCTGGTATCTCCACTGGTTGGAACCCACACCCCGCTTACGACGAAGTGTGCGCTCGATGTTATCAACATCGCGCCTCCCACAGGATCATGAGCAGGTGCACACTTGTGGCATGGAGCTATGTGAGTTCACCGCCATCGCGCTGACGTAGCGCCCGTGCCCCCGCCGCGGCCCCTATGGCGGACCCAGGCGTCGACGTCACCGCGGCTGGCGTGACCGTGCCTGCTGGCGGGTCGGAGCCCAAGCCGCGCCGCAAGCTGAACGGCATCTCGGAGGTACGCGCGTTCTTTCACACCAACACGGTGCCGCCGTACTTCATCTCGCCGACTGCGTTCAACCTGCTAGGCATCGACCGCTGGGTTCGAAACTTCTTCTACCTGGCCTACTTCGACTCTTTCGAGGGCTTACATTCGCGCGTGGTCGTGCCCCGGCGGCGCGATCGCCTTGATTTCGACTCGATGGGGGATGTCTGTAACCATCTCCTTTCTGATCCCGAGACGCTCGAGTTCATCGCGGGCCGAGGCCCCGGTGGCAAGGCCTGCTTTGTGATGCTGGCGCCGTGGGCAGATTGGTCGCGGGTACCTGTCACGGGGGCGATCTGATGTTCGCAGGCGCGATGCCCGAAGTTTTCGCCGCCGGCGTTCGCGATCTCAGCGGCTTCGCCAAAAGCCTGGGTTAGTTCGTTCGCGGGACGGAGTCGATGCACGGCGGTTGGTCAGCTCGACGTGGCGGTAAGTTGCCACACGTGAGCGAAGACAGAGTTCGGGTGCAGATAGACGCCAGTGGTGTGGCAACGGTGACGATGGTGCGCGCCGACAAGCACAACGCGCTTGACCAAGCCATGTTCGAGGGCTTGATGAATGCCGCAGGGCGGCTGGCAGAGGACAATGCGGTTCGCGCGGTAGTGCTGCACGGCGAGGGGAAGAGCTTCTGCTCGGGCTTGGACGTTGCAAGCTTCATGTCCGGACGGGGCGGTACCGGAGTTCTGCTGGAGCGCGACGACGACCGGCTGGCCAACTTCGCTCAGCGGGTGGCCTACGACTGGTCCTTGGTGCCGGCGCCGGTCATCGCCGCGGTTCACGGGAATTGCTTCGGCGGCGGTCTACAGATCGCGCTGGGCGCCGACATCCGGATCGCGGCGCCGGACGCGAAGCTGTCCGTCATGGAGATCAAGTGGGGCCTCGTTCCCGACATGGGCATCACGCAGACGCTCCCTCGCCTGGTACCTATCGACGTCGCGAAGGAGTTGACGTTCACCGGCCGCGTCGTTTCCGGAAGCGAAGCTCTGACGCTCGGGTTGGTGACTCGAAATAGCGACGATCCACTGGCCTCGGCGCTGGCACTGGCAGACGAGATCGCGCAGAAATCGCCCGATGCAGTCCGCGCCGCCAAGCGCCTCTACGACCAGACATGGGTCAGTGACGACGCCGCCGCCGGCCTGAGACGGGAATCCGAGCTGCAGTCCGGGCTGATTGGCCAACCCAATCAGCTCGCCGCCGTCGTGGCCGGAATGTCGGGGGAGCAGCCGGTCTTCGTTGACCCTGCGTAGCGTTAAGCTCGCTATTCATGGGTGCACTGGACGGCCGGGTCGCGTTCATCACCGGAGGAGCACGCGGGCAAGGGCGCGCGCATGCCTTGGCGTTAGCCGCCGAAGGCGCAAACGTCGTCGTCGCTGACGCGCCCCGTCCGATGAATCTGACGTATCCACTGGGAACCGAGGATGATCTTCGTGGCACCGCCAAAGAGATCGAGGAGCTCGGCGGTCTCTGCCTTCCGATCGTGCTGGATGTGCGCGACGCCGCCGCGGTCAGTGCCGCCTTCGAGGAAACCGTAAGCAGCTTGGGAAGTCTCGACATTCTGGTGGCCAACGCCGGGGTGGTGAGCACCGGACCGCTGGAACAGGTGACCGACGAGATTTGGCGCCAGCTTGTGGACACCAATCTGACCGGCGTGTTTCACACCCTGCGCGCCGCCATACCGGTGATGCGACGCCAGCGTTTCGGCCGGATCGTCGTCACCTCGTCGATGGGCGGCCGAATGGGCATCCCGGAGCTGGGGGCATACAACGCCACCAAGTGGGGAGTCATCGGGCTGGCGAAGTCCCTGGCTTTGGAGGTCGCCAAGGAGGGAATCACCGTCAACGTCATCTGTCCGACCACGGTGCATACGCCAATGGTGCAGCCGGCAGGCGGCGACGATGTTCCCGACGAACTGGTCCGCCGGATGATGAAGGCAAATCCCATTCCCCAGCCGTGGATCGAGCCCGAAGACGTCAGCCGCGGGCTGCTCTACTTAGTCACAGATCCGGGCGTCGTCACCGGCAGCGTCCTCGAGATCGCCTTGGGTGGTAGCGCTCGAATTCATTGACCGGACCTGGCCGGCAGGTCAACCCTGCGCTGGCACGCCCTGCCACACTGCCAGATCAGGCGCACACTTGTGGCATGGAGATATGTGAGTTCACCGATGTCGCGCTCGCGGCGGCGTCCTTGCCCGTGTTGCGGTTCTTGCGCCTGATTCAGGCGTCGACGCCACCGCTGGCCGCGTGATGGTGCCCGCCGACGGCCCTCAGCCTCAGCCGCGCCGCGTGCTGAACGGCCTCTCGGACATACGCGCGTTCTTTCACACCAACACGGTGCCGCTGTACTTCATCTCGCCGACTCCGTTCAACCTGTTGGGAATCGACCGCTGGATACGAAACTTCTTCTACCTGACCTACTTTGACTCTTTCGAGGGCACACATTCGCGCGTGTTCGTGCCCCGGCGGCGCGATCGCCTTGATTTCGACTCGATGGGGGATGTCTGTAACCATCTCCTGTCTGATCCCGAGACGCTCGAGTTCATCGCGGGCCGAGGGCTCGGTGGCAAGGCCTGCTTTGTGATGCTGGACGAGGAAACCCAGGCCCTCGCGCGGCAGGCGGGACTTGAGGTCATGCACCCACCGACGGAGCTGCGCCAGCGCCTGGGCTCCAAGATCGTCATGACGCGGCTGGCCAACGAGGCGGGCGTACCAAGCGTGCCTCACGCGATCGGGCGGGCCGGCTCCTACGACGAACTTCTGGCGCTCGCGCAGAACGCCGGATTGGGCGATGACCTCGTCGTGTCGGTCGCTTATGGCAACGCCGGCAGCGGGACGTTCTTTGTGCACGGTCAGCGCGACTGGGACCAGCACGCCGGTGACCTGACCGCGCAGCAAGAAGTCAAAGTCATGAAGCGGATCCGCAATGTCGAGGTGTGCATCGAGGGCGCGGTGACCCGGCACGGCACCGTGATCGGCCCCGCAATGACCAGTCTCGTCGGTTATTCGGAGCTGACTCCGCACAGGGGCAGCTGGTGCGGCAATGACATCTGGCGCGAGGTGCTGCCGCCCGACCAGACGCACGCCGCGAGAGAAATGGTGCGAAAACTGGGTGCCGTTCTGAGCCGCGAGGGTTACCGCGGCTACTTCGAGGTGGACCTTCTGCATGACCTGGACTCCGGCGAGCTCTACCTCGGCGAGGTGAATCCGCGACTCAGCGGTGCCAGCCCGATGACGAACCTGACGACTGAGGCATACGCCGACATACCGCTGTTTCTCTTTCACCTGCTTGAGTACATGGACGTGGAGTACGAACTCGACATCGACGAGATCAACGCGCGCTGGGAGCGGGGCTACGGCGAGGACGAGGTCTGGGGTCAAGTGATCATCACGGAGACCTCGCCGGATGTCGAGCTCTTCACCGCGACGCCACGCACCGGCGTATGGCGCATCGATGACGATGGTCGCGTCTCCTTTGCCCGGTCCGCCAACGACTGGGCTACCCTGCTCGACGGGTCCGAGGCCTTTTACATGCGCGTCGCGGCGCCCGGCGACTTACGCTCCGAAGGAGCCCAACTCGGCGTACTCGTCACCCGCGGACACCTGCAGTCCGACGACTACCACCTCACCGGACGCTGCCAGCGCTGGGTCAAGGGCATGAAGGCGAAGTTCGCCTCAACCCCCCTGGCGCCGGCCGCGCCGATCGTTTCGCGGCTCGTCGCACGAGCGTGAGCAGCCCGGCCGGTATCTCGCTGGACAACTGGCTGTCGGTGCCGTATTCGCATTGGTCCTTCCAGCACGTCGAAGACTTCGTGAAGACGGCGGTAATCTCGCGCGGGACCGGGCCGGCCGCGGTGTTGCCCGCAGCCAGTGCTCCGATGGCCGAGATCCGGGTGACCAGCACTGACGGGGTGGCCACCACCGTGGGCGCGGTGATGGCCGCCACCGCGACCGATGGATGGGCCGTCGCCCACCGCGGTTCGATGGTCGCCGAGGAGTACCTCGACGGCTTGGGACCCCAGACCCGGCACCTGCTGTTCTCGGTGAGCAAGTCGCTGGTGGCGGCCGTGGTGGGCGCGCTGCACGGGGCCGGGGCGATCGAGCTTGACGCGGCGGTCACGGCATACGTTCCGGCCTTGGCGAACTGCGGCTACGCCGGTGCGACGGTGCGCCACCTGCTGGACATGAGGTCGGGTATCGCCTTCTCGGACAATTACCTCCACCCGACCGCGGAGATACACGTCCTCGACGAGTCGATGGGGTGGGCACCCCGGAGCACTCGGGACGTCCCCGCCACGCTGCGTGACTTCCTGCTGACCTTGCGGCAGAAGTCGGCTCACGGCGGCCCGTTCGAATATCGCTCGTGCGAAACCGATGTCCTCGGCTGGATCTGCGAGGTCGCCGGGGGCCAGCGGATGCCCGGACTAATGGCGGAACTGCTGTGGAGCCGCATCGGCGCCCAATGCGATGCCAGCATCGGCATAGACACGGACGGCACGGGGCTATTCGACGGCGGCATCAACGCCTGCCTCACCGACATGATCCGGTTCGGGTCGCTGTTCTTGCGCGACGGTGTCTCGTTGACCGGCCAGCAAGTGGTGCCGGAGGCGTGGATCGCCGACACTCTCGCGGGCGGTCCCGACTCGCGTCAGGCGTTCGCCGACAGCCCCGACGACACCCGAATGCCTGGCGGGATGTACCGCAACCAAGTGTGGTTTCCCTACCCGGGCAGCAACGTCGTGTTGTGCCAGGGCATGTGTGGTCAGATGATCTACGTCAATCGCGCCGCGGAGGTGGTCGCCGCCAAGTTATCCACCCAGCCGGATTCCGGCGACCCGCAAATGCTGTTGGATACGCTGCGCGCATTCGATGCGGTGGCACACGAACTGGCTGGAATCGTTAGTTAGCCCGAGGTTCTCCGACGGCCAACATGCGGCTGCGTTGGTTTGCGGCCAGCCCCGGGCAGGCCCTTGCCGACCCATCATTTATTCACCGATAATGACCGCGAAACACCGGGAACCAACTGGATCGACCGGGATGTCGGTAGCACGAAAACTGTTGCATAGCAATGCATAACACGATTCAAACGGAAGAGTCCGGACCGACCGTCCGGTAATCGCTAGGTCGCGGGTTCGAGCCCCGCTCGCCCCCACCCATAAATCTGTATTACTTCGGCTGATGCTTGACATTTCGCCGTCGGGAGCGCGCGGCGCGCGGCCAGCACACCAAATCGCGAAATAGTCAACGCGCGCCGTTTGTGCTGAGTAGGCTCTGCCCTACCCTGACGGTCGTCAGGCGCGGCAACGAAGCCGGAGGTGTGCGCAATGTCGTTCGTTACCGCAGTGCCCGACCTGATCGAAACGGCGGCCGGAGATCTGGCGGGTGTTCGTGCAACGTTGAGTGCGGCAACCGCGGCGGCGGCCCCGTCGACGACCGGCGTTGCGACCGCCGCCGCCGATGAGGTGTCTACAGCAATCGCGGCGCTGTTCGACACGCACGGCCAGCAGTTTCAGACCCTCAGCGCGCAAGCGGAAGCGTTTCACAGCGAGTTCACCCGGTTGCTGAATTCGGCCGCGGCGTCTTATGCCAGCACTGAGGCCGACGTTAGGCAAGGTTTGCTGAGCGCGGTTAGTGGGTCCACGCGGGCAACGGGCGCAGCCTTCGGCGCGATCGCCGCCAGTGGCACCGGCGATATTGCTGGCCCCTACCAACAGCTCTTCGCCAATACGAGCGCCAACCTCCAAGCATTGGGCAGCGAGTTAGAAGCCAATCCGACGCCTTTCCTCCGGCAGTTCCTCACCAACCAGCGGGGCTACGCGCAGACCATCGCCGCCGAAATCGAAAGTGCCATTGCGGGCTTTCCGGGCAATGTGCGCCCAGCCATCCAGGCATTAATCCAGAGCCTGGAGAACATTGATCTGGCTGCGTTGCTGCAGTCGTTCGTGCAACACCAGATCGGCTACGCGCAGACGATCGGGACCTCGCTGCAAAACGCGGCGATGGACTTCAGAATCGGGCTGCAGGCGCTGCCCGCGAGCTTCCAATCGGCCTTCCAGGCCTTACAGACGGGCGACGTCTCCGGGGCCGTGAATGACATCACTGGCGGCTTTGTGAATCTCTTTTACACCGGCATCGATGTCCAGAGCACTGGTCCGATCACGGCCACCATCGCGACCCTTACGCCAGAGGGAACCGTGGGCTCCCTGCTTCCGATACTCACCGTGCCTGTACAAATGGCGCAGGACTTCACCAACCTTCTGCCCCCGGGCTCCGTGCCTGCGCAGATCTCTCAGAACTTCACCAACGTCCTCGCCACCGGCCTGGACACGTCCTTGGTTGCCAACGCCGGGGTCTTCATCAGGGTCATTCCACCCCAGGTTGGTTTTACGGCCTCGATATTCTCCGGAGTGCCGGTGACCATATTTCTCGGTGCGGTAGGCGCGCCGGTCAATGCGTTGAGCGCATTAGGTACCAGCACGACAGCGATTACGGAGGCGCTGCAGACTGGCAACCTGCCGGGTGCGATTGGCGCACTCATCGACGCGCCGGCCGTCGTCACAAACGGACTGCTCAACGGTCATATGTATCTGCCGATAAACTTCGACATTTCGGGTTACCCCACGACCATTGATCTTCCGTTGGATGGCCTCCTGGTCCCGCCCAGCCCGTACCCCGCCACGATATCGGTCACCGTTGGGCCCCTTGTAATTAACGTGACGAGCCAAGTCGGTGGGACGCCGTTCGGGGGCCTGATACCTGCCCTGTTGACTGACATTCCCGAAGAGTTCGCAGAGGCAATCGGAAAGATCCCGCCCACTGGATAACCGATGGCTATTCGAAAGGGACGCGCTAGTCAATGATAAAAGTCGGGCGCCGTTTTTTCACTGGGCAGGCTGAGGAGCAGATCATTCCCGGATCTCGAATACTTACTTCGGATAACTGGCGTCCAGAAACCGCTGGTGCTCCTCTTTAGCGGCGAGTAGGGCCATCGCGAGGTATTGGGTGTCTGCCGGGTTTTCTAGGCGCCTGTGTCGCAGGACGGTGTTGATGCTGCTGGGCTTGCCGTGCTCGGCAGGATCGTCGACTAGGCCGACGCTGAAGTCGGGATACTCGTGGTTGACCGTAAACGAGATTCGGCCGGCGCCTGGGGTGCAGAAATCGCTCGCCGGGCTGATCTCTGCCGTTTCGGGCAGGTTGGCTGAAAAAAGGTCATGTGTGGTGTTCAGCATGGTCACCTTGCTTGCCGTGTCCCCTTGCGCCGGAACAGTACGCCCGCGACGGGCATTCGGCAAATCCCTCAAATCTCTTGTCCCAGTGCACCACCGGTACGGTAACGACATGCCCCCGCGGTACCTTCCAACGATCCGAACGCACCCTTCACCGCTGGCCCGCGTCCACCAGTTACCCACAGTAAGATACGTTGCGAGGCAGGCGATTTACTTCAATAGCCACCCGAAGCCCAAAACCACCCAGTACGGCAAAAGCCTAGGTCAGATCGCTTCAAAAATCCACGGCACCCTGCGCGCAGCTCGCCGGCATAATGCGGGCTGGTGCAGTGGCCGTAGGCTGCCGGGTTATGGCGACGAAGTGGGAGTACACCTGGTTCACCACCGGTACGCACCACAATGATGTGAACGCCGTACTTGGATGGGCTATGGAAAGAGCCAACCACTACGGCGCAGATGGGTGGGAGTTAATTAACTATCATCTGCGAGACAATGCAGAGGGCGTCTTCATATCGGCCATGTTGAAGCGGCCCTTGTAGCCCGCTCGGCGGCCACGGCCCCTACTGGATTGCTTGATTCGGTCCCCAATAGCCGCACGTCCGACAGTCCAGGATCCAGTGCACGATGCGCGCGCCCTCGCTACCGCGGCCATCCGGATATTCCACCTCAGCGACCGCCATTCCGACGCAACCCCGTCGTGGGCAGGGAACGATTTCCCTCACGCGTTCCTGCATCGGCGTTCTCCCGTAGTTGCTGCATTTCAAATCGCATACCCGGGGGGTGCGGCCTCAAATCAGCCCCCCAGTGGCGAAATAAGAAAAATTCATAACCCGAGGCCTGCCCTTGGTACCTACAATGGGCCGCATGGTCGCGGTGAGAGCGCTCTTCGCCTTGGCGATGGGGTTGCTGTCCTTCGCCATCTGCTACGCAATCAGCGGAGGGCAGTGGTGGGCGTTTATCGCCCCCGTGGCCGGTCTCTGCTGGTACCACCAGCGCAGGGAGGCACAGCGGAGGGCTCGGGCGCAACGTCTCAGGGCCTTGGCGTTACAGGCGCAGGAAGCCGCCGCCGAGAGGCTCCGCAGTGAGGCCGCGTACTACGAGGCTGTGGCGGAGGTAGCTCGGGCCCAAGCGCACCTTGCCCGAGCGTCGCTCTACAGCCTCAACTAGGCACAGAACCGTTTTTCGCGTCAGCAACCCCGTATGGGCAGTCGCCGCGGTTCGGGCGCGTTTACAACCGGCGTCAAATCACGTAGGGCGCGATCAGGGTGGTGGCGCCCAGCACCACCAACCCGATCACGAAGGCGACGATCGTAAAGCCCATCACCTGACGGACATTGAGCTTCGCGATCGCAAGCAACGGCAGCAGCCAGAACGGCTGGATCATGTTCGCGACTCCCTCGCCAACGGCGACCGCCATCGAGATCAACCCGAGGTAGGCCGGCGAGCGCTGACCCATGGCCAGCGCCGAGTCGACCGCGATCGGGCCCTGGACGGCCCAGTGCCCGCCGCCGGACGGCACGAACAGACTGATGATCAGCGATCCGACGAAGGTCAGGAATGGCAGCGTGTACTGGGTCGCGCCGCTCACGACCGCCTGGGCCAGGAGCGTCTGCAGCGGTTTGGCTTCGTGGCCCGCTTGCGGGGGCAGATATCCCAGCAGACCAACCAGGCCGCCGTATAGCGGGTACTGCAGCAGCAGCGGACCGGACACCTTCGCCGCGCCGGTGAATGCCCGGATGAACCGAATCGGCGTGCGGTGCAGCAACGCGGCGGTGATGGTGAACAGCATGATCATCGAAGAGATGTTCAGCGCAAAATCGCTGATACAAAAGTAAGTTAAGCCCGCGGCGAATACGAGGACATTGAGGATCCACAGGTTTTCCAGCCAATCAGCAAACGTCTTCTTATCTTTGATCCCGGCCGCCGGCTGGTCCTCTTCCTCGAACACCGCGGGATCGGGCGCAAGGCTCTGGACCGGTTCCATGCGCCAGATCGCGAACGCGAGCAGCGCCAAGACCACGATCACGGATAGCCAGCTGTAGGGCTGGAAGATCGTCAGCCTCAGCGGCACCGTGATGCCAGTCATCTTGTGGATTACGTTGATTGGGCTGCCGTTGTCGGTGTTCGCCAGCGCGATCGACGATGACAGGCCCTGTGTCCAGACGATGAAGCCCATGAACGCCGCCGCGATGAGGTAGCCGAAATGCGCGTCGGTGAAACGCTTCGCGACCTGCCTCGCTACCAGCGCACCTGCCACCAGCCCGAGTCCCCAGTTCAGCAGGGAGAGTGCAGCGCTCACACCGAAACACAGGACGGCCCCCTGGACCTGATTCCTCGGCTTGCTCGCGATGTAGACGATGGCCCGCTTCAGCACCGGCGCCTCGGCGAGCGTGTAACCCGTCACGAGGATCAGGACCATCTGAAAGGCGAACGTGAAGATGTTCTGCGATCCCCACACACCGCCGTACCACGCCTTGAGCATGCCGCTGGGCGCGGCGCCCCCTACCAACAGGGCGACCAGCGCGGCGACGATGAGGGTGAGGATGACTGCGAACAGGTACGGGTCGGGCATCAGGCGTTCGACATACCTGACACACAGCGCGGTGAGGGATTGCATGACGCCGTGGCGTTTGGGTTCGTGTTCGTCACCTGACGGGTTTGGCCGTTCGGGTTCGCCTTCTGGCCCGCACATGGCCTTGGGGTCTTCGCTCGTCGCCATTGACCTGCCCTCGCCGTTTGATGTTGGCGCCGAATCTACCGCCACTTCGGCGGGTTCGGCACGGACGGGCCAGGGCCTTTGCCCGCAACGCGAAGGTCAGACGAAGCTACGGCGAGGAACGGGAAGGCGACCCGCATGATGCAGCCAGGTTCGTCGTATGAAGATGCGACGCGCGCCAACGATGCCGATCGCGCCAATGTGTGCGGGATTCTCGACAACGCCTAGGCAAACGGCGAACTCGACGGCGATGATGTTCGATTGCCGATGGCGGCAAGCGCTACACCGCGGACTTGACCGTCACGGCAGTCAACGGCAACCGGATTACCACCCACGAGGCGATCAATGAGGAGGTTTCGTCGGCGCCGAGTCGACCGTGATGCCTACTAGGCTGCTCGATTCGGTCCCCAGTACCCGCACGTCCCACAGTCCAGGATCCAGCGCACCAGCCGCTCGGTCTCGTTGCCGTCGCCATCCGGGTACTCCACCTCGGCGTGGGCAACCCCGTCGCAATCAGGCAGCGGGCAGGGAACGGCTTCTTTCTTCACTTCCGCCATGTCGTTTCTTTCCTTCGGCGCTACGCCCGATATCTCCGACTAAGCGCGTGGCCACTGACCGCCCATCTAGCCGGGATAGATAGTCCATCTAGCTTAACCCTTAACTAACTGAACGGTTAAGAATTGGACCATATCCGTTTTAGAGATCGGCACCGTGTCATACCTGCGAGTTGCCGACTGGGCCAACATCTTCGCAGGTCACGGGTTGGCAAGCCGAACCATGACCGTGACATGGCCGTTTTCGTCGCGCTGGGCCACCGCGTGTCCGGGGCGCTGCGTTCCGTCCAGACTCAGCGTCAAGGGCGCGCCGTCGCCCAGAAAGTTTCGCCACCACGTCTTGGCGTCGGGCAGGTTCGGGGTGATTTTGATTTGGTCGGCGCTGTGCCGGTATGCCACCGGGATGTTGAACGTGCGTCCGGAGCGTCGTCCCGTATAGGTGACCATTGTGATGTTGCGGCTCACGAGTCGACCGAAGCGCGGGGAGTTCGCTAGCGCGGCCACCGGCACATTCATGATCGGGGCAGCGCGCATCAGTAGTTTGCCGAGATTTGTGAACTGGGACATGGTGTCTGTATTCCTTTGGTTGTAAACGGATTTCCTGATATTTCCGGTCAGACCATCAGGGTGACGCACAGCGAGGCGACGGCGAGGCCTTGAATGATGGCTCGAGCATCGATGATTCGGTCCCACTTGCCCTGCAGAGCACGCGCATCCGCTGGTGTGTCGCCGGTGGCGGCCGCGGCGGTAAGTTGTCGATTGATCGGCTTGCTTATCCGCGCGTAAAGGACGAGCCAAACCGCCAGCAGGGCAACGGCAATCGCCGCCGGCACGGCTTGATTCCATCTACCGGCAGCGGCGGCGAGTGCGGCGCTTGTGGCGCCGGCGAGCATCCCAACCACACCGGGCAGCGGCATTCGCCGGTCGCCGTAGCGGTGCACGTTACCCATCACCGCGACCAGGGCCCGGTCATCGATGGCGGCCAGGGCAGGTCGTTGCACCATCGCGCAGAACACGTCTGTGCCGTAGACCACTCCAGTTCCCAACACCGCAATCAATGCCGTGATGTGGACTAGCGCGATCACGCCCCGCCTCCTGGGGCGATGTGACGATCAATGTCATTCATGCTAGCAACGCTAACCCCCCGTCGCTCGCGCGTCAATAGCACTGCTCGTATATCTATCACTGCTATCATTCGGGCATGAGCATCGAGGACCGCCGCCAGCGAGAACGCGCCACCCGTCGCCGATTGATCGTCGGTACGGCCCGCAAGTTGGCCGAGGCAGAAGGCTGGGACGCTGTCACCACGAGGCGGCTCTCCACCGAGATCGAGTACAGCCAGCCCGTGCTCTACAAGCACTTCTCGGGCATGGACCAGATCGCCGCGGCCGTCGCGCTCGACGGATTTTGCGAACTCGCCGATCAGCTCCGCGCAGCCCGCGCCGGCGCCGAGACGCCGAGCCGCTCGCTGACGTTGATGGCACACGCCTATCTGGACTTTGCCCGGGAGAATCCGGCCCTGTACGACGCGATGTTCGCCCGCGCCACCACATTGCACTTCGCGGCCGATGACACTCCGCCGCCATTGTCGGCGGCGTTCGCCGAACTTCATGAGGGACTCCGCGGGGTCGCTCACGAAACGGACGTCGACACCCTCACCGAGGTGTTCTGGGCGGCACTGCACGGACTGATAACCCTCGCGCGCGGCGGACGGTTACGCCCCGAATACGCCTCCGAACGCGTCGAGCTGCTCGCCGCTCAATTCTGTCCGGTGGCAACCGGTACCGAGCGCCGATGACCATCCGGCCGTATGCAACTCAAGCAACCGGGGCGCAGCAGGCAGGACAGCCGCCCTTGTAGGCTGCCGGGTCATGGGTACGAAGTGGGAGCACACGTGGTTCACGACCGGTACGCATCACGATGTCAACGTCGTACTTCAATGGGCGATGGAACAAGCAAATGACTATGGCCCAGGTGGGTGGGAGTTAGTCAACTTTCAACTGCGAGAAAATGCAGATCAACTCCAAGTCGTGGCCATGATGAAGCGACCCTCAACGCAAGCAGAAGAGAAGGACGCCGGCAGCGACTCAGCTCAGGACCCCAAGAAAAAGAACAAATAGCTAACGCACCCGCGCGGGGTCGCGGAGTAACGGCGGCGCCTAGACTCGGTGGGTGGACTATCGCAGCTTGGGACCCACCGGAATTCACGTCAGCCCGCTTTGCCTGGGCGCCATGATGTTCGGGGCGTGGGGCGAGCCGGAACACGACAAGTCGATCGCGATCATTCATGCGGCGCTGGACGCCGGGATCAACTTCATCGATACCGCTGACGTCTATTCTCAGGGCGAGTCCGAGGTCATCGTCGGGAAGGCGTTGGCCGGGGGCCGGCGCGGTGACGTGATCATAGCCACCAAGTTCCACGGCCAGATGGGTGTTCCGTTGGGGGCCCCCGGCGGGGACCCCAACATGCAAGGCAACTCGCGCCGCTGGATCGTGCGGGAAGTCGAGAACAGTCTGCGCCGGTTGGATACCGACTGGATCGACCTCTACCAGGTGCATCGGCCGGATGCGGACACCGACATCGAGGAGACGCTGTCCGCGCTCACCGACCTGCAGCGGCAAGGCAAGATCCGGGCCTTTGGCTCCTCGACCTTTCCCGCGCACCAGATGGTGCAGGCGCAGTGGGTCAGCGAGCGGCGCAACCTCGGCCGGTTCGTCACCGAACAGCCGCCCTACTCTCTGCTGGTGCGCGGCATCGAGGCCGATGTCTTGCCGGTGGCGCAGGACTATGGGATGGGCGTGTTGCCGTGGAGCCCGTTGGCCGGTGGCTGGCTCTCCGGCGGCTACCGCAAGGACAAAGACCTGCCGGAGTCCAAGCGCGGCAACCGGATGCCGGGGCGGTTCGACATGTCGAATCCGGACGTTCAGCGCAAGCTCGACGCCGCCGACGCGCTCGGGAAACTGGCCGACGACGCCGGTCTATCGCTGATTCACGTGGCGTTGGCGTTCGTCATGCAGCACCCTGGGGTCACGGCACCGATCATCGGCCCGCGCACCATGGCCCATCTCCAGTCGCAAATCGGCGCGGCCGAGGTGACACTGTCGACCGACATCCTCGATGCGATCGACGAGATCGTGCCCCCCGGTGTGACGATCTCCTTTTCCGACGGCGGATATCAACCACCTTCGCTCAGCGACCCGTTCCTACGGCGCCGTCGCACCGCCTGAGTTCGTTTCCAGAATCAGGACAGGCAGGGTGTTCGTCCGGGTGGACATCGTCGTCCCTTCTAGAGCAGGCCGGCCAGTTTCAGGTCGGCTAGGTATTCGGTGGTCACGTCGCTGGATAGCTGACGCCCGCGAGCTCTTCGCTGAGTTGCCAGAAGCGACGTAACTCGATGTCGTCGTGGAGCTTTCGTGGCAGCTTGGCATGCGTGACGCCGCCGCCGACGGTCTCGTAGAAGCCACGTGGTCCGTAGTACTCGCCACCGCGGGCATCGGGGGACACCGCTGCGTACAGGGTGGGTTTGATGCCTTCGTCGACGTCGAGCCACATGAACGGCAGCAGCCGCCAGGTCAGTTGGGTCAGCCGGGCATTGAACGTCGGCTTCTCTGCGCCATAGGATGCACCGCTGAGCAGGTTGGTCTTCGTCAGCCCGGGGTGCGCGGCGTTGGACATCACGCCCCACCCGCCGTCGCGGCTGCGGCGGTTAAGTTCTTTGGCGAACATCAATTGGGCGAGTTTGGCGATGCCGTAGGACCGCATCGGCTTGTAGTCCCGCCGCGCGTCGGCGTCGTCGAATTCGACGTTCTGGGTGGCAGCCAAACTGCTGACCGATACCACTCGCGGCGCCGGCGCGGCCCGCAACAGCGGCAGCAGATGGCAGGTAAGCGCGAAGTGCCCGAGATGATTTGCACCGAACTGCAATTCGTGCCCGTCGACCGTTTCGATGCGCTGCGGCGGTGTCATGACGCCCGCGTTGTTGATCAAGATGTCGATCGGCCTGCCCTGCGTCACCAGGTTCTGCCCGAGCTCCGCGACGCTGGCCAGCGACGCCAGCTCGAGGTGCTCGATGGTGAGCTTCCCGACGGGCTGCTCGCGCTGGATCGCCGCGACCGCCGCCTCACCCTTGGCGCGGTTGCGGATCGCCATCGTCACGTCGGCGCCGTGCAGCGCCAGCTGCCGCGCCAGCCCGAACCCCAGACCGCTATTGGCACCGGTTACCACCGCGAGGCGTCCGGACAGGTCCGGAATCGTCAGTGTCAGACCGTTATCGCGAGCCATCGTGCTACCAGGTCACCGGTAGTTCATGCAGCCCGTAGGCCAGGCCGTCATGTTTGAAGGGCAGTTCATCCAGGGACACGGCCAGCCGCAATGTCGGAATCCGTCGCAGCACGGTCGGCAGCACGATCTGCAGCTCCATGCGAGCCAGCTGCTGGCCCACGCACTGATGCCGGCCATATCCGAACCCCACCTGCGGGCCGTCTTCACGCAGCAGATCCAAGCGTTCGGGTTCGGGGAACTGACGCGCGTCCCAGTTGGCCGGCGCCACGTCCAGGATGATGCCTTCGCCCGCTCGGATCACCTCGCCGCCTACCTCGATGTCCTCGGTGGCGATGCGCCGTTGGCCCGTCTGGATGATGCTGCAGTAGCGCATCAGTTCCTCGACGGCGTTGCCGATGACCTTGGGGTCGTCCGCGTCGCGTAAGAGCGCTAACTGGTCGGGGTTCTCCAGCAGCGCGACAATGCTGATGGCGATTTGGCCGGCAGTCGTCTCGTGCCCGGCGATGAGGACGCCGGTGGCCAGTTGCGCGGCTTCGCGGTCGGTGATCTCGCCGACCTTGACGCGTTCGGCCAAGTCCGACACCAGGTTTTCGCCCGGGTCGTCCATCTTGACGTGGATGAGTTTCTTCAGATACCTGGCCAGTGCTCCGGCGCCCTGGGCGGCGTCTTCCGCGGTGGCGTAGCGGTTCATCCCCTTGTTGGCATTTTCCTGGAAGAAGTCGGCGTCTTCGTAGGGCACGCCCAGCATCTCGCTGATCACCATCGTCGGAATCGCCAGGCAGAGAGCCGGTACCAGGTCGGCCGGTTTCGGACCGGCCAGGATGGCGTCGATGTGCTCGTCGGTGATTCGCTGTACGGCGGGCCGCAGCGCCTCGACTCGTCGGAACGTGAACGGCTTCGACAGCATGCGGCGGTACCGGGTGTGTTCTTCGGCGTCGGAGGTGAACACCGACCGCGGCCGCTTGTGGACCGTGGCCAACATGCCCTCGTTCCAGTGCGGGTAGCCCGGCAGCCGGTCGTCGACACTGGCGCGAGCATCGCTGAACAGCGACCGGATGGCTTCGTACCCGGTGATCAGCCATGGGGTGCTGCCGTCCCAGATCCGGACGCGGCTCAGCTGTTTGGATGCGTTGAGCTCCATCACCTTTGGCGGCGGGTCGAATGGGCAGCCGGGGGCCCGTGTCATCGGGAAGTCGGGGACATCCGGTGTGGCCGCGGCACTTCCATCAAGCAGGTCGGTCATCTGGTGCTCCCTCGAGTTGGGGTGAGATGAAAGTCATTGCCGTCCGCGGATTGGAGCCTGCCACAGGCCGGTGATGGCGTCGATGAGCCCTTCGGCCGCCAACGGCCACGGCGAGCGGGCGCGGGGGCCATGTGCTGCCAGTGCCCCCTCATGCTCGGCACAGGTGTGCATGAGGAGATTTCGCGCCATCACGATCCGCTCGAAGCGCAGGCGCTTGGGTAGGTCGGGCATGCACCGATTGATCCCGTCAATCGTTTGCGCCAATTGCGGAGACGCCACGGCGTCTCTGGTCACGACGTCCCGGCACGTCGGATCGGCCATGGCCTGTGCGGCAAACCGCGCGTAATAGCTGGGAATTCCCGATTCCGCGAGATGGTCGGTGAGGGGACGAACCAGCGACGAGACCCAGTCGTACAGTTCGGTGCTGTCGCGGAGCCCGGCGAGCATCCGCGTGCGAATCGCCTCGATGGGGACTCGGTGTTTGCTTTCGATAGCCCGCAGTAGGTCGGTCCTGGTGCCGAAGTGGTAACACACCGCGGCGTTATTCTTCTGCCCGGCCGCATCGCTGATCTGCCGGTTCGAGACGGCGTACATGCCGCGCTCGGCGAAGAGCTGTTCGGCGGCCGCCAGCAAGGAGTCGCGCGTGCCCTCCGACCTGCCGCTACTGAGCGCAACCACGGTCACCGGCTTAGTCAAGCACTATCGAGTGAGTTAAATCAAGCAATTTATTTAACGGTGTGGCGGCTCGCCTGTGCCGTGGCTTACGTAACCGTTGATCGCGACTGGCGGCAGGTTAGATTACCCGTATGCGCCCTGTCCGCCTGTTCGGTGTACTCCTGACGATCCTCATAGCCGGGTTGCTGCTGGCGACCCCCGCCGGCGCGCAGCCGCCGTCCAAGCTCACGGGGCATGTGACTGATGGCAACGGGGTCTTGACGGATTCGGGTCGAGCGGCGGTCAACTCGGCGATCGACCGGCTCTATCAGGATCGGCACATCCAGCTGTGGGTGGTCTACGTCGACAACTTCAACCGGTTCAAGCCCGACAACTGGGCCGGCCAAACCCGCAGCGCCAGCGGGATGGGTGACCACGACGCGCTGCTGGCCGTGGCCGTAAACACCAAGGCGTACACGTTCACCGGGCCGCCGAAGGCGCAGGGCATCACAACAGACGAGATAAACAGTCTGGAGAGCACAAAAATCGAACCGGCGTTGGTCGCCAAAGACTGGAGCGGTGCTGCGGTCGCTGCGGCTGACGGGTTGAACAAATCGGCGAATCCGCCAGGGCCCGCGTGGCTGCCGATCGCGATCGGTGTGGCCGTGTTTCTGGTCGTCCTCGTGGTGGTTCTGCTGTTCTTGCGTGCGCGGCGCCGCCGCCGGCGTGCCGCGGGGCGGGTCGACGCCGGTGATGGGCAGGCGTTGCCCACCGCGGATGCCAGATTGCGCCAGATCTCCGAGTACGTGGCTAAGTATCACGACAACATCGGCGCCGAGGCGCAGGCCAAGCTCGAAGAGGCCAAACGAAATTTGGCGGCGGCACACGCCAAGGAGGCGAGCGACGGCGTCGCAGCGAATGCGTATGCCAACTGGGCTTCGACCTTAGCTGCTCAGGCACAAAAGCTGGCCAACGCCGATGTGCTGGCAGCGCACCGCACGCCACGACGTCGAGGCACCGCATCGACGCGATGACCGGTTAGGCTCCTTGCGCGGCGCGCAACAGCGAATGTGTGACGCCAGTGCCGTCGAAAAGGAATTCGTGCGCCGGACGCCGCAACGCCTCGATGCTGCTATCGGGGTGCACGATAACCCCTCCGCCAGAAGGAATTCCGAGCCCGGTGGCCGCTCCCTGCAACAACTGAATCGTGCGCGATAGCCGCGCCCAGTTGGCGTTCTCGTCGTGCGTGTCAATGACCACGGGGACGAGCTGGAACACGTCGACCAGCTCGGTCCCATCGACGATTCCATAACGTCCGAGCTGGACCGCACCGGCCGATATGCCCATCAGGACCGCCCCTTGGGCGTGCCGGCCCAGGATCACGTCCTTCATGCCGGTTTTCTCGAACGCGTTCCAGCCCAGACACACATCGCCGCCCGCGAGGATGATCAATTGGGCACGCTGCAGGAAGGCGCGGTCGCCCGGGCCGAACGACGAGTCGATCATCCGACGGTCAGTGATTCCGATCGATTCCACCGCCGCCTCGAAGACCTCGTAGAACTCCGGACGATCTCCGTTGGAGGCACCGACATAGGCGGCGCTCAATTGTGCGTCCCGAGCCAGTCCATCGAGGGCCGCGTCAAGGAGCAGTCGGTCGTTTCGCTTCCAGAACAGCAGCTGGCTGTCCGCGAGCAGATAGAGCGGCTGGATTTTGTTCATGCATGTTCGGCGATCCACGTGGTGGTGAAGAGGCCCACCGCGGGGATGCTCTTGGCCATACCGGCTCCGAGGGACTTCTCGAGTTTGCCGCCCACCAACGGGATTTTGACTTCGAAGCTCCCTGCGAAACGCAGCTGCGAGCCGTCTCTCGCGGGCGCCAGCCACACTTCCGTCCGGCTTGATCCCAATCCGCCGTGAGCCAAGACGTTGAGCCGCCCGCGTACCTGGCGGTCGCCGACGGGTGTCCATGTCTCGCTGCCCTGGATTTTCAGCTCGCCGGGAACGAGTTTGGCCACCACCCCAGGCAGTAGCTGGCGGCCCAGGTGCTGTGTGGTGCGCACGTTCACCGTGCCGTCCGCGTCGACGATCAGCGAGTCCAGCGTGGTGGGGGCACCGTTGGCCGCGCACCGGGCCAGCCAATAGTCCTCACGGCCGAACGTCGCATGAATCTCTTCGACGCTGGCGGACGATTCGGTCACGATGTCGAACGAATGCGCCATAGCTGTCATTCTCGCAAAGACCACCGGGCGGGGCCTACGTCAGGCCGTCCTCGATGAAGCGCAGCGAGTGGCGGCCCTCCGATCCGGACTCACTGTCAGATAGCCAGGCGGCCTTCTCGTTGATCGCCTCCGTCGACCCATAGATCCGACGGCTGCAGCCAGGGCACGTCAAGTGCGTGTACAGCTTGTCGCCGCCGCGCGGCCATTCCTCGCGTTCCCTGTCCGGCAGGTCGATTTCGATGGGGCGATCGGCACTTTGCCGGACCAGGTGGCCGGCGACGTGTCCCTCGGGGCACGCCAGATCCATCTTGAGTAGACCTCTGTTGCTCATGATCTGAGGCTATTCAAAATCCGCGTTTGGCGGCGCGCACCGCGGCGACGACGTCGTCGTCCCCGGCGAAGTCGACGCGAACGGCGTCGCGGCCGAACGCGAACAGCAGCAGCTCCAGCGGTTCACCCGTCACCGTGACCGGCGAACCGCTGCCGACGACCACCACCGTCTGGCCGTCGGGGGTGCGCATCGTCAGCCGAGCGGGCACGGCGGCCAACGACTTCGACATCCCGGCCCGGCTGATCACCGCGACGCGCCGCTTCACCGCCGCGACGGTTCGAGCATCGAGTTGCCTTGGCTCCCAGTCATTCTGCGCACGGCGGACGTCCTCATGATGTACGAACATCTCGTGGATGCTGGCGACCGGGTCGAGCACCTTGAACACGGAAAACAGCGGCGGACCCGACGCGAACAGTTCGACCATGTCCTCCCACGTCGTCGAGGCGGCCAGCCGCTTCTGCACGCCCGCGGTGTAGGAGGCCAGCGGCCCGAACACGAGGCCGGGCACCGCGTCGGGGCGGCGTTCGCGCACCAGGAGGTGCGCGAGCAGGTCGCGGGTCGTCCAGCCATCGCACAGGGTGGGGGCATCCGGCCCCACCGCGCGCAGGATTTCGACCAGGGCGTCGCGTTCGCGTTGGACTGCCGACATGCCTTGACGATAGGCCCGCGCTCAACCGGGCTGAGTCGGCGCCCATACATGACGCAGGGGCTGGGCATAGCTAACTCATAGAAACACTATATAGCGTTCAGCATCTACCAACCGGACAACTGCTCCGGCCGCGAGTTACAGATCAGAGAGGGATCGCATGATCCTGAAAAAGATTGTTGGCACAGGAGCAATCGCCGGCGCGCTTGGCTTTTCGGCCATCGGCCTAGCCGGGCTGGCGAACGCCGACCCGACGCCACAGCCTGGTTCTGGCGTGGTCCAGCAAGCACAATCGGTGGACTGGCACGGCGGCGGCGGGCACGACGGTGGCGGTGGCGGTGGCGGTGGCGGTGGCATGCGTGGCGGTGGCGGTGGCGGTGGCTGGCGCGGCGGTGGCGGTGGCGGCATGCGCGGCGGTGACTGGCGCGGCGGTGGCGGCGGCTGGCAAGGCGGACGCGGCTGGGACGGTCCTGGCCGGGGTGGCCAGGGTTGGGGTGGACCTGGGGGTGGCTGGGGCGGCCAGCCGTGTTTCCTCTTCCTCCCATGCATCTGAGCGACTGAATTTCAGTGGTTGCCTTGTCGAATGAATCGGCAGGGCAACCATTTTCGGCTCGCCGGCCGATCGGCAACGCCCTGACGAGTGGAATCAGCTATAAAGCGCGAACGGACCATGGTGCTGGCGGCGGCGTGGGCAACGGTGCTGCCCAAGCCATGCCGAATTCCTCCCCGGGAAAACCGTCTTGACCAGGGGCTCAAGGGCGGATCGAGTCACTTGCGCCAGAGCAGTCACCGCGCCGGCGGGCAACACTTTTGCCCAGCTCGCAGCGACTTTTGGCGATGCGCCCCCCGAGTCGCTCATAGGTGGGCAAAAGTGTTGCCGGCTCCGCCAGAGACTCGTGGGGCTGATGTGACAATGCCCTCGAGAACCCGCGCACCGAGTGTCCGCCTAGGATCTGCTCGACAAGTCCGGGGAACTATCTCCGACGAACAGTAGCTCATCGCCGGCTTGAAGGACCTCGCCTGGCCGAGGGACCATCACTTCGTCCCGCCGGACGACCGTGACCAACATGGTATTACCCGGCAAAACCAACTCGCCCACGCGTTGCCCGACGAATGGATTATCTTCGGACAGCGTCAGTTTCGTCAGGGCCGCACGGCCCTCGTGCAGCCCCATCAACCGCACCATGTGGCCCACGTCAATGGCGCCCTCGATTCCGGCGACCACGGCGCCCGGCGTCGAGACCGCCACATCGATGCCCCACTGCTGGGTGAACATCCACTCGTTGCGGACATCGTTGATCCGCGCCACCACGCGGGGCACCCCGAACTCGGTCTTGGCCAGCAGGCCCACCACCAGATTGGACTTGTCATCTCCGGTTGCGGCGATCAGCACATCGCAGGTCTGCAGCCCCGCCTCCTGCAGCGCCGTCAGCTCGCAAGCGTCGGCATTCAGCCAGTCCGCATCGGGAACCCGGTGTGGTTCAAAGTTGCTCCGTTCACGTTCGATCAATAAGACCTTGTATCCAGCGTCGAGCAACTCACGCGCGACGGAACGGCCGACCTTGCCCGCGCCGGCAATCCCGACTCGCGTCTTCCGCTTCGCCACCCACCCATCTTGGCTTATCCCGGCCTACGGCGAGCACTCCGCGGCGTCGTGCTGATTAACTGACAGCACGCCAAAGCCGGGATCATGTCTGAATGGGAACGAAATGAGCTTGGAGCAGCTGTATCTGGCTTTCTTGATCGGTGGTCTGGTGCTGCTGGTCAGCATTGTCGGCACCCGGGTGGCAACCGGGGTGGGGTTTCCCAGCATGCTGCTGTTCCTGCTGGTCGGTGTCGCGGTCGGCGAGGACGGGCTGGGTCTGCGGTTCGACGACGTGCAACTGGCTAGAAACATCGGCACCGCGGCGCTGGCCGTGATCCTCGTCGAAGGTGGTCTGACCACGCGGTTCAGCGACATCCGCAAGGTGCTCGCTCCGGCGGCGGCATTGGCGACCATCGGAGTGCTCATCAGCACGGTGGTCACCGCCGTCGGGGCGCACCTGCTGCTCGGCATCGACTGGCGGCTCGCGCTGTTGCTCGGCGCCATCGTTTCATCCACCGATGCCGCGGCGGTCTTCTCGGTCCTGCGGGTGCTCCCGTTGCCGCAGCGCGTCGCCGGTCTGCTGGAGGCCGAGTCCGGATTCAACGATGCCCCCGCTGTAATTCTCGTGCTCATGTTCAGTGTGGTGCCCTTCGTGTTCGACCCGGCAGGCGCCGTCACCGTTGCGGTGTATGAGCTCGTCGGCGGAGCCGCGATCGGATTGGCCGTCGGGTATCTCGGTTCCCTTGCCCTGCGCCGCATCGCGTTGCCTGCATCCGGCCTCTACCCGATCGCGACCTTCGGGTTAGCGCTGGTTGCGTTCGCCGCCGCCGGCAGCGCCCATGCCAGCGGTTTCATCGCGGCCTACCTGGCCGCGGTGGTGTTGGCCAACTCCGGGCTGCCGCATAGGTCGGCGACTCGGTCGTTCGCCGAAGGAGTCGGCTGGTTGGCGCAGATCGGCCTGTTCGTGCTCCTCGGGCTGCTGGTGAATCCCAGCGAACTGGCGGGTGACGTGGTAGCGGCCATCGTCGTCGGACTCGTCCTGCTGCTCGTCGCCCGGCCGCTGTCGGTCGTGGGTTCGCTCGCGTGGTTTGGCATTCCGTTGCGCGAGCAGGTCTTTTTGTCGTGGGCAGGTCTGCGGGGCGCGGTCCCCATTGTGTTGGCGACGTTTCCGGTCGTTGCCGGCGTTGCGGATAGCCAGCGCCTCCTCAACATCGTGTTCATGCTGGTGGTGGTTTTCACCTTGGTGCAGGGCCCCAGTCTTGGACCGATCGCGCAGTGGCTGGGCCTGATTTCCCGCGAAGCCACCCGCGAGATCCAGGTCGACGCTGCGCCCCTGGACATGCTCGACGCGGAACTGCTGACCATGACCGTGCAGGCGCCCTCGCGGCTGCACAACGTCGCCATCTTTGAACTCCGGCTGCCCGACCCGGCCGTCATCACGCTGATCATCCGTGACGGCCACACGTTCGTCCCCATTCCGGACACCCGCATCGAGACCGGCGACGAACTGATGATCGTCACCACCAGCAAATCGCGGGCCGCGGCCGAATCCAGACTTCGTGCCGTGAGTCGGCGAGGCAAACTCGCGCACTGGTTCGACGAGTACGGCGACGTTGACTGAGATGATGCCGCCCATGAGCAGCGTGGACGCAGACCTGGTCGGCGGCGTCCCGCGACGCCGGATCGTCATCGCCTCGATGATGGGCACCACGATCGAGTTCTACGACTTCTACATCTATGCCACGGCAGCGATTTCCATCTTTCCGCACCTGTTCTTCCCCAAGGGCAATCCCACCACCGCGCTGCTGGCCTCGTTGGCGACGTTTGGCCTGGCTTTCGTGGCGCGCCCGGTGGGATCAATCTTGTTCGGGCACTTCGGCGATCGTGTCGGGCGCAAGGCCACGCTCGTCGGCTCGCTGCTGACCATGGGGATCGCCACGTTCGTCATCGGATTGCTGCCGACCTATCAGCAGGTGGGCATCGCGGCTCCGGTCCTGTTGGCGGTCATGCGGTTCGCGCAGGGCCTCGCGTTGGGCGGAGAGTGGAGCGGAGCCGCGCTACTGGCCACCGAGACGGCCGACCCGCACAAGCGGGCGCGGGCGGGAATGTGGCCACAGTTGGGCGCACCGTTCGGTTTCCTGTTGGCGAACGGGCTGTTCCTCATACTGATCGGCTGGCTGGGCCACAGCACGGCCGCGGCCGACTTGTCGGGCCCCTTCCTCACCTGGGGATGGCGGATCCCGTTCCTCTTGAGCGCGGTCATGGTGGCTATCGGGTTGTATGTCCGGCTGCGGCTGACGGAGACGCCGGTGTTCGCCAGGGCACTCGAGCGCGGCGAGCGAGTCCGGACCCCGCTAACCGCCGTGTTCCGCACCAGTTGGCGGGAATTGATCGTCGGCACGTTCGCGATGCTCGCGACCTATACCGTCTTCTACACCGTTGCTACGTGGGCACTGAGCTACGGCACCGCCAAGCGATCACCGGCCGGGGGCGGTCTTGGCTTCGGCTATGTGGACTTCCTGCACCTTCAGTTGATCGCCGTATTGTTCCTTGCCGCGGGGGTGCCCATCGCGGGCGCGCTCGCCGACCGATTCGGTCGACGCCGGACGCTGTTGGTTACGACCGCGGCCATCATCCTCTATGGCGCATCGTTCGATCTCATGCTGGCACCCGATAGGGCGACGACGGGCTCCACCCTGCTCTTCCTGGTGATCGGAATGACGTTGATGGGCTTGTCATTTGGTCCGATGAGCGCGGTGCTGCCCGAACTCTTCCCGACCAACGTGCGCTACACCGGTTCCGGGATCGCGTACAACGCATCAAGCATCCTTGGCGCCGCGGTGGCGCCGTTCATCGCGACCTGGCTGGCCACCACCTACGGTGTGGCGTGGGTTGGGGTGTATCTGATGGTCGCGGCGGTCCTGACCTTTTTCGCCTTGTTGGCGATGCGCGAAACGAAAGACATTTCGCTGGACAACCCGGTTACCGACCGCGTCGGCGACGTGCTTCAGCCTGGCTGACACACGAGTGCGACCTAGTATGATGTCATATTGAATATTTGACATCACCTCGGAGCGGGAGGACGATGTAAGCATCATGAAAGCCTTCTCTCTACGTTTACACAGCGAAGGCCTTCGGGAACTAGTGCGCGAGGTCGCCGCCAGCGCGCAAATCAGTCAAAACGAGCTGATCGAGCAAGCTATCGCCCACGAAGTCCTCCTGCGGGGAGCCACGCTCGTGGATGACCTTGAGCGCGCTGCCCAGCGAATCGGCGAGCTCACCGATACTGAGTACGCGAAAATTGTCGACCGCAGCCTGACCGACTTCGCTGAGGGCGAGGGCCTGGCCGACCCGTTGCAGGCGTACGCGATAGACATCGGGGACACGACTCAAGAGCAACGGGACATCGACAGCCTCGGGGTTATGGCCGCATTCGACTCTGCTCAGGATGACTCGAGTCAGGCATAGAGAGCTCGGGTGCCACGACCGGTCTGGAACGATGATTGGCCGGGCGATCTCGTTCGGATTCAACAGAATGCGGCGGCGTTAATCCGATCTATCGCGCAGAAGGCGCACGACTGGTCTGTTGTGCCCGGCGCGGGCGAGGCTCTCGATTGGCATACCCAGCTTTATCGCGGTTGCCGTGTGCCGGTCGCCGGATACGTCGGCCACTTCCGTGGAGATCCTTCGGTTGCCGAGCTGGTCGGCTACGAGGTAGGCGTCGGACGGCTTCAGCCAGACGGGTTACCGGAGAAAGTTGGAGTCTATTCAACGGACCTTGCGGTCCAGATTCCGACTCTCACCGCACAAATTCAGGCAGGGGTCCGACACTTGGATTCGGTGCTCAAGCCGGGACTGCGCCCTGAGACGAGTGAAGCCGTTGAGGCGGTCGTTCTCCTAGCCGCCCGGGTACATGGCGAATGGGTTCGGCTTCATCCCTTTGCAAATGGCAATTGTCGGACCGCACGTGTTTGGGCGAATTTTATCGCGCTGCGCTATTCGTTCCCCGCCTTCGTTTCGGTTAAGCCACGTCCTGTCGCGGCTCTGTACGGTCGGGCGGGACAAGCGTCCATGGGCCGTCCACCGCACTTCATCGGAGACAACGGGCCAGTCACTGCGTTGTTCGCACGCATGTTGGCTGAATTATTGGGCAGCTGAGGAACATCGCTCGCTACCGCGACGCTCTAAATGTCGCACTCACCACTTGACTTTGAGTCGCGAAATGTGTGGTGGAATGCCGCTTCGCGTTGAGCGAGACATGGGTAAACATACGCAGACAAGCTCGACGAGTCCCACGAATCCGACGGCTCCGACGAGTCGTCGGATTAGGCGGCGTTTCGCCCCGCATCGGCCCGGGTAGTCAATCATCAACCATGGCCCGCGTTCCTCGGTGCTGTGAGCAACGGAGGTGTATCAGCGTGGCCGAGATGATTATCCAGACGCCAGACGACGTCATCGCGTTTCTGAAAGCTCAGCACAACCTCATCGAGGACATGTTCGACGAAGTGCTGCATGCGTCGGATCCCGAAGCGCGCGAGAAACCGTTCATCGAGTTGCGGCAATTGCTCGCGGTGCACGAGACAGCCGAGGAGATGGTGGTGCACCCGCGGGTGCGGCGCGACGTCGGCGTGGGTGATGCCGTTGTCGACGCTCTGCTGACGGAGGAGCATGACGCAAAGGAGCGGCTGTCGGCCATCGAGCACCTCAACATCACCTCGCAACGGTTCATCGATGAACTCACCAAGCTGCGCGAAGCCGTGCTGGCCCACGCCGAACGCGAGGAGACCGACGAGTTCCCCAAGCTCCAAGGTAAATTCGACGCCACCCAGCTCAAGTGGATGGCCACCGCAGTGCGAGCGGCTGAGGCCATCGCGCCAACCCGGCCGCATCCGGGCGTGGAATCGGCGAAGCTCAATTTCGCTGTCGGACCGTTCGCCTCGATGCTCGACCGAGCCCGTGATGTGATCCGACAAGCCATCGGCTAGGCGTTGGCAACTGTGATGCTGCGTCGCGAGTCAAACAGCCGGCCGAGCCCGACGCACCCATGAAGCTCATGGCGAGCTGAAGCGAAGGGACTGCGATGCGGGACTTCATCTGCCCGAACTGTGGGCAACGATTGGCGTTTGAGAATTCGGTGTGCTTGTCGTGTGACAGCCGGCTGGGGTTCTCGTTGGAGCAGATGGCCTTCCTGGTGATCGCCGACGACGACAGTGAGCATTCGGGTACGGTCGCGGCCAACGATTATCAGCTGTGTGCCAACCTCGCCCTGGCCGAATGTAATTGGCTGGTCCCCGTGGAGCCGGTCCGTAGGCTTTGCCAGTCCTGCGTGTTGACCCGTACTCGTCCCAACGACGCGGACACCAAAGCGCTCGCCGCGTTCGCCGCCGCCGAGAAGGCCAAACGCCGGCTGATCGTCGAATTGCATGAGCTCAAGTTGCCGATCATCGGACGCGACGCCGACCCGGAGCGTGGTCTGGTGTTCGACCTGCTCTCGAGCGAGCAGGAGCAGGTCTTCACCGGGCACGACGACGGCGTGATCACCCTGGATCTGGCCGAGGGCGACGACGTGCACCGCGAGCAGTTACGCATCTCGATGGACGAACCGTACCGAACCCTGCTGGGCCACTTCCGCCACGAGATTGGGCACTACTACTTCTTTCGGCTCGTCGGGCCATCAGATCAGTACGTCGAGGAGTTCGCCGAACTGTTCGGCGACCCCGACGAGGACTACCAAGACGCCCTCGACCGGCACTACAGCCAGGGACCGCCAGAGGGATGGGAGCAGGACTTCGTTTCGTCTTATGCCACCATGCATCCCGCCGAGGACTGGGCCGAGACGTTTGCCCACTACCTGCACATCCGCGACACGCTAGACACCTCGGCGGCGTTCGGCTTCGCCCCAGCTGGGGCGACCTACGAGCGACGGATATTGGGGCCCAGCGGTTTCGACACCTTGATCGAGATGTGGCTGCCGCTGGCGTGGGCGCTGAACATGGTGAACCGCTCCATGGGCAAAGACGATCTCTACCCGTTCGTGTTGACGCCCCCGGTCCTGGAGAAAATGCGCTTCATTCACACCGTCATGGACCAGATAACCTCGGAAACAGTCAATCTGGCCGCTGTGAGCGCCTGAGCCCGGCGAGCACCTTCCGCACGCCGCGAGAGTGCAAGTAGCGACGGTGCTACTCGGGAAACGTGTCGCCAGTTGCACTCTCGCGGCGAACTAGTGGCGGATGTAGACCGCCTTGGTGTTGAAGTACTGCTCGATGCCCTTGCGGCCACGCTCGCCGCCCCAACCGGACTGCTTGTGTCCGCAGATCGGCATCGAGGGGTCCGTCGCGATTGCACAGTTCACCCAGATCTGGCCGGCGCGCAGCTCGTTGGCCATCCGGTGGGCGCGGCCGACGTTTTCGGTCCAGACCGCCGCGGCGAGCCCGTAGTCGGTGTCGTTGGCGGCGGCGATCGCCTCTTCCTCGTCGTCGAACGGGATCACTGAACCCACCGGCCCGAAGATCTCCTCGCGGATGAGCCGCATGTCGGGCGTGGTGTTGGTGAAGATCGTCGCCTGGTAGAAGTAACCCTTGCGGTCCATCACGTCGCCACCGGTCATCACCTCCGCGCCGCCGGCGATGCCGTCTGTCACGATGCCATGCACGCGTTGGCGCTGCTTCTCACTGATCAGCGGCCCGATGATCGAGTCGGGCTCTTCGCTGCCGCCCATCGGTATCATCTGGGCGAGGCCGACGAGGCCTTCCACCACCTGCTCGTAGACGGGGCGCTGGACATAAATGCGCGAGGTGCAGCAGCAGTTCTGTCCCGACCCGGCCAGCAGCCCCATGCCGCCCAGCATGATCGCCTTCTCGAGATCGGCGTCATCGAAGATGATCAGCGGTGACTTGCCGCCCAGCTCGAGGGTCAGCCGCTTGAGGTTGCCGGCGGCCGCATGGACGATCAGCTTTCCGACCTCGGTGGAGCCGGTGAACGAGATCTTGTCGACGTCGGGATGCGCGGTCAGTGCCGCTCCGGTGGTATGGCCATAGCCGGTGACGACATTGAGGACGCCGTCGGGCAGGCCGGCCTCGCGGAAGATCTCCTCGAGCTTGAGCGCGGTCAGCGGTGTCTCCTCGGCGGGCTTGAGGACGGCGCTGCAGCCCGCGGCGAGGGCGGGTGCGACTTTGAGCATCGCGACGAAGAACGGCCCGTTCCAGGGGATGATGAGGCCGACGACGCCGATCGGCTCGAGCTGTGTGAAGTTGTGGTAGCTGTCGTACCCGCCGAGCAACCCATCGGAGACGACCTCGCTGGACTCGCCGTGGATCTTGCCGACCCAGCCTGCGTAATAGTGCAGGATGCCGTTGGCCACCGTGATGATGTGTTTGGCGGCCGTGGTGTTCATGCCGTTGTCGCGGGCTTCGAGTTCGGCGAGTTCCTCGGTGCGTTCCTTGATGATGGCGTGAGCACGGAACAGCACGTTTGCGCGGTGCGCGGCGGGCGCCTTGCGCCAGACACCGGACTCGAAGGTTTCGCGTGCGCGGGCGACCGCGTCGTCCACGATCGCCTGGTTGGAATCGACGACCTCCGCGATCTGCTCCTCGGTGGACGGGTTGAAGACCGGAATGGTCGCGGTGTTACTCACAGTGCTTAATTCCTTTCGCCTACAAGCGATGCCGTCAATCGTTGGGCATACCGTGCACGACTTTATGCACCCGTCGCCCGCATCGCTACGCCCGGGGTGGGAATCTTGGCGCGCGCGCCGGGTTTGTCTGCCTTAGACTTCTGTCCCTGTACAGCGCAAAGGGGCGTCAGCGGTGACTCAGACTCAGGAGCACGCCGACGCC
Source organism: uncultured Actinomycetota bacterium (assembly GCA_963715905.1). Lineage (GTDB taxonomy): Bacteria > Actinomycetota > Actinomycetes > Mycobacteriales > Mycobacteriaceae > Mycobacterium. The sequence continues at coordinate 44,892 of CAVQSX010000001.1, forward strand.
GTGCATCCGTCGGCGTGGGCGCCGCTGCGCAATTCCATATATCGCAACCTGTTCATCGCGTCGTTCGTCTCCAACATCGGCACGTGGATGCAAAGTGTCGCGGCCCAATGGTTTTTGGTGGAAAAGCACAGCAGCGATACCATCGTCGCGCTGGTGCAGACCGCCAGTCTCGGGCCGACGCTGATTTTCGCATTGTTCGCCGGCGTGCTGGCCGATCTGTTCGACCGGCGGCGGATGCTGATCGTTCTGCAGACGTACGCGGTGCTGGTGGCGGTAGCGCTGGCGGTGCTGACCTACCTCGGTCGGGTTGGCCCGACCTCCCTGTTGATGTTCACCTTGGCCATTGGTTGCGCTTCCGCCCTGGCGGCTCCGGCCTGGCAGGCGATTCAGCCCGAGGTCGTCCCGCGCGAGCAAATACCGGCCGTCTCGACGTTGGGCAGTGTCTCGGCAAATGCGGCCCGAGCGATCGGGCCCGCAATCGGCGGCGTGGTCCTGGCATTGACCGGCCCGGCGGCGGTGTTCGCGATCAACGCAATTTCGTTCGCGGGCATCATCGTTGCCCTGTTGGTGTGGAAGCGACCTAAGCAAATCGCGCCGCTGGAACGAGAACGCTTCGACCAGGCCATCGTCAGCGGACTGCAATATGTCAACCACAGTCCGATATTCCGCAGGATCCTTTTGCACGCCGCACTTTTCCTGTTTCCCGCCTCGGCTCTGTTGGCACTGCTGCCGGTGGCGGCCGCGCGCAGGTGGCACCTGGGAGCCAGTGGCTACGGCATCGCCGTGGCGGCCGTCGGTTTGGGTGCCGTGCTCGCCGTCGCGGTCGCCGCGGCGATCCGCCTGAGACTGTCTGACAACCTGCAGCTGGCGGCATCCGCCGCCGGGTACGGCGTGGCGACGGTGGCCGTCGCGTGGCTGCCGTTCGCCGCGGCGTTGCCATTCCTGGTGCTGTCGGGGATGGCGTGGCTGATCACGATGACAACATTGAACGCAGCGGCCCAGCTGTCGTTGCCGCGCTGGGTTCGGGCCCGCGGGTTGTCGGTGTATCTGTTGGTCGCCACCGGATCTCAGGCGATCGGTTCCTATGTCTGGGGCGCCTTTGCCACTCAGGCGGGAGTCGACCTCGCGCTGCTCGGGTCGGCGGTCGGGCTGGGCATAGTGGTCCTCAGTGTTGGCGTGCTGCCATTGCGCAAGTCCACCGGGAAGATCAACGTCGAGGTTTCCAACGCGTGGCCGACGCCGATGGTCATGTTCGAGCCATGTCCCGAGGACGGGCCGGTGCTGGTTGCCGTCCGCTACCGGGTAGCGGCCGAGAACCTGGAAAAATTCGTTCAGGCAATGGGCCACGTCCGGCGATCACGGCTACGCACGGGTGGCCACAGTTGGCGGCTGTATCACAATGTCGGACAACCCGAGATGTTCCTCGAGAGGTTCACGGTCGCGTCCTGGAGCGAATTTGAGCGCCAACGCACCGAGCGCTGGCTGGATCACGACAGCGACGGTGTGGCGAAGGCTATCGGCTATACCGTCGACCACGCCCGAAAGCACGATTACTACCTTGCCAAGCGGGTGCCCCGCTGAATCAGCCGATTGGGTCTGGCGGTTCGTCCTGGTCGGCAGCGCCCTGCAGATCGAGCTGCAGCCATGCGACGTCGTGCCAGCCGCCGTGTTTCCACAAGACGCGCCGGTGCAGGCCCGCATCCTGAAACCCGAAGGATCGGTGAAAGCCGTTGCTGGCCTCGTTGGGTTGGGTGATGCCGGCGAAGGCTCTGCGGTAGCCGCGCTCGGCGAGCCGGCGCAGCACTTCTGCGTAGAGGGTGCGGCCGCGACCGCCGCGATGATGGTCGCGGTTGACGTAGATCCCCGTCTCAACCGACCACTGCTGGGAGGGCAGGCGATTCAACGGATGGCCATAGGCGAACGCGATCACCTGATCGTCCTGCTCCAGGACCAGCCATTCGTGGGCTTCCTGGGCCGAGGCGATGCGCGATGCCATCTCGTCGACGCTCGGGACGTCGAATTCCCAACTGATTACGGTGTTCTCGACGTACGGGCGGTAAATCGCAACGCAGGCGGCCGCATCAGCCGGGGAAGCCGAACGCACGCCGCCGCGAATCGCTTGCACGCCGACAGTCTTGCAGTTGCCGCAGGCGTCACCCGGGGTAGTCGCCCGTTTCCAGGTCCTCGAGCAGGCTTGGGTGCGTGGGTTTCCAGCCGAATCGCTCCTGGGTCAGCGCGCTGGACGACGGCTGGTCGACGCCGAAGATGGTGCCGAGCAACCCGAAACTCTCGGCGGGGGCGGACTTGACGGGAACACCCAGCCGGCGGCCGATCACGTCGGCGATCGCACGCATGGGATCCGCTTCGTCACCCACGGCGTGCAGCACCGAGCCGGGCGGGGCCTCTTCGAGCGCGAGCCGGAACAACTGGGCCGCATCGTCGCGATGCACGGCGGGCCAGCGCTGCGTGCCGTCCCCGATGTACACCGACGCGCCGCTGCCTTGGGCGGCCCGGATCAGCATGCCGGCAAACCCATACCGCCCGCCGGCGTCGTGCACCGACCGGGGGAGACGCACGACGGATGATCGGACGCCGAGCTCGGCCAGATCGATGACGGCCTGGCCGGTGCGGCCGCGCCCCGCCATGGGTCCCTCGGTGGCGAAGGGATCGTCTTCCGTGCTGGGACGTCCCTGCGCCTGAGGGGTGCCGCCCGCGAGCACCAGCGGTTTGTCGGTGCCGACGAGCGCCTCGCCGAGCGCGCCGACCGCGCTGGCTTCGTCTCCCATGGAGTCCCCGGCCTGGCTGAAGTCGTGGTTGAACGCCAGATAGATGACGCCGTCGGTGTCGACCGCCGCCTGTTTGAGGACGTCGAGGTCGGTGACGTCGCCGCGCAGCGGCTCGGCGCCGAGCCGGCTGATGGTCGCGGCCGAGGTCTCGGATCGCGCCAGGCCGACGACCTGATGGTTGGCGGCGATCAGTTCTGTGACGACGGCTGAGCCGATTCCGCCGCTGGCGCCGGTGACGAACACGCGCATAGGGACTCCTGTTCAGTGATGAGACTATTATCCCATCACCGTACACCTGTGACGGGATAATGGTCGCATCACTCTAGGATGGGGTCATGGCCCGTTGGGAACCTGATGCGCGCGAACGCTTGGTGGGCGCTGCGTTGGATCTGTTCAATGAGCGCGGCTACGACGAGACAACCGTCGCGCAGATCGTTGAGCGCGCGGGCCTGACCAAGAGCACATTCTTTCGGCACTTCCCGGACAAGCGCGACGTGCTGGCCGCCGGCCAGGACGCCATGGCGCAGCTACTCCGGGATGGCATCGCCGCCGCGCCCGCCGACGCGACGCCGCTGGCCGCCGTCTGCTCGGGCCTGATGTCCGTGTCGGTGGCGTTCACGTCAATCACTCGGGAACTTGCGCCCAAGCTCAAGGCCGCGATCGCTGCCAGCGCCGAGCTTCAACAACGCAACGCGCTCAAGCAGATTGGCTTGGCGGTGGCAATGGCGGAGGCGTTGCAAGCGCGCGGCGTGCCGACGTCGACGGCGGTATTGGCCGCCGAGCTCGGCTCATTGGCGTTCAAAACGGCCTATGCGCGCTGGGCCGAGCCGGGCGAGGAACAAGATCTGGGCACCATAGCGTGCGCGGTGTTGCGTGAGTTGCAAACCGCCGCTGCTGATCTCGGCTGATCTGGCACCAGTCAGTCGTGCCCCGTGATTCCGCGGCGCGGACTAACGGGGCGCGATGGTAGAGAGAGTGGCCTTAGCGGCCGGGCTTACCGCCCCCGCCACCGGGCTTGCCGCCGCCGCCACCTGGCTTGCCGCCGCCGCCACCGGGCTTGCCGCCCCCGCCGCCGAGGATCATGTGTGCGCTGCTGGTGTTAGTCATGAAACCACCCTATCCCCGAATCCGATGCGGTGGCAATGCGATTCACGGCGGACGCCGACGCCGGGTTTGTTCGTGAACAGAGGCCGGACTTCCGTTTAACAAACGGGGTCTTCACCGAGTCCGGAAGATCAACCACCGCATGGCGCAGTACATGTACACGGCTTCGCACGTGCCCGCCACGATGCGCGACAGCTGGTATTGCACTCCGATAGCCGACAGCACGGTCGACACCCCGAGGATGAAAACCAGATAGTTGACGACGACCACCACCACATAGACGGCAACCTGTGGACCGACCGGCGCGTGCGACTGAAAGTTGAACGTGCGATTGAGCGCGTAGCTGAGACCGAACGCGAACGCGTACGCGACCGTGACGGCGATCGGTACCGGAACGCCGAGGCCGCTGTGCAGGCACGTGAGCAGCGTGAGATCGATGCCGAAGGTGAGGCCATTGATCAAGCAGAAGCCAAGAAATGTCGGTGCAACGATTTTCCCGAGCCCGAACGGAAGCCGATCGACGACCACCTCACACGCCTTGTGGAATCGGTCGACCGGGCGCGGCTTTCCGGTGCGCAATTCAGGCTGCACACGGCTACCGTCCCACGACCAGGTATCCGCTATGTGATCAGTCGGCCAATTTCCCGCGGAACATCAATGCGCAGTGCTCGATCACGGCGCGGGTGTCATAGACGCGATGTAATAGATTTCGTGCCCGGTCGGGTATCCGCCGCCGTCAGTGGCGATATGCACGTGGTCGTAATGGTTGGCGGTTTCGTTGCCGTAGTCGGCCGTCCAGCTGCCCGCCCCGACGCCCGGGTAGATCTTCTGCCGCCAGATCACGTGGTTGATTCCCCAGCGCTTCGCATTCGCCAAGGCGAAACCGGCGATCTGGTTTCCGAGTTCAATGCCCTCGGGAGTCTCGTGGTTGGGGATCATCACGTCGATCGCCAGCCCTTTGGGATGCCACGGCAACGGATCCTCCCGCCAGCCGAAGATGGTCTTGATCTCTGGGAACAGCACGCTGATCACGCGGGCCGCCCAGATCGTCTTGACCTGCAACCTGTCCTCCGAGCCGATGCTCGGAGGTAACGGGAACTGGAAGTTCTGGGCGCCGATGGGCGCGTTGGCCGCCAATGCGGCCAACTTCTGCGCTTCCTCGGGAGTGGCGATGTGCGGCCCGCTGTCCGGCGCGGGCGCCGGCGCCGGTGGTGGCGGGATGGTCTGTGTCATCGTCGGAGTTGCCGCCGGCGTCGGGGCACAGCACGGATGCGGCTTTGTTTGTTGGGCGTAGATCATGCCGGCCGCGAGGACGACCGAGGCCACGAGCGCCAACCAGCGGCCGCGACCGTTGGCTAACAGCTTCCTGCCCATGAACTGCACTTTAGTGTCGGGTGGGACGCGTTGGCGGTCTTTCTACAAAGCTCCGGGATCGCCGCTGCGACCGACGTTCCCGCTCATCCCGTCGGTCCCGTAATTGATCGACCCGTAGGCGCCGGCCCCGCCGGTCCCGCCGATCCCGCCGCCACCGCCACCGCCGATCAGCGCAGCGGCGTTACCGCCATTGCCGCCGTCACCGCCGTTACCGCCGTCGCCGCCGACATTGTTGAAGCTGGTCCCGCCGGCTCCGCCGGCTCCGCCGGTCCCGCCGGCTCCGCCGCTGCCGATCACCCCACCGCCGGCCCCACCAGACCCACCATTGCCGCCGGTCCCGCCGGCTCCGCCGATGTCGCCGGGGGCGGCGTTGCCGGCCCCACCAATCCCTGCGGTGCCGCCGTTGCCGCCGTTGCCGCCGTTGCCGAAGATCAGGCCGCCCAGACCGCCGGTTCCGCCGTCTCCACCATTTCCGGCGGCGCCGCCCGGACCGCCGCCGCTCGCGCCACCGTTCCCGCCGGCCGCGCCGACGCCCCCGGTACCGGCGTCGCCGACGAGGAACCCGCCGTTGCCGCCGTTGCCGGCGGTGCCCGCAGTTCCGCCGGCGCCGCCCGCGCCCTGGTAGACGCCGATCCCGCCGGCGCCTCCCGCCCCGCTCGCGCCGCCGTTGCCGCCGTTGCCGAATAACGCACCGCCGAAGCCGCCCGCACCGCCGTTGCCGCCGTTACCGGCGGCCCCGCCGTTGGCGTACAGGCCGGTACCACCGGCTCCGCCGGTTCCGCCGATCCCGCCGGTGCCGCCGTCGCCGAAGAGCAGGCCGCCGCTGCCGCCGTGCCCGGCGGCCGCACCGAGCCCGCCCATCCCGCCGGCTCCGTCGTAACTCGTTCCGCCGGCCCCGCCGATGCCGCCAGCGCCACCGGCACCACCGGTGCCGTAGAACAGTCCGGCATTTCCGCCGTACCCGGCGGCCCCAGCGTTCCCGCCGGCGCCGCCGTTTGCGTTGCCGCTGGACCCGCCATTGCCGCCGTCCCCGCCGGCTCCGCCGGTGCCGCCGGCGCCGCCGGCGCCACCGGTGCCGTAGAACAGGCCGCTGTTCCCGCCGTGCCCGGCGGCCCCACCCGTGCCGCCGGCCGCCCCGGTCCCGTAGACGGCAGTGCCGCCAGCCCCGCCTGAGCCGCCGGCTCCGCCGGCCCCGCCGTCGCCGACGAGCCCGGCGCCATTACCGCCGGTCCCGCCCGTCCCGCCGATCCCAGCGACCCCGCCGGTGTGACCGTTACTCGCCCCGCCGCCGATCCCGCCGGCCCCGCCGGCTCCGCCGGCGCCGCCGTTGCCGAGGAGCAGGCCATCGCTGCCGCCGGCCGCGCCGGCCCCGCCGTTACCTCCGACGCCGCCCGTCCCGATAGCGCCGAACCCGCCGTTACCTCCGACGCCGCCGGCGCCGCCGACGCCGCCAACACCGGCGTTGCCGTAGAGCAGCCCGCCATTGCCGCCGGTGCCGGCAGCTCCACCGTTCCCGGCGGCTCCGCCGTCATTAGTGGAGCCGACGTCGCCGCCCGCATACCCGCCGGCCCCGCCGGCCCCGCCGGCCCCACCGTCGCCACCGTTGCCCACCACGCCGCCGGCGCCGCCGCTACCGCCCGCTCCGCCGTTGCCGGCGGCACCACCTTCGGCGCCGAAACTGATCCCGCCGGCCCCGCCGGACCCACCGACCGCACCGGCCCCGCCGTTGCCGAAGAGGAACCCGGCGGATCCAGCGTGCCCGGCGGCCCCGCCGGACCCGCCCACCCCGCCAGGCAAGAAGCCACCCGCGCCGCCGGCGCCGCCGGTCCCGCCGGTCCCGCTGGTGCCGCCGTTGCCGAAGAGGAACGCTTGTCCGCCGGCCCCACCGGCTGCGCCGGCCCCGCCGGCCCCGCCGGCGCTGGCGGCCCCGTTGCCGCTGTCGCCGCCGATGCCGCCGGCCCCGCCAGCCCCGCCGGCCCCGCCATTTCCGTAGACCAGACCGGCGGTGCCGCCGGCCCCGGCAGCCCCGCCTTTACCACCGGCCCCGCCGGTGCTGTCCGTCGTTGCGGTCCCGTTGCCGCCGGCGCCACCGGCGCCGCCCGCCCCACCGTCTCCGAAGAGGCCCGCGGCACCGCCGCCGCCGCCAGCGCCGCCGGGACTGCCCGGACTGCCCATTACGCCGACGCCGCCGGCGCCGCCGGCGCCGCCGTTGCCGAAGACCAAGCCGCCCTGGCCGCCGTTACCACCGCTTGCACCGGCACCACCGGCGCCGCCGGCGCCGCCGTTGCCGAACAACCCCGCGCTGCCGCCGCTGCCGCCCGGGTGTCCGGCCGCCCCCGACCCGCCGTTACCGCCATTGCCCAGCAAGAATCCGCCGGCTCCACCGGCGGCCCCGGAACCGGCCGCCCCGTTGGCGCCGTTGCCGATCAGCGGACGCCCGAACAACTGCTCGGTGGGCGCATTGATAGCCGCCAGCGCGTTCGTCATCGGCGATGCGTTAGCCGCCTCCGCGGCCGCGTATGTGCCCGCCGCGCCGTTCAGCGCCTGCACAAACTCGGCGTGGAACGCCGCCGCCTGCGCATTGAGCGACTGAAACTCCTGGGCGTGGCTGGAAAACAGCGACGCGATGGCCGCCGACACCTCGTCGCCGGCGGCGGCCGCCACCGCCGTGGTCGGTGCTGCCGCCGCACCGTTAGCCGCTTTGATCGCCGAGCCGATGTTGGCCAAGTCCCCGGCCGCGTTCGCGACAAGTTCCGGGGCGGTGAAGACAAACGACATCGAAAGTAGTCCTTCCATTACGGGAGCGATAGCCTCCTGTGCCGCTTCCCGCTGGCCTGGACAACCGCGAAGCGGATCATAACTCATCATGCGGTGACATGTGCGGCATATACGAGATTGCGATTCTCGGACTACCGAAAGGTCACCGGAGCCGCCGGCGGGGGAACGGCCACTTGATCCGGCCGACGGGGTGGCCCTGCAGGCGCGCGATGCGGAGGCTGCCCCCGATCAGCACGAGCGCGAGCGGCAGTTCCCCAAGCGCGGCGGTCAGAACGGAGACGGCAAAGTCGCCGCGCTTGGCGGTCAGCACGTCGAACCAGGCGTCGCACACCAGCAGAACTCCGGTGGAAAACGCGAACAGCGTCAGCAAGTGGTGCCGGACGAAGCCGAGCACCGCGGTCGCGATCATGAACGCCAGCAGCAAGATATCGAAGCCGACCCAGGTGGCCTGCCAGTGCTGGGCGGTGTAGTTCTCCGGCAGGGTCAGCCCGAGATAGATGGTCCACGGGATCAACGCGATCGCGGCGGACAGCGCCAGCCACTCGCGCATCTGGCGAATCTGCATCCCGCGCCGTGATCGCATCACCTGGCCCGCACCATGACGATGATGGTAGTGATGGGGGCCGGCGCCGCCATTCCTGCCCGAATATTGTTCGGACGCTTAGTGAGTTGGGGTGCGCGGCGTAGCCGTTAGTGGCCGGTCGTGCCGTCTTGGCCGAACAGCAGCCCGCCAGCGCCGCCGCCTCCCGGCGTCCCCGGATCGATGCCGTCACCGCCGTTGCCGCCGTTGCCGCCGTTGCCGATCAGGGTCGCGCCGCCTCCTTTACCTCCGGTGCCCCCTTGTGTGGAACCCTCACCGCCGGCGCCACCGTCACCGCCGTTGCCGATTAGGGGAGCGTTGCCTCCTGCACCTCCAGTGCCCCCGAATACCCCACCTTCGCCACCGGCGCCACCGGCGCCACCGGCGCCAAATAGAGTCGCGTTGGCTCCTTTGCCGCCAGCACCCCCAGTTTCCCCACCTTCGCCACCGGCGCCACCGGCGCCGCCGTTGCCGATCAACCCGGCTGTGCCACCGGCACCGCCGGCGGAGCCGGCTAGTCCCTCACCCCCGGTACCGCCCGTCCCGCCGTCGCCGAACAAGAAACCGGCGTTGCCGCCAGCGCCGGCACTACCAGAGCCTTGGCCCGCGCCCCCGGTTCCGCCGTGGCCGCCATTGCCGCCGAGGATCCCGCCGGTGCCGCCGGCCCCGCCGTCGCCGCCCTCGCCGCTGCCCTCTCCACCCATTCCGCCGGCCCCGCCGGATCCCCAAAGCCTGCCCGCGCCCCCGTTGCCCCCAGCGCCGCCGTTATCAGAGATGCCGGTCCCGCCGGCTCCGCCCGCACCGCCGACGCCGCCGAACAAGCCGGCTTTGCCGCCGTTGCCGCCGTGCCCACCGCTGGTGTCCCCGTCTCCACCTGTGCCACCTGCCCCACCGTTGCCGAACAGGCCGGCCGACCCGCCATTGCCGCCCACCTGGCCGGCGCCCCCTGGGGTCAGCTGGCTGGCTCCGCCGGTGCCGCCGCTGCCGAAGAGGATCCCGCCCGCTCCGCCGGTGCCGCCGGCGCCACCGACGGCGCCCTGCCCGCCGTTGCCGCCGTTACCGATCAGTCCGGCGGCGCCGCCATTACCGCCGGCCTGGCCGATTTGGCCGCCGGCGGCGCCATTGCCGCCGTTGCCCCACAGCAATCCGCCATCCTGGCCATTGGCGCCCGGCGTCGCTCCGTTGGCGCCGTTGCCGATCAGCGGGCGGTCGAGTAGCGCATCGGTGGGTGCATTGATCACGCCGAGGATGTCTTGTTGGAGGGTCTGCAGCGGGTTGGAGTTGGCGGCCTCGGCCGCGGCGTACCGCGCCGCGCCCCCGTTGAGGAGCTGCACAAACTGCTGATGGAAGGACGCCGCCTGGGCGCTGAGTGCCTGGTAGGCCTGGGCGTGGGCGCCGAACAGCGCCGCAATATTTGCCGACACCTCGTCAGCACCTGCCGCCAGCACACTTGACGTCGGCCCAAACGCCGCCGCGTGCGCCGAGTTGATGGCCGAGCCTAGATTCGTCAGATCGGTTGTCACTGCCTGCACATACTCCGGCGCTGCGATTACAAACGACATGTCCCCACCCCTCTCGGGGCACGCCCGAACGGCTGACGGGCTGCCCCTCTAGCGAACGCATCATCCCATTACATGACGTTGCTAACGCTAAAACGGCAAGCCCCCGTGGTCAATAAGGGATCTCCCTACAAACCGCGTTTCCGCCGGTGTGTGGCGAACGCTGTGTTGCTATGCCACTACCAGTTCATCGAGCCCGGGATTCCCTTGAACGGGCCGACGATCCAGCTGGTGATCCAGCCGCCGTAGAAGCCGCCGGGTTGCGGAACCACCTGTTCGCCGTTCACGGTGCAGCGGTCAACGAGCGCGGCCATGACGGCGATGGCGCCCGTCATCGGCTCGAAGCCGGGGGAGGGACTCAGGTAGGTCCAGCCGGCTCGTGGCGCGGTGCGTGCGTCGGTCACCAGGTCGTAATACGTTGCCTGGCCTTTCCATTCGCACCAGGATGACCCCGAGGTCTCGCGTAGCACCCCCTCGGCGAAGGCTTCGCGGGGCAGGTAGTACGTCGGGGGATGGCTGGTCTCCAGCACACGCCACGCGCGGTCGGTCGACGCGATGGTCGTGCCGCCCAGTTCCACGGTGACCGAGCCGGCGAAACGCTCGAGCCGGGGCGGACGGGGGTAATCCCACACCGACTCTTGCCCGGCGGCGGGTGTGACGGGCTTCGGTCGGATCGTCATGCCCGGGTCGCAAGGTAGATGGTGTTGGCCGACCGGCCTCCGGTGAGTGGGTTGTCGAACCAGACCTGCTGGGCCTCGACGTCGGTGAACACGGTTTCGAGGACCGCGCTGAAGGCCTCGTCCGGTGCATCGTCGGACCACATGGCGAACGTGCCACCCGGGACGATATGAGCGGATGCGGCTCGTAGACCGTCATGGGTGTAGAAGTCGGCGTGCGGACCGTGGAGCAGGTGGCGGGGCGAGTGGTCGATGTCGAGCAGGATCGCGTCATAGGTTCGGCAACGGCGCTCCGGATCGAATCCCGCCACGCTTGTGGCGGCGGCGAAGAAGTCCGCGCACACCAGGGCAACGCGGCCGTCGGCGGCTAGGCCAACCGTATCTGGTAGCAGGCCGCGTTCGTGCCAGTCGATGACGGCATTTGAGTATTCGATAACTGTCAGTCTCCGAATCCGTTTGCACTCCAACGCTTCTTGAGCGGTATAGCCGAGGCCGAGACCACCAACGATCACGTCCAGGCCCGGTCCCGGCGTCCTCGCCAGTGCCAGCCGCGCCAGCTCTCGCTCGGCGACGGTGAACAGGCTCGACATCAGGTACTCGTCATCGAGCTTGACCTCATACACATCGGCGCGCACCGAGAGGTCAAATCTGCGCCGCAAGCTGATCACACCCATCGGAGTCTGCCGCCAGCCCAACTCCTCGAAACGTGCGCTCATTGAAAACGACGATAGCCCGGCGTGATGGTATGCACCCCGACATCACCAACGCGCGGCTTTCCGTATCTGTAACTAGCTGCGGGCAGCCAGTGGGTGGATGCGCTCCAGCTCTTCGCTCTTCTCGATGCGAACGAGGTCGGCGTCGTAGCGTGCCTGCAGGTTGATCCAGAACATGTCGCTGAGCCCCAGGGCCCGCGACAGCCGCAGCCCGGTGTCGGCGGTAATCCGGCGCTCGCCAGCGAGGATCTCACCCACACGCGTCTGCGATACCCCGATCTCCTTAGCGAGACGGTAGGGGGTGATCTCCATCGGCGCGAGGAACTCTTCGGCGAGGATCTCGCCGGGGTGGGTAGGCGCGAAATCAGCCATTTTTCTCCTCCTTCTCAGTGGTAGTCGACCAGCTCGACATCGTCCGCGCCGCGGTTGCTCCATTTGAAGCAGATGCGGTACTGGTCATTGACGCGGATACTGTGTTGTCCTTGGTGGGGCGGTTGAAGCTTCTCCAGGCGGTTGCCCGGAGGAACCCGTAGGTCGTTGATGTTCTCTGCGGCATCGAGGATCTGCATCTTCCGGCGAGCCACTTTCGCCAGCTCCTTGCTGATCCCCTTCGGACAGAGCAATTCCCAGATCTTCTGAGTGTCGCCGTCACTGAACGAGCGGATCACACCTTCAATACTAACGATCAGCGTTACTAACGTCAATCGGCAGCACTCTCCGCCTTGCTCTCGCATGTGATGATCGGCTGGAGCGCCCATGGGCCGCCGATGCGCGAGGCAACGAGCGCTTCGGTGTCATCCAGATATGCCCGCAGTCAAACTTGGTGTGGATCGTCGGCTTTGTTCCACGATGCCAGCCGAGGCACGACCGTCATCACCTTGAAAGAACTCGCATTGGCCCGGGTCTGGCGGCCCGCTGGGCGGAATCAGAACATCCGCCGAGGTCAAGCTCACAAACTTGGCAATCTCAGAACTAACGTTCTTGGTTTAGCAAATGTCGCGTCAAAGGCGTCGGTCCCCAACCCTGTAATGACAGCAGACAAGTCCGGACAATGGTGACACGATATTCGGCGTGAACCATAGCGGGTCGGGCCACGTGAGATGACCGCGACGGAGCTGTTGTGCGGGTCGTGCGGTACCGAGCTGCCGCCGAACTCGAAATTCTGTAATGAGTGCGGTGCGGCCGTTGCGACCGCCACGCCGTCGGCCGAATACAAGCAAGTCACCGTCTTGTTCGCGGACGTAGTGCATTCGATGGACATCGCCGCCGCGGTGGGTCCGGAGCGGCTGCGCGAGATCATGGCAAACCTGGTCAGCCGTGCAGCAGCCGTGGTGCAGCATTACGGCGGCACGGTGGACAAATTCACCGGCGACGGGATCATGGCGGTCTTCGGTGCGCCGGTGGCGCTGGAGGACCACGCCATCCGGGCTTGTCTGGCCGCGCTGGGCATCCAACGGGAAACCACCCGACTGGCCATTGAGGTCAAAGACCGCGACGGTGTGGATCTGCAGCTGCGCGTGGGACTTAACTCCGGTCAGGTGATCGCCGGTGACATCGGTTCGGGGCCGTTCGGTTACACCGCCGTCGGTGAGCAGGTGGGTAGGGCCCAGCGGATGGAATCGGTGGCCCCGCCGGGCGGGGTCATGCTCAGCGCATCCACCGCGCGACTGGTTGACGGCCCGGCGGCTCTTGGTGAGCTTGAGCTGGTTGAGATCAAAGGTGCCGACGCGCCGGTGCCCGCGCGTCGGCTGTTGGGCATGGACGACGGGCATCGGGCTGCCGGGCGCGCTGAGTTGGATCTGATCGGTCGGCGCTGGGAGTTGTCGGCCGTTGAGGGCTTGTTGGACCGCGCCATTAACAGCCAGGGGGCGGTGGTGGGCGTGGTGGGCTCACCCGGCATCGGTAAGAGCCGTCTGGTGCGCGAGGTGGCGGCGATGGCGCGTCGCCGCGGCGTGGAGGTGTTCACTGTCTTCTGCGACTCGCACACCAGCCAAGTCCCGTTCCATGCCGTGGCACGGCTGCTGCGCGCGGCTACCGGCGTCGAGGGTCTTGACCCGTCTACCGCCCGGAGCCGGATACGGACTCAGGCTCGCGACGCGGAGCCCGAGGATGTGGCGCTCTTCGATGACCTGCTGGGCATCGCCGATCCCGATCTGCAGCTGCCGAAGATCGATCCGGATGCGCGTCGGCGCCGGCTCACCGCGCTGGTGAACGCCGCCTCGTTGGCCCGCGAAACCCCAGCGCTGTACGTCATCGAGGATGTCCATTGGATTGATGAGGTTAGCGAGTCGATGCTGGCCGATTTCCTCACCGTGATCCCGCACGCGCCTTCGCTGGTGCTGGCCACCTACCGACCGGAATATGAGGGGGCGTTGGCGCGCGTGCACGGTGCGCAAATCATCGCCCTTGCGCCGCTGAGCGATTCAGAAACCGCGGCCCTTGTCGCGGGGCTGATCGGCTCAGACCCGTCGGTTGGCGCACTGGCCCAGAAGATCGCCGAGAGGGCCGATGGTAACCCGTTTTTCGCCGAGGAGATCGTGCGGGATTTGGCCGAGCGTGGCGTGCTGGTCGGCGAGCCCGGCGGTTACGTATCGGCGGCAGAGGTTGGCGAGGTTAGCGTGCCTGCCACGCTGCAGGCGACCATCGCGGCACGCATCGATCGGCTTGACCCGGTCGCCAAGCGCACCTTGAGCGCGGCCGCGGTGCTCGGCGCGCGATTCACCCTCGACCTGCTGACCGCGCTGGGGGTTGACGCCGTCGTTGATGATCTGCTGGCCGCTCAGTTCATCGATCAGGTCCGCTTCACCGGGCAACCGGAGTACGTGTTTCACCATCCACTGGTGCGCACGGTGGCCTACGAAGCCCAGCTCAAGTCGGATCGCGCCGAGCTGCACCGGCGCGTCGCGGCAGCAATCGAATCCCGTGACCCGGCAGCAGCGGAGGAGAACGCTGCGTTGATCGCCGAGCATTTGGAGGCCGCTGGTGATCCGCACGCCGCCACCGGCTGGCACATGCGCGCGGCAACGTGGGCGACCAATCGCGACATCAGCGCGGCGCGACTGAGTTGGGAGCGCGCCCAAGCGATCGCCGACGCATTGCCCGCCGATGACCCCAACCGTGTGGCCATGCGCATTGCCCCGCGCACCATGTTGTGCGCGACCGCGTTTCGAGCCCATGCACAGTTGGCCGATGCCCGCTTCGAGGAATTGCGGCAGTTGTGCGCCGCCGCCGGGGACAAGGCGTCACTGGCCATCGGGATGGCGGGGCTGGTGATGGATCATGCGTTTCAGGACCGGCTGCGCGAGGCTTCGCTGCTGGCATCGGAAGCCATGACCCTGATCGAGTCGGTCGACGATGCGAACCTGACGGTGGGGCTGTCCTTCGCGGCCATTTACGCCAAGGGTGAGAGCGGCGAGTGGAGTGGCGTGCTGCGGTGGTCACAGCGGGTCATTGACCTGGCCAACGGTGATCGCTCAAAAGGAAACTTCATTATCGGGTCCCCGTTGGCGCACGCCTTGACGACGCGGGCTATGGCCCGTTATTGCCTGGGTTATCCCGGATGGCAAGACGACGCGCGGCGGGGCCTGGCGATGGGCCGCGACACCGACCCGGTGACTTACGTCAGGGTCGTCATGTACGTCTACCTCGTGGCAATACCGGGTGGAGTCCTGGCGGCCGACGACCGGGCAGTGCGCGAAATCGAGGATGCCGTCCAACTTGCCGAACGATCCAGTGATGACCTGGCGTTGACCCACGCCCGGGTGACGCTGGGCGTTGCGCTGGTGCACCGCCCAACAGCTGCAGAGCAACTCCGCGGAGAGAAGCTCCTGGCCGAGGTCAGCGACGTGTTCCTGCGCCGGGAACACAACCTGGCCGAGTTAGCGATCGTCTACGTGTATTCGGCACGTGAGAAGGCTCGGCGTGGAGAGCGCGATGACGCCATCCCGCTCATGCGCGCCGCCCTCGACGATCTGGTCCGCGAGGGGAAGTTGCTGGCGTGGGGTATTCCAGCGACGGGTGTCCTGGTGGAGACGTTGCTGGATCGCGGGACCGGCGCCGATGTGGTGGAAGCCGAGGCCGCCATCGAGCGCTTGGCGACCGCGCCGGCCGAGGACGGTTTGGTGATACGGGAGATCTGGCTGCAACGACTGCGGGCGCTGCTGGCCCGGGCTCGCCGCGACGAGGCCGGCTACCGCGACTTCCGGGACAGCTACCGCGACATGGCGAAAACGCTTGGCTTAGAGGGGCATATCGCGTGGGCGGGGGCGATGGCGTGAGGCGTGCGTCCACGCTCTGTCGGGTGAGAAGGATCGCGTCGCGGCAGCAACGACAAAACCACCCCGGATGTTGTGAATAATTAATGAGGTAGTCGATTACTCGTGCCGACACCACAATTCGGATGCCACAATAATCGTCACCTGCGAAAAAGGTGGTCCGATGTCCGTACCGCGGCCCGCGCCGGTGGAGACCTGCGACGTTTGCATCGTGGGCGCCGGCATCGCCGGGCTCAATGCCCTGTTCGCCGCGAGCCGATACTTGTCGCGCGACCAAAAGGCGATCCTGATCGACCGTCGGACGCGGGTGGGCGGCATGTGGGTCGACGTGTACTCCTACGTGCGCCTGCACCAACCGCACCCAATGTTCACGGCGGGCAACATCGAGTGGACCCTGGGCAAGGATCGCGCCTACTTAGCGACCAAGGGGGAGGTGCTCGATCATTTTCAGCACTGCGTCGACGTGATCAAGCAGCGCCTGCGGGTCGACGAGTACTTCGGCTGGGACTTCGAGTCGGAGGAAGAAGCCAACGGGATCGTGCGGGCTACGGTTAAGGCCGCCGACGGCCGGATGCTCGTCATCGAGGCCAAGCGATTAATCAAAGCCTATGGCCTGGGAGTCACGCCGAACGAACCGCTCCAGCTCTCCAGCGAACGTGTGCATTCGGTGTCGCCCGACTACTGCGACTTCCGGGCGGGCGATATCAGGGAAAGCGACGCGCCGGTATGGATCGTCGGCGGCGGGAAAACCGCGATGGACACCGCCCACCTGTTGATCGCCGCATGCCCCGGTCGCCAGTTAAACCTCATTGCCGGCGGAGGAACGTTCTTTTCCAGCCGCGACAAGCTGCTACCGGGCGGCGCTCGGCGGTGGTGGAAAGGGACACCGACGAGCGCCGTCGGCGGACAGATTAGTCGGCGGTACGACGGCACGAACGAATCAGAGGTCCAACGTTGGTACCGTGCCACCTATGGCACGTTCTTGACCCCTCACGCGGACAACTTCGTGTTGGGAGTGCTGTCTGAGGCCGAGAATCACACGATTTCCGCCGGCCTAAACGACGTCGTCATGGACTATCTCGAAGATGCGGTCGATCGGAACGGCACGACCGAGCTCGTGTTCCGGAGCGGATCGACGAAGACGATCCAATCAGGCAGCTGGGTCGTCAACTGCACCGGATACGTGGGAATGACCGAAGATCGCCCGTACGAGCCGTACGTTTCGCCCAGTGGCGCGGTCGTTTCCGTCAACATGCGTTCGGCCACGCTGCACTTACCTTCGTATGCCGGCTACTTCCTGGGGCACCTACTGTTCTTGGGCAAGCTCAGCGGGATCCCGCTCTACGAAGTCGACTGGCAGCAACTAAGGAACAAATCGCCGCTCGCATTCCCATACGTTCTCTTCGCGCTCATCCAGCACAACCTCAGCCTTATCTACGACAACGTGCCTAGTCGCGTATTCAACGACAACGGCCTTGATTTCGACAAGTGGTACCCGTTGCCGCGCCGCTTGCCGAGTATGACGCGGTTCGTGCTCACGCACCGCCGGGAACGCGAGCGCCAGCGCCGTGTTCTAGACACAGTCCGGGAGCGTCTCGGTATCCGCTGCGGTCCGTTGGGCGCCGGGTGAGCAACTATCGTCGACGAAATCGGGCACGGTCGCTTGCGGCGGCGGTAACGCGTCGGACATCAGAGTGCCGTGGGTATCAGAACCGCGATGTCGCTGTGCAGGTGCGCCAGACCGCTATCGAGAGTCGCCAACTGTCCTTTGCGGCTTCGTGCCAGCTGAGCAAGGTAGGCATCTGTCACCTGTCGGTGACCGACCACACCACCGACCTCTACATCGGTGAAAGAGACACTGTCGGGCCAGAACTCGTGGCGATTCGCACCCTCGACTGCACTGATGACCTCCCGCGCAGCTGCCGCGGTTTGCCCCGTCCGGACCAGGAATCGAGCAAGACTGCCTTGTGTGATCGGGCATGTCGCGAATCCGGCGTCGGATGCCGATAGCCATTCGGCGGCGGCGTCATGATGCACATGCTCGCTGACGACCAGTGCGATGAGCACGTTGGCGTCGAGCAGCGCCGTCACCCCTCATCCTCCAATGAGCGCACGTCCTCGGAAGTCACGACTGTCCCAACGCTCACCAGAGGCAGCCCCGTCCTTGGGTCTACGGAGATCGTGCTGCTGCTGCCGACTCCCAGGCCGCGTCGGATGAGGCCGGCGACAGTTTCGCTCAACGTGCGGTGGGTGTCCCGCGCAATCGCCAGCGCCTGTTTGTGCAGGTCGTCGGGGAGATCAATGGTGGTGCGCATTCCCCATCCTAGCATCACTGCATCATGATGCGGCGATGCGTCCGCTAAACACTTAGCTCAGATCTTCAGGTAGCCCTTGTCGGCCGGAATCTGAGCTGCGGTGATGAGCGACGAGGCGTCGCTGGCCAAAAACAGCACGATGTCGGACACAAGATCAGGCGCGGCCAGCGAATCCGTCGGCAGCGCGCCAGGGGAGAAGCTGTGGATGTAGGTCTGATGGTCCGCGAAGATTTGGTACATCGCCACGTCGTTGCCCATCGGGGTGTCGGTGCCATATGGGTGTACCGAGTTCACCCGGATGCCGAACTCGCCGAGTTCGACCGCTAGCGAATTCGTCAGTCCCACAACGCCGAACTTCGATGCGCAGTAGTGCCCGCAGCCGGGGACGGCCTTGATCCCGGCTGCCGAACTGATGTTGATGATCGACCCACCGTTACCGGCGGCGATCATTGCGGGCACCGTGGATTTGATGGTGTTCCACACCCCGGTCAGATTGGTGTCGATCGCGTCCTGCCACTGCTGGGCCGAAATCTCCCACAGCCGGCCCCAATTGAGCACACCCGCGTTGGCCACCACGATGTCTAGCCGGCCGAACTGCTCGATCGCCTTGGCCACCACCCGCTGCTGGCCATTCAGATCCCGGACGTCGACGGGATCGGCCAGGATCTTGCGACCCTCGCCTTCAACCAAACCGACCGTCTCGGCGAGGTCTTCCGGCGATGCCGGAGGATAGCCGTTGTGCTCGGCCACCGGGCCGCAGGCGTCGATCGCGACGATGTCGGCACCTGCACGCGCCAGCCGAATACAATGCGACCGGCCCTGGCCGCGGGCGGCCCCGGTCACGTAGGCGACCTTGCCGGCCAACGGGTATTCACTCATGCCGAGAACTCCTTTGGTTGAGGTACCAACCGCAACGAAGCGGGCCGGCGCTGAAAGTTGTAGTCCGTCAACGGGGATCGTCGGGCGAACCGGCGCGATCCGATGATGGTCTGAGGCCGGTGGTACACGGTGTCGTTCTGCGAGTTGATGAAGTAGCTGGACAGGCCGGGATTGCACGCCGTCAGATATAGGTGCACGGCCTTGCCCTGGGTCAGCATCCGGTCGTGCCAGGTTTCGAACGCCTCCTGGCTGACCGTGACCGTCGCCGCCCCGCGGCGCCGGGTCTCGTCGATGATGCGCACCGCGTGGGCCGCCATGGTCTCGACGAAGTCTGGCCAGGCGAACCCGACGAAGCCGAGCGGGCCGACGATCTCCCACCGGTTGGGCAGCCGAGGGTGCGCGGTGCCGGCGTAGGCGCGCAACCCGTTGGCGCGGTAGTCGTCGGCCAGGTCGAAGCCGTCGGAGCCCAAAATGGTTCCGGGACGGTAGGTTTCCGGGTCGGTCCACAGCTCGTAGCCGGTGGCCAGCACGATCAGATCGGCGGGGTGATCAACACCATCGACGGTGCGGATCCCCGACGGCGTGATCCGTTCGATCGCAGTGGTGATCAGCTGCGTGTTCGGGTTGTTGAACACCGGCAGGAAGGCGCTGGAGATCACCGGCCGTTTGGCCATCAGCCCATAGTGCGGCAGCAGCGCCCGGCGCGTCGCCGGATCGTGGACCACCCCCCGCAGTAGCAGCCGGTAAAGAAAACGACACCACTTGTCGTACAACGGCATCGCCCGCACCAGCAGCCCGACTGACAGGCGCGGAAAAAGGTGAACCAGCGGCGCCACCATGAACGCGTCCATCACCGCACGGCCCGCGGCGTTGACCGCACCGAACACCCCGGGCACCCGCAACACGGCGTGCAGCCAGCCCGGCAGGTCGAAGTCGATCTTCGGTAACACCCACGCCGGGGTGCGTTGATAAACCTCAAGAGTCCCGGCGCTCGCCGACAACGCGGCCGAGATCTGCACACCGCTGGACCCGGTGCCGATGACGGCGATCCGTTTGCCCGCGGTGTCATAGTCGTCGTCCCAGGCGTTGGGCCGCAGGATGGTTCCCGTGAAATCGTCGACGCCGTCGATGTTCACGGTGGTTTTGGCGTTCACATAACCGCCCACCGAATTGATCACAAACCGTGCCGTTACCGGCTCGGAACCCGCGATCTTAAGCCGCCACACGCCCGCCGCCGCATCCCACTTCTGTTGGACTACGTCGGAATCAGCGCGCAAATACTCGTACAACCCCAGGCCGCGAGCCGTGTCGCGCAGGTACCGGTAGATCTCCGGGCCCGGAGCGAACAACCGCGTCCAATCTGGGTTGGGTGCGAACGAAAGCTGGTACCACAGCACCGGGATGTCGACGGCCAGCCCGGGGTAGTGGTTGTCACGCCAGGTGCCGCCGAAGTCGTGGCCGCGCTCGAGAATGACGAAGTCGGTGATGCCTTTGTCGCGTAACAGCTTCGCGGTGGCGATCCCGCCCGGCCCAGCGCCGATGATCGCCACTTCGTAGTCCGGTTCACTCACGAACAACTCCTACCAGCCCGGTGACGATGTGGTCGCACACGAAACGCCGTACCGCCCGAGGATTCTCAAGGTTCACCCCGATGGGTGGCAACAGCTCGAAACTGAACAACAACCGCACAATCCATTCACTGGCCCGCGCCGCATCGATGTCCGCCCGGATTTCCCCGGCGGCCTGCGCGTCTTTGACCAACGGCTTCCATAGGTCGATTGCGCGGCGCATCAGCACCTCGCCGTCGTGTTCCAGCAGCAACACCAGGATGCTCCGATTCACCCCGCGCGGTGTGGACGCCGAGCGCTGGCGATGCGCGCAGACCAGCACCGCCGCGGCCGCCGCCTGCTCGGCCAAGCTTCGCTCTTTCCCGATTTCGGCGGCCATGGTTTCAACGAACCCAGCCGTCAAGTGATTGAGTGCGATGGCGATGGCGTCGTCTCGGCTGCCCAACACGTTGTGCACCGTGCCGCGCGACACGTCCGCAGCCTCGGCCACCGCGGTCAGGCTGAAACGCCGCGGCCCCAGCTGCCGGAGCGTATCGGTGGCCGCGGCCAGCAGGGTCGGCGGCACCGGTCTGGTCCCGCCGTCGGCACGCATTTGAACAACTTAGCGATATCTGTTCAAGGCGGTCAATGCCCTACGCGGTGCGGTTGCCCGGCTCGTCGAGGCATAAGCCACGCAGGTCCGCGTTTCGTGTGTGCCATTTATGTGTCGCGGCCCCAGGACCACACGCCCGCGCGGTCATGGCACCACGGGGGCCCGACAGCGCGGGCGTGTGGTCGCAGGGCCGGGTCGCCCTCGGGCACCGCCGCCTGCGGATCATCGACCTGAGCGAGGCCGGCGCCCAACCGATGGTCGACGCCGAACTGGGCCTCACAATCGCCTGGAACGGCTGCATCTACAACTACCAGGAACTGCGCCAGGAGCTGCATGGCCACGGCTACCGGTTTTCTCGCACAGCGACACTGAGGTGTTGCTCAAGGCCTACCACCGCTGGGGCGACCACTTCGTCAGCCATCTCCACGGAATGTTCGCGTTCGCCATCGTGGAACGCGACAGCGGCCGGGTGTTACTCGGCCGGGACCGGCTCGGCATCAAGCCCCTATACCTGACGCAGGACAGCCACCGCATCCGGTTCGCCTCGAGTCTGCCGGCGTTGCTGGCCGGCGGCGGCGTGGACACCCGGATCGACCCGGTCGCGCTGCACCACTACATGACGTTCCACTCCGTGGTGCCGGCACCGGAAACCATCCTGCGCGGCGTGCGCAAGGTCGCACCCGCCTCGCTCGTCGCGATCGAGACCGACGGCCGATGCATGACAACCACCTACTCGAACCGCAACCCACGGCGGCGGCTTTCAACGACTTCCTCGGGACAGCCCGGGCAGGCGCCGCCGTGGAGTCCTGAGGAGTCGCGAACCTAAGGGGGAACCCCACCCCGGGCGCGAGGGTGCGCAAAATGTCGCCCCTGGCGGCGTGTCGTCGTACAGACACGCACCGCGGGCGCGTTCGGTGCAGCCCCCATGGCGTCGGAAACGGGGCCTAGGCTGAGCCGGGTGCGGGGCATCGGGGCTTCGCCGTTGAAAGGGCCAACCATTGACTGACAAGCCGAACATCCTGATCCTCTGGGGCGACGACATCGGGCAAAGCAACCTCAGCTGCTACAGCAACGGACTGATGGGCTACCGCACCCCCAACATCGACCGCGTCGCCGTCGAAGGGGCGCTGTTCACCGACTATTACGGAGAACAGAGCTGCACCGCGGGGCGGGCGGCTTTCATCACCGGCCAGAACCCGTACCGGACCGGCCTCACCAAGGTGGGCCTGCCCGGGGCGCCGCTGGGCCTGCAGGCCCAGGACCCGACGATCGCGACGGCGCTCAAGGCGCACGGCTACGCCACCGGCCAGTTCGGCAAGAACCACCTCGGCGACCGCGACGAGCACCTGCCCACCATGCACGGCTTCGACGAATTCTTCGGCAACCTGTATCACCTCAACGCCGAAGAAGAACCCGAACTGCCGGACTACCCAAAGGATCCCGAGTTCCGCAAGAAGTTCGGGCCGCGCGGCGTCCTGCACACCTGGGCCAACGGCGACGGCACCCAGCGCATCGAGGACACTGGCCCGCTCACCAAGAAGCGGATGGAAACCTGCGACGACGAATTCCGCGACGCCGCAGTCGACTTCATCAAGCGCCAGGTTGAAGCCGGAATTCCGTTCTTCGTGTGGTTCAACACCACGCACATGCACTTCCGCACCCACACCCGGCCCGAAAGCGTCGGTCGCTCGGGGCGCTGGCAGTCGCCGTACCACGACACGATGATCGAGCACGACGAGACGATCGGCAGCATGCTGGATCTGCTCGACGAGCTGGGCATCGCCGAGAACACCATCGTCATGTACTCGACCGACAACGGCCCCCACATGAACAGCTGGCCCGACGCCGGCATGACCCCGTTCCGTAACGAGAAGAACTCCAACTGGGAAGGCGCATACCGGGTTCCGGCGCTGGTGCGCTGGCCGGGACACATCGAGGCCGGCTCGGTACTCAACGGCATCGTCAGCCACAACGACTGGTTCGTCACGCTGTTGTCGGCCGCGGGTGTGCCCGACATAGCCGAACAGCTGCGCGCGGGTGTCGACCTGAACGGCACGAAATACAAGGTGCATCTCGACGGGCACGACCAGTTGGCCTACATCACCGGCCAGGCCGACGAGAGCCCACGCAAACACTTCTTCTATGTGTCCGACGATGGCGACCTCACCGGATTGCGCTTCGACAACTGGAAATTCGTCTTCCTCGAGCAGCGCTGCGTGGGCACCCTGCAGATCTGGGCGGAGCCTTACGTTGAACTGCGGGTGCCCAAGCTGTTCAACCTGAAGACCGATCCGTACGAGCGAGCCGACGTCACGTCGAACACCTACTACGACTGGATGATGGACCACATCTTCCTGTTCGTTCCGGCTCAGGCGTACGTCGCGGAGATGCTGCAGACGCTGGTCGAGTTCCCGCAGCGACAGAAATCCGCAAGCTTCAGCTTGGATCAGGTGATGGCCAAGCTGCAGGACGCCACCACCCGCAGCAGCTGAGGAAAATCCGCAGCCGCTCAGTTATTCTCGGCAAGCTGGATGGGGCGCGAGCGAGTAGTGTTACAACTTCGGGGAATCAGTTTCCCCCGGAGAGCGGAACGCAAAATGGCCGAACCGACCGCGAGATGGTCATTGAACCTCGTCGCCCGTCTAATTTGTCCAACGATAGTTACCGGAGTGGTAGCGGCTCTGATTGCTGTGGCTGGTAAACCTGCCGTGGTGCCGCTGTCGTGCACGATCAATTGGACGATGGTGGGGCACACCGTTATTTTCACGCCCGACTGCCCACGTACTTCGCCGCCCGCGCCGGGCCATGCGCCGTCTGGTAACCAACCCGCAGCAGGAACCGCCTGCGCCCAACTAACGTTGGCCCAGTCAGACCTCGTCAAGGCGGGGATAGAGAACTTCCTGGGTGAGCAACAGCAGCGCCGCGGCGATCGGAATTGCTACCAGCGCTCCGACAATCCCGAGCAGTGCGCCGCCGATGAGCACGGCGACAACGGTGATCAGGGCGGGCACCTGCACTACTCGGCCGATGATTCGCGGCACCAACACGTAGTCCTCGAAGAGGCGGAAGAAGACAAAGAACGACGATCGTTGCGATGCAGACCGGAAGCGAGACCGTCAACGCCACAGCGGCGACACCGACACCCGCGATGGTCGATCCGACGACCGGAACCAGATCGAACAGAGCAACGAAAATGCCCAGTAACAACGGGTACGGGACATTGAACGCCATCAGCCAGGCGAAGGTGGCCGCCCCGGCGATGACCGAGATCAACACGTTGCCCAGCACGTAGGCGCCGACCTTGGCGAACACTTCATCTCCGATGAGGATGGCGCGGGGCCGCCGAGTGTGCGGCACCATCCGGTACAGGTTGCTGCGGATGCGGGGCATGTCGACCAGGAAATACACGGTCAAGACTATGACGACCAGGGAGTCGGCCACCGCGTCGACGACCGCGCTTCCCGCGTTGACCACCTCGCTGACCACTGATCCACTCGAGCCATTGATGGTTTCAGTGATGCGCTGTTGCAGATGAAAGCGATCGTTGAGCTTGCCGATCGCCGAGGAGTGGTCCTGGGCCTGTTGCAGGTAATGCGGCGCCTGCCGGATTAGCTCGCTCGCTTGCTCTGCGAGCGGGGGGATGGCGGCAGCGACGAAGGCCCCCATCAAGGCGAGGAAGATGGCGAAGACGAGCGTCGTCGCTGCCCACCGCGGCAAACTATGGTTCACGAACCACGATGCGGCGGGCTCGAGCCCGAGCGCGAGGAAGAACGCCACACCGATCAGCACCAGTACCGACGACAGTGACCCGAGTACCTCGACCGCCCCGTAGGTCACCGCCACTCCGGCCGATGCGGTCAAACCGATATAGAACGGCGATCGACGATTGAATCGGGGACCGGGTGCTCCGAGGGGTTGCTCGTCGGAACTCATCTCGTCGGCGAGTAACTGCGCTTCGGCGATCGGGCCTTCTTCGTCAGAATGGGGTTGGCCGACCAGATCGCCATGACTCTCGGCGTCGCCGTCCTGCTCGGTGGTCCGGTTCTGGTCTACGGTCATCTCGCGCTCCGATCGGTGACGCTGATCTGTGCGCTAACTGCTTAACGCCGGGAAGGTTCTACGTGCGGCGGACCATGCGCAGCAACCCGAGCAGGATGACCGATCCCAGGATCGCGGTGAACAGGGTGAACCACCAACCGCCGCTTGCGGTGTCGACGACGAAACTGAGCAGGAAGCCGCCGATCAACGCGCCGACGATGCCGATCACGATGTCTAGAAGAAGGCCTTCTTTGGTTTTCATGATCATGCCGGCGATCCAGCCGGCCAGCGCCCCGATGATGATGTAGCCGATCCAGCCCACGCTGGTGAGCGTGGTTGAACGGGCAAGAATTTCAACGGATGCCATGACAATCATCAAACTTCTCCTCTCGGCCCCGAGATGCCCGGCGTGTTCGCCCAGCTATTGCGGAGTACCCAACTTCGGGACAGCTAAGCGCAAGCGACGGGTGCAGGCCGAGTGGCGGGCCCTAGGACCGCCGACCGAGGAAGGAACCCCACTTCCACCTCGGCCGGGTCGTGGTCAAGTCCGAGCTCACCGGTGCGCCGGTGGCCGCGCCGACGGGCTGGTGTTCGAAGTCGCGGTCTCGGTTCACAAACTCCACTTCGCGCTGGGACCTTTCTAGTTCACGGCGGGCGTCGCGCCCGCGGCTAGCGGTACGGTGTGCACCGGCCAGCAACACGCTCATGCCCAGCATCGCCAGCGCACCGATCACGATCCCGAAGAGGAACAGAGTGCCAGTCGACCCGGTGACGTGGTAGCCCAACACCGAGAAGTTCTCGCTCAACGGGTGAGCGGCCCCCGCATTGTTCAGCACGCCGATGAACCCGACGATGACGGCGAAGAGCAGAACAACTAATCCAACGATGACAATCATGTCGATTTCTCCGATCGCAGTGCTTGATATCCGTTGTGGCGAACCTCGCCGCTGACCTGCGCGGTGTTGCCGGCCGCCCGGGATCGAGGATGCGGTAGGCGAGAAGTTTGATGCGGTCGCTGATCAGGAACCAGGCGAGGGCGTATCCCCAGACCGCAGCTGCCCACCCCCAGCCCAGCGGGGTCATGAATAGCCCGTAAACGGCGATAAATGTGGCGATGGCCTGGGTGCCGAAGACAGCGATCAACAAGATGCGGGCGGGCGGATGGACCAGAACGGTCCGCGGGTTCGGGTCAGGAAAATGGTCAGGTGGCCCGCGACGGACAGCATGAGGTACATCAGGGTCTGCACGCGCGGATGGCCGAGGTCGAACACGCGGTCGCCGAGATAGAACAAGCCGAACGCGGCGATCGGTCCGACCACCCCCAGCACCGTGGAGATGCCGAGCACCATGCGCATGTTCCACGCTTCGGGCTCGTTCTTGTAGCGGACGTTGTCGTAGGCGATGGACAGGATTGCGCCGTCGTTGAGCAGCGCGAGCATCACGATCATGATGGCGGTGAGCGGGTAGAAGTTGAAGACCAGGATGGCGACGGTCATGAATAGCAGCACCCGCAGCGTTTCGGCGATGCGGTACATCGCGTAGCTGTTCATTCGCTGAAAGATCTTGCGGCTCTGTTTGATCGCCTCGATGATCACCGAGAGGCCGGGGGTCAGCAGCACGATGTCGGCGGCTGCGCGGGCGGCGTCGGTGGCGCCCGACACGGCGATGCCGCAGTCGGCTTTTTTCAGCGCGGGCGCGTCGTTGACCCCGTCGCCGGTCATTCCGACGATGTGGCCGTGCTTTTGCAGCACGTCGATGATGTGGTATTTGTGCTCGGGAAAGACCTGGGCGAAACCGTCTGCGGTCTCGATGGATTCGGCCACTGCGGCCGATTCGTTCTTCTTCGCATCGCCCAAGGCTGCGGCGTCGAGGATGTTGGTGCCCAAGCCGACTTTGGTCGGCGGTTTCCTTCGCGATGGCCAGCGCGTCGCCGGTCACCATCTTGACGGTGACGCCCATCGCCGCGGCGGTGGCGATGGTGGCTGCGGCGTCGTCGCGCGGCGGGTCGAACAGCGGCAGCACACCGACGAACTGCCAGTCGCCGTCCCCGTCAGCGCGGGCCACGCCCAGAGACCGGAAACCGCGGGCGGCGAAATCGTTGACTGCCTTATCGACGGCAGGTTTGATCTGCGCGGCGTTGGCGGCCAGTGCCAGGATGACCTGCGGGGCGCCCTTGGTGACCCTGAAGGTGGTCCCGTCGGCGCCGGTGACGGCGGCCTCGGTGCGTTTGTGCACCGGGTCGAAGGGTTTGAAGTGGGTGACGGTGTAAGGCTGCAGGACCGTCGGTGTCCTCGAGGCCGCCGAGCACCGCGCGGTCGATGGGGTCGTCGTTGTCGGCGCGGGAGGCCAACGCGCCGTCCAGGATGACGGTCGCGGGCGTGACGCCGTCGATGCTGAACGGGGTGCCCAACGTCAGCGAGTTCTGGGTCAGGGTGCCGGTCTTGTCCGCGCACAGCACGTCGACGCCGGCGAGTTCCTCGATGGCGACCAGCCGGCTCACGATGGCCTGTTTCTTGGCGAGCAGCCGTGCGCCGACGGCCATCGTCACCGACAGCACCGTGGGCATCGCCACCGGGATCGCGGCGACGGTCAGGACCAGGGCGAACTGCAGCGTGGTCAGGATCGCGTCGCCGCGCACAGGATCGCCGCGACGACGATGACCGTGACCAGCGCGACCGCGAGGATGATCAGGTAGTTGCCGATCTTGAGCACGGCGCGCTGGAAATGGCTGACGGTGTGCGCGTCTTGCACCAGCTCGGCGGTTTTGCCGAAGTAGGTGCCGGTGCCGGTGGCATACACCAGGGCGCCGATCTCACCTTGCCTGATGATCGACCCGGAGAACACGGCGTCACCGGTTGTACAGGTCGCGGGCAGCGACTCCCCGGTCAGCGCCGACTGATCGACCTCGATCTCGTCGCCGTCCAGCAGCCGGGCGTCGGCGGGGACGATGTCGCCCAGGCGCAGCCGGATCACGTCGCCGGGCACTAATTCCCGTGCCGGCGCGGTGATCCATGCGTCGTCGCGTTTCACCCGCGCGTTGATCGCCAGCTTGGCTTTGAGGGCCTCAATCGCGTTGCCCGCCTGCCGTTCCTCGGTGTAGCCGACCACACCGTTGGCCACCAGCAGCAGCAGGATGATGAAGAAATCCGGCCAGTGCCCGACCGCGCCGGACAAGATGACGGCGATCTCGATCATCCACGGGATCGGGCCCCAGAAGTAGCTGAGGAACTTCAGCAGCGGGTTGGTCTTGTGCTCGGCGATCTCGTTCGGCCCGTACTGCGCCAACCGTCGCGTTGCCTCGGCTGTGCTCAGCCCGTCCGGCGAGTAACCCAGCTCTTTCTCCAGCTCGGGCATCGTGGTGTCGATGTTCACCGTGGCACGTTCCAGGTCCAGTTGCGGATCTCGGGCAGGTCTTGGCCGTGGGTGTTGATGTAGAGGTTGTGCTCGACGAGTTTGTCGGCCATGGTCTGCTTCAGGTAGTCGCCGGTGGCGCCGAGCTGCGGGTAGTCGCTCGATGACGTCTGCGACGAGGTGGAAGCGGTCCAAGCCGGTTCTGCACCCGCATGTCGAAGGCTGTGGTGATGGTGCCTTCTTCGTTGTAGCCGCGCACGTGCAGATTGCGGTTGGCCCTGCGGTAGGTGAGTCGGTGGATCAGGCTGGGGTAGCCGTGGAAGGCGAAGATGATGTGTTTGTCGGTAGTGAACAGGGCGTCGTAGTCGGCGGTCGCTGAGTCCGTGCGGGTGCTCGCTGGCCGATTGCAACCTCATCAGGTCCACCACGTTGACCACCCGGATCTTCAACTCGGGCAGGTGTTCCCGAAGGATCGACACGGCCGCCAGCACTTCCAGAGTCGGAGTGTCTCCGCAGCACGCCAGGACCACATCGGGCTCGGCGCCCTCGTCGTTGCCGGCCCATTCCCAGATGCCGATGCCCTCGGTGCAGTGCACTTCTGCTTGTTTCATGGTGAGCCATTGCGGCATCGGGCGCTTGCCGGCGACGATCACGTTGACGTAGTGGCGGCTGCGCAGGCAATGATCGGCCACCGAGAGTAGGCAGTTGGCGTCCGGCGGCAGGTAGATCCGCACGATGTCGGCTTTCTTGTTGACGACGTGGTCGAGGAAGCCGGGGTCCTGGTGGGTGAAGCCGTTGTGGTCTTGTTGCCAGACATGCGACGCAAGAAGGTAGTTCAGTGATGCGATGTCGTGGCGCCATGGCAGTTGCGCGGTGACCTTGAGCCATTTGGCGTGCTGGTTGAACATCGAGTCGACGATATGGATGAACGCCTCGTAGCAGTTGAACAGTCCGTGCCGCCCGGTGAGCAGATAGCCTTCCAGCCAACCCTGGCTTTGGTGCTCACTGAGCATCGAATCCAGGACGCGCCCTTGCGGCGCGAGGTATTCGTCATTGGCGGCGGTGCGGGCCTCCCATTGCCGGTCGGTCACCTGAAAGACCGCGCCGAGCATGTTCGACAGGGTTTCGTCGGGCCCGAAGATCCGGAAGTTGCGGCCGTCGTCATTGAGTGCGATGACATCACGCAAGAAAGCGCCGAGCACGCGGGTGTCTTCGGCCTGCGTCGCGCCGGGCGAGGCCACCGCCACCGCGTGGGCGCGGAAGTCAGGCATATGCAGGTCACGAGACTACCCCGCCGTTGGTGTGCGGGTTGGCGCCCATCCGCCGTTGTCCTTGGGGAGCCAGCGCAGCCAGGTCGGGTAGCAGCCGCCCGGCCTGATCGAAGAGCTCGTCGGGTTTGTAGCTGCGCATCCAGCTGTCGAGTTGCTCGAGATGTCCGGGATGGTGGTCGTCGACGAGCAGCGGCACCTGGTGTGCCCGGAAGGTGCCTTCGATCTGCTCACCGTCGACCTGCTTGGGTCCGGTCCAGCCCTTGGGGGAGCGCAGCACAATCATCGGCCAGCGCGGGCGGGTGGTCTGGCCTTCGCTGCGCGCCTCGCGCTGGATGTGGTGGATACGCTCGATCACCGTATCCAGCACGGTGGCCATCAGTTCGTGCATGTCTTCGGGGTCTGACATCGGGGCCTTCGACGTAGTGCGGTTCCCAGCCGCAGCCGCGCAGGAACTGGTCGAGCTCCTCGGGATCGATGCGGGCCAGCACGGTGGGGTTGCTGATCTTGTAGCCGTTCAGATGCAGGATCGGCAGCACCGCCCCATCACCGACCGGGTTGAGGAATTTGGTGGAATGCCAGGCGGTGGCCAGTGGCCCGGTCTCGGCTTCACCGTCACCGATCACGCACGCGACCACCAAACCGGGATTGTCGAACACAGCGCCGAACGCGTGACTGAGCGAATAGCCCAATTCGCCGCCTTCGTGAATGGACCCCGGTGTCGTCGGTGCCACATGGCTGGAAATGCCGCCGGGGAAAGAGAATTGGGTGAACAGCTTCTTCATCCCGGACTCGTCCTGGCTGACGTCGGGATAGATGTCGCTGTAGGAGCCCTCGAGGTAGGTGTTGGCGACCAGAGCCGGGCCGCCATGGCCGGGGCCGGCGACGTAGAACATATCCAGGTCGTACTTCTCAATGACCCGGTTCAGGTGTACGTAGATGAAGTTCTGCCCCGGTGTGGTACCCCAATGGCCGACCACAAGCGGTTTCACATCCGACAGCTGGAGCGGTCGTTTCAACAACGGATTGTCATACAGGTAGATCTGGCCGACTGACAGGTAATTCGCAGCCCGCCAATAGGCATCCATCTTGTGCAGCAGTTCTGGTTCGAGGGTTCGGGTCGTCACTGATGTTCCTATGGTCGACTCGCATGCATTGGCCTTCATACCGAGTCCGAAATGACGCCATTGGCGGGGAGCGGTGCTGTGCCGACCCCGTTTGTGGTGACCGGTTGGGGTACGAGCGCGGCCGACTTCTCTCTGGCGAGAAAGGCGCCCAATTCACCGATCGCACTCATTAGCGGCGCCGGGAACACGATGGTGGTGTTCTTCTCCACGCCGAGTTCGACAAGCGTTTGCAGGTTGCGTAGCTGCAACGCCAACGGGTGCGCCATCATCGTGTCCGACGCCTCACCCAACGCGGCGGCGGCCATCGATTCGCCCTCTGCAGCAATAATTTTGGCTCGCTTCTCGCGCTCGGCCTCGGCTTGCCGGGCCATCGCGCGCTTCATGCTGTCGGGCAACTGGATGTCTTTGAGTTCGACCAGCGTCACTTCGACACCCCATTCGAGCGTCGCGATGTCGAGGATCTTTCGGATGTCGGCGTTGATCGTGTCGGTCTCCGACAGTGCCTGGTCAAGGGTGTGCTGGCCGACGACCTTGCGCAGCGTGGTCTGCGCGATCTGGTCGATCGCGGCGTGGACGTTCTCGATGGCGATCACCGATTTCACTGCGTCGACAACGCGAAAGTAAGCGACCGCAGAAATATCGACGCTGACGTTGTCACGGGTGATGATGCCCTGGGACTGGATCGGCATCGTCACAATTCGCAGCGACACTTTCAGCAGTCGATCGACGACCGGGATGATTACGGCCAGCCCGGGCTCTTTGACACCGACCACCTTGCCCAGGCGGAACAACACACCCTTCTCGTATTGCGTCACAACTCTGATCGACAGCGGCAATACGATCAGGGATACAACGAGTAGCGTCAGAATCGGGATGATCAATGCTTGCATGGCATGTCTTTCATTGACATCGAGGAAGCCAGACTAGGGCCCTCAGTCGCGGATGAAGCCGTTGTTGTGGATGGGCAAACCCGCGAGGCACCCGTCTCGGGTTCTGGGGTGCGGGCAAGTGGGGCAGGCGTGTAGACCTGACGTGCATCTGATCACCGGAGTGTAGGGGCTCGGAGCCAATGCTCCTTGAGTTAAGCGGCGAACGGCGGCCGAACTCATCCCGGACCAGCTGAATTCTCAGCACCCTCAGAGTACGCTCTTTTGACCGCTCGTGTCCGGCGGCGGCCTCCGACGGCGTGTAAAGTCGTTACTGCTGGGTCCTTCAGCCAGTCCGGATAGAGTTTTGGCTGTACGCCGCTGAACTTGATGAGCGTTCGCTCGCGCCGCCGCCACCATTACTAAGCCACCGCTTATCCTGTATCGAGCTGCCTCTCATCTCGCGAGGATCCGCCACCAAGTCAACGAACGGTGTTGACATGCAAACAATCTGGGTCCGACCGCAGACATTAGAAATGCGTAAGTCCGCCACCCAGAAGGAACCGCGGAACTGTGGGCCGCGTTGGACGATCGAGGGAACGTTCCAAAGGTTCCAAAAGGGGAGGAAAACACATGGCGATTACAGATGTTCCGGCCTTCGTCCACTTAACCGCCGCCGACATCGAGAGTCTGGCCGTCGAGCTGGACGCGATCCGGCTGGACGTCGAGGATTCCCTCGGCGCGCGCGACGCCCGCTACATCCACCGCACCATCGCAGCGCAGCGCGCCCTCGAAGTGGCCGGCCGGCTCCTGCTGACGGCCAGTTCGAAACGTCCGGCGTGGTGGGCGGGAACCGCGACCCTCGGCGTCGCCAAGATTATCGAGAACATGGAGATTGGCCACAACGTCATGCACGGCCAATGGAATTGGATGAACGACCCCGAGATCCACTCCACGACGTGGGAGTGGGACATGAGCGCGGCGTCAAAACACTGGGTCGCCGCCCACAACTTCCAGCACCACAAGTACACCAACATCCTCGGCATGGACGACGATGTGGGCTACTTCGTCCTGCGGGTAACGCGCGACCAGCCGTGGGAGCGTTACAACATCGGCAACGTGCTGTACAACGCTTTCCTTTCGCTGGGATTCGAGTGGGGAATCGGCTTGCAGACCGTCGATGTCGAAAAGGCTTTCAAGTCCGGCCCGGACCGCGCCATCAACCGCCAACGGCTACGCGAGTTCTCCGTCAAGGCCGGCAGGCAGGTGGCCAAGGATTACGTGGTGGCCCCGGCGCTTACCTCGCTGTCGCCGGCGGCGACGTACCGGTCCACGCTGACGGCCAACGCGGTCGCCAACGTGATGCGCAACATCTGGGCCAACGCGGTGATCTTCTGCGGTCATTTCCCCGATGGCGCAGAGAAATTCACCAAGACCGACATGGCCGGCGAGACGAAGGGTGAGTGGTATCTGCGCCAGCTGCTGGGCAGCGCCAACTTCGAGGGCGGCCCCGTGCTGCGGTTCATGAGCGGCAACCTATGCCATCAGATCGAGCATCACCTGTATCCCGATTTGCCGAGCAACCGGCTGCATGAGATCTCGCTTCGGGTGCGCGCGGTCTGCGACAAGTACGACTTGCCCTACACCACAGGATCGTTCCTGATGCAGTACGGGAAAACGTGGCGCACGATCGCCAAACTGTCGGTGCCGAACAAGTACCTGCGCGACACCGCGGACGACGCTCCGGAAACCCGCAGCGAGCGGATGTTCGCCGAACTGAATCCCGGCTTCGCCAAGGCCGACCAGGCGACCGGGCGTCGCCGTGGGCTCAAGACGGCGATCGGGGCGGTACGCGAGTGGCGTCGGGAGCTATCGGGGTTCTGAACGTCCTGGCGTGCGTGTTGACTCGATACATGACTAATTCGAACCAAAACCTGGGCGGGCGGTTACCGCTCGCCGATCCGGCGACCTTGACCGGCGCACAGCGCGAACTGTACGAGCGAGTGCAGGCGACTCGGGTGCCGTGGGCCAACGCGGGCGGCTTTCGGGTAACGACCGAAGACGGTCGTTTGATCGGACCCTTCAACGGCTTCCTGCTGCAACCCGAAGTGGCATCGAGGTTTATGGATTTCACCGCCGCCGCGGCGGACCATGGGACGCTGTCACCGCGCGTGCGCGAGGTGGTGATTGTTACGGTCGGCGCCGTCTGGGGCGCGGCCTACGAGCTCTACGCGCACACCACCATGGCGCGTCAGGCCGGTCTGCCCGGCGATGCCGTCGCCACGCTTGCCAGTGGCGACATTCCCGAGAACCTCAGCGACGACGAGAAGATCGCCGCACGCGTTGCGCACGAAATGTCGACCCGCCACCGCGTCGACGACGAGCTCTACCGAGACGCCGAAAAGGCGTTCGGCAGAACGGGTTTGTTCGACCTTGTCGCCCTGATGGGCCAGTACCATACTGTGTGCACGCTGCTGAACCTATTCGAGGTGCCCGCGCCATGACCACCGCACCAGCCCACATCTCCACGATCGCCAGCTTCCCGGAGCACTTCTTCCTGGAGAACCTCGCCGTGCGCGCCGACGGCTCGATCCTGGTGACCGTCCTCAACCACAAGCAACTTTGGTATCTGCCCGCGCCCGACGGCGGCCAGCCCGTCACACCGGCATTGGTCCATACCTTCGAAAACTTCCCGACGGGCATCGCCGAGACCGAGCCCGACATCTTCAATGTCAGTGCCGCCGGCCTGGCCAGCCTGGAGCGCTGCGACTTTCGCGGCTGGGTCCCGGGAACACCCCTGCGGCCGACGCGGGTTCTCACCTTCGACCAGCTGGCCGGGCTCAACGGCTCGTGTGTGATCGCGCCCGGCATCATTCTGCTCGCCGACTCGCTGGCGGGGTTGATCTGGCGCGTCGACCTGGCCGATGACGGCCTCAGTGCGACCGCCTCGGTCTGGTTGCAAGACGGGACCATGGCCACCAATCCCGACAATGGATTCACGTCGGTGATGGGACCGCAGCCGGGGATCAACGGCATTCGCTACGCCGCACGCACCCACGTCGTCTACTACACGGCGACGGCGCGAAAGCTCTTCATGCGAGTCGCGGTCGACCCCAGCACGCAGGCGCCGATTGGCGAGCCCGAAGTCGTCGTCGCCGACATCACCGCCGACGATCTGTGCCTGGATGAAGACGCCGAGGTGGCCTATCTGACGACGCACACCGACAACACCATCGTCGCCGTGCCGATCGGCTCGCGGCGTGGGGCCACCAGCGTGGTCGCCGGCGAGCCTTTCAGCGAACAGCTGGTCGGACCGTCGAGCGCAGTGTGGGCGCGTGGCCCCGGGGACTATGGCCGCGTCGCCTACGTGACCACCGACGGCGGCCTCACGGCTGCCGAGTACCGCCGGCCGGGCGCCGACGGAATCGTCCGCCCCGCACGGGTTGTACGGGTGCAGTTCTGATCCG
This sequence comes from uncultured Actinomycetota bacterium, assembly GCA_963715905.1. Classification (GTDB taxonomy): domain Bacteria; phylum Actinomycetota; class Actinomycetes; order Mycobacteriales; family Mycobacteriaceae; genus Mycobacterium. Next base: position 80,208 of record CAVQSX010000001.1, read on the forward strand.
CACTCAGGTCGGGTATGAAGGGGCCCATGGCGCCTCCAGCAGATCTTCCGCTCGACGACCGGGCTCCACATATCGTGCTGGGCCTCGTCGGAGCGCCCGGGGCGGCTTTTTCGCTGGCCAAGGAGCTTGTCGAGTCGGGTTTAGGGGAGGAACTCGAGCAGCGGTTACCGGGGGCGCGGTGGGTCGTTGACGTCATGGAGAGCCGCCTGGTGCACCCGCCCGCCACCGACGCGGCGCTGGTGGACGCCGCCCGGCAAATGCTGTTGAACCGCGGCTGGGACGTGGTGGTCTGCCTGACCGACCTCCCATTGCACGTCAAGCGGCGTCCGGTGGTGGCCCATGCCAACCCCGTGCGCAACGTCGCGATTGTGTCGTTGCCCGCGGTCGGCGCGGTGTGGCCACGCCAGCGGATTCGCGCGACAATCGTGCGCCTGCTCGAGCGCCTGATCGGATTAGACGAGCAGCATCGCGACGACGACCATCAGGGCCTGGCCAGCCCGTCGCGACGGTTGTTGGTGGAGCGGGTGCGGGAACTAGGCACCGACCCGCACGACGAAGCCTTCGCTTATACCGCCCGCGTGCTGACGGGCAATCTGGTACTCCTTGGCGGGATGGTGGCGGCCAACCAGCCGTGGCGGCTTTCGCTGCGACTATCGCGCGCACTGACCGGTGCGGTGGCCGTCGGGATATTTGCCTTGGTGTACTCGGATGTCTGGCGGCTGTCCGATGCGTTTGGCTGGCAGCGGCTCGTCGTCACGGCGATCGTATCGATTGGTGCTACCGCAGCCACCCTGATCATCGGGGCCGAATTGTGGGAGCCGACAGTGTCGAAAGCGGTACGCAAGCAGGTCGTGTTGTTCAACATCGCCACCTTGGTGACGGTCGTCATCGGTGTGACCGTGTTGTATGGCGCCCTATATCTGCTGGCGCTGATCGCGGCGTTCTGGTTCGTGGTGCCGAGAGTCTTTCGGGACACGGTCGGTCATTCGGTCTCGTTGCGGGACTACTTCGAATTGGCCTGGATGACTTGCTCGTTGGCGATGATCGGAGGCGCGCTGGGTGCGGCGCTGGAACCCGATGAGGCGGTCCGCGAAGCGGCCTACGTTCAACGCCCCGGCACCGAGAACGAGTTGGAGGAAACGCCCTAAGTGGCGGATTCCGTTGGTGCGCCGTGTTTCCGGACGGCAAGACTCTTGCCCGGCTCGCAGCGACAAGTCGCGCCAGTAGTGCACCGCTTGCACGTATTGTCGCGGTGAGCTGGGCAAAGATCGTGCCGGCTCCCGGAGAGACGCATGTTGCGGATGTGACAGCGACGGCACCGGCGCAGCTAGACACCTTCCAGCGTTGGGTACGCTGGGGTACCGGACCAGGAGGGCCCTTGAGACGTGGCTGAAGCAACGACCGATCCAGTGCGGCTCCCGCCGACCGTCCCGCTGCCCAAACTGGTGACGGCCGTGGCGCTTCTGACGGCCGGTAGCCGCGCCATCAAGGTGCTCTCGCGGCGCTACGGCGACGCGTTCGTCGTGCGAATGCCGATCATCGGTCGGGCGGTGCTGATCAGCGATCCGGGCCTGATCAAGGAGTTGTTCACCGCCAGCAGCGAGCTGGTTAAACGGCCGGGCAACCTGGGCAAGATCTTTGGCCCGGGCTCGACGTTCAGCCTGCATGGCGCCGAACACCGTCAGCGCCGCAAGCTGCTGGTACCGCCATTTCACGGCAAGCGGATGAACGCCTACGAGACCATCGTCGAGGAAGAGGTGCTGCGGGAGACGGCCAGCTGGCCCGAGGGGCGTGAGTTCGCCACCATGCCGTCGATGATGCGGATCACGCTCAATGCGATCCTGCGCGCGGTCTTCGGTGCAGAGGGTGCCGAATTCGACGAGCTGCGCGAAGTGTTGCCCGCGATCGTCAGCCTGGGTTCACGCACATCACGGCTGCCGTTCTGGGCGCGTCGTGATGTCGGGCGGTTCAGCCCCGGCGGCCGTCTGGCCCGGCTGCGGCAGCGCTACGACGTGGTCATCACGCGGCTGATCGCCGCCGCGCGAAGCGACCCGAACTTCTCCGAGCGCGGCGACGTGCTCTCGATGCTGTTGGCGGCCCGCTACGACGACGGCCGGCCGATCAGCGATTCGCATGTCGCCGACGAGCTGCTCACCCTGCTGGCCGCCGGGCACGAGACCACCGCCACCACGTTGGCCTGGGCGGTGGAGCGGCTGCGCCGGCACCCGCAGCTGCTGGACCGGCTGAAGGTCGAGACCGACGGCGAGGGGTCCCAGCTACTGCAGGCCACCATCTGGGAGGTGCAGCGGACCCACCCGGTGATCGAGGGCACGGGACGGATGACCCGGACCCGGATCAGGCTGGGGGAGTGGGTGATTCCCGAGCGTGAGATGGTCGTCGTCAGCATGGTGCTGGTGCACACCGCGGAGGGCAATTTCCCCAACCCCGATGCCTTCGATCCCGACCGGTTTGTCGGCAACCCACCCGATACCTCGCTGTGGATACCGTACGGCGGCGGCGTGAACCGGTGTGTGGGCGCGGCGTTTGCCAACATGGAGATGCTGGTGACGCTGCGGACGTTATTGCGCCGCTTCGAGTTCACTGCCACCGACGCCGCGGGGGAGTCGAATCACTCTCGTGGCATCGCCAACGCGCCGGGGCGCGGCGGGCGAGCCGTGGTGCATCGGCGTCCCGTCCGTGCCGTCGACGCAGCTCAGGTGTTACCAGTCTGAGCTAAACGCAGCCGTCGGGCCGCTGATATTTGTTACGCTATCTAAGTATCAACTCTCGGCCAACATTGGAGAACAGGCGCATGCCACGCATAGACAACGACACCTGGAACTTGGCGACCAGCGTGGGCGCGACGGCCACGTTGGTGGCCGCGGCCCGGGCGATCGCGACCAAGGCCGACAACCCCCTGATCCAGGACCGGTTTGCCGAACCGCTGGTCCGTGCCGTCGGCGTGGATTTCTACACCCGCTGGGCCAGCGGCGAGATCGACGCGGCCGACGTCGACTACGAAGAGTCCAGCTGGAAGCTTCAGCACATGCCGGACACGATGGCCGCCCGCACCCGGTTCTTCGACGGATTCTTTGAGGACGCGACGCAGGCCGGAATCCGTCAGGCCGTGATCCTGGCGTCCGGCCTCGACTCGCGCGCCTACCGGTTGGCGTGGCCGGCCGACATGACGCTGTTCGAGATCGACCAGCCCGAGGTGATCGAGTTCAAGGCCAGCACGCTGGCCGGCCTGGGCGCCGCCCCGCAAACCGATCTGCGCACAGTTGCCATCGACCTGCGCCACGACTGGCCGACGGCCCTGCTCGAGGCCGGTCTGGACAAGAGCCGGCCGACGGCGTGGATTGCCGAGGGGCTCTTCGGATATTTGCCGCCGGAGGCTCAGGACGCCTTGCTGGAAAACATCACCGCGCTAAGTGCGCCGGGCAGCCGGCTGGCCTGCGAAGCCGTCCCGGCCAGGCCGGAGATCGACAAAGAAAAAGCGCGGGAGACGATGCGCAAGGCCAGCGCCAAGTGGCGTGAGCACGGCCTCGAACTCGACTTCACTGAGCTTGGCTTCCAGGGCGAGCGCAACGACGTCGGCGCCCACCTGCAGGACCTGCGATGGCGGACGGTCGGTACCCCGATGCGGCAGCTGCTGGCCGATCATCATCTGGCGACGGTCCCGCAGAATAGTGATGGGGTGTCGGTGGCCGACACCGTCTACTACACCTCGGTGCTGGACAAATGACGACCGTGCAAGGCCGCGCCTTCAACGGCGCCATCACCCGGATGTGGAGTGTGCTGGCTCCCGTATACGACCAGCCGTTCGTGCAGCAGTGGGTTTACCGTCCGCCGCACGACGAGGTGATCGCGCAGCTGCGTGCCGCCGGATCGCGGCGGATTGTTGACGTCGCCTGCGGCACAGGGATTCTCAGCGACCGGATCGAGCGTTCGCTGCAGCCCGACGAGATCTACGGCGTCGACATGTCCGACGGCATGCTCAACCAGGCTCGCGCGCGATCCAGCCGGGTGAAGTATCTGCATGGCCCGGCCGAGCAACTGCCCTTCGAGGACGGGGTGCTGGACGCCGTCGTGACCACCTCGGCGTTTCACTTCTTCGACCAGCCGGCGGCCCTGCGGGAATTCCATCGGGTGCTGGCGCCCGGGGGACTGGCGGCGGTCGCGACGTTGAGTTCGCGGCAACATTGGTTGCAGGTGCCGTCGGCCATCCGGTGGAAGCCTCAGCACAACCCGCCGCCGGACGAGGTGCGGGCGTTGTTCGAAGGCGCCGGGTTCACCGTCAGCGACCAGCACCGGGTCGTGCGACCGGTGTGGACCCAGCTCGTCTCCGACCTGATTACCGTCGGCATCAAGAGCTAAGTGCCAATATGGACTTATGGCTGACGACGCGACGCAATCAGAGCAGCAATTCAACGAGCACAATATCGAGGAGTTCCGCCGCAACGGGGGCAAAGTTGGCGGGCAGTTCGAGGGATTTCCGCTGCTGCTGCTGACTTCGACCGGCGCGAAAAGCGGTGCGCAGCGGGTCAACCCCGTTGCCTACTTCGACATCGGCGGCAAGATCTACATCGTTGGCTCCGCGGCCGGACGGGATCAGAACCCCGCATGGGTGCACAACATTCGCGCCCATCCCGGTGTGACCGTCGAGATCGGCGCGGACAGCCCCAAGCCTGCGACCGCTCACGAATTGCCGCGCGAGCAGCGTGATTTGATCTACCGGACGATTGTCGAGCGCGCCCCCGGTTTCGGCGAGTACCAGGCCAGCACTGACCGCGTCATCCCGGTGTTCGAGTTGGCAACCGCGTAAACGTGCACCCCCAGCCGTACTACCAGCTGGGCGCCTACCACCGGCCCGTCAGCACGCCGTCGCCGCAGGCCCAGCTGTGGTTTGATCGCGGGCTGATCTGGGCCTACGCGTTCAACCACGGCGAGGCCGTCCGCTGCTTTGAGCGGGCCCTTGAGCTGGACTCTGGTCTGGCGATCGCACGATGGGGCATCGCGTATGCCGTCGGCCCCAACTACAACAAGGCGTGGGACGCCTTCGACCCCGTCGATCTGTCGGCGTCGCTGGCCCGCGCCCGGGCGGACCTGGGGACGGCTGTGGGCGGCCGCGCCTCAGCGGTGGAACGCGGCCTCATCGAGGCGCTGGGGGCCCGCTACCCAACCGCGGATCCGGGCGACACCGACACGCTGCTGGCCGGAAACTCGGCCTACGCCGACGCGATGGCGGCACTGGCCTCGGCGTACCCGGATGATGTCGACGTGGCGGCGCTGGCGGCCGACGCGCTGGTCAGCGTCACCGCGTGGGCGTTGTGGGACACAGCAACCGGCGTTCCGGCGCCGGGATCGAGGGTGCTGCAAGCCAAGCAGATCCTCGACGACGCACTGGCCACGCCGGCCGGACGCGCGCACCCCGGCGTGTTGCATCTGTATCTGCACACCATGGAGATGTCGGCCACGCCCGAGGATGCGCTGCCCGCTGCGAACCTGCTGCGCGACCTGGTCCCCGACGCGGGTCACCTGCAACACATGCCCAGCCACATCGACGTGCTCTGCGGGGACTATCACAGTTCGGTGGCCTCGAATCTGTCCGCGGTGCAAGCCGATCGGCGATTCGTCGAGCGTGAAGGCCCGCTGAACTTCTACTCCCTGTATCGGGCGCACAACCTGCACTTCGTCGTGTACTCGGCGATGTTCCAGGGGCAATCGCGGGTTGCGCTTCGCGCCGCTGACGAATTGGCCGGGCAACTCACACCTGAGCTGTTGTCGGTGCCGTCGCCGCCGATGGCCGACTGGCTGGAAGCCTTCGTGCCGTTGCGAATCCACGTTCTGATTCGGTTCGGACGCTGGGACGACCTGATCGCCGAGCCGCTGCCCGCCGACGTCACGCTCTACTGCACGACCGCGGCCACCATCCACTACGGACGCGGCGTTGCTTATGCGGCGACAGCACGGCTGACCCAGGCGCGTGCCGAACGTGAAGCGTTCACCGAGGCCTACGCCCGGATCCCGGAGTCGCGCTATCTGTTCAACAACACCAGCCGCGACATCCTGGCCGTCGCGGGCGCCATGCTGGACGGCGAAATCACCTACCGGGAAAAGAAATTCGACGAGGCGTTCGCACACTTCCGGCGCGCCATCCAACTCAGCGACGCCCTGCCATACGACGAGCCGTGGGGCTGGATGCAGCCGCCCCGGCATGCCTACGGCGCGCTACTGCTGGAGCAGGGCCACGTCGAGCTTGCCGCCGAGGTGTACGCCGCCGACCTCGGCGTCGACGGCACGCTCGGCCGGCCCTGCCAGCACCCCGGCAACGTCTGGAGTCTGCACGGCTACCACGAATGCCTGCAGCGCCTGGGCCGCACGGACGAGGCCGAATCGATCGGCCAACAGCTGGAGTTGGCCCAGGCCCACGCCGACGTGCCGATCCTGGCCTCCTGCGCCTGCAGGCTGCAGGGCATGACCGAATAATATTCTCCCGTTATGGATTACGGGGCTGCACACCACGCCGTGCGCAGCCCCGAATCGCCAGGGAGTGTTCGTTTAGTGCCAGCCGCCGTGGCCGTCGTCGTGGTGGTCGTCGTAACCGGGGCCGCCGTAACCGGGGCCGCCGTGATCCCAGCCGCCGTGGTCGTCGTGGTTCCAGCCGCCACGGTCGTAGCCACTGCGGTCCCAGCCCGGGAAACCATCGTGGCAGTTGAATCCGTCCGGGTTGAAGCCCCACAGCGGGTCCCAGAACTCACCGGGACACCATTGCGGGAACGGTCCAGGCGCGGCCTGAGCCACAGAAGTCGCCCCCAAGCCCGCGAGCCCCAACCCCGAAGAAATGATAATTGCCGATACTGCAACGCGAGCAATGTTTTTCACGCCTCATGCGTAACACCAGAGCCAGCTGACGACATAGGTGTCAGGGATGTTGATATTCGTTTGCAACGCCAGAGTGATAACGAGTCGGTGCCGGCCACGCTTGCCGATGGGGCGTGGCCGCGCCGACTCAACTGGCGGCGTTAGCAATTCGAGACTTTGCTGGGGTGGGTGCGGGCAGATAACGGACAGAGAACGACGGCCGCTTCGCCAAGTGGCAAAGCGGCCGTCGTGTGAACCGGTCTCTTACAGTGGGATCCAGACTCCGAAGAAGTCGAAGCCCCACTGGTTGAACCCTGGGTTCCAATAGGGTGTCTCCTGGTAGCCCCAGTAGTTGATCGGGCCGTTCATCCACCGCCCGCCGGGAGGCGGGTACGGTCCACCCCAGCCGGATCGTGGCGCCGGGCCCATGCCCCAGGGTGCCGGGCCGTCGCCCCATGGGGCTCCGTGGAAGTAGCCGTGTTGGTCATCCCCGTGCCATGGGCCGGCGCCGGGGCCGCCGGGGCCGCCGGGGCCGCCGTGCCAGTCCGCGGGACCGCTGGGTCCGCCGCGGTGGGGATCGCCGCCGCCCGCAGGCGCGCCGTGGAAGCCGCCGCCGGGAGCACCCGCAGGCGCGCCGTGGTTGCCGCCGGGAGGAGCTCCGTGGTCACCGCCGGCGGGCGCGCCGTGGTTGCCGCCCGGTCCGGGTCCTTCCGGTCCCGGAGCGGCGTTGGCCATTCCGGCGCCCATTCCCAGCGCGGCTGCGCTGAGCGAACCGGCGATGGATAACCCCGCGACCAGTTGCTTGAGTTTCATGGTCTTCCCCTGTCTGCTCTGTGAGTGCCGTGAACCTCTCGGACCCAATAGATAAGCTATATAGTCTGTCTATGAGCCCGCTGTGACACGCCTCTGTGGGGCTTTAGGAAAAACCGGGCGCGCACCGAGACTGAAACGGTGGTGCCGAAACTGCTCAGATCGCGCTTGAGTCCCGAACAACGCCCTAGGCGCACAGTCTCGGCGCGTGGGGTTTTAGGGGCTAAGCGCTGCGGACGCGCTGACGCGCGGTCACCAGTAGCTGGTCGAACTCCGCATTCGGCAGCACGCTTGGGCCCACGGCGCGGAAGTCTTCACAAACCTGTTCGGCAAGCAGCCGCAACTTGACGTTGGCTTCCTGGGACAGCCACTTGAGCAGGTCAAACGCGGCGTTGTCGTCGATGCCGTAGATCAGCATCAACATGCCCTTGGCCTGTTCGATGGCGGCGCGGTTCTCCGCGATCTCGGCCAGCTTCGCCGTCACGAGCTGCTCTTGCTCGTACTCGCGGGCGACGTCGACATAGAACCCGTGTGTTCCGATCACCGCGCCCTGGTCGTCGTGCAGCTGGTCGCCGACCACGACGACCTGGTGAACGTTCCCGCGCGTGTCGATGATGCGATGCCGGGTGCTGAACGCCTTGTGCGTGGTCAGCACTTCCTCGAGGGCGGCCACGATCTGGGGGCGGTCGTCAGGATGTTTGTGTGCCAGCACCAGTTCTGTGGTGGGAGTGGCGGTGCCGGGCTCGTATCCGTGCATCAGCTGTACCTGTTCAGACCACTCCCACCGCTGGTCGCTGAAGTAGAACCGAAACCACCCGACCCGTTGTGGTGCGTCGCCCGCCAAGGCGCCTTCGAGGTCGGCCGTCTGGCCGTCGAGATCCCAGCTCATCGCGGAAGTTACCTCCTCACATTCAGCGACCGCCCTGATCAACTGTGTGTTTGATGCGCCGGGGCAAGGCGACGGTGCTTGTCGTGGATTCACTGCGTGGTGGGGTCGGTGCGACGGGCGCTGAAGGCCGAACGCCCAGGTCGGCTCAGGATATCGCGTCCCGTCAGATATGGCGTCTCAAGATGTCTCGGCCACCAAACGGGATCGCCAGTCTGCTCACGTTGCCGCGCCGGGTGGCGGCGGCCACAAAAGGCGCGTTTCGGTCGCCGCCACCCGCGCGTGTGAATCAGGCGTCTATCACCTCCCGCCGCGAGTCGTTGTCGTTGATTACTTTGTTCTTGTCGGCATGGCCGACGGAGATCTTGCGCGGCTTGGCCTTTTCGGCCACCGGAATACGCAGGCTCAGGACACCTTCGTGGTACGAGGCCGTGATTCTCTCGGTGTCGAGGTTCTCACCGAGCACCAGCTGTCGGCTGAACACTCCGCGCGGGCGCTCGGTGGCCAACATTTCCCGGTCGGGATCCAGGCCCGGACGCTCGGCGCGCACGGTCACAACGTTTCGTTCGATGTCGATATCCAACGAGTCGGCGTCGATTCCGGGCAGGTCGAACTCGACCACGAATTCTTCGCCTTCGCGCCAGGCGTCCATCGGCATCACAGCCGGGCGGGCGGCCGTGCCCAAAACTTGTTGGGCAAAACGGTCCAGCTCACGGAATGGGTCTGTGCGCATCAGCATGGTCGTCACCTCTCACTCCAATCTGTTGCGGTAGCTACACGATTATCTATGTCTAATGACATACATTGGATATACCACCATCGACACATCAGCGCAAGTATGGTAAACAGGTTTTCTGTCTGAGTAGCGAGGAGATGCTCGATGGCTGATCATTCCGAACCCGCCGGTGCGCCGGCGCCTGACCATGGTGTGTACGGCATTTCGGTGGCCGCCGAGCTCTCTGGCATCTCGGTGCAGTCGTTGCGGCTGTACGAGCGCAACGGTCTGCTGACACCCGGTCGAAGCGACGGTGGAACCCGCCGCTACAGCGCCGACGACCTGGCCCGGCTGCGACGCATCAGCGCGCTGGTTGAGTCCGGAATCAATATTGCCGGTATCGCCCGCATCCTTGACCTCGAAGATGATAACGCCACGCTGTCGTCGGCAAATACCGACTTACGTTCCACCAACCGCGGCTTGCGACACACGTCAAAAATGCTGAGAGAAAAGCGAATTCAGGATTAGGCACTATCGCGATCGGTTGGCGAGGGAGCGGCCGGCGCTGATCTGCCCGGCCAACACCGTTTGACCAGGGCCCTTGTCGGGTATCAACAGCGCCATGACCATCGTGGACGCTCCCACCCCCACGCCCACCCGCGAAGTTTGGCCGGGCAAGGCATATCCGCTGGGCGCTGCCTATGACGGCGCAGGTACCAACTTCACGTTGTTCAGCGAAGTGGCCGAGCGGGTCGAGTTGTGCCTGTTCGACGCCGACGGCATTGAGACGCGGATCACGCTGCCCGAGGTCGACTCCTACGTCTGGCACGGCTACCTCCCGGGCATCGAACCCGGCCAGCGGTTCGGTTACCGCGTCCATGGCCCCTACGATCCCAGCGCCGGATTTCGGTGCAATCCGAACAAGCTGTTGCTGGACCCGTATTCGAAGGCCATAGACGGCACGTTCGAGTGGAACCAGTCGCTGTTCAGCTACCCGTTCGGTGATCCCGACGGCCGCAACGACGACGACTCCGCGGCCGCGATGCCCAAGTCCGTGGTGATCAACCCGTTCTTCGACTGGGCCAACGACCGCCCGCCGGGCCACGAGTATGCGAACACGGTCGTGTACGAGGCGCATGTCAAGGGCCTGACGCAGACCCATCCGGACATCCCCGAGCGGCTACGCGGCACCTACGCCGCGGTGGGGCACCCGGTGATCATCGAGCACCTCAAGAGCATCGGCGTCACCGCGATCGAGCTGATGCCGGTCCACCACTTCGCCAACGACTCCACGCTGATCGACAAGGGCCTGTCGAATTACTGGGGCTACAACACGGTCTCGTTCTTTGCCCCCGACCCGAAATATTCCAGCGCGACGTCGCCCGGCGGCCAGGTGCAGGAGTTCAAATCGATGGTGCGCGACCTGCATGAAGCGGGCATCGAGGTCATCCTCGACGTGGTCTACAACCACACCGCGGAGGGCAACCACATGGGCCCGACGCTGTCGATGCGCGGCATCGACAACGCGGCGTACTACCGGCTGGTCGAGGACGACAAGCGCTACTACATGGACTACACGGGCACCGGCAACAGCCTCAACGTCGGGCATCCGCACGCGTTGCAGCTGATCATGGACTCGCTGCGGTACTGGGTGCTCGAGATGCACGTCGACGGCTTCCGGTTCGACCTGGCCTCGACGCTGGCCCGCGAGTTCTACGACGTGGACCGCCTGGCGACGTTCTTCGAACTCGTGCAACAGGATCCAACCGTCAGTCAGGTCAAGCTGATCGCCGAACCGTGGGATGTCGGGCCGGGCGGCTACCAGGTGGGCAATTTCCCGCCGCAGTGGACGGAGTGGAACGGAAAGTACCGCGACACCGTCCGGGACTTCTGGCGTGGCGAGCCCGCCACCCTCGACGAGTTCGCCTACCGGCTGTCGGGATCGGCCGACCTCTACGAACACACCGGGCGGCGGCCCGTCGCCTCGATCAACTTCGTCACCGCCCACGACGGGTTTACGCTGCGCGACCTGGTGTCGTACAACGAGAAGAACAACGACGCCAACGGCGAGGACAACAACGACGGCGAGAGCCACAACCGGTCGTGGAACTGCGGCGCCGAGGGGCCAACCGACGACGTCGCCATCAACGAGCTCCGGGCCCGCCAGCAGCGCAATCTCATCACGACTCTTCTTCTGTCTCAGGGTGTTCCAATGATCTGCCATGGCGACGAACTCGGCCGCACCCAGAACGGCAACAACAACGGTTACTGCCAGGACAACACGCTCACCTGGATCGACTGGGTCGACGCCGACGCCGGCCTGCTGGAGTTCACCCGCGTCGTCTCGGCGCTGCGCACCAACCATCCGGTGTTCCGCAGGCACCGCTTCTTCAACGGCAAGCCGGTGGGCCGGCGCGGCCAGGACGGCCTGCCTGACATCGCCTGGTTCGCCCCCGACGGCACCGAGATGTCCGACGACGACTGGGGTGCGGGCTTCTCAAAATCGGTCGTGGTGTTCCTCAACGGCCACGGCATCCCTGGCCGCGATGCACGGGGGCAGCGAGTGCTCGACGACTCATTCCTGCTGTGTTTCAACGCGCATTACGAACCAATCGAATTCACACTCCCGCCAGCTATTTTCGGCGCCAACTGGCGGATAGTGGTGCACACCGGGGCCGGGGATGCCGAGCACTCCGAAGAACTGGGCGCGACGGCAGAACTGACCGTTGACGCTCACACCGCGGTGGTTCTTCAGGCCGTACCCCACTAACCCCCGCGAGCAGACGCAAAAACCCCTGCACGCCCGGCGTGTCGGGGGATTTTGCGTCTGCTCGCGGAAGGCCGCGTGACAGCCAACCCGCCGCAGATTAAGCTGGCGTCGCCATGCTGGGCCACCTGGGCATCAATGTGCCCGACCTCTCCGTCGCGAAGCGCTACTACGACGCGCTGATGCCACTCGTCGGGTTCGAGTCGTTCTTCCACGCCGACGACGAATTTGCCTTCAGGCCTGCCGATAACAAGCCCGGCACTTACTTGTTCTTCTATTTGGCCACCGAGCCGGGCGGGTACTCAGCGCAGCGCAGCGGTCTGCAACACCTGGCATTCATCGTCCGGCGCCGATCCCTGGTGCACACCGTGCATGACCACGTCATTCAGATCGGCGGCACAGTAATCCACCCGCCTCAGCATTTCGCGCAGTACCCGGGCCCCTATTACGCCACGTTTTGGTATGACCCGTTCGGCATCAAGCTCGAGGCCGTATGTCATCACGACCGTGACTAATCCCGCTGTGCACCCGCGGCCCGGCCTCCCCGCGACCAGACGCAAAAGCCCCCGCACGCCCGGCGTGTCGGCGGTTTTTGCGTCTGCTCGCGGGAGTGACGGGAGCGACTGGAAGGCGAACTGTAATATCTACAGTTGCCAGTCGCACAGGAGGAGCCCCATGGAAATCCGGTTCACGTCTAGAGTCATGCGGTGATCGAACCGAACATCGTGCCGGATGAGATCGATTTGGCGGGGCAGACACCTTACTTCGTGCGCGACGGAAACCATTACGTGCCAACTGCAATCGCGCGTGGTGGGTGGGGCCCATCGCTGAGCGGCCACGTCGTCGGCGGCCTGCTGGGCTGGGCGGTCGAACGCGCGGTCGATGACCCGGAGCTGCTACCCGCCCGGCTGACCATCGACCTTCCGCGGCCAACGTTGCTGGAGCCGATCGAGGTGCATACCAACGTGCAACACGATCGGCGGCGACTACGGCTCGTCGAGGCCGTCCTCACCCAGCAGGGCACCCCGGTGGCGCGGGCCAGCGCACTTTTCCTGCGGCGCGGTCCGCAGCCCGACGGGCAGGTGTGGTCGCAGCCCGTGCAGATGCCGCCGCTGCGTGTCGAGGACGAGGGCGCCCCATCACTTTTTATGCGGACCTACGGCTGGGGCAGCGGGATACAGAATCCGGATCCCGACTGGGCCTACACGTCCGGCCCGAAATACACCTGGTTGCACGAAACGCGCCAATTGATCGACGACGAACCGCTCACCGCCTTCACCCGGGCGGCGATGGCCGGCGACATCACGGCGTCCATCGCCAATTGGGGTGCCAAAGCATTGGAATTCATCAATGCCGACTACACCCTCACGCTGAGCCGGCTGCCCGAAGGGCCACATATCGGGCTGGCGTCGCTCACGCACTACAGCAACGACGGGGTGGCCACCGGCTCGGCCGTGCTCGTCGATCGCCTGGGTCCGATAGGGAATGCAGTGTCCGTCGCGATAGCGCACTCCGGATTCCTTCCGCCATCGGTGAAGTAGGACCGGAAGTGACGACGGCCTACTGGACGTTGATCGCCAATGCGGCACGGCGCGAACCGAACCGGCCGCTTCTCGCCGATGAGTATGGCCGGAGTCTGACGACGCGTCAGCTTCACGATGCGGCGGCTCAGACGGCCGCCGCATTTGCCGAACTGGGGATCGGCGCGGGAACCGTGGTGTCCTGGCAGCTGCCGACCACGCTGGAGACCGTGGTCGTGATGGCGGCGCTCACCCGACTGGGCGCAGTGCAGAACCCGATCATCCCGATACTGCGGGAACGTGAGGTCGGCTTCATCACCGGCGAGCTGGCTACCGAATTCCTTGTGGTGCCAGAAATTTGGCGCGGCTTCGGCCACGGCGCGCTGGCTCGTACGTTGTCCTCGGCCGGGGGCTTCGAGGTAATCACCGTGGACCTGGCCACACCGCCGGTCGTCGATGAGCTTCGGCTGCCCCGCGCAGCCATTGCTGGGCTCCCGCCACCACCGGGACCCACGAGCGACACCCGGTGGATCTACTACTCGTCGGGAACTACCGCGGCCCCCAAGGGGATCCGGCATTCGGACGCCTCGGTGATCGCCGGCTCGGCGGGAGTGGTGGGCATGGTCGGCGCCAGCAGCAGCGATGTGAATCCCATCGCCTTTCCGATCGCGCACATCGGCGGCGCCGCGATGTTGACGGCCGCGCTGCGCACCGGGATGCGGCTAGCGCTGTTCGAGGCATTCGATCCCGCGACGACGCCGCTTGCCATCGCGGCACACAATCCAACCTTCCTAGGCACCGCGACACCATTTTTCGTCGCGTTCATGGACGCTCAGCGAGCTCACGGTAATCAGCAGCTCTTCCCGAACCTGCGCGGTTGCCTGGCCGGCGGGGCGCCCGTCACCGCTGAACTGGGGCGTCAGGTCCGCGAAACCTTCGGAGTCGCAGGCATCGCCAACTCGTGGGGGCTGACCGAGTTTCCGGTCGTCACCTCGCCGCCGCTTGACGCCGCGCCCGAGGTTCTCGACCACACGGTTGGCCCGCCGATACCAGGGGTAAGCGTCCGCGTCGTCGACAACCGGGAAGTCGAAATGCCTCTCGGGCACGAAGGTGAGCTGCGCCTGAAGGGACCGCAATGCTTCCTCGGTTATGCCGATGCCTCGCTTGACGCCGACGCATTCGACGACGACGGCTGGTTGCGCACCGGCGATTTCGGGCTCGTCGACGCAAACGGCAATATCCGCGTCACCGGTCGGATCAAGGATGCGATCATCCGCAACGCGGAGAATGTTTCCGCCCTCGAGGTCGAAAACGCGCTGGCCACCCATCCCGCGGTCGCCGACGTCGCGGTCATCGGCGTCCCCGACCGCAGCGCCGGGGAGCGGGTCTGCGCCGTAGTGGTAGCGGCTTCGGCCGATGGCGTGTCGTTGGAATCGCTGGTGCTGCATTGCCGTTCGCAAGGGCTGAGCCGCTACAAATTCCCCGAGCGTCTCGTGATCGTCGATTCGTTGCCGCGCAATCAGTTCGGCAAGGTGATCAAGAAAGACCTTCGCGAGACCTTCGGCTGAGAACGACGGCGGCTCTTACGCTTTGTCGACCTTGCCGGCGATCTGACTGGCGACCTTGACGCCTAAGTCTCCCGCGTCATTGCGGCAGGCGGAGACATCAATCGCAACGTTGTTGCGCACGGTCAGCGCCCGCTGACAGCTCATGGTGTGGGTGACGCCGTTCTTGGTCCCGGTCATGCTCAAAGTGGTGGTCAAAGTCGAGTCGGCGGTGGATACCGGTCCCACCTTCCACGCTAATTCGGGAGTGTCCGCGTCGCCGGGGGTGGTGAATTGGTGGTCGGCGCAGGCCGGCCATTTCTGGGAGGAGGCGGTGAAGAAGGCCTGCGCGTCGTCCGCGGAGGGGAATAACAACACCGCCTGGGTCACCTCGGGGTTGATATCTGTTGAGCCGGGGGGCAAGGGTGCAACGGAATCGTCACCACTGATCGCGGTGTATTTGGCGTCGGTGATAACGGGACCCTCCGCGGGGCCGAGGGCGTAAAGGCATTCAGCCGGCCACGTCCAACCCTGCGGCCAGTGCTGCTTGGCGTTGTCGTCTTGCGGCTTGTCAAACTTTTCCTGGCTTGCCATGCCGCTGCTGCTCATCACGCCGTTGAGTTCGTCCGGGTTGAGCAAAAAACTCCCCAGTGCAGCCTGCGCGACGGGCGGCTTCGACGACGTCGTGGTCGTCGTCGTGGTCGATGACGATGACGATGCGGGGGTGCTCTTGTTGTCGCTGCCGCAGCCCGCGATGAACAACCCGATGGCGGCAGCGGCGACGGCCGCTGTGAGGTGGCGCATGAGTCAGATCGCCCTTCGCTTGGTGTGGACGCAGCATACGGGAGACGGCACGGCGCCCGCTCGCCCGAGGGGCGAAGCGGGCGCCGTCCGAGTGAGTCTTTACAGCGGGATCCAGACCCCGAAGAAGTCAAAGCCCCACTGGTTGAAGCCGGGATTCCAATAGGGGGTCTCCCGGTAGCCCCAGTAGTTGATGGGGCCGTTGTTCCATTGCCCATAGGGCGGCGGGATCGGTCCGCCCCATCCCGACCTGGGCGGTTCGCCGTATCCCCAGGGCGCGGGTCCATCGCCCCACGGGGCGCCGTGGAAGTAGCCGCGCTGGTCATCTCCGTGCCATGGGCCGCCGGGTCCACCGGGTGGAGGCCCGCCCGGACCGTGGTCGCCGGGTCCGCCGGGTCCGCCGGGTCCGCCTGGACCACCCGGTCCGCCGGGTCCACCGGGTGGAGGCCCGCCCGGGCCATGCTCGCCGGGTCCGCCGGGTCCGCCGGGTCCGCCGGGTCCGTTGCCGGGCGGCGGTGCGCCGGGACCGTGCTCACCGGGCCCGCCGGGTCCGCCCGGGGCGCCCTGTGGAGGTCCACCGGGTCCGCCCGGGCCGCCGGGTCCACCCGCACCACCGGGTCCACCTGGGCCGTCGGGCCCACCCGGCTCGCTAGGCGCGTTCGGGTTGTGCGGGGCACCCGGAGCCATCGGCGGGTGCAGCGGAGCGGCGTTTGCCGCACTCACGCCCACGCCCAAGGCCGCAGCGCCAAGAGCGCCGGCAATGGTTACACCCCCGGCCAGTTGCCTAAGTTTCATAGTTCGTCGCCTGTCTCCTAGTGAAGTTGTCGGGTACCCGCCCCGCGACTCATACACACGTTAGAAAGACTGCCTATGGATCCGCTGTGAGCGATAACGCCACGCCCCGGGAGAGCAGCGGTTTCCGGCTGGGTAAATTTGAGAGTTATGACGGGCATTGACACGGGTTTTAAGAGGGGCAAGGTAATCGCATGAATGCAGGTGTGGAGCAGTTGGAGTTCCAGGCGGAGGCCCGGCAACTGCTGGATTTAATGGTGCACTCGGTTTACTCCAACAAGGATTCCTTTCTGCGGGAGTTGATCTCAAACGCGTCCGACGCGCTGGACAAGCTGCGGCTCGAGGCGTTCCGGAACAAGGACCTGGAGGCCGACACCTCCGACCTGCATATCGAGATCGACGTCGACAAGAGCGCGCGCACGCTGACGATTCGCGACAACGGGATCGGTATGACGCGCGACGAGGTCGTGGATCTGATCGGCACGCTGGCCAAGTCGGGCACCGCTGAGCTACGTAAACAGCTGCGAGACGCCAAGAACGCCGCCGTGTCGGAGGACCTCATCGGTCAGTTCGGTATCGGTTTCTATTCGGTTTTCATGGTGGCCGACAAGGTCGAGCTGCTGACCCGCAAGGCCGGCGAGAGCGAGGCCACCAGGTGGGAGTCGAGCGGCGACGGCACCTACACCATCGAACGTGTCGAGGACGCGCCGCAGGGAACCTCGGTCACCCTTCATCTGAAGCCCGAAGACGCCGAGGACGAGCTGTACGACTACACCCAGGAATGGAAGATCAGGAACCTGGTCAAGAAGTACTCCGACTTCATCGCCTGGCCGATCCGGATGGAGGTCGAGCGACGCACCCCGGCCACCGACGCGGGCGGCGAAGACGTCATCACCATCGAGACCGAGACGCTCAACTCGATGAAGGCGCTGTGGGCCCGGCCCAAGGACGAGGTCTCCGACGAGGAGTACAAGGAGTTCTACAAGCACATCGCGCACATGTGGGACGACCCGCTCGAGGTCATCGCCATGAAGGCCGAGGGCACTTTCGAGTACCAGGCCCTGCTTTTCATTCCGTCGCACGCGCCGTTCGATCTGTTCAGCCGCGACTCGACCGTCGGGATCAACCTATATGTGAAGCGTGTCTTCATCATGGGCGACTGCGACCAGCTGATGCCCGAGTACCTGCGTTTCATCAAGGGCGTCGTCGACGCACAGGACATGTCGCTCAACGTCTCTCGCGAAATCCTGCAGCAGGACCGGCAGATCAAGGCGATCCGTCGCCGGCTGACCAAGAAGGTCCTGTCCACGATCAAGGAATTGCAGTCCGAGCGGCCCGAGGACTACCGCACCCTGTGGACTCAGTTCGGCAAGGTGCTCAAGGAGGGTCTGCTGTCAGACCCGGACAACCGGGACGCCCTGCTGGACATCATCTCGTTCGTCTCGACGCACAGCGAAGAGGAATCCACCACCCTCGCCGAGTACGTCGGGCGCATGAAGGAGGGGCAGGAGCAGATCTTCTTCGCCACCGGCGAGACCCGCGAACAGATCCTGAAATCGCCGCACCTCGAGGCGTTCAAGGCCAAGGGCTATGAGGTGCTGCTGCTCACCGACCCGGTCGACGAGGTATGGGCGGGCGTGGTCGAAGAGTTCGACGGCAAACCGTTGCAGTCGGTCGCTAAAGGCGAGGTGGATCTCGACACCGAGGAGGAAAAGACTGCGCACGAGGCCGAGCGCGAGGAGCAGTCGAAGGACTTCGCGGACCTTCTGACGTGGTTGCAGGAGACGCTGAGCGAGCACGTCAAGGAAGTGCGGTTGTCGAATCGCCTGACGGACTCCCCGGCCTGTTTGATCACTGATGCGTTCGGCATCACACCCGCGCTCGCGCGGTTATACCGGTCGTCCGGGCAGGACGTGCCGCTTGCGAAGCGGATTCTCGAACTCAACGCGAGCCATCCGCTCGTCACCGGGCTGCGCCAGGCTCACCAGGACCGCAGCGACGACCCTTCGGTCGCCGAGACCGCCGAATTGCTATATGGCACAGCGCTGCTGGCTGAAGGCGGGGCACTCGAGGATCCGGCCCGGTTCGCCGAGCTGCTCGCCGACCGGCTGACTCGCACCGTCTAGAAGTTGGTCGCAGCTGTCACATCCGCCACAACAGTCCCTGGCGGAGACGCCACCACGTCTGTCCGCCTCATAGCGACAATGTGTGAGCTGTCGGGCTTGTCGCGCGTAGCTGGGCAAACGTGGTGCCGCCTGGCGCGGTGACTCGTGTGGCAGTTGTGACGACATTCGCCGTGCGGTTACGTTCGAAGGGCGGTCGTACAGCCGGATCATTCCGTTCGCGCCCGAGACACACGGCGAGGTGTTGCCTCAGTACCCGATCGACGCCAGGAAGGGACCACGCGGCTCCTGATAGAAGCCCAAGGCCATCAGGTTCAGCATGTAAACCATCCGCAGCCCCTGCTCGAAACACCATCGCAGCAACTCGGCGTTGCGTAACGGCACCAGAAATCCGTTCCCGGAAATCTGCTCGGCGCTGGCGATCAACGCCATGAGATCTTCGTTGGTCACCGCCACCGAGTGCCCGAATAGGCCAATCCCGGTCGTGTAGCCGGTGATTCGTCCGCCTCGCTCGACCACCCTGGCGGACCCGCCCGCGATCGCATCGCGCAGCTCGCCGCCCCGATCGTGGCCGTGCACCTGCGAACAGAGCCGGTTGCATTCAGCCATATCGGCGGCCACAGTGGCGCGCACGTCAAATCCGTTGAAGCCCTGCAAGAGCGGCTCGCCCAGGATCGCGCCCAGCGGCTCGCGCGTCACGAAGCCGAGCTTGGTGTACAGGCTCATCGAGCGGGTGTTGTACGCGACCTGAACCAGTCGCACCCCCAACGCCTCTCGCTCGGCGCTTCGGTCCAGCACCGCCTGCATCAGCGAGCGGCCGATACCGCCGGCGTGCACATCGGGAGCCACGGTGACCGGACCGACGGCGAAGATCGGCGAGCGTTCGTCGAGGAAGTTACTTCCGACGACCCGACCATCCGCTTCCGCGACAACGCTGAAGAAATCCGGGTGAGATTGCAACGCGGCGACCAACTCTCGCGCGGACTGTATCGACGGGAAGTCCGGCGGGAAGTTATGCAACGTGGCGATCGCGTGGAAGGCCTGGTAGCAAATGCGGCCGCAGTGATCGACATCCGCCTGCGTCATCGTGCGCATGCGGACTCCACCGTGCGCGTCCGCCAAGGAATTCGACAGCCCTGAGAGCGACTTCCCATTTCGAGAGAAGTCTATTCTCCTGGGCGGAGAGACGCACTACGATCGCAGTTACGGGACACAGCGTTCATCTCCGATGACAGTCATAGGGGCCCAAGATCGATGTCGAAGCAACTCCACCACGTTGTCATGAGCAGCCATTCAGCCGACACGCTCATCAAATTCTTCACCGAGGCCGTTGGCCTGGAAATCCAGCACCAGTTCCCGGTCCCCGGCCACGTCTTCGAGACCACCCTGGGATGGCCGCCGTCCGATGGCGCGACCATCACCATCCTTGGCGAGGGCATGGCCGGCCTGGTCGAGGTCCTTGACGTCCCCGAGGCGGTGCGCTCGGTGCAACCGGAGGGACTCACCGCGTTGTCGTTCCTGACGGCGGACTACAAGGACACCGAGGCCAAAGCCCGCATGTTCGCCGACGACGTGACGGCGGTTGATGCCGGCGTACCTGGGGTCGAGCTGTTCGTCTGCACCGTGGGCGGCGTGCCCATGGAGTTCATGGGCAGCTATGAAGCCGACGCCGCGCAGGCAGCGAGCCAACGGGATTCCTAGACCCCAGTGGAGCAGACGGACGTCCTGCCGGACATCGAAGCGATCAAGGTATTGAAGGCGCGCTACTGCCGCTACCTCGACGCCAAGGACTGGACGGCGTGGCGCGAGTTGTTCACCGACGACTTCGTCAGTGACCTGGAGGCGATCGGCGGCACGACGATCGTCGGGGCCGACGAGTTCGTGGTCTACACCCGTCGGACCCTCGGCCGGCCGTCCCAAGCCAGCGTGCACCAGGTGCACGCACCCGAGATCGCGCTGACCTCATCGACGACCGGGCGTGGCGTCTGGGCGCTCAATGACGTTGTGCGGCTGGCCCCGGCGGTGACTCTCTACGGCTACGGCCACTACCACGAGACATACGAGAAGGTCGGGGAGCACTGGCGGATCAAATCGTCAAAGCTGACCAGGCTTCGCGAGGACATCGCCACTCCCGTGACTCGGCTGCTTCCCCAGCCTCTCGCAACCCGGCTGCGCGGGAGCGTGGCGAAACTCCGTCGCCGCACGAACAACGAAAGAGATTCGGCCCGGCGCTTCGAGGACGTGGGATGAGTCAGTCACCGTTATCGACGGTGGGCCAATTCAGCAAAGCGCTGGGGGAGCGGGACCTCGACCGGGCATGCGCTCTGCTGCACCCCGATCTTGTCGTGCACGAAGCCGGCGGCCTGCCCTATAGCGGCGAATATCATGGCCCGCAAGGCTTTCGCGACCTGCTGGCGAAGATGGACGAGAGCATGGAACTCACCGTGGGACCGGTCACTCGAGATTGCCTGTCTGACGACACGGTAGCGTCGCGCTTCCGGTTGAAGTTCACTGCGCGAACATCTGGCGAAAGCGTCGAGATGGACCTCGTCGAGCTCTATAAAGTTCACGGCGGACAGATAATTGAGCTTGACGTCTACTACAAGGATCCCGCGGCCGTCGCGGCGCTGCTGACCCGAAGCGCCGGCCATGTCGCTTGAGGTTGGCCAGGTGTTCGCCGGATACCGAATCCTGCGGGTGCTGGGCAGCGGCGGGATGGGCCAGGTGTATCTGGCGTCGCATCCGCGGCTGCCGCGCGAGGACGCGCTGAAGGTGTTGTCGGCGGATTCGACTGGCGATCCGGAGTTTCGGGCGCGGTTCCTGCGCGAGGCCGACCTGGCGGCCAGGCTGTCGCATCCGCACATAGTGGGAATCCATGACCGTGGCGAATTCGAGGGCCTGTTTTGGATCTCGATGGATTACGTGGCCGGCACCGACGCGGCCCGTCTATTGCGCGATGTGCACCCGAATGGAATGCCTCTTGCCGCGGTGGCGCCGATCGTTACCGCGGTCGCCTCGGCGCTGGACTATGCCCATCATCGTGGGATGTTGCACCGCGACGTCAAGCCGGCCAACATCTTGCTGACCGATCCGGATGGACAGGCGCAACGAATCTATTTGGCTGACTTCGGCGTCGCGCGCCACATCAATGATTCATCGGGGCTGACTGCGGAAAACGCGACGGTGGGCACCGTGGCCTACGCGGCGCCCGAGCAGCTCAAGGGTGAGCCGGCCGACGGGCGTGCCGATCAATATGCCCTGGCCTGCACCGCGTTTCATCTGCTGACCGGGGTGCCGCCGTTCGTCGACATCAATCCCGGGGTGGTGATCACCCAGCACGTCAATGACCCACCGCCGTCGATCGTTTCGCGCCGCCCGGACTTGGCCGCGCTGGATCCGGTATTTGCCGTCGCGATGGCCAAAGAGCCGTCCCAACGGTTTGGCAGCTGTGGGGAATTCGCGTACCGACTGGCCCGGCAGTGGGTTCCGGCGTCGGATCTCACTGCGCCCGCGCGTCCGGCGCCAGAGCCGCCGGTCCGGCGAGGCCTTGGCCAGCGCCCCGGCGTTCTGTTGGGTGTGCTGGCGGCTGTCGCATTGCTGATCGTTGCCGGTGTGTTCGCGATCGTGCACTTTGCCCGTCCGCATAAGCCGGCCACCGCCGCGGAGTCCAAGCCCGCTGCGACGCTGGGCCCATTCACCGGCACCTTCCGGGCCGACTTCGGCCCGCCCACTGATCTCGACGACAGCCAGGTCCCGGGCAAAAAGCCATCAACGGGCACCTACGGCCTGCGCTCGGCATGCGGGGGTTCGGGCTGCCTGGCGACCGCGTCGAGGCTGACCGGCGAAACCTTCTTCGCGTCGTCGATGGTGTTCGACGAGATCGGCGGGCGCTGGGTGGCCGTCGCGCTGTCGGCGAACCAGTGCCGGGGCGCCGTCGGCGAAGTCTGGGAGGTGTTCACCCTGCAGCAACGCCCCGACGGCACGCTCACCGGCGTACACACCAGGACCGCCCTGAACAACTGCCAGGAAAAGCGGACCGTGACCTTCACCCGCACCGGTGACGTCGACCTCGCCAGCCTTCCCGACCCGGCGACCCTGCCGCCGCGGGTTGTGTCGCAGGCCCAGGGATTGCATGGCCACTATCAACTCGCGCGGACCTTCACCAACCAGGCCGCCCAACAGCTGGGCAGCTCAGCCATCGAGACCGACTGTCTGCGGACCGGCGATCGGTGCATGAGTTACTTCCACGCGAAATCAGGTGATGTTCCACTGTTGTTCGGCGGTGGAAACTGGACGTGGAAAGAAGATTCCGACGGCAAGTGCCCGGACGGCGGCCCGGCGCATTTGAGCACCACCGGCCTGTATCCGCTGCCACAACCACGGCAGGATCCGATCCCGGTGCTCAATGGGCACGGTCACTGGCAACAGAACGGATCCTGCGCGGTCAGCATGGATTTCGACGAAACATTTACGCGCACCGGCGATTAACCCTGGCTGAGCTGGATGGCCTTGACCACCAGCAGCAGCGCGCCGACGACCAGGTAGGCACGCAGGGCGATCATGCCCAGTCGGGTGCCGGCCGACCAGGTGACCGGCTGTAGCAGCGCCAGGGGTGGCATGCGCCAGGTGTTGCGGTCAACGGTACGCACCGGGGCTGGTGCGACCGGCGCTGCGCGTTGGTGGCGGGCCAGCCTGCGCAGCACCGGTCCCGCCGCGGCACCGAGGATGACCATGCCCAGCGTCAGGTAGCCGGCGACCGCGACGACGTTGAGGTGCGGGAAAATGGTGGTGGCCATCAGGATCCCGGAGAGCAGCAGCAGCGTGCCGACGATCAGCACGGCGACCCAGTTCAGCCACGCGCGATTAACCCAGGGCCCCAACACTTCCCGGTCGTTGCACAGCAGCAGTAGAAACACGCTGGCGCTGGGTAACAGCAGCCCGGCCAGGGCCTGCACCGCGGTGGTGATCAGCCCGAGCGGGGCGCCGGGAATCAGCACGATCACCGCGGCCAGCACCACCATTGCGGTGTAGGACAGGTAGAACTGTTTGGCGTCGGAGAACCCGCGGTGCAGCGAGTGCTTGAGGCCGAACACGTCGCCGAAGGCGTAGCTGGTGGCCAGCGTCACCGCGGCCGCACCGATGATCGAGGCATCCATCAGGACGATCGCGAACAGCCAGCCGAGCGTCGAACTGTGTTGGCCGAGCAGGTGTGCGATGGCGCCGGCGTCGGTGAACTGGCCCACGCTGTCGGTGGAGCGCGCCGCCCAATCACCCGTCATCAGCAGCGCCGCTGCGCCGACCACCACAACGAATGCGCCCAGCACGGTGTCGACGCGCTCGTAGGCCATGAATCGGGGTGTGATGCGTTTGTCGACGATGTTGGATTGCTGAAAAAATAGCTGCCAGGGCGCCACGGTGGTGCCGACGATCGCGATGATCAGCAGCACCGCATCCGAGCTGACGCCACCCGAGATGCTCGGCACGACAAACGACTTCGCGGCATGGGCCCACTGCGGGTGTGACATCAGCAGCATTGGGATCTGCGCCAGGGTGACGGCGATGAAGACGAACATGGCCCGCTCCCATCGCCGGAAGCTGCCACTCGCCATGATCGCGACCAGCGCCGCCGCCGAGACCGGCACAACAATGTATTTGGAGATGCCGATGTATTCGGCGGCCAGGCTGATCCCGATGAACTCGGTGACGATCGTCAGGAAGTTCAGCAGGAACAGGTCGCCGACCGAGAACCAGCCCCAGCCGCGGCCGAAGCGTTCGTTGATCAACCGGGCGTGCCCGACCCCGGTGACCGCGCCGAGACGCACCACCATTTCCTGGTTGACGATGAGCACCGGAATCAGCAGCAGCAGCACCCACAACAGCGAGTAGCCGTAGTTCTGGCCGGCCTGAGCGTAGGTGGCCACGCCGCCGGCGTCGTTGTCGCCGACCATCACGATGATCCCGGGACCGACGATGGCCAGCAAGGTCATCAGCCGGATCTTGAACGTGCGGGGACGGTCGAGCTCGCCGAGGCTGATGCGCCCGAACGCGCCCTCGATATCGCCCACGTGGGCGGAGTCCAGGACCGCGGTGGTCGGCGCCGAGGCCGGCTCGGCGGTGTTGGCGGAGTCTTCGGAGGCCGCGGTCATGGCGTGTCACCGCCCGGCACGGGCGCGATGTCGCGAGTCGGGCGCGGGGCGGGCTCCCGGCGTCGCCAGTCTTCGGGGATGGTGGCCTCCAGTACGTCGTCGACGGTGACCACTCCGAGCACGCGATCCTGCTCGTCGACAACGGGGATGGAGTACAGGTTGAAGTCAGCCATCAGCAACGCGATGTCGGTCAGGTCGGCGTCGGCGCTCACCCGCACCGGATCGGAATCCATCAGTGCGCCGACGCGTTGGCCCGGTTCGGACTGCAACAGGGTCATCACCGAGACCACCCCGGCGAGGCGTTTGTCGTCGTCGAGAACATGCATCCGGATCAGTGCCTCCGGCTGGACTGCGGTGGCGCCGGCGATCAGCGCCAGCGCCTCGCCGGCAGTCGCGCCGGGCGCGCAGGAGACGAAGTCGACGTTCATCAGCCCGCCGGCGCTTTCGGGGTTGAACCCCATCAAGGTGATCACTTTGGTGCGCTGCGGGGCGGGCATCAGATCCAGCACGCGCCGGCGCCGCGACTGACGCAGGTCCGCGATCGCGTCGGCCGCATCGTCGGCGCGCATCCGGCCCAGTAGTGCGGCGACCTCGTCGTCGGGCATTCCATTGAGCAGCCGGCTGGCCTTCTCGGGTTCGAGTTCCTCGAAAACGTCGGCTTCCAATTCCGGGTCGCTGTGCACCCGATCGAGGATCTCGCCACCCTCGGCTTTGTCGGCTTCCTCCAGTAGATCGGCGATCTCTGCGGGTTTGAAGCCCCGGAATCGGCCGGACAGGCTACGCACCGCGTCGGTGTGCGCGTGGCCGATCAACGGTTCGAATGCCTTCCAATCGCGGGAGGCGTGCCCACCGGAACTCTTGACCAGCCCGAACCACCTTGGTGGGCGGCGGGTGTCCAACCGCGTAATCACCCATCCGGCGCCGGTGTCTTCCAGCTCGACGTCATAGGCGCGGACCAGTTCCACGGCGGCCACGTCGATCAATCGGTGTCCCAGTACGTCGGAGCGCAGCAGCACCTCACCGTCGCGACGTTCAAAACTGCGCAGGTCAATTTTGTTCTTGGCCAACACGACTCGGTCCGGATGGTACTCGCGAATGGATTTGCTGCCGATGAACACCTTCCGGCCGCCGACTTCGGCGACGATGCCGGTCACCAACGGATACTCATCGTTGCCGCGCAGCCGCACGATGACGTCCTCGACCCGGCCGACGGCCTCGCCGGAGGGGGCCAGCACGGGAGAACGCAAGAGCTGTGAGAGATGGATTTCCGGCCGCCCGCCGCCATGCTGGCTGGCCGTCGTTGGTGTAGTCACTTATCTCTCCTCGACGGTGAGTTATCAAGCCGACGAACAGCATGGCCTATCGGACCGCGGTCCGACCAGGGCAGGCCGAAAACTCACGGTTGATCAGCAGCTTCGGCGACGAATCACCGCTCGACGTTGTAGAACGAGTCGCCGTCCTCCGGCGTCCCGTCGATCTGGCCGCGTTCCCGGCCATGCCGCTCTGGATCAATGCGGTCTAGGTCGTAATCACTGAGAACCGTGAGTGCGCCGCCTGCGTCAGAGTCGTGCGCTTCTCTGGACGGCCCGTCGTCGCCCGGATTGTCCGGAATCTCGGCGGCCAGCTTCTCGTCGAGCGACTCGTGGTCCTCGGCCTCGATCCAATGGTCGGGCGGAGCTACCACCTCATCGCCGTCGTCGTTGCGTACCTCGTCGGAGTCCAGGCTCTCGGACGGGTCAAGCATGTTGTCGTTGTCGTCGTTTCCCACCTCGCCAGCTTGCCCTACCCGGCCTCGCACTGAACAGTTGGTCAGCCCGTCTTCGGCATGGGGATGCCTTCGCTGGCTGTGAACTGCGCGTCCTCTTGAGAAGACAGTCCGATCGAAACCACTGAGCGGTCGAACAATGTGTCGGTGAGGTAGGCCAGGGCCACCGCCCACCGATTGACCGGCCGTGGAATCGCGTAGAGGTGATAGCAGCGGGTGACGACCTTGGCGGGAAGCCCGGACAAATGCAGACCGAGCGGGTTGGCCACCGCGTGCCACGGTCCCAGGTCGACAACCAGACCGAGGTTCCGGTGTTTGTATTCCTTGCTGGTGCCGTAGCCGAGGCTGGCGGCCACGTTGCGAGCGAGCACCTTTCCCTGCCGGGTGGCGTGTTGGGCGGTGGGTGGTGTGATCTTTCCGGGTTGGGTCAGGTCGGGAACCGCGGCCGCATCACCCGCCGCGAAGACCGCCGGATGGCCTGGTACCTGCAGATCGGTCTGCACGGTAAGCCGGCCCTCTTCGGTTGGCAATCCGAGATTTTCGATCAGCGGCGCACCGGTTACCCCGGTCACCCAGGCGAGCGTGTGCGTGTCGACCCGCGAATCATCGCTGAGCACAACATGATCGGCATGCGCCTCTTTGAGCGTGATGCCGAGCCGGACATCGATTCCGCGGTGGCGCAGGACCTTCTGTGCGGCGTTGCCGAGGTTCTCGCCCACCTCGGGCATGACCTGTTCGGCGGTATCGAGCAATAAGAACTTGACGTCGGAGGCGTTGAAGCCCATCTGTTTGGCCGCCGCGTCTGCCAGTGCGCGCAGCTGTACGACCAGTTCGGTGCCCGAATAGGAAGCGCCGACCACAACCACCGCGCGCCGGGCCTCGACCATGCCGGGATCGTCCTCGATGTTGGCGAGCTCGAGTTGCTCGACGAAGTGGTCGCGCAAGTAGAGGGCTTCGGCAGTGGTCTTCAATCCTCGCGCATGAGTGGTGAGCCCCGGCACGTCGAACAAGCGCGTCACCGACCCCGGGGTGAGGACGAGGCGATCCCACGAGATGCGGTGGCTGCGCTGTTCGGGATCGCAATACGTCAACGTGCTTTGCGCGACGTCCACGTCGTCCACCCGCCCGCGCACGACGTTGACGCCCTTGAGCGAGTTAGCCAGGGGCACCGCGACAAACCGAGCATCGACAACTCCGCCGGCGACGTCGGGCAGCAGCGGCGTGTAGAGCATGTAGTCGACCGGCGAGATGATCGTGATGTCCACCGATTCGCGCTGTCGGCGAAGTATCCGGGCGAGGCGGCGCGCGCAGGTGAATCCGGTGAAGCCGCTGCCGACGATGACGATTGAGGTCATGCGTCCGACTGCCCAACACGGGGCCGCGCTAAACAGAGCGCGCGGGGCGCCGGGCGCCCGTCGCGGTGCCCCGAGATATAACCCAGGCACACCTTCCCCGGGGCGAGTCGTGTGCGTGGTTTATATGTCGCGGCCGGCGGAGCCGTGGCTTGGCGCCGTTGTCGCGGATAGCTGGGCAAACATGGTGCCGCCGCTTAGAGAGGCTGGTGTGACGAATGTGACGAGCAACTACCCCGGCCACGAGAGTCACGCCGCGTTAGCTGTTGCGCCGGATCTTGAGCGCGGTGGTGATCATCGGAATCTGCAGCGGCAGCCGGGCCAGCGCGACGATCCGCATAGGCCAGGGCTTGCCCCACCACAACCGGCACATGTTGACGTTTGCCGGAAAGACCCCGACGAACAGCAGGGCGGCCGCCAGGGCGGCCAACCGCCGGGTGCCACGCGGCACCAGCAGCGCCCCGGTCGCTATCTCGACGACGCCCGAGGCATAGGTGTAGAACCGCGCGCTGCCGGGCAGCTCGGCGGGCACGATGTCATCGAACGGTTTGGGAGCCAAGAAGTGGACGGTGCCGACGCCCACCAGCATCGCGGCGACTCGGTATGCGGTTTTCTGGATGGCGTCACTCTGGGCAACGGTGGTCATGAAGCCATTGTGTCTTACCCGCGGTCAGCGTCGGTGAAGCGGATGATGCCGCGGATGTTGCGTCCCTCGAGCATGTCGCGGTAGCCGTCGTTAATCTGCTCGAGCGAATACTCGCGCGTCACCATGTCGTCGAGGTTGAGCTGACCCATCTTGTAGAGCGCGAGGATCTCCGGGATGTCGTACTGCGGGTTACCGCCGCCGAACAGGCTTCCCTGCAGGCTCTTCTGCAGCAGCGACAGCCCCGCGAGGTTGAGCGTCACCTCGTTGTCCATCACCCCGCCCATGGCGGTGAGCACGCACACTCCGCCCTTGGCGGTCAGCCCCATCCAGGAGTCGACCTCGCTGCCCTCCGCGCGGCCGACGGTGACGATCACCTTGTGACACATCAGGCCGCGGGTGGCCTCGGCGATGCGGGCGGCGGCGCTGGCCACGTCGGCGAAAGCCTCGGTGGCGCCGAACTTGAGCGCCTGCTCGCGCTTCCATTCGAAGGGGTCGACGGCGAATACGCGGCGCGCCCCGGCGATTCGGGCGCCCTGCAGCGCGGCGACCCCGACGCCGCCGATACCGATGATTGCCACGTCGTCACCCGGGGTGATCGCCGCGCTGCGCACAGCCGAGCCGAAGCCCGTGGTGACCCCGCAGCCCACCAGGCACGCCACGTCGAAGGGGATGTCGGGGTCGACCTTGACCACCGATGTCTCGTGCACCACCACGTACGGCGCGAACGTCCCGAGCAGCGACATCGGCAGCACGTTCTTGCCGCCCGCCGTCACCCGGAACGAGCCGTCGGACACCGATTGGCCCGACAGCAGGCCCATGCCGAGGTCGCAGAGGTTGCGCAGCCCGGTCTGACACGGAATGCATTTTCCGCAGGACGGGATGAACGACATGACCACGTGATCGCCGACGGCCAGGTTCTCGACGCCCTCGCCGATCTCGGTGATGACGCCGGCGCCCTCATGGCCGCCCAACACGGGATAGCTCGGGATGGGGAAGTCGCCGGTCTGCAGATGTAGGTCGGAGTGGCACAAACCGGCGGTCTCGAGTTGAACCGTCACCTCACCGCGCCGGGGATCGCCGATCTCGATCTCTTCGACCGACCACGGTCCGTTGAGCTCCCACACCAGGGCACCTTTGGTCTTCAACGGGTTAGCCTCCATCTGATGTCTGCGTCGCTTAATTGTTAGCGCCGTCACAGACGGGCCCTCGCGAACTTAGCCCAATACTATTGGCGATACAGTATTCGAAACGAGTCGCGGCGATAGGCCGCTGCCAGACATCTCGAGGATGAGAACATGGGCACACCCGTAATCGTTGGAGCCGTCCGGACGGCGATCGGCAGGTCCTTCAAGGGAACGCTGGTCAACACCCCGCCCGAGACGCTGATCACCGCGGTACTTCCGGAGGTGGTCCGCCGGTCCGGTGTCAACCCGTCAGACATCGACGACATCATCTTCGCCGAATCGCACTACGGCGGCGGCGACCTGGCTCGGTACGCGGCCAGCGCCACCGGGTTGGACCACGTTCCCGGCCAGTCGGTGAACCGGCACTGCGCGGGCAGCCTCACCGCCATCGGCAATGCTTCGGCCCAGATCGGCTCCGGAATGGAGCGCGTGCTCATCGCCGGTGGCGTGCAGTCGCTGTCGATGACGCCGCTGACGAACTGGCGGATTCCCGGGCCCGAGCTGAAGTTCGAGGAGCGCTGGATGCCGCCGACTCACCTCGAGACGCCGGACGCGCCGGCCAAGGACATGTCGATCACGGTGGGCTGGAACACCGCGCAGTCGGCCGGCATCACCCGCGAGGAGATGGACGCCTGGGCGGCCCGGTCACACGAGCGCGCCATCGCGGCCATCGATGCGGGGAAGTTCGTCGACGAGATCCTGCCGCTGAAGATCACCCAACTGGACGGGTCGCTCACCGAGTTCGCGGTTGACGAGTTCCCGCGTCGTGACACCACGGTCGAGAAGCTCGCCGGCCTCAAGGTGCTGCACCCCGAGATCGAGGGCTTCTCGATCACCGCGGGCAACAGCAGCGGCACCAACGACGCCGCGGCCGCGGTTGCGCTGGTCGACCGCGACTACGCCACCGCCGAGAAGCTCAACGTGATGGGCACCGTCAAGGCCTGGGCCGCCGCGGGTGTGCCGCCGCGGGACTGTGGTCTGGGCGCCCTCAAGGCGATCGAGAAGGTGCTGAAGCGGGCCGGCCTCTCGGTCGCTGACATCGCGCTGTGGGAAATCAACGAGGCGTTTGCCTCCGTGCCGATCGCGGCCGTGAAGCAGTTCGGCATCGACGAGGAGAAGGTCAACTTCTTCGGCAGCGGCTGCAGCCTGGGCCACCCGATCGCGGCCTCGGGCGCACGGATGATCACCACGTTGGCCTACGAGCTGGGCCGCCGCGGCGGGGGCATCGGCGTCGCGGCCATGTGCGCCGGCGGCGGGCAGGGCGGCGCCGTCGTCATCGAGGTCTGAGTGGATGACCACGAACTGGCTGCGCGGCTAGCCACCGAGGCCGGGCAGTTGCTGCTCGGCGTGCGAGAGGAATTCGCCGATGCCGACGCCGGCGAGCGGAAAGCAGCGGGAGATAAGCGATCCCACGACTTCCTGATGGAAGCCTTCGGCAAAGAGCGCCCGGACGACGCGGTGTTGTCCGAGGAAGGCGCCGACGATCCGGTGCGGTTGCGCTCGGAGCGCGTGTGGATTGTCGATCCGCTCGACGGAACGCGCGAATTTTCCGAGTTGGGCCGCAGCGACTGGGCGGTGCACGTCGCGCTCTGGCAGGCCGGCGAGCTCGTCGCCGGTGCGGTAGCGCTACCGGCCCAGGGAATTACGCTGGCGACACCCGACGTTGCGGCGCCGCCCACCGCACCGGAACAACCGCGCATCGTGGTGTCGCGCACCCGGCCGCCCGCCATCGCGCTGGCCGTGCGTGACGCGCTGAACGGCACGCTGGTGGAAATGGGCTCCGCCGGAGCCAAAGTTGCCTCGATCGTCCAGGGCCTGTCCGATGTGTACGTCCACGCCGGTGGCCAATTCGAATGGGACTCAGCGGCGCCGGTGGCGGTGGCCCGGGCTGCCGGCCTGTTTACCTCCCGCATCGACGGAACCGCGCTGGCCTACAACCAGGCGGACCCGAAGCTGCCCGACCTGGTGGTCTGCCGTCCGGAGCTGGCCCGGGCCGTACTCGCCGTAACCGCCTAACCCCGCGAGCAGACACGAAAGCGCCCGCACGCGCGGCGTGTCGGGGGCTTTCGCGTCTGCTCGCGGGGCGGGGTGCGGCCTTGACTCATCCCTCCGCGGCAGCAACAATCAGATCTTACATCTGATGCAACGCTGTATTATTGCTCCGCTGGGGAGTGGATCATTGACCGAGCTGCAGGTTCGGCGGCCGAAGTTCGATTTCACGGACGACGTTCCGTGGATTTGGCATCCGCAGAACCCCGCCTTCTCGTTCTTGATGAACGCGACGTCGATCATCGCGATCTGCTTCGAGCAGATGATCGTCGCGGCGGTACAGGAAGCTAAGCCGCGCATGACGGATCCCGACGTGGCCGCAGAAGCCACGGCCTTCCTGCGCCAGGAGGCCCAGCATTCCAGCTCGCACCGCAAGCACGTCAACGCGCTGATCAAGCACTATCCGGGCCTGCAGCAGACCTTGGACAATGCGGCGGCCTGTTTCGACAAGCTCACCGCCACCACATCAGTTGAATTCCGGCTGGCCTACGTCGCCGACTTGGAGGCCACCTTCACGCCGTCGTTCAAGCTGATGCTCGACAATGAGGCGACGCTGTTTCGCCCCGGGGATGACCGGGTGGCGTCACTGTTCTTGTGGCACTTTGTCGAAGAAGTCGAGCACCGCAGCTCGGCATTGCTGATCTACGACGCCGTGGTCGGCGACAGCTGGTATCGCATCCGGATCCTGCCCGCGGTCATCAAGCATCTGCTGGAGGTCATGTCAGTTATCGCGGACGGCGTCAACGCGCATGTGCCGCTGGCCGATCGCGAGGTTGACGCCCGAACGCTGCTGCCCGGTTACGGAGCGCGCGAGAACTTGCAGCACAAGCTGTTGGGTCGAGATCGCTCGGTGCCGCCACCCTTCGAAGGCGTGCCCCGCAAGCAGATCCTGGTCGCCGCGGGCCGGGTGCTGTTGAGCCAAACCCCATTCCACAATCCCGAGCACGAACCGCTGCCGCAATTCGCGGACCGGTGGTTCCGGCGCTGGGACCGCGGCGATGACGTCACCCGCTGGTACACAACTTCCGCGAGCGGCTAACGAGAGGAACGGGATTCGGTGTCGTCGTTTTCTTCGATGTCTCAGTGCAACGCGACATTCGACGAGATCGCTGCAAGATTAGGCGATTTCACATGCACGGATGCTCCCGGGTTCGTGCACATCCGCAACCCGCTGATGCTGTCCAACTGGACCCTGCCGGTGCTGGAACTGATGATGGTCAGTGGTGCGGTGCTGGCCCTTTGGTGGGCGACGCGGCGGCTGCGGCGCGATGGCGATCCGACCAATCTGGTGCTGTGGTTCGCGTCCATCGTCTATCTGCTGGTCACCGAGATCCCGCTGTACTTCCCAAATATCTTTGGTATCGAGGATCAGATCGGCGTGGTCTTCGACCACAACGTCTTCACCGTCCAGTTCATGTTCGAACGGTTGCCGCTCTACATCGTCGCACTGTATCCGGCCGTCACCACGCTGGCGTTCGAGATTGTCCGCGCGCTGGGAATTTTCCGCCCCCCAGGCATCCGCAGTGTCGTGATCGGCTCGGTGTGCGTCGGCTTCGTGCATCAGTGCTTCTATGAGGTGTTCGATCAGTTGGGCCCGCAGCTGCGGTGGTGGGCCTGGAACGGCCAGAACCCGCTCAACCATCCGATGTTCGCTTCGGTGCCGATGACGAGCATGGTCATTTTCGCCACGCTTGGGCCGGCCGTGCTCACGCTGCTGGTGATGCTGCTGGTCGGCCGCAAAGTCGAAGGCGGCACGCGTCTGAGTGGCGCGGGCCTGCTATGGCGCACGGTCGTGGCCGGCGTGCTCGTTCCGATCGGGGTTGCGATCTTGAGCATTCCGTCGTCGATCTTCGGTGGCAGCCATCCGAACACCACCGCCCAAGCCGTCATGTTCGTCATCGAACTCGCGGCATTCGCGCTTATCGCGGTTCCGGCCCTGATCAACGGCGGCACCGACGCCGACGCGCCGCCGAACACGTTCGTCCAGACCTTCGGACCGGTCTACCTGGCCGTGCTCGGAATCCTTTGGCTGACCGCGCTTCCCGGATACCTCTCGGCGAAAGCCGGCGTCACTGACGACGGCACGCCCACCGGAAACGTGTTTTACGCCGGTGTGTGCCTGGTGGTGGCTGCACTGCTGGTCTGGTTGACGAACCGCTCGACGTACGGCGCGAACCGGCTGCGAAGTTCGTCTTTGTCGAGCCCCAGATCCTCGGGGTGATACTCCACGCGGCCGAGCCGTCCACGTTCGTGGCCGGCCATGTAATCGGCTACGGCCCTTCTGGATTCCGGCGACGGTGAGTAGCCGGCGACGTCCCAGACGCGCTGCGCCATCGCGAGGTCGTCGGCCATGAACTCGTCGAATCGGACGTCGATGGTGCGCTCGGCCGGCAGCCGATCGTGGTCGCGCATACACGCACTGAGCATTTCGTGGATCCGGGCGATCCAGTATTCGGCCACCGTGTGCACGTCGACTTCGTCGACGCTCATGCGCATGGTGTAGGTCATCATCGTCGCCATCGACACCGCGACGTCGACGGGGTCGCGGTGCGTCACGATGAATGTTGCGTCGGGAAATACGTTGAGAATTGGGATGAATTGCTCAAGATGCTGCGGCGACTTGAGCACCCAGCGGCGGTGATAGCCGTCCTGGTGTTGCAGCACCTGCAGCATCATCCGGAGGAACTGGTACCCGGAAGTCTGGTCATTGTCACGCAGGTAGTCCGACCAGCGGGGGAGATGGGTGAGCGTGGTGAAGAATCCGCTGGCGAAATCCTGGACCATCAGCCCGATGTCTTCGTGGATGTGGTCGGTCGTCATCTCATGCATCAGGGTGAAGTACGGCATCAGCGTGTTGGAGATGTTCAGTGCGTCGCCGGTGCGCTGGCGGCGGGGCTCGATGGTGCCTTCTTCTCCCGGCGCGGGCAGCGGTTCCTGGGCCTCCCAGTAGGGCAGTGAGCGCAGGGCAGGGTCGGCCGCAAGCAGGCTGTGCAGGTGCGTCGTTCCGGTCCGCGGCAGGCCGGCGATGACCAGCGGCGCCTCGATGTTGATATCGAAGATTTCGGGGTGGTTCTTGAGGTGGTCGATGACGCGGAGCCGGCCTTTGAGGAAGGTCAGCATCAGCGAGAATGCGTAGGTGCGACCGAACGGCGTGAAGCGCGGCAATTCGTGGAACGCCTCGAGCAGCACCGCCATCCGCTCGCGGTAATCCTGGTCGCCAAAATCGCTCAAACCGGTCTGAGCCGCCGCCTGCTCGTGCAGGGCTTCGGTGGTCAGCGGGCAGTAGTCGGCCATCGCGGCCATGCCGTCGATGATCATCTGCGCCTCGGGCGTGAACGTCGGCTTGGCGAGGTCCGTAAGGCGGATCGTGTCGGTCACAATCGGACCATACCTACGGTATTACGCATTTTACAAGGGACGTTGTGCTGTATCTTAGCGCGGTTTATGATGCTGCTCGTGGCCAACCCGGAAAGCCCCGAGAGCTCCAAGGCGTGGCGCGAACTACTCAGCGCCTTCACTGATTTCGAGACCCAGTTCCTGGAGGGCCCGAAGGCGGTGCGTGGTGAGTTGGCCGTCGCCGAGGGCTATCAATTCCTGGCCACCATGCTGGGCTTGTCCCTGGACGTGACCCTGTTCGCCGACCCGGTGGCGCCCCGATTCCACGACCTGCTGACACCGACTCGGCACGATCGTCGCTGGGGCGGCGACAACACCGACGCCTACTACAGCTATGTCGTCGTCGACCCACGCCGCACCTACCGCATCAGCGGGACCCCGAATGGCAGCTCGATGTACTCGATCGCGGTGTACAACGAGCCCGAGCCCGGCGCTTGGCCCAATCGGACCATCGGCGTGCTCTACGACGAAGACATGGCGCTCGACGATGACGGTGTGTTCTCGTGCGTCCTGGGCCCGGTCCGGCCGCAGGGGTACGACGGTCCTTTTATCGCCCTCGACGATGACGCACACGGGGTGCTCACCCGTGACTATCACGAGGATCCCGCCCGTAGTCGGCGGGTGGACTGGGCGATCGAAGTCATCGACCACGGCGGTCTGCCTTCGGTGCCGCTGAAAACCGATGAGGCGGTGGCTCACTCGTTACGGGCGGCTTTGCGCTACGCGCAGGACATGTTCGCCCTCGTGCCGCTGGTGCTCCAGGAGCGCAAGCCCACCGAGCTCGCCGACGGACAAAACCTGTCCCACAATGTCTTGGCGCCGCCCTACCGCGCTGGCGCCGCTACCTACGGCTATTCGATGCAGAACGCGTGTTACAGCCTCGGTGCGTATGCTCTGCAGCCCGGTGAGGCATTGGTGATCACGTCACGTCATCCGAAGTGCCGGTTCTGGAATCTGACGTTGTGGAACCAATATATGGCCGCGCCGGACCTCGAATACGGTCGTGGCGGCATCAATTCCGGTTCGGCGGTTGCCAATAGCGACGGGACCGTCACCATTGTGATCAGTCGTGAGCAGCTCGACCATCCCAACGCGATCTCCACCAAGGACCACCCGGAAGGGTTGATGTCGTTTCGCTGGTTCCACGCCGACGAGCTCCCCGAACAGCCGGCCACGGCGGTTGTCGCGGCCACCGACGCGCCGCGTGAGGTCTCCTAACCCGGCGACCTAACCCCGCGAGCAGACGCAAAAGCTCACGACACGCCGCGCGTGCGGGAGCTTTTGCGTCTGCTCGCGGGGTGGGGTGGGGTCATGACCACCGGTCCGATCCAATGCCTTAGCACGGCTCGCAGATCGCTCGCCGACCGCGGCGGACTCGGTGGCACCAGCACCATCGACTGGATGATGCGAAGCAGGTACTCGACCAGGTCGTCGAAATCCTTGCCCCGATAGCCCAGGGCGCCCCAGTCGATGTCGGTGTGCTCCAACAGCACTCGCGATCGGGCAGTGGATTCGCCCCCTACCATCTGCTGACTCATCAAACGTGTTCGATCGGTTTCCAGCAGCATCATCAGCAGTGGTTCTTCTGGCAGCCGTTCGACGAGATAGGCGACGGCTTCCACCAGCAGATCGACCGGATCGCTAATGCCGGACGTGAGATCACCGATCCGGGCGGTCCACCCGCCGAGCGCGACATCGCCTGCGGCCGTAATGAGCTCGTCGATGGTCGCGAAGTAGCGATAGACGGTGGGGCGGGTGATGCCAAGGTCGCCCGCGATGACGGAAAGACTCGTCCCTTGCGGACCTCGTCCCT
This sequence comes from uncultured Actinomycetota bacterium, assembly GCA_963715905.1. Classification (GTDB taxonomy): domain Bacteria; phylum Actinomycetota; class Actinomycetes; order Mycobacteriales; family Mycobacteriaceae; genus Mycobacterium. The sequence goes on from CAVQSX010000001.1 coordinate 117,381, forward strand.
CCATGCTCCGGATGGCAGCATCGACGATGCGCTTGCGGGCCTCTGCATCGTCGGCCGGTGGTGCTCCGCCCCAACCTTTTCTACCCATGACGAGCGGATCTAACGCTAATCATACGGTGAGTGTAGTGGTGTCAAATTGATCCAGCTACTCCGTCCGCTTGCGGCGACGGCGCCCCTTGGCCTCTTCGGTCCACTCGTGTTCGATGCGTCCGATCTCAAGCGAGAGCAACGTCAGCGTCGGATTGTCGCAGTGGACTTCGTGGGCGGTGCGGAATTTCGCGACGTCGCCGGTGGTCGGCAGGTGCGGTCGCAAGCCCTCGAACCACTCGTCGCCGACCACGTTGGGCGGATCACCGGCTCGCGGTCCCGCCGCCCACTGCCGATACGCGTCTCGCGCTTCTGCCAAGCCGGTCCGCCAGCATTTGACCGTTTCGTGGCGCTGCGAATGCAGATGGAACTTTATCTGATGCCGGTGATTGGCCTTTTCCACCATCCCCGGGAGCAGGGTGTCGGTGGCTGACCGCGCAATGCCCGCGATGCCCATCGCCGACGCGCCGACGACGGTTCCCATCAGGCCCATCATCACCATGTCCATAGCCTGATCGTTGCACCCGAAGGGGCGATAAGGCTATTGCCGGAGGGCGTCTTGCCAAGCCAGGATGCGTTCGACCAGTTCTGGTCCGCTGTCTTCCTGAATGAAGTGGCTGGCGTTGATGCGGGCGTGCGTTTGGCCCGCCGCTCCGGGGATGTGGTTGATCAGCGCGCGGTCCGCTTGCCCGAGGATCGGATCGCGGCGCCCGAAAATCGCGAGGAACGGCTTCTCCCATCGGCCCAGGGCATCCCAAGCCGCCCGATTGGCCGGAGCCGCCGGATCGTCCGGTGCGGTTGGCACCAACTGGGGGAACGCGCGGGCCCCGGCCTGATACGTCTGGTTCGGGAAGGGCGCGTCGTAGCCGGCTCGCACCTTGGGGGGAACTCGGCGGACGGTGCCCACCGAGACCAGGTGACCGGCGGGCAGCACGGGGGAGTGGCGCGCGAAGGCCCGCCACGCGAGGAAGGCGGGAGTGGGGCGCCGCTGGCCCGTGGGTAGCGAACCGTTCGCCACCACCAGGCGGGCCACCCGGTGGTCCTGCTCGGCGGCGATGCGCAGACCGATGAGCGATCCCCAGTCCTGCCCGAACAACGTGACGTCCTTCAGTTTCAGCCGGTCGAACCACGAGGTCACCCACTCGACATGCCGCAGGTAGGTGTAATCCTCGATGCGACTGGGCTTGTCGGAACGGCCGAAACCGATCAGGTCGGGCGCGAACACCCGGTACCCGGCGTCAGTCAGCGGCGGAATCATGGTGCGATACAGGTAGCTCCACGTCGGCTCGCCGTGCAGCAGCACGATCGGCGGTCCGTCGACGGGGCCCTCGTCGAGGAAGTGCATGCGTAGCGACGGGGTGCCGGTTGCGGTCACGTCGAGGTAGTTCGCGACGAACGGGTAGCCCTCCAGGTTCTCGAATCGGGAGTCTGGGGTTCGCAGCACATCCATGTACAGCTCCTCCGGTGGGCGGTTCCTACATCGAACGAGCGAGTGCCTGGCCCATTCGCGATACAGCCTGGGTCAAAATAGCTTGAGAGGTAGCGAAGTTCAATCGCACGTGCCCCGCCCCACCGGTTCCGAAGACGTGACCTGAGCTGAGCGCGACGCCGGCATGGTCGAGGAACCAGCGGGCCGGCCCGGACAGATCGGACACCACCGCGAGCCCCTCGTCCGAGGCCTGCTCGCCAAGCCCGAGTTGCCGGCAATCCAGCCACGCCAGGTAGGTGCCCTGCGGTCGCAGATAGCTCACCCCCGGCAGGTGGTCGGCGACCAGATCGCCCAGCAACGTCCTGTTCGCGTCCAGACCGCGCAACAGCTGGTCGAGCCAGTCGTCGGCGGTCCTGAATGCCTCGGCGTGCGCGATCAGACCGAGGTGGCTGGGGCCATGGCTGACTTCCTCGGGCAACCGGCCCAGATCGGCGGCCGCTTCAGAGCCGGCGATAGCTAGGGCCGCCTTCAACCCAGAGAGGTTCCACGCCTTGGACGCCGAAATCAGGGCGAACGCGTCCTCGGCTCCGGGAACGCTCAAATACGGTGTGAATCGCGACCCCGACAGGATGACCGGCGCGTGAATCTCGTCGGACACCACCCGGACGCCGAAACGGCGGGCAAGCTGGGCGACCCCATGCAGTTCGTCGACGGTATGCACCGCGCCCGTCGGATTGTGCGGATTGCACAACAGGTAGGCGACCTTCCCGCCCGATGCACGGGCAGACGCGAACGCTTCCTCCAACGCTCCCAGGCTAATTCGGCCAGCCCCATCGAGCGGCGCTTCGGTCACCCGGCGGCCGTCGTGCGAGACGAAGGCGTAGAACGGCGCGTATACCGGCGGGTTGACGATGACGGTGTCACCGCGATCGGTGACCAGGCGCAGCGTCTCAACGATACCCAGCATGACGTCCGGCACGATCGCCGTCCGGCTGACCTGCAAGTCGTGCCATTCCCAACGCCGCGAAGCGAATTCGCTGACTGCTTCGGCGAACGCGGTGCCGGCAGGATAGCCGGTGTCGCCGTTGTCTATTGCCGCGTGGATGGCGTCGGCTACCGTCGGCGCGAGATTGACGTCCATCTCCGCGACCCACAACGGCAGCACATCGGCCGGGTGGGCACGCCACTTCATGCTGGTGCGGGTTTGCAACTGCCGCAGCGTGAGTTCCTCGAGGGGATTAACCGTCACTCCGCAAGATTAGGCCGCACCGAACTTTCGGATAGTCGATATCCCGATGACGCTGCCGCGCCACGTCTTCGACCCTGCGTTGACGCGGCTTTCGGGCCGCACGTAGCGTACGTAGAACAAAAATTAGGTTGGCTAGGAGTCGCCGTGTTCACTCTGCGCTTCGATATGCGCGCCCCGTCGTGGGGGGCACCCCCCGCTGCTCTGTACGCCGCGGTACCCGAGATCTGCGCCTGGGGCGAGGAGCATGGCGCGCTCGCCGCCGTGTTGTGCGAGCACCACGGTTCCGAGGACGGGTACCTGCCGTCGCCGCTGATCCTGGCTCCGGCTATTGCCGCACGCACGCAGCGACTGGCCATGAACCTGATCCTGATTCTGCCGTTCTACGAACCCGTTCGGCTGGCCGAGGACATGGCGGTCCTCGACATCCTCAGCGGCGGGCGGGCGTCCTACACCCTGGCCCTGGGCTATCGGCCCGAGGAGTTCGAGCACTTCGGCTTGGCTGTCGGTGATCGCGGCCGGCTCGTTGACGAGAAGATCGCACTGCTGCGCCGGTTGCTCGCCGGAGAGACGGTAGTTGAAGATGGACGCCGCATCACGGTGACGCCGGGACCGCTGACCCCGGGCGGGCCGGGGCTGATGTGGGGTGGCGGAACGTTGGCGGCGGCTCGGCGGGCCGGCCGCTACGGCCTCGGCATGCTGGGCAACGCCAACGCCCCCGGTATGCAGGAGGCCTACGAAGAAGCGTGCCGCAAGCACGGCCACAAGCCCGGCCCGACGATGTTTCCCAGCCGCGACCATCCGTCGGTCACCTTCGTCGCCGACGACGTGGACCAGGCGTGGGCAGAGCTCGGCGAGCATCTGCTGCACGACGTGCGCACCTATGCCGCGTGGAATCCCGGGGACGAGACGACGGCGGGCTTCACCCACGTCAACACCGTTGAGGAGCTGCGCGCCAAACCCGCGTCCCACGTGATTATCTCTGTGCCGGAAGCGATCTCGCAGGTACGTGCCGGACAGGTGCTCAACCTGTCGCCGTTGTGCGGCGGGTTGCCGCCCGAAATCGCCTGGCCATACCTCAAGCGGGTGGGCGAGGTCGTGCTGCCCGAGGCTCTCGCGCAGCGGAAGGCGTGACCGTGACCGGAGCCAGCACAACCGAGGTCTACTACGACCCATTCGATTTCGACATCGACGACGACCCGTACCCCATTTGGAGAAGGCTTCGTGACGAGGCACCGTTGTACTACAACGAGAAGTACGACTTCTACGCGCTGAGCCGCTACGAGGACGTCGCCCCCGAGCTGACGAATTGGCAGACCTACCGCTCGGGCCGTGGCACCACCATCGACATCATCAAAAGTGGTGTCGACGTTCCGCCCGGCATCATCCTGTTCGAGGACCCGCCGATTCACGACTTGCATCGCAAGGTGCTGTCCAGGGTCTTCACACCGCGGCGGATGGAATCGATCGAGTCGCTGACGCGGGCATTTTGCGCGCGTGCACTCGACCCACTGGTGGGCTCGGGCGGGTTCGACTTCATCGAGAATCTCGGCGCATTGGTACCGATGCGCACCATCGGCTACCTGCTGGGAATCCCGGAAGAAAACCAGGCGAAGATCCGGGCCAGCACCGACGACAACCTCACCCTCGACGAGGGATCCTTGCAGGTCGTCACGGACGACTTATTCGCGCGACAGTTGGAGTTGTTTGCCGAGTACATCGATTGGCGCGCGGACCACCCCTCCGACGATTTGATGACGCAATTGCTCAACGCGGAAATCGAGGAAGACGGGACCACTCGCCGGCTGACCCGCAACGAAGTGCTGCTCTACTGCAGCACGATCGCCGGAGCGGGGAACGAGACCACGACGCGGCTGATCGGCTTCACCGGTCAACTGCTGGCCGAACACCCCGACCAGCGGCGCGAGATCGTGGGCAACCCTGCGCTGCTTCCCGGAGCGATCGAAGAGGTACTTCGCTACGAAGCGCCCTCGCCCGTGCAGGCGCGGTATGTCGCCCGCGACGCCGAATGCCGGGGCACGACCATCCCGGAGGGGTCGGTCATGTTGTTGCTCAACGGATCAGCCAATCGCGACGACCGCAAGTTTCCCGACGGCGAGCGGTTCGACATCCATCGCGCCGGCGGTCATCTCAGCTTTGGCCACGGCCTGCACTTCTGCCTCGGCTCGGCCTTGGCGCGGATGCAGACGCGGGTGGCGTTCGAGGAGGTCATCGCCCGCTGGCCGGAGTGGGACGTCGACTACGCCAACGCCGGCAAGGCGCACACGTCCAGCGTGCGGGGATGGGCGAAGCTGCCCGTCTTCACGGAGTAGCTCCGCGAGCGTGAAGTTAGCTTCACGCTCGGCTGCCAACGTGAAACTAGCTTCACGGTCGGCGAAGGAGGCTAGGCGCTGCTATCCACCAGCACCGCGCCGTCGGGCTGGTTGCCGAGCGTCTGCAGCTTGATGTCCTCGCCCCCGGCCGTGAGGCGCACGATCTGAGCTAACTGCCCGGGCGCGTCGCACTGCAGATAGTGATCGGCGCCCGGCACCACCCAGTACCGGTTTCGGCCGGGCTTGTTTTTCAGATACGTCTCCCAGACATGGTTGGGGACGCGCAGCGGCGCGACGTTGTCGTGTATGCCCCAGGCCACCGTGGTGTTCACGTGGCTCCTGGAAAGCGTGTCAAGCCAACTGGTTTCGTCGGCCGCGCGCTCGTTCAAATATTGAATGACGTCTGGCAGCACGCGCATTCCGTCGTCGTGGGCGAAGCACTGCGCCAACGCGGCGATCTCCGGGTCTTGCAGCGTTCTCCGTGGCATGAAGGTGCTCATTCCCAGGCCGGCCGCCAGCAACTCCGGAGTCGTGGCCGCTGCGGTGGCCCGCGCCGTGGCCGGGTCCAGGAGCGCCGTCTGGAACGCGGTGAGGTTCGACAGCGGAAGGTAGATGTTGCCGTTCGTCAGGATGAGGTCGACGGGTACGAGCGCCGGATCTTGGGCCGTCAGCATGCCCACCGCGATCATGCCGACACTGCTGCCACGGTCGTGGGTGAGCATGCGGAACTCGGTCAGCTGCCACACCCGAGTGATCGCGTCGACCAGCAGACGCGCGTCGTCGTACAGCGAGTAGATGTAGGGCTCCGGCGGCTTGTCGGACAATCCGTGGCCGGGAAAGTCGAGCAGGTAGATGTCGAACTCGGAGCTCAGTTCACGCGCCAAGGCGAAAAAGTCGATGCTCGACGTCGGGAATCCGTGCACCAGCACCAGCGCGGGCGCTCCTGGCGTGCCGCAACGGCGGCTGAAGATCGTGAGCTCCCGTCCCTCGTTGGCCGCCGTTGTCGACCGCCAGCGAAGTTCCGTGCCGCCGCTTTTCCAGTCCCGAAAAATGTCCAAGGTGCCAGCATCTCATGAGAAGATTCGAACAAGGGTAGAATCTCGCTCGGAACAATTGCCGACGGCGAGTAGTGGAGGTGGCGCAATGACGGCGGAGGCTCGGCGCCCCTACGGCGAACTTGACCGCGCCCAGGTGGTGGCAGCACTGCACAACCTGGCCCGCCGCGTCGGTGTGCAGGGCGTGACGATGCGCGACCTTGCCGCCGAACTGGGCGCCGCTGTCCCCTCGGTGTACTACCACGTTCAGGGCAAGCAGGCCGCCCTGGATTTGCTCGCCGAGTCGCTGCTGGTCAAAATCCCCACGCCGGATTCCGGCCCGTGGGACGTTCGGCTGATTGAACTCTACTGTGCTGCACGCGAAGTGGTCCTGGCCGTGCCCGGCATCGCGGGCATCGTGCAGACCGGCAGCGGCGGCAAAGCTGCCCTCCGCCTCGACGGGATCGGCCGCTCCCTGCTTGCCGAGGCTGGACTGACGAAACCCGTTGCGGCCGCCGCGCACTCGGTGTTGTACACCTATCTGCTGGGCTCGATAAGCCTGCAGGAATCGCGTTGGCTCGCCGAAGAGCAACGCACCAGCACTCAGGGCGCCAAAAATTTTCGCGCCGGACTCGACGTGATCATTGCCGGGATCAAGGCATCTCTACAGGAAGGACAACCGGACCAGTGAAAACCCCGAACAATCCGAAGCCGGGGCTGGTGGGTTCGCTGGTCCCGGAGAATCAGACCAGCGTGGCCGACCGCGACGCCGCGGCGGTGCTGGACCCGGACACCTTTGTCGCCGGAGCCCCGTTCGACGCGTTGAGTCGGCTGCGAACCAACGCGCCCGTCCACCCGGTGCAGTTACCCGGGTTGCCCAGGGCGTGGCTGCTGACGAAGCACGCCGACGTGCGGTTCGTCAGCCGGGACACCGAGACCTTCACCAGCAGCAAGGGCAACACCCTGGTAGAGGTCGAGGCGGCGCCGACCTCGGCGTTACTGCCCGGCATCGACCCACCTCGCCACGCGCACTACCGCAAGCTGATCAACCAGGGCTTCACCGTCCGAAATGTGCAGCGCCTCGAACCGCATATGCGCCAGGTTGCCCGCGACATCGTCGCCGATATCACGGCCAAGCGCGAATTCGACGCTGTGCCAGACATTTCCGCGGAGATGTCACTGCAGGTGATTGCCGACGTGCTCGGTGTTCCCGCCGAGGACCGCATGGAGGTGTTCCGATGGAGCAACGCCATCGGCAGCCTTGGTATCGAGGATCCCGACTATGCTCCCGGCCCGGAAGCTCTGGGGGAGGCAGCCGCCGAAATGTTCTCCTACTGCGGCGAACTGGTCGCGCATCGGCGCAAGCACGGCCTCACCGACGACATCTTGTCGGCCTTGCTGGTCGCGGAGGTCGACGGCGAAAAGCTCAACCGCGACCAGCTCAACGAGTTCTTCTTGCTGCTGGCGATCGCCGGCAATGAAACGACTCGCAATACGCTCAGCCACGGCATCTTGGCGCTGGCCCAGCACCCCGAACAGCAAGCCCTGCTGGCACGTGACCCCGACGCGGTCAAACCCGCGGTGGAGGAACTGCTGCGCTGGTCGACCCCGGTGATGCACTTCCGTCGCACCGCGACGCGTGACGTCGAAATCGGCGGGCAACTGATTCCCGCCGGCGATTGGGTTCTGCTGCACTATCTGTCGGCCAACCGCGACGAGGAGGTGTTCGAGCGGGCCGACGAGTTCGACGTCACCCGCCCCGACGCCGGACATGCGGCATTCGGTGGGGGCGGCGTGCACTTCTGTCTCGGCGCTCAGCTGGCCCGCCTCGAACTGCGGGTGATGCTCGAAGAGCTCTACGCGAAGGTGCCCGGCCTGACCGTGACCGGACCGCCGGACCGGCTGCGCTCCTCGTTCTTCCACGGCATCAAACGGCTGCCGTGCAGCACGGGCTAATCAGTTCGGGAAGTTCACCAGCGCCAGCGAAAGCGGCAGTTGATTCGTCCGCGCTTGCGTCACCGGTAGCTTGCTAGCGTCGAAATACGAACCGGTGAGGTAATTGTCGGCATTCCAGATCAATGCCGGGTCCAGCTGGCCCTGGTATCCGAAGGCATCCAGCTCGTAAGGAATGCCGTCGGCCTCCAGCAATGACGGACCATTCATCAGCTGGAAATGCAGGTGCGGGGCATTGGAATTGCCGGTGTTGCCCAGCTGCGCGATCTGCTGGCCCTTCTTGACCTTGTCGCCGGGTTTCACCAACAGCGAGCCCCTGACGAAGTGGGCGTACATGGCGTACACCCCGTCGCCGATGTCCATGATGATGTGGTTGCCGTCGATGTTTTCTACCGTCAGTTTCGCGGCCAGGACCGGATCGGATGCCGGCAGGATGCCCGGCACGTTGGCGTCCATATCGTCCTCCGTCGACGTCACCGTGCCGTCAGCCACCGCATACACCGGAGTCGCATAGTCGAGGAAACTTTCGTTCCGGTTCCTGTCGCCCACATAGAAGTCGCCCTGGTCGTTGGTGCGCATCCAGTCGATGGCGAAGCGCTGGCTGTTGTTGAGCCTCATGTTCGCCGGCAGGATGGCGTCGCGGTGCGGCCACCCCGGATCGCAGCACCCATTCAGCGCGACCCAGTTGCTGCCCCGAAGCGGTGGACCGATCACCCGTGGCGTGCCTGCCGAGATGTCAAAGGGAGCGCCGAGCGTGTCGATCGGGCTCGGCAGCGTGCCTGCGCCCGGATTGGACGGGCCGGTGCCGTGCAGCCGCAGCATCACCGCCTTCGGGAATTGGGCTGTCGTGTCGAGCGCGAAATCGAGGAGCAGCGCCCGCGAGGTTTGCGGCGGGATGGCATTGTCCGGGGAGGGCCCTTGAGAGAGCAGTCGCAGCCGATTGCAGTCACCGTAGTTGCAGGTGGGATCCACCAATTGCTTGCCGGAGAACGAGGCGAGCACTTTCGTCGGGTCCTGGGCGTCGACCACGTCGACGGCGTCGAGGGTCGCCGGCACCGCGGTGGCGTTGGTGAGTTGCACATCGAAGGCCAGGTGAGTTTTGCCGTCGCTGCCGGAGAAGGGGAAGGTCGGCCGGCTGATCGGCTGGATGGTCAACGGGGTGAACGCGTCGGGCACGGATACCCCGGCGAGTGCTCCGCTGGTGCTGGTCGGCGACGCCGTACTCGACGTGGCGCTGGCGGACGTCTTCGACGCGTCGGTCGCGTTCGACGCGCACGCGGCGGCGACGAGGGCGGACCCGATGACGGCCAAGGCATTTCGGAGCGCATCCATCAAATCCCCTCCACCTGAGACCTATTCGGGACCGCGGCCGACCGCGCGGGACGGGTCCGAAATCCACTCCGACCATGACCCGGGAAACAGCGCTGCCTCGCGGCCGATCGCGGCCAGTGCCGCGATCGTGATGGTAGCGGTAACGCCTGAGCCGCAGTACACACCGATCGGGCCGGCAGGATCGATATAGCGGTCGGATACCAGCTGGGCCAGCGCGTCGTCCCCGACAAATGTGCCGTCGCCGGTCAGCAGAGCCCCGCTTGGCAGGTTTTTAGCGCCGGGAATGTGCCCGGCGACAGGATCGACGGGTTCGACGTCGCCGCGGAAGCGTTCAGGCGCGCGCGCATCGAGCAGTGTGACGTTGCCGGCGCCGCATCGCTGCGCCGTCAAGGTTGGTCGGCCTCCGGCGTATAAATCATCGTGCAGCACGGTCAGATTCCCGGGCTGCGCAGCGGCGGCGCCCGTCTCGAGGCTGAATCCGGCCGACCGCCACGCGGACAGGCCACCGTCAAGAATGCGGACATCGGCGAGCCCGGCCGCGGTCAGCACCCACCAGGCTCGCGACGAACCCGCTCGATTCCAGTCGTCGTAGACCACGACCGGCGCGTCCTGCCAGATTCCCCATCGGCGCGCGGCGGCCTGCAGGCTGCGCCCCGACGGCAGCGGGTGACGGCCATGGCCGGCGATCGTGTGATCGGTGAGCTCGTCCTCGAGTGACACATACACTGCGCCTGGGAGGTGGCCCTGTAAGTAGGCGGGATGCCCGTCGGGCTCATCGAGGCGCCAACGCACATCAAGGATCGCCGGCGAATCGCCGGTCTGGATAAGCGCCGCCAACTCGGCGGCGGTGATCAGCACTCGGTTGCGCGCGTCCACTGATTTGTCTCCTTAGGCTTTCCCGCAATTCAGGCAGCACCGCCGCAATTTAACTCTGTCCGAATTGAAAGTGAACGACGGGTTGAACTTTGAGTTTCCGCCGCTCTGCCGCGAGACTGCGCTTGACCTGCGACCCGCTTGCGCGACAAAATTAGATAACCGGGGCCCCTTCGACGTCTCAGTCGGACCCAACGCCAATCCGAGCTTGATGTGATTGCTTCGAGAGTGATGAGTGAAATGACCAAGAAGATGTTTGCCTGCGCCTTCGGCGCGGCACTGGCCGTCGCGCTGGCGCCCGTGGGCGTCGCGTCCGCCGACAGTACGGACACGGACTTCGCCAACTACCTGCAATCGCACGGCATCAACCTCGGGTCGGCCTCCCATGTCGCGGATCTCGCACGCACCATGTGCCAGGATCTCGAAAACGGCAACGCCCAGAAGGACGAGGTCGAAGAGCTGACGAATACGCGCAAATTGACGCAGGAACAGGCTGAGCTTTTCGTCGGCGCCGCCACGGCGGACTACTGCCCGGGCAAGCACTCGCCTAACAAGAGCTGATAACCCGGCGCTGTGCAGCGCCCAGGGTCTACGCCCCGGACGCCATCGTCGCCATCATTCCGGCTGCTGCGCGTTGCCAGGTGAACGTCTCCGCGCGACGCCTAGCCGAGCTGCGCCGGTGGTACTCCGGCCGGCTGACGATCGAACTCACAGCATTCGCGATGGCGGCCGGGTCGTTGTCGGCCAAGGCGCCGCTGTCCGGTGTGATGATTTCGGTCAGCGCCGACGTGCGCGACACCACGGCCGGCGTTCCGCACGCCAGCGATTCCAGAGCGGCCAGGCCGAAGGTCTCGTGTGGCCCGGGTGCCAGCGTGACGTCGGCCGAGGCCAGCAGTCCCGCGACGGCATGCCGATCGGAGATGAAACCGGTGAAGTCGACGGGTAGCCGCGCGGCCTGCCGTTCCAGCCTGGCGCGCATTGGGCCCTCGCCCACCACGAGCAGTCGGGCGTCGACGCCGGCATCGCACAACGCGGCGAGGGCGTCGATGCTGCGGTCGGCGCGCTTTTCCACCGACAACCGCCCGCAGTGGACCAGCAGAAGCTGCTTCGGTGTGGCCCATTGCCGCCGCACCAGCGGAGAGTGTCGGCGCGGATGGAAGGTCTGCAGGTCCACACCCAGCGGCACGGTGACGACGTTCGTCGCGCCGATGCGGTCGAACTCTTCGCGCGCGAACCCGGTGGTGCATACAACGGCGTCGTAGTCGGCGGCGGTGCGTGCATTCGCGAAATCGGCGAACCTGCGCGCCGGCCGGGGTGGAAGTATCTGGCCGACAAGACGATCCAGGCGTTCATGAGAGATCATCACGGTTGTGGCCCCGTGTTCACGTCCCCACCGCCCCATCGACCGCAGCGTCAGCCGGTCCGAAACCTCGAGTGCGTCGGGTCGCAGCGCTGTCAGCATCACCTTGACCGGGCCGGGCATCACCGCCCGGTAACCACCGGTAAAGGGAATTAATTTGGCGGGCAATGTGATTCGCACGACGCCGGTGTGCAGCCGGATGCGGTCGGCGTGCGGACCCGGAACGAGCAGAAAAACCTCGTGGCCTAGAGCGCTGTATTCCGCGCCCAGTCGGTCGATCGCGGTGCGAAGGCCGCCAGAGCGAGGGCCATAGAAGTTGGCGACCTGTACAACGCGCATACCGTGAGAAGACGCGGCGCTCGTGTGCACTCAACAATGTGGGCTGAACGCGTGCCTGAACAATCCATGAATTCCCCTGGCACAGACGACACCCGAAGTGCTCGCCTCTCGGCGACTGGCCCTTCTATGAGCGGCGAGCGAGTTGTCGCTCACTGAGAGCCGAGCAACGAGCCCACCAACTCCGCGAGAGGCTGCTGTGGCCCGTGTGGCCAACGGGTCTAGCCGTCCTTCGGGCCCTCGGCGTTGCTGATCCGCTCGGCGAGGTCGGGTCCGGACAGCTGCGCATCGAGGAACGCGCCCGAGGTGGGCAGGCTCAAGTGCAGCTGCGACGCTCCACTGACCGCGACCCGACCGTGTTCGAGGCTGAAGTCGAGCACATGGCCCCCACTGGTGCGGTCGCTGTTGAGGAAGTGCAGGTGGTAACCCGCGACCGAGATGCCCTGCTGATAATCGGGGGTGCGGAAGCCGACCACCACGCCGGTCACATCGCCGAATCGGGTTTCGGCCTGCCCTTCGGTCGCTTCCGTCAACGTTGAGTAGGGCTTGCGCTGCTCCATCACCGTGCGGGTGTGCAGTTCGGCGAAGTGCCCGGTGATCCGAATCGCGTAGATCAAGTTGGAGCTTTCGATCCGGCGATCGATCGCGGCGGTCACTTCCGCCTCCCCGGTGCGGGTTTCGATCTCGATCTCGAAGTCAGTGTGGAACCGGGTGACCGCCGCGAATGGGGTGCGATCGGTCAGGGCGGCGCGGGTGGCGCTGCCGTCGGCGCGCAGCCGGTAACAGACGCCGTCGAGGATGACCATCTCGCCGTCGAGGTGGTTGAAGGTGCCCAGGCCGAAGTCGCCGTGCCGCAGGATGTCGGCGATGGTGACGTCGCCGTCGTAGACGCCGTCCAGTAGGGCGCTGATTGTCGAGAACTGATAGACCCCGGCATCATCGTCGGTCGCCGGCCGATGGGCGAGAAGTGTTGTAGCCCAATTGCGGAATTGCTCGTACGGGCTGCTCATCGTTGGGTCGGCCTCCGGGCTATTCGAAACTATCGTGGTGCAAGTGTTCGGCCAGTTCGACGTTGCGGCTGTAGTCGACGGGCACGTCGATCAAGGAGGGTCCATCCTCGGCCAGCGCTTGGCGCAACGTGGCACTGAACTCGTCCAGCGTCTTCACCCGATAGCCGCGGGCGCCGAATGCGGCTGCGTAAGAAACGATGTCGTAGTCGGCGAGCTGGACGCCGGATTCGCGTCCGTACTTCAGGACCTCCTGGAAGGCCACCATGTCGTAGCTGTTGTCCCGCAGGATGATGTGGGTGAACGTCAAGCCCAGGCGGGTTGCGGTCTCGAGTTCCTGTGCGGAGAAAAGGAATCCGCCGTCGCCGGACACGGACACCACGGGTGTTCCCGGTCGCACCAGGCAGGCGGCCATGGCCCAGGGCAGCGCGACTCCCAGGGCCTGTTGGCCGTTGGAGAACAGCAACCGCCTGGGCTCGTAGACCCTGAAGTGCCGGGCCATGTAGATGTAGTTCGAGCCGATGTCGCAGGCGACGGTGGCGTCGTCGGTGAGTGCCTCGCGCAGTTTCAAGACGACCGCGACCGGGTCGAGCCCGGGGCCGTCCGGTTGATGATTCTGCGCGGCGATATCGATGTCGGCCAATGCATTTCGCTGGGCGGCGATCTCGGCCTGATAACGTGCCGCCAGTGTGAGGCCGGCCATGCCGTCGGTCAATGCGGTTAGCGTGGCTCCGACGTCGCCGATCAGCTCGACGGTCGGCTGGTAGTGGTTGTCGATTTCAGCGGGAATCGAGTCGATGTGCACGATGGTGCGCTCGAGATGATGGTTCCACAGCACTGGGTCGTATTCGACGGCGTCGTAGCCAATCGCGATCAATACGTCGGCGCGGTCGATGACGACGTCGCCGGGCTGGTTGCGGAACAGGCCCACCCGCCCCAGAAAGTTGTCTTCCAATTCGCGGGATATCACACCGGCGGCCTGGAATGTCTCGACGACGGGCAGCCCTGTCGCGGCGACCAGCGCTCGCAGCGCCCGGCAGCTGTCCGGGTCGGCACCGCGAATTCCCACCAGCAGCGCCGGGCGCTGCGCGGCGCGGATCAGCTCACGCGCCCGATCGATCGCGGCCGTCGGGGCCGCCGCGAACGAGGGGACCGGCATCCGCGCCGTGATGCATGCCGCGGTTGGCGCGGCGAGCACGTCGGCGGGCAGCACCACGGCGGCCGCCCCTCGGGGCTCGCTGACGGCGGCGCGGAAGGCGCCGACGATCGCCTCGCCGACGTTGTCGGGGTCGCTCACCTCTCCGGTGTACTTCGTCACCGTCTTGAGCAGCGCTGCGGCGTCCATGGACTGGTGGGTGCGCTTGAGCCGGTCCATCCGGCCTACCGCGCCGCACAGGGCGACCAGCGGGTCTTGTTCGGTGTTGGCGGTCAGCAGGCCGGTGGCCAGGTTGGTGGTGCCGGGGCCCGAGGTCACGAGCACGACGCCCGGCGTGCCGGTGAGGCGCCCGATCGCTCCCGCCATGAACGCCGCGTTTTGTTCGTGCCGGCAGACCACCAGTTGCGGGGCGCCTTGCGGACCGTCATTGACCAGCGCGTCGAAAACGGCGTCGATCTTCGCGCCGGGCACCCCGAAGACGTATTGCACGCCCTGCGCCGTCAGCACGTCGACGACCTTTTGCGCGCTGCGCACAGGTGCAACGGGATTCGCGGACTCCATGTAGCCCAGTCTGGCCGTTCGTGCGGTGGACCGCTATCCGCTCGCCTCGGGATCGAACCAGCGCCGCAGCGGCCGACTAGTCGCCGTCGTGGTTGATAAGTTGCACTTCCTCGAAGTCCATCTCTTCCTGCAGCTCGCGCAGCACGATGTCGTCGATCAGATTTTGGTTTCGCAGCGTGGTGATTTCCCGGCGCTTGTAGTCGAGCACGCCAAGACGCACCCGACGAACCAGATCGCCGCGCTCGGCCAACTGATTGCAGTCCGAACCGTCCTCGGTGGCCGCGACCAGCGCGGCGTGTTTTTCGTATTCCTGTTGGATCTTGCGCAGCAGGTCGTCCTCAACGCCGAGCGCGTTGGCGACCGCCGGCAGCGCGTCCAGGGCGGCTTGAGTTCCCCGAGTGCGGGCCAGCTGCAATTCTTCGGCGTGGGTGACGTCGTCGGGCATCCGAGCCCAGCGGACGACGGCGGGCAGCGTGATCCCTTGGACGATGACGGTCAAGAGAATGACAACCACCACGACGAAGATGATCAGGCTCCGGTCGGGGAAGGGCCGGCCGTTGTGCGTCGTCAGCGGGATGGCCAATGCCGCGGCCAGCGACACCGCACCGCGGAATCCCGCCCACGCGGTCACCATGCGCTGACGCCAGGTGACGCGCCGGCTGCGCTGCACCTCCCGGCGGTCGAAGACGCGCAGCAACAACGTGGTGACTTCCCCCCAAACGAACCGAGATGCGACGACGACGCCGGTGACGGCGAGGGCGAGGAATACGGCGTGCCGCAGCCCACCGTCGACGTGGTCGATACCCCTTACCGCGCCCGGGATCTGGACTCCGACGAACACCCACAGTGACCCGTTGAGCAGAAAGGTGGTGATGTCCCAGAAGGCAAACGCTTGCAGCCGCGAACGGGCCCGGATCACCGTCGGACCGAAATACGTGAGCATGAATGCGGACATCAGGACCGCGACCACGCCGCTGCAATCGAAGGACTGGGCGAGCAGGAACGCCGCAAACGGCGTCAGCAGGCTCAGCGCTCCTTCCTCCAGCGGCGAGTCGATATTGCGGCGAATCAGCGTGACCAGCCAACCCACCAGCAATCCTGCGACAATGCCGCCCACGTACGAGCCGATAAAGCGGCCGGTCAGTTCCGCCGGGCTGACTGGGTTGCCGCCGACCGCGACCGAGACGCTGACCGCGAACAGCACGAGCGCGGTGCCGTCGTTGATGATGCTCTCGCCGCGCAGCACGGTAAGCGCGCGGCGTGGCAGCCTTTTCGCGAGGCCGGCAACGGCCGCCGCGTCGGTGGGCGAGAGCACGGCACCGAGGACCGCCGCGGCGTGCGATTCCATCCCGAGCGCTCGCGCTGTCCACGACACCGCCACCGAGGTGGCGATCACGAGGCCGATGCTGAGAAAGACGATGACGCGAGCGTTTGCGCGGATCTCGCGGAAACTGGTGTTCATGCTTTCCCAGTAGAGGATCGCTGGTAGAAACAGCAGCAACACGATTTCGCCGTCGATCCGAATCCCGCCGAAGCTGGGATTCAGACCCAGCAGAGCGCCGAGCAGGATCAGCAGGACCGGGGGACCCACGCGGTAGCGGCGGCCCAGGATCGTTCCCACGATGACTGTGGAAACGAGCACAACGATGACAACTAGCCCAAACACCCGCTCATCTTCCCGTATAAGTAGCACTGCAGCGCGGCAGCCACGGCCAGTTGCCCGGCCGCACGCATTGCTCCCGGCGCATACGGCACTGACGCATAATGGAGGAAATGATGCTCGTGAATATCAGGCCCTCGCTGGCCGTCGCGATCCTCGTTTCATCGGCGGTGCTGGGCTGCACGATGGAGAGCAGGAGCCCGTCGCCGATCAAGACCCTCCAGGTGTCGTTCGATGAGGTGTTGAAGCAGAGTTCCATCACGCAGAACGTCACCCTGGCGGTCGGCGACACGCTCAAAGTGCAGTTGGCCTCGAATTACAGCACCCCGTACCGGTGGGCGCCGAACATGAAGGTTGGCGATTCGGGGATCGTGAAGCAAACCGATCACGAGTTTGTCCAACCGACGTCCGAGGCTCTCGGAGCGCCTGGAACCGAGGTGTGGACGTTCACTGCGCTAAAGACCGGGGCGACGACGATCTCCACCACCTACGCAAGTTTCGTGGGCCACGACCACAAACCGACTTGCACGTATACCGCCCATGTGACGGTGGAATAGGCGGCGGCCTTTGCTGCGGCTGCGGCAACGCGCGCCTGGCAAACGACTGCGGACGGACGGCAGCTGAGCTACGGTCGGGCTGTGTTCGGCTTACCCAAGTGGTCCGAAATCGGCAAACTGCCCGCAGAGCTTCGCAAACAGCTCGACGCCGAGGGCGTCATATTCACCGCGGGCAAAGTGGGTATCAGCAAGCACTTCAGCGGCCACGTTCCGGGTGTGTTTTCGGCCTCGGGTGTGTCGCGCTATTCAGGCGGGTTCGGTTTTAGCGCCGCCCGGGTCGTCGCCACCTTTCCCGCCCGTGGCGACGCCAATCTGCGGGCTATCGATTGTT
The DNA here is from genome assembly GCA_963715905.1 of uncultured Actinomycetota bacterium. GTDB lineage: Bacteria > Actinomycetota > Actinomycetes > Mycobacteriales > Mycobacteriaceae > Mycobacterium. Next base: position 134,636 of record CAVQSX010000001.1, read on the forward strand.
CATGGGACACCAACAAGGGACCGGCGACCGCGACCATCACCAGCAAAGGCCTGGTGATCGACATCGCGCTGCACGGTGTCGACCCGGCCTTCAGCGGAACGATGAAGTTGAACTACAAGCAAAAAATCCCGGACGAGGTGCTACAAGAGCTGCCGACCAGCACGCTGCGTTTTCCCGTCGAGCCGGTCTTTGTGTACCGCGCCGCCGGGGTGCGCGCCCGATCACCACGGACGTGACGTTCCCCGGCTGGCTCCGGGGGAGAAGCTGACCGGCAGCTTGCTCAGCCCGGTCATGCTCGGGTTGCCCATGTACTGGTGGACGCCGCTGAGGTCGACCTGGTAGTCGGGAATCCGGTCGAGCACGGCCTTGACCATGACCTGCGACATCAGCCGGGCCAGATGAGACCCGATGCAGCGGTGCGGCCCGAGCCCGAATGCGAGGTGGCGGTTGGGTGCACGATCGAGGACGACCTCGTCGGCTCGCTCGAACTCTTGCTCGTCGTGGTTGGCGGCCAGCCAGCTGATGATGACCTGGTCGTTACGTCTGAGCCGTTGGCCGCCGAGCATGACGTCGCGAGTTACCGTGCGGCTCAATGACTTGTTGACCGAGAAGTAGCGCAGGAATTCGTCGGTAGCGGTGCGGTAGAGCTCCGGGTGGTCGATGAGCTGTCGCCGCGACTCGGGGTGGGTGCCCAGGTGCAGCAGGGTCAGCGCGGTCTGCGAGGTGGTGGTGTCCACGCCGCCGGCGATGAGGTTCCACAGGATGTTGATCAGCTGGGCGTCGTCGAGACGCTTGCCGTCGAATTCGGTCTGGATGAGGAAGCTGGTCAGGTCGTCGCGGGCTTCGGCTCGTCGGGTCGCCGCGAACTCGATGACGCCCTCCATCATCGCCGGGATTGCCGCCATGGCGGTGGCGTACTCGTCGCTGTCCTGGGGCGTGGCCATCACGGAGTGGAAGAGGTTGGCGTAAAGCTGCCAGTTGTCGTAGGGCAACCCCATCAGTTTCATGGTGAGGATGGCCGGGACCGGGCTGGCGTAGTCGAGCACGAGGTCCAGTTGTCCCTCGGCGATGCGCTGATCGAGGAACCAGTGCGCGGATTGCTCCATGAACGGCTGCATCTTCTGGACGGCGCCCGGCGAGAAGAACGGGGCAAGTCCATGCCGCAGCGCCAGGTGATAGGGACCGTCCACCTCACCGATGCCCAGGGCAGGCTGGCCCTCGGGACGGGGGACGCCCATCTCGCCCTGGTAGTCGACGCCGTCGGCCGCGTCCGGTTCGTATTTGTGCGCGAAGGCGGTGTCGTCCCGGGCGCTGCGGGAAACGGCGTCGTAGCTGCTCAGGAACCAGAAACCGCCGTAATTTTCGTTCCACGCGACCGGGCACTTCTGCCGGAGCTCAGCGTTGATCGTGTGCTGGTTGAGGTTGAACTCGTCGGAGTGGTGGTCGAAGTCGACAACGGCGTCGGCGCTGACGTCGGGACGGGTAGCCATCGAAAAGTCCTCCAACACGCGGTTAATTGAACTTTAAACGGGCAGTTGTGATTTCGCTAGCATAGGGTGCGTCGTTGCATGAGGCGTCAGTCCGATCAAGCCGACGGGAGGCCCCGGTGTCCGATGGCCTGTCTCGTGCGGATCTGTGGCCGGCTGTGCATGGCGAGCGCGCAGCCCTCGCAGACGATCTCGCCGGCCTTGACCAGGAGCAGTGGGCGCGGCGATCGCTGTGCGGACAGTGGGCAGTCCAGGACGTCGTCGCGCACCTTACGGCGGCGGCGAGCCTGGGTCCGCTGCGCTGGTTTGCCAGTGTCCTGGGCGCGCGCTTCGACTTCGACGTGCATAACGACCGACGGCTGGCCGAGCATCGCGACTCGACTCCGGTCGAGACCCTCGAACGGTATCGGCGGATCATCACCAGCACCACGTCGCCGCTTGGTCCCACCGCAGCCTGGCTTGGTGAGGTGGTGGTGCATGCCCAAGACATCCGGCATCCCCTCGCGCTCCCGCACACGCCGTCGGTGGAGGCTGCGGCAGTGGTCGGCCGCTTCTACGCCGGGCGGAATTTCACCGGTTTCGGCCGCAGCACCGTCGAGGGCCTGCGTCTCGAGGCGACCGATGGGCCGTTCTCGTGCGGCGTCGGCCCGCTAGTCAGCGGGACGACCCTGGCACTGACCATGGCGATGGCCGGCCGCCGGGCTTACTGCGACGACCTCACCGGCCCGGGCGTGGCTGCCCTGCGTGCCCGTTGCAAACCTGCGTGACCATCGGCCGAGCCCCGTGTGAGACGGTTTCAGCCATGACCGGCAACCAATCAGTTTTCAATCACGTTGGCTTGTGTGTTTGCGATCGGGAGCGGTCGCGCCGTTTCTACGAGGGGCTGCTGGGTTTCGAATTCTGGTGGGAACTCGATGCGCCCGACGACAACACCGATCAGCTTCTGCAACTCGAGAAGCCTGTCGGCCTGCATGCGACGTATCTGGTTCGTGACGGGTTGGTACTTGAATTGCTGGACTATTCGGGCCGTCAGGTCCACGTTGGTTCCGAGCGAGTGATGGATCAGGTTGGGCTGACGCATATTTCGTTCTCCGTGTCGGACCTCGGCGGCGTTCTGGAAGCGGCCGAGCAGTTCGGGGGAGCGGTGGTCGCCGGGACGGTTTCCGCCGGTTCGGCGATGGTCCGCGATCCCGATGGGCAACTGCTGGAATTGCTTTCGGATAACTGGCTGTCGCTGCTGCCGCCGCGCCCTTAATGTGGCGAGCAGACACAAAAGCCCGCGCACGCTCGGCGTGTCGCGGGCTTTTGCGTCTGCTCGCGCAGGCCGGAGGCCTCAGCCCAGGTTGAACGCGTCCCGCGATACCTGGAAAAAGTGCCCCGAGCTGTTGTCGGTGCACTTCATGCCCGACGGCTCGTTATCGCACGTGAAGGTGCCGGCCGAGATGGTCTTGCCGTAGTCGAGGGTCTGTTCCCCCGGGACGCGCAGCGTGTCCCCATGGCATTCGATGGTGCCCGGATTTCCCGGTGTCAGGGTGAAGCGGCCACCCCAGGCGAGGTGCTTGGCGCATTCCGGGGGCGGCGGTGGCTGATATTTGAATTCACTGATATCGCAGGCAGCGCCGATGTCATCGATGGTGCAGAAGATGTTTTCCGAGGGCGATTGGAAATTCTGGGCAAAGGCGTGTGCGGTTGCCGGCAACGCGATAGCGGACGCCGCTGTGGCGGCGACCACCAACGCGATCTTCGCCGGCTTGGTGGCCTCAATGATCATTCGCTGAGCATAAGCGCACAGCCGTTGTCGGTGGGCCTGCGTACGTTGCGGGCATGGGTAATTCGAGGTCGAACTCGGGTGGTGGGTTCGCTGGCCTGTTGGGGCTCGCCGCGATCGTCTGGGTCATCTGGATCATCATCAAGCCGTTCTGGTGGATCCTCGGGGCGGCCGTCCTGGTCGGACTGTTCTTCCTGGTGCGGACGATCGTGCGGGACAGCCGCGGACGAGCCGATCTCAGCGCGGCCCATCGTGCCGCCGGCGCCGCTCGCGCTGATCAGCAGCACAATTGGGCGTTGCGCGGCGACGACCGTGGCATCTACGGCCCGCAGGGCTCCGAACTCATGCATCACCTATACCCGGCGCTGGATGCACCTTGGAGGACCGGTCGACGGCGCGGTGGGTAGCCGCCCGATTGCTACCATCGCGCGATGACTGTTTCGCGGCGCCGCGTCTTGAAATACAGCGGCATGGCGCCGGCGGTCGTGGCCGTCGCCGCAACACTTGGCGCCCCACGCGCGGGCGCCGGCGTCGCCGGGATGACCGTCGTCCTCGACGCCGGTCACAACGCCGTCAACGACGCATCAATAAACCAACAAGTGCCCAATGGTCGGGGAGGCGCAAAGGCGTGCAACACCTCGGGCACCGCCACCGACGACGGCTACGCGGAGCACGCGTTCAACTGGGCCGTCGTGGGCCTCATCAACGGTTCGCTCACCCAGATGGGCGTGCACACCGGGTTGACCCGGGTTGACGACGACTCCACCGGACCTTGCGTCGATCAGCGCGCCGCACGGGCCAACGCGATGCACCCGGACGCGATCGTGAGTATCCACGCCGACGGCGGCCCCCAGTCCGGCTCGGGATTTCACGTCAACTACTCCAGCCCGCCGCTGAACGACGCGCAATCTGGGGGAGCCATCCAGTTGGCCCACGCGATGCGGGATGCCCTGGTGCAGGCGGGGTTTCACCCGGCCAGCTATATCGGATCCGACGGCTTGTATGGCCGAGACGACCTGGCCGGACTGAACCTGGCCCAGTACCCGGCAGTCCTCGTCGAACTCGGCAACATGAAAAACGCGGACGACGCCGCCCGGATGGAAAGTGCGGAGGGTCGGGCGAGATATGCCGACGCCGTCACCCAGGGGATTGTTGCGTATCTGAATGCCAAAGGCGGCTAGCCGATTCGAAGCCGGGTTTCAAGGCTCAGATGCACCGGAGGAAACGACGCAAATGTCTAGCTCTGGTAGCCGATCCACGGAGTCAGCCGCCGACCGCGTCGTCGACCTCTATCAACGTCACGCCGCCCAGTGGTCTCGGGATCGTGGCGAATACCTGCTCGAAAAGGCTTGGCTCGACTCGTTTCTTGCTCTACTGCCAGATGATCCGACGGTGCTCGACATCGGTTGCGGAACCGGCGTGCCGATTGCGCACTACCTCATCGATCGCCGCTGCGAGGTGACCGGGGCCGACGCGTCGAGCGCGATGATCACCAGATGCGCGGATCGGTTCCCCGAACACACCTGGCACGTCGCCGACATGCGAACACTGGCGCTGGATCTTATGTTCGACGGAATTTTGGCCTGGGACAGCTTTTTTCACCTTACCCAGGACGATCAGCGCCAGATGTTTCCGGTCTTCAAGCGCCACGCCGCGGCGGGTGCGGCGCTGATGTTCACCAGCGGTCCATCGGCCGGTGAGGTGATAGGAAGCTACCTCGGCGAACCGCTGTATCACGCCAGCCTGGACAGCGACGAATACCGTCGGCTCCTGCACGACAACGGGTTCGATGTGGTGACCCACGTCGTGGCAGACCCCACCTGCGGAGACCGCACCGTCTGGCTCGTTAGATCAGCTGGGTAACCGCGGTCACGACGATGAGCAGAAGCACGCCGACCCCGACGGTGTACACCTGGTGACGCGGGGAAATTCGCGCCGGGAGCGGGCGCTGCTGGAGCGTCCGTTGGCGTCGCAGCGCGATCAGGTAGGTACAGATGGCCACCAAAGCCGCCAACACAGGCGCGATTAGCCGCGTCAGGCCCGCGGAGCCATGCAGGTCTTTGATCGCGAGCAGCGCGCCGTTGCCCAGCACCGCGAACGACGTGCGGGTCCAGGCAAGCGTTGTGCGTTCCGCGGGCAGGGTGTTCGCAAACACCCGAAACTGGCCGGGCTGACTCAACCCATAACCGCCTTGGCGATGACCAACCCCAGCGCGATGATTCCGACCAGGATGAGACCCCCCGCGAGGTAAGCCGGTGAAGGCTGCCGCGGCATCGGGTCGCCGTTTCGCATGGCGCGATCCGTCTGCTGCCAGCGCAGCAGACCCATTCCGCTGGTCAGGAGTGCCAGCAGTGCCAACCCCACACCGAGGAAGCGGCGCGCGCCAGGGATCGCCATCTCCGGAACGAGCTGTACCAGGGCGACGGCGGCGGCCATCAATCCCAGCGCGGTGCGCTGCCAGGCAAGGAAAGTCCGTTCGTTGGCCAGGGTGAACCGGTAGTCGAGCTCTTCTCCCGCTGTGCCGGCGGCCCCGCGTCCGCCTGCGTCCACGGTGGCGTCGTCGGTGTGACTGGCCACTGGCTCCCTCGCAGGTCGTATCGGGACAAGCGTTTTGCTGGCCGAGATTTTTACTAACGTTACGCCCGCAGCCTCGTGTTGCATGATGGGGCTTGTGGTGAAGGCGCTGTTGTTCGACGTGCAAGGGACCGCGACGGATTTTCTTTCGACTGTCAGCGGCGAGGCGCAGCGGATCGATGCCGGGCATCACCCCCGCGTCGATTGGCCCGATGTGGTGCGGCGTTGGCGTGTAGCCTATTTCGCTGCCTTGGAAGCTGCGCAGAGTCGCGAGCGGGGATGGGTTTCGGTGCATTCGGTATATCGCGACGCACTGGATCCGGTGCTGGACGAATGCGGGATCGCCGGGCTTTCGGATGCCGAGCGCGAGGAGCTCACCCTGGCCTGGCAGCGCCTGCGGCCGTGGCCGGATGTGCTGCCCGGATTGAGTCGGCTCAAGAGCGCGTTCACGCTGGCGACACTGTCGAACGCCGACGTATCCGCGGTGGTCAAAATCTCCAAACGGGCGGGCCTGCCCTGGGATGCCATCTTTGCTGCCGAGATGGCCGGGGTGTTCAAACCCGATCCGGCGATTTACCGGATGGCCGCGACTTACCTCGGCTTGGATCCGGCCGAGATCATGATGGTGGCCAGCCACAAATACGACATCCGCGCTGCGGGTGAACTTGGATTTCGCACGGCCTTCGTCGCGCGTCCGTTGGAATTCGGCCTCGACGGCGATGCGGACGTGGCCTATTCCGCCGAATTCGACCTCAACGCGTCCGACTTCCTCGATCTTGCAGAACAACTGGGCTGCTAGAGCGTCAGCGGTGGGCGGGACCCGTCGTTCGCGGCCAGAGTCCACACGGTGACGTGGCAGTTGACGGGCTTCGCCCGTGTTGGTCAGTCGGTCGTCTGCCAGGGCTGGCACCTGACGAAGAGCGCAGATGAATTGGTGGTGCGTTAATTAATTGCCTAAATTGCTGACACGTTGATTATTCGGCGACGCTCGGGTACGGCCCCAAACGCGAAGTGGGGTAGCGGATTAATCGTGCACTCCTTGACCTCTTCAATACCATTGACGGCATACCCGTTAATTAGGGGTGGTGGATATGTCGTTTGTGATTGCAGTGCCGGAGATGGTGACGTCGGCGGCTTCAGATTTGGCTGCCATCGGTTCGAACCTGAGCGCGTTTCACATGGTGGCGGCGGCCCGGACGAATTCGGTGATCCCCGCGGCTGCCGATGAGGTGTCGGCGGTCATCGCGTCGCTGTTTTCCGGGCACGCCGAGGCGTATCAGGCGCTGGCCGGGCAGGCGGCGGCGTTTCGGGGGCAGTTTGTGCAGGCGTTGACCGCGGGTGCGGGATCTTATGCCGGCGCGGAGGCCGCCAATGTTGTGGCGTTTATGGCCAATCCGGCGCAGACGATCCAGCAGGATCTGCTCGGCGTGATCAATGCTCCCTTCCTGGCGCTGACGGGGCGCGCGCTGATCGGCAACGGCGCCAACGCGGCTCCGGGTGCAGGGCTAAACGGCGCGCCCGGCGGGTGGCTGTTCGGCGACGGCGGGGCCGGCGGGTCCGGCGCGTTCGGTCAGAACGGCGGTTACGGCGGGGCTGCCGGGCTGTTCGGCGACGGCGGACCCGGGGGAGCCGGCGCGGGCGGCACGGTGTCTGGCACCGCGGGCGGTAACGGCGGGGCAGGCGGGCTGCTGTTCGGTCACGGCGGAGCGGGGGGCGCCGGTGGGAACCAAGGGGCGGGCAATGGCGGGATGGGCGGCGCCGGCGGGGCTGCCGGGCTGTTCGGGATCGGCGGCGCCGGCGGCGCCGGCGGGCTCACACAGGTCGTCGGCGGCCACGGCGGGATGGGTGGCGTTGGCGGCGCCGGCGGCGTGCTGGTTGGCTCCGGTGGCGCCGGCGGCATCGGCGGGTTCGCCCTTGCTGGCACCGGCGGGGCCGGCGGCATTGGCGGCAACGCCGGCCTCCTCCTGGGCTCCGGCGGCAGCGGCGGCATTGGCGGCACCGGCACCGCCGTCGTCGCTTCGGTCGGAAACGGCGGCAACGGCGGCAACGGCGGCAACGGCGGCCTCCTATTCGGTGTCGGTGGCGCCGGCGGGATGGGCGGCACCGGCAGCGGCAGCCCCCTTATGGGCGGGGACGGCGGGGCCGGCGGGGCCGGCGGGGCCGGCGGCGTGCTGGCTGGCTCCGGTGGCGCCGGCGGCATCGGCGGGTTCGGCCTCGGCGCCGGGGGAAATGGCGGGGGCGGCGGCAACGGCGGCTTCGTCTACGGCGAGGGCGGCACCGGTGGCACCGGCGGCAACTCCTTGAATCCCGGCGGCCACGGCGGCAAGGGCGGCAGCGCCGTCCTGATTGGTGACGGCGGTAACGGCGGCGACGGCGGGTCCGGCACGACGACGGGCACCGGGGGCCAGGGCGGCACCGGTGGGCTGCTGTTCGGCCTGAACGGGATGAACGGGTTGTCGTAGCCAGCGGCGTCGATGCTGGTGCGTTAATTAATAAGTTATCGTCGATGGCAGACGACGTGTCGTTCTTTGTCGTGGCGCCGGCCGTGTTGTGTTCGGTGGCTTCGGATTTGACGGTATCGGTGCGGCGCTGACTCCCGCCCACGCTGCCCTCGCCAACGCCTTTATAGCCGGCCCTAACGGCTCCGCTGTCAGCGGCGCGATCGGGTGCGATGGCGGTGGGGCCGGCGGCGGCGTCGGCTATACCGCCGGGTCCGCTCTGGCCGTCGCCACCGGCGGTCAGGGCGGAGCCGGGGAGTAGAGATCTGCGGTCTGGCCCTCCCTGTGGATCGCTAGGTCACGGCGCTTCTGGCGCGTACGCGGGCGCGACGGTGTTGGTCAGCGCCGGGTCCGGCTTCTCAGCCGACATCGACAGCAGGCCGCGTACGCAGCGAGCGGCCAGCAGCCAGTTCGCCGGCTTCTTCATGTCCAGCCCGCCCAGGAGTTGCTTGATCATGGTCAGCGTATCGAAGTAAATACGTTCGCAGACAAGCGTTTCCGTGTCGTCAAAGACAAAGTACGCGGTCATTCGGACGCGGAAGCGGCTGCCGGTCGGCGGAACCTTACCTAGATAACCCCGATGGGTGCCCATCAGCCAGAACTCGACGATCACCGCGTCGGCGCTATGCCGCAGCGCGATGATCTCGTGGTCCTGGTCGGGGAACGCGGTGCGGGTGTACGCGTAGTAGCCGCGCACCGCCTCGTCGCCGTCGTGGACGATCATTTGCGGAATCAGCTCGTAACGGGGGTGCGGAAAGGTCGATAACACGTCGTCCCAGGCGTGCCGAACCTCGTCGTGGAAGTGGTCGAGCACAAGTTTCTGGCGTGCCGCCAGTACGTCCGGGGCCGGGAACGGTGAGGTGGTCATGGCTCACTTCTATCGCCGAGCAGACGCAAAAGCCCCCGACACGCCGAGGGCGTGCGGGGCCTTTGCGTCTGCTCGGCGGGAGGTCATGCGCGAGGTGTCCAGGCGACCGGCAGCGTCTTAATGCCGTGAATGAACTGCGACAGCAGTCGTGCGGGTTCTTCGGTCGCGACGATATCCGGTATCTGGCGGTGCAACTCGTCGAATGCGACCCTGATTTCACGACGAGCCAGGTTCGCGCCCAGGCAGAAGTGCGCGCCTCCACCGCCGAAGCCCACGTGCGGATTGGGGTTGCGCGACACGTCAAAGGCCCACGGATTGACAAACTTTGACTCATCGCGGTTGGCCGAGTTGTACCACAGCGTGACCTTGTCGCCAGCCGCCATCTTGGTGCCGCTGAGTTCGACGTCTTGGGTCAAGGTGCGTCGCATATAGACCACCGGCGAGGCCCACCGCACGATTTCCTCGACCGCGGTTGGTGCCAGAGCGTCGAAGTCGGACCACCACTTCTCCCGCTGGTCGGGAAAGCGAGACAGCGCGAGCACGCCGTGGCTGATCGCATTGCGCGTCGTCTCGTTGCCGGCCACCACAAGCAGGATGAAGAACGACGCGATCTCCTGCGAGGACAGCCGCTCGCCGTCGACCTCGGCGTCGACCAGGCTGCTCGTCAGATCGTCATGGTGATTGACGCGACGATCCTCCGCCAGTGCGGTGGCGTAGGCGCCTATCTCCGCGGAAACCCGCAGGAAATCGTCGAATTCGGTGGTCAGGTCGGGGTCGCCGAACCCGAGAATCACGTTGGTCCAGTGGAATACCCGTTGGTGGTCGTCCTCGGGAATCCCCATCATGTCGCAGATGACCTGCAGCGGCAGCGGTCCGGCGAGCTCGCTGACCAGATCGGTCTGCCCATCGGGGTGGTTGGCGATTAGTGCTGCCACCAGCCGATGGGCCCGTTCCCGCACCGATGTCTCGATGCGGGCCACCACCTTTGGCGTAAACGCTCTGCTGACGATCGAGCGCAGTCGCTGATGGCGCGGATCGTCGAGCACGATCATGGAGCCGAAGTACTCGGCGATCTCGGGCGTCTGGTCACTGATGGTGATGCCACCAGCCGAGCTGAAAATATCCGGATGGCGGCTGGCGAAGAACACGTCGTCAAGCTTCGTCAGCGCCCAGTGCCCCTCGCCTCCGGCGAACCCCTCGTATTGGATCGGCGGCCAGAACGATATCGGAGCCTCGCGACGCAGGGTTGTGAAAGTACCGTCGCGCACGTCGTCGTCGAGCCCCCAGAACTTCAATGAGCTGAGATTGATCTGGGCAAGCGGGATCTCGGGCGGCGCTGCTCCGTTCGGCCGCGTCTTGAGGCTCATCTAGACCTTTCTAGTGGTGAACTGGCCCTGCCGAGCAGACACAAAAGCGCCCGCCCCCTCGGCGTGTCGTGAGCTTTTGCGTCTGCTCGCGGTTGGGAGGGCTGGCTGGGAGGGCTGGTTGGGAGGGCTGGTTGGGAGGGCTCGCGGTTGGGACGGTCAGTGCGTGCATGAGGTCCTGGCGGGAGTTCCCGTCGCCGTCGCGTCTTTCACCGATTGACCGTCGACCAGAATCCTGCACGTCAGGCTGCCTGGCCCCTGCGCGCTGATGACGTATACGCCGCCTCCGTAGCCGGGGAACTCCGCCGACCACGGCAGCGTCGCGTTGACCGCACGCTGCTGACCGGTGTCGGTTTCGTAGGAGATGTATTCGGCGGCGGGGGAGCTGCCGCTGATTTCGTAACGGATCGTGGGAAAGTCCTTCGCGCTGGCCACACCCGCGACGGTCCCGCCGCAGAGGTTCGCGATGCCGATGCCGATGACGAACAGGACCGAGGGTCCGCCGAGATGCTTGGTCATGGTTTCCCATGGTGTCACTGCCTGCGGCGGCACGGAAGCGATTTCCGTCTAGACGTTTAGCGCCACGTGGTCGGGCCCGCGCGCTGCGCCGAAAACCTCGAAGCCGCTATGGATGCGCCCGCGCGCCGCGCTTAGTGTGAGTCGGGGGGATCGAGGATCTGGAAGGTGAGCATGTCGCAGCGTGGCGCAAAGCGAGTCGTTGTTTATGGCACTGGCTTCGTGGGCAGGATGGTGATCACCGAGATCGTCAAACATCCGCTGTTCGAGCTGGTCGGTGTCGGCGTCAGCAGTCCGGATAAGGTCGGCCGCGACGTCGGCGAGATCTGCGGGTTGTCCGAGCCGGTGGGGATCACCGCCACCGACGACATCGACGCCCTGATCGCACTCAAGCCCGACGCGTTGGTGCACTACGGCCCCACGGCGATGCACGCCAAAGAGAACATCTCGCTGATCTCGCGCTTCCTGCGGGCCGGCATCGATGTGTGCTCGACCGCGATGACGCCGTGGGTGTGGCCGACGATGTCGGTGAACCCACCCAACTGGATCGAGCCCATCACCGAGGCCTGCGAGCAGGGTGGCGCGTCCTGTTTCACCACCGGCATCGACCCGGGCTTCGCCAACGACCTGTTTCCGATGACGCTGATGGGCCTGTGTTCCGAGGTGCGGCGAGTGCGCGCGTCCGAGCTGCTGGACTACACGAACTACGAAGGCGACTACGAAGTCGAAATGGGGATCGGCCGGGAGCCCGAATTCAGCCCGATGCTGGAAAACCAGGACATACTGATCTTTGCGTGGGGCGCCACCGTACCGATGATCGCGCACGCCGCCGGAATCGAGCTCGATGGGATGACCACCACCTGGGACAAGTGGGTGACGCCCATCGAGCGCAAGACCGTCAAGGGCGTCATCCCGGCCGGGCACGTTGCCGCGGTCCGATTCACCATCAACGGGATCTACCAGGGCGAGACCCGCATCCAACTCGAGCACGTCAACCGGATCGGGCACGACGCCGCCCCCGACTGGCCGTCGGGCCAGGAGGACGACGTCTACCGGGTGGATATCGAGGGGACCCCGAGCATCTTCCAGGAGACCGCGTTCCGGTTTACCGACGGTTCGGGCCGCGATCCGGCCACCGCCGGATGCCTGTCGACGGGACTGCGGGCGCTCAACGCGGTCCCCGCGGTCAATGACCTGCCGCCGGGCTGGGTCACTCCGCTTGATCTGCCGCTGATCGCCGGGGCCGGCAACATTCGCTGAGCCGATGTCGCTATGTCGTTATACAGCTCACGCATAGCCGACGCAGTGATTGGCTATAGCTTTTGGCGGCAGAGTTAGTGTCGGGCGGGATGCGGGTGCACGCCGCCGAAGACGGGGCTCAAGGCGGGGACTGACAGATGGCCGAGGAAGCTAGGCCCGCGCTGGGCTTGTCGATTGGTGCCACCAACCTGGCGGCCGTAACGGCAGATCACGCCATCACTCGCACACCAGTGCTGACGTTGTACCGGCAACGTCCGTCAGAGGTCGGCATGCCATCGGAGAACCCTCGGCTGGACGAGCCGGGCTTAGCGATCACCGATTTCGTGGACCGGGTGGGTGACCCGATCGGAATCGTGGCCGCCGACGGATCGGTGCACCGCGGCGAGGCACTGGTGGTCGACGGGTTGCGTGCGCTGGCCTCCGCCGTCGGCGGGCGCACGTTGAGCGAAAGCGTCGCGGTGACCTATCCCGCACATTGGGGATCCAGCGCGGTAGACGCGCTGGGGGCCGCGCTGAATCGGGTGGCTCAACGCTCGAACCGGGCCCGGCCGCTGGCGCTGATCCCGGATGCCGCGGCGACCCTGTTCGCGGCGCGGGCCAACCCGGGCATACCGGCCCGTGGCGTCGTGGCGCTGTGCGATTTCGGTGGCAGCGGCACCAGCATCACCCTGGTCGATGCCGCCACCGAGTATCAGCCGCTGGCCCTGACGTTTCGGCACCCGGAGTTCTCTGGCGACCTGATCGATCAGGCGCTGATGACGGCCGTGCTGGCCAACATGCCGAGCAGCGATACGTTCGATTCATCCGGCACCACGGCGATCGATTCGCTGACCCGGCTGCGGGCCGCGTGCCGAAGCGCCAAGGAGCAGCTCTCGTCGAGCACGGTGACCACATTGCCCGATGGCGACATCCGGCTTACCCGCAATGAACTCGACGTCGCGATCCGCGATTCGCTGAACGGTTTTCTGGCGGTTCTGGAAGAAACCATCAGGGGCAACGGGATTCGTGGCTCCGATCTGGTCGCAGTGGTGTCGGTCGGCGGTGGCGCAAACATCCCCGCGGTCACCACCATGCTGTCGGGCAGGCTCCGCGTTCCGGTCATCACGACACCACGTCCGCACCTGGCGGCCGCCATCGGTGCGGCGTTACGGGCGACGCGCGGTCCCGGCGATACCGTCGCCACCGCGTTGAACCCGGCCGCATCGGTGCCCATCGGACCAGCCATAGACAAGGCGGCCGAACCGGCGGCGGCCAAACCTGCCGAGTGGGCCGACACACGGCTGTCGGAACCGGTATTGCGATCGATGCCGGCGCTGGCCTGGTCGGAGACCGGTGGCCAGTCGTGGGTGCTGCCGGTGCATGGGGGCCTCGGGGGCGACGTGACAAAGCGCAGCCGCGAGTCCGGCTATACGTCAGCTCGCCCGGCGTTGAATTTCCAGCGGACCGCCAAGCCGCGTCGGGAGGCGAAGCCCGCGGTCATCCCGTGGTATCGCCTGCCGGCGGTGCTGGCCATCGGTACCGCGGTGGCGATGCTATTGGTCGGGATGGCGGTGGCAATGGGATTCGGCTCCGACAACGCACCGGCGACCACGCCCGCTCCGGGCGCGAGCACCGCTCCGGTCTCCTCGGCACCGGTCTCTCCGGGGCCCGGTGACGGGAATCCCCAGCCCGCTCCGGCGCCGGCCGGGCCATAGACCGGCGGCTACTTGGTGCCGGCCTTCTCGTCCTCGGCCGCCTTGAGGACCTCTTCGTTGTAAGCCTTGTCGCGGGCTATCTTGTCGTCGATCGACTGGTCGCCAGATGATTCGCCGTCGGCAAATTTGGGATTGCCGTCCTCGTCAAGCCAATCGTTAACCGCCGTACCCGTGATTGTTTTCCCGGAACCGGGCAGCACCAGCGTCGGCCGATCTTCGTAGGCCTCCATCATCTTGGCCGCTTTTTCTTTAGCCTCTTGGTTTGGCTCTGGCTTCTCCTGTGTCGTCATGCCCCCACACCCCCTTGAGACGTGGTTGGTAACCACGTTCTCAGCGGGGGGTACCCGTTGCGATGCCGTGACGAAACGAATATTGCGTCGTCAGTTCGGTTTCGGATAAGTGACGCCCGTTAACTGTTCGGACAGGTCCCACAGTCGCCTGCTGTCGGCGTCGTTGCGCGCGGGCGCGGGCACATGCGCCACCTTCACTCCGCCGCCGTTCATCTCGTAGAAGCCGCGCGGACCGTAGAACGCGCCGCCCTCAGCATGCGGGGCCGCCGCCGCGTACAAGGCGGGCAGGATTCCCTCGTCGATCTCTTGCCAGAGGAACGGCGCCCAACGCCACGACGTCGTGTACAGCCGCTGCATCAATGCGGGCTTTTCGCGGCCGTGCGACGGCCCGGAGATCTGCAGGTTGGTCTTGGTCAAACCGGGGTGCGCAGCATTGGCGAGAATGCCCCAGCCGGCCTCGCGGCTGCGGCGGTCCAGCTCGCGGGCGAACATCAAGTTCGCGAGCTTCGACTGCCCGTAGGCGGGCATCGCCGCGTAGGACTTCTCGAACTGCGGATCGTCGAAGTGGATCTTGCCACTCATCCGGGCGGCGAGGCTGCTCAACGCGACGACTCGAGCGTCTCCGGCGGCCCGCAGCAGCGGCAGCAGGTGCGCGGTCAGCGCGAAGTGGCCGAGATGGTTACTGCCGAACTGCAATTCGAATCCGTCGGCGGTGGTATCGCGTTCCGGAGGTGTCATGACGCCGGCGTTGTTGATCAGGATGTCGATCGGGCGGCCCTCGGCGTTGAGTTGTTGACCCAGCGCGGCGACGGCAGCCAACGACGACAAGTCGAGGGATTTGATGGTCAGTTTGGCGTCGGGAACCGTGGCGCGGATTTTCTCGATCGCGGCCTCGCCCTTGGCGTGATTACGAATCGCCATCACGACGTCGGCGTTGGCCGCGGCCAACCGCCTGGCCAGTCCGAAGCCGAGACCGCTGTTGGCGCCGGTGATGATTGCCAGCTTGCCGGTCAGATCGGGCACAGTGGCGACGAGGTCATTTGCCATTCGGATTACTCCCTGTTCGCTCGGCGGCTTGTCTTCAGTGTGCTCCTTAGCGCTGGCACTGCCTCCCTCGCGGTGACACACTTCGTGAATGAGTAGCAGAGGCCTCGCTCGATTCTCAAGGGCTGCTTCCATCCTGCTGGCGGTTGTGGCGATTCCTGGCTTCATCGTCATGTTGGTGCTCAACGCGTTCTTTCTGGACGACTACAACGCCTATGGAGAGGTGCCGATCCCGGGGTCGAGCAGCGTGCACCTGCCCCGCGGCGAGATCACCATCAACTTCCACACCGTGATGCTCGGCGGTGGGGGCGGCGGTGGTTTGCCGGTGCCGCCGCTCGGGATAACCTTCACTCCGCCTGACGGCGTGGCGCAGCCGACGGTGACGGAAAACATCGGCAGCACAACGACTGTCAACAGCGATGCGCGCGTGCGGGTGTGGACGGCTCAGATTCCAGCCGACGCCACCTACAACATCACCACGGACGGCCAGGTCAATGGATTCATCAACCCGCGCCTGGCCTTCGGCCACCCTAATACGCTCGGCTTTTTGGTGTGGGTCTTCGTGGGCATGTTCGTTGTCGGGCTACTCGGAGCGATCCTGTCCAGCATGTGGTTGTCGCGCAGCCGTCGCACGGCTGCGGCAGCGGTGGTGGCGGGCACCCCTTACGTTCCTGAAGCACCGCTCGCGTCGTGGCCGCCGGCACCGCACCTGCCGCTGCCCGCGCAACCCACGCCGACCAGCCCGCCGAGCGGGGCGTATGAACCCAGCGGCGAGGGCATCCGGCTGGAGCGACTCAAAACACTCGCGGCGCTGCGGGATTCCGGTGCGTTGACCGAGGAGGAGTTTGAGACCGAGAAGCGCCGGATCCTCGCCGACGGCTAGCCTCCCCGCCGCGAGCGTGCGTGTCTGCACGCCGACACGCCGTGACGGCCGGCAATCTGCGCACGCTCGCGCGGCAAAATTTAATGGCCCCGGGCCACCCACTCCTCGTAGTGCACGATCTCATCGCCGACGGTGGTGCTGTCCCCGTGGCCGGTGTGCACGACGGTATCGCCGGGCAGCTTGCCGAGCCGCTCCGAGATTGATGTCAGAATCGTCGGGAAATCGGAGTATGACCGCCCAGTCGCGCCTGGGCCGCCGGAGAACAGCGTGTCGCCACTGAAGACGACGCCCAGTTCGGGGGCGTACCAGCACACCGAGCCGGGGGAGTGGCCCGGGGTGTGCAGCGCCTGCAGCCGGGTGCCGGCGACATCTAGGGTGTCTCCGTCGGCATAAGGGCGAAAATCCGTGTTCGGGTGCGTCATTCGCCACAGCACTTCGTCGCCGGGGTGCAGCAGCACCGGGGCGTCCAGCAGCTGGCCAAGCTCGGGGGCCACCGTGACGTGGTCGTTGTGGCCGTGCGTGCACACCACCGCGACGACGTTGCGGCCGCGCACGGCCGCGATGATCGGCGCGGCGGCGTGGGCGGCGTCGAAGACCATCACGTCGGAGTCGTCGCCGACCAACCAGATGTTGTTGTCGACTTCCCAACTGCCGCCATCGAGTTCGAAGGTGCCGTGGGTGATCACATGCTCGATCGCGGCCACTACAGAACCACCACCGAGCGCAGCACCTTGCCGTCATGCATTTTGTGGAACGCCTCCTCGATGTCCTCGAGCCCGATGCGTTCGGAAACGAACTTCTCCAGTGGCAGCCGGCCCTGCAGGTACAGGTCGATCAGGGTGGGGAAGTCGCGTTCGGGCAGGCAGTCGCCGTACCACGACGACTTCAGCGACCCGCCGCGCGAGAAGAAGTCCACCAGCGGCATGTCCAGGCGCATATCGGGTGTCGGGACACCCACCAGCACGACGGTTCCGGCCAGGTCGCGGGCATAGAACGCCTGCTTCCAGGTTTCGGGCCGGCCCACCGCGTCGATCACCACGTCGACGCCGAACCCGCCGGTGAGGTCCTGGATGGTCTTGACGACATCGAATTCGCGGGCATTGACCGTGTGGGTGGCACCGAACTTGCGCGCCCAGCCCAGTTTCGTGTTGTCGGTGTCGACCGCGATGATCTGTTTGGCGCCCACCAGCGCGGCTCCGGCGACCGCGGCGTCACCCACCCCGCCGCAGCCGATCACGGCGACGGTGTCATTGCGGCTGACCGCACCGGTGTTGATCGCGGCGCCCAGCCCGGCCATCAATCCGCAGCCCAGCAGTCCGGCGACTGCCGGATCAGCGGCGGGATCGACTTTCGTGCATTGACCCGAGTGCACCAGCGTCTTGTCGGCGAATGCTCCGATGCCCAGCGCGGGGGTGAGTTCGGTGCCGTCGGTCAGCGTCATCTTCTGCTCGGCGTTGAAGGTGTCAAAGCAGTAGGCGGGCTTGCCACGTTTGCAGGCCCGGCATTGGCCGCACACGGCGCGCCAGTTCAGGATCACAAAATCGCCTGGCTGGACCGAGGTAACTCCCGCCCCTACCGCTTCTACAGTGCCCGCGGCCTCGTGCCCGAGCAGGAACGGGTATTCGTCGTTGATGCCGCCTTCGCGGTAGGTCAGGTCGGTGTGGCACACGCCGCAGGCGATCACGTCGACGACGGCCTCACCGGGGCCGGGATCGGGTACCACGATGTCCACCAACTCGACGGGTTGGCCCTTCTTGCGTGAAATCACTCCGCGCACTGTCTGACTCATGGCCCCTAACCTACTGTCCGCCGCCATACATCTCGCAGTGGGTCGTCCACCCATGAATGTGCGCCGGTCGAGTCTGCGGACGGTGGCACCGATGCCGCGCTGAGAGTGCCACACCACGCGAATTGGCAACCGTGGACGCAGGCTCGGCGTCTGAGGGTGCCGGAGTAGCGTCGCTGGACGTGACGACACTCGACGGAAATCTGGCCCCCGGCGAGACCGCCGAAGAATTCAGCGGGCGGATGGTTGCGGCCCTCGACGGCGCCAGTCTGACGATCCTGATAAGCGTCGGACATCAGACCGGCCTGCTGGACACCATGGCGAGGCTTGAGCCCGCGACCAGCGCCCAGATCGCCGATGCCGCCGGCCTCAACGAGCGCTATGTCCGAGAATGGCTGGGCGGCATGACCACCGGCCACATCGTCGACTATGACGCCGGGAACGGAACCTACGTGTTGCCGCGCCACCGCGCAGGCGTGCTGACTCGTGCGGCGGGACCGCGCAACCTCGCCGTGGTGGCGCAGTTCGTTCCGCTGCTGGGCGAAGTCGAACAGAAGATCATCGGCTGCTTCCGCGACGGCGGCGGGCTGCCGTACAGCGAATTTCCGCGGTTTCACGCGCTGATGGCCGAGACGAGCGCTGCGGTGTTCGACGCCGCGCTCGTCGACGTCGTGCTGCCGTTGGTCGACGGGCTGACGGAGCGCCTGCGGTCCGGAGTGGACGTGGCCGATTTCGGTTGCGGTAGCGGTCATGCGATCAATGTGATGGCACAGGCGTTCCCGGCGAGCCGGTTCACCGGCCTGGACTTTTCCGATGAGGCCGTTGCGGCCGGCGTGGCGGAAGCGGCTCGGCTCGGGCTGACCAACGCGAGCTTCGACAGCCACAATCTGGCGGGGTTGGACATGGCCGCAAAGAAAGAGGTCTACGACGTCGTCACCGTGTTTGACGCCATCCACGACCAGGCGCAGCCGGCGCGCGTGCTGGAAAACATCTTTCGCGCGCTGCGACCCGGCGGGGTGCTGTTGATGGCCGACATCAAGGCCTCGAGCCGGCTCGAGGACAACGTCGGCCTTCCGATGAGCACCTACCTCTACACGACCTCGATGATGCATTGCATGACGGTGTCGCTGGCATACGACGGCGCCGGGTTGGGGGCGGTGTGGGGAACCCAGTTGGCGACCTCGATGCTTGCCGACGCCGGGTTTGACGATGTGCAGCTGGCCGAGGTCGACTCGGATCCGATCAACGCCTACTACATCGCCAGAAAGTGATCCGGCCTGATGGCCGCTCTGGAAGCGATTGACGATTGGCCCGTGGCCAATGCCGCCGCCGCGGTGATCGGACCCACCGGTGTGCTGGCCAGCCATGGCGACCCGGACCGCGTGTTCGAGCTGGCGTCGGTGACCAAACCGCTGGTGGCCCGGGCGGTGCACGTCGCCATCGAGGAGGGGGTCGTCGACCTCGACACCGCGGCCGGCCCGCCCGGCTCGACGGTCCGTCACCTGCTGGCGCACGCGTCGGGTTTGGCGATGCTCTCGGATCGCGTCCTGGCCAAGCCCGGCACTCGCCGCGTCTATTCGAACTACGGCTTCGCCGTGCTCGCCGAAACCCTGCAGCAGGAGTCCGGGATCGAGTTCGGCCGATACCTCACCGAAGGCGTGTGCGAACCGCTGGCCATGGCGAGTACCCGGCTGAATGGCGGCGCAGTGGCGGCCGGTTCCGGCGCCGTCTCGACGGTCACTGATCTGGCCTCGTTCGCCGGTGACCTGCTGCGCCCGTCAATAGTCTCTGCGCAGCTGCACGCCGACGCGATTACCGTGCAGTTCGCCGGGTTGGACGGTGTGTTGCCCGGATACGGGGTGCAGCGGCCCAACGATTGGGGGCTGGGTTTCGAGATCAGGGATTCGAAATCCCCGCATTGGACGGGTGCGCGCAATTCGGTCCGGACATACGGCCATTTCGGCCAATCGGGGGGTTTCATCTGGGCAGATCCCGAGTTGGACCTGGCGCTGGTGGTCCTCACGGATCGCGATTTCGGCGACTGGGCGCTCGATATCTGGCCGGCGATCTGCGACGCGGTGATATCCGATTACAGCTGATTGGCACTGCACACTAGCGCAACATGGGTATCACGAGGCACAATAGACACGCACGACACAAAACATCGAAAGCATCTCGCTTTTATCGGGTCCGCCAGGTCGTTGGGGAAGACGTCCCTCGTGGAGCCGAAGGAGCAGCAGATGTATACGTCGAATCAATTTGCCGACGTGACGGCTGGCGTGGTGTATGTGCACGCCTCGCCCGCCGCGGTATGCCCGCATGTGGAGTGGGCGCTGTCGTCGACCCTGCAATCCAAGGCGAACTTGGTGTGGACGCCGCAGCCGGCGATGCCCGGACAGCTGCGTGCGGTCACCAACTGGGTGGGGCCGGTGGGCACCGGCGCCCGGCTGGCCAACGCACTGCGTTCCTGGTCGGTGCTGCGGTTTGAGGTCACCGAGGACCCCAGCCCGGGCGTCGACGGCTATCGGTTCAGCCACACCCCACAGCTCGGATTGTGGAGCGGGTCGATGAGCGCCAACGGCGATGTCATGGTCGGGGAGATGCGGCTGCGCGCGATGATGTCGCAGGGCGCCGACACCCTTGCCGCCGAACTGGATTCTGTGCTTGGAACGGCCTGGGATGAGTCACTCGAGGTGTACCGCGATGGCGGCGACGCCGCTGAAGTGACCTGGCTGAGCCGGGGCGTCGGCTGAGCGCGAGTCGATGGTTGTTGACCAGCAGCGCCTAAATAACCGGCGGTTGCAGCGGGGTGGCGGACACTGGCATCTCCACGGTGCCCTCGCACGCGCCGCTCAAGATATCCGTGTGAAATAACCCGGTGAGGACTCCATTCGGCCCGGGGGTATAGACCGTGGTGGATTCGGCCGGGTCGCGTTCGAAGGCGCCATCGGGCTGGAAGCAGTCCCACTTCCAGCTCATCTCACGCACCCATGCGGAGCCGTTCCAGATGAATTTAATCGACTGCGGAAGATACTGATCTTTGGGTGGCGGCGGGCTGCTGATGGCGACGCAGACGCCCGCTGAGCAGGTTGAGGTGAAGGAGTAGCTGCCCGCGTGGGCAGATTCTGGATGACGGGCCGACACGCTGGTGCCGGTCTTGGCATTGGCATCAACCGTCAAGACGTATTGCCCGTTCCAGACCGGATCGCTGCCGAAAGCCGCGGGCGTCAGCCACAACGAGGCGCCCAGCGGTGCAGCCGTCAAGGCGACAAAGGTGGTTCTGCGCTGTCGCGACAACTTTCCTCCACAGGTAACGCTTCCATAACGTTGGTCTACCAGGGAGTCGCGTTTGTCGAGCGAATCGTTACACCGGTCGCAGAATCTGCAGCGCGGCGGGCACCGCGGAGATCTCGGCCGGCAGCGGACAGGCGAAGTCGCCGTCGGCGTAGACGTTGATTCCCGGACATTCGACCTGAATTGACTTGGCGCGTGCCGTGGTCACTTCGTCCCGCTCGACGTGCGTGCCTTTCATTACGGTGGGGAACAGCCGGATCAGCTTTGTCCGGGATGCCGAATGCGCCATGGTGATGTCGAGCAGGCCATCGGTGTGATCGGCGTTGGGGCAGATCAGCAGCCCGCCGCCATAGCTGCGGGTATTGCCGAAGGCCGCCAGCGTGATGTCGGCGTCAATCTCCTGGGTTCCGTCCAGCACCAGGCGGAACGGCAGCAGCCGCAGCTGGGACAGTTCGGCGAGCATCGCGGTGTAGTAGCGCAACCGCCCATGGGGCCAACGCATCCGGTTCGCGCGGTCCGTCACCAGGGAGTCGAAACCGGTGGCTGCCACGGTGCCGAACCATTTGTTGACGCCGTTGCGATCTCGGATCCGGCCCAAGTCAATGGTTTCCGCCCAGCCGTCGACAACGATGTCCGCGGCAGCCTCAGGATCCTTTGTGGGGATTCCGAATTCGCGAGCATGATCGTTGCCGGTTCCTGCCGGAATAATTCCGAGCGGAATGTCGGTGCCCGCCAACAGTTGCAGCGCGTTGGAGATGACTCCATCGCCGCCGGTCACCATCACCGCATCGGTGCCCCGCTCAATGGCCGCGGCGGCGAGATGACGTGCGTCTTCGGCGTCGTCGCCGATGATCTCGACGACCTCCACGCCGCGAGCGTGCAGTCTGCCGATTGCGGCCTGCGCCACCCGCACGGCGGTGCCGTGTCCCGAAAGTGGATTTGTGAGCGCGGTAACCTTGCCGATTTCGCGGCGGCGCGGCGGCCCGGCATTCACGGAATCAGCTTGCCGGGATTGAGAATCCCGGCCGGATCCAATGTCGCCTTGACCGCACGCAGCACTTGCACGCCGAGGTCGCCGATCTCGTCGCGCATCCAGGGCCGGTGGTCGGCACCGACCGCATGGTGGTGGGTGATGGTTCCGCCAGTGGCGACGATCGCGTCCAATGCCGCCTTCTTGGCGGACTGCCACTGTTCGATCGGATTGCCCCGTTGCCCCGCGACGATGGTGAAGTACAGCGACGCGCCAGTGGGGTACACATGCGAAATATGACACATCACCAGAGCCGGTGTGCCCGTCTCGGCCAGTGCGGTCGTAAGCGCCTCGGTGACAGCGGCTTTCAGCGCGGGAACGTTCGACCAGTCGGTGGCGGTCTCGAGGGTCTCGCACAGCGCGCCCGCGGCAAGCAGGGAGTCGCGCAGATACGGCGCGCCGAAGCGGCCGCGCTCCCACGCCTGGGCCGGTCCTTCGCCCAGCGACGTGCCGCCTTGGGCCGCCAGCAGTGCGCTGGTTTCGGAGTGCCGGCTCTCGACGTGTTCCTTGGTGCCCTCGAACACGGTGATGCCCAGGCAGCCCCCGGTGATCTGGTTTTCGCCGATGGCCTCGGTGGTGGCGAGGTTGACGCCGGTTTCGGTCTCGTCCGAGAGCCGCAGAACAGTGGCGCCGGTGGCATTCTGGGTGACGGCGCGCAGCGCAGCGGCGCCGGTCGCGAAGTCAGGGAACGACCACGCCTCGTGCCGGACGGCGTCCGGCCGTCGGTGGATGCGCACCCGCACCTGGGTGATGACGCCGAAGGTGCCCTCCGACCCGACCAGCAACTGACGCAGGTCGGGACCCGCGGCCGACGCCGGTGCGCGGCCCAGATCCATCGTGCCCACCGGCGTGATCACCCGCAGCCCACGAACCATATCGTCGAACCGGCCGTAGCCGGCCGAATCCTGGCCGGACGACCGGGTCGCCGCATAGCCGCCGATGGTGGCGAACTCGAAGCTCTGCGGGAAATGTCCGAGCGAAAAGCCATGTTCGCCGAGCAATCGTTCGGCATCCGGACCGGTGACGCCGGCCCCGAATACGGCCTCGCCGGAGACCTCGTCGATGCGGATCAACTGGTCGAAGCGACGCAAATCGAGTGACACCACGGCGCCGAACGTGTCGCGGGTGGGATTGAGCCCACCGACCACATTGGTGCCGCCGCCGAACGGAACCACGGCGATGCCATGCTCGGAGCAGTAGCGCAGGATGGCGGCAACGTCGCCGTCGTCGCCGTCGTCGCCGGGCAGCAGCACCGCGTCGGGCGCATCCTGAACCCCGGAATCCTTGCGGCGCAACAAGTCGATTGTGGACTTGCCGCCCGCGTGCAGCAGACGATCATGGTCGACGGTGCGGCAATACTCGGCGCCAACGATGTTGGCCAGCGCGTCGTGATCGGCTGCGGACAACGCTGATGGGCGCAGCTTGACGTGGTCGGATTCGAGTTCGGCCTGATCGGAATCGGCCAGGCCGACGACCTGCTTCAGCAAAGCGCGGATCCCGTCGGAAAGCGGCTTCGCTGCGGCAGGGTCGCCCCACGCATTCCATTTCATCGGCGGAACCAGTTGTGTCATGCGTTACAGTATTACATATGCTGTCAATCAGTAACGCAGCCCCGGAGACCGGGGACCGGATCCTTGCGGCGGCCGCCAGCTGTGTGGTCGATTTCGGCGTGGACCGGGTGACCCTCGCCGAGATCGCGCGGCGCGCGGGTGTGAGCCGGCCGACGGTGTATCGCCGCTGGCCGGATACCCGCTCGATCGTGGCGACGCTGTTGACCCGGCGGATCACCGACGTGACTCGCCAGGCGCCGTTGCTCGGCGATGACCGGGAATCGCTTGTGCGGCAGATTGTTACGGCGGCCGATTTGCTGCGCCGCGATGAACTGGTGATGTCGGTGATGCATTCGGAGCTCGCGCCCATCTACATCACCGAACGGCTCGGGACCAGCCAGCAGATGTTGATCGATGCGCTGGCCGATCGGCTGCGGGCGGCCCAGCGCCACGGCAGCGTCCGCGCGGGGGACCCACGCAAGATGGCGACCATGGTGCTGCTGATCGCGCAGTCGACGATTCAGTCCGCGCAGATCGTCGCGCCGATCCTGGACACCGATGCGCTTGCCACCGAACTTGCCTACTCGCTGAACGGATACCTGTCCTGATGCCGGATCCGACCGCCCTCGATGCCGCGCGCCGGGCGGCCGACCTGACCGCGCTCGCCGACGGCGCGCCCCTCGACGTGGTCGTGATCGGCGGCGGCATCACCGGCGTCGGCATCGCCTTGGATGCCGCGTCTCGCGGCCTGCGGGTCGCGCTCGTCGAGAAGCACGACCTGGCCTTCGGCACCAGTCGCTGGAGTTCAAAACTGGTGCACGGCGGACTGCGCTACCTGGCGACCGGCAATGTGGGAATCGCCCGGCGCAGCGCGATCGAACGCGGAATCTTGATGTCGCGCAACGCGCCCCACCTGGTTCATGCGATGCCGCAACTGGTTCCGTTGCTGCCGTCGATGGGTCGCGCCGAACGTGCACTGGTGCGCGCGGGATTCCTTGCCGGTGACGCGCTGCGGATGCTTGCCGGCACCCCGTCGTCGACGCTGCCCCGCTCGCGCAGAGTGCCGGCCCGGCGCGTGGTCGAGATGGCCCCGACGGTTCGCCGGGACGGCCTGGACGGTGGCTTGCTCGCCTACGACGGGCAACTGATCGACGACGCCCGGCTGGTCACCGCGGTCGCGCGCACCGCGGCGCAGCACGGCGCCCGAATCCTCACTTACGTCGCTGCATCCGAGGCAGCCGGCACCTCCGTGCGGTTGACGGATCAGCGCACGGGACAGTCGTTGGACGTGGCGGCCCGTGCGGTCATCAACGCGACGGGGGTGTGGGCCGGTGAGATCGACGCAGCGTTGCGGTTGCGGCCCAGCCGCGGCACCCATCTAGTCTTCGATGCCAGTGCATTCGGCAATCCAACTGCGGCGCTGACGATTCCGATTCCCGGCGAGCTCAACCGCTTTGTGTTCGCGATGCCCGAGCAACTGGGCCGCGTCTATCTCGGACTCACCGATGAAGCCGCGCCCGGCCCGATTCCCGACGTGCCAGAGCCGTCTGCCGAGGAGATTACGTTCCTGCTGGACACGGTGAACACCGCGCTGGGGACCGCGCTTGGAACAACGGATGTCATCGGTGCCTACGCCGGTCTGCGGCCGCTGATCGACACCGGTGAAGGCCATACGGCCGATGTCTCGCGCGAGCACGCCGTCGTGGAGTCGGACTCCGGGGTGATCAGCGTGATCGGCGGCAAGCTGACCGAATACCGTTACATGGCAGAGGATGTCGTGGACCGCGCGGTCGATTGGCGGGCTTTGCCGGCCGGGGGCTGCCGAACGCGAAACCTGCCGCTGATCGGCGCGCCGGCGAACCCCGGTGTGGTCGTGGCACCGCGCGCCGATCTGCCGGAGTCGCTGGTACAGCGTTACGGGGCTGAGGCGTCTCACGTCATGGCGGCCGCCACCTGCGAGCGCCCGGCCGAGCCAGTGGCCGAGGGTATCGACGTGACCCGCGCGGAGTTCGAATACGCGGTGACCCATGAGTGCGCCCTGGACGTCGACGACATCCTCGATCGGCGGACGCGCATCGGCCTGGTCCCGGGGGATCGTGAGCGAGTTGTGGGTGTGGCGGAGGAGTTCCTGAGGTTGCGGGGCTGACCGCATCGCGGGCGGTTCTTGCAGCGCCGGTCCCCGCTCGGTACCTTTTATCGGAACCAATCCGTATCACATGGAACTGGGGGATTCTGGCATGGCAACCGAGAGCGTCCGAAGCAACCGACCGCCGCGACCGGCGCCGCGAGCCCCGGTGAAAAAGTCGGGACGCTTCGATCCGTCGCTCGATGCCGCCATTCTCGAGGCCGCCATCGCAGGGCTGGGCGAACTGGGCTACGAGCGGATGAGCATGGACGACATCGCAGCCCGCGCGCGGGTGGGCAAGGCCGCGATCTATCGGCGTTGGTCGTCAAAGCCTGCCGTGGTCGCGGACGCTATCGCCTACTGGCGACGAACACTGGGACCCGTCGAGGCGCCGAATACGGGTGGCCTGCGCAGCGACATCGACGCTCTGGTGGACGCGGTGCCAGACTTCGATGCGGACGCGCTCAACACGATCAAGGTGATCGTCGGTGTGGCGACGGCCGCGATGTACCATCCCGTCCTCGCGGCGGCGCTCGACGACCTCGCGCTGTCCACGCCCCGTCAAGTCATCAGTGCGGTCCTCGGCCACGCCGTGACCCGCGGCGAGATCCCAGCCGGCCGCGATTTGACGCTAGTGCCCGACGCGCTGATGGGCCTCAATGTCCTGCGGGTGATGACGGGACGGCCGATCGACCGTGTCTACGTTCGCCGCGCTCTCGAGACGCTGATACTGCCGCTCGCGGGCGGCGACCGCATCGACTAGCGGGCCCCCATCCGCCCCGGCGGCCATTGATCGCTTGCATAACGGCCGCGAGCCTGCCAGGCTACCAAGTAGAACGGAACTGATACGTTCTATCTAGGGCGGGTTGGGCGGTTCGACAGGAAGCGAGCTGGCGGCATGGAGTGTCGCAACCGATTGGTTTATCTGCGGCGAGTGGTGTTGCTGGTTCCCGTCGTGGTGGTCGGCGGCGTGGTGGGTCTGTATCTGCTTTTGCTTGGCGTTTCGCCGCTGCTGCGGGTGAAATGGTTCAGCGACAGGATCCGTCGGTTCACCAAGACGGCGAACGGTCCGATGCGGAGGATCGCCGGCACCCGCCTGGGAATGCTCTACTTCAACCTCGCCGCGCTGCATCACGTTGGGCGGCGCAGCGGGCGAACCTATGTGACCCCGCTCAGCGCATACCGGCTCGGCGACGGTTTCGTTTTGGGGGTGGCATACCCCGAAGTCGACTGGTGCCGCAATGTTTTAGCTGCCGGGAAATGCACGCTTACCTGGAACGGCAAAGAGCATGCGCTGGAAAGGCCCGAGCTTATCTCCGCGGCCGAGGCGATGAGGGCTTATCCGCTGCTGGTAAAGCCATTCATCGTCGGTCCGGGAACGAAGACCTTCGTGTGGCTGCATCCCGCCGATGGGATCCGATCCGCGGAGGGGAAATGAGCAAGAACGTGATGCGTGTCCCGGTGCTCATTGTTGGCGCCGGGGCTGCCGGACTGGCCACCTCCGCATTGCTGGCCAAGCATGGGGTGCGCTCGCTGCTGGTCGAGAAGCGGCGCGAGGTGTTCATCTATCCGAAGGCCCGGAATCTGAGCTTTCGCAGCCTGGAGATTCTGCGCGGCCTTGGCCTCAGCGACGAGGTCCACGCAATCGCTCAGCGCGAATCGGCCTTGGTCACCAGGTCGACCCTGGACAGCGCACACGAAGAGCCCGCCATCGACCTGGATGCGATCTTCGCCGGCCTGGACCCGCTCAGCCCCGAACCGCCCGTGCAGTATTGCCCGCAGAGCAGGTCAGAGCCGTTGCTGCTCAACGAGACTCGACGGCGCGGCGGCGAAGTGCGCTACGGGACCGAGCTCTGCTCCTTCGAGCCCGACGAGTCCGGCGTCACGGCCGGCATCCGCGATCGGGACACCGGAGAGCTTCAGACGGTGCGGGCCGACTACCTCGTCGGCGCCGACGGCGTGCACAGCCAGATCCGCAACACGCTGGACATCACAACCTCCGGCTACGGTGCTTTACCTATCTTCGTTGTCTTCATTTACTTTCGTGGACCCTGGCATAAGTTCGTCGCGCAGCTGGGCGAAGGCGGCGGAGTGCAGGTTAAAAACGCCGAGGTGCAAGGCATTTTCGTGCCCGCCGAGGGCGACCTCGGAATGTTCATCACGACGTACTTCCCCGGCAAGGGGGAGACGGCCGATCAGTTTACGCCGCAGCGTTGCCGCGAGATACTCCTCAAGGCCATCGGCCAACCCATCGATATCGACATCGTCGAGGCTGCGGCGTGGCAGCCACACGAGCAGGTGGCCGACCATTTCCATTGCGGGCGAGTCTTTCTCGTTGGCGATTCGGCGCACACGATGCCGCCGTTCAAGGCCGGGGGGGCGAACACCGCGATCCAGAGTGCCCACAACCTGGCCTGGAAGTTGGCCGCTGTCCTGCAGGGAACGGCCGGGCCGGCGCTGCTGA
Organism: uncultured Actinomycetota bacterium; assembly: GCA_963715905.1. Taxonomy (GTDB): domain Bacteria; phylum Actinomycetota; class Actinomycetes; order Mycobacteriales; family Mycobacteriaceae; genus Mycobacterium. Next base: position 163,131 of record CAVQSX010000001.1, read on the forward strand.
CCACGTTCCACGCCGAGCGGCATCCGGTCGGGAGCTTTGCGGCCCGTCAGTCGTTGGGGGGCCCGACGGTTCCGTTGCTCCGGCTGGACGACGACCGGCCGCTGCTGCCGCCCGAAGAAGAGTGCTCGATGTTCGCCCTGATGGTGGGGTACCGGTACCACTCGGCCGCGGTCCTCGGCGCTGAGCCGGGCGATCTCGTGGACGAGTTGCACGCACAACCGGGCACCCGTGTTCCGCACGCATGGGTGCGCGACGGGGTTTCGACCCTGGACCTGCTCGGCCCGGGATTCACCGTGCTCACCCGCGACGATCGATGGTGCGCCGCGGCGGCTTCCGCGTCGCTCGTGACGCATTGCATCCACAGTGATGAGTGGGCGGCGATCACCGAACTCGGGCCGCAGGGAGCGTTGCTCGTCCGTCCAGACGATTTCGTCGGGTGGCGGGCCGAGGAGCTCCCGGGCGACCCTGAAAGTGAGCTACGCCAAGCGGTTTCGGCGATCCTATGCCGTGGATGAGTTGCGCGAGCAGACGCAAAAGCCCCCGCACGCCCGGCGTGTCGGGGGCTTTTGCGTCTGCTCGCGCTAAAACTACAGCGGGATGTTCTTGTGGCGGCCGCGACGTGCCGGCGCCTGAGCCAGCGCTTCGCTGAGCTTGCTGCGGGTGTGCGCGGGGTCGATCTTCTCGTCGACCACGCCGATCTCGATGGCGCTGTCCACGCCGCCGGCGAGCCGCTCGTGCTCGAGGGCAAGCTCGTCGTGCAACGCTTCGCGCTCGTGATCCGGCGCGGCGGCCAGCTTGCGCTTGTGCAGGATCCCGACGGCGGCCTTCGCGCCCATCACCGCGACCTCGGCGTCCGGCCAGGCGAACACCTTGGTCGCGTTGAGCGAGCGGGAGTTCATCGCGATGTAGGCCCCGCCGTACGTCTTTCGGGTGACCAACGTGACGCGCGGAACGGTGGCCTCGCCGAAGGCGTGCAGCAGTTTGGCGCCGCGGCGAACCACGCCGCCCCACTCCTGGTCGACACCGGGCAGGTAACCCGGGACATCGACGATCACAATCAGCGGGATCCCGAACGCGTCGCAGAGCCGCACGAAACGCGCTGCCTTCTCGGCGCTTTCGGAGTTCAAGCAGCCGCCCAGTCGCAACGGGTTGTTGGCCAGCACACCGACGGTGCGGCCCGACAGCCGGCTCAACCCGACCACCATGGACGGCGCCCAGTTGGCCTGGAATTCGTCGAACGGCGTGTCCGCGTCCAGGATCGCCGTCACGATCGGGTGCACGTCGTAGGCCCGGCGAGCCGACTCGGGCAGCAGCGCGTGGATATCGGTGTCGCCCGCTTCGGCCTTGTCGCGGTCGAAATGCCCCTGCATGCAGAACAGGCCGACCAGGCGGCGGCCGCGCTCGTAGGCGTCGAGCTCGTCATCCGCGACGATGTGGCACACCCCGGACTTCTTGTGGTGAGTCTCCGGGCCGCCGAGCGAGGCCATGTCCACGTCCTCGCCGGTGACGCTGCGCACCACGTCAGGACCGGTGACGAACACCCGGCTCTCCGGCGCCATCACAATGACGTCGGTCAGGGCCGGGCCGTAGGCGGCGCCGCCGGCAGCGAAACCGACGACCACCGAGATCTGCGGAATGTAGCCGGATGCGCGGATCATGGCCTCGAAGACCGTCCCTACCGCGTGCAGCGCCCGGACACCTTCGGCCAACCGGGCACCACCGGAGTGCCAGATGCCCACGATCGGACTCTGCTCCTCGATGGCGGTGTCGTAGGCGTTGACGATGTGCAAGCACCCTTCGGTGCCCATCGCACCGCCCATCACGGTGCCGTCGGTGCAGAACGCGATGGTGCGCAGCCCGTTGACGGTGCCCGCCGCGGCAAGCACGCCGGACTGGTCACGCTCGTGCAGCAACTGCACGCTGCCGTCGTCAAAGAAATTGCTCAGTCGCAACAGCGGGTCGCGCGGGTCCAACGACTCGCCAACCGACGCGGGGGCCGTGATTGTCACCGCAGTTCTCCTAAATTCCGGTACTGCCTGGGTTTAGTAACGTCCAAAGGTGATTGCCACATTGTGGCCGCCGAATCCGAACGAGTTGTTGACCGCATACCGGTAGTTACCAGGTCGCGGCCTACCTGATACCACATCGAGATCTATCTCTGGATCGAGGTTCTTGAGGTTCAGTGTTGGCGGGATCACCTGCTCGCGCAGCGTCATCACGGTCAGGATCGACTCAACCGCACCGACCGCGCCCACCGAATGGCCCAGCGCGGACTTGGGCGCCCACACCGCCGGCTTGTTGCCACCGAGAGCGTTGTTGATGGCCCTGGCTTCGGCCAGGTCGCCCACCCGGGTACCGGTGGCATGGGCGTTGACGTGGTCGATGTCGCCGGGCGTGAGATCCGCGAGCTGGATGGCCCGCGAGATCGCATGACCGGCGCGTTCGCCATTGGGATCCGGCGCCACCATGTGGAAGCCGTCCGAGGTGATGCTGGCCCCCATGATCCGCGCCAGGATGTTGGCGCCACGAGCCTTGGCATGCTCCTCGGTCTCGATCAGCATCAATGCGCCGCCCTCGCCGAACACGAAGCCATCGCGGTCTGTGTCGAACGGGCGACAGGCACCGGCTGGGTCGTCGTTGTTGGTGGACATCACGATGCGCATCTGGGCGAACGCGGCGATCGCCACCGCCTCGATCCGTGTTTCCACACCACCGCAGATTGCCGCGTCGGCCTCACCGAGCACGATCTGCTGCCAGGCACGGGCGATGCCCTCCGAACCAGACGCACACGCCGATATCGACGTCATCACCCCGGCCTTGGCATGCCGTTCCAGCCCGACGGCCGCGGAAGCGGCATTGGGCATGAACTTCTGCACGGCGAGTGGAGAAACCGACTTCGCACCGCGAGCGCGCATGTCGTCGTAGCTGAAGACGAGCTCCTCGGCCGAGCCCAGGCCGGTGCCGATGGATACCGCCAACCGATTGGTGTCGATCTCGGGCGAGCCGGCGTTCTCCCAAAGCCGCCGGCCCATAACGGTGGACATCTTCTGCAGGTAACTCATCCGGCGCAGTTCGACCCGCGTCAGCTGACTATCAAATTCCTCTAGCAGGTGTCCGCCGATGCGGACCGGCAGATCGTACTCCTCGACGTACGGGTCGTCGAGGGTACGGATTCCACTCTGGCTGTCCAGCAACAACTTCCAGGTGTTTTCCGCGTCGGTTGCCAGTGCCGTCGTCATGGCAATGCCGGTAACGACCACATTGGGTAACGCCTTACCCGTAACCAGCTCTGACATGGATCTTGCTTCGGTCCCTTCCGTGCTCAGTAACGCCCGAAGGCGAGTGCCACGTTGTGGCCACCGAACCCGAACGAGTTGTTGATTGCATAACGGAAATCGCCGTAGCGCGGTTCGCCCGCGACAACATCCAGCTCGATCTCGGGATCGGGGGTCTCGTAGTTCAGGGTCGGTGGGATGACACCGTCCCGCAGGCTCAGCACCGTGAGCGCCGATTCCAGCGCCCCGACGGCACCGATGGAGTGGCCCAGCGCCGACTTCGGCGCGTAGATCGCGGCCTGTTCGCAACCGGCGACCCGGATGGCGTTGGCCTCGGCGGCATCGCCGATCGGTGTCGCCGTCCCGTGGGCGTTGATGTGGTCGACGTCCTTAGGTGACAGGCCCGCCAGCTCCAGCGCCCGTGTCATCGCCCGGCCGGCACGCACGCCGTTAGGGTCCGGCGCAACCATGTGGAAGGCGTCGGAGGTGATGCCGCCGCCCAGCAATCGGGCCAGCGGCTTGGCGCCGCGGGCCTTGGCGTGCTCCTCGGTCTCGATCAGCATCAGCGCTCCGGCCTCGCCGAACACGAAGCCGTCGCGGTCTTTGTCGAACGGCCGCGACGCACGCTCGGGTTCGTCGTTGCGGGTCGACATGGCCCGCATCATGGAGAACGCCGCGATGGGCAGCGCCTCGATGGGGCCTTCCACGCCGCCGCAGACCGCGACGTCGGCGTCACCCATGATGATCTGGCGCCACGCGTGCACGATGGCTTCCGAACCCGAGGAACAGGCCGACACCGGAGTCATCACCCCGGCGCGGGCCCCGAGCTGCAGCCCGACGGTCGCCGCGGCGCCGTTGGGCATGATCATCTGAACGGCCAGCGGCGACACCTTGCGGGGGCCGCCCTCGTTCATCAGGTCATAGCTCTCGACAATCCGCTCGGCGCCGCCCAGACCGGTCCCGACGACCACGCTGAACCGGTCCGGATCGAGTTCCGGGTTGCCCGCGGTCTCCCACAGCTGACCGCTGAGATACTTGCTCAGCCGCTGCACGTAGGACATGCGCCGCATGTCCAACCTGCCCATGTGGATGTCGACGGGCTCCTTGAGGTGGCCACCGATCTTGACGGGCAGGTCCCACTTGTAGACGAAGTCGTCTTCGAGTACGCGGATGCCGCTTTCGCCGGCCAACAATCCCTTCCACGTGCTCTCGATGTCCGGCGCGAGCGATGTCGTCGCCGCGACAGCGGTTACCACAACACTGGGGTAACCGCCGTTAGCAGTGGAAGGCTTGGTCACTTGCTCTCTGCTTCCAGCCTTGCCTTGACGCTGGCCGCTGCCTCGGGGTTGTCCGACTCGATCTTGGCGCGCAGCGCACCCACGGCGTCGGGGTCTTCTTCCTCGAGCTTCTGAATGTAGGAGACGACATCACCGACGGTACGCAGACCGGCGAGGTCTTCGTCGGGGATCTTGACGCCGTACTTGTCCTCGGTCTGCACCGCGATCTCAACCATCGACAGCGAGTCGATGTCCAGGTCGTCGACGAACGATTTCTCCGGGGTGACCTCGGACGGCTCGATGCCGGTTACCTCTTCGATGATCTCGGCGATACCAGCGATGATTTCTTCTTGAGTGACGGCCACAGCCTGATTCCCTTCGTAACTGTTAGATCGAACTGACGTGCTCTTTTATTTGTAAAGGCCGATGTTGGGCGTTAAAGGTCGCCCAAGTCGTCCAGATCCGCGGGCGACTTGACGGCACGGGCCGTCACCCCCCGAAGTTCGCGTTTGGCGATGCCGGTGAGGGTGCCCGCGGGGGGAAACTCCACGATCGCCGTGATGTTGCGCTCACGCAGCGTCGCGGTGCACAGGTCCCAGCGCACCGGTTGGGTCAGCTGAGCGACCAACGTGTCCATGGCCGCGGCCGCCGAGGCGACCGGTTGTCCATCGCGGTTCGACAGCAGCGTGGCACTGGGTTCGGCGGTCTCGATGCCGGCGGCCGCAGCGGCGTAGGCGTCCAGGGCCGGCGCCATGTAGCTGGTGTGAAACGCTCCGGCCACGCCAAGGGCCCGCACCCGGGCCTTGGCCGGCGGGTCTTCGGCGAGCTTTTCCAACGCGGTCAACGTTCCGGCGGCGACGATCTGGCCGGCAGCGTTACGGTTCGCCGCAACCAGGTCCAGGTGCTCGAGCCGGGCGAGCACGTCGTCCTCCTCGCCGCCGAGCACCGCGGACATGCCGGTGGGCTCGGCGGCGCACGCCTTGGCCATCTCGGCGCCGCGGGTCGCGGCCAGCGAAACGGCGTCGTCGGTGCCAATCACCCCGGCGATCGCGTAGGCCGCGATTTCACCGACCGAGTGGCCGGCCACGACGAGCTCCCGGCCGCTGAGCAGGCCGCGCCCGGTCAGCTCCTGGAAAGCCAGCAGGGTGGCGGCAACGATCAACGGCTGTGCGACCGCGGTGTCGGTGATCTCCTCGGACGAGGCGGTGGTTCCCAGCCGCGCCAGATCCAGGCCACTAGCCTTGGACCACGACGCGATCTGGTCCGCCGCGCCCGGCAGTTCCAGCCACGACGACAGCATTCCCTCGGTCTGCGAGCCCTGTCCGGGCGCAAGTAATGCGATCACGTCTCTAAGAGAACACTGTGGAAACGGTTTTGCGCGGTGTAACAGATTATGAACCTCGTCTTAGGTTTTTGTACGTTTCCCACAAAACCCCCCGTTAAGCTACATGTTTGTGATTGCACCGCGACCTGTCGTCTGGATCACTATCGCCCGGATTGCGCCCAGAAAGCGTTAAGACACTCCCATCGAACCCGCCCTGAGCGGGAGTTGAACCGGAGTCGGGGCGTTATTGCCGGCGCCATGAGGTGTCGGGTAGTTCAGCTGGCCTACCGTCGCCGCGACCCGCAGGACGTACGCGTCGCGCGGCTCGGTGGGATCGCGGCCGGTGAAGTCGGTGATGCGCTTGAGGCGGTATCGCACCGTGTTTGGATGAACGAACAACTTGCGGGCACAGGCCTCAATCGCCCCGCCACAATCCAGATAAGCGTCGAGTGTTTCGATCAACGTCGGCCCGGCGTCGGCCAATGGGCCCATCACATCGGTGTGCAGCGCGACGATGGCCGACGGATCGCCCATCAGGGCACGTTCGGGCAGCAGCTCTCGGGCCAGCACGGGCCGAGGCGCGCCAGCCCAGCCGGCCACCGCGTTCATCCCGGAGATCGCCTCGCTGGCGCTGTGATGGGCCGCGGTCAGCATGGGTGCCGTCGGCCCGATGACCACCGGGCCGTCGGAAAACGCGGCCAGCAGGTCACCCCGAAACTTATCGGTCGGCGACAACTGTCCGGACACGATTGCCACCAACCAGGTGCCGTGCACGTCGGTCAGGGCCGCCCTGCCATGGCGCGCCGCGACATCGCGGACGTACTGGCTGGCTCGCTCGCTACTCGCGGTGTCCTTGGGGTCGCCGCCGTGCGCCGGGGTCCCGACCACAACCGTCGCCGGCGCGGTCGTGTCCCAGTTCAATGCCGCGGCGCGGGACAGTAATTCGGGGCCGGTGTCTCCGCGCACCACCGCATCGACGACGCTGGCCTCCATCCGGCTGTCCCAGGTACCCCGCGCTTCGGCCGCGTTGGCATATGCCGTCGCCGCTGTGAACGCCAGATCGCGGCTGTACTTCAGAATGCCCACCGTGAGGGCTGTCAACTGCTCTTCGGTGCGAGCCAGCAGCGGCACGACTTCCTCGAAGAACTCCATGGTGACTCGCACCATGTCCACGCTGTGTCGCAATGCGATCCGTTGCCTCAGGTCCTGCGGCACGAGTTCGAATGCCTGGGCGGTGTAACTGACGTCGCTGTGCGGGTCCTGCATCCACTCGACGAAATGCACCACCGCGGTCTGCACCACCAGGGCCACACTGGCGCGCTGTGAGGCCTCCATTTCAGCGAAGAACGGCAACCGCTCCTCCATGACCGCGACAGCCTGAGTGGCCAGCCGCCCGGAATACTGCTTCAGCCGGCGCAACAGCGAATCGGGCACGGTTTCCACTAGGTCGAGCGGCAGCCGCGCCTTCACAATTGGACCCGACTGATTGTCGCTCATCCCTAAAACCTACGCCGGTTTTCTGGAAGTTTCCCCCAAAGGGGGCTGCGTGTCTTAGTAAAGTCTTAAAACTCTCAGGCGCCAGGACCGGGGTCGGACGTCTGAGCCGGAGCGGCCCGCACATCGTCGATCTGGTACTGACGCGCCGCCGCCACCGGCACCGACGGGTCGATTTCGCCATCGCGCGCCAGCGCCTCCAGCACCGCAACCACCTGCGACTCGGCGTCGGTGTTGAAATAGCGCCGCGCGGCCGGCCGGGTGTCGGAAAAGCCGAATCCGTCGGTACCCAGTGTGACGTAGGTGCCCGGCACCCAGGGCCGGATTTGCTCGGGAACCGCGCGCATCCAGTCCGATACCGCGACCACCGGTCCGGTGGCTCCGGCAAGAGCCTTGCTCACGTAGGGCACAGCGGCCGGCCGGTCGGGGTGCCGTAACCGCTCCTTTTGAATCGACACCCCATCGCGGTTCAGCTCTCCCCAGCTAGTCACCGACCAGACGTCAGCCGCGACGTCCCACTCGGCCGCCAGCATCTCCGCCGCCTTGAGTGCGGCGGGCATCGACACCCCGGAGGCCAGGATCTGCGCCGTGCTGCTGCGTCGCTCGTTGGCCGCGCGATACCGGTAGATGCCCCGCAGCACTCCTTCGGGATCGAAATCCTCCGGCTCCGGCGGCTGCACGTAGGGCTCGTTGTAGACGGTGATGTAGAAGAACACGTTCTCCGGGTCCTGCCCGAACATCCGCGCCAGCCCGCTCTCCACGATGTAGGCGATTTCGTACGCGAACGCCGGGTCGTAGGCCACCACGGCCGGATTGGTGGACGCGAGCAGTAACGAATGCCCGTCGGCGTGCTGCAGGCCTTCGCCGGTCAGCGTGGTGCGGCCGGCGGTGGCCCCGAGCGCGAAGCCGCGCGTCATCTGGTCGGCCGCGGCCCAAAAGCCGTCGCCGGTGCGCTGGAACCCGAACATCGAATAGAAGATGTAGATCGGGATCATCGGCTCGTTGTGCGTCGCATACGACGTCCCGGCCGCGGTGAACGACGCCGCCGAGCCCGCTTCGTTGATGCCCTCGTGCAGGATCTGGCCGGTCTCACTTTCCTTGTACGCCAACATTAATTCGGCGTCCACGGCGGTGTAGAGCTGGCCGTTGCGGTTGTAGATCTTCAGTGACGGAAACCACGAGTCCATCCCGAAGGTGCGCGCCTCGTCGGGGATGATCGGCACGATCCGTGGGCCGATCTCTTTGTCGCGCAACACTTCTTTGAATGTCCGGACTATCGCCATGGTGGTGGCGACCGCCTGGCTGCCCGACCCCTTCTTCAGCGGGGCGTAGATGTCGCGTCCGGGCAGCTTGAGGGCCTTGGCTTTGGTCCGGCGCTCGGGCAGGAAACCTCCCAGGGTGCGGCGTCGGTCGAGCAAGTAGCGAATCTCCGGGGCGTCCGGGCCGGGGTGGTAATACGGTGGCAGGTAAGGGTTTTCCTCCAGCTGAGCATCGCTGATTGGAACGCGCTCGCGGTCGCGGAAGTCCTTGAGATCCTGCAGCGTCAGCTTCTTCATCTGGTGAGTAGCGTTACGGCCCTCGAAGTGCTTGCCCAGCGTGTAGCCCTTGATCGTTTTGGCCAGGATCACCGTCGGCTGTCCTTTGTGTTCGACGGCGGCCCGATACGCGGCGTAGACCTTGCGGTAGTCGTGGCCACCACGCTTGAGATTCCAGATTTCTTGATCTGTAAGGTTTTCCACCAGCGTCTTGGTGCGGGGGTCGCGCCCGAAGAAGTGGTCGCGCACGTAGCCGCCGTCGTTCGCCTTATAGGTCTGGAAGTCGCCGTCGGGGGTGGTGTTCATCAGATTCACCAGCGCACCGTCGCGGTCGGCGTGCAGCAGGGTGTCCCATTCGCGGCCCCACACCACCTTGATGACGTTCCAGCCGGCGCCCCGGAAGAACGACTCCAGCTCCTGGATGATCTTGCCGTTGCCGCGGACCGGGCCGTCGAGGCGCTGCAGGTTGCAGTTGATCACGAAGGTCAGGTTGTCCAGGCCCTCCAGGGCGCCCATGTGGGACAACCCGCGGCTCTCGGGCTCGTCCATCTCGCCGTCGCCCAAAAAGCACCACACGTGCTGATCGGAGGTGTCTTTGATGCCGCGGTCATGCAGATAGTGGTTGAACCGCGCCTGGTAGATGGCGTTGAGCGGGCCCAGGCCCATCGATACGGTGGGGAATTCCCAGAAGTCGGGCATTAGCCGCGGGTGCGGGTAGGACGGCAACCCGCCGCCGGCATGGCTGTGCTCCTGGCGGAAGCCGTCCAGCCGCTCGGCGCTCAACCGGCCTTCCAGGAAGGCGCGCGCATAAATGCCGGGGGAGGCGTGGCCCTGGATGAACACCTGGTCCCCGCCGCCGGGATGCGACTTGCCCCGGAAGAAGTGGTTGAAGCCGACCTCGTAGAGCGCCGCTGAGGATGCGTAAGTCGAAATGTGGCCGCCCACACCGACACCCGGCCGCTGGGCGCGGTGCACCATGATGGCCGCATTCCATCTGATCCACGCCCGATACCGACGTTCGACGTCCTCGTCGCCGGGGAACCACGGCTCCAGCTCGGTCGGGATGGTGTTGACGTAGTCGGTCGAGGTCAGTGCGGGGATCGACACGCGCTGCTCGCCCGCGCGTTCCAGCAGCCGCAACATCAGGTAGCGAGCCCGGGCCGGCCCCGAACGCTCCAGCAGGTCGTCGAAGGATTCCAGCCACTCCGACGTCTCCTCCGGATCTATGTCGGGCAGGTAGGACGCGACACCTTCACGGATCACCCGGACGCGGTCGGGTTCGCTTCCGTTGCCTGGGTTTTTGGCCAGATCGTGGCGCGCGAACTCGGTGGTCAACTTCCGCTCCTTAGTTGGCGGGATGCCTGCATGGGTGATGCGTGCGTGTTCGTCCCCCTATCGTGCCGCACCGGCGCCCCGGCCGCGTAGTCGCCGTCGGGTCGTTGACGTCGCACTGACCCGGTAACGTCAGGAACCGTGCTCACCGGATGGCGTGCCGCTCCTCGCAGGCAGGTGGGGGGATTTCCCAGGCGAGGTGCCCTGGCTCTGGGCTGGGTGGCGGTAGCGCTGATCGGGATCGTCGGGTGTACCACCGTCACCGGCGGCAAGGGCATGCCCGACGCCAAGGTGGCCCCGGCGTACCGGCAGTCGGTTTCCGCGTCGGTGTCGGAATCGGCGGCCACCTCCAGCGTCCGGGAATCCCAGCGGCAACAATCGCTGACGACCAAGGTGGTTCGCACCGCCTGCGAGTCGCTCGCCACCAGTAGCAAGAACGCAATCGACAAGGTCAATGAATTTGTCGCGGCGTACAACGCGGGCCGCAGCACCGGCCCCGCCGAGGGCCCGGCCGTCGGTGCGCTCAACGACAGCGCCGCCACGGTGACCAGCAGTTTGAGCGACGTGCTGTCGTCGCAGCTGCGGGATGAGTTCAACGCCTACGTCGACGCGGCGCACGCGGTGGCGAACGCGATCGGCACGCATGCGCCGACGGGGGAGTTCAACAAGCGGGTCGACCAGCTCAACGACACCAAGACGAAGGCGCTGAAGCTGTGCATGGCGTCGTTTTAGCCGTTCCTGAGCCGCCCTTGGGTGGACCTGATTCCGGCTGTGCGACGATAATCCCAATAGCAACGGTGTGCAGGTAACACGTGGAACGTGAAGGAGGCTCCAAGGTGGTCGCGGCGGATCACGCCCCTGGCTACGGCGGCAAGTTGGGCATCGAACGTGACCAAGTTGTCCAGGAGTGGGGCTGGGACGAGGACACCGACGACGACATCCGGGCTGCGGTTGAGGAAGCCTGCGGCGCCGAGTTGCTCGATGAAGACACCGACGAGGTCGTCGACGCCGTCCTGCTGTGGTGGCGGGACGGGGACGGTGACCTGGTGGACACTCTGATGGACGCAATCAGCGCGTTGGCCGAGGACGGCGTGATCTGGGTGTTGACGCCCAAGACCGGCAAACCTGGTCACGTGCTGCCGGCCGAGATCGCCGAGGCGGCGCCCACGGCGGGCCTGATGCCGACGTCGTCGGTCAATCTCGGAGACTGGAGCGCGAGCCGCTTGGTGCAACCGAAGTCGCGTGCCGGGAAGCGTTGATGCTGCCCGTCGGGGCCCCCGCTCCGGACTTCACACTGCGCGACCAGAACCAACAGCCCGTCACCCTGAGCGGGTATCGCGACGCAAAGAACGTCTTGCTGGTGTTCTTCCCGCTGGCGTTCACCGGGATCTGCCAGGGCGAGCTCGACCTGTTGCGCGACCACCTGCCTGACTTCGAAAACGCTGACAGTGCCGTGCTGGCCATCTCGGTGGGTCCACCGCCCACCCACAAGGTCTGGGCGACCCAGAGCGGATTTCTGTTCCCAGTGTTGTCGGATTTCTGGCCGCACGGCGAGGTCAGCCAGGCCTACGGCGTGTTCAACGACGTGGCGGGGATTTCCAACCGCGGCACCTTCGTGGTCGATCGGTCCGGGATCATTCGGTTCGCCGAGATGAAGCAGCCCGGCGAGGCCCGCGACCAAGGGCTGTGGACGGGCGCGCTGGCGGCTTTGAAGGTCTGAGCGTTTTGAGTGCTCGGCGTCCCAGCGTGTAATTTGTGGCGGGGCAATGGGGCGCGTAGCTCAGTGGTAGAGCTCTGGTTTTACACACCAGCGGTCGGCGGTTCGATACCGTCCGCGCCCACTCA
>CAVQSX010000002.1:0-369983 GCA_963715905.1 uncultured Actinomycetota bacterium
TTGGTGCCTGTCTCGATGGCGATGGGTCCGGGGCCGAGAATACCCACCTGGTAGTTGCCCTGGTTGAACGCGCCTGCATCGAACGTGCCCGAACTCGCAAGGCCGCTGTTGTCGCTGCCGGAAAGTGCAATGCCGGAGTTGTCCTGGCCAGTGTTCGCGATGCCGATGTTGTCATAGTCCCGGTTGAAGAAGCCTGTGTTGGAGCCGCCAGTGTTAAACGCGCCCGTCTGCACGTCGCCAGTATTGAAGATGCCGGCGTCTTGCGAGCCGTTGTTCAGTAAGCCGGACGAGCTGTCGCCGGAATTGAAGAAGCCTGAGGATCCGGTCCCGGAGTTGCCGTAGCCCGAGTTCGCGACTATCCCGGTTAGGTCAGCCGAGCTGCCCACGCCCGTGTCCAGTTTGCCCGAATCGAGTAAACCCGTATTGGTGTTGCCCGAGTTAAACCAGCCCGTGTTCACGTTGCCCGAGTTGAAGCTACCCGTGTTTGGGGCTCCTGAGACCAGGCCGCCCGAGTTGAAGTTGCCGTCGTTGAAAAGGCCCGCGTTCCCGAAGCCGACGTTACCGCTGCCCGCGTTACCGAAGCCCACATTCCCTGGACCGGCATTCCCGAAGCCGAAGTTGAGGTCAGCCCCGTTTCCGAAGCCGGAGTTGAAGTTGCCCCCGTTCCAGAAGCCCGTGCTGCCGTTACCTGAGTTCGCGAAGCCGAAATTGCCATTACCGGAGTTAAAGATGCCGAAGTCTCCATCACCGGAGTTGAAGAAACCGATGTTGTTACTACCCGAGTTCCCAAAGCCGATGTCTCCCGTGCCCGAGTTCAGCAACCCGGCAAAATTGATACCCACTCGATCGTTCCCGGTGAGCCCGACGCCGATATCCCCGCTGCCGCTGTTGCCGAAGCCGAAGTCGTTGCTGCCGTGGTTCCCCAAACCGACGTTGGAGTTGCCGGTGTTTCCGCTGCCGAAGTTGTGGGAGCCGATGTTGCCGCTGCCGACGTTGTTGCCGCCGTGGTTTCCGCTACCCAGGTTGGTATTGCCGATATTCCCAAGGCCGACGTTGCTGTTGCCGACGTTTCCGCTACCCAGGTTGGTATTGCCGATGTTGCCGCTGCCGACGTTGTTGCCGCCTTGGTTCCCGCTGCCAAGGTTGGTATCGCCGATGTTGCCGCTGCCGACGTTGTTGCCGCCTTGGTTCCCGCTGCCAAGGTTGGTATTGCCGATGTTGCCGCTACCCAGGTTCGCATTGCCTTTGTTGCCACCGCCCAGGTTCCAGCTGCCCATGTTGCCCAGCCCGGTGTTGAGGGGCGGCAGACCGGCAAGAGTGGCAGCCTCCGCCGGCAAAGCCTGCCACGACGACAACTGCGCAGCCACCGCTGAGGCCGCCCCGTGATAGCCCACCATCGCGGCCACATCGGCGGCCCACATCTCCTCGTACTGAGTTTCGGCAGCCGCAATTGCCAGCGCGTTCTGCCCGAGAAAGTTCGACTGCACCAATTGCAGGAACTCATTGCGATTGGCCGCCACCACCAACGGATGCACCGTCGTCGCCTGAGCCGCCTCAAACGCGCTGACAAAGGCCTTGGCCTGGATGGCCGCTCCTTGGGCTTGAGCCGCCGCAGCGTTCAGCCACCCCGCATACGGAGACGCCGCAGCCAGCATCGCTGTCGACGCCGCACCCTGCCACGACTGACCGGCTAATCCCGATGTCACCGACCCAAATGAATCCGCCGCCAAACCCAACTCAGCAGCCAACCCGTCCCAGGCAGCCGCCGCCTCCAACAACGGAGCCGACCCCGCACCCGAATACAGCAACAACGAATTGGTCTCGGGCGGCAAGACCTGAAAATTCATCCGCCCGTTTTCCTTCCGTCGAGTCGCAAGAGTCGGTTCGTCGGGGCCCCCGCACTGCGCACCAGGACTCGGGCAATTACCCTGCTGGCAGGATGTCGCACCAAGGTCTCAATTGGTCGCAGGTCTCTATTGGTCGCGCAAAAGGGGTCCCTAGTTCCGTGAAGACTGTTGAATCCTGGGCATTAAGTGTTGCGGCTCGGCCGCCGGAGGACCAGCAACGAACATCAAGTACTGGTGCCGCCGATCGGTCCATCGCTCTGGGCATGTGACATGAGCGCGCGATAGCCGGGCTCGGCGAAGCGCTGAGCGGCCGCCCGCATCGCGTCGGTCAGCGGGCGACGCTCCGGCACATCGCCGACAAAGACCTCGGATGCTGGATCCTTGGAGTAGAACCGAGATTCCTCGACCATGCGTTGGATTGCTGCAGCATCGGCTTCAAGCCCGAGATGGGCAACGACGCGCGTCCAAACCGCGGCGGGCAATTCGGCATGGTCGATGACAAGGCGCCGAGCCGGATCGGTCGCGGCAGCCTCCAGCATCGCGCCGAGAGCGCGGGCCGCGAACTCGGCACGCGCCATGATCGGGACCAGAGTCGGATCGAGGCCGAAACGCCGTCCGGCCCGACGGGGGGCGGCCTGCAGACCGAGCCAGCCCGGCGGCTCGGCGAGCAGCGACGCCAGGACGCCCGCCGGATCGCGCTGAACCCAGACCCAGGGCGTTTCGGGAAAGGCAGCGGCGAGGATCGCGCGACGGCGGATGTTCCAGCTCGTGCACTTGAGCACCAGCCGACGTTCGTCGCCGTGCCGGCATCGGCCGAGTGCTCGCAACAGGAGCCGCACAACCTCGACGAGCGCTGCCTCGTCGACCCGATCGGGATCGAGCCCAAGCAGCGCGTTCAGCGGCGCCGGCTCGGCGATGACGACCACGCCGGGGAGTGTGCCCAGGAGCCGGGATACGAGCGTAGAGCCGCACCGCGAGAGGTGAAAGATCATGCCCGCCGGTTCGAGCGACTGCTCGGTGTCCAGAGCGAGGAGTGCTCCGAGCCCGGTCCGGACGAGCGGCCGGCCACGCGGGCCGGACGCCCAGCGCGCAACGGTCTGGTCGAAGAACGGTTCTACGAAGCGCTCCGCCGATAGATCGGCCCAGTAGACCGCCGGGGCGCGGCCGGAAAAGTCGACCTTGACCGGCGTCCAGCGGGCGAGGTCGGCGAGCTCCATCAGACCAGCCGATCAGTCATCGACTAGCCGAACGAGGAATCCGCTCACGATCAGCTTTCGGGTGAGCTCGATCTGCTGCTCCGCGCGCAGCCCAGGCAGAGCGGAAACACGGAATGGCTCAGTGCTACTCGAGATGAACAGCATCGCGGCTTTGTGATCCGCACCAGCGTCTATCGACAACCTGGCAAACTGCAGCGAAACGCCGCCGGCCGAAGTCTTCACCCGCGAATAGAGCGGATGGTACTTCGCCACCAGTGTTTGGCCTCCGATTCCGACAGCGTTCGAGACCTGTCCGATCGGTGGGCATCGGCCGCGACGGACCAGGACATCTGCCAACGCCTCGAGACCGTCAGCTATGGCGCTTGGGTCCTCGACGGTTCTGACAGCTTCTCGCATAAGGACGCCCAGGGCCGCGTGCGCGTGCCCGTCATCGAGATGCCGTGGCGGCAGCCGAGCATTCAGCCGGTCATCGCGGAAACTCAGCGCGTAGAGCGCCCCGATGGCAAGCGTGAGCGCGGTGGGCACGTGGATTCCGACGGTCAAGTGGATGGATGGCTCGACGTCTGTGTCAGCCGCATGCACCAGGCCTCGCGGCATGTACAGCACGTCGCCGACTTCCAGGCGCAAGTTGGTTGGCAACGGCAGGTCGTCGGTCGAAACCGCCTTATCGCGACGCTGCATCTCGTGGGGCGGTATATCGACGCCTGTGTACAAGTGCCAGATCTTTGATCCCTGGATCTGCAGGATTAACACGTCGTGGTCGTCGTAATGGGGAACGAGCCCTCGCGAGCCAGGCGGCGTGATGTAAGCGTTGACCTGTACCGGGAAGTTCAGCTCGATCTCGATGGAATGGGCCAGCGACGCAATCGCGCGCACATACTGTTCAACGCCGTCAGCAACGATCGTGAAGCCATCCGCAAAGTCGTTGCGGATGCCGACAAGATCCAGGGTGCCATCAACAAGCTGGTGGCTCTCAGACCCGCTCTTTTTGTCGTTCCCCCTCATCAGGCGCACCGCCGATGGCTGTTGGCGAAAGAGCTCCAGGAGTTCCTCAACCGCCGACGGCCCGTGCAGCAGACTGTCGAAGTAGCCGGCGCAGTGCCGCTCGACGTGGTAGTGCGTCTCTGTCCAGATCTTGTCGAGAAACGTCTCCACCGTAAGGGGTGTAAGCAGCCACGCTAGCGACGGTTCGATGGTCAACCTCCCCAAACATCTTCCCAAGCGTGGTGGTGACGAGGTTAGCAAGGTACGCCTCACATGAGGGTCCGCGATCAGGCCGGAGCCGCCATATGGGCTCCCCAGCTTCGCCAGCGTCGGCCACTGCCGTTGCGTCCCATCGGAAACGATGCTGCTGCCCCTCGGCGTAATGTCGATTGAGTGCGTAGCGAAGGTGATACCTGGGACATCACGACGAGTGTCGGTTCGACCGCGTTGTTCGTAGCGACGGCACGGGCGCTTGAGGCGCAGAAACCGGATCCGCTGGCGGTCGATCCCTATGCCGAGTTGTTCTGTCGGGCCGTAGGCGGTCCCCCGGCCGACGTTCTCGACGGCAAGGTTCCCGACCACCCACTGAAGAGCAGCGATTTCGGCGAGCATTTCGTCAACTTCCAGGCCGCCCGTACCAAGTACTTCGACCGCTACTTCCGCCGAGCCAGCGACGCGGGCGCGCGCCAGGTGGTGATCCTGGCCGCCGGGCTGGACTCGCGCGCCTATCGGCTGGAGTGGCCGGCCGCGACGACGATCTTCGAGTTGGACCGTCCGCAGGTCCTGGATTTCAAGCGTGAGGTGCTCACCGGCCACGGCGCCCAGCCGCGCGCGGAGCGTCGCGAGATCGCGGTCGATCTGCGCGACGACTGGCCGCAAGCCTTGCGAGACAGCGGCTTTGACCCGGCCAAGCCGTCGGCGTGGATCGCAGAGGGCTTGCTGATCTATCTACCGGCCGCCGCGCAGGAGCAGCTGTTCACCGGTGTCGACGGCCTTGCCGGACCGGGCAGCCATGTCGCCATCGAGGAAGGTGCCCCGATGGAATCGGACGAATTCAAGGCCAATCTCGAAGAAGAACGTTCCGCGATCGCCTCAGGCGAAGAGCAACGCCCGTTCTTTCAATTGATCTACAACGAGCAGCACGCGCCGGCCACCGAATGGTTCGGCCAGCGCGGCTGGACGGCGGTCGGCACGCCGCTCGCCGATTACCTGCGCGAGGTCGGCAGGCCGGTTCCCGGACCGGAAACCGAAGGCAGCGCGTTCCTCCGTAATACGCTGGTGAGCGCCGTCAGGGTGTGAGTCGCGAGGCGCTGCCCTCGCTGTTTAATCTCCTGGTCCGGCGTGCGGTATCTCTGATGAGTTGACTGCGGGTTGGGAACTTTTCTGCCTCGGGGACCGACTACTAGCTGATTGCTGATTACGCCGCCTAACAGCCAAGGCGGTCGTTGATTCGTCCTTCCAAGGAGTCGCTGCCGTGGCGCTACGGGTTGTTGCCCAAGGACTTGCCCTATCGGCGGCGTATTTGGTTGCGGCCAGGTCGGTATGACCGCGCCGATATGGATGGCCTCGCCACCGGAAGTGCATTCCGCCCTGCTCAGCAGCGGACCCGGTCCGGGCGGCTTGTTGGCCGCCGCTGGGTCGTGGACTTCGTTGAGTGCGACCTACGCTTCGGTTGCAGAAGAGCTGAGCGTGATCTTGGCTGCGGTGCAGGCTGGGGCCTGGGAAGGGCCAAGTGCCGAGCAGTACGTGGCCGCGCATGTGCCCTATTTGCTGTGGCTGATGCAGGCCAGCGCGGACAGCGCGACCACGGCTGCCCAATTCGAGACAGCTGCCACCGCCCACACGGCCGCCATGGCCGCGATGCCGACCTTGCTGGAATTGGCAGCCAACCACGTGATCCACACGGTATTGGCAGCAACCAACTTCTTTGGGATTAATGCCATCCCCATCGCGCTCAACGAGGCCGACTATCTGTGGATGTGGATCCAGGCCGCCGCCACGATGGCCCAATATGAATTGGTATCTTCCGCATCCTTGGCCTCGGCACCGCAAACCGAATCGCCGCCGCAGATCTTGAAGCCCATTCAGGGCAGCGACAGCAGCGACACTGGCGGCAGCGTGCAGGACATCGTCGACAATGACGCCGGTAACCCATACGACCTGAGTTGGTGGATGAATCGAATCACCGAACCCATCAACACCTTGGAGCGGGACCTACTGGAGTTTCCTTCGAATCCATCCGGAGCGACAACGCAGTTGGCGTCCGACGTTGCGGGACTGATAGCAGACGAAACAGGCCACGCGGCGGAGGCTTACGAGGCGTTCTTCCCCGAGATCAATGCTCTTGCGCTCACTCTGTCGGCCGCGAACCCCGGGTTGTTGGCCGGCTTGGCGGGGCTGAGCGGGTTGGATGGAATTCAGCCTGACGCGGTTGCCGTGGCCGCTGCACCAACGCCCACGACGCCCGGCGTGCCAGCTACAGGTAGCGCTTCCGTCGTGAGCGCCGCCCCGGTCCCGGGTGCCCCCTCCTCGGCCCCGGCTTCGGCCCCGGCGGCCCCGGCGGCTACGGCGCCGGCGTCGGGAGCCCCGCCGCCGTCACCGCCTGTTGGTGTTCAGGGGGCCCCATATCCGTACCTGGTGGGCGGCCCGACCACCGGAGCCAGCACAGGGATGAGCACCGGTGCCCAGCGGAAGGCGCCAGAGCCTGATATCGCCGCGGCCGCGGCCGCAGCCGGTGCGTCAACGAGTGAAAAAGAAAGTGCGCGGCGGCGCCGGCGGGCAAAGCTTCGTGGGTACGGCCACGAGTTCATGGACATGAATCTCTCGGTCGAGCCAGACTGGGGTGCGCCAGAGGGTACTGAGTTAGCTACATCAACAGTGGCATCGGGCCACAGCGCAGGGCCCATGGGATTTGCCGGAACAGCACGCAACGAGGCTCGTATACCGGCGGCGGGGTTGACCACGCTGGCTGTTGACGAGTTCGGCGACGGGCCGGTTATCCCGATGGTGCCGGGCACCTGGGAACCCTGACGGCTCCATCACAACGACATGCCGTCGCGCCCATGCGTTGATAATGAAAACCATATTCAGTAAGCTCTGCGGCTTAGCGAGAATCTGTCAGGAAGGACTCGATGGGCGACCGTAATGTCCTGGTCAGTGCGGTCGGAACGCGAGCAACGGACAAAACCGGCGCAACCCCGGCGCCTCGACAAGTTAGCTTATGCAATGCTAACTTCAGGCGGGTCGGATTAGGGGATGCCATACCTATGGAAAGAAGCGGCAGTGGAACGCGGTGACACAGGCATGCTGGCGGTTCAACCCGCCGACTCTCAAGCAGACGGAAGGGTTGACAGCGATGTCGTCAGCCGTTTCGCGACCTGTTGTCGCGCGCTCGGCATATCGATTTACGAACGCCAGCGGCCGGCGGACCTGGCTGCAGCTCGTTTAGGTTTCGCCGAGCTGACCCGGATCGCCTATGGCCAGTGCGACGCGTGGACGGGGTTGGCCGCTGCCGGCGACGTGTCCATCCGGGTGTTGGAAGCGGTGTCCCGCACCGCGGCCACCGCGGGCGTGTTGCAGCGGCAGGTGGAACTCGAGCCTGGGGCCTTGGGCTTCCGCTACGACACCGGACTGTATCTGCAGTTTCGTGCCACCACCCCGGACGATTTCCAGCTGGCCCACGCGGCGGCGCTGGCTTCGGCGGGCGGGCCCGGAAACTGCGCCCAGGCAAACGAATTGGTTGCCGACGTCACCGGGCGCCGACCGAGCTGGCGAGAGGCCCGCTGGGTCAATGTCGTCGTCAATTACCGCGCTGAGCGCTGGTCGGACGTCGTCAAGCTGTTGACCCCGATCGTCAACGACTCCGACCTTGACGAGGCATTTTCGCACGCAGCCAAGATCGCGCTGGGCACCGCGCTCGCCCGACTGGGCATGTTCGCTCCCGCTTTGTCCTACCTCGAGGAGCCGCAGGGCCCCGTCGGGGTGGCGGCGGTGGACGGGGCGCTGGCCAAAGCGCTGGTGCTGCGTGCGCATGTCGACGAGGACTCGGCAAGCGACGTCCTTCAGGATCTGTACGCGGCACAGCCCGAGAATGAGCAGGTCGAACAGGCACTGTCCGACACCAGCTTTGGGATTGTGACCACTACTGGGGCCCGGATCGACGCCCGCACCGATCCGTGGGACCCCGACACCGAGCCCACCGCCGACGACTTCGTCGACCCCGCGGCCCACGAACGCAAGGCTGTGCTGCTGCATGAGGCCGAACGCCAGCTCGCCGAATTCATCGGTCTGGAAGAGGTCAAGAACCAGGTGTCACGGCTGAAGAGTTCGGTGGCAATGGAACTGGTGCGTAAACAGCGTGGGCTGGCGGTTGCGCAACGTGCGCACCACCTGGTCTTCGCCGGGCCGCCGGGAACAGGCAAGACCACGATTGCGCGTGTCGTCGCGAAGATCTATTGCGGCCTCGGCTTATTGAAGCGGGAGAACATCCGGGAGGTGCACCGCGCCGATCTCATTGGCCAGCACATCGGCGAGACCGAGGCCAAAACCAACGCGGTCATCGACAGCGCGCTGGATGGTGTGCTGTTCCTCGACGAGGCCTACGCACTGGTGGCTACCGGGGCCAAGAACGACTTCGGGCTGGTGGCCATCGACACTCTGCTGGCCCGGATGGAAAACGACCGCGACCGGCTGGTGGTGATCATTGCCGGATACCGGGCCGACCTGGACAAGTTTTTAGACACCAACGAGGGCTTGCGGTCCCGGTTCACCCGCAACATCGAATTCCCGTCGTACCAGTCGTCCGAGCTGGTCGAGATTGCGCACAAGATGGCCGAGCAACGCGACAGTGTCTTCGAACATTCCGCGCTCGACCATATGGAAGCGCTGTTCTCTCACCTGGCCGCGTCCACCACGCCCGACACCAACGGGATTGAGCGGCGCAGCCTGGACATCGCGGGCAACGGCCGGTTCGTCCGGAACATCGTCGAACGCTCCGAGGAGGAACGTGAATTCCGGCTCGACCATTCAGAACACGCGGGAACCGGTGAGTTCAGCGACGACGAGCTCATGACGATCACCGATCGGGACGTCAGTAATTCGGTAGAGCCGCTGCTGCGTGGCCTTGGCCTCTCGGTGCCGGCATGACCAGCAACGAGCCGGACGGCGAACGGACCGGGGGACGGCGTTCGTTCTCGTCACGAACGCCGGTCAACGACAGCCCCGATCAGGTTGTCTATCGCCGTGGATTCGTCACCCGCCACCAGGTGACCGGATGGCGGTTCGTGATGCGCCGGATCGCCTCCGGGATCGCCCTGCACGACACCAGGATGCTCGTTGACCCGCTGCGCACCCAGTCGCGCGCCGTGCTGATGGGCGGCCTCATTCTGGTTACCGGTTTGGCGGGCTGCTTCGTGTTTTCGCTGATTCGGCCGAACGCGTCGGCCGGTACCAACGCCGTGCTCGCCGATCGGTCGACCGCCGCGCTGTACGTACGGGTGGGTGACGACCTGCACCCGGTGCTCAACCTGACCTCAGCCCGCCTGATCGTCGGCAAGCCGGTCAACCCCACCACGGTGAAAAGCAATGAGCTGGACCGGTTTCCGCGCGGCAACCTGATCGGCATTCCGGGAGCTCCGGAACGCATGGTGCAGAACGCTTCGCACGACGCCAACTGGACGGTGTGTGAGGGCGTTAGCGGGACGTCGCGGGCCGCGCACAGCCTTGGGGTCACGGTGCTGGCGGGGCCGCCCGATAGCCGCGGCGCAAAGGCTGCCGTTCTGGGGGCCACGCAAGGCGTCCTGGTCGACAGCGGCACCGGTACCTGGCTGCTGTGGGACGGTCGGCGCAGTCAGATCGACCTGGCTGACCACGCTGTCACCAACGCCCTCGGCTTGGGTGCCGAGGTGCCCGCGCCGCGGCCCATCGCGCAGGGGCTGTTCAATGCGGTGCCCGAGGGTCCGGCGCTGACGGCGCCGGCCATCCCGAATGCCGGTGCCCCGGCGGGCTTCCCGGTGCCGGCTCCGATCGGAGCGGTGGTGGTGTCTTACGCGCTGGAGCAGAACTCGTCGGGCGGCGTGCGCTACTTCGCGGTGTTGCCCGACGGCCTGCAGCCGATCTCACCGGTACTTGCCGCGATCCTGCGCAACACGAATTCCTACGGC
Source organism: uncultured Actinomycetota bacterium (assembly GCA_963715905.1). Lineage (GTDB taxonomy): Bacteria > Actinomycetota > Actinomycetes > Mycobacteriales > Mycobacteriaceae > Mycobacterium. The sequence continues at coordinate 10,210 of CAVQSX010000002.1, forward strand.
CTGGAACAGCCGCCGCGACTCGGTGCCGACGAGGTCGCCAAGCTGCCGGTGTCGCGGATCCTGGACACCTCGCGCTACCCCAACCAGCAGATCGCCCTCGTCGATACGACCAAAGCTCCCGTCACCTGTGCGTATTGGAATAAGCCGGCCGGCGCCGCCACCAGCTCGCTGAGCCTGCTATCGGGATCGGCGCTGCCGGCGCCGGATTCGGAACGCACCGTCGACCTGGTCGGCGTAACTAACGGAGCCACCCGGGTCGCCATCGCGCCGGGCACCGGCTACTTCACCCAGACGGTGGGTGGTGGCCCAGCATCGCCGGGCACCGGGTCATTGTTCTGGGTCTCCGATACCGGCGTCCGATACGGCATCGATACCGATCCGGACGGCACCGGGACCGCCGCACACGGCAAAACCGTTGAGGCGCTTGGACTGAGCGCGCCGGCGGTCCCCATCCCCTGGTCGATGTTGTCGCTGTTCGCCACCGGTCCGACGCTGTCGCGCGCCGATGCCCTGCTGGCACACGACGGCTTGGCCCCAGACAGCAGGCCTGGACGTCCGGCGTCGGCCGAAGGAGAAACCCGATGAGTCGACTGATCTTTGAAGCACGTCGGCGGCTGGCACCGCCGAGCAGCCGCAAAGGCACAATCACCATCGAGGCGCCCCCCGAGCTACCCAGGGTGATTCCGCCGTCGTTGCTGCGCCGCGCGATGCCTTATCTGATTGTGATCCTGATTGTCGGCATGATCGTCGCGATGGTTGCCACCGGGATGCGGCTCATTTCCCCGCAGACCCTGTTCTTCCCGTTCGTGCTGCTGCTGGCGGCGACCGCGTTGTTTCGCGGCAATGACAACAAGATGCGCACCGAGGAGGTCGACGCGGAGCGCGCCGACTATCTGCGTTACCTCTCGGTGGTGCGGGACAACATCCGGACCCAGGCTGCCGAGCAGCGAGCGGCCGCGCACTGGTCGCACCCCGACCCGGCCGACGCTCTCAACCGTGCCCGGATCGCGCCGCCAGTGGGAACGTGACCCGCACGACTCCGACTTCCTGGTGCTGCGGGCCGGCCGCCACCACGTGCCCCTGGCCACTGCCCTGCGGGTTCAGGACACCGCCGACGAGATCGACCTGGAACCGGTGTCGCACAGCGCATTGCGCAGCCTGCTCGACACCCAGCGCACCGTCCGAGACGTGCCCACCGGCATCGATCTGACCAAAGTCTCGCGGATCACCGTCCTCGGTGATGGCGCAGAAGTGCGGGCGGCCCTCCGCGCCTGGATCGCTCAGGCGGTGACCTGGCACGACCCGACGGTGCTTGGAGTGGCACTGGTCACCCGCGATCTGGAGGGCCAGGACTGGTCCTGGCTGAAGTGGCTGCCGCACATCGACATTCCCGGACAGCTCGACGCCGTCGGCCCCGCTCGTTACCTGTCGACCGATCCCGAAGAGTTGGTTTCGTTGCTGGGATCAGCGCTGGTGGATCGTCCGGCATTCACGGGTCAGCCGGCGGACGCGCTGCGGCACCTGCTGATCGTGGTTGACGACCCTGACTACGACGTGAACGGCACGGCACTGGCGGTGGGTCGGGCCGGGGTCACCGTGGTGCACCGCAGCAGCACCGCGCCGAACCGCGAACAGTATTCGGACCCCGAAAAGCCGATCCTGCGGATTGCGCACGGCGCCATCGAACGCTGGCAGACCGGCGGCTGGCAGCCCTACATCGACAGCGCCGACCAGTTCGGTGCCGACGATGCCGCTCACTTGGCGCGCCAGCTGTCACGGTGGGATTCCAACCCGACCCACGCTGGACTGCGATCGGCGGCCACCCGCGGCGCCACGTTCAGCACGCTGCTGGGAATTCCGGACGCGTCGCGGTTGGACGTGCCGGCGTTGTGGGCACCACGACGCCGCGACGACGAGTTGCGCGTCCCGATCGGCGTCACCGGGACCGGTGAACCGCTGATGTTCGACCTCAAAGACGAGGCCGAGGGCGGGATGGGCCCGCACGGCCTGATGATCGGCATGACTGGCTCTGGAAAGTCGCAGACGCTGATGTCGATTCTGTTGTCGCTGTTGACCACTCACTCGGCGGACCGGCTCATCGTGATCTACGCCGACTTCAAGGGTGAGGCGGGCGCCGACAGTTTCCGGAACTTCCCCCAGGTTGTCGCGGTGATCTCGAACATGGCCGAGAAGAAATCGCTGGCCGACCGGTTCGCCGACACGCTGCGCGGCGAAGTGGCCCGACGAGAGTTGCTGTTGCGCGAGGCCGGTCGCAAGATTCAGGGTAGTGCGTTCAACTCGGTGCTCGAATACGAGAATGCTCGGGAATCGGGGGCCGCTGGGGCACTTGATCTACCGCCCATCCCGACGCTTTTCGTGGTTGCTGACGAGTTCACCCTGATGTTGGCCGACCATCCGGAATACGCGGAGCTGTTCGACTATGTGGCGCGCAAGGGCCGGTCGTTCCGCATCCACATTCTCTTCGCGTCCCAGACGCTGGACGTCGGGAAGATCAAGGACATCGACAAGAACACCTCGTACCGCATCGGGTTGAAGGTCGCCAGTCCCAGCGTTTCTCGCCAGATCATCGGTGTCGAGGATGCCTATCACGTCGAATCGGGCAAAGAGCACAAGGGCATTGCGTTCTTGGTGCCCGCCCCGGGTGCCGCGCCGATCAAGTTCCGCAGCACCTATGTCGACGGCATCTATGATCCGCCGAAGACTACGAAAGCCCTGGTAGTCCAGTCTGTTCCAGAGCCGAAGCTGTTCACTTCGGCGATCGTGGAACAAGATCATGGGACCGTGATTTCCGGCGGCGAGGATGACGAATTCGCCGGCCCGCCGCGCAAGCTGATCGCGACCATCGGTGAACAGCTGGCACGCTATGGGCCGCGGGCGCCGCAGCTGTGGCTGCCGCCACTCGACGAGCCGATTCCGTTGACGGCGGTGTTGGCGCGCGCCGGAGTCCCGCAACGGCAGTGGCGCTGGCCGCTTGGCGAAATTGACAAGCCGTTCGAGATGCGCCGCGATCCGCTGGTATTCGATGCCACGTCTTCGGCCGGTAATGTGGTGATTCACGGCGGCCCCAAGTCCGGTAAATCCACTGCGCTGCAAACCTTTATACTATCGGCGGCCAGTCTGCACTCGCCGCGCGACGTGACGTTCTACTGCCTGGACTACGGAGGCGGGCAGCTGCGGATGCTGGAGGATCTGGCGCACGTCGGCAGTGTCGCGTCGGCGCTGGAGCCCGAACGCATCCGCCGAACCTTCGGCGAGCTGGAGCAGTTGTTGCTGTCCAGACAAAGGCGAGAGGCCTTCCGGGAAAAGCAGGATAACGGCTCTGGCGCCGACGATGGCTTCGGTGAAGTATTCCTGGTCATCGACAACCTGTACGCGTTCGGCCGGGACAACACCGACCAGTTCAACACTCGTAACCCGTTGCTGGCCAAAGTGACTGAGCTCGTCAACGTCGGACTGGCATATGGCATCCACGTGGTCATCACCACCCCGAGTTGGCTAGAGGTGCCGCTGGCGATGCGGGACGGGCTGGGGCTGCGGCTTGAGCTCAAGCTGCACGACGCGCGCGACAGCAATGTGCGAGTGGTGGGAGCGCTGCGCCGTCCGGCCGACGCCGTGCCGCACGATCAGCCGGGGCGGGGCTTGACCACGGCAGCCGAGCATTTCCTTTTCGCGGCTCCCGAGCTCGATCAGGTGGCCGCGATCAACGCTCGCTATCCCGGCATGGCTGCGCCGCCGGTGCGCCTGCTGCCCACCAACCTGGCGCCCGACCAGCTTGGCGCGCTCTATCGGGGATCCGAGCGGGTGGTCATTGGTCAGCGCGAGGACGATCTCGCACCGGTAATCCTCGACTTCGCCGAGAACCCGCTGTTGATGGTGTTCGGCGACAGCAAGTCCGGCAAGACGACGTTCCTGCGCCACATCATCCGCACCATTCGGGAAAACTCCACGGACGATCAAGTCGCGTTCACCGTCCTGGATCGGCGGCTACATCTCGTCGACGAGCCGCTGTTCGCCGACAATGAATACACCGCGAACGTCGACCGGATCATCCCGGCAATGCTCGGCTTGTCCAACATCATCGAATCGCGCCGGCCGCCGGCCGGCTTGTCGCCGGCCGAGCTGTCCCGCTGGACCTACCAGGGACACACGCACTACCTGATCATCGACGACGTGGACCAGGTGCCCGATTCGCCGGCGATGAGCGGTCCGTACATCGGGCAGCGTCCGTGGACTCCGCTCATCGGCCAGCTCTCGCAGGCCGCCGATTTGGGGCTGCGGGTGATCGTCACGGCCCGCGCCACCGGGTCCGGGCACGGTCTGATGACCAGCCCGTTGCTGCGCCGCTTCAACGACTTGCAGGCGACCACGCTGATGTTGGCCGGTAATCCGCAGGACAGCGGCAAGATTCGGGGCCAGCGATTTGGCCGGTTGCCGGCTGGACGGGCGATCCTGTTGGGCGACAGTGATAGTCCGACGTACGTGCAGTTGGTCAACCCACTGGTCGGCGAGAACGCGATCGAGGGATCGCGCGACGGCCTCGTCGGCTGATGGTTAGTGAGAAGCAGCAACAGGAAAGACGACCAATAGACAAGGAGGAGTAGCCATGACGTTGCGAGTGGTTCCCGAGGGCTTGGCCGCGACAAGCGCGGCGGTGGAGGCGCTGACGGCTCGGCTGGCCGCCGCGCACGCCGCCGCGGCCCCGTTGATAACCGCGGTGGTGCCGCCGGCGGCGGATCCGGTGTCGCTACAGACAGCTGCCGGGTTCAGCGCCCAGGGCGCGGAGCACTCCGCGGTGGCGGCCCAGGGTGTTGAAGAGCTGGGCCGTGCCGGTGTGGGTGTGGGCGAATCGGGCGCCAGTTATCTCGTCGGTGACGCGTCGGCCGCTGCTACCTATGGGTTCGCGGGCGGCTGATTGTGACAGCGCCCATCTGGATGGCTTCGCCGCCAGAAGTGCATTCGGCGTCGCTGAGCGCCGGTCCGGGACCGGGGCCGCTGCTCGCGGCCGCCGGTGCCTGGAGCTCGCTCGGCGCCGAATACGCGTCGGTGGCTGCCGAACTCAGTGGGCTCTTGGGGGCGGTGCAGGCGGGGGCGTGGCAGGGACCGAGTGCCGCACGGTACGTCGCCGCCCATGCGCCATATCTGGCGTGGCTGCAGCAGGCCAGTGTCGACAGCGCGGGAGTGGCAGCTCAGCACGAGGTGGCGGCAACCGCGTACACCGCCGCGTTGGCGGCGGTGCCGACGATGCTGGAGTTGGCCGCCAATCACATCATTCACGGGGTGCTGGTAGCAACGAATTTCTTTGGCCTTAATACGATTCCGATCGCGCTCAACGAGGGCGACTACGTGCGGATGTGGATCCAGGCCGCGGCCGCCATGGGTGCTTACCAGGTCGCCTCCGGCGCGGCGCTGGCATCGGCCCCGCGCACTGCGCCGGCGCCCGTGATTCTTGCACCCGATGCCGGAGTGAGCGCGGCGGCGGCCAACGCATCCCAGACTGGGGCGCTGGCCCCAGCCGCCGATTCCGGCTCGGCGCTGGACAGCTCGAACGTGATCGTGCAGTTCCTGGAGTACTACGTGAAGGCCTTGCCAGGTGGAGATTTGATCTGGAAGTTCCTGATGAATCCCATCGGGGAGACTCAGCAGATACTGGTGGATTTTGCGACCAACCCGTCGCAAGCCCTGGTTACCTGGGGACCGTTGCTTTTTGCGCTGGGATATCAGGCGTTCTTCGAGCCGGTCGGGTGGGGCACGTGGGGAGTTCTCCTCAGCTCGCCTGCCTGGGTTCCGACGCTACTTGGCGTCGGACTGGCGGTGACTGTGGCGGGGATACTCGACTTCCTCAACCAGTTAACCTTTCCCGACTTCTCTTCCGACGAAGCGCCGGTGCCAAGCACAACTGATCATCACTGGCCGGCGGCCGCAACCTCTTCGACTGTGGCGAGTCCCGGGTCGGCAGCCCCGGCGCCGGCGTCGGCGGCGACCGCTGCAGCGAGCCCCGCACCGGCCGCCGCTCCGTCGGCGTCGAGTTTCGCCTATATCGTCGCTGGTCCCGGTGGCTGGGGACCCAGTTTGGCACCGACGGTGGGTGGCCGCGGTGCCCTAAAGGCACCGTCGGCCACCATCCCGGCCGCGGGGGCTGCGGCGGCAAGCACCGCGCAAGCACGGGCGCGGCGGCGCAAGCGGTCGGCGATGCGCGAGCACGGCGATGAATTTTTGAATTTGGACTCGGACATCGGTGTCACACCCAATTACGGGTCGGATGACGAATCCGGGTGCCTGCCTTCGGGAAACGGCGCAGGGGCGTTGGGGTTCGCCGGGACCGTGCACAAAGACGCCGCGCTACAAGCGGTGGGGTTGACCATGCTGGCCGGCGACGAGTACGGCGGTGGCCCGCGGATGCCAATGGTGCCCGGGACGTGGGAGCAGGGCTTGGAGGAGCTGGAACGGCCCGGTGAGGGGGGCGGCAACGGTTAGCACGGTGAGAGTCAGTACACGGAATCGACAGAGAAATTCGAAGGGAGACAAAGCACTATGAGTCTTTTAGATGCTCATATTCCGCAGTTGGTGGCGGCCGAGGCTGAGTTCGGCACCAAGACCGCGTTGATGCGGCACACCATTGGGCAAGCCGAGCAGTCGGCGCTGGCGGCGCAGGCGTTCCACGTTGGCGAGTCGGCGGCGGCGTTTCAGGCTGCCCACGCCCGTTTCGTGGCGGCAGCCGCCAAGGTCAACACCTTGCTGGACATCGCGCAAGCCAACCTGGGCGACGCGGCAGGAACGTATGTGGCCGCCGATGCCGCTGCCGCATCCAGCTACACCGGCATCTGACCGGGCCGACTAGTTAATCGCGAAAGGACTTGTGATGTCTCAGATCATGTACAACTACCCGGCGATGCTGGGTCACGCCGGAGATATGTCGGCCTATTCCGGCACCTTGCAGGGGCTGGGCGCTGATATCGCCAGCGAACAGGCCGCGTTGTCGAGCGCCTGGCAGGGCGATACCGGTATGTCCTACCAGGTCTGGCAGGCCCAGTGGAACCAGGCGATGGAAAACCTGGTGCGAGCCTACCAATCGATGGCCAGCACTCATGAAGCCAACACAATGGCCATGTATGCCCGCGACGCGGCCGAAGCCGCCAAATGGGGCGGTTAGTTCCGCTCGATGAACGTTGAACCCAACGCCGTCGAGCTGACGGTGGATCACGCGTGGTTCATCGCGGAAACCATTGGGGCGGGGACGTTCCCGTGGGTGCTTGCGATCACCTCGCCCTACCGCGATGCCACGCAGCGGGCTGCCTTTCTGCAGCGTCAGAAGACCGAGCTGATCCAGCTGGGTCTGGTGTCGGAGAGCGGTACCGTCAATCCGGCGGTGGCCGAGTGGATCAGGGTGGTGTGTTTCCCTGACCGGTGGCTCGACCTCCGCTACCTGGGGCCCGCCGAGGGCGACTTGCTACGCGGCATCATTGCGCGGCGTGCGGGCACCACCGGCAAAACGGTCGTTGCGCTGCGCAGCGCGCAGCTGGTCACATTCACCGCCATGGACATCGACGACCCCCGGGCGCTGGTGCCGGTCCTCGGTGTTGGGCTGGCGCAACGATCGCCGGCACAGTTCGACGAGTTCAGCATGCCAACGCGTGTCGGAGCGCGCGCCGATGAGCGGCTGCGGTCCGGCGCTCCGCTGACCGAAGTCCTTAACTACCTGGGTATCCCGACATCGGCGCGAGCGGTGGTGGAATCGGTGTTCGCCGGGCCCCGCAGCTACGTCGAGATCGTCGCCGGCTGCCACCGCGACGGGCGGCACGCCACTACCGAGGTCGGGGTGAGCATTGTCGACACCACGGAGGGCCGGGTGCTCGTCAGTCCGTCCCGCGCGTTCGACGAGGAGTGGGTCTCAACGTTCAGCCCGGGGAAGCCTTTTGCCATCGCCGTAGCGGTCGAGCAGCTGATCGCTAGCTTGCCGGATGGTCAGTGGTTTCCCAACCAGCGGCTTGCCCGAGATTTTTCTTCCCAATCCGCATAACAGAATCCGAATAGAGAAGAGAGCACGATGTCCCAGGTTTGGCCGAAGCGTTCCTCGAGGGTCCGATGACGTCCGGCACCGTGATGCCGATCGTCCGCGTCGCCGTCCTCGCCGACAGCAGGCTGACGGAGATGGCGCTGCCCGCGGAGCTGCCATTGCGCGAGATCCTGCCCGCAGTGCAAAGGCTGGTGGTTCCGGCACCTCCCGATGGGGACATCGGCGACACCGACATCGGCCCGGCGTCGCAACTGAGCTTGGCGCCCATCGGTGGCGCACCGTTCAGCCTGGATGCCTGCCTGGACACCGTCGGAGTCGTCGACGGCGACCTGCTTGCCTTGCAGCCGGTGCCCGTCGGTCCGGCCGCGCCGGGCATCGTCGAGGACATCGCCGATGCCGCCATGATCTTCTCGACATCGAGGACACGGCCATGGGGCACCGCGCATATCCAGCGCGGCGCGCTGGCCGCCGCGATCGGTGTGGCTCTCGCGACGACCGGCTTGGCGGTCACCTACCGAGTGGCCACCGGTGCGCTGGCCGGTCTGCTCGCGCTCGTCGCGATCGCGGCGGTCATCGCATTGACCGGTTTGTTGGTCCGGACACGTTCGGCAAGCACGGGCGTAGCGCTGTCGATCGCCGCGCTGGTGCCGATCGGCGCCGCGTCGGCGTTGATGGTGCCGGGACGGTTCGGGCCGGCGCAGCTGATGCTGGCCGCCGCCGGCGTCACCGCGTGGTCGCTGATCGCCCTCCTGGTTCCCGCCCCTGACCGGGAACGAATCGTGGGTTTCTGCACCGCCGTCGCGGTGGTCGGGGCGGGCGTGTTGTTGGCGGCCGGTGCCGAATTGCTTTGGCAACTGCCGATATCGACGATCGGCTGTGGACTGATCGTGGCGGCTCTGCTGGTCACTATCGAGGCCGCGCAGCTTTCCGCACTGTGGGCGCGCTTCCCGTTGCCGGTTATCCCGGCGCCCGGCGATCCCACCCCGTCGGCTCCGTCGTTGCGGGTGCTGGAGGATCTGCCGCGGCGGGTGCGAGTCAGCGATGCCCACCAGAGCGGTTTCATCGTCGCCGCGGTGCTGCTCAGCGTGCTCGGATCGGTGGCCATCGCGCTGCGCCCCGAGGCGTTGAGTGGTTTGGGCTGGTACGTGGTGGCCGCGGTGGCGGCGGCCACCGTCTTGCGTGCAAGGGTATGGGATTCGGCCACCTGCAAGGCCTGGCTGCTGGCCCAGCCCTACCTGGTCGCGGGCGCGCTGTTGGTGCTCTACACCGCCACCGGACGCTATGCCGCCGCGCTGGGCGCGGCACTGGTGCTGATCGCGCTCGTGCTGGCCTGGATCGTGGTCGCGCTCAACCCACGCATCGGCTCGCCGGAAAGCTATTCGCTGCCTGCGCGCCGCCTGTTGGGCTTCGTCGCGACCGGACTCGATGCGTCGCTGATCCCTGTGATGGCATATCTGGTCGGTCTGTTCAGCTGGGTCCTCAATCGATGATTCGGGCCGGATCATTCCGTCTCACAACAATTGTGGCGGCCTTCGCGGTGGCCATCATAGGCAGCGTCTGGACGTCTCCGCCGACACTGGCGATCAGTCAGCCGGCGGTTGATCCCGCCGTGCAACCGCCCAGCGGAACTCCGGGCCCCGTGCAGCCGATGGAGCAGCGCGGGCCGTGTAGCAGCTCTGGAATCATTCCGGGCACCGATCCAGGCGCGCTGACGCCCAATCAGGCGATGCTCAATCTGCCGGCGGCTTGGCAGTTTTCCCGTGGTGAGGGCCAGCTGGTCGCGGTCATCGACACCGGGGTGCGGCCGGGTCCACGGCTGCCCAATGTCGATCCCGGCGGCGACTTCGTAGAAACGACCGACGGCCTGACCGACTGCGACGGCCACGGAACGTTGGTGGCCGGGATCATCGCCGGCCAGCCGGGGCCTGCTGGCGAGGACGGATTTTCGGGAGTCGCGCCCGCCGCGCGCGTGCTGTCGATCAGGGCAACGTCCGCCAAGTTCGCGCCGCGGACGCCGGGTGGGGACCCGGTGCTGGCGCGTGCCAGCTTCGACGTCGCGACGCTGAGCCGGGCGATCGTGCATGCGGCCGACCTTGGCGCCAGGGTGATCAATATTTCCGCGATAACCTGCCTGCCGGCGGATCGGACCATCGACCAGGCGGCGCTCGGCGCGGCGCTTCGATACGCGGCCGTGGACAAAGATGCGGTGATCGTGGCCGCCGCGGGCAACACCGGGTCTACCGGATCGGTCGGCGGCGGAAATTGCGAATCCAATCCGCTAACTGACCTGGGCCGTCCAGAGGATCCGCGGAACTGGGCCGGCGTTACGTCGGTCTCGATCCCGTCGTGGTGGCAGCCGTATGTGTTGTCGGCGGCTTCGTTGACACCGGATGGGCAGCCGTCGAAATTCACCATGGCCGGACCATGGGTGGGGATCGCGGCACCAGGAGAAAACATTGTGTCAGTGAGCAATCGGGACGGCGGTGGCCTGGCCAATGGCCTGCCCGACGACCATCAGCAACTGGTTGCGCTCAGCGGCACCAGCTACGCGGCCGGCTACGTGTCGGGCGTCGCGGCACTCGTCCGCAGCAAGTATCCCGGACTGAACGCCGTGCAGGTGATAAACCGTCTCACCGCGACAGCGCACAACGACGCCCGGGCGCCTTCCAATGTCGTCGGCACCGGCAGCGTGGACCCGGTGGCAGCCCTCACCTGGGAACTGCCCGCTAGCAAGGGATCCGATGTGGCGCCGACAAAGCAGGTGGCGGCTCCGCCCGCACCGGCTCCGAAGGACAACACACCGCGGACCGTCGCCTTCGCCGGGACCGGCGTGTTGGCCTTGGTTGTCGCGGCTGCCGCCGCGGCAGCGGCGATCGCCACGCGCAGACGAAAGGAAACCACCCTGTGAGCCAGCAGCGTTCGATACCGACACCCGGGAGTGGCCGAATCACCTTGGCACTGCTCGTCCTGGTACCCGCGGCGATGGTCTATCCGTGGCACTCGACCCGCGCCTATTGGCTCCTCGGCATCGCGGCCGTCGTCGTGATCGTCTTGTTCGGGTGGTGGAAGGGGCTTCATCTCACCGCCATCGCGCGTCGGCGGCTGGCGATGATGGCCCGTCGAGGCCGGCCGGTTCCCGAGCCCGACGATGAAACAAAGACAACCGCGCTGCTGCGGATCGGTCCGCCGACCAGCGACCTCAACGTGCTTCCGCTGCCAGTGATCGCCCGGTACCTGAACTGCTACGGGATCCGCGCCGACGCAATACGAATCACCAGCCGCCACACCGATGTTCGGGAAACATGGATCGGGCTAACGGTCTCCGCTGTCGATAACCTGGAGGCATTGCAGGGGCGCTCATCGTCGATCCCGCTGCGCGAAACCGCCCAGGTCGCGGCGCGCCGACTCGCGGACCACCTCCGTGAAATCGGTTGGGAGGCCGCTATGGTCGGGCCCGACGATGCCCCGAGCCTGCTGTCGTCGGTCTCCGGCGAAACCTGGCACGGGGTGCGGCAGGGCCCGCACTACCTCGCGGCATATGGGGTCGGCATCAGTGACGCGTTGCCCGAAACCCTGCAGGCGATCCGGTCGCATCCGGCACTGGTGACGTGGACGGCTCTCGAGATGGCGGGATCCGGATCCCACGACACGGTCGCGGTCGCCTGCGCGTTCCTGACCGATGCACAGCCGACGGGTGCGGCACCCTTTGCCGGACTGACCCGGCAAGGTGGAAACCACCTGCCGGCGCTGCTGGCAATGGACCCGTTGTCCACCCAACGCCTCGACGGGCACACCGACGTTGCGGGTGACTTACTGGCGGGGTTGGACTGGCCTACGCCCGAGCCGGGAGCCCACCGGGCGCCGCTAGAACATGAAGCCGTTTAGGAAGCTGGTCATTCGGCGCAGATAGTCCAGCTGGCTCACGTGCATCACGTGACTCCCCGGAAACCACCGTAGTGCGCAGCGGTCCCAATGTTCCCAAAGCATCAGCGCCTGATCCGGTGGAGCCATCCGGTCGCCGAGGCCGGTGATGATCATCCGACGGTCCTTGGGCACCAGCGGTTGGTAGTTCAGTGGGCAGTGGTAGGACAGCCCCGCGACCAACTCGTCCGGGCTGATCCCGCTCAGCCGTAATCCGAGGTCGAGGAGCTTGTTGGCGGGGAACCATTGGTCGAACATCGTTTTGGGTGTGACGACAGGGCAGTTGGGGATGACGGTTTCGAGCCGGTCGTCGACCGAGGCCACCAGCGCCGATGTGTACCCACCCAGCGATATGCCGGTCAGCGCGATGCGGTCCACCCCGGTGTGACGCAAATAGTCAACGACGGAACGGAAGTCGTGCACGGCCTGGGCCATCGCCTCGGCGAAGCCGGCGAGGCCGCCCGCGAAGTAGCCGAAACCGCTGAACGGTGAGAACCTTTCAGCCCGTCGGCCATGAAATGGCAACGTGTACATCAGGACGTCGTATCCGGACCGGTAGTACCAGGGCAGCGTGAAGAACCGGCCGTTGACCAGATACGAGGAGCCCATGAAGCCGTGTATGACGCACAGCGTGGGGCGGGGGCCGTCGTCATGGCGCCAGTGTTGTGCGCGCACAGTGTTGTTGGACTTGAACGCGTTCCATCGGCTGCGCATCGCGGGGTTGATAGCGGTGAAGCTACTCGTGAACGCGATGTTGTCGACCGTTCCGCGCGCGAGCCGCTCCGCGCGCGGACTGGCCGGCCGCGACGACACCCGGGGCAATTCGGTCGGCGCCGGGAAGGATTTGACCGGGTCCCGCGCTGCCGCCAGCTCAGCGTAGAAGGCAAGATCGCTGCGCTCGGAGCCCGATCTACCGTCGCGCAGCGAAGTGGCGACAACGGCCGGTGCCACCGTGCTGGCGAGCACCGACGAGACCCAGGTGCGCAACGCGACGTCGCCGATCGCGGATGCGTCGACGACCATCCGCTGACGGGCGGACAACGCGGAACGCGGGGGTAGTCCGTCGGCGTCGGCCGGTACGTCGGCGCCCGGAACATTCGGAACCGGAATGGGACTATCGATCGGATCGGTGTCGGGCGCCACGAACCCCGATGCTAGCCGCTGGGCATCGCCTCGGAGATCTTTGGTTACGGTGTTGATCAGGAGGACGATATGTGGGATCCGGATGTCTACCTGGCGTTTGCCGACCACCGCAGCCGCCCGTTTTATGACCTGGTGTCGCGGGTGGGCGCCGAGCGGGCGCGCCGGGTGGCCGACCTCGGTTGCGGGCCCGGTCACCTCACCCAGTACCTGTCCAAGCGGTGGCCGGATGCGGTGATCGAGGCAATGGACAGCTCGCCGGAGATGGTCGCCGCCGCCCGCGAACGCGGGATCGATGCCAGCACGGGGGACTTGCGAACCTGGAAGCCAAAGCCTGACACGGACGTGGTGGTGAGCAACGCGGCGATGCACTGGGTGCCTGGGCATGCCGACCTGATGGTTCGGTGGACCCAGGAGCTGGCGCCCGGAGCGTGGATCGCCGTTCAGGTCCCGGGCAACTTCGAAACCTCGTCGCATTCTGCGGTGCGGACCTTGGCCCGCCGCGAGCCCTACGCAAAGAGCATGCGCGACATACCGTTTCGAGCCGGCGCGGTGGTGCAGTCACCGGCGCAGTACGCGAACCTGCTGATGGACGCCGGCTGCAAGGTGGACGTCTGGGAAACCACCTATCTGCACCAGCTCACTGGTGAGCACCCGGTCCTGGACTGGATCACCGGCACCGCGCTGGTCCCGGTGCGCGAGCAGCTCGACGACGAGGGCTGGGAGCAGTTCCGCCGGGAACTCATCCCACTGCTCGACGACGCCTACCCGGCGCGGTCAGACGGTACGACGATCTTCCCGTTCCGGCGGGTTTTCATCGTGGCTCAGGTTGGCGGCTCGTAACGCAGCGCTGGATAGCCCAACCGCATTACCGTTGACAGATGTCGTATGTGATCGCGGCACCGGAATTCGTGTCGGCGGCGGCAACAGATCTGGCGAACATCGGTTCGGCCATCGGCTCCGCCAGCGCGGCGGCCCTGGCCCCGACCTCGGACGTGCTGGCCGCTGGTGCCGACGAGGTCTCCGCGGCGGTGGCGGGCTTATTCACCGGCCACGCGCAGGCATATCAGGCGCTCAGTGCCCAGGCGGCGTCGTTCCATCAGCAGTTTGTGCAGCTGATGAAGGCCGGCTCGGCGCAGTATGCGACCGCCGAGGCCGCCAACACGTCCCCGCTGCAGACGCTGCGGCAGGATCTGCTCAACATCATCAACGCGCCCACCGAAGCCTTGCTGCAACGACCGCTGATCGGCAACGGCGCCAACGGGACCCCCGGGACCGGGCACAACGGCGGGGCTGGCGGCATCCTGATCGGCAACGGCGGTGACGGCGGGTCGGGCGCCACCGGCGAAAAAGGCGGCAACGGTGGGGCCGCGGGGCTGATCGGTACCGGCGGCTCGGGTGGCGCGGGCGGGGTGGGCAACACCGTCACGGGCAACGGAGGGCCAGGCGGCACGGGGGGTGACGGGGGACTGTTGTTCGGTGCTGGAGGGCGAGGCGGCGCCGGCGGGATCGGCAGCAGTCTCGGCGCTACCAACACGGGCGGTGCGGGCGGGTTCGGAGGCAATGGCGGCCTATTGGGCGGGGCGGGCGGGGCCGGCGGCGCCGGTGGCTACGGCTATGGATCGGCAGGGACCGGTGGAAACGGCGGTGCCGGCCAGATGTTCGGCGCCGGTGGCGCCGGTGGCGACGGGGGATACTCACTGCACGGCCGGGGTGGGGCTGCCGGGGATGGCGGCGCCGGCGGGATGTTTGCGACCGGCGGCGCCGGCGGTACAGGTGGATCCAACGCGCTCAGTGTGTCTGGCTTCAGCCCAGGCGCCGGCGGGGCTGGCGGGGCGGGCGGCATGTTCGGGGCCGGCGGCGCCGGCGGCGCCGGCGGGAGCGGCTCAGGCTTCGGCGGGACCGGCGGGGCCGGGGGCAACGCCGGCCTGATGGGTTCCGGTGGCGCTGGCGGTATGGGCGGGGCCGCGGCTGGGGAAGGCGGGATTGGCGGCACCGGTGGCAACGGCGGCACATTCTTCGGCTCGGGAGGCGCCGGCGGCGCGGGTGGCTCAGGCGCGCCGAATGGAACACTATCGCTCGGCGGTGCCGGCGGGGCCGGGGGCAATGCTGGTCTGATCGGCAACGGCGGGGTGGGCGGGGCTGGTGGTGCCGGCGTCGTCCTCTCCACCGGCTCCAAGGGTGGCAACGGCGGCAACGCAATGCTGATTGGCAATGGTGGTAACGGCGGCCCCGGCGGACCCGGCGCCCCCAGTTTTTTGAACGGCTCCGGCGGCACCGGCGGTGTGCTGCTCGGCGCCGACGGAATAACCGGGTGAGTTACTCCTCCACGCCCCGGTCGACGGCGATCGCCGACCGGCTGACCGGCGGGGTTTGGTGGATTCGCAGATACGTTTCGGTGTAGCGGGTCGCGATGCGCGTGCCGGCGAACTCCGACGGGATGACGTCGCCGGTGCGCTCGCGCCAATCATGGAGCAGGACAGCCAGATCGGCCGCGATCACATCCATTCGCGGGTCGACGCCGAAACCCGGCGCCAGCAGGTTGGTGGTCTCGTTGGGGTCGGCGCGCAGATCGTAGAGTTCGCGCGGTGGCCGGGGCGACTTGACGAATGGTGCGACCGCCAACCCGGACGGACTTTCTTCGATGTCGAGCGGCAGATCCAACAGCGGCCCAGGCACGTAGTTCTCGATGTAACTGTATTCCCTTGTGCGGATTGCCCGAATGGGATCGAACGAGTCGTGATAGGTCTTGGTTGTGTACACGTGGTCGCGCACCGGATCGGTCTGGTTATCCGGCGCGACCAGGCTGTCCGCATGGGACACGCCCTCGACGTCGGCCGGCACCTCGAGGCCCAGCAAGCCCAAAAGCGTTGGAACCAGGTCGACGCCGCTGAACAGCTCGTCGTAGGCGTTGGGCGCCGGCCCTCGACCGACGGGCGGGCGGATGACCATTGCTATGCCCGTTCCGGCGTCGTAGAGCGTGGATTTCGCGCGCGGGAACGCCGGGCCGTGATCGGTGAAAAATACCACCCAGGTGCTGGCGTCCAGTCCGGTTTCGGCGAGTGTGTCGAGCAACCGGCCGACCGCGGCATCGGCCGAGGCGATCGCCCCGTAGAAGTCGGCGAGGTCGTCGCGCACCTCGGGGGTATCGGGCAGGTAGGCGGGCAGATTGACGTCCCCCGCGTCGGCCGGCTCATAACGGTCCCTCGGGTAGGGCCGATGGGTTTCGAAGAACCCGGCCGTCAATAGGAACGGTTGGCCCGCAAGGTTCGCAGGACTGTTCTGGAGCCATTCATCGGCCTTGTCGACCACGTAGTCGCAGTACGAATTGGACACGTCGAACTCGTCGAAACCGAGCCGCTTCGGGTAGGACGTCTCATGCTGCATACCGAAAAGTGCTGAATACCAGCCAGATTCGGATAATATTTGCGGAAGGGTGCGTACTCCGGTGCGGTATTCCCAGCCATGGTGGGCCAGGCCCACCAGCCCATTGCTCTGCGGATAGCGGCCGGTGAACAGTGATCCCCGTGACGGCGAGCACAGCGGCGCGGTGGCATGCGCTCTGGTGAAGAGGATGCCCTCGGCGGCAAGCCGGTCGAGCCGGGGGCTGGCTATATCCGGGTGGCCGTAGGCGCCTAGGCAACGCCCCAGGTCGTGCCAGTGCACCATCAGCACGTTGTCGCGTTGCCGGACTCCCGCCCCACCCCTACCTGTCATTTCCGTCCTTTCGACCGGCGACGATACCCCAGCCTCCCGCGACGTGCCCGGACCGAAGCGGCGAAGTGGAACAATGCGGCCATGCGCACGCTGGCGAGCGGTCTGGGCCTGTTGGAGTCGCCGCGTTGGCGCGATGGCCGATTGTGGGTGGCCGACTGGACGGGCGGACTGATCCGCACGATCGACCCCTCGGGGCAGGGCGCAGACGCCGTCCGGATCGTGCTCGAACACCGTTCGTTGCCAATGTGTTTCGACTTCCTGCCGTACCTGCCGGCCAACGAGGGCCTGGTGCTGACGTCGAGTTCTGAGCTGGCGCTGCTTCGCCTGTCGGCGGACGGGACGCTGGTGCGGCACGCCGACCTGTCACCGCTCTCCCCGTATGGTTACAACGACATCGTGATCGACGGTCACGGCAACATTTACGTCAACAACGTGAATTTCGACTTCGCTGAGGGAAATTCCGGAGCTGACCCCGCACCCGGGTTCGTAGCCCTGGTCACCCCAGATGGCCGCGCCCGGTTGGTCGCCGACGACCTGGCGTTTCCTAACGGGATGGCCGTCACCGCGGACGGTGCGACGCTGGTGGTCGCCGAGTCGTACCGGCACCGGCTGACCGCCTTCGACATCGATGCCAACGGTTTGCTGTCGAATCGCCGGTTGTGGGCCGACCTGGGCGGTCACTCACCCGACGGCATCTGTCTCGACCGCGACGGCGCGGCCTGGTACGCCGATGTCGGCGATCGCTGCTGCGTGCGCGTGCGCGAAGGAGGTCAGGTGTTGCGACGGGTGCAGCTCGATCGCGGCGCGTTCGCTTGCATGCTGGGCGGCGACCACCGCCAGACCCTTTTCGTGGTCGCCGCGCACTGGCCGGGGCCGCAGCATTTGATGGATCACACCGACTGGGACGGCACCGTGCTGGCCGTCGCCGCACCCGCGCCTGGAGCGGGCTGGCCGGGTTGACCCCATCGGTTCTCGCTGACGAACTCGCTCAGCGGTCGTGCGACGGCCCAGCCGTCCAACTCCAGCGCCGGTCGGTCGGGAAACTCCGGCACCGGGCCCAGGCACAAGACCGCGACGGGTTCGGCATCGCCGGGCATGTCCAATAGGGCCGCCAACCGTTGCGGGTCGAACAGTGACACCCAGCCCATGCCGAGACCTTCGGACCTGGCCGCCAGCCACAGGTTCTGGATCGCACACGACACCGACGCCAGGTCCATCTGCGGAAGCGTGCGCCGGCCGAAAATGTGCGCGTCGCGCTGGTCGCATAGCGCCACTACCAGCAGCTCCGCGCATTCCAGAATGCCCTCGACCTTGAGTTGCAGAAATTCCTCGGCCCGCTGTCCGAGGGCTTGGGCGGTCAGCGCGCGCTCTTCGTCGACGAGTGCGTGTATGCGTGCCCGGAGTGGTGCATCAGTGATCCGAATGAACCGCCACGGCTGCATCAGGCCGACGCTTGGCGCGGCGTGGGCGGCTTCTAGCAGGCGCGCCAATACGTCCTCGGGTACCACAGCACCGGTGACGAAGCGGCGCATGTCGCGCCGTTCGGTGATCACCCGGTAGACCGCCCGTCGCTCTTGCGGAGTGAACGCGTGATCGGTCACCTGGCCATCGTATGGAATGCCCGGCGTGGTATCGCTCTAGGCATGACCCGCCTCGCCATCGCTCCGGGTATCTCTCGGCCCGTCCGCCTCGCCGCTGCCTTTGCGGCGGCGGCCGCCATCGTGATCTATGCGGCTATGTGGGTGGGGTACCGGCAGCAATGGAGCTGGCTTTGCGACGTCGATTGGTCGCTGTTGAACGCGGGGCACGCGACAGGTGTCAAGCACCCCACGTCGTTGAGATTCTGGAATGGCGTGTCGTTTGTGCTGGGTCCAGACCTGCTGAGGTGGATTGGCGTGGTCGCAACGGTAGCGGCGCTGGTGCAGCGCAACGTGCGCGCGGCGCTGGTGCTGTTCGCCTGTGGGCCGCTCAGCGGACTCGTCACGACGGGGGCAAAGGATCTGGCCGGCCGCCCACGACCGTCGACCATGCTCGCCGCTGCGCCCTCCACCTCATTTCCGTCCGGGCACGCGCTGGAGTCGACCACGATCTTCCTTGCGCTGCTGAGTTTTCTGTTGCCAATGCTGAACCGGTCGATGCGCCGTGTCGCGATTGCGGTGAGCGCGCTAGGCGTGCTGTTGGTCGGGACATCCAGGGTCGCCTTGAATGTGCATTACCCGTCCGATGTGCTGGCCGGCTGGTCGCTCGGGTATCTCTATTTTCTGGTATGTCTGCTGGTTTTTCGGCCGCCCCAGGTTTTCCCGGGTAACGGCGCGTGACCTAACTGGATCTAAAGCTTAACTTGACCTTCAAGCCAATCGGGCCTGACGATGTAAGCATGCGCCGACTGGGAGCTCTGCTGGCTGCTGCAGCGTGCCTAGTCAGCGCGTCGCTGGTTCTCGCGCCGGTGAGTGGCGCGGCCGGAGCGCCCTGGTTCGCGAACTCGGTCGGCGGTGCCACGCAGGTGGTTTCGGTGGTCAGCACGGGTGGTTCGAACGCCAGAATGGATGTCTACCAGCGCACCACGGCCGGTTGGCAACCGCTTGCGGCAGGCATTCCGACCCACGTTGGTTCGTTGGGCATGGCGCCGCAAGCTAAGAGCGAGGTTCCGGCCACCCCAATGGGTGTCTACACCCTCGACTCCGCCTTCGGTACCGCCCCGAATCCCGGTGGGGGACTGCCGTACACCCAAGTCGGACCCAACCACTGGTGGAGCGGCGACGACCACAGCCCCACCTTCAACAGCATGCAGGTGTGCCAGAAGTCGCAGTGCCCGTTCAATACCGCCGATAGCGAGAACCTGCAAATCCCGCAGTACAAGCACGCGGTCGTTATGGGTGTCAACAAGAACAAGGTTCCGGGCGGCGGTGCCGCGTTCTTCTTTCACACCACCGACGGCGGCCCGACCGAGGGTTGCGTGGCGATCGATGACGCCACGCTGGTGCAGATCATCCAATGGCTGCGTCCCGGCGCGGTCATCGCGATCACCAAGTAGCGGCCCGGGTCCGCTAGACCGCGATTAGATGCGTATCGCGCGGCCGGGCTTGACCTTGAAGTCCATCCCCGCCAACGACATTGTTGCATCGTAAGTTCTGTCGTATCCGGTGGCGGATATCTTCCAACCGTTGTCGGTGCGCCGGTACTCGTCGTGGTAAAAAGCCGCACCGATCAGCATGAAATTGAATTCGCCGACGATGACCTTGTCTTGCAGATACCAATTGCCCGTCGCCGTATCGCCGTTCAGGATGATTTCCGGATGGGTCACCCGGTGTTCGGTGATGGTGTTCGGGCCAAGTGAGGTGCGCATGTATTCCACCAGGTCGGCGCGGTTGGTGAAGTGCAGCTCTTTGCCGATCGACGGTCCGTAATCGGCCTTGATGTCTTCGGTCAGCGTGTCGGCGTAGTCGTCCCAGTGCTTGGTGTCCAGTGCGCGTAGATACCGGTATTTGACCTGCTTGATCGCTTCGATGTCGGCTAAGTCAGCGGCGTGGTCGTGGAGGCTCATCAGGCCATTGCAGCACACCCGCTGTTTTGGCCGATCACCGCTGACCACTTTCGCGGCGCGAAGCGGGCCACGGCCGTTTGAACCAACGCGACTTTGTCAAGGTGTCGGCGATACCACTTTGGCGACACAATCGCATCGAGCCGATACCAATGACGTTGTGACCCATCGGCATTAGGCCCAAGCGTGGATAAGGTTAACGCTGGCCACCGACACCTATAGAGGAAAGTGTTCGCTCTATGCACGACCCACTGGGGTTGTCGATCGGGACCACGAACCTGGTCGCCGCGAGCAACGGAAGTTTGCCGGTTTTACGCCGTGCTGTGCTGAGTCTGTATCCGCACTGTGCGCCGAAAATCGGTCTGCCCGTTGAGAACCTGCACGAGCCCGGCATGCTGATGAGCGGCTTCGTGCAGCGCATCGGCGACTCCGTAGCCTTGGTCTCCGGCGATGGATCCTCGCATGACGCGGACCTGCTGGCGGTTGAGGCGCTTGACGCGATGGTGCTCGCCGCCGGCGCGGACGCGAGTTCAGCGGATATCTCCATCGCCGTGCCTGCATACTGGAAACCTGGCGCGGTCCAAGCGCTACGCAACGGACTACGGACGCATCTGGGCTTCGTCCGCAGCGGCATGGCGCCTCGCCTGGTTTCGGACGCGATCGCGTCGCTGACCGCGGCGAACGTGGAGCTCTGTCTAGCGGCAACCGGCGTTGTTGCGCTCCTTGATTTCGGCGGTACCGGCACGTCTGCAACATTGGTGGACCTCTCGGGCGATTTCCAACCCGCCAGCGCTACTTTGCGTTACGCGGATTTCTCTGGCGACGAGATCGACCAAGCCGTGATGCTCCGGGTCTTCGAGGAACTGGGCCACGGCAGCGGAATCGACCCGGCCAGTACTGCGGGCGTCGGGCAGCTCGGCCAGCTCAGGGAGCAGTGCAGAGCGGCAAAAGAGCGGTTATCCACCCATGCAGTAACCGAATTCGCTGCTGAGCTCGGTGGCCGCCGGTGCACCATGAGGCTGACTCGAGACGAGCTGGGGGACCTGATACAGGACCGGCTGACCGGCTTCATTTACGCTTTCGACAAGATGCTGGCTCGCTACTCGAAGGGCTGGGCAGACCTTGCCGCCGTGGTAACCGTCGGTGGCGGTGCCAGCATTCCCCTTATCAATGAACGCCTTTCAGTGCACTCCCGCAGGCCGGTCGTGACCATCTCGCAGCCCGCCTTTGCGGCTGCCATGGGCGCATTGCTGCTGGCCTCTCGCGGCGAAGAGTTGGACATCCGATCAAACACGTCGGTCGGTCTGGCCGTGGCGGTCGCCGGTAATGACGTCATCGAATTGCCGCCGGGCGACTTGCTGGTGATCGACGACGATGCGTTGACCGATCGCGAACTGGCCTGGTCGCAGACCGAGTTTGGTGGCGACGTGCGGGTTCCGTACTGCGGCGACACCTACGACGAAGACAACGCGGCCGGCTGGTCGATGCGGCTCAACCTGATCGAGCCGCCCAAAGAGCCATCGTGGCCACGCTTCCGAATTTCGCAATTGATCATCGGTATGTGCGCGCTGGTGGCGATGACCGCGATCGGCGGGGTGGCCTACACGCTGGCGGGCATCGAGAACCGCCAGGCCCCAGCGGTGCCCACCGTCGTGCCGGTGCCGGCACCCCCGGTCAGCTCGATGATGCCCAGCCCCGTGCCCCCACCCCCAACGGCCGTACCTATGCCCGGCCCACCCAGCCCTGAACCGGTGCCCAGCGCTGCGCCTCCGCCGCCGCCGCCACCTCCGCCACCCCCACCGCCGGTCATTTTCACCACGCAGCCGCCGCGCGTGGTCACCAGCCGGCCTCCTGCGCCACCAAAGCCCGTTACCACTGCGCCGACGCCTACGACCGTCATGACGACGACCCAGCCCCCGCCGCCACCCCCGCCAAGCACGACCACACCGCCTCCCCCGCCGCCGACGACGACCACGCCGACGACGACGGTGCCGATGACGACGGAGTGGATTCACGTTCCCTTGCTGCCGATGCCGATACCGATTCCCGTTCCGAAGAGTCAGGTTCCGCAGTACCCGCAGTACCCGGGCGATGCGAGCTCCCAGAATCCGTTCCTGGGTCCCGGCGGTTATTAGCTTCGTCGTGGCGCATGCCGTTCGCTAAGCGCACACTGGGAAATAGGCACGAGTTGTTAGGAGGTCGCGTGGGCGAGAACGGTGCGTTCGGATTTGATCCCGATGATTTCGATCGAGTGATTAGGGAGGGCAGCGAGGGATTGCGCGACGTCTTCGAGCGGGTCAGCAGGTTTGTCGGACCGGTCGGTTTCGGTTCTGGGACGGGTTGGTCAGGGATCTTCGAAGACTTCTCACGGCGTCCCCGTTCCGGTCCGGAAACCGCCGGCGAGGCCGGTGACGGGGTGTGGGCGATTTACACGGTGGGCACCGACGGCGACGCCCGAGTCGACCAGGTCTATGCAACCGAACTCGACGCGCTGCGGGCAAACAAGAACAACGTCGATCCGAAGCGCAAGGTGCGGTTCCTGCCGTACGGCATTGCGGTCAGCGTGCTCGACGATCCAGATCTGGACTCCGCTTCCGATATCGACTTCGAAGAGCCTTCATAGCGCGACAACAAGATAACTCCGTCAGCCCTGTTGGACCACGTTGCCGTCGCCGGATTTGGTGACTTGCGGCGTGCCCGAGTGGTAGGTGACCTGGTTGTTCAGGCCGGAGGCGTCGATGGCGTCGGTGGCGTCGACGGTAATCACGTTGTTCAGGCCGGACACGGAAACGCTTGCGCAGTGGCCGGTGATCACCACCGTGTTGGAAACGCCGCTGACGGTGACGGTGTTGTTGTTGCAGGTGAGCGCTTGGTTCTCGTTGATCCCGGTGACGGTGAGCTCGGCTCCCTGCGGGGGTAGCGGTGTCACCGACGATGTGGCCGGGCTACGCGGGGCAGCCCGGGGCGGGCTGATGACCCGCGAGGTGCCCGGCGTGGCGGACGGAACGACAAGGCTGCCGCGGGAAAACCGGTGTGAGACGTAGGCGGCGACGATCCCCACCACCGCCAGCACGCCGACGACGAACAGCGCGGCAAGGATCCACCACACCCGGTTGCCCGACGATGATCTCGGCGCCATGCCAGGGGGTGGGCCGGCATAGCCGTAGCTGTATGGGGGCGGTGGCAACGGCGGTGGCGCCGGGCCGGGCGGTGGCGGCGGCGGGTACGTGTAACCGCTGGGCGGCGCGTTGTTACTTCCGAAGCCCAGTTCTGAGGCGTGCGCCGTATCGGCCAGCGGGCGCTCGAGTTCCCGGATCCGGTCCTCCGGGTCGTCCTGCGGTTGCATTCGGAGATGTTCCCACTCCGTGCGCCGAATCGGTAGTTTCAGCGTGTGCCCGATTTGCCGAACCGCCAGATCTTGTTGCGTAACCGTCCGACCGGATTGGTCCAGCCCGGTGACACCGAGCTGGTCACCACCGTGGCACCCGAGCCGGCCGAGGGTGAGGCGCTGGTACGCACCACCTACGTCGGTCTCGACGCCGCCGTTCGGACCTGGCTGAACGACCAGCCGGGTTACTTACCGCCGGTGCAGCTGGGAGAGGTGATTCGGGCTGCCGGGATCGCTGAGGTGATCGCATCACGATGCGACGCGTACGCCGTCGGCGATGTGATCACCACGCTGACCGGTTTCCAGGAGTACGCAATCGTTCGCGATGACGTGTTCTGCACGCCCATCCCCGGCGAACACGACCAACTGGCGATCATGTCGGTGTACGGGCCGACGGGTGCCACCGCGTACTTCGGCATGGTCGATATCGGCAAGCCGCAGCCGGGTGAGACGGTTGTGGTGTCCGCGGCGGCCGGCGCCACCGGATCGGTGGCCGGGCAGATCGCCAAGATTGCCGGTGCCCGCGTCGTGGGTATCGCGGGCGGCCCCGAGAAGTGCCGGGCGGTGGTCGAGGACTTCGGGTTCGACGCGTGCATCGACTATAAAAACGACGATCTGCCGGCCGCGCTCAAACAGCACTGCCCGCGACGGGTCGACGTGTACTTCGACAATGTCGGCGGGCCGATCCTCAATGCGGTGCTGGGCAGGCTGGCCCCCAAAGCCCGGGTCGTTCTCTGCGGCGTCATCTCCAGCTACCTGACCGGGGAACACCCGGGGCCGGCCAACTACGTGAACCTGCTGTCCAAGACCGCCCTGATGCAGGGCTTCAACGCGCTCGACGAATGGGGCCGCTTCGACGAAGCCTTCGCCGCACTCCGGCAGTGGGAGGCGGAAGGCGGCCTCAAGCACCGGCAGACCATTTTCGAGGGCATCGGGTCGTGCGTCGACGCCCTCAACGGCCTGTTTACCGGGGCCAATATCGGCAAGACATTGGTCAAGCTCAGCGAACCCACGACCACCTGAGGCCGTGGCCGTGGGTTCGCCGACCTCTAGTCCTCGCTAGTCCTCGCCCAAGACGCGGTGCAGCGTCTTCTTGGCCTCGCGCAGGGCATCCAAGACCTTGGTCCGGGCCTCGGCGAGCTGTTGCTTCTGCTCGTCGGTGCCCGTCCAGGTGATCGTGCGAGCCAGCCCGGCAACCTCGAACAATTCCCTGCGAATCTTGAAGGCGTCGCCGAACTTGGCCGCCCGACCCAGGAATGCATGTGCGGTTTCGCTGCTGACGCCGCGCCAGGAAAGCAGGTTCTGGCCGAACTCGGTCAGCGTCGCAACGCCCCCGGCGACGGTGACCACGCCGCGGCCGGCGAGCAGTCCAATGGCCAGTTCCGCCACGTCCTGGGGAGGGGTAAATGCCCCCTCGGTTGCGTCGGACACCCGCTGCACGATCTGCGCGGCATCGGCCGGCCCGTCGAGTAACAACGCCGCGGTGACGAACGCCGCGCGCTTGAGGAAATGACGACCCCGGCCGGGGCCCCCACCATGGCCGCCACCGTGGCCGTGATCGTGTCCACCACCGAAACCGCCGCCAAAACCACCGGGACCGCCGCCGAAGCCCCCGAATCCGGGTCCGCCGAATCCGGGTCCGCCGAATCCGCCGAAAAATCCACCACCAGACATCTTTGTCATTCCTTTCCACTGATGAGGCTGACGCTCATCTAAGTATCAACTTCCTTGATACCACCGACTCCGGCAATGTCAACGAGCTTGATGGTTGACGGGACTCAGGCGCTCGACCCCCGATGCGGCGCACCGCCCCGTGTTCCTCGGTGTCCGGCAAATCACATGCGACGGTGTTCGCCCGCCACCGATCCGGGCGATATGCTGTTCGAGCGCTATAGGGGACGATTCGCGATCAACTGCAGCAAACGAATCGTCGTACGTCGGATCGATGCTCGGGCGGGGGGCGCAACGTCGGCTGCGAGATGCGCGCACACCCACCGCATGGTTTCATAACACCGTTTGCGAGAGTTGCAACGGGGTGCAACGGGGTTAGCACCGAGTCGGACGTCCTAGCTTAACGATGGGTGGTTTGCGAATGGATCGTCGCAGCATGTTGATGATGTCGGGGATGGGCATGCTTGCGGCTGCAGTCGGTGTGCCGGAGGCTCAGGCTCACCCGGCACCACCTGCGGCGCCGGCTGCCGGTCCCGGTGGCCCCTACCTTTTCCAGGACGAGTTCGATGGCCCCGCAAACTCAGCTCCCGACCCGGGCAAGTGGACCGTGCAGAGCTGGCAGGATGACGTGTTTCCCCCGGTCGAGGGGATATACCGGGACGATCGCCGCAACGTCTTCCAAGACGGCAATTCCAATCTCGTCATCATGGCGACCAGGGAATTCGACCGGTATTACTCCGGCAAGGTGCGGGGCAACTGGCGCGGCATGATCAACACCACCTGGGAAGCGCGGATAAAGCTGGACTGTCTGTTCCCCGGCCTGTGGCCCTCGTTCTGGGCTGTCAACGAGGATCCGCTGCCCGACGGCGAGGTCGACTTTTTCGAGTGGTACGGCAACGGCAGCTGGCCCCCGGGAACCACGGTGCACGCGGCATCCAACGGGAAAACGTGGGAAGGGAGATCGATTCCGGGGTTGATTGACGGCGGTTGGCACACCTGGCAAATGCACTGGGGTGAGGACGGATTCCACTTCTCACGCGACGGAGCACCGTACTTCAGCGTCCCCAACAAACCCATCCACGTCCACGGCGGCGCTCCGGACGACTTCCGCTGGCCGTTCAACAAACCCGGCTATTGGATGTCCCCCATGTTCACCCTCGCGGTCGGTGGCGTCGGCGGCGGCGATCCTGCCCTCGGTAACTTCCCGTGCGCGATGCTCGTCGACTACGTGCGCGTCTGGTAGCTATCGCTGCGCCCTGATCACCTGAACCAGGTTGAACTGCCAGCGCTCCACGAGCCGGAAGCCCAAGTCGCGTGGAACAGCGAAGGCGGGGGTCGCCCCGTAGCGCGGTCCCGGCGGAATCGCCGACCCCTGTTCGTGCGCGGGAACCGACTCGTCGGCCTGAGTGATGATCCACAGCACTGGGCAGTGGCTCAACGGTTCGGCGACCACCTCCGGGATGAGATTGGTGTCGAACACGTCATTGCGGTCCGGTGCGCGCTGCCACAGAGTCAGGTCGATCAGCTTCCGGTATGCATCGGGGCGCGCCGCCAGCAATGGGCGCATCGGGGCCGGCATGAACGTCACCGTGTCGTTGACCAGCAAGCAATCGCCGGGCGCGGCCTTGGAGCTGATCAGATCGGCGACCTGGCTGTAGTCCATCCCGTACTTGGCATATGGGTTGCGTTGCACCCGAACGTAGTTCGGTGCTGCGGCAACGGCGAAAAGACTGACGATCGCCGCCGCAATCCACGGTTTTGCCGACGCCGCGCCAACGCAGACGCCCAGCACCAGCGCCATCGCCGGTGCGGTGAAGCAAAGGTAGCGGGGCGTATAGATCGGGTGCACCACGGCCGACCAGGCGACGATCACAGTGGTCGGTATCACGAGCCACCCAGTCGCCAAGGCCAGCAATTGCCTTTCCGTGCTTGCTAATTCGACGGGTGCGAAACGCCACAACGCGATGGCCGTCGCAATTACGAGTGCCGACAAGACCGCGAACATCGGGCTTCGTTCGAAGTACTGCTGCACCGCCACATCCTCGATCGTTCGGTGCCCGATCGGCGCGACCCAGCTGATTTGATGCACTTGCCCGGCGGCCTTGACCAGTAACGGTGTGACGACGAGAGCCGCCAGTGCGGACGTCATCGCGAACCGCATCAAGACCGTTCGCGTGCGCAAGCAGACGCAGAGGAAGGCGAAGTGCGCCAACAGCAATAGCGCGAGGTAAAGGTCGAGCACCACCGATATCGCTTGCGCAGCAAAGTAAGACAGCCAGAGCCGCCGGCTGTCACGGCGTGCCGTGACGACGAGCAGCACCGTGAGCCACACGGCGGCCATCATCGACATGGCATACGGGCGAGCCTCCACGCCCGCCCATGTCGCTCGGGGCAAAATCGCGCAGATAACTCCAGAGGTCACCGCGACCGTGCGAGAAGAGAACTGCTTGCCCAGCACCACCACCCCGGCCGCGGTGCCTCCGACCGCCAGACCGCTTGGCACCCGCGACCAGAACTCTGTGGCCGGGAAAATCTGGAACCAGCCGTGCATGAGCACGTAATACAGGCCGTGCACAGCATCGACGTTGCTCAACATCTGCCACAACTGACCCAGCGAACGACTGTAGGAGGCCGAAATGGTGGCGGCCTCGTCGTACCAGAAAGACGGACGGGCCGCGCCGCCCAGGCTCACCACCGCGGCCAACATCCCAACGATCAGTGGGTCCAGCGCAGCATGGTGGCGCTGCGACTGGCCGGCATCCGAGACATTCACCGAGGTGCCAGGCCCTTCGCGGTCTCGCTGAACACACCGCCATGTTGCCAGAAGCCGCAAACCCGACCGCAACGCTTGACCGCAACGCTTGCCCGTCCCGAATTCGAACATATGTTCTCCAGGGTTGCGGAGAATGTGTTCTCGACGTAGATGAAAGCGGGGCGATGCGCTCCATGGCCTCCAGTTGCCGGTGTTATCTCGGGTCGTTCAAGTCGGCGGACCTGCGGCCGAGCCCATGGCATTACCGCCCGCCTGTGGCGCGCCCGTTTGGCAGTAGGGTCGCTCCGCGGTGATCTGTTACTGCGACGAAGCGACTCAGGCGAGCTTTCGGATGAGTTCTGTCGTTTGAAGATGGCGGATCGCGCGACAGCCACGGGTGAGCATGACGAGGACCATCTCGTCACCACGGTCTGTCGCCGCGGCAAAGGCGTAACCGAACGTGGTCAGAAGGGGTACTTGCAGCATTCCGATGCGGTAGTCGTTCCAACAATCCGCGGCTGAATAGTCAGTGACTCCATAGTCGAGGAGGCGCCGATGGTAGGCGTTGACCAGTTCGGGTTCTCAGCCTCCCGCAGATCGGAATCCAGGCTGGTGCCGAGGAAGTAGGCGAGGTCTCTGGTCGGCAGTCCGACCGTGATCGTCTGCCAGTCGACAACGGTTACCGAGTTCTTGTCGGGATCGAAGAGCAGATTGTCGAGTCGGTAGTCGCCGTGCAGGAGGCAGAACCGTTCGGGGTTGATTCCCAGCCATCGCTCGACGACGTCTGCCGATTCGGTGAGAGTTGACCGGTCTTGTGCGCTGATGCGGTGACCAATACCGGAAAGCGTCGTGTCCAGGGCGGTGTGGGCGAGTTGGCCCATGCCGCGGGCGATGTCGGAGTCTGCCTTGGGCATGGTGACGCCGTCGAAGGACAGCCACGCGGGGTCGCACCATCGTGGTCCGTGCAGGCCGGCGAGTGCCTCGACGGCTAGGCGCGCTTCGGCTTTGTCACAGCCGCGGATTTGGTCGCCCTGCACCGCGGGGTCCAGGTCGGACAGTAGCAGGACGAATTCTGATCCGTCACTGGCGATGTCGCAGTGGTACACCTGCGGCAGTGGTATCGAGACTGTGTCGGCGACTCGCGTGTAGAACGCGTGCTCGGCTCGGTATCCGAGGGCGACGCGTTCGCGCACATCCTGATGTTGTGAGGGTAGCTTCGCGATGAAGGACGGTGGAGAGTCCGACTGCTGCCGGTATGTGGGTGTGATGCGGTATGTGGCGGCGGTTTGTCCGGTGCCGATCGCTTCGACGCTCACCGACGAGATGTCCACCCCCAGCACCGATCCCAGCCAGGCGGCTGTGATCTGCGATGGGTGGGTGGGCAGGGTCACGATGCACTCCTTTTCGCTGCGCGTTGCCGACCGGTGCGGCCAGTGGATCTGGATTGGTTGTTGCGACGCGACGGTGCCTCCGCCCGCATCAGCGCCATTCCATGGATCAGCCACTGAATGGTCGTGGCGAACACGCGCGGGTCGTCCCACTGGCCGGGCGCCGCCACATCGGACAGCGTCATGCTCAGCGTCACATGGGCCAGGATTCCTGCTGCCTGGACCACTTGGCTCTGGCTGAATCCGTCCCGCTCAAGCACCGCCATCAGCTGACCGGCGTAATCGACGACGACACCGCGGTCGGCGGTGGTCATGAGCTTGCACAAGTCGGGGTGGTCCAATAGGGCCGCGCGCAGCGCCATACACCAGGACTCGACGGCCACCTCCCACGTGGAGTGGGTGGAGAACGCAAGCTCCAGCTGCGCGAACGCCCGGGCGACCACTCCACGGACCAGCACTTCGTGGGTACCTATCTGCTGATACAGCGTCTTATTCGAACACCGTAGGCGCGCGGCAAGGTTGCGGATCGTCAGTCCCGCGGCCCCCTCTTCGGCAAGCACGCGCAGTGCTTCGTCGAAGATTGCGTCAGCACTCAGCAACGGCTTGGGCAACGGCTTGGCCTGCCTTCCCCCGGCCTAAAGCGGGCTCTGTCGGACGTGAGGAAACAATGTTACCTTATATTAAGAAACGCTGTTACCTTAACGGCGGCGTGCCCACGGAAGGGGGCGTCTCAGCATCGTCGTCGACGTGCGGAAGGAAGCCAGTGACTGCACAAGTGCGATCTGCGCGTGAAGTGGTCGAGGCATACAACTTGATCGCCTGGAACAACCGGGATCTGGGGCTGGCCGGCGAACTGTTTGCCGACACTGTGATCCGCCACGACGTTGTGGAGGCGCGGACACTCACCCGCACCGAAGCGGTGCAGCGGATCGCCGACACTTGGGAGTTGTTCACCGCGTTACAGTTTGACCTCAACCTCGTGGTGGCCGGTGACGATGACGAACACGTGGCCATCGTCTATCAGGCCACGATGACGCTCAAAGACGGTACCGCCACCCAGGTCGGCAGCATCGAGATCTTTCGTGTCGTCGGCGGCCGCATCGTCGAGGTCTACAACTGCGGCCACAAGCAGGGGGTGTGGGCATGACACGCACCTACGACGAACTCGGGTTCTATCTGCTTGGCGGCGCCGGCGGCGATGGTCCCGCAGCCCTGGTACAGCAGGCCCAACGCGGCGAGGAACTCGGCTTTGGCACGGCGTTCATCTCCGAACGCTGGAACGTCAAAGAAGCGTCATCGCTGGTCGGCGCCGCATGTGCGGTAACTACCCGGATGAATGTCGCCACCGCGGCCACCAACTGCAATACCCGCCACCCGCTCATCACCGCGTCATGGGCCACCACCATGCATCGGCTCTCCGGTGGCCGCTTTACTCTCGGTATCGGCCGCGGGATCGCGGCGATGTACTCGGCGTTCAACATCGGTGACGTCACCACCGCCCACATGGAGGACTGGGCTCAGGTGATGCGCCGGCTCTGGCACGGCGAGACCATCCTCAACCACGACGGACCGATGGGTCACTACCCGGTGCTGTTTCTCGATGCTGACTTCGACGAAGACATCAAGCTGGGGTTGGTGGCGTTCGGACCCAAGACCCTCGCGCTCGGTGGTCGCGTCTTCGACGACGTCATCCTGCACACCTACTTCCCTCCCGAGACGTTGCAACGCTGCGTCGCGACGGTCAAACAGGCGGCCGAACAAGCTGGCCGCGACCCCGACACCGTGCGGGTCTGGTCGTGTCTGGCCACCGTTGGTGACCATCTGCCCGAGGCGCTTCGCCTGCGCAAGACTGTCGGACGCCTCGCCGGCTATCTCCAGGGATACGGCGAGCTGCTAGTCCGCACCAATGACTGGGATCCCGGTGTCCTGCAGCGCTTTCGCAGCGACCGGGTGGTCACCTCCATTGCCGGGGCCATCGACGGCAAAGCCAGCACCGAACAGCTCGAACACATCGCCACCCTGTTGCCCGACGAATGGCTGGCCGCGGCCGCAATGGGCACACCAACCCAGTGCGTGACACGTATCCGCCAAGAGCTGGCCTCCGGCGCGGACCGGGTCATTCTGCACGGCGCCACCCCCGACGAACTTCAACCCGTCATCGCCGAGTACGGCCGGGTGCGAACCTAGGTCACGCCGTTTTGGTCCTTCGTTGGCGGCGTACAAGCGGGACCAGGACTGTCGACACGCAGGGCCTGCCATTCGTTGAGCAGCGCCCTGAAGTACTGGGCCTCCTGCAGTTCCTCCGACCACGCGCCAGACGAATAGCTTCCGCTATCTCTGCCACGCCCGCACCCTCCCAACAGCACTGGGTATGAGTCGTTGCCCCCGAACACCCGACGATCACGTCATGTTGCCCGTCCCGCGGGCTTGACCGGCCGAGATGTCGGTGGCTGCCGTTAGCGTCGCCAGCAGTACTTTCCTGGCTGGGACTGAAGGAGGCGGCGTTGCGCGTTCAACAGGTTTTCTCGCCTGGTGGCGGCATGGAGTCGTGGACGGTCGTGGACGACCGGTTCGCGGTTGTCGAGGCCGCTGATGCGTTTCTTGCTCATTTGACCGCAATTGAGCGATCACCCGGAACGGTCCGAGCTTACGCGTTTGATCTCCGGGACTACTTCGAGTTCCTGGGTGCTCATGAGATCGATTGGCGGACAGTCCGGTTAGAGCACCTTGGCCGATTCGTCGGTTGGTTACGCCTTCCGCCGGCTATGCGGGCGCGATCGGTGACGTCGCTTTCAACGATTGAGGCTCGGTGTTCTACTCCGACAATCAACCGGAAGCTCGCGGCGGTGGGATCGTTTTATAAGTTCCATCACCGACACGGCGTGGATTGCGGCGAGCTGCTGTCGACGATGAAAGCCGGCGGGGTGCGAGGGGCTTGGCGACCGTTTTTGGCCCACCTCGGTTCCGCGGGTGACCAGCATCGCCGGACGATCAAGTTGAAGACCCGCCGTCGGCTGCCTCGGGCTTTGCCTGAGGAGTCGGTCCAGCTGATCGTTGATGCGTGTGACCGGCTGCGTGATCGGTTTCTGATCGAGCTGCTTGCGGGCACGGGGATGCGGATCGGCGAGGCGCTGGGGCTCCGTCACGAGGATATCGACGCCGCCGGAACATTGATTCGAATCCAGGCCCGCCGCAACAGCAATGGCGCGCGGGTCAAGAGCGGCCAACGCGACATTCCGGTCGCTCCATCGTTGATCCGGCTATACACCGATTATCTCGTCGGCGAATACAGCGAGCTGGATTGTGACTACGTATTCGTCAACCTGTGGGGCGGATCGATCGGCACACCGTGGCGCTATTGGAACGTGACTGATCTCGTCGCCCGGCTCCGCGAACGCAGTGGAGTCGCGTTCTCAGCACACGTATTTCGCCACACCTACGCAACCGGTCTGCTTCGGCGGGGAGTTCCAGCCGAAGTTGTGCAGAAACTCTTGGGTCATGCCTCGATAACGACGACAACCGGGACCTATCAGCACCTAGAGATCGAGGATATTCGCCGGGTGCTCGACAGGGCCGGATGCTTGGGCGGTCGCGGCACGACAACCATAGGCGCCGGGAAGCAGCCATGAGTACGCAGCCGTCGCGAATAACCGCGATCGCGGCGCCAGCGATGGGCGGACCGGACGACTCATGGGTCTTCCGCCTGCAGAAAGTGGTTGCCCCAGTGTTGGTCAACGATCGAATCATCGTGAGCCCCGACGATCCTGTCGGCGGTGGTGCTCCATGCCAGATAGCCGGATGCCCGCGGCTCCCTCTTCACGGGGACCTTTGTTCGACACATGCTCAGCGATGGGCCAGGGCCGGCCGCCCACCGCTGACCGCTTGGGACCCTGGCGAGCTGCCTGAAAAGGAGGCGCTGTCGCTCGCGACCCTCCCGCTACCACTTCGGTGGGAAATCGCCTATGGAATTCTGCAGGCCAGGACAACGAACGACGTTGTACGACAGAACTTCCGCCAGATACGCTTGATGATTCGAGCCCTCGCCGAGTCTGGGATCACATCACTGCTCCAACATCCAGAACACGAATGGCCCATCATCCGCGCCGATCGCAACCACGGACAAGCGAGGACGCACCTCCGCACCGGCTTTCTGATCTTCGCCATCGACGAATTGGACAAACTTCGCGGAACCTACACCCGTGAACACGAATTTCTTCGGGGTCGCTGGCGCCTGCGACGGCTGGGTTTCGGTGGTGCTCAGGGAGGTTTGACGCTGAACTTCGGCGTTATCTCGCAACAGTGGCTGCGCGAGGTGATCAAGAAGTTCCTCAGGTGGCGCGTCGACATCGGCCACAGCGCCAGCGGGATGCATCGCGATCTGACCACCCTGACCCGTATGGCCGATGCGCTGACCGAGCACGCGGGCCCCGACGCACGACCTGACCAGTTCACCCGTGACGTCATCACACGGTTCCTGACCTTGCTCGCCGAAGACGGCCTCACCGCCACAGGGCGCAGCCAAAGAGTCAGCTCAGCGAGACGATTTCTGGTCATCGCGCGCCAACATGACTGGATTCCCGACGTTCCGGCGAGCACGGCCTTCTACACCGAAGATGCGCCAGCTCGCACTACCTTGCCACCGCGAGCGCTATCAGCGATCGTCATGGCCCAGCTGGAAAACGCCGCCAACCTCGACAAGCTCACCGACCCACGGTGGAGATTGCTGTTCCCACTACTGATCGAAACCGGCCTGCGGATCAACGATGCGCTACACCTGCCGCAGGATTGTGTGACCTTCGACCGCCATCAGGCACCCTATCTCCGGTACTACAACCGAAAAATGAAACGCGAAGCCCTAGTGCCTATTTCGACTGAAATAGCTACCGTGATCGCCGAGCAAGCCCAGCGAGTACGCACCCAGTACTCAGCGCGGGCTGTGTTGTTTCCGCGAGAAACCTGCAACTCCGACGGCACACAGCCCACATCCAAAACAGTCGCCCACGAGGCCCTAAAGGCATGGATCACCAAGTGCAGGGTCGTCGACGAATCCGGTGCGCTGGCGCGCATCTCCCTACATCAGTTCCGCCACACCTTGGGCACGCGCCTGATCAACAACGACGTCCCCCAAGAAGTGGTCCGCAAGATCCTTGACCACGACTCCTCGGCAATGACGGCTCATTACGCCCGACTGCACGACGACACCGTCCGCCGACACTGGGAACGCGCCCGCAAGGTCGACATCAACGGCAACGAAGTCAGCATTTCTCCAGACAGCCCGCTTGCCGATGCCGAATGGACCAAGCAGCACCTCTCGCGCGCCACGCAGGCCCTGCCGAACGGTTACTGCGGCCTGCCGCTGCAACAGAATTGCCCACACGCCAACGCTTGCCTGACATGCCCGGTCTTCATCACCACGCCGGAGTTCCTGCCGCAACATCGCGAGCAGCTCGAACTGACCCGCGGCATCATCGAACGCGCACAGCAACGCGGACAGCTGCGGCTCGTCGAAATGAACCAGCACACCGCCGACAACCTCACCAAGATCATCGGCAGCCTCGAACAGGATGCGGCTGCAGCCGAATCGAGTGCAAACGATGCTTGCTGACAATTCCTCGCACCTGCGCGCCGCAGCCCGCTTAAAGCACGAAACCACCCGACAGCGGGCGCTCGAAGCGCTCGCCCGGCTCGAGGCCGACGGCACGCGAGTCACCGTCACGGCGTTGGCCAAGGCCGCGTCAGTCGCGCGCTCCTGGATCTACACCCAGCCCGACCTGATGGAACGGATCGCCGCGGCCCCTGACCGCCCCGCCAAGCCCGCGCCAACTCGAACGACAGACGAATCCTGGCAACGCCGGCTAGAGCTGGCCCACCAACGGATCAGAGACCTCACCGAGGAAAACAAGCAATTGCGCACCCAGCTCGCCCTCGCCCACGGCCAGCGTCGCGCCGAACAGATCGCCTCGGTTAGGACACTGTCCACAAGGCAAGTGCCCTGACCAGCACCGATGAGTGCACATGCAACCAAGCGAACATATGATCGATAAATGGTTCCGCTTGGGTCGATCGGCTACAACGGCCAGCCGATCCGCGACCCGTTTCGGGTGGTGCACCCTGCGATCAGCGTCTTGGTTGACCTGACGGTGCTGTTCCCGCGGGAGCCGCACCGTTCGGGCCGCTATCAGCCCAACGGTCTGCAGCTGCACAAAGTCGTGGAGGGGCGGCTGACTTGCTGGGGCATTTGCGAGCAGGGCGACTGGTGGGGGCTGGTGACGTACCCGATCGACTACGGCTCCAAGCGGAAAACCGTGACGCACTGGATACCGGCCTGGACGCTGCGCAGAAAAGGCTAATGGCAAGATTGCTGCCCGTGGCAGGAAGCTGGGTTTCGGAGCTGACCGCGCTCGTTCCGCTGGCGCTCGTCATCGCTGTCTCGCCGCTGACGATCATCCCGGCGGTACTAGTACTGCAAGCCCCGCGGCCGCGGCCGAGCAGCCTGGCTTTCCTCGCCGGCTGGTTGTCCGGGCTGGCGGCGTTGACCGCGCTGTTCATGGTGGGCTCGGGCGCGCTCGGCGGCATGCACAAGTCGCCGCCGGCCTGGGCATCCTGGCTGCGCGTGGTCCTGGGATCGGCACTGATCATGTTTGGCATTTACCGGTGGGTGACCCGGCATAGCCACACCGAGTCGCCAGCCTGGATGCGTTCTTTCGCGACCATTTCGCCGACGCGCGCCGCGATAACGGGCCTGGTGCTGACGGTAGTCAGGGTCGACGCGCTGGTCATGTGTTTGGTAGCTGGATTGGACATCGGCACCAGTCACCTCAGCGCTGCCGGCGAGGTGATCTGCGCCGCGTTCTTCGTGGCCGTCGCCGGGTCAACGGTCGCGATCCCGATCTTGGCCTACGCGGCCGCCGGTCATCGCCTCGACGATACGTTGACACGCCTCAAGGACTGGATGGAGAAAAACAACGCCGCGCTACTGGCGGGCATCCTGATCTTGATCGGCGTGATGCTGGTCTACAAGGGAATTCACGCCCTGCACATCTGAAATTCAGCGTTGGCTGCGCCCGACAGCGCGTGCACACCGGTGTGTGCAAGGATGCTGCTCGTGGCAGGAGACTGGAGTTCGGTGCTGACCAAGCTCTTCTTGCTCGCGCTGGTCGTCGCGCTCTCGCCGATCACGGTCATCCCCGCCGTGCTGGTGCTACATGCGCCGCGGCCACGGCCGGCCAGTCTGGCATTCCTGGGCGGCTGGCTGCTCGGGCTGGCCGCGCTGACCGCGGCCTTCGTCGCGGCTTCAGGCCTGCTCGGCGAGCTGCGCGAGGCACCGCCGACCTGGGCGTCCTGGACGCGTGTGGTCCTCGGGTCGGCACTCATCGCGTTCGGCATTTTCCGGTTGTTGACCCGGCATCGTCAGACCGACCCGCCGCGTTGGATGCGTCCGTTCGCGACACTGACACCCGTGCGCGCCGGGCTGGTCGGGGCGGTGCTGGCGCCGATCAGACCTGAGGTGCTAATCGTTTGTGCGACTGCCGGACTGGCCATCGGCACTGGCGGATTCGGCGCCGCAGGCGACTGGTTGAGCGGCGCGGCCTTTGTCGCGGTCTCCGCCTCGACGGTTGCGATCCCCATCCTGGCCTACGCCAGTGCCGGTGACCGGCTCGACGGTCAGCTGGTGCGTCTCAAAGAGTGGATGGAGAAAAACCACGCCGCACTCGAGGGAGCCATTATGGTTGTGATCGGTTTGATGGTGCTCTACAACGGAATTCACGCGCTGTCGGCCGGATAGCCGCCGTCGGACAGGCCGGCGTCCTCCTCGAGCCTGTTAGTCCTGCCAAAGACCCTCTCGCGGAGGATCTCCCAGCTGTAGTCTCTCAGCATCCGCGCGTAACCCTTTGCGGCCCATTGTTGGGAGTGCAGCTCCTCGTGGTGGAGCACCCTGTCCAGGTCGAGGTTGCTCTCGCAGGCCCGGCCGCTTTCGTCGGCGCACCAGGCGTGTCCCGACCGCACAATTCGGCGGAGCTGTTGGGCGGGATCGATGGTGCCGCCGATGTTGACCATGAATATGTCGCCCCATGCGGTGCCGCCCTGCTGGCTGAACTGCCGTTGGATCCAGTTGCCGCCCAATCCCATCAGGATGCCGTTCGGGGTCGCGACAAGGCGGGCTCCGTTACGGTGAATGAACCTGACGTCCCGCGAGTAGCTCCAGCTATTTGCGCCCTGCCGGTTCATGATCCGGCGAATCTCGGCGGCCGAGAAGGGCGTGTCGGGGAAGTCTGTGGACTGCTGGCCCGCCTTGCCGTAGCCGGTGCCCGCATTGAAGACGTACGTCATCAGCACCACCTCGCGGGTGTGGTCCCCGCTCGCGGCCGGCGGCAGGAGGAAAAAGGTTTTGCCGTCAGGGTCTTTGATTTCCTCCAGCTGCTCCAAGATCTCGAAGCTGTTCGGGACGATGCCGTGCTGTCGGGTGATCTCAGCGATGACTTCGGGTGGGACTTCGCGACGCGCGGCATTGCCTAACCACGTGTCGTGGTAGGCGGGGATGACCGGCCGATTCCGAGGAGCCATTGGTCGCCATTGTCCACTCGCCAACTACGTGGGTGTGATTGCCGCGGCGAGCTCTTCGGGCAGGGTGTTCGTCAGCCAAGGTAAGACGCCTCCGAATGGCGTACCGCCGAGCGTGATGTCTATTGGGCCCGCGATCAACGCACCGGGAGCACTCGGTTCGGTCGTCGCCGCGGACCCGCCGGATCCGCCGATGCGTTCAAGCGTGTCAACGGGGGCCTACCGATGGCCGGCCCCGCCGCTCTCGCTAGCGCCGCCGCTGCTGCTCGAGCTGCCGCCACCAGAGCTGCCTCCGCCGCCGAAGCCGCCTCCACCGCCTCCTACTTCGCCGCCCGCACCGCCGTGGCTGCCTCCGTCACCACTCTCGCCGCCGCCAGAGGGCTCGCCACCGCCATGGGTTTCGCCACCGCCTGCCGGTCCACCGCCGCTGGGGGGCTCACTACCGCCGCTGGGGGGCTCACCACCACCGTGCGGCGCACCACCGCCGGGTGGCGCGCCAGCTTCAGGCGGCCCGGAACCGGGAGTCCCGTGAGTCGGAGCGGGGCCGCCAATGGGACCGCCACCGTGTGGCTCGCCGCCGCCGGGATTGCCCTGGACGGGGCCTGGGCCGTTGACGGGTCCGCCGTCGCCGGGGTTGCCGGATGGCCCGCCGGGCCTGCCGCCAGGATTGGGCCAAGGCCCTTGCCCGGGCGGGGCTTGGTGGGGTGGTGGCGAATGCGGCGGAGCGACATGGATCGGCGGCGGCTCGGCCGGCGGCGGCGCATGTGGCGGGGTCTGGACCACGGGCGGACTCACAGGCGGGTCGGGCAGGTGAACCGGCGGTAGGGGAGCAGGCGCCACCGGCGGGATCGCCACCGGAGCCGGCACGGCCGGAGCCGCGGGAACCGGAGCTACCGGAACCGGAGCCACGGGAACCGAGGCCCCGGCCGGCGGTACGCCCGCCGGTGAACCCAGCGGCTTGGGCGCTACCGCCTTGTTAGCGGCCACCGGCCATGGCGCAGGCACGAGCGCCTGCTCGACCGGGGCGATGAAGTCGTGGAGCGGGGCAGGCAACAGGCCAACCGTCGTGCGGATTCCGAGAGATAGGGCTATCTCTAGTGCCAGTGCCGTGGTTATGCCGGCCACCGCCACCGCGGTTCCGACCAACAGGCCCGGCCTGCGCGGGGGCAAGTTCTCAGCTGCTGTGTTGGATCCGGAGCTTATGACGACGGTTGGGGCACTTGCCTCGTCGTCTGCCGCAGCGCTATAGGCGAGGTCGTTTTCGCCTACTTCGGCGCCTGCGAGGCTCAGATATTCTGGCAGGATGGACATTTCGACCGCACCCGTCCCGGGGTCTTGCGCGTAGGCCAGCGCGGCCGTCGACGACGCGAACAATGGCGCCTTCGCCGAAGCCAGGGCCGCCCCTCGAGCCAGCGCTGTCTCGGGCTCCTCCGCGGCGTTCACCGTGAGCGACGTCGCTTCTTCCAAATGCGGCTTGATCGCGGCGACGTCGACACCGTAGCCGATCACAAACAGGCCGCCGGGTCGCGTTGGCAGCTCGTCGAGCCCCGCGACCATCTCCATCAGCTCCGCCGTGACAACCTGCCCGGAAGCGGTATTCAACTGTTCTTCATGGACATCCGCGATGGAACCGTCAGAGGTCTCGACAACGGCCAACGTGGCCGTACCGGGTTCCACGAAGAGCACTGCGGTGCGCTCGTAGCCCATTGCCCCGCCAACGAATTGCGTCAGGGCGGTCGCGGCCAGAAAAGCCGAGACCAGCATGACATTCTCAATTTTGTGAGCGGCCAGCGCGTCGCGGAGGGCTGCCGCTTCGAGCTGGTCGGTACATGCCACCCCGACGGAGGACAGCTCAAGGCCCGCACTGATCGCATCTTCGCGGGTGCCCAGGATGGCGGCCACCACTCGATCGGATGCGCTGACGGTGGGTGCGTCGTCGCGAGCTGGGACGGCGAACTCATTCTCATCTACCGTTGCCCCGTCTGCATTTTCGCCTTGCAGCAGGACCATCTGAACCGAGGCTGGCGCCATCGAAACTCCGAGCACGATATCCATATCCCATGCCTCCCGAGTCTTTGGCGGTCGGCTATGGCCCAGGCGGAGAACACCATGCGGACCGCTAACTGATCGTCGCTGGGAAAGCTGTGCCGGGGTCCTGACGAAATTATGCAGGTGTTAAGAGATTCACGTTGTCGCGAGTCGGCGTGCTAGGCGGCCTCGGCCGCGACACTGCCGAGCACCTTAGAGGCAGGTCGTGCAAGCTTTTCTGCACCGAGTGATTCACTGATGCCGATATGCCGGTGCAGCCACACGAGTGGGGACGGCGCCCACCAGTTGGACCGGCCGAGCAACGCCATGGATGCGGGCACCAGCAGCGCCCGGACGAGTGTGGCGTCCGCCAACACCGCCAGCGGGAGCCCCACACCGAATACCCGCATCACCGAAACCTGAGCGGTGGCCATGGACGCGAACGTGATCGCCATCAGTAGTGCCGCCGCGGTCACTACCCGCCCCGTGCGGGCCAGGCCGAGCGCAACACTTTCGGCGTTGTCGGCGCGCGTCTTACCCGATGCCGACCAGTACTCGCGGATCCGCGAAATGACAAACAGCTGGTAGTCCGTCGCCAGACCGAAAGCCAAGCAGAACAACAACATCGGCACGGTGGCCGTGAGCGTTCCCGTCGCCGTCGTGCCAAGCCCGCCAAGGTGACCGTCCTGGAAAATCCAGATCAAAGCACCGAACGCCGCGGTGAGTGAGAGAACGTTTAGCAGCAATGTCGTCAGCGGCACCAGGATGCTCCCGGTGAACAGGAACATCAGCAGGTACGTGACGACGCCAATGACCGAAAGCACCAGTGGCAAGTTTGAGCTGACGGCCGCACCAGCGTCTCGCGACAGCTGGGCCCACCCGGTGAACTCCGCGGCCCGACCGTCCGGCGGGGTTACGGCATGCAACAGATTCAGCTGGGTTGCTGATGCCTGCGAATACAGTGGTGCGGAGGAGTTGACGGTGAGTACTGCACTCCCGTTCGCTATTCCCGTTGCAGCGGAGGGCGCCCCGGTGCGGACGCCGTCCGCGTAAGCCCCATCCGGTGACGACACCGACGTTACGTCCGGTATGCGGGACAACTGCGCGGCGTATCCGCCCAACTTCGCCGGAGCGAGTCCGGCCGCGTCCGGTAGCACAACGACCACGTCATTGATCGAGTTGATCGCGAATCCGCTGCGCAACTCGTCGCTCACCTGGCGGGCCGATGCCGATGGCGGCAACAGCCTGTCGTCGGGATAGCCAAACCTGATCCCGAGGAACGGCAAGCCGAGGAAGAGCAGCAAGGCCGCAACCGCCAGTCCAATCGGAACGGCGCGGCGCATAGCGCCTTTCGTCATGCGGTACCAGAAACCCTGCTCCAGCGCACGTGGTTGCGGTTCCGGCCGACGCAGGATCCGTCGGCCGAGTCGGCGCACGTCCAAAGCGTCGATCCGTGGCCCGAGCAGCACGAGTGCCGCGGGTGTCACCGTGAGTGCCGCGGCCGCCGCGAGCACGACCACCGCGACGCCGGCATAAGCGAACGACCTGAGGAAGTAGATCGGGAAGAACACCATTGCGGCCATCGCCAGCGCGACGGTAACGGCGGAGAACGCGACGGTCCTGCCCGCGGTTGACATGGTTCGAAGCAGGGCCTCTTCTCGGCCCGCACCCTCGCTGAGTTCGTCACGGAATCGGCTGATCACGAGCAACGTGTAGTCGATGGCCAGCGCGAGTCCCAATGCCAGAATGAGGTTCAACGCGAAGATCGATACGTCGGTGACGAATGCCGTCGCGCGTAGTACTGCCATGGAGCCGATGATCGCGAAGACTCCGACCGCGAGCGGCAAAGCCGCCGCCAGCACTCCGCCGAACACCCAGACCAGCACCACGAAGCTGACCGGCAACGCGACGGTTTCCATCACGCTCAGATCCTTCTTGGACTGCTCGAGGATCTGGAGCAAACTCGTTGCCTCACCCCCCATCTTCACCGTCACGTCGTTGAATTCGGGTAACAGGCGCTGGATTTCGCCGGCGCGCCGCTGTGCGCAGGATTCATCGCCAGCGATTCCCGCGACTATCAGCCCGGACTTGCCATCCCGGCTGATCAGCGCTGAAGCGGCTTGCGTGGGCTCCGTCCACGCCGAGTGCAGCCCTACCACATACGGCAGGCCTGCCAAGATTCGGTGGATCTCGGTGCCTGCTCTGCGCGCCGCCGGGTTGGCCGCCCCGGCGTCGGAGGTGACGGCGACTACCAGCTGCATTCCGCCGGTACCGAACTTTTGCGCCAGCACTTGCGAGGCACGCGACGACTCTGCCTGTGGGTCCCGGAAGCCTCCGTTGGAGAGCTCGTTGGCGACGGGCATCCCGAAGATGCCGGCGGCGACCATCGTCAGCAGCGCCGCAGCGATGATGCGCCGTGGGGCGCGCAGCGCGAGCCTGCCGACCACCTGTAGAGGCCGTCCTCGAGCACCCGATAGCGAGAACGCACCCGTACGGAACGCCCTGTCATTGAGAGATCTTGGCGCAGTTGTCGACATGCGTACACCGTCGCATCGGTCTACCTGTCCTGGCGTGAGTAGTCGACTACTCGACTTTTTGGTGCAGCATGAGCTTCAAGACCCGCCTCGTCGCGCTGACCAGCGGTGTCCCGCTGTTGGCCGCCGCCAGCCGCTGGCCGGCGGGCTTCGTCATGGCAGACGCCCTGGCCGGATGGTGACCGCTCTGTTAACGTCCGGCCGGATACGTGGGCCCGGTCTTGCGAAACCCTTTGGGGGACAGATGAAAATGTCGCGCAATTTGATCGTGGCAGCCGCGATGGCGATGACCGGTTCGTCGCCGACGCGACCGATCGCCCCGTGCGCACCGCCGGATGCGGCGGATGTTGCCGGCGCGGATGACCCGCCGCGGCTGCCGCCCGGTATCACGCCTTATCGCGCCGCGTTCAAAAACTGGTCGGGTGAGATCGTCGTCGACTCACTGTGGACGTGTTCGGTTGGCGCGCCGGAAGATGTTGTAATGCTGGCTAATTGGGCTCATAGAAATGGGTATCGACTGCGGG
The DNA here is from genome assembly GCA_963715905.1 of uncultured Actinomycetota bacterium. GTDB lineage: Bacteria > Actinomycetota > Actinomycetes > Mycobacteriales > Mycobacteriaceae > Mycobacterium. Next base: position 53,411 of record CAVQSX010000002.1, read on the forward strand.
CGCGCGGCTACACCCATAACTGGTCGCCGCTGGCAATCCCACCGACTACCATCAGCGCCGACCGGGTGCTGCTTGTCGACACCACCATGTCACTGACCGCTGTCACCGTCAATCCCGGAACCCCGGCGTCGGTTACCGTCCAGGCGGGCGCGAGCATGGAGGCGATCCTGAGCACGCTCGAGGAGCGTGGTTATGGACTCACGCACCACCCCGCTCCCGGTGACCTCACCATCGGAGGCGTACTGGCGATCGCCGGCCACGGGACCGCGGTTCCCGCCGCCGGCGAGACGTTGGAACCGGGACACACCTTCGGGTCTGTGTCGAATCTGGTGTTATCCGTTACCGCGGTGGTGTGGGACGCCGCCAGGGATGCATACGTGCTGCGCACATTTCTGCGTTCCGAACCGGAGATCGGCGCGTTGATGGCGCATCTCGGTCGTGCGTTTGTGACCGAGGCGACGCTGCGGGTTGGCCAGAACGCGATGATCCGCTGCCGCAGCTACAAAAATTAAGGATGAAAACGACCTTTGGCCCCCCTTTGGGTACTAATCTTTCGCTGCACCTGTGACGGCGAGGATGGTGCGCGCAACGAGGGCGGGGTCGTCCATCATCGGGTCATGCCCAACGTCAGGGAGAATTGCGAACGTCGCCTGTGGCAGGCGCTCACGCGCGTTGGTGTCGTAGGAGGCGACGGGAACAACCACGTCTTTCTCCGACCATGCCACCGTGACCGGACATGGCAGGGGGTCGAGCGGTGCAATCTGCTCGTCGTCGGTCGAGAAGATTTCTCGGGTGACGGTGCATTCGAGGAAGTCGTCCAGGATCTGAACGCCCCGCTCGGCGCTGATCCGGGCCCCGTGACACTCGCCAACCTGGAACCAAAGCCGACGGACCATAGACGACTTCAAAACGAGGGGAACGATGGGTCGCACCAGCGAATCATCCCCGTACCTCTTCCCATTTGTGACATAGTCTTTGCCCGCAGCCCGTCACCGGATGCCCAGAAGCCACCTGGTGCAAAGGCGCACACTGTTGCTGCCCGGCCTCGCCGTGCCAATTCGATGGCCATGTAACCGCCCATCGAGTGGCCCGCGAGATGAGGGCGTTGCAGTCCTTGCTCGTCGAGATACCCCTCTGCCCAGTCAACTAGATCGGTGGCTGTCGCGGGATGTCGCTGCACAGGCGGACCACCACGGTGACCTGGAGCAGTTGGTGCATACACCAGGTGATACTTAGAAACTACTGGGACGACGTCTTGCCATGCGCCTCCAGACGCGGTGCCGCCGTGCAGAAGTACCAAGGCCGAACCGTCCGAAGCCACGCGACAAAGTCTCACACAACCCAACGCCCAAGATGCATCGACTAGTCATCGAATCTGCTATCTCGTTGCCTTAGTAGTCTCCTGGACAGTGACGCACGCGCCGTCGGTGGCCGCGCATAAGAATGAACCTGCTTCACGAGATGCCGTTGCCAAGCTCCGACTTGGGCGGCACGCCAACCGCCAGCGCCGACCGTGCTCAGATGTCGGCTGGTGGACCCTGATCGATTGCGTCCCGCCCGCCTTTACGAGCAATGAGATCGTTCGGACCCGGATCAGTCTGGGGCCTGGATCGGGCATAAGGACGCAAGCCTGACCATGCGGCTCTACACGCACTCGCAGAGTGAAGCACTCAAGGCTGCGGGGGCCACGCTGGATCGAGTTTTCCGGAAGTTGTGATCGTCGTGACACGCTCGGCGACTTTCGCACCATTCGAACAGCACTCGCACTGGTCAGAGTGGAGCCGATGACTTAACGAACGCTGGCAGGCCGACTTCACCCACTGGTGGCTCGCCGATCGAACCCACACCGAGATCCTGTGCTTCATCGACGACCACTCCCGCTACGCCCTGTCGGTGACCGCATACCCCCGCATCACCGGCCCCATCGTGCTCGCTGACTTCCGCAAAGCATGCGCAGCCCATGGCATTCCGGCCTCCACCCTGACCGACAACGGCATGGTCTTCACCACCCGGTACTCCGGCGGTCAAGGCGGACGCAACGGGTTCGAAAACGAGCTCGGCCGACTGGGCATCACCCAAATCAACTCCACCCCCAACCACCCCACTACCTGCGGCAAGGTCGAACGCTTCCACCAAACCCTCAAAAAATGGCTCACCGGCCAACCCCGCGCGACCACCATCACCGAACTGCAAACCCAGCTCGACACCTTCCTCGACATCTACAATCACCACCGCCCGCACCGCTCCATGCCCCACCAAGCCACCCCGGCCACCGCCTACACCGCCGCCCAATGGAGCCGATGACGGGAATCGAACCCGCGTATTCAGCTTGGGAACCTAGTTGTGTGGGTCCCTTGACGGCCAAGCCACGGTCACGCGCCAGAAGATCGCCGCGGTAACCGATGCGTAGCGCTGACCGCGAAGATGGTGTGGTCCGCAAGTTACCGGAGGTTCGGCGGTCAGTGTTTCCGACCCTCGACCCGCTGATTGCATGTAGCTTGTTTAGCTTAGCTAAGCTATGCGGTCGCCTAGCAAGATTCGTTGGAAACGTCAGACTCAAAATCACCCTCGTACGGTCCAGCGGCGACACCAACGAAGGGGTCCAGACTCAATACGCGATGGCGAGGCGGATGCGGCCAAAGCAAACCGCCCTCTCGATCAGATGATCGCCTGCTCCTGCAAGCCCGCGATCCGCGCCGCGTCATAGCCCAGTTCGCCCAGTATCTCCGCGCTGTGCTCGCCGATCAGCGGCGGCGCGCGGCGGATCGTCGCAGGCGTCGCGCCCATGCCCGCCAGCGGGCTGCCGATCAGGTCGACCGATCCGGCGGCGGCCCACACATGCGGTGTCGTCGCGCGCAGGCCTCGGTGCTGCACCTGCGGATCGTCCCAGACCTCCGCCAGATCGTTATAGCGCGCGGCCGGGATCCCCACGCTATCGAACTTCGCCTGAAGCTCCTCCGTCGTGAACTGCCGGCTCCACACGTTGATGATGTCGATCAACTCCGCGCGATTAGTCTTGGCCCGCTTGGCGTTGGTGTTGAAGCGCGGGTCGGCGTAGAGCTCGGGCTGGCCCATCAAATCCGACATGCGCCGCCAGTGGGCGTCGCTGCCGGCCGTAATGTACGTCATGCCGTCGCGCGCATGGATGAGGTCGGCGGGACCGCCGCCGTTGCCGCCATTGCCCAGACGCTCCGGCTGGACGCCGTTGATGAGATAGTCCTGCATGATGTGGCAGATCATCGCCACGGAACTGTCGAGCAGCGCCATGTCGATATATTGGCCCTCGCCCGTGCTGTGGCGATGGTGCAGCGCGGCGAGGATCGCGATGGCGCTGTTGTGGCCGGTCACGAAATCGACCAGGCTGGGCCCGGCCTTCACCGGCCCCGCGCCGGGCTGGCCTTCGGGGATGCCGGTCACGGCCATCATGCCGCCGCTCGCCTGGAACAACCCGTCGTAGCCCGCGCGCCCCGCCATCGGCCCAGTCTGGCCAAAGCCGGTGATCGAGCAGTAGATGAGGCGGGGATTGATCGCCTTCAGGCTCTCATAATCCAGCCCGAACCGCTTGAGGTCGCCGACCTTGTAATTCTCGATCAGGACGTCCGCGGTCTTGACCAGAGCACGCAGGATGTCCTGCCCCTCCGGCTTGGAGTGGTCGACCGTGATCGACCGCTTGTTGCGGTTCGACGCGGTGAAGAAGCCGGACTGGCGAAGGTCCTTGCCATCCTTGCCCTCGACCGAGGCAAGACCGTAAGCGCGCCCTTCGTCACCGCTGCCCGGCCGCTCCACCTTGATGACGTCAGCGCCGAGGTCGCCCAGTATCTGCGCGCTGATCGGGCCGGCGAATACGCGGGTCATGTCGATGACCCGGATACCCTCCAGGGCAAGCTTTGTCGTGCTCATGATCTCCTGCTGCTCATCCATTTCAAGTCGTGCTGCGCGCAATCATAGGTTCGCATCGAAGCGCCCGACGCTTTCGCACCCCACCTATCGGTCGTGGTCGAGAACCGCGGGCGTGACCTCGCCCGCCTTCAGGGCAGCGATCGCCTCCTCGATCCGGTCGATCCGCCAGACCGCGCTCAACTGGTCGCGCACGTTGATCCGGCCCGACCGGATGTCGGCGATGAGGCGCGGATAATCCCGGTCCCGGCGCGCGCCGCCATTGAGCACGGAAACGATCTCGCGTCCTCCCAGCACCGCGTCGAGGGTGAACGATCGGTGGCCTTGTCTCGATCCGTGACGCGGGTTTAGCTCGCGCCCCCGCGATCGCCTGGTTCGCGCCGACTTCCGCCGAGCAGAAACAACCCTCGTGCTGCACTGGTGGCGATAGCCAGCATGGCACTACTCACCCGCGACTCAGCAAACCGTTTCGAGGATGGGGTGTCGCCAGGCCACGGTCAAGCGACGGTCAAGAGAGCCTCATAACGGCTGATTTTCAGTCGGCTCACATGCCACTGAACAGGGGTTTCATGGAGCCGATGACGGGAATCGAACCCGCGTATTCAGCTTGGGAAGCTGATGTTCTGCCATTGAACTACATCGGCGCGGATGCGTAGGAGGCTAGCATCCTTCGCGACCGGCGAGGGCCAAGCCGGCATCTCCGAAATTAAGAAATGGCTGTTTATTCTTTTGTTATCTGTCGTCACATCGTAATATTCGTTCTATGGGGCGCAATACATTAGCCGTGGTCCGGCGAAAGTCGGCAATGGTCTCGGCCGCCGCTGTTGCCTTTACGGCCGTGTTTCTCACGGCTGGTGGAGATGTCCATTCCTCCGCCGCCGGCCGGGTTGGCGCGCCGATCGCCGGCAATGATGGACCGTGGCACTTGGAGCTGGTGGCGGCTAAACCGCCTGCGCTGTCGGAGAATTCGTTTAGCGAATTTGCCGTGGCATCGAGAATGGCAGTTGATCGAGCATCCCGTGTCTTGCCGCCCGGAGTCGCGAACGAACGGCTTCTGCAGGTGAGGACGATCTTGACGGCTCGCAACATCAGCGCGGCATTTCCCCAGATCCACGAAATCGGCGGCTACAGACCGGATGCGCTGAGGTGGCATCCCGAGGGCCTGGCGCTTGACGTGATGATTCCCGACCCCGGAAGCTCCGGAGGCATTGCGCTGGGAGACCAAATCGTCGCGTACGTACTGACCAACGCGGCTCGACTTGGGATACAGGACGCAATTTGGCGTGGTGTTTACTACACGCCCGGCGGCGCGCAATCGGGCGGCTACTACGGCCACTACGACCACGTTCACGTCACCACTACCGGCGGTGGATACCCGACCGGGGGGGAACTGTACCTGCGCTGAGCCAGCGTACGGCGGATAGGCTCTTCGAGTGCTGCTCTCCGATCGTGACCTGCGGGCCGAAATCGCTGCTGGCCGGCTCGGCATCGATCCGTTCGACGACACCTTGGTGCAGCCGTCCAGCATCGATGTCCGTCTCGATTGCCTGTTCAGGGTGTTCAACAACACCCGCTACACCCACATTGACCCCGCGCAGCAGCAGGATGAGCTGACCAGCTTGGTGCAGCCCGAAGACGGCGAACCGTTCGTGTTGCACCCGGGCGAGTTCGTCCTCGGCTCGACTCTCGAGCTCATTGCCCTGCCCGACGACCTGGCTGGACGCCTGGAAGGCAAATCATCCCTCGGCCGTCTGGGTCTGCTGACGCACTCGACGGCGGGCTTCATCGATCCGGGTTTCAGCGGCCACATCACACTCGAGCTGTCCAACGTCGCCAATCTGCCGATCACGCTGTGGCCGGGGATGAAAATCGGTCAACTTTGCATCTTGCGGTTGACCAGTCCGGCGGAGCACCCGTACGGCAGTTCGCGCGCCGGCTCGAAGTATCAGGGCCAGCGGGGACCGACGCCGTCTCGGTCCTACCTGAACTTCATACGGTCTTCACAGCTCCGCTGAGGGTCGCGCACAGCGATTGTGCGCGATCATTAGTTGGTCTGTGGTTTCACCTCCGCTCAACCACGGTTTTGGTCAGCGACACCTTTGGGAGGGGGTTGGTTTTGGATATCGTGCTCGGCGTGTCGATGGCACCCGCCTCCGTGCAGATGGTCCTGGTCGAAGGCGAAAATGCCGACGGCGCGCTGGTCGAAGACGACGAGTTCGACGTCATCGCTACCGACGACGCGGCAACCATCACCGCGACCGATCAGGTGATCTCGGCGATCCTGGGTACGCGCGAAGGCGCGAGGGACGCCGGCCTGCAGCTGTCCTCCATCGGGGTGACGTGGACCGACCCCGTCGAAGCGGCCGTCCTGCGCGACGCGCTTTCGGCCTACAAACTCGAGAACGTGATGCTGGTCTCGGCGTTTCTGGCCGCGACGGCGTTGGCGCAATCCGTTGGCGGAGCAATGGGTTACGACCGCACTGCGGTGCTTTTCGTCGAACCCGAGACCGCGACGTTGGCCGTGGTCGAGACCGCCGACGGCTCCATCACCGATTTCTATAAGGAGCAGATCGACGACGTCACCAGCGAGGAGGCCACCGCACAACTCACCGGACTGCTCGCCGAGTTGGACGAGAATGCTCCGGGCGGGGTGTTTTTGGTCGGGTCGGGGGTCGACGTCGCCTCGATCAAGCCGGCGCTGGAATCGGCGACGTCGCTCAATGTCAGCGCCTCGGAGGAACCGGAGACGGCGCTGGCCCGGGGCGCGGCCTTGGCGTCCGCTAACGCGCCGCTGTTCGCCTCGTCCACCGCGGCGCTCGCTTACGCGCAGGACTCCGGCACCGGTGTCGTCGACGCGTATGCCGTTCCCGACTACCTAGACGTTTTGGGCGGTCCCATGGGGACTCACGGTGCCGAGTTCGGCGACGACGACCTCCTCGCCTACAGCGCGGTGTCGGACGACGACGCCGATGCCCCGACGGTCCTGATAGATCGTCGGCAATCCGTCGGACCCCACGAGAGTCATCAACCGCGTCGTACGGGTCTGCTGATCGGTAGCGGGCTGGCAGTGGTCGGGATCAGCGCTGTGGTCGCGCTGGAGATTGCGCTGGCGATCGGGATCCGCACGACCGTGGCTCTGCAGCCCAGCCCCAACCAAAGCCTCATCGTCCCGGCCCAGCCGGTCTTCGCACCTCCGGTAGTCGAGGCGTCCCCGGCGAGGCCCAAGATCAGCTTGCCGGCGCCGATGGCGTCAAGGCCGCTGAACCCGATGCCTGCGGCTCAGGTGCCCGTGGCTGAGCTGCCCGCCGCTCCGGTAGCGCCCCTTCCCGTCGTGGCCCCCCCGGTGTTGCCGGTTCCGGCGCCGGGGATCCATATGCCGATTCCGGAACAGTTGTTAAGCCCACCAATGGTTCAGGCTCCGATGCGCCTTTCGCCGCCCCAACAGGTAATGGCCCAGCCGCCGGTCCACGTGCCACAGCAGCCGTTCCACCAGAATCCGCCGAATGAAGGCATGTTCCCCAGCCCCGGCCGGAGCGGTGGGCACGGCTTCGGCGGTGGCGGTGAGCCGGGGACTTCTGGGCCCTTCGGCGGTGGCGGGCACGAGCCCTTTGGTGGTGGCCCCTTCGGTGGTGGTGGTGAGCCCGGGATTTCAGGGCCCTTCGGCGGTGGCGGGCACGGGCCCCTTGGCGGCCCGTTCGGCGGCGGCGGTCCCTTCGGCGGTGGCGAGCACGGACCCTTCGGTGGCGGGGGACTCTTCGGTGGCGGCGGTCCCTTCGGCGGGGGCGGCGGCCCGTTCGGCGGCGGAGGGCCGTTTGGCGGTGGCGGCGAAGGACCGTTCGGCGGTGGCGGGCACGGTGGCTTTGGCGGCTTCGGTGGTGGCGGTGGCTTTGGCGGCGGCGGTCACTTTGGCGGTGGCGGTGGGGGCGGTCACGGCGGTGGTGGACATCGTTAACCGTCCCCTGACGGCCGGCCGTTGCTCGGTCTCGGAACCCGATTGATGCACTGACCCGCGTGGCCCAACGCGCGTAAAATCGCATCACAGGGGGAATACATGATGGGGACTCGAGCGGCGTCGCCGTCAGCGGGGCGACTACGTCCCTTCCGTCATTGGCTAGCAAACGACTAAGGGAGGAGCTATGGACACCGTACTTGGCGTCTCGATGGCACCGACGGCGGTCCAAATGGTGCTGGTCGAGGGAGAAAATGGCGATGGCGCCACCGTCGATCAGGACAATTTCGAGGTCGCCGGTGAAGACGAGGCGGCAACGATTGGTGCGGCTGACCGGGTGGTCGCCGCAATCCTCGGGACCCGAGAAGGCGCAGCCGAAGGCGGCTACCGGCTGATGTCGACGGGCGTGACCTGGACCGATCCCATCGAGGCCGCCGCGCTTCGCGATGCACTGGCCGCCCACAAGGTCGAGAACGTGATGCTGGTCTCGGCTTTCCTGGCCGCGGCCGCGTTGGCTCAGGTCGTTGGTAACGAGATCAACTACGCCCACACCGCGCTGCTCTTCGTTGAGGCCGATACCGCGACCTTGGCGGTCATCGACAGTGCCGACGGATCGATCGCCGACGTTCACCGGCACGAACTACCCGACGATGACGACGCGGCGGTGGCTGAGCTGGCGTCCATCATCTCTGGTGCCGAGCAGCTGGAGACGCGCCCGAATGGTGTGTTCGTCGTCGGCGCCGGCATCGACATCCCGCTGATCAAGCCCGCGCTCGAGGCGGCGACGTCGCTTCCGCTGAGTGCTCCCGAGGAGCCGGAGACGGCGTTGGCCAGGGGAGCGGCGCTGGCGTCGGCGAACGCGCCGCTGTTCGTATCGACCACCGCGGCGCAGGCCTGGGCTCAGGATCCTGGCACGGGCGCCGTCGACCCGTTTGCAGTCACGCCCGGCTACTTCGAGGTCGCCACGGACGCGGAATCCGGCGCCAACCTTTTGGCTTACAGCGCGGTCGCCGACGATTTCCCCGGCGAGTACACCGCCGCAACCACCCTGCTCGACGCCGAAGAGCACGAGAAAAAGCCGTTCGCCCTGCTCGGCAGCGTCTTAGCCTCGATCTTCATCGTCGGTGTGGCGGCGCTGGTCGTTTCCTTGGCGATCTCTATCCGGCCGACGGCCGGTGTGCGGCCCGATCCGGGCCACAACGTTGTCGCACCCGCCACCCAAGCACCGGCCGCGGCTCCGGCTCCCGCGCCTGCCCCGGCGGCGGCTCCCGCCCCCGCCCCTGCGGCTCCCGCTCCTGCTCCGCTGCCTGAAGGTCCCGTTCAGGTGCCTGAGGCGCCCGCGCCCGCTCCGGTGCCCGCGGCCCCGGCTCCGGTCCCCTATGCGCCGGAGGCACCGGCCCCGGCCCCGCTGCCGGTGGCTCCTGCGCCCGTCCCGGTTGCCCCGGCGGCGCCCATCCCGGTGCCCATTCCGATCCCGCTGCCGATCATTGGGGGGCCGTTCGGTCCCCACCCCGGCGGCGGATATCCCGGTGGGGGTGGCGGATTCCCAGGCCCCGGTGGCGGCCACGGCGGCTTCGGCGGTGGTCACGGTGGTGGCGGGTTCCCGGGTGGCGGTGGTCACGGCGGGTTCGGTCGCCGCTAACCCTTCGGCGACCAGGTGTCATCTGCCGTTTGCCTCCCGCTAAGTGTCGCGATGCAGTTAGCTCATCGGGGCCACCTAGACCGGACATATGCGATGCACCGTCTTTGGCACTGGTTATCTGGGTGCCACCCATGCCGTCGGGATGGCGGAACTGGGACACGAGGTCATCGGGGTCGATATCGACCCGGGAAAGATCGCCAAGCTCGCCAGCGGTGACGTTCCTTTTTACGAGCCCGGCCTGCGAAAGATGTTGACCGACAACCTTGATGCGGGGCGACTGCATTTCACCACCGACTACGCCATGGCGGCCGAATTCGCCGACGTGCACTTCTTAGGGGTTGGGACACCGCAGAAGAGGGGCGAATACGGCGCCGATTTGTGTCACGTCCACGCCGTCATCGACGCGTTGGTGCCGCGGCTGACCAGAAATTCGGTGCTTGTGGGTAAATCGACCGTTCCCGTGGGCACCGCAGCCGATTTGGCCAAGCGGGCTGCGGCGCTGGCGCCCCCAGGATTAGACGTCGAAATAGCCTGGAATCCAGAGTTCTTGCGCGAAGGCTACGCGGTGCATGACACGTTGCATCCGGACCGGATTGTGCTTGGGGTACAGCCGGATTCGCAGCGCGCCGAGGCGGCGATCCGTGAACTGTACGCGCCGATGCTGGACGCGGGTGTGCCGTTCCTGGTGACAGACCTGCAGACTGCGGAGTTGGTCAAGGTTTCCGCCAACGCCTTTCTGGCGACGAAGATATCGTTCATCAACGCGATATCCGAGGTGTGTGAGGCCGCTGGTGCTGATGTCAGCCTGTTGGCCGACGCGCTTGGCTACGACCCGCGTATCGGGCGTCAATTCCTCAACGCAGGATTGGGTTTCGGCGGCGGCTGCCTGCCCAAGGACATCCGCGCGTTCATGGCGCGCGCCGGCGAGCTGGGCGCCAACCAGGCGCTGACGTTCCTGCGTGAGGTGGACAGCATCAACATGCGCAGGCGCACCCGGATGGTCGAACTGGCGACCACGGCGTGCGGCGGATCATTGCTGGGGGCCAACATTGCCGTGCTCGGCGCGGCGTTCAAACCCGAATCCGACGATGTACGGGACTCGCCCGCGCTGAACGTGGCGGGCCAGCTGCAGCTCAACGGTGCGGCGGTCAACGTCTATGACCCCAAAGCCCTGGACAACGCCCAGCGGCAGTTCCCCACGCTGAGTTACGCGGTTTCGGTGGAAGAGGCCTGCGATCGCGCGGATGCGGTGCTGGTGCTCACCGAATGGCGGCAGTTCATCGACCTCGACCCCGACGATTTGGCTGATCGGGTACGTGCCCGGGTCATCGTCGACGGTCGCAACTGCCTCGATTTCGCCCGTTGGGAGCGGGCGGGCTGGCAGGTGTACAGGCTCGGCGTGCGACGGCCCTAGCGCGTCCCGCTCACCGGGCATCCCAGCGCAGCATGAGGCTGCCGAGGTGGCTCACGCCGGTCGGCTTGTGCACGATGGTTGGCACGAAGCCCGGTTCGAGTTCGAATTCCGGGATACGCCTCAACCATTCGGTCACAAACTCGGCTATTTCAAGACGGGCCAGGTGCATGCCCAAGCATCTGTGCATGCCGGCGCCGAACGCCCAGTGGCGCTGCCGCCGGACCTCTCCGTTGTCGTCCGTCGATATCTCGTCGCCGCCGTTTTCTCTGCCCGCGGCTTCCAAGGCCAGCCAGACGTTCCGTTGCGCAGGAATCGTGACGCCGCCGATCTCGACTTCTCTTGTGGTGAAGCGTGGAATGGCCGGTCCTGGGGTTTCCAACCGCAAGATTTCCTCGATGAACGCCGGAACCTGCGTTGGATCCTCGCGCACCCGGGACTGTAGTTGCGGATCGCGCGCGAGATGCAGGAGCGCGAAAGTAATTGCTGATGCCGCCATTTCGATGCCTGCAACGGAGAACAGCAGAAGGATGAACGAGACCACTTCGAGTCCCGTGAGCGGAAAGTCGCTATCGCTCTCGAGTCCCTCCAGTAGCGGCCAGAGGATGCCGGGCGGCCGCCGGGGACTCGTCATCCCGGCGCTCAGCCCGGACCTCAGCCAATTGATGAGTTCAAGGTGCGCGGCCCCATTGGTGTCGCCGACCACTGCGGCGCGGGTCAGCCGTTCCGCGTTGGCGGCATCTGTCGGTAGCCCGCACACTGTGACCAGCGCTTGGCAGGCGTAGGTGTCGGCGATGGTGGTTGCGTCACACCATCGTTTGGCGGCGACCGTGCCGGCCAGGGTTGCGGCGTGGGCGCGCAGCACCGGCGCGAAGGGGGCTAACGATTTGGGGCTGAACAGCGGATGTAGGACGCGGCCGAAGCGGGCATGCTCCGAGCGCGTCACGCAAGATAGCGGCACTTGAGGAAGCGGTGCGCCGAACAAGTCCAGCTTGAAGGTTTTCGGCGGCGAGGAGAACGTCTCCGGGTCAAGCAGAGCTGCACGCACGTCGTCCCGCCCGGTCAGGTAGTAGCCGTGCAGCGTTGGATTGCCATTGCTGATTTCCACCACCCGGCCGAGCTCGCGCAGGTGGCGCCAATAGGCGCTGCGGTCTACCGCGAAGGCCGGGCTTTCCTTGAAGTGCAACGGAGGCGGCGAAGTCACGCTGCCTCCGTGCGGCGGCATTGGGGTCCCCCTGTTTTGCTCATCCGGGCGTTTTCGGGCGTGCATCCGCGCGCGTAGTGCGTTCTGCGGGCCATCGTTTGGCTTACCGGTTACCTTGAATTCCAGCCCGTAAGGCGTAGCGGGCACGTCACTGTCGTCTGTTGCCGCCCAAATTTACACTCTGGTCGTGGTGCGTGCCGGCGACGCCGGAAAGTAGGACGTGGATCACCACCCAGCTTTGCTGGCTGAACGTGAAAACCTCGACATGGGTCAACAGGGGACTCTGACGGTGTTGTACCGGCAGACCTCGTTCGGCACGTTCGGCGGCGGCGACGCCCTCAGCTGCAACATCCTGGCCCACAACTGCTGCACGTCCGGGCGCGACAACTGCGATAGGTCCACAGGCGACGGTAGCGGCGGCAAGTCTGGGCCTCCCGGCAGCACCACCGCCCCCGGCGGCAACACCGTCCCCGGCGGCATCGGCGGCACCGGCATCCCCCCTGGCAGCACCACCGTCCCCGGCGGCAACGCCACCCCCGGGGGCAGCGGCAGCCCCGGCAACGGCGGCGGCCCCACGTCAGTGGCCTGGTCCACCAGACGCACCGACCCCGACGCGACCGAGGTCTCGTCAATGCCGAGCGGTGCGGTGGCGTCGAAGACAGCGAGCACCGCAATGGCCGCGGCCCCGGCGAAGATCACGTGCGTCACACGGCGACGTTGCCGCCGACCGCCGGCTGAATTGGCTTCGTGCCGCTGGTGGTCGATGGACGTTGTCATCCCTAGATGCTGCGTGTCGTTGTTAGCCGCAGGCTGGGCGCCAATTACCGATCTGCTATGAGGTGGCGCATCGTCTTCGGCGCGGTGATGATTCTTCTCTATCCGCTCGCCGTCGTGGTGTGGCCGTCGGACTGATTAGACCCGAGCCGCCGGACGCGGTGGTGGTAACGGAGTTGGGACCTTCGGCCGTGGTGGTCACCACCGCGCCCCAACGAGAATCGCATCATGACGCAACACGAACTCGACGAACTTCCTCCAGACGAATGTTTCCGCCTACTCGCTGCCGCGACCGTCGGGCGCGTCGTCTACCAAGATGACCTCGGACCGCTCGCCGTGCCCGTCAACTACGCCATGGCCGGACACGACATCGTCTTTCGCGTGGAAGGTGGCGCGAAACGAGCGGCGATGCAGCAACCGATGCTCGCTTTCGAAGTCGACCACGTCGACGAGGACCAGGAGTCCGGCTGGAGCGTCCTGGTGCGAGGCGTCGGCGCCGAGGTCGACCTGGAACACGTTCCTGCGCTGCTGCGAGCGATGGATGGCCACCACCCGAAGCCGTGGGTAGTCGGCGTCCACAACGCGTGGCTCAAGATCGTCCCGCACACCGTCACCGGGCGGCAGCTCGGTGCGAAACGTTTGTCGTGGTGACAATTCGCTTGCCTTACCGCGACGGTGCGGGCAGCACAGGTCGAGCGGAACCGGGCTCCGGGCATGTCCCGGCCGGGTAGCGTGACCCCTGTGGATTACGCGGCCGGATTGATCGAAGAGAACCGCGCTTTTTCGGAACTTTTCTACGACGTCGACGAATCCCTGCCGGTGCCCACGTGTCCGGGTTGGAGCCTCCAGCAGCTGTTTCGGCACGTCGGACGTGGTGATCGCTGGGCTGCACAGATCGTCCACGATCGACTCGATCATTTCCTCGATCCCCGCAGCGTCGAAGGCGGCAAACCCCCACCGGACCCCGCTGGCGCCATCTCTTGGCTGCACGGCGGTGCACAACGGTTGGTCGATGCCGTCGAGTTGTCCGGTGCGGAGACCCCGGTATGGACTTTCCTGGGTTCGCGCCCGGCGAACTGGTGGGTCCGGCGCCGGCTGCACGAAACGGTGGTCCATCGGGCGGACGCGGCCATCGCGATTGGCAGCGACTTCACGCTGGCACCCGATATGGCTGCCGACGCGATTACCGAATGGCTTGAGCGCGTTGAGATCCAGGCGGGAGGTGACGGGGCGGCCCTTCCGCTGGAAGCGGGCAACAGCCTGCACTTGCACGCCACCGACGCCGGGCTGGGCGAAGCCGGGGAATGGACGATCGGCGTTTCCGACGGTCGGATCACCTGGTCGCACGAGCACGGCAAAGGCGCCGTGGCGCTGCGCGGCGGCGCCACCGAGTTGCTGCTGGCGATTGTGCGCCGAGTCGAGCTCGCCGAAACCGGCGTCGAACTGTTCGGCGACGACTCCGTATGGCAGAACTGGCTGGACCGCACACCGCTGTAGCTGCGGGCCACGGTAGCTTGCAGATCATGACCACATCGGAGATCGCCACCGTGCTGGCGTGGCACGACGCTCTTAACGCCGCCGACCTCGACACGTTGGTGGCATTGTCCAGCGACGATATCGACGTCGGCGACGCCCACGGAGCCGCGCAAGGCCACGAGGCGCTACGCGGGTGGGCCGACTCGATCAGATCGACAGCGGTGCTCGGCCGGATGTACGTGCACGACGGCGTCGTGGTCGTTGAGCAGAAGGTCTCCGCCCCGGACAATCCGCAGACGGTGACTGATGCCGCGTCGGCATTCCGGGTGGTCCACGACCACGTCACATCGGTGTTCCGCCATCAAGATTTGGCGTCGGCGCTCGCGGCCACCGAGCTCACCGAGGCCGACCTCGTAAATTAGCGTCGACTGAAGTACAAGGAGGTACTCATGCGAGGCATTATCTTGGCCGGCGGCTCGGGCACGCGCTTGCATCCGATCACCGTGGGCATCAGCAAGCAGCTGCTGCCCGTCTACGACAAACCAATGATCTACTACCCGCTGTCCACACTGATGATGGCCGGCATCCGCGACATCTTGGTGATCACCACTCCCCACGACGCCGCCGGCTTTCAGCGACTCCTAGGCGACGGTGCGCAGTTCGGCATCAACCTCAGCTACGTGACGCAGGATAAGCCCGACGGTCTGGCACAAGCATTTGTCCTGGGCGCCAACCACATCGGCAACGATTCGGCGGCTTTGGTGTTGGGGGACAATATCTTCTATGGCCCGGGACTGGGCACCAGTTTGAGTCGATTCCAATCCATCAGCGGGGGAGCAATTTTCGCGTATTGGGTGGCAAATCCGTCGGCGTACGGTGTGGTCGAATTCGGCGCCGACGGCATGGCTCTGTCGTTGGAGGAGAAGCCCGAAACGCCGAAGTCTCAGTACGCGGTGCCCGGGTTGTACTTCTACGACAACGACGTCATCGAGATCGCCAAAGGCTTAAAGAAATCGGCGCGAGGTGAGTACGAGATCACCGCGGTGAATCAGATCTACCTCAACCGGGGGCGATTGTCGGTCGAGGTAATGGCTCGCGGGACGGCGTGGCTGGACACGGGCACGTTTGACTCGCTTCTGGACGCCAGCGACTACGTCCGCACGCTGGAACGACGGCAGGGTCTTAAGGTCAGCGTTCCCGAGGAAATCGCCTGGCAGCAGGGCTGGATCGACGACGAGCAGCTGGTGGAACGGGCGCGCACCCTGCTCAAGTCCGGTTATGGCGGCTACCTGCAGGGGCTGCTGGAACGGCGCTGATTCCAGCGGGTTTGGCCAGCACCGCCGCGATCGCTGTCGTCAACGGGACCGACAGCGCCAGCGCGATGCCGCCCACCGCCGAGCGGACAAGTTCGATGGCAACACTGTCGCTGCTCAGCACGTCACCCAATGATCGGTTGGCGACGCTGAACAGCAACAACAGCGGCAGCGAACTGCCGGCGTAGGCCAGCACCAGCGTGTACACCGTGCTGGCGATGTGATCTCGGCCAACCCGAATCGCGCTCAGGAAGATCGCTCGCCGCGAGGTATCACCACCAACGTGAGCGAGTTCGAAGACCGTCGAGGCCTGAGTCACGGTCACATCGTTGAGTACGCCCAGCGATCCGATGATGAACCCGGCGAGCAGGAGCCCGCTGATCGACACACTACCCAGATATGCACTGACCGTGGAGTTCTGTTCATCCGAGAGTCCCGTCAAATGCGTTAGTTGGATTGCGCCCCAAGATAATCCAGCGGCGAGCAGCAACGACGACAGGGTGCCCAGCAGCGCGGCACTCGTCCGCAGGCTGACGCCGTGTGCGAGGTAGATCACCGCGTACAGGATCGCCGCCGACGCCACCAGCGCCACCGGCACCGCGGGTGCGCCCGCTCGCAACGCCGGCAGCAAAAACACCACTAACACCAAGAAAGCGACCACGATGCCGACCATGGCGAGCAACCCGCGCCAGCGCGCCACGGCGACAATCACCACCGCGAACGCAACGGCGAGCGCGACCAGTGGCCAGCCTCGTTCGAAGTCGTAAAACGCGTAGCTGGTGGCGCCCCTATCGTCGACTTGCCGGGTAACCCGGATGTGGTCACCGGCCGCGAATTGAGGCTGGCCGGGGCCGGGCGAGAACTCCAACAGCGTGTTGGCGCCCGCGTTCGGGCCAGAATCGATTACGACGAGCGTCTCTACGCATCGCCCCGAGCCCGGGGTTCCCGGCTGAGGCGCGGTGGTCAGTACCTGACTGGCCGACGGGCTGCCGCAGTCGCCCAATCCGCTGGAGACCACATGCCCGCTCTGTGTGCTCACCGCGCCGCCGGCCGCGTTCTGGAACGGCATGGGAATGTCGACGTGCTGCCGGCTGGGCCACAGCCATACAGCTCCGGCTATTACCGCCACACCGATCGCGGTCAGCAGCCCGACGATGATCCTGGCAGGCAACGCATCCACGGGAGACGGGCCCGACGGCGGTGTGTGCGAGTGTGAGTGGGTCACTCGCTACACGGTAGAGGCACGCGCAACCGGCTCACTGCCGATAGCTGGCCAGGAAGTTGCCCAGTCGGTCGATCGCGGCCGACAGGTCGCGGGACCACGGCAGCGTCACCAGACGCAGATGATCCGGCGCCGGCCAATTGAACCCGGTGCCCTGGGTGACCAGGATCTTCTCTTGCAATAGCAGGTCCAGGACAAGCTGTTCGTCGTCGTCTATCTCGTACACCTCGGGGTCCAGCCGGGGAAACACATACAGCGCGCCTTCTGGCTTGACGCACGACACGCCTGGAATCTCGTTGAGCTTGGTCCAGGCGACGTCGCGCTGCTCGAGTAACCGTCCGCCGGGCAGGACCAGGTCATCGATGCTCTGGTGCCCGCCGAGGGCGACCTGAATCGCATGCTGCGCCGGAACATTGGGGCACAACCTCATGTTCGCCAGCAGGCTGATGCCCTCGATGAAACTGCCGGCGTGGTCCTTGGGCCCGGTGATTGCCAGCCAACCGGCCCGGTACCCGGCGACCCGGTAGGCCTTTGACAGGCCGTTGAAGGTGAGGCACAACAGATCGGGCGCGACGGTGGCCAGGCTGATGTGTTTGGCGTCGTCGTAGAGGATCTTGTCGTAGATCTCGTCGGCGAGCAGCAACAGCTGATGCTTGCGGGCGAGGTCGGCGATTTGGGTGAGGACTTCGCGGCTGTACACCGCTCCGGTCGGGTTGTTCGGGTTGATCACCACCAGCGCTTTGGTGCGCTCGGTGATCTTGGATTCCATGTCGGCGATATCCGGCTGCCAGCTTTGGGTCTCGTCGCATAGATAGTGCACGGGAGTGCCGCCCGCCAGCGACGTCGACGCGGTCCACAGCGGGTAGTCCGGCGACGGGATCAATACCTGATCGCCGTTATCCAGCAGGGCCTGCAGGGTCATCGTGATCAGCTCGGAGACCCCGTTGCCCAGGAAGACGTCGTCGACATCGAACCGCGGGAAGCCGTCGACCAGTTCGTAGCGGGTGACCACTGCACGCCGCGCCGGCAGGATGCCCTTCGAGTCGGAGTAGCCCTGTGCGTACGGCAGCGCCTGGATCATGTCGCGCATGATGACGTCGGGCGCCTCGAAGCCGAATGGGGCCGGGTTGCCGATATTCAGCTTGAGGATGCGGTGGCCTTCGGCTTCCAGCCGCGCGGCGTGCTGGTGCACCGGGCCACGGATTTCGTACAGGACGTCCTGCAGCTTGGACGACTGCGCGAAGGCCCGCTGCCGGTGATGACCGGAAGCGTGCACGGGCAGCTGGTGAGTAGTCACCCCACTATGGTGCCACTGTTGTCCACTGAAATTTGCTGACCAGTATCAAACTGTGATCAGCGCTTGCCCGGCGGACGGGCGCCCCGTGCGATGCCCAACCCTTTAACCGGCGCGGCCGGTGCGGCCGGGGGAGCCGGGTCGCTATCGGTCTGCGTGGACGGTTCCGGTTGTGCCTGGGCCGCGGACTTTGCTTGCGGCTCCGCGTCGGGTTTTACTTCGGGTTGTGGCGCCGGGTCTGCCGCTTTCTTGGCGCCTGGTCGCCTAGCGCCGGCTGCAATGCCCAGCCCCTTAACGGGCGCCGCGGGCGCCGCTGGCGGCGCTTCGGGTGCCGCAGCCGCTTGCGGCGCTGGGGCAGCTGTCTTCTTGGCGCCGGGCCGCTTGGCGCCGGCGGCCATACCCAGGCCTTTCGCGGGTGCGGCCGGCGCTTCGGGCGCCGCCGACGCTTGAGGTGCCGGGGCAGCCTGCGGCGCTGCTTTCTTGGCGCCCGGCCGCTTGGCGCCGCCCGCGATACCTAGCCCCTTAGCGGGTGCCGTCGGCGGAGCGGATGCCGCCGACGCCTCGGCGGGTTTCGCGGCGGGCGCCGCGCGGACCTCGGGCGCTTCTGCGGGCGCGCTCGGGGCTGCCACCGCGGCCTTCGGAGCGGCCCTGGCGGCCTCCTTTGCGGCCGTACCCTTCGCCGGGAGCGTCGCCTTGTCGTACTCGAGCGACGCAAGCAGCACCTGGGCCACATCAAGCACTTCGACGCCGCTTCGGCCGGCCTCTTCTTGCCGATCGTTGACGCCGTCGGTGACCATCACCCGACAGAACGGGCAGCCGGTGGCGATCGTGCTGGCGCCGGTGGCCAGCGCTTCGTCCACGCGTTCGTGGTTGATCCGCTTCCCGATGTGCTCTTCCATCCACATCCGCGCACCGCCCGCGCCGCAGCAGAAGCTGCGCTCGGCATGCCGCGGCATTTCGGTGAGATTCGCTCCCGCGGCCCCGATCAGTTCGCGCGGCGCCTCGTAGACCTTGTTGTGTCGACCCAGATAGCAGGGGTCGTGATAGGTGATGTCGCGGGAGACCGGGGTGACGGGCACTAGTTTGTTGTCGCGGATCAGTCGGTTGAGCAGCTGGGTGTGGTGCAGCACGCTGTAGTTGGCGCCCAGCTGCCGGTATTCCTTGCCGATGGTGTTGAAGCAGTGCGGGCAGCTGACCACGATCTTGCGGTCGACGCTCTCCACTCCCTCGAACAGCCCGTCCAGGGTTTCGACGGCCTGCTGGGCCAGCTGCTGGAAGAGGAACTCGTTTCCCGAGCGGCGCGCGGAGTCGCCGTTGCAGCTTTCCCCGGTGCCCAGCACCAGGAATTTCACCCCGGCGATCGAGAGCAGCTCGGCCACCGCCTTGGTGGTCTTTTTGGCCTTGTCGTCGTAGGCCCCGGCGCAACCCACCCAGAACAGGTATTCGTAGCCGTCGAAGCTTTCGACATCCTGGCCGTAGACCGGGACATCGAAGTCAACCTCGTCGATCCAGTTGGTCCGGTCGCCCGCGTTCTGCCCCCACGGGTTGCCCTTGGTCTCCAGATTCTTGAACAGCGTGGACAGCTCGGAGGGGAATTCCGACTCCATCATCACCTGGTAGCGGCGCATGTCGATGATGTGATCGACGTGCTCGATGTCCACTGGGCACTGCTCCACGCAGGCGCCGCAGCTCACACACGACCACAGCACGTCGGGATCGATCACGCCGCCCTGTTCGGCGGTGCCGACCAGCGGGCGGGCCGCCTGCGCGGGCCCATGCCCGGGCACCCGGCCGAAGCCGGACTCGGGTACGTGGTGGCCCTCTTCCTTGACGGTCTCGAGGTCCAGGCCCTCCAGCGGCTCCGCCTTTTTCTCGCCCAGGATGTAGGGCGCCTTGGCCATCCAGTGGTCGCGTAAGTCCATGATGAGCAGCTTGGGAGAGAGCGGCTTACCGGTGTTCCAGGCCGGGCATTGCGACTGGCAGCGCCCGCACTCGGTGCAGGTGGCGAAGTCGAGGTTGGCCTTCCAGGTGAAGTCCTCGATCTTGCCGCGGCCGAAAACGGCGTCCTCGGCAGGATCTTCGAAGTCGATCGGCTTGCCGCCGGATTCCATCGGCAGCAGTGGGCCCAAACCGTCGGGCAGTCGTTTGAAGGTGACATTGATCGGGGCCAGGAAGATGTGCAGGTGCTTGGAGTGCAGCACGATCAATAGGAAGATCAGCGCCACAGCGATATGGGCCAGCAGCGCGACCGTCTCGATCCACTCGTTGGCGCTGAGACCCAGCGGGTGCATGAGCGCGCCCATGGCGTGCGAGAAGAATGCGCCATTGCCGTAGGGGAGGGTTCCGGTGTTCGCCGAGGCACCGCGGAAGATCGCGAAGCTGAAGATGACCAGGAAGATCATGAACAGAATCAGCCAGGCGCCGCCGGTGTGCGAACCGTAGAAGCGGGATTGGCGGCCATATTCCTTTGGCTCGCTCCGTAATCGGATGATCGAGAAGGTGATGATGCCGGCTAACACGGCAAGGGCGATGAAGTCCTGCAAGAAGCCCAGCGCGTTCCATCGGCCGACGATCGGGATGTGGAAGTTGGACTGGAACAGGGTGCCGTAGGCCTCGACGTACACCGTGGCGAGGATGAAGAAGCCCCACATGGTGAAGAAGTGCGCCAACCCAGGAATGGACCACTTCAGCAGTTTGCGTTGGCCGAACACCTCAGCGATCTGGGTCCAGATCCTGGTGCCGATGTCATTGGTGCGCCCACTCGCCGGCTGGCCGGACATGACCAACTTGAAAAGCCACAAGACCCGCCGTAGAGCAAAGGCGGCCACTACCAACGTCATGCCCAAACCCAGCACCAGTCTGGTGAGCATCAGCGTCTGCGTCACAGAAGGTCTCCCCAATTCCGAATTTTCTTGCGTGCGTGTCTTGTGTGCTTAGGCCCAGCTCATAGTTACATCCGCTGGGCTTTCGACGCGAGAAAGGCTCCCCTAACCTCGTTGCTCAGGAACCAGCATGGCGCGCAGCATCGACAACATCTCCGAGCGCGAGCCGACGCCCAACCGGCGGCGGATCCGGGCAACGTGATGTTCGACCGTCTTCGCCGAGATGAACAGTTGCCCGCCGATGTCGCGGTAGGGCATCCCCAACAACAGCAGTTCGGCGACTTCGCGTTCGCGGTCCGACAAGGGCGAACCCGCCGCTGGCTGGTGCGGCTGCGATGAAGCGCCTGCTGTGGGTTCGGCGCCCGACTCCTCGCTGGGAATCTCGGCCGAGGTCGCACCCAACTTGAGGTCCCGGGCCAGTTGCAACATGGCGCCGGAGATCCGGCCGTCGGGGGTCTGCAGCGCGGCCTGGCCGGCCAGGCGCGTCGCGTCCGCGGTCAATCCGACGTACGACAGTGCCCGGGCCGCCGCGGTCACCTCGTCGGTGTCGACCTGGTTGGCCAACACCCGCAGCCAGGTCCGGCCGGCTCCGGACAGCGCCCGCGCGAGGGAGCTGTCGGCCGCCGCCGCGCTGAGGGCCTGCCCGTGCGGCGCGATCGACTCCGGGGATTTAGCGAGGATTCCCGCGTGCACCCCGGCCCAGTGCAGTGGCACGGACCACAGCAGCGGGTTGCCCAGCGAGTCCAACAGCTCGAACGCCTGATCAAGTGTGTGCCGAAGCTGTTCGACGTGGTGCATCCGCGCCGCGGCGACCCACAATTCCCCAAGGGGGAGCAGAGCGAAGAGATCGATGGAGCACTCGGCAAGTACCTCCATGGCCTCGTACCAATGCTTTTGCAGCGCGCCCGCGTCGGCGTTGCGACGCGCGATCGCGGTCTGTAGCGACGCCGTCCACAGGGCGTCGCGCCGGTGCAACTCACCGTTGGCGATGGACGTCACGTCGGCGGCCGACGCCGGCAACTGCCCGTCCTGCATCTTGATCCAGGCCCCCAACAGCAGGTGGCGCGGCCCGAACAGGACGTCGTCGCGGCGCACGGCTCGGCCGATCACGCTGCGCGCGCGGACTGGATCGCCGCCGTGAATCGCCGCCAGGGTCACCAGCGCCGCCGGGCTGTCGGGCAGCACCTCGTCCATGGATTGCTCGGCCGTAAGGGCCTGACTGAGTTTTGCCATGGCCACCGAATAGGGCTGGTCCATGGTCAGCAGCAGCCCTTCGGCGAGACTGCGCGAGGCATGAGCGGCCAGTGTCGGTGGGCCGGCGTCCTTGAGGCGCAGGGCGGCGCGCGCGGTCGCCAGCTCACCGGTCGCGGCGAGCGCGATCGCGGCCGCCGCACCGACGACGGACTCTTGCTGTGGACCAAGCCAGCTGAACAGCTCAGCGGCGTGGCTTGCGTTGCCGTCGTGGGCCGCGACACTGGCCGCGATCCGGACCGCCGCGGCGCGTTCCGCGGAATCCGGGGAGCCGAGCAGGGTGTCGGCCAGCGCAGCCGCGGCCCGGCAGTCGCCGGTGAGAGCCAGCGTGTCAGCAAGCCGTGCGGTCAGTCCGTCGGCGCCCGCGTCGGCGGCCGCCAGGTAAAGCCTTGCGGCCCTGGCTGGCTCGCCGTGCACGGCGGCGGCTTGGCGCGCGAGGACGGCGGCCAGCCGGTCGCCTCGGAGCCCGTGCTCGGCGAGTCGCAGGGCGAACTCCGGCGACACCGTCGACATGTCGAGTTGTGAACGCAGCAGCGTGGTTTCGACTTCGTGATGATGCGCATTACCCACGATCAGGGCGACTGCGTCGTGGACTGACGCCAGGAACTCCGGGCTGTGCGACGGCGCGATGAGTCCAGTTGCGCGTGCCCGGTCGACCGGCAGCCGGGCTTCGGTAACCGAAATACCCAGGGCAGCAGCGACATCGGTGACACCCAATTCTTGCGCGAGCGACGTGACGAGCAGGGCGTCCAGGGTGGGCTCGTCGAGCCGACGCAATCGGTCGATCAACGTGAACTGGGCCGTCCGGGCCGCCGATTGCGCCCCGCTGACCGCGACCGCGTGCACCAAAAACGGCAGTCCTGCGGTGTAATGCAGCAGATCGTCGGCGACTGGCAGTGGACCCAGGGAAATACGTGGCCGGTCTCGTTCGATGGCCACCGTCAGATCGCGCATGTTCTCCCGGGGCTCGGCGGCCACCACGACCGTGGCTTGGGGGTCCGCGACGCGTTCGGTGAGACTCAGCAATTCTTCCCCGGTCAACAGGTGAGCGTCGTCGACAACCAGCGCCGCGGCGGATGGATCGCCGGGGCAGGGCGGGCGCGTCAGCACGGTCAGTCCCCCGCGGCTCAGCGTGCCGCGGACGGCGCTGAGAACGGTGGTTTTGCCGGTTCCGATGCCGCCGCTGATGAGCAGCTTGGCCGGGCCCGTCGCCGCCTCGGCGAGGTCCTGGATGGCTTGGTGTGCGACTGGGGGCAGGTCGAGGGCTCGCATTGGTGGGTGATCAACCATCCCCGTAACCCCGACCTTCCCCCTAATGTGCAACCCCCTAATGATGCCTCAGGGCAGGTGGGTTGCGCACCGATCACATGGCGGGTGTTGGCCGATAGCATTTTTGCTAGACAGGACGACCGCGGCGAGAAGGTGCCTGATGGCAAACGAGTTGCTTGATTTCGTGATCTCACTTGTGCGCGATCTTGATGCCGCGGCTCGGTACGCCGCGAACCCCGCGCAATCCATTGCCGATGCGCACTTGACGAATGTGACCAGTGCAGATGTAGATAATCTGATCCCAATGGTGTCGGATTCGCTGTCGCCCGTGATTCCGGGGGGCGCCGGCATGGGGATCGCAACCGCCGATCACGGCAACGTTTGGGCGAGCGGCGCGGCCGCAGCGGCGCTCGACTCGTTCACGCCGCATTCGGCCGCAGGTGTCGTTGGGCAGTTGGACCATCAAGGCTCGGGGAGCAGCGTGATCAGCCAACCGTCGGCCCCGGGATCCGGGCAACCGCAGCCTGGCCCGGGTCCCGTTCAAATCGACGCGCATGCGCCATCGGTGCTGCTCACGGGTTTGGATGTGGCCGCGGACACGGCCGATCATGGCGTCTTCCCCGCGGCTGATCCCGGCATCTGGGATCACGCAGGCACCCACCCGGATTCTGGTACCCCTGGCCATCACGGCTTCGAGGTTCACGGCTGAGTTCCGCGCAGGATCGAGCGGCTGACGGTCCGCAAGGTGTATCTGACATGGTCCAATGTCCTGGATTAGGGGCGCACACAGCTGGCCCATAGGGTGTCCGAAAAATCCCCTAATCCCCTACTAGGGCCAGCCGATTGAGCCCGGTGTGCACCCCGTCAGCCGGGGGATTCGACCCCGATTCCGACCGTACGCGAAATGCATACCGTGGGTTTCAACGCCGGTGAGCCCGGCTAAAGCTTCAAGAGCTTAAGGGGAACCGATCATGGACGCGCTGATCCAATACATCCTGGACCTGTTCAGCAATCCCGCGGCGGCCTCGGCCTTCATGGGTGGCCCGCAGCAGGCCATGTATGACGCCGGCCTGGTCAATGTGGCACCAGACCAGTTCGCGCTGGCCGCGGCCAATGCGCTGCCGGGCACCGATCTCGGTGGCGATCCAGTCGGCGGCTTGCAGCAAGTCCTGACCGACCAGTACGGCTATGCGCCGGGCTACGGCGGGGACTCCGACGCGGGCTACGGCGGGTATGACCCGGGCTACGGCGGGGATGGCGGCTACGGCGGCTATGACCCGGGCGTTGGTGGCTTGGTCGGCGACGCCGTTGCTCCCCTTGTTTATGGCGCCGACGCCGGATTGGGAGTTGCCGGTGACTTCGCGGGCGGACTGCTCGGCATCGGGTCTGGGCTCCTGAGCGGCTTCGGGCCCGGGTACGGCTACGGCGGGCAGCCCGGGTTCGGCGACTACGGCGGTGGCTGGGGCACCGGGTACGGTCCCGGTTGGGGCGGCCCGGGTTGGGGAGGTCCCGGCTGGGGTGGTTTTGGTCCTGGAACCGGTTGCGGTTGGGGCGAGGTCAGGCCAGGTTGTGGTCCCAGGTGGGGAGAGTTCGGGCATGGCTTCGGCCCCGGTTGGGGTGGTTTCGGTCCTGGCGAGTTTCGGCATGGTTGGGGTGGCTTTGGACCTGGCGAGTTCCGGCCCGGATTGGGCGGGTTTGGTCCCGGTCTGGGTGGTTTCGGCCCCGGTTTGGGTCTCGGCGGCGGCGTCGAAATCAGTGCCGGCCTAAACATCGGCCTCGGCGGCGGGGTCGGTCTTGGCGCACACTTCGGGGAGAGTTTGAGTCTTGGCGGCGGCCTAGGTGCGCGGCCCGGTTTTGGCCTCGTGGATGAGGCCGGCCTCGGCGGGCGCGCCGGTTTGGGTGGCCACTCTGGTCTTGGCCGCGGTGCTGGTCTTGGCGGTGAGGCCGGTCTTGGCGGTGACGCCCGTTTGGTAGGCGCGGGTGGTCTTGGCGGTCACTCCGGTCTTGGCGGTCGCGGCGGTCTTGGCGGCGGCGCCCGTTTGGCGGGTGACGCCGGTGCCGGTGGCGGTGTCGATCTCGCTGGTGGCACACGATTGAACGGTGATGTAGGTCTTCAGGGTCGCGCTGGTCTTGGCGGTGCCGGCCTTGGCGAGGGTGGTCTTTCCGGTGGCTCAGGTCTCGGTGCTCGGGCCGGTGGCGGACTCGGCGGTGGCGTCGGTGGCCAGTCTGGCGGCGGAATCGGCAGTGGCGCGGGCGGTCCCGTTGGCGTCGGTTTGACTGGTCAGCCCGGTGGGGGTCTTGGTGGTCAGGTTGGTGGTGGCTTCGGCAGCCAGGCTGGATTGGGCGGCGGCGGATTGGCCGGTGCAGGCAACGCCGGTGCGGGCGGTCAGGTGGGGTTGATCGCGAGCGAAGGCGCTGCCATGAACGGCGCTGCCACTCCTCACATTTCAGGTCCGCTAGGGGGAGTCGGGGTCGGTGGTCAGGCTGGCGCTGCCGGTGCGGGCGGGGCTGGGCTTGGCATCGGCGGCGAACGCGGCGGCGCCGTGCTGAGCGGCCAGAGCAACGTGTTGGGCGGCCACCCGACGCCGCAGACGCAGGCTCCCGCCATCGCGGGTGGATCCGGTTTGGGGGCCCACGCCGGCGGTGCTGGCGCTGCCGCGCCGGGGGGTGGCGGCGGCGCTCACCCCGCCGGCCCCGGTGCCGGCACGGCGGTCGGCGGAGTTCACGGTGGAATCCTGGGCCAGGAAGGTGCCACGCTGGGAGCTGGCGGGCCCGTCCAGAACGGTGGCGGAATCCCGGCTCAGCACGGACCGACAGTTGGCGCTGGGCACGAACCGACCATCCCGGGTGGCACTACCCCGGGCGGTACGGCGGGCGGCCACGGGCTGCCGTCGAGCCCCGGCTCCGTCATCCAGGGCCCGAGCGCCGGCGGTTCAGTCAGCCACGGCGGCGCGGGTACGCCGATGATCCAGCAGCCGGTGACGCACGCCCCGACGCAGGCTCCCGTCCAGCACGCGCCCGCCCCGATTCAGCACGCGCCCGCGCCGGTTGTGCACGCGCCCGCGCCGGTTGTGCACGCGCCCGCGCCGGCGCCGCACAGCCCGTCGGTGTTTGAAGGGACCCCGCATGCGCCTGCTCCGGTACACGCCCCCGCGCCGGCACCGCATCCGGCGCCGGCGCACGTGGGCGGCCCGCACGGATAACGGCCGGGACTGCCATGGCGAGTCGGCGGGGACGTCGTGGTCCCTGCCGATTCGCACGCATACGGTGATCTCAGAGCAGCGACAAAGTGGGTGGGAGGAAGGGGCAGTACGGTGACTCAACCCAGTGACCCACGACGGGTCGGTGTGATTCTCGAGCTGATCGACCACACCGTCGCCATCGCCGAGCTCAACAACCGCGGCGACTTGGCAAGTCGACTGGCGCGGGCCCGCGAGCGCATCGTCGATCCACGGATCAAGGTTGTGATCGCCGGCCAACTCAAACAAGGTAAGAGCCAGCTGCTCAACTCGCTGCTGAATTTGCCGGTCGCCCGGGTGGGCGACGACGAGGCGACCGTGCTCGTCACCGTGGTCGGCTACGGGGATCCGCCGTCCGCCCGGCTTGTCGTGGCGGCTGGACCGGACGGTGAGTCCACCGCCGTCGACGTCCCGGTCGATGACCTCAACACCGATCTGCGGTCGGCGCCGCAAGCCGGCAGCCGTGAAGTGCTGCGGGTCGAGGTGGCGGTGCCAAGCCCGCTGTTGCAGGGTGGCCTTGCGTTTGTCGACACCCCAGGTGTCGGTGGCCACGGACAGCCCCACCTTTCCGCGACACTCGGGCTGTTGCCCGACGCGGACGCCCTGTTGATGGTCAGCGACACCAGCCAGGAATTGACCGAACCCGAGATGTGGTTCATTCGGCAGGCTAACCAGATCTGCCCGATTGGGGCACTCGTCGCGACCAAGACCGACCTCTATCCGCACTGGCGGGACATCGTCAACACCAACGCCGCCCATCTGCAGCACGCCCGAGTGCCGATCCCTATCCTCGCCGTCTCGTCGTTTTTGCGCAGTCACGCCGTCACGCTCAACGACAACGAGCTCAATGAGGAGTCCAATTTTCCGGCGATCATCAAATTTCTGAGCGAGAAAGTGCTTTCCCGCGAGACCGACCGGGTGCGAGATCGAGTTTTGGATGAAATCCGCTCGGCAGCAAACCATTTAAGTATGTCGGTGGGTTCAGAGCTGGCCGTTTTCAACGATCCGGGGCTTCGTGACCGTCTTGCCGACGACCTGGAGCGGCGTAAACGGGAAGCGATGGACGCACTCGACCAGGCCGCACTGTGGCAGCAGGTACTCAACGACGGATTCAACGACCTGAGTACTGACGTCGACCACGACATGCGGGCCCGGTTCCGCTCCGTTACCGCGGACATCGAAGGCCGGATCGATTCGTGTGACCCGAGCCAGCATTGGGCCGAGATCGGCAGCGAGGTGGAGGACGCGGTCGCCACCGCGGTCGGAGACAACTTCGTGTGGGCCTACCAGCGTGCTGAGCTTCTCGCGGAGAACGTGGCCAGCTCCTTTGCCGATGCGGGTTTGGACTCGGTGATGTCTCCCGAGCTGAGGGCGCGCGACATGGGCGAAGATTTCGGTGAGCTCAAGTCGGTGGCGCGGCTGGATTCCAAGCCCGCGGGCAGGGCGCAGAAGGTCGTCACCGGCTTGCGGGGCTCCTACGGCGGCGTGGTCATGATCGGCATGTTGTCCTCGGTAGCGGGGCTCGGCCTGTTCAACCCGCTCTCGGTGGGCGCCGGGCTGGTCCTGGGCCGCATGGCGTTCAAGGAGGACAAGGAAAACCGGGTGCTGCGAGCGCGCGCCGAGGCGAAGACCAACGTGCGGCGCTTCGTCGATGACGTTTCATTCGTGGTAGGCAAGGAATCTCGCGACCGGCTCAGGATCATCCATCGCACCCTGCGCGACCACTACCGCGACATCGGAAACGAGATCAACCGTTCGCTCAACGAATCGTTGCAGTCGACCATCACCGCCGCACACATCGAGGAGATCGACCGCGACAACAAAGTCCGCGAACTCGAGCGGCAGTTGGATATCCTGAAACAGGTCGTCGACAACGTCGACAAGTTGGCAACCTCCGGGGATCTTCGAACGGTGTGAGACGGGCGTGAGCACAAGCGATCAAGTCCGCGCGATTCTGGGCGGAACCGTTCAGGCCTACCGG
Source organism: uncultured Actinomycetota bacterium (assembly GCA_963715905.1). GTDB lineage: Bacteria > Actinomycetota > Actinomycetes > Mycobacteriales > Mycobacteriaceae > Mycobacterium. Next base: position 82,215 of record CAVQSX010000002.1, read on the forward strand.
GGCGAGCCGGCGTATCAGCAGCGGCAGGATGTCTTCCACGAATTGGATCGCATCGGCGCGCGCCTCAATGAACCCATCCGCATCGCGCTGGCCGGCACGCTCAAGGCCGGAAAGTCCACGCTGGTCAACGCGTTGGTGGGCCAGGACATCGCCCCGACCGACGCCACCGAGGCCACCCGGATTGTTACCTGGTTCCGCCACGGACCCACCCCAAAGGTCACGGCGAACCATTGGGGCGGAAGGCATTCCAATGTGCCGATCAATCACAGTGTCGGACCAGAAGGCGGCCTGACGTTCGACTTCCGGACGATCAATCCCGCCGATGTGGTCGACCTGGACGTCGAGTGGCCGGCGGAGGAACTCATCGACTCCACGATCATCGACACCCCCGGGACGTCGTCGTTAACACGCGATGCCTCCGAGAGAACCCTGCGACTGCTGGTGCCCCCGGATGGCGTCCCGCGGGTGGACGCGGTGGTGTTCTTGATGCGTACCCTCAACGCCGCTGACATTGCTCTGCTCAAACAGATCGGTCAGCTCGTCGGCGGGGCAGCGGGCGCCCTGGGCATCGTCGGGGTGGCTTCGCGGGCCGACGAGATCGGCGCCGGGCGGATCGATGCAATGCTGTCGGCGGCGGACGTGGCACTGCGATTCACCCGCGAGATGAACCAGACCGGTATCTGCCAAGCGGTGGTGCCCGTTTCCGGACTGCTCGCCCTGACCGCGCGAACGCTACGGCAAAGCGAATTCGTTGCGCTGCAGAAGCTCGCCGGTGCCGACAGCGCCGAGCTCAGCAAGGCCACGCTGAGCGTGGATCGCTTCGTGCGGGCCAACAGCCAGTTGCCCGTGGACGCGGCGACCCGGGCGGGACTGCTCGAGCGATTCGGCATGTTCGGCATCCGGATCTCGATCGCCGTGCTGGCCGCCGGAGTCACCGACGCTCCCACTCTGGCCGACGAACTGCTGGAGCGCAGCGGGTTGGTGGCACTGCGCGACGTCATCGATCAGCAGCTCGCGCAGCGCTCCGACATGCTCAAGGCGCACACCGCACTGGTGTCACTGCGCCGGTTTGTGGAGGCTTTTCCGATCGTCGCGACGCCGTACATCATCGCCGATATCGAACCGTTGCTGGCCGACACCCACTCCTTCGAGGAACTTCGACTGCTCAGTCAATTACATTCGCGAACAATGACATTGAACGAGGATGAGATCGCGTCGCTGCGTCGTATCATCGGCGGGTCGGGCACCAACCCGGCACGCAGGCTGGGCCTGAACCCCGAGGACTCCAATGCCGATCCCAACGAGGGCCCGCGTGCCGCATTCGCGGCGGCGCAACGCTGGCGTCGCCGCGCCGAGCATCCACTCAACGACCCGTTCACTACCAGGGCATGCCGCGCCGCGGTGCGTAGCGCGGAGGCGATGGTGGCGGATTTCGCGGCGCGCGGTTACGTGTTGCCAAATGTCCAACCGCGCTAGCGTCGCCACTGCGGGCCAAAGCGCGGGGGCCACGGCCTTTCTCGCGGAGGCGGTTCCGGTGCGGTGGTGGTCACCTGCGTTGTTGTAGGTGGCGTCGTCGTTGTTGCTGGCTCGGTGGTCGTGATCGGCGGCGGAGCTGTCGTCGTCTCCGGGGGAGGAGGTGGGGCGGTCGTGGTAACAACCACTGGCGGCTGCGTGGTATCGCTCGGAGGTGGCGCCGTGACCGTTACCGTCTCTGGTGGTGGCGGAGGTGCCGGTTGGTTCGGACTGGGTTCGTTGCGACCCAGGGTCAGTGCCAATGCCGCCGCGGCAAGAATCGCCGCCGCAGCGCCGGCCAGGATCAAGATCAGCGCTGTGCGTTTGTACCACGGCAGTCGTTCAGCTGCGGCGGCGTAATCATCGTCGTCCACTTCGTCGAATCCCGTTGTCTGCCTGCCATAGCCGCCAGTGTGTTCGGGGCCTGTGTAGGGGACGGGATCTTCTTCGTCATCGTCTTGTGACCACGCCAAGGGGCGGCCTTCGTCGCCGGCCCGGGCGGCCGGCATGGCTTGGGTCATATCCGCCCCGGCGGTTCCAACCATTTCGGTCGCATTCTCGATGATGGGGCTCGCGGTGGTTGGGACGGCTGCCGATGATCGTTGTTGGCTGAGCGCGGCCGCTCCGACGGCAGCGCTGCACTGAGCATTGGGTGCCGTGATAATCGGCACCTGCAGGCGCTCCGACAGCTGCGCTGCAATCAACGGAATGCTGGCGCCGCCGCCGACAATCGCCACCGCGGCAAGGGTGGACCGCGGAATGCCGTTGCGCTGCAACGTCTCTTCTACCGCGCTGACGAAACCGCCCAGTGGCCCGGAGATGAGTTGCTCGAATTCGGTGCGAGACAGTTGGATATCGCCACCGGAGCCGGCTGCGCTCGCGGCGACCGTAGTGATTGTGGCCGTCGACAGCTGCTCCTTGGCGCGCTGGCAGTCGCTGAGCACGGGCGCGGCTGTGCGCAGGTGATCGAAGATGAGTTGATCGATTGCGTCACCGGAGAATTCGGCGTAACGAAACGGCGGCCCGATCGGCTGGGAGCTCGGCCGGGCATTGGTCAGCGAGACGTTGGTGCCGCTGGCGCCGAAGTCGCACAGGGCGACGACGCCGTCGGTCGGAAATCCCGGTTGGGTGCGTAGCGCTGTGATGGCGGCAGTGGCATCGGAGACCAGAACTGGCGGGACGCCGCCCGGCGCCAGGCCGGGTTGGGCGAAGAACTCCTCGCGCAGCGCCGCAATCTGGCCCTCGGACCAATGCGCGGGGACCGCGATCGTGATCGGCGTCCCATAGCCGACCGTGCGTGCCATCGCTTCGAGCGCTTCAACCGTCAGCGCCGCGCCGAGGTACTTCGTTCCGTCAGAGGCCACCAGGGGAGCGCGGTCCCCAACTCGCTCGATGAATCCCCGCATCACCAGGCCGGGTTCGGTCAGGTTCGGGGTTTCTTCAAGCAAGCCCACTTCGGATGGTCGCTGGTCGAAGATCCTCAACACGGATTTGCGAGCCACCGGAGCACTACCAGCGCGAGCCGCAACCAGGTTGGCCACCCCGAGCGACAACCCGAGCGACAAGCTCATCTCGCGCACCCCTGTGTCCGTTGAGTCACTGCCGGTCGGCCGCCGATCCTCACCATATCGGCTCAGGATTCCACTGACCCACAACTAACTTGTTAGCGGAGTTCGGGTGGCACCGTAATTACCGTCGGCACCTCCGGAATGGTGATCACCGAAGGCAGCTGCGGAAAGTGATGACGATGCGTTGGTTGCTGTTGCGTCGGCTGCTGCTGGGTTGGTTGCCACGCAGGCGGCTGGACTGCGCTACTGGTCGGCGGCGCGGTCGTGGTTGTCGACGGCGACGGTGACGACGACTGCGAGGGGGCGGTGCTGGTGCTTGTCGACGGGACCGTCGTGCCGGTCGACGGGTTATTGCCGGTCCCGTGGCCGCCGTGGATCAGCTCTATGATGCCGTAGACGATCAGTCCGATCAGGATCGCAACGAATAGGCCCCAGCCGATGAGCACCACGGGCTTGCGATACCACGGGGTGAACTCGGCTTCGTCGTCTAGAGGGTCGAGAAATTCGGGGGGCTCGAACTGCTCGGGAGCAGGCGGCGGGGTCGGCGGGGCGACAGGATCGGGATCGACGGTTGACGGCGGCGCCGGCTCTGCAGCCGGTGGTGGGGATCCGCCCTTGCCGTATTTGGCGTGCTGGGTCGGTTGTTCGTTGAAGTCGTCCGGTCGTCCGGGTGCCACCGCGTTCATGCTACTGATACCGGCTGGCAGTTACATCCAGTCAGAACGTCCGTTGCTCTCGCAGCTTTCGAATTTCGCTCTAAATGATCGAGGGGTGCGCGAGCGCGCCGTGCCGCTGTCCGGCTTCGCCGTTCGTCCCTCGCCCGTGCCGTACGGCTGGCAATCAGGTGCCGATGGTGCCGGGGCTCCCGGGGGCGCCGTCGGGGCCGAGGATACCGGTGCTGCCCGGGGGGAGGCCAGCGCCGCCGGCGCCGCCCGCACCGCCGGCACCGCCAACGGCCCCGGCGCCGCCGGCGCCGGGGGCGCCATTGATGATGCCGGCGCCATGGTTGCCGCCGTCGCCGCCGTTGCCGCCGTTGCCGCCGACCCCGCCGTTGCCCCCGTTACCGCCGGTAGCTGAGGTGGCGGCGCCGCCGGCCCCGCCGGCCCCTCCGACGCCGCCGGCGACGGCGGCCCCGCCGGCCCCTCCGACGCCCCCGGTACCTAAAGTGGCGGCCCCGCCGGCCCCGCCGGCCCCGCCGCTCGCGGACACCCCGCCGGTGCCGGCGTCCCCGCCGTCGCCGCCGTTACCTGACCCCGCGGCGGCCCCGCCGGCACCGCCGGCCGCGCCGGCCCCGCCAGCACCGGCGGCCCCGCCGGCCCCGCCGGCACCGCCAGCACCACTGCTGGTGGCGGCGCCGCCGGCGCCGGCGCCGCCGCCGCTCCCGGACACCCCGCCGTCCCCGCCGTCCCCGCCGTCGCCGCCGTTGCCTGATCCCAAGGCCGCGCTGCCGACCCCGCCGACCCCGCCGGCCCCGCCATTCCCGGAGGCCCCGCCTGTGCCGGCGGCCCCGCCGTTGCCACCAATGCCGGCCCCGCCGGCCCCGCCGACCCCGCCGCTCCCGGACGCCCCGCCGTTGCCGGCGGCCCCGCCGTTACCGCCGTTGCCCGACCCCGAGGCCGCACCGGTGCCGCCGGCGCCGCCCGCTCCGCCGTTGCCGGTGGCGCCGCCGTTGCCGGCGGCTCCACCGTTGCCGCCGTTGCCGGTCCCGCCGGCCCCACCGTCGCCGCCGACGCCGGTGGCGCCGCCGTCGCCGGCGGCCCCGCCGTTGCCGCCGTTGCCTGACCCCGACGCCACGCCGCCGTTGCCGCCCAGCCCGCCGACCCCGCCGTTACCGGAGGCCCCGCCGTTGCCGCCGACGCCGCCGTTACCGGCGCCGCCGTTACCGCCGGCAGCGCCCGCACCGCCAACCCCGGCGGCGCCGCCGTTACCTGCGGCCCCGCCATTGCCGGCGTTGCCCGAACCCGAGGCCGCGCCGCCGTTGCCGCCGGCGCCGCCGGCCGCGCCATTACCGCCGTTGCCGGCGTTGCCGCCGATCCCGCCGGCCACGCTGCTGGCCCCGGTGTTGCCGTTGGCGCCCGTCCCGCCGCTACCGCCGGTGCCGGCGGTGCCGCCGTTACCGCCGTTACCGGAGGTCGCGCCGCCGGTGCCGCCGTTACCGCCAGCGCCGCCCGCGCCGCCGGCACCGGCGTTGCCCCCGCCGCCGCCAGCGCCGACAGCGGGCGTGCCGGGCGCACCGTCCATACCGTTGCCGCCCATCCCGCCTGCGCCGCCGTTGCCGATTGCGCCGCCGTTGCCGGCGTTACCGCCGCTGCCGCCGCTAGCGCCAGCAAAACTGCCGGCCGCACCGGCGCCGCCGGCCCCACCGTTACCGGCCGGTGCGGTGTCCCCGATGCCGGGCGTGCCGTTGCTACCAGTGGTGGAGCCGGTGCCGCCGGTGCCGCCGCTACCAGCGATGGCCGGGTTGCCGCCGTTACCGCCGTCGCCGCCGTTCCCGCCGCCGGCCCCGCCGTCGGTGCCGCCGGCCCCGCCGACGCCGCCGTTGCCGACCGTCCCGGCGTTCCCGCCATTGCCGGCGTTTCCGCCGACGCCGGTGCTGCCGTGGGCGGCCGTGCCGCCGACACCGCCGTTACCACCGGTGCCGCCGCTGCCGGCGTCACCGGCGTTACCGGCGAGGCCGCCGGTCCCGCCGACGAGTACGCCTGTGCCGGCCTTTCCGGAGCCTCCGTTGCCGCCGTCGCCGCCGTTGCCGCCGTTGCCGGCATTACCGCCGAGGCCGCCGGCCCCGCCGTTACCGGAGGTCGAGCCGCCCTGGCCGCCCTGGCCGCCGTTGCCGCCGCTACCGCCGTCAGCGCCGCTCGTGCCGTCGCCGCCATTCGCGCCGGTGCCGGCACCGCCGTTGCTGCCGGTGCTGCCGTTGAGGCCGGGCGTGCCGGTGCCGCCGGTGCCGCCGGCGCCGCCGTTGCCGATCGCGCCGCCGTTGCCGCCGGTGCCGCCGCTGCCGGCGGTGGTGCCGGCGAAGACACCGGCGGCGCCATTGCCGCCCGCCCCGCCGTTACCGGCTGGACCGGTGATCCCGATGCCGGTCGTGCCGTCGATACCAGCGGTGGAGCCGGTGCCGCCATTACCGCCATTGCCGCCGCTGCCGGGGTTGCCGCCGTTCCCGCCGACGCCGCCGTTCCCGCCGCCGGCCCCGCCGTCGGTGCCGCCGGCCCCGCCAGCGCCGCCGATGCCAACCGTCCCGGCGTTGCCGCCGTTGCCCCCGCTGCCGCCGATCTTGTCGCCGGCGCCGCCGTCACCGCCGATGCCGCCGATACCGCCGTTACCGGCGTTACCGGCGTTACCGGCGGTCCCACCGGCGAGTACGCCGGTGCCGGCCGTGCCGGATCCGCCGGCACCGCCGTTACCGCCGGCGCCGCCCGCGCCGGCGGCCCCGCCGGCGCCGCCGGTGCCGGTCGAGGTGCCGCCTTGGCCACCGTTGCCACCGTTGCCGGCGTTGAAGCCGTTGGTGCCGTTCGCGCCTGTGCCGGCCCCGCCGGAGGTGCCGTTGTCACCGGCACCGCCGGCGCCACCGATACCGCCTTGACCGCCGGCGCCCGGGCTACCTGCGTGCCCGCTGGCCCCGAAGAATCCCCCGGACCCGCCAGCCGCGCCGACACCCGCGTTACCACCAAGCCCGCCGTTGCCGCCAATGCCGCCGCCGGCCACGCCGACGCCGGGCCCGCCCTCGCCGCCGGTACCGCCGACGCCGCCGGCCCCGCCGACGCCGCCGTTACCGCCATCGCTGAACAGCCCGCCGTAGCTGCCGCCGCCGGCACCGCCGCTACCGCCGTTACCGGCGTTACCGCCGAGGGTGCCAGGCCCTCCCGAGGTGCCCGCGGTGCCCGCGGCACCTGCCCCGCCGGCGCCGCCGGCCCCGCCAGCGCCGCCGGAATAGAACAGCAGCGACCGGTCGACGCCGCCTGTTCCACCGCCCCCGGCCGGGCTGATCCCGCCGATCGCGCCAGCCCCGCCGGTGCCGCCGTGCCCGCCGAAGCCGCCCAGGAATCCGCCGGCCCCGCCGGTCCCGCCGGTACCGCTGGCGAAGCCGGCCGCACCGACCCCCCCAGTCCCGCCGGTCCCGCCGCTGCCGAACAGGCCAGCGTTCCCGCCGGCCCCGCCGTGACCGCCGGCGACGCCGACGCCGGTCGTGCCGGACCCACCGGTGCCGCCGTTGCCGATCAAGAACCCGCCCAGCCCACCGGCTTGCCCGGTCCCCGCCGCCCCATTCGCGCCGTTGCCGATCAACGGGCGGTGGAACAAGAAGTTAGTGGGCGAATTGATCACCCCCAGCACGTCTTGCTCCAGTGTCTGCAGTGGCGTCGCGTTGGCGGCTTCGGCGGCCGCGTAGGTGCCCCCGCCCGAGTTCAAAGTCTGCACAAACTGGTCATGAAAAAGCGCCGCCTGCGCGTTAAGCGCCTGAAACTCCTGGCCGTAGCTGCCAAACAACGCCGAGATCGCCGCCGAGACCTCATCGGAAGCCGCCGCCGCCACCTGCGTCGTCGAGGCAGCCGCCACCTCGTTGGCCTGCCTAATCGCCGACCCGATCCCGGTCAGATTCCCGGCTGCTGCCGCCATCACCTCTGGAGCTACAAATATATACGCCATCAGATGGTTCGTGACTTCGAGTACAACCAAGCGAGCGCGCTAATTGCGCCTCGTCTGGCGTGCGGGAGTGGCATCGCCCGGCCGGGCGCATAAGAGTGTGATGATGTCTCGGTCATGGTGATCCAGCAGTGTGGACGATCACCGAAATGTCAGGGCTTGGAGCCAGCGCTCCTTGGGTTGAGCAGCGTACGACTGAACCCGTCCCGGACCGGCTGAATTCTCAGCAGTCATTGACACTACGCCTGTTGGACAAATCCGAACAGGTGGTCAGCCGCATGTTCAAAATCAGCAAGCATGCAGCCAACGTCGCCTTAGGCAAGCCGGCCGGTTTCGCCTTAGGACGGTGGACCCACTGCGGCCCCTGGGCGACGCGACGGAGCGTGGACGCGGTCTTTCAGGCGTTCAGAATGTACTGACCTTGTCGATGCTGACGAACATGCCGTGCCGAGTGCGTTCGTTGGTGAAACGAGTGCCGTCGGTCGTGGCGATTATCGTCCAGCCCTGTGCGTCGTAGGTCTTGTAATCGATGGTGACCGTAGGAATAGCTCCCAGGTTGCCGAGCACCCAGTTAACAGCGCCGCCAGCGGTGACGCTGACGCCGTTGGCGTGCTCGCCATCCTGCAAGGGGGAGTGGGTGAACGGCGCCTCGCACCCGACGCTGTCCTTGTTGATCTGGCAGCGCGTCAGACCGGATTTGGTTTCGATGAAGACGTAACCATTCTGGTCGGGTTGGAGCGGGACGGCGCCGGCCGGGGGCGTTGGGCCGGCCGGTGTGGTCGGTGGCGCCGGGCTCGGACTTGTGGTCGGCGGCGGCGTCAACCGGGGTGTGGGGAAGGAGGGCTCGGTCGGGCCTGCCCCCGGCATGGCCACCGGTTTGCCCTCGATAATGCTGCTGCAACCGGATAGCAGGAGCGCGCCGGCTATCAACAGCGACGAGCCACAGGCCAGACTCCGCCGTGTCTTTTGCGACAACCGCACCCGTCACTCCCCGAAATCTGAGATGTCAGAGGTCAGATTACGCACCAGGCGGCACAAGCTACTACAGTGACGCGCCTTTGGAACGTCACCGATGGCAAAGCGTTACCGCAGCCCGGCATGCGCTCCGATGGCCGTCAATCCTCGAGTTCCACCACTGGCACGGACGCGGCATCCCCGGCGCCGGGGGCCTGAGCGGCAGCAGCGACGCGCCCGCGGACCAGATACCAGCCGCCGATAAGGGCGGGGACGCCAACGACGGTCGCGCCCATCATCCAGGGGCCCTGCACTTTGTCGAAATACATCAGGACCAGCACGGCGACCAGGAAAACCAGCGTGGCATAGCCGCTGTAAGGGGACAGCGGCATCCGGAATTTCGGCCGCTCGTGCGTCCCGGCCTTGGTCAAGTAGTAGAACCGCAGTTGGCACGCCACGATCGTCGCCCAGGCAACGATGACGCCCGTCGCGGCGATGTGCAGCACGATTTCGAACGCTTGGCTGGGTTTGACCGCATTGAGCACAATGCCGAACAACCCGATCCCGGCGGTGAGCAGGATCCCGCCGAACGGTACGCCGTTCTTCGACATGATCGCCGTGAACTTCGGGCCGCTACCACTCATCGCCATCGACCGCAGGATCCGGCCCGTGGAGTACAGGCCGGCGTTCAGGCTGGACAGCGCCGCGGTGAGCACCACGAGGTTCATCAGGCTGCCCGCACCGTGAAAACCGGCCTTCGAAAAGAACGTCACGAACGGGCTCACACCGGCGTGATAGGCGGTGTAGGGCAGCAGCAGCCCCAGCAGTATCGTCGACCCGACGTAGAAGACCGCGATGCGGAACACCACCGAGTTGATCGCGCGCGGCATGACCGCCTCCGGGTTCGCCGTCTCCCCGGCCGCGATGCCGATCAGTTCGACGGCGGCGTAGGCGAACACCACACCGGACGTGACCATCACCAACGGCAGCAGGCCGGACGGCAGAAGCCCCCCATGGCTGCTCCACAGCTGTGGTCCGGTGTCGTGACCGTCGACCTTGAAGCGCCCGGCCAGAAAGACGGTCCCGACGATGAGGAACGTCACCAGCGCAAGCACTTTGATCAAAGAGGCCCAGAACTCCAGCTCGCCAAAGACCTTGACCGAGATCAGGTTCATCGATGTGACGACGATCAGAGCGATCAACGCGAGCGTCCACTGCGGGACCGAACCGAATGCCTTCCAATAGTGGATGTAGGTCGCGATCGCGGTGGTGTCGACAATCCCGGTCATCGCCCAGTTCAGGAAGTACATCCAGCCTGCGGCGAAAGCTACCTTCTCCCCGAAGAATTCACGGGCGTAGGAGACGAAGGATCCCGAAGACGGGCGGTGCAGCACAAGCTCACCCAAAGCGCGCAGGATCAGGAAGACGAAGACGCCGCAGATCCCGTAGACGATGAACAATCCGGGTCCAGCTGACGCAAGCCGTGCGCCGGCGCCGAGGAAAAGGCCGGTTCCGATGGCGCCGCCGAGAGCGATCATCTGCAGCTGCCGGTTTTTGAGGGACTTGTGATAGCCGGCGTCTTCGCGCGTCAGTCCCTCGGCGGCGGTGTTCTCCGGTGGCATCGAGCTCCTATCGCGAGGGGCAATTGACCGTAAAGCTATGCCACTGCTCGACGCGGCGCGCGCTGGCCTGGCAACTCGGAAAAATGAAGCGGAACAAAGCCGTGACTAGTGATGCAAACGGTGCCGTTGTGGCTAGGGGAAGCCCGGTAGCCGACTGGCGGGCCTTACATGCCCAGTAGGCGCTCGGCGTTGCGATGAGCTGATGGCTGCCCGGTCGCCGTGCGTCAGCGGCAGATCATCGAGGAATGCGCGCGCCGTTCGCATCGAACCGAAGGGGTAGTCGGCCGAGAAGGCCACGCGGCCGACGCCCACTTGCGCAACCAGGTTGGCGTAGGTCGGTCCGTCGTTGAAGTTGGCGAACGTGTAGTGAAAGTTCTCCCGAAGGTAGGAACTGACGGGGCGTTGCAGGCCGGTCAGTTCCGGCGTCAGCGTCGCGTCGAATCTCGGCAGCATAAACGAGGTCGCCTCGCCCATGTGGCCGATGATCATCTGCAGCTCCGGGTAGCGGTCGAACACGCCGCCGAGAATTATCCGCAGCACGTGTGTCGCGGTGTTGATGTGCCATCCCCAACCCACCGTGGCCAGCGCGAATGTCACCTGGTCGGTGAACCCCGCGTAGCTGGACTCGATAACGCCCTTGGGCGGGATGGTTGGGTGCAAATAGATCGGAACCCTCAGCGCCGCTGCCCGATTAAGGACGGCGTCGAACATCGGGTCGTCCAAGTAACGGCCCTGGCTGTGTCCGTTGATCACCGCGCCGGGAAAGCCGTGCTGGCGCACCGCTCGCTCCAGTTCGTCGGCCGCCGCGTCCGGCGCGCTGATGGGCAGGGTCGCGAAGCCCGCCAGCCGATCCGGATATCGCTCGACCGCGGCCGCGAGTTCGTCGTTGCAGTCGCGGGCGAGGGGCACCGCTTCCGGGCCGTCCAGCTGCTCCACTCCGGGAGCGGCCAAGGACAGGACCGCCAGGTCGATGCCCGCATCGTCCATCGCCGCGATGCGGCGGTCACCCAGGTCGGAGATGGGCTCGACAATGCCCGGTCGAGATGCGAGCCAGGCGCCCGGTCCGCGCAGGAATCCCGCTGTCGCATAGTGCTCTTCGAGGGCGATGGTCCGCATCTGATGCCTAATCCTTCAGCACTCTGGTGGCGGCCGTCCAGTAGGGCAGCTCGTCGCGCTTGGTGGCCAGCCGAATCGTCTTGGTGTAGCCGTATTCCGCCAGCGTCTCCTGCGCGTGCTCGCGCCCGAATCCGCTGTGCCCGACTCCGCCGAATCCAGTACCGATAGACACCCGGTGATAGTTGTTCACGAACACGGTCCCGGCCCGGATCCGCCGGCTCACCCGCAGCGCTCGGTCGGCGTCCTGGCTGAATACCGCCCCGACAAGCCCGAAGGGGGTGCCGTTGGCGATCCGGACGGCGTCATCTTCGTCGCTGAACGGAATCAGCGTCACCACCGGACCGAAGATCTCGTCCTTTGCTACCAACATCTTTGGAGTAACGTCGGTCAGCACGGTCGGCGCAATGTAGAACCCGTCCGCCAATCGGGGATCGTCGGGAAGCGGTGCTTGAGCGGCGATCCGGGCGCCTTCGGCCACGGCGATCTTGAGGTATTCCGAAACTTTTTGCTGCTGCACCCGGGTGACCAAGGGGCCGACGTCGGTGTCGGGATCGGCGCCGTCGCCCACCCGAAGCCGAGTCACTGCGGCCGACAGTTTCTCCGCGAACTCCGCATAGATGTTGTCCTGCAACAGAATCCGCGACGCAGCCGTGCAGGCCTCGCCCTGGTTGAAAAACCCGCCGTCGACGGCGGCCAGCAGCGCCTCGTGCAGATTGGCGTCGTCGAAGACTACCAATGGGTTCTTGCCGCCCAGCTCCATCAGTGACGGGGTGAGATTGGCGGCTGCGATCCGCAGCACCGCCGCTCCGGTGCCCGGCGATCCGGTGAAGGAGACCTTACCCACCAGACGATGTCCGGCGAGCCGGGCGCCCACCGGGCCCTTGCCGGGAACGACGTGCACCACCCGGTCCGGCAGGACCGACTGAATCAGTTCCACCATGCGCAGCACCACCGAGGGTGCCTGCTCCGGTGGCTTGAGCACGATCGCATTGCCGACAGCCAGCGCCGGTGCGATCTTTCCGGCGGTGTGGATGGGTGGCCAGTTGAACGGCACGATGCCGGCAATCACCCCATACGGTTCCAGCGTGGTCACGTCCAGGACCGGACCATAGTCGCGTGCCTGGCTGGGCAGCATTTCAACCAGGCTGCCGAAGTACTCGAAGATACCGATCGCCGCTTCGACGTCGAAGTTGCGCGCCTGGGTGATCGGCTTGCCCATTTCAAGTGACTCGAGTTCGGCGATCTCGTCCGCATGGGCCCGCAGGAGTTCGGCGATCTGGCGCAGATAACGGCCACGTTCCCGCGCGGGCCGCCGCCTCCAGTTCGGCTGCGCCGCGTGGGCCGCCCGCACCGCTTGGTCGACCTCGTCCGGGCCAGCGCCCTGGACAAGGGTGACCGGCTGGCCCGTGGCGGGGTTCTCCACGATGAATTGGTCGTCAACGGACGCGGAGGACCAGCGCGTTCTGGACCTGGCGAGAGGGGGAGCTTCCTGGGTCATTCGCGAGCACCGTCCAGCAGGGTTGCAGGGGCGACGGCACGCGTTCTCCGTGTCCGAGCAGAGGGTGGCCGTCGTATCGAGCGGGCGGGAAGGGTTCGCGATGATTGTGCGCAGATCGCGTGCGCTCGACAAATTGAGATTACGCGCGAGCATTCGATCAGTGCCAACGAAATCTTGTGATATCTGACAGCACTAACAGTGATAATGGCTGGGTGGAGCTTCGTCATCTCGAGTACTTTCTTGCGGTCGCGGACAGCAGGAGCTTCACCGGGGCCGCCAAGCGATTGCAGGTCGTGCAATCCGGAGTGTCAGCCACCATCAAGGCGCTCGAACGGGAACTCGGCGCGAAACTGTTTGTCCGGGGCCACGCGGGCGTGACCCTGAGCCCCGCAGGAGAGGCGCTGCGACCCCGCGCCCGCGAAACCCTCGACGCTGCCTGCGCCGCCAAAGACGCCGTCAACGCCACCCTCGGTGATGTGCGGGGCACGGTCACGGTCGGGACATTGACGTCCATCAGCCTCATCGACATACCTACCCTGCTGGTCGATTTCCACGCCCGACATCCAGAGGTGGTGGTGCACCTGCGCGCCGCAAGCGCGGGATCGGCCGGGCTCTTCCGGCAACTCCGTGACGGCGATCTCGACGTCGCCTTTCTCGCTTGCACCGGTCCGCCGCCGCCCGACCTGCACGCTCGACTCGTCGCCTCGGTCCCACTACTGCTCGTCGTTCCCTCTGACCACCCGCTGGCGCAGCGGGATTCGGTGCCGCTGGCCGACCTGGCCGGAATGTCATTCGTCGACGGCCCGCCCGGATACGGCAACCGGGCCGTGGTCGACAACGCATTTGCCGCCGCGGGCGTGGAGCGGACCGTCGCCGTCGAGGTCGCAGACATCGGCACGGCCGCGGCGTATATCCGGAACGGCTTGGGGATTGGCATTCTCGGCCAGTTCACCCTCGATGACATCAGCGGTTCCGGCCTGGCGACGGTCCGCATCGCCGATTACGACCTGCGATGGCGCCTCTTCGTTGCTCGGTCTGCGACCCGGTCGCCCAGCGCGGCCGCCCGCGCCCTGCTGGAGCTCATCGACGAACTCATTCCGGATGAAACCGATGCCGCTGCCGCCCGGTAAGGCACGCAATTTAGGCCCGGTTGCCGGCACCGGCGCCGACGGCGCCATACCCGGGATCGGCGCGGCGGATTTGGGTGAGATTGTTCAACTGCCCGACGGCTCGTTGGTCGCCGTGTTCGGTGACTCGTTCGGCGGCGACAAGGTCGGGATCGGCCCGCACTACGCGTCGGTGGCGGTGCCGGTGACATTCGACGAAAAGGGGCGCCCGCAATTCGGTGCACCGCTCACCGGGCCCGCGGGAGGCCCCAACCCCCTGTTCATTCCGCCGCGGCGAGCGCGTGGGACGAACACGCTGCCGGCGGGCAGTGTACTGGTCGGCGCCAAGACCTACATGATGGCGGTGGGCACCAGCAACCTGCGCCCCGACGGGGGTTCGTGGTTGGTCCAGGCCACGAGCGACCCGGCAAAAGGTTGGCAGCCCATCGACGGATCCTGGCGCCCCTGGAGACGGGGAGCGCCGACACAGATCAGCGGCTACCTGGCCCGCGACCAGAAGGTGTACGTCGCGGCAACCTCCTTTGACCGCAGTCAGGGAGTCGGTCTCTACCGGGCCGAGCCCGACGCCTTTACCGACCGCTCGACGTGGCGGCCCTACGTTCGGCATCGGTGGGGCCGCCGCGGCCGCCCGGCGCCGCCGATCAGCCAAGGGCAGAACTTCGGCGAGATCAGCATGCGGGAAGTCGATGGCCAGGTGGTGCTCGTGGGTTTCAACGCAACGAGCGGAAACGTCGAGGTCCGGGTGGCGGACGACCCGACGAATATTTTCCTTGAGGGCGCTGTGACGACAATCGTCGACCACAAAATCACGCCGCAACCTTACGGCGGGTACATCATCCCTGGCTCGACGCTCGAGCACATGAATATCTTCGTCAGCCAGTGGAATACGCGCAGCGATGCGCACGGGATTCCCCTCGGTGCGCCGTATAACACCCAGCACGTCATCGCCAACGTCCAACCCATCCCGCCCAACGTCAAGCCCCTTCCTCCCAACGTCGACTTGTTGCGCTGAAAGTGACGTTTTGGGCCCGACAAGTCGACGTTCGCCGGACGCCGCACCACCCCCCGGGAACAAGATGTCGTCGCGCTCCGTTAGCATTGTCAGCAAGTTGAGTGGACCAGACTCAAGCTAGGGGTTGACAGCCCGCTGCCGCACAAGGCAGACTTGAGCGAGGTTCACTCAGCATAGTGCAGGAATCAGACCAAAAAAGAAGCTCTACCACAATCAGGAGGAATCACTATGGCTCGTGCGGTCGGTATCGACCTCGGGACCACCAACTCCGTCGTCTCGGTCCTCGAGGGTGGCGAACCTGTTGTCGTCGCCAACTCGGAAGGCTCACGGACCACGCCGTCGGTCGTCGCATTCGCGCGCAATGGCGAAGTGCTGGTCGGCCAGCCCGCCAAGAACCAGGCGGTGACCAACGTCGACCGCACCATTCGTTCGGTCAAGCGACACATGGGTACGGACTGGTCCGTTGAGATCGACGGAAAGCACTACACCGCGCAGGAGATCAGCGCCCGCATCTTGCAGAAGCTGAAGCGCGACGCGGAGAGCTACCTCGGTGAGGACATCGCGGATGCGGTGATCACCGTGCCCGCCTACTTCAACGACGCGCAGCGTCAGGCGACCAAAGAGGCCGGCCAGATCGCCGGTTTGAACGTGCTGCGGATCGTCAACGAACCCACTGCCGCGGCACTGGCCTACGGGCTGGACAAGGGCGAGAAGGAACAGACCATCCTGGTCTTCGACCTGGGCGGCGGCACCTTCGACGTCTCGCTGCTCGAGATCGGCGAGGGTGTGGTCGAGGTCCGCGCCACCAGCGGTGACAACCACCTCGGCGGTGACGACTGGGACCAGCGCGTCGTCGACTGGCTGGTCGAAAAGTTCAAGGGCACCAGCGGTATTGACCTGACCAAGGACAAGATGGCCATGCAGCGGCTGCGTGAAGCCGCCGAGAAGGCCAAGATCGAGCTCAGCTCGAGCCAGAGCACCTCGATCAACCTGCCCTACATCACCGTCGACGCGGACAAGAACCCGCTGTTCCTCGATGAGCAGCTCACGCGGGCGGAGTTCCAGAAGATCACTTTGGATCTGCTGGACCGCACTCGCAACCCGTTCCAGTCGGTGATCAAGGACGCCGGTATCCCGGTCTCCGATATCGACCACGTGGTTCTCGTGGGTGGTTCCACCCGCATGCCGGCGGTCTCGGATCTGGTCAAGGAAATGACCGGCGGCCAGGAGCCCAACAAGGGTGTCAACCCCGATGAAGTTGTAGCGGTCGGAGCGGCTCTCCAAGCTGGCGTCTTGAAGGGCGAGGTGAAAGACGTTCTGCTGCTTGATGTCACCCCGTTGAGTCTTGGCATTGAGACCAAGGGCGGCGTGATGACCAAGCTCATCGAACGCAACACCACCATCCCGACCAAGCGCTCGGAGACCTTCACCACGGCCGATGACAATCAGCCGTCGGTGCAGATCCAGGTCTACCAGGGCGAGCGTGAAATCGCCTCGCACAACAAGCTGCTCGGCTCCTTCGAACTGACCGGCCTGCCGCCGGCGCCGCGCGGCGTGCCCCAGGTCGAGGTCACCTTCGACATCGACGCCAACGGCATCGTGCACGTCACGGCTAAGGACAAGGGCACCGGCAAGGAGAACACGATCAAAATCCAGGAGGGCTCCGGCCTTTCCAAGGAAGAGATCGACCGGATGATCAAGGACGCCGAAGCGCACGCCGATGAAGACCGCACGCGTCGCGAAGAAGCCGACGTGCGCAACCAGGCTGAGACGCTGGTTTACCAGACCGAGAAGTTCGTCAAAGAGCAACGTGAAGCCGAGGGCGGCTCAAAGGTCCCCGAGGACTCGCTGAACAAGGTGGATGCCGCTGTGGCAGAAGCCAAGACGGCGCTGGGCGGCACCGACATCTCCGCGATCAAGTCGGCGATGGAAAAGCTGGGCCAGGAGTCCCAGGCGCTGGGTCAGGCGATCTACGAAGCCACCCAGGCTGAGGGGGGTGCCGACGGCGCCCAGACCGGCAGTTCGGGTTCAGCGGACGATGTCGTGGACGCGGAGGTGGTCGAAGATGACCGGGAGTCCAAGTGACTCAGGGAAATCAGCATCCTGAAGGCAACCCGGAACAGGTAACCATCACCGACAAACGTCGGATTGATCCCGAGACCGGCGAAGTACGGGAGAGTGCCACCGGCCCGGCCCCTAGCGGGTCGGTGCCTGGGGCGCTCGCCGGCGAAACTCCGGAGGAGGCCGACAAGGCAGCCGAACTGCTCGGCGATCTGCAACGTGTGCAGGCCGATTTTGCCAATTACCGCAAGCGGGCGCTGCGCGACCAGCAGGCCGCCACCGATCGGGCCAAGGCCAGTGTCGTCAGCCAATTACTCGGCGTGCTCGACGATCTCGAACGGGCGCGCACGCACGGCGACCTGGAGTCCGGCCCGCTGAAGTTGGTCGCCGACAAGCTCAACGGCGCACTGACCGGGCTAGGGCTGGAAGCCTTTGGTGCCGAAGGCGAAGATTTCGACCCGGTGCTGCACGAAGCGGTGCAACACGAAGGCGACGGCGGCCCGGGGGCGAAGTCGGTGATCGGAACGGTCATGCGGCGGGGCTACAAACTGGGCGAGCAGGTACTGCGCAATGCCCTGGTGGGCGTGGTCGACACAGTCGGCGGCGACACCCCCGCCGAAACCGGACAGGCCGACACAGGCAATAAGGCCGACGCTTCCGGTGAATAGAGCACAGAATCAAGACAACAAAAGAGAAAGGTGAAAGGGGGTGACGCGATATGGCCCAGCGCGAATGGGTCGAAAAAGACTTCTACAAGGAGCTGGGCGTCTCCTCTGACGCCACGCCCGATGAGGTAAAGCGAGCGGCCCGCAAGATTCTCGCCGAGAACCACCCGGACCGAAACCCGGGCAACAAGGCGGCCGAAGACCGGTACAAGGCCGTGTCAGAGGCCAAGGAAGTGTTGACGGATCCGGCCAAACGCAAGGAGTACGACGAAACCCGGCGGCTGTTCGCCGGCGGCGGTTTGGGCGGACGGCGGTTCGACACCAGCGGCTTCAACGTCGGTGGTGACGGCGCCGAGTTCAATCTCAACGATTTGTTCGACGCGGCCGGACGAAGCGGTGGCAACAATATCGGCGACCTGTTCGGCGGCTTGTTCGGACGCGGCGGCGCCGGCGCCCGGCCCAGCCGGCCGCGGCGCGGCAACGACCTGGAGACCGAGACCGAGCTGGACTTCATCGAGGCTGCCCAAGGCGTGGCGATGCCGCTGCGGTTGACCAGCCCGGCGCCGTGCACCAACTGCCACGGCAGCGGAGCCCGGCCGGGCACCAGCCCGAAAGTATGTCCCAACTGCAACGGCTCCGGCGTTGTCAACCGCAATCAGGGGGCTTTTGGCTTCTCCGAACCCTGCACCGAGTGCCGGGGCAGCGGTTCGATCATCGAGCACCCCTGCGACGAGTGCAAAGGCACCGGCGTGACGACCCGCAGTCGCACCATCAATGTGCGGATCCCGCCCGGCGTCGAGGACGGTCAGCGGATCCGGCTGCCCGGGCAAGGCGAGGCCGGTTTGCGCGGTGCGCCATCGGGTGACCTGTATGTGACCGTGCATGTGCGGGCGGACAAGGTCTTTGGCCGCGACGGCGACGACCTGACCGTGACCATTCCGGTCAGCTTCAGCGAATTGGCTTTGGGTTCAACGCTTTCAGTTCCGACGTTGGACGGCAAGGTAGGAGTCCGGGTGCCCAAAGGCACCTCGGACGGCCGCATCCTGCGGGTGCGCGGTCGCGGCGTGCCCAAGCGCAGTGGCGGCAGCGGGGACTTGCTCGTCACCGTCAAGGTTGCTGTGCCGTCCGATTTGGAGGGCCCCGCCCAGGAGGCGCTGGAGGCCTACGCCGAAGCCGAGCGTGCCAGCGGTTTCAACCCACGGGCCGGATGGGCAGGTAATCGCTAAATGGCGAAGAACTCCAGGAGGGACGAAGCCCGCACCTTCTTGATCTCGGTGGCCGCCGAACTGGCCGGCATGCACGCGCAGACTCTGCGTACCTACGACCGGCTCGGGCTGGTCAGCCCGCAACGCACTTCCGGTGGTGGGCGCCGCTATTCGCAGCACGATGTCGAATTGCTGCGCCAGGTGCAACGGCTCTCTCAGGATGAGGGGGTCAACCTCGCCGGTATCAAGCGCATCATCGAGCTGACCAATCAGGTCGAGGCGTTGCAGTCGCGGCTCCAGGAAATGGCGGTCGAGATCGAGGCATTGCGTGCCAACCAGCGCCGTGATGTCGCGGTGGTGCCAAAGAGCACCGCGTTGGTTGTCTGGCAACCCCGTAGGTCCCGCTGACGACTGTTCGTTCAGAAGTGGATTGAAAACTGCGCGATGGCCGGTTGGCCACGACGTGCGGATTCGTAGCCACCGCGGCGCAGTGCGTCGGTCGGTGCGGTCATCGGCTCGAAACACACCAGGTCCTCGGCGGCTGGCGCGAAAATCTGCGCCGCCGGATACCCCTGTTCGAAGTGCACCTCGATGCGGCGGCCGCCGCCGGACACCGCGAACATCGCTCCGACGTCGACCTGGTCGTAGGCATCGTCAAATGCCTTGTCGCCCAACGGTTCAACCTTTCCCGGCTGCGGTGTCGTTTGGCCGGTCGGCAGCCCCTGTCCGTCCAGGCTCAGGTGCCGCAGACGCGGTGTCTCGATGATCCACTCGCTGCGGGCCGTGTCCGGAATCCGCAGGTACGGGTGGAAGCCGAAGCAGAGCGGGACCGGTGTGTCACTGGTAGCCGTGATCGTGGTGCGCAACGTCAGCGTCCGTTCGGCGAGCCGGACGGTGACAGCGAGCATGTGCGGATACGGGAAGCTGGCGAGCAACCGAGGGTTGGCGCCGAAGTCCACCTCGGCGGTCAGCTCATTCGCTGACTCGGCCGTCACCCGCCAGTCCCGATATGCGGCCAGCGTGCCGTGAATCGGTAAACCGTTGGCGTCGGGGCGGACACCGTTTTCACCCGGCGTCAGGGAAACCGTCTTGTTCTCTGCGGTATAGGTATTGCCGCCCAGGCGGTTTGCCCAGGGATACAAAATCGGTATTCCCATGGTCTTCCCGGCTTCGAGGTAGGCGTCGAGCCCGCGCCGCTGGCCCAGCAGCTCCACTCCCGAATCGGTCAGCGATGTGCCGATCATGCCTGCGTCGGGCACGAATTGCGCAGTTGCCGGCGAAGACGGGTCGCGCAGCGTGATGACATGCACGCTCTAGACCCTAGCGCGACAAAGGGTCCGCTAGCGCGACAAAGGGTCGTGCTGAATACGCTCCGGCGGGGCGCCTTTAGCGATCAGCGCGGCCTTTGTGGCGCGGATCATGGCCGGGCCGCCGCTGATCAGGATCTGTCGGTCGCCCCAGCCGCCGAACTTGGTCACAACGTCGGGGAGTTGGCCGGTTTGACGCACATGCAGCCCACGCGGCGGGGTGACGTCGGGATAGTCGGCGGCCCACGAGGGATCACGGCTGTACTCCGAGACCGGTGTCACCGACAGCCACGGATTGTGGGTCGCAACCTGCCACAGCGTAGGCAGGTCGTAGAGCTCGCACGAGTAACGACCACCGAAGAACAGATGCACCCGTGGGTTCACGGCGTAGCGAGTGAGGTCCATGATCACTGCCCGTAGCGGCGCCAGACCGGTGCTACCGGCCACCATCAGCACGTCACCGCCCTCCCGATCGACTCGAAGTCCGCCGTGCGGACTGGACAGCCGCCACCGGTCGCCGGGTTGTGTTTCGTTGACAATGGCGGTGCTGGCCAGGCCGCCGGGCACCACCCTGACGTGGAACTCGATTCCGCCGTGCGGGTCAGCCGGGATGGCGGGGCTCAGATAGCGCCAACGGCGCGGGCATTGCGGAACCTGCACGTTGACGTACTGGCCAGGGTGATAGTGCATCGGGCGATCGAGGCGCAGCCGAACCACCGCGAGGTCGCGCGACACCCGGCTGTGCTCGATGACGGTGCCGTCCCACCACGCGGGTCCCGCGTCGGCGTCGGCGGCTCCGCTCATCACCCCGGTGATCAGGTTCAGCGACTCACCGGCCGCGCTCTCGACGGCATCCGTCCAGGCGTCAGCCAGGTGAGTGCGCAGCGCCGCGTGCAGTGCGCGACGCAGTGTGTCGTAATGGGATGGCAGCACCCCGTATTTGCGGTGATCCTGGCCCAGCTGGGCAAGAAAGGCCACCGGCTCCTGCGCGCGTTGTGCGACCAACTCGCCGTATACCCAATCCAGCGCGTGCGCGAAAGCGGCTCGCTGGCCGTCCATTTCAGGCGGGAAAAGGTCGCGTACCGAGGGGTTGAGGGCAAACCAGTGGGCGTAGAACCGGCCGACGAGTTCGTCGGCGGCATTTTTTGAGCCCGGTTCCGCCTGTTTGAACGCGTCGCGCAGCACTTGCAGTGCGTCGCGGTCCTCTAAGCCCACGGGGCCCGATTCTAAGCGCCCCGCTAAATCTGTTAGAGTTGAGCGGAACAGACTCAACCTTGACGGCGTTGTAGATCACGAGAAGCATTTTCATCCAAGCCCCTTTGGGCCCCTATGACCCATGAACGGAGTTGTCGTGGACTCTTTCAACCCGACGACCAAGACGCAGGCTGCCCTGACATCGGCTCTACAGGCTGCGACCGCCGCCGGTAATCCCGAGATCAGGCCGGCCCATCTCTTGTTGGCGTTACTGACGCAGAACGACGGGATCGCCGCGCCGCTGTTGGAGGCTGTCGGCGTCGAGCCCGCCACTATCCGCGCTGAAGCTCAGCGCATCTTGGACCGGCTGCCGCAGGCCAGCGGAGCCAACTCGACACCTCAGCTGTCCCGCGAATCGCTGGCCGCGGTCACCGCCGCTCAGCAGCTGGCCACCGAGATGGACGACGAATACGTCTCGACCGAGCATCTGCTGGTCGGGCTGGCCACCGGTGACTCCGACGTAGCCAAGCTCCTCACCGGACACGGCGCCTCCCCGGAGGCGCTGCGCGACGCATTCGTCAAGGTTCGCGGCAGCGCCCGGGTCACCAGCGCCGATCCCGAGGCCACTTACCAGGCGCTGGAGAAATACTCCACCGACCTGACCGAGCGGGCCCGCGAGGGCAAACTTGACCCAGTCATTGGGCGGGATAACGAGATTCGCCGCGTCGTGCAGGTGCTGTCCCGTCGTACCAAGAACAATCCGGTGCTCATCGGTGAGCCCGGTGTTGGCAAGACCGCGATCGTGGAGGGCCTGGCCCAACGCATCATCGCCGGCGACGTTCCTGAGAGCCTGCGCGACAAGACCGTGGTCTCCCTGGACCTGGGCTCTATGGTGGCCGGCGCCAAGTACCGCGGCGAGTTCGAGGAACGGCTCAAGGCCGTCCTCGACGACATCAAAAACTCCGCGGGGCAGATCATCACGTTCATCGACGAGTTGCACACCATCGTGGGTGCCGGCGCGACCGGCGAGTCGGCGATGGACGCCGGCAACATGATCAAGCCGATGCTGGCCCGCGGCGAACTGCGACTGGTCGGCGCCACCACGCTCGACGAGTACCGCAAGTACATCGAAAAGGACGCCGCGCTGGAGCGGCGCTTCCAGCAGGTGTTCGTCGGTGAGCCGTCGGTGGAGGACACCGTCGGCATCCTGCGCGGATTGAAGGACCGCTACGAGGTGCACCATGGCGTGCGCATCACCGACTCCGCGCTGGTGGCCGCGGCCACCTTGTCCGACCGCTACATCACCGCAAGATTCCTGCCGGACAAGGCGATCGACCTGGTCGACGAGTCCGCCAGCCGGCTGCGGATGGAGATCGACTCGCGTCCCGTCGAGGTCGACGAAGTCGAACGGCTGGTGCGCCGACTCGAGATCGAAGAGATGGCGCTCGCCAAAGAAGAAGACGCGGCATCCAAGGAGCGCTTGGAGAAGTTGCGCGCAGAACTGGCGGACTACAAAGAGCAACTTGCCGAGCTGACCACGCGCTGGCACAACGAGAAAAACGCCATCGACGTCGTCCGCGAACTCAAGGAACAGCTCGACACGTTGCGTGGCGAGTCCGACCGCGCCGAGCGCGACGGCGACCTGGCCAAGGCCGCCGAGCTGCGCTACGGCCGCATCCCCGAGGTGGAAAAGAAACTCGACGCCGCGCTGCCGACGGCTGAGGCGCGGACCGACGTGATGCTCAAGGAGGAGGTCGGTCCCGACGACATCGCCGATGTGGTCTCGGCATGGACCGGCATCCCGGCCGGCCGGCTCCTGGAGGGCGAGACCGCCAAGCTGCTGCGGATGGAAGACGAGTTGGGCCGGCGCGTCGTCGGGCAGAAGAAGGCCGTGCAGGCCGTCTCCGACGCGGTGCGCCGCACTCGGGCGGGAGTCGCCGACCCCAACCGGCCGACCGGATCGTTTCTGTTCCTCGGCCCCACCGGTGTCGGCAAGACCGAGCTGGCCAAGGCGCTGGCCGACTTCTTGTTCGACGACGAGCGGGCGATGGTCCGCATCGACATGAGCGAGTACGGCGAGAAGCACTCGGTGGCCCGACTGGTGGGCGCGCCTCCCGGCTACATCGGTTACGACCAGGGTGGTCAGCTGACCGAGGCGGTGCGCCGGCGTCCGTACACGGTGGTGCTCTTCGACGAGGTGGAAAAGGCCCACCCGGACGTGTTCGACGTCCTGCTTCAAGTGCTCGACGAGGGCAGGCTCACCGATGGGCAGGGCCGCACAGTGGACTTCCGCAACACGATCCTCATCCTGACGTCCAACCTCGGGTCGGGCGGCAGCGAGGAGCAGGTGATGGCGGCGGTACGCGCGGCGTTCAAGCCGGAGTTCATCAACCGCCTCGACGATGTGCTGATTTTCGACGGGCTCAATCCCGAAGAGCTGGTGCGAATCGTCGACATCCAGCTCGATCAGCTGGACAGGCGGCTCGCGCAGCGACGCCTGCAGCTGGAGGTCTCGCTGCCGGCCAAGCATTGGCTGGCGCAGCGGGGATTCGACCCGGTCTACGGCGCCCGGCCGCTACGCCGGCTGGTGCAGCATGCCATCGGGGATCAGCTGGCCAAGATGTTGCTTGCCGGCGACGTGCACGACGGCGACACGGTTCCCGTCAACGTCAGCCCTGACGGCGACACGCTGATACTCGGCTAAACCCGGGTGTTGCATCCCGTAATTGGGTTGTGACCCGGCGGGAATCTGTGTTCTGGGCGAACAGCAGATACGCTACTTGGGATGGTCCCGCTATGGTTCACGCTCTCCGCGCTGTGCTTCGTCGGCGCGGTGGTGCTGCTGTATGTCGATATCGACCGGCGCCGCGGGCGCAGCAGGCGCCGTAGGTCGTGGGCGCGGTCGCACGGATTCGACTTTGAACGCGAATCGACCGACATCCTCAAGCGCTGGAAGCGCGGCGTGATGTCGACCGTGGGCGACGTCTCGGCGCACAACGTCGTGCTGGGCCAGATCCGCGGCGAGGCTGTGTACATCTTCGACCTCGAGGAGGTCGCCACGGTGATCGCGCTGCACCGCAAGGTCGGCACCAACGTCGTCGTCGACCTGCGGCTCAAAGGGCTGAAAGAACCCAGGGAGAGTGACATCTGGTTGCTCGGCGCGATCGGACCGCGGATGGTGTACTCCACCAATCTGGACGCGGCCCGGCGGGCCTGCGACCGGCGAATGGTCACCTTCGCCCACACCGCACCCGACTGCGCCGAGATCATGTGGAACGAGCAGAACTGGACGTTGGTCTCTTTGCCGGTCACCAGCACTCGCACCCAGTGGGACGAGGGCCTGCGCACCGTGCGCCAATTCAACGACCTACTCCGGGTTCTCCCGCCCCTACCTCAAGAGACCACTCAAGAGGCAGGGGAGCCGGCCGCACTCCGCAACGCGGCGCCGAGCCGTCCCCTGGCGCCGGCCGGACGCGCGGAGTTGCCAACCAGGCACGCCGAGCAGGACGTGGCAGGGCTGCTGGGCGCGGATGTTCAGGCGGCTCGTCGGGCGCCCGAGGCCGTCCGCCGGGACGAGGGTCGTTCCGACGCCGCCCGGCGTCCACCGCCTGCGGGACGTAATGGCAGTCAGGCCAGTAACTACCAGCACTGATAGCAGTACGCTGACGCCCATGGCTGCACCTGACCGCGCGGAGCTGGCTGATCTGGTGCGCCGGCTAGCGGTGGTGCACGGTCGAGTCACGCTGTCGTCCGGCAAGGAGGCCGACTATTACGTCGACCTGCGCCGCGCCACCCTGCACCATCGGGCCTCGGCACTGATCGGCCGGCTGATGCGCCAACTCACCCAGGACTGGGACTACGCCGTGGTTGGCGGCCTGACCTTGGGAGCCGATCCCGTCGCGACCGCCATCATGCACGCGCCCGGGCGGCCGATCGACGCGTTCGTCGTGCGCAAATCCACGAAAACCCATGGCCTGCAACGCCTTATCGAAGGATCCGAGGTTGCAGGTCAGCGGGTGTTGGTGGTCGAGGACACCAGCACAACCGGCGGTTCTGCCCTGACAGCGGTGCGGGCCGTCCAAGAGGCGGGCGGCAACGTGGTGGGTGTGGCCACCGTGGTGGACCGCGCAACCGGTGCCGCAGAGGCCATCCAGGCCGAAGGGCTCCCCTACCGGAGCGTGCTGGGCCTCGCCGATCTGGGGCTGGGCTAGGCGGGCTTGCGTACTCTGCTCGCCGTAACCGTGTTGGCCGCCTGCCTGGCGGCCTGTTCGAGCTCCAACCACTCCGTGCGCCCGTACGGCGCCCAGGTTGCGCGGCTTGGCGAATCGCTGGCGTTGCTCGGCTGGAATATGGGGGTGTCGAACCTGCGCTGGGATGGCGACTACGTGCTGATCGATGTGGATGCTTCCCCGACGGATCCGCACGCGCCGCATGCCAAACCCGAGGACATTCGCTTCGGGCTCTACGGTGCGCTGGCGCATCCGTTGGAGTCCACCGGCCTCGGCAGCTGCGACACGGCGATGGCTAGTGTGCACGACATCAGCTCGCCGCTGTCGGCACCGCCCGACCGGCTCACCGGCACGGTTTGCCTGGGCCCACTGAAGGATCGAAGTCAGGTCCGTGGGGTGTACAGCTACTCGCCGCGTGACCGGATTCCGAATTCCTCGGCGGCGTATCCGGTGGCATTTCCGGTGGGCTTGCTGCCCACGAACGCAAACGACACGGGCCTGGTCGTCAAGACCATCAGCCTGTCGGCCTGGCGTGCCGACGGAAGGCCGGTGACCAAGGCGCAGCTCGGTGACGCCGGGGCGTTCGTCGGCAACGGCTACATGTTGTTGGGGCTCGAAGCCAGTGCGATCTCCGCCCGCTACCGCGACGATTCCGCGAGCCGGGGCGGCCCGATGATGCTGCTCGCCTCGCCCACTCTTCCCGGCCGGGGACTGAACCCGGCCTGTGCGGTGTACGGGTCGTCGGTGCTGATCCTGCCCGACGCGTCGTTGGACGCGGTGCATGTCGACGCCTCGTTGTGCACCCAGGGCGAAATCAACGAGGCTCTGCTCTATGCGACGGTGGCGATCGTGGGTACTCACGCCGGCGTCTGGACCGCCAAGTGAGCGAACCAGGACCCACCGAGTGGGCCGCGCCGGCGGCGGGCGTCGGGCCCTGGCCGGGAGATGTCCCCGATGACGAGCGCTATGACCCAGCCCTGCTGCGCGACGGCGACACGCGCAATGTCGTCGACGCCTACCGCTATTGGACGCGGGAGGCGATCATCGCCGATATCGACACCCGACGGCACCCGCTGCACATCGCGATCGAGAACTTCGGCTACGACGCGAACATCGGCTCGGTGGTGCGCACCGCCAACGCATTCGCCGTGGACACCGTGCACATCGTCGGCCGCCGGCGCTGGAATCGCCGCGGCGCCATGGTGACCGACCGCTATCAACGGCTGTGCCATCACGACAGCACCGCCGAGCTCATGGACTTTGCGGCCGGCGCCGGGCTGAGCGTGGTCGCGGTGGACAACGTGCCGGGTGCCGCACGGCTCGAAGAGACCGCGTTGCCGCGCGAATGTCTGCTGGTGTTCGGTCAGGAGGGTCCCGGCATCACCGACGACACCCGGGTGGGCGCGGCCATCACGGTGTCGATCGCGCAGTTCGGCTCGACGCGCAGCATCAACGCCGGCGTCGCCGCCGGGATCGCGATGCACGCCTGGGTTCGACAGCACGCGGATTTCTCGCGCGCCTGGTAACCGGGGTTCATCAGCGCGGCGGCGGCATCCTGGGTGGGCATACGCCTGGAGGGTGTGCGGCGCGGACCGGGCGGCGTCTCCGCCAAAAGCCGCGGATGGCTGGCCTGGAAGCCGTTATTATGCACCCGTCGTATAGCGCACTGATATTTGAACCGGGTGGTGTCCTGATGTCCTTTCTGATCGTGGTGCCGGAGTTTGTACAGTCTGCGGCTTCGGATTTGGCGAATATCGGCTCGGCGATCGGTGCCGCGAATGCGGCGTCGGCGGGCCCCACGACGGGGATTGTGGCCGCTGGCGCCGATGAGGTGTCGGCGGCTGTGGCAGCGCTGTTTGGCGCCCACGCGCAGGCCTACCAGACCCTCGGTGCTCAGGCCGCGGTGTTTCATAACCAGTTCGTTCAGCTGATGAATGGCGGTGCGGCCTCCTATGTGGGCACCGAGGTCGCCAACGCGCAGCAGAATGCGTTGAATGCGGTCAATTCGCAGGCGCAGGCGGTGTTGGGGCGCCCGCTGACCGGCGACGGCGCCAACGGGACTGCAACCAACCCGAACGGGGGGGCCGGTGGGCTGTTGTACGGCAATGGCGGCACGGGTTACAGCTACACCACCGGTACCGCGGGCGAGGCCGGCGGTACCGGTGGTGCGGCGGGGTTGATCGGCAACGGCGGCGCTGGCGGCACCGGCTATCTGGGCGGGGCTGGTGGGGCCGGCGGGAACGGCGGCTGGCTGTGGGGCAGCGCCGGGGCCGGCGGGGCAGGCGGTGCCAGCAGCGCCGCCGGGGTCAGCGGCGGTACGGGCGGTGCCGGTGGTTGGGCCGGATTGGTCGGCAACGGCGGGGCCGGCGGGGCCG
The DNA here is from genome assembly GCA_963715905.1 of uncultured Actinomycetota bacterium. GTDB lineage: Bacteria > Actinomycetota > Actinomycetes > Mycobacteriales > Mycobacteriaceae > Mycobacterium. The sequence goes on from CAVQSX010000002.1 coordinate 110,301, forward strand.
GCGGGGACTCCAGCGCCGGGGCCGCCGGCGGCAACGGCGGGGCAGGCGGGCACGGCGGCTGGTTGGCCGGCAACGCCGGGGCCGGCGGGGCCGGCGGGAACACCAGCGGCGGCGGGAACGGCGGCGCCGGGGCAGCCGGCGGGGGCGCGGGCTTGTTCGGGGCCGGCGGTGGCGGCGGCCACGGCGGCAACGCGACGGGCGTATTCACCGCCGGATCCGGTGGCGATGGCGGCGCCGGTGGCCACGGCGGCTGGCTGTACGGCGACGCTGGAACCGGCGGGGACGGCGGGAACGCCCGCCAGGGCGGCGGCGGCGGTTTCACCGGCGGCACCGGCGGGGACGGCGGCGCCGCCGGGCTGATCGGTACCGGCGGGAACGGCGGGATCGGCGGCGACGGCACGCCCAGCGGTGACGTCCGAGCCCGCCGGCAACGGCGGTAACGGGGGCGCCGGCGGGTGGCTGTACGGCGCCGGCGGGACCGGCGGGGCCGGCGGGGTCAGCGGCGGGGGGAACGGCCCCAGCGTCGTTGGCGGACGTGGCGGGGCGGGGGGCGCCGCCGGGCTGATCGGGGCCGGCGGGGCCGGCGGGCCCGGCGGGGCCGGCATGGACAGCGAAGGCGGGAACGGCGGACCCGGCGGCGCCGGCGGCAACGGCGGCTGGCTCTACGGGCCCGGCGGGGCCGGCGGCACTGGCGGCGGTGGCGGTTACGCCGAGCAAGGCCTTTCAGCGGGGGACGGTGGCACCGGCGGCGCCGGCGGCAATGCCGGGATTATCGGCACCGGCGGAGTTGGCGGGGCCGGCGGCAACGGCGGCGACGGCCAGCAGCCGGCGAACGTTACCGGGGGCAACGGTGGGCTCGGCGGTCAGGGCGGCACCGGCGGGTCCCTGTACGGCAATGGCGGGGCCGGCGGGGCCGGTGGCAACGGCGGCGCCGGTGCGTTCGATGCCGGCGGCAACGGTGCGGCCGGCGGGGCCGGCGGGAACGCCGAGCTGATTGGCGACGGCGGCAACGGCGGGGCGGGCGGCACCGGCGGCAGTGGGACGCCGAACGGCTCCGGTGGGGAGGGCGGCAAAGGCGGGGCCGCGGGGTCGCGGTCGGGCAGCCCGGGCACCACCGGCGCCAACGGCTGATAGCGCAGCCGAAACTTCTGTGCGCCAGCGAGCACCGCAACCAGCGAGCTGGTCGCCGGAGCGCAACGGCGTCGCCATCGCCGTCACCTCGACCAGAACCCCGAAATCGTTTGCCGGTAGTTCATCTCACATCAAAATGTGGGCTCGCCGGGGCGATGGGGCAGGATCGCAGATATGGACCAGTTATGGGCGAACCGGGCGGCTAGCGCGGAGGCCGCCGTCACGCAACGACACCTGAAACGGCTCTGGGGACTGCCCGCAACGCAGCTGGGAGTGGTGGCCTGGCCGGCGGCGCGGCGCGACCGGCTATTCGGCACCTGGCACTACTGGTGGCAGGCGCACCTGCTGGATTGCCTGATCGACGCGCAAGTCCGCGACCCGCAGCCGGAACGCCGGATCAAGATCAACCGGCAAGTCCGTTCACACCGGCTACGCAACAACGGATCCTGGACCAACAGCTACTACGACGACATGGCGTGGCTGGCGCTGGCGCTGGAACGCGCCGCGCGACTGGCCGGCGTCGAACGCAAACGCGCGCTGCCCAAGCTCACAGACCAATTCGTCAAGGCATGGGTGCCCGAGGACGGCGGCGGAATCCCGTGGCGCAAGCAGGATCAGTTTTTCAACGCCCCGGCCAACGGCCCCGTGGGAATCTTCTTGGCCCGCTGCGGCGATCGGTTGCGGCGGGCCCAGCAGATGGCCGACTGGATCGACGGCACACTGATCGACCCGGAAACACACCTGGTGTTCGACGGCATCAAAGGTGGCTCCCTGGTCCGCGCCCAATACACCTACTGCCAGGGCGTGGTACTCGGGCTGGAAACGGAACTCGCGACGCGCACCAGCGACACCCGCCACGCCGCCCGGGTGCACCGCCTGGTCGCTGCCGTCAGCGAGCAGATGGCGCCTTCGGGGGTGTTGGTTGGCTCCGGTGGCGGGGACGGCGGTCTCTTCCCGGGCATCACCGCCCGATACCTTGCCCTGGTCGCCACCGCGCTGCCGGGTGACTCGGCTTCAGACATCGCCGCCCGCGACACTGCCCGCACGATCGTGCTGTCATCGGCGAAGGCGGCGTGGGACAACCGCCAGACGGTGGACGGATTGCCGCTATTCGGGGCGTCGTGGGATCGCCAAGCGGAGCTACCCACCGACGGCGCCACGGCGGCGCAGTTCGTCGAAGGCGCGGTGAACCCTTCCGATATCGCCGAGCGCGATCTTTCGGTACAGCTTTCCGGGTGGATGCTGATGGAGGCCGCCGGTAATGTCACCGCCGTGAGCGAGTCATGAGCGAACTCGATGGCTGCTGGAGTCCGGACGAGGCAAGCCTGGCCGCAGCGAACCTCACCCGTTTCATGGAGTGGTTGGTCGAGACCGGACGCGGCTATTTCGCCAATTACCAAGAGCTGTGGGCGAAGTCGGTGGATGACATCGAATGGTTCTGGGACGCCGTGTGGAACTACTTCGACATCCAGGCGGCCAGCGCGCCGACCGCGGTGCTGGCCAACTCGAACATGCCCGGCGCCGAGTGGTTCCCCGGTGCCAAAATCAACTACGCCACTGAGGTGTTTCGACACGCCACAGCCGATCGTCCAGCGATGATCGCCGCCGGCGAAGACGGCTCGACCGAGTGGTCGTGGGCCCGGCTGCAGGCCGAGACGGCCGCGTTCGCGGCCTATCTAAGGGATCTCGGGGTGAAATCCGGTGACAGCGTCGTCGGATACCTGCCCAACGTCGGCGAGGCCGTCGTCGCGGCGCTGGCCGCCGCGAGCGTGGGCGCAATCTGGGCGGCGTGCAACCAGGACGTTTCCGTCGACGGCGTGGTGGCCAGGTTGGGTCAGGTGGACCCGACCGTGCTGGTTGCCACCGACGGCTCGCTCTACGGCGGCAAGCGCATCGATCGCCGGCAGGAGCTGGCCACGATCCGGATGGCGATGCCGACGCTGCGCGCCACCGTGGTGGTGCCGCGACTCGGTCTGGACCTCGAGAACGACACGCAACTGGTGCCCTGGGCGAAGGCGGTCGCGTCGGACGCCCCCCTGGACATCACCGCTGTCCCGTTCGCGCACCCGCTTTGGGTGATGTTCTCCTCGGGCACTACCGGCAAACCGAAGGGCATCGTCCACGGCCATGGTGGCGTGGTGCTGGAGCATCTGAAGTACTTGGGCTTGCAGCTGGATCTGCACCCCGGTGACCGTTATATGTGGTACTCGTCCACCAGCTGGGCAATGTGGAACATCAATTTGTCCGGTCTCCTCCTCGACTCGACCATCGTGCTTTACGACGGCAGCCCAACCCATCCCGCGACCGATGGCCTCTGGCGAATTGCGGCCGACACCGGTGTCACGGTGCTCGGCGCCGGGGCCGGCTATCTGCTGGCCTGCGCCAAAGAGGGACTCGCCCCGGGTAAGTCGTACGAGCTCGACGGGCTTCGCACGGTGGGGTCGACGGGTTCGCCCCTGCCGGCCTTCGCGTTCCGCTGGGTGCAGGAGGGGCTGGGCCGGCGCGTTCCGGTGATCTCGATGTCCGGTGGCACCGATGTTTGTACGGCCTTTATCGGCGGCAGCCCGACCGTGCCGGTAGTTGCCGGCGAACTGAACTGCCTGTGTCTCGGGGCGGCCATCGAGGCTTGGGTCGGCCCGCAGACCCCGGTCGTCGGGGAGGAGGGCGAGCTGGTTCTGACCAAACCCATGCCGTCGATGCCGGTGTTCTTCTGGAACGACGCTGACGGCAGCCGCTATCGCGCCGCCTACTTCGACAAGTACCCCGGTGTCTGGTGCCACGGCGACTGGCTAACCATCACCGACCGGGGATCCGTTGTGGTGCATGGTCGTTCGGATGCCACCCTGAACCGGCTGGGTGTCCGGATGGGCAGCGCCGACATCTACGGCGTGCTGGAGCGCATGCCAGAGGTGCGCGACTGCGTCGTGGTCGGCATCGAGCAGGACGACGGCGGCTATTGGATGCCGCTGTTCGTGGACCTGGCCGACGGCGTCGAGCTTGACGAGGAACTGCGTTCGAGAATCGTCACGGCAATACGCAACGGCGCCTCCCCGAGGCACGTGCCGGACGACATCCTGGTGGTTCCCGGTGTTCCGCGTACTTTGACCGGCAAGTCGCTCGAAATCCCCATCAAGCGGATTCTGCTCGGCGTGGCGCCGGCCGACGCGGTGCAGCGGAGTTCGGTTGACAGACCGGAATTATTCGACGGTTTCGTCCAGCATCGCAGGTCGGAAGTCTCCTGAAGTGCTCCTGCGACGGGCCAGGTAGCCACGCCCAGCTGCGATGAACGCGGGCAACATCGACACAAACAGGATGACCAGGACGATCTTTTCCAGATTCTGGTGGACGAACGGCACATTGCCCAGGAAATAGCCGGCGATCGTCACACCGCCACCCCAGAGCACGCCGCCAACAATGTCGAATCCCAGAAATACTGGATATCGCATGTATGACACCCCGGCAACCACCGGCGTGAACGTGCGCACGAACGGCATGAACCGAGCCAGGATGATGGCCCAGGGCCCGTACTTCTCGAAGAAGGCATGCGAGTCGGTCACATAGTGCTTCTTGAAGATTCGTGAGTCTTCCTTCTTGAACAACGCCGGCCCGATCCGGCGCCCGATGAAATACCCGGTCTGGTCGCCCAGCACCGCGACGACCGCAACGGCGGGGGCCAGCACCCGGATGTCGAGGGTTCCATGGGCGGCCAGCAGGCCCCCGGTGAACAGCAGTGACTCTCCGGGCAGCAACGGGAAAAGCAGGCCGGTCTCGACGAAGACGATGACGAGGATGGTGGGCAGTACCGCGGAAGCGAATAAACCCTGGGGACCGATCCAGAACATCGGGTCGAGGATGCTCCCCGAGGCCAGCACGGCGGTGCTCATGAAGTGTCAACATACCGGTCCCATCCTGGGTGCCCACATTCACCGCGATGTTGCGATACTGGTTGGACCCAAGTCTTTGGAGGAGGAAGTTTCATGCCGATCGCAACTCCCGAGGTTTACGCCGAGATGCTCGGACGCGCCAAGGAGAACTCGTACGCCTTCCCGGCCATCAACTGCACCTCTTCGGAGACGGTCAACGCCGCCATCAAGGGCTTCGCCGATGCGGGAAGCGACGGCATCATCCAATTCTCCACCGGTGGTGCGGAGTTCGCCTCCGGCCTCGGGGTTAAGGACATGGTGGCCGGCGCGGTGGCGCTGGCGAAGTTCACCAGCAGCATCGCGGCCAGGTACCCGATCAACGTAGCGTTGCACACTGACCATTGCCCCAAGGACAAACTCGACACCTACGTCCGCCCACTGCTGGCGATCTCGGCCGAACGGGTGGCCGCCGGCAAGAACCCGCTGTTCCAGTCACACATGTGGGACGGCTCCGCAGTGCCTATGCACGAGAACCTCGCCATCGCCCAGGAGCTGCTCAAGGAAGCGGCCGCCGCCAAGATCATCTTGGAGATCGAGATCGGCGTGGTGGGCGGCGAAGAGGACGGCGTCGAGGCCGAGATCAACGAGAAGCTGTACACCAGCCCGGAGGACTTCGAGGAGACCATCGAGGCGCTGGGGCACGGTGAACACGGCAGGTATCTGCTGGCCGCGACGTTCGGCAACGTGCACGGCGTCTACAAACCCGGCAACGTCAAGCTGCGTCCGGACATCCTCGACCAGGGTCAGAAGGTGGCGGCGGCCAAGCTCGGACTCGCTGCCGACGCCAAGCCGTTCGACTTCGTGTTCCACGGCGGGTCGGGTTCGCTGAAGTCGGAGATCGAGGAGGCGCTGCGCTACGGCGTGGTGAAGATGAACGTCGACACCGACGCCCAGTACGCCTTCACCCGCCCGATCGCCGGCCACATGTTCAGCAATTACGACGGCGTCCTCAAGGTCGACGGCGACGTTGGTTCCAAGAAGGTCTACGACCCGCGGAGCTATCTGAAGAAGGCCGAGGCCTCGATGACCGAGCGAGTCGTGGAGGCTTGCAACGACCTGCACTGCGCGGGCAAGTCAGTCACCTAACCGGGCCAGGCGCTAGCCGCTGGAGGACTGGCAGATCTTCCACTGGTCGTCGCGGTACTGCAGGTCAAGGCTGCGCGTCGAGCGGACCTGCGGATCGTTGGCCATGAACGTGGTGACGTTCGCCTCGGCGTGTTTTCCGTTGACGACGACCTGGTCGATGTTCGCGATCACCGGATACTGCTTGGCCGCTGAAACCCGTTCATAGGTTTCCTGCCACGCGTGCTCGTCGTAGTCCACATAACCGTCGCGACTGCTGCCGCACGTCATGCTGCGTAATGCGCTCAGATCACCGCGCTGCACTGCGGCGTCGAAATCCTGGATGGTGTGCCTTACCCGGTCTTCCTCGGAGACTTTCGCGCTACTATTCCGCGTCAACAACACGGTGAGCAAGATCGCGATCGCGGTCACCGCCAAAACGATCACCACAATCGCTAGCACCCAGCCCCACTTGGACTGCTTTGCGCTCCGCGGCTTTTCATCTTCGCGGGGCCGGATTGATTGTGGCGCCGCGGTTTTCGGCGGCACCGCCATTTGCGCGTGCGGTCCAACCGGCCCGGGGACCTGCGCGAAGACTTCCGTCGCGGGTTCCGGGGTGGTGGCGATGATGGTGGTCTCTTTTGCGTCGAAACCGGGTGCGGTGAAGCGACGTTCGAGCTGCGGATCCTCGACATCGGCCGCGGCGTCGTGCGGCTCGTTCTTGCTGATCACGACGGTCTCGGTCTCGGTGTCGTTGGGCACCAGGGGGTACTCCTCAGTGGCTCCTTCGTCGGGCGTGCCGCCGTGGTCGGGCTCGGGCGCGTTGGGCATGACTGTTGCTGTTCTCCCGGAATCGAGTAGGTAGTTTGAGCTTAGCGACCCGGCCCGGGGTTGGGGCGTCGGCCGAGGTCCGGCACGATGTAGCTATGGCACCGATGGGTGATCTCCTGGGACCTGATCCGATCCTGCTACCCGCTGACAGCGATGTCGACGCGGAACTGCTCGCCAACGACAATCCGGGCGTCGTCGCGGCGGCGCATCCGTCGGCGTCGGTGGCCTGGGCTGCGCTCGCCGAGGAGGCGTTGGCAGAGGACAAGGCCATCACGGCCTACGCCTACGCGCGCACCGGGTACCACCGCGGTCTGGACCAGCTGCGGCGCAACGGCTGGAAGGGATTCGGCCCGGTACCGTATTCGCACGAGCCCAACCGGGGCTTCCTGCGGTGTGTTGCGGCGCTGGCCCGGGCCGCTGACGCCATCGGCGAGACCCAGGAATACCTCCGCTGCCTGGATTTGCTCGACGATTGCGATCCCGCAGCCCGCGCGGCGCTCGGGCTCTAGAAGGCCTCGTTACATTTGCCGTCCGGGCATTCGATCTGGACGGTGGCGTGGTCCAGCCCGCGGGCGGACAGCACCGCGCGCGCGTCGTGCAACACCTTGGCCGAGTCCGCGGCACTGGTCAGGTGCGCGGTACACATGTCCTTACCGGGCGACAGCGTCCAGACATGGAGATCGTGCACCTCGGTGACACCGTTCACCGCGCCCAGTGCTGAACGCAGTTCCTCGACGTCAATGTGCGACGGCGACGATTCGGAGAGGATTCGCAGCGCATCGCGGGCCAGTGCGATGGCCCGCGGCAGCACCCACAGCGCGACCAGCACGGCGACCACCACGTCGGCGTAGGGCCAGTGCGTCGTGACGTTGACGATGCCTGCGATCAACACCCCCAGGCTGCCTACGGTGTCGGCGACGACCTCCATGTAGGCGCCCTTGACGGCCAGGCTCTGCGACGCGTTCGAGCGCAGCAGCAGCGCCACCACGAAGTTGGCGGCCAGCCCGGCGAGCGCTACCACGATCATCGGTGCGCCCGGGACCGACGGCGCTGAACTGAGCCGCTCGATCGCTTCGTACAGGATGAACACAGCGACCCCGATGAGCAGGGCTGCGTTGGCCACCGCGGTGAACACTTCTGCGCGATGCCAGCCGTAGGTACGTGCGGGCGACGAGCTGCCGCGCCGGGCCAGCGTGACGGCGCCAAGCCCCATGAACACGGCGACGACGTCGGTCAGCATGTGTCCCGCATCGGCGAGCAGCGCGATCGAGTTGATCAGTAACGAGGTGGTCAGTTCCACCGCGAAGAACGCCGCCAGTATCCCCGCGCCGATGATCATGCGGGGAATCATCCGAGACGCATCAGTCTCGGCCGGGGTGTGACTGTGGCCGGCGCCCATTCGCCCAATATATGCGCGCTAATGCATATATTGCAACCTCAGAACCACTGACTCCAGAAACGGGTCAAGTTGTTGCCGAAGTTCGCCAGCTGACTCGGCACGCCGGAGAACTCGAAAAGCCAGTCCACACACCCGAACAGGTACCGGTTAGCGGCGAAGAGCAGGAAAACCAGAACAAAAACGCCCCACTGCTTGGCCGGCGCCACCGCGCGCTGCGTCTCGGGGCTCAGGTGCGGCTCTAAGGCGTCGTAACCGTCCAGGCCCGGGACTGGCAGCAGGTTCAGCACCACCGCCATGATCTGCAGGAACCCCAGAAACGCCACGCCCGCCCAGAACACCCAATGGTCTATATCGAACAACGACCGGGTCAGCGTCAGCAGTAGCACCGCCAATACCAGGTTGGCCAGCGGGCCCGCGAGGCTGACCAGGGTGCGACGGGTGGGCGTCATGAACCAGGTCCGCAAGTACACGGCGGCTCCCGGCAGGCCGATCCCGCCCAGTGCGATGAACACCATCGGCAGCAGGAGCGAGAGCGCGGGATTGCTGTACCGGCGCGGATCCAGTGTCAGGTACCCGCGCACCTCGGGGTCGTGGTCGCCGAATCGCCAGGCTGTCACCGCGTGCCCGAATTCATGCAGGCACAGCGACACCAACCAGCCGGCGATGACGAAAATGAACACCCCGGCGTAGGACAGCGGCCGTACGGTCGAGCCGGCCAGCCACGCCAGCCCACCCCCGACCGCCGTCACTCCGAGCAGGGCCAAAAAGATTGGGCTGGGTCGCACCGATTCGCGCGCGCCCACATTCCTCATAAGGGTCTCACCGCTGGAAAGCTACCGGACCAGCAGCCATCCTTCGACGTTGCGGTAGAACGTCGACCGGCGCGCCGAGCGCGGGGCCGGGACGCCGTCGCGCACCACGGTCACGCCCGTGCTGCCGAGCTGGACCGCGCGGCCGGCGATCCACCGGCGCCAGAATCCGGTCACCACCCCGTTTTCCACCGAGGCCCGCAGGCCCGGCATGGTCAGCGTCGGTTCAATGGACACGGCGGGGACGTCGCCGTCGAACAGTCGGGCGTCGTCGACCACCGCCTCGCCGTGTAGCGGCTGCTGGTTATCTGCCGGCAGCCAGCGGGCCCGGCCGACGATCACCGACCCGGTCTCGTCCCGTATCAGGGTCACCCGGCGGGCTGAGCCACGCCGGGCGCGCCGCGCCGCGCGACGCCCGACTGGAAGCCGGTACACCCGGGTTGCCGTCGTGCGCCGGCGCGGCGCGTAGGCCACCTCGACGTCGAGCCGGTCGGCGCGCATGAGCCGGCTCAGCACGGTCGCTAGGTCCGCGTCGGCGCCGATCACCACGAGGCGCCCGTAATCGCTGATAACGGAATCGATTTCGGCCGGGTTATCCGGGCGGTGCGCGGGCAGGTCGCTCAACGCGGCCGAGACCTGGTCACCCCCGAAAACCAGCACTGCCACGCGGCGGGTGCTCTCGGCCGTGTTCAAGGCGCTCCTCGCAATTCGCTGGGATAGGGTAGGTCCCCGGCTGGACCACAATAAGCAGGGTTAGACAGGCAGGATTAGGTGGGAGCAAGTCATGCCGGCAATCGTCATCATCGGCGCCCAGTGGGGCGATGAGGGCAAAGGTAAGGCCACTGACTTGCTCGGCGGGCGCGTGCAGTGGGTGGTGCGCTATCAGGGTGGCAACAACGCCGGGCACACCGTCGTCTTGCCCAACGGCGAGAATTTCGCGTTGCACTTGATCCCATCGGGAGTCCTGACGCCCGAAGTCACCAACGTCATCGGCAACGGCGTGGTGGTGGACCCGGGTGTCCTGCTCGGCGAATTGCAAAGCCTCGAAGACCGCGGCGTGGACACATCCAAGCTGCTGATCTCCGCCGATGCGCATCTGCTGCTGCCTTACCACGTCGCTATCGACAAGGTCACCGAGCGCTATATGGGTAGCAAGAAGATCGGCACCACCGGCCGCGGCATCGGACCCTGCTACCAGGACAAGATCGCCCGGATGGGGATTCGTGTCGCCGACGTTCTCGACCCCCAGTTGCTGGCCCACAAGATCGAGGCCGCGCTGGAGCTCAAAAACCAGATCCTGGTCAAGATCTACAACCGCAAAGCGCTCGACCCCGACCATGTGGTCGATGCTCTGCTCGACCAGGCAGCGGGCTTCCGGCATCGCATCGCCGACACCCGACTGCTGCTCAACAATGCGCTGGATGCCGGCGAAACTGTCCTACTGGAAGGCTCGCAGGGCACTCTGCTCGACGTCGATCACGGCACCTATCCGTATGTGACGTCGTCGAATCCGACTGCGGGCGGCGCGGCGGTCGGGTCTGGCATCGGGCCGACCCGAATCACCACCGTGCTGGGAATTCTGAAGGCCTACACCACCCGGGTGGGCTCGGGCCCGTTCGCCACCGAACTGTTCGACGAGAACGGCGAATACCTGTCCAAGACCGGAGGGGAATTCGGTGTGACCACCGGACGGCGGCGACGCTGTGGCTGGTTCGACGCCGTCATCGCCCGCTACGCCACCAGAGTCAACGGCATCACCGACTATTTCCTGACCAAACTCGATGTCCTGTCCAGCCTGGAAACGGTTCCCGTTTGCGTCGGCTATCGGATCGACGGGACGCACCGTGCCGAGATGCCGATGACCCAGAGCGACCTTGCCCGTGCCGAACCGATCTATGAGGAACTGCCGGGCTGGTGGGAGGACATCTCGGCCGCGCGTGACTTCGACGACCTGCCCGCCAAAGCGCGTGACTACGTGTTGCGACTGGAAGAGCTTGCCGGAGCACCGATTTCATGCATCGGCGTCGGTCCGGGACGGGATCAGACCATCGTGCGCCGGGATGTCTTAGAGGCTCGCCCGTGACGGGTGCTGCAGCGGGTGCCGACCAGGACCCCAAAGACCTCGATCCCGAGTACGAGCACCACGGCGGTTTTCCCGAGTACGGCCCGGCCAGCCCCGGCCCTGGATTCGGTCGGTTCGTCGCGACGATGCGGCGACTGCAGGACCTTGCGGTGTCCGCCGACCCCGGAGACGCCCTCTGGGACGTCGCGGCCGACCGCGCCGCGGCGCTGGTGGAACTGCTGGCACCATTTCAGTCCGACGAGCAAGGCAAGGCGCCGGCCGGCCGGTCGCCGGAACTGCCCGGCATGGGCAGCCTGTTATTGCCGCCCTGGATGTTGACGCGATACGCCCCCGACGGTGTCGAAATGAAGGGGCATTTCACCCGGTTCCATGTCGGCGGTAACCACGCGGTGCACGGCGGTGTGCTGCCGCTGCTGTTTGACCACATGTTCGGGATGATCTCGCACGCCGCGGGTCGGCCGATCAGTCGGACAGCCTTCCTGCATGTCGATTACCGAAAAATCACCCCCATCGATGCGCCGTTGGTGGTGCGCGGGCGCGTCATCAGCACCGAGGGGCGCAAGGCGTTTGTGTCCGCGGAACTGGTCGACAGCGACGAGACCGTGTTGGCGGAGGGCAACGGACTGATGGTGCGATTGCTCCCTGGCCAGCCCTGAGACCCCGAATCGCCGACGGCTCGTAGCATGCAGGAATGACTGACGGCTTGACCGAGGGACGGCACGCGGCCACCGCGGCTACCAACGCAGCCGATGCCAGGCCCCGGGTGATGCTGCTGGGCTCGGATGAGTTCGCCCGGCAGCTGGCCGTCGCCCTGCGCCGCCTCGGTGCCGAGGTGATTGCCGTCGACGACCACCCGGACGCGCCCGCGTACGGGGTAGCCACTGGCGAGCTCACGGCGTTGATCGCCGAGCAGCGCCCGGATTTCGTGGTGAGCGTCGCCGATGCGTTCCCCGTGGACGCTCTGGAAGACCAGGATGTCATCGAGCTGGTGCCCAGTGCACGCAGCGTCCGCATCACCGCCGACCGGGAGGGCCTCCGTAGGCTCGCCGCCGATCAGCTTGGCCTGCCCACCGCGCCGTTCTGGTTCGTCGGGTCGGTTGGCGAACTCGCGGCGGTCGCGGGCCATGCAGGGTATCCGCTGCTGGTGAAAGGGGTCGCCGGGGCGGGTGGTCAGGGCCAGTCGGTGATCGCGGGCCCCGACGACGTCGAGGCCGCCTGGCAGCGTGCCGTCGGGTCTCGTCCGGCTACCGCGCACCGGGTGCTGGCTGAAACGGTGGTCGAGGTCAAGTCTCTGGTAACCCTTCTCGCCGTACGCAGCGAGGGCCCCAACGGGCCGCTGATCGAGTTTTGTGCACCCATCGGTCATCGCGACGCTGACGGCGAGGTGCTGGAATCCTGGCAGCCGCAGAAAATGAGCCCGGCCGCCCTGGATGCCGCCAAGTCGATCGCCGCGCGAATCGTCAAGGCGCTCGGCGGACGCGGCGTATTCGGCATCGAGTTGATGATCAACGGCGACGAGGTGTACTTCGTCGACGTTACGGTGGGCCCACGTGACAGTGCCTGGGTCACCGCGTGCAGCCAGCGACTTTCGGTGTTCGAATTGCAGGCGCGGGCCATCCTGGGCCTGCCGGTGGACACCGTGATGATTTCGCCGGGCGCCGCCCGGGTGATCAGGCCGGGCGACGCCGCCATTGCGCCTGGTTCCGGAGTACTGACTCGTGCACTCGGTGTGCCGGAAAGCGATGTTCAGGTGTTCGGGCCCGCTGGGGGAGGGGTGGCGCTGGCGACGGCGCCGGATCTGGACACCGCCCGCGACCGTGCCCGAGAGGTGGCGATCGCGCTCAATATGCGAGACTCACGCAGGTGAGCTACGCAGGAGATATCACGCCACTGGAAGCCTGGAAGCTACTCAGCGACAACCCCGAGGCGGTGTTGGTTGATGTGCGCACCGACGCCGAGTGGCGGTTCGTCGGGGTACCCGACTTGTCAAGCCTCGGGCGCGATGTGGTGTACATCGAGTGGAACACCAACGACGGGAGACGCAATGAGAACTTCCTCGCCGAACTGCGGGAACAGGTTCCGCCGGTAGACGCCGGTGCGCAACAGCGGCCGGTGGTGTTCCTGTGTCGTTCGGGTAACCGTTCCATCGGTGCCGCCGAGGTCGCGACCGAGGCGGGCCTGACGCCGGCATACAACGTGCTGGACGGCTTCGAGGGTCACCTCGATGCCACTGGCCACCGCGGCGAAACTGGTTGGCGCGCAGTCGGGTTGCCATGGAGACAGGGATGACGAGGGACCGCTCGGTCCGCACGCCCAAACAGCTGCCCGACGGCGTCAGCCAGGCCACCATCGGCGTGCGCGGGGGACTGTTGCGGTCCGGTTTCGACGAGACCGCCGAGGCGATGTATCTGACGTCCGGCTATGTCTACGAGTCGGCATCCGTTGCGGAGCAGTCGTTCACCGGGGAACTGGACCACTTCGTCTATTCGCGGTACGGCAACCCCACCGTGACCATGTTCGAGGAGCGGCTGCGCCTGATCGAGGGAGCCCCCGCGGCATTCGCCACCGCAAGCGGCATGGCCGCGGTGTTCACCTCGCTGGGGGCGCTGCTGGCCGCCGGTGACCGGTTGGTGGCCTCGCGCAGCCTGTTTGGGTCGTGCTTTGTGGTGTGCAACGAGATCTTGCCGCGTTGGGGTGTGGAGACCGTCTTCGTCGACGGCGACGACCTGACGCAGTGGGAGCAAGCGCTGTCGGTCCCCACTCAGGCGGTGTTCTTCGAAACGCCGTCGAATCCTATGCAGTCGCTGGTAGACATCGCCGCCGTGACCGAGCTTGCTCATGCGGCCGGCGCAAAAGTGGTGCTGGATAACGTATTTGCCACACCGCTGCTGCAGCAGGGCCTTCCGCTCGGAGTTGACGTGGTGGTGTACTCGGGCACCAAGCACATCGACGGCCAGGGGCGGGTCCTCGGTGGCGCGATACTCGGCGATAAGGAGTACATCGATGGGCCGGTGCAGAAGTTGATGCGACACACCGGACCTGCACTTAGCGCCTTCAACGCCTGGGTTTTGCTGAAAGGCTTAGAGACGCTGGCGGTTCGGGTCGATTACTGCAATTCCTCTGCGCACCGGATCGCGGAGTTCTTGGAGGGCCACCCCGCGGTGCGGTGGGTACGCTACCCGTTCTTGGCATCGCATCCCCAGTACGAACTCGCGAAACGCCAGATGACCGGCGGTGGCACGGTTATCACCTTTGAGCTCGACGCGCCCGAGGGTGCCGCCAAGGAGCGCGCCTTCCAGCTGCTGGACAAGCTGCGGCTGATCGACATCTCCAACAACCTCGGCGACGCCAAATCGCTTGTCACACATCCTGCGACGACGACCCACCGGGCGATGGGCCCGGAGGGCCGTGCCGCGATCGGACTCGGTGATGGTGTGGTGCGGATTTCCGTCGGGCTGGAAGGCACCGACGATCTGATCGCAGATATCGACCAGGCGCTGAGCTAGCCTAGCCGTTCTGCCCGGTCGTGTTGCACCCAAAACCGCGCCCAACGCCTAACCACCGAACGCAACCACAACCGCCAACGCCGCCAAGCCACCTACCAACCCGCACAACACCAACCCTCACCCGACGACGAACCGCCACCCTTCTAACTCACGGCCATCCACTCGAGTTGGTCTTGAATTTCGCGTTGACTGCAGCGCAGAAATCCTGGTCGGTACCGGCGATCAGGACGAAATAGCCCTCGCTGCTGCGGCGGCTGTTGTAGTCGTTGGGGTAGACATAGCCGCTGTCGCACATCAAATTTTGCCCGCCCGCCGAGGGTCGATGCCAATTGGTCATTTCACAGGCGGTCAGGGTGTCGACGCTCGGGACGCTGCTCTTGACGATGACCAGCATCCCGCCGCCCCACTGCCCGTCGGTCCGCCGGTAGGCCCGCGCGCCGAATCCGGCGTTGTTGTTCTGGCATCCCAGCGCCCGGCGCAGCGGCGAGAACGGGGCGGCCAGCTGCGGGTTGGCGACCGCGGCGGCAGCAGTGAAGAATCCGGCCGCGTCCGAGCCGTCCACCTCTTGGACATTGGAACTGCCGAAGCTGAACAACTGCTGCGACACCGCGGAATTGCCTCCGCCGCCGATGATTGGCCCGCCGCCGCTGGACGTCATCGGGGGCAGGGTGACGGGATCGGCTCCTGCCGTGGGCATCCCGACCACGGCGCACAGGCATAGCCAGGCCGCCGCGAGACGTGCGTACGAATTAAGCATCGAGACTCCTGTCAGCGGAAAGCGTCGCTACCGGTGAAAGCCTGGCCGAGAATCAGTTGGTGCATTTCCGGTGTGCCCTCGTAAGTCAGTACCGACTCCAAGTTCACCATGTGCCGGATTATCGGGTATTCCAGCGATATCCCGTTGCCACCCAATATCGTTCGAGCGGTCCGGCAGATTTTGATCGCCTCACGGGTGTTGTTGAGCTTGCCGAAGCTGACCTGCTCGGGGCGCAGCCCGACGCTGTCTTTGAGGCGGCCCAGGTGCAGCGACAGCAGCTGTCCCTTGTGGAGCTCGACCGCCATGTCGACCAGCTTCGCTTGGGTCAACTGGAATCCGGCGATCGGTCGACCGAATTGGGTGCGCTGTGTTGCGTAGTCGAGTGCGCATTGCCAGGCCGACCGGGCCGCTCCCATGGAGCCCCAGATGATTCCGTAGCGCGCCTCGGACAGGCAGGATAGTGGGCCTTTGAGGCCCTTCGCGTCGGGCAGCATCGCGTCGGCGGGCAGTCGCACGTCGTCGAGCACCAGCTCGCTGGTGATCGATGCCCGCAGCGACAGCTTGTGATGGATGGTGTTGGCGGTGAAACCCGCTGCGCCCGTGGGGACGACGAAACCACGAATCCCGTCGTCGGTACCGGCCCACACTACGGCGACATCGGCGACCGACCCGTTGGTGATCCACATCTTGCGGCCGTTGAGCACCCAATCGGAGCCATCGCGCCGCGCCCGGGTCTTCATCGCGGCGGGATCGGATCCGACGTCGGGCTCGGTCAGCCCGAAGCAGCCGAGCAGTTTGCCGGCGGCCATGCCGGGCAGCCACTGCTGCTTTTGCTCCTCGGAGCCGAAGTTCCAGATCGCGAACATCGCCAGCGATCCCTGAACCGAGACCATCGACCGAAGACCCGAGTCGGCCGCCTCTAATTCTACGCAGGCCAGGCCGTAGTGCACCGCCGAGGCCCCGCCGCACCCATAGCCGTCCAAGTGCATGCCGAGCAGGCCGAGTTCGCCGAACTGCTTTCCAAGTTGACGGACCGGAAGGTCGCCGATTTCGAACCACTCGCCGACGTGTGGGGTGACGTGTTCGGCGCAGAACTTTCTGACCGTGTCGCGCACCGCGATCTCGTCGCTCGACAACGAGGCATCGAGGCCGAGCGGGTCGTACGGGTCGAAGGCGGGTAACGCGTCCGTGCTCATAGCAAGAAGCCTGCCACGTCAAGGCATGACGGGGGGCCGGTAGTCTCGCTGTATGCATCGGCCGACGTGGCTTGTCATGGACGTTATCGGTGTGCTGGCGTTTTGCGCCGTAGGACGCCGCAGTCACGCCGAAGGAGTCACCATCACCGGGGTCGTGACCACGGCGTGGCCGTTTCTTACCGGAACCGCCCTGGGCTGGCTGGCGTCCCGTGCCTGGCGGCGGCCCACGGCGGTAGCCCCCACCGGTGTGGTCGTCTGGCTGTGCACCGTGCTGGTCGGCATGGCTTTGCGTAAAGCCAGTGCGGCGGGCGTCGCGGCGAGTTTCGTGGTGGTCGCGGCATCGGTCACCGCCGTTCTGCTACTCGGTTGGCGCGCGGCCGTTGGGCTGAGCTCGCGGGACCGCTCCGGCGTCTGACGGAAATGTGGGCCCGGAATGCGTGGGCGTCGGAGACGTTGGATCGTAGGTGATGCCCAAAACCGAACTCAGGTTTGTGCCGGCCAACTTGGACGACGTGCTGGCGCAGCCGTTGGTGGCGGAGTTGGCGGTTGAGTACGCGCAGCGCTATGACCGCCCTCAGCCGATGGTTTTGGGCTGGTTGAAGCACAATCCGACCGACGAGTTCGCACCGCCCGACGGCGGCATGTTGATCGGTTTGCTGGACGGCCGTCCGGTCACCGGCGGCGGATTTCGGCGATTTGATGCCGACACCGCCGAACTGAAGAGAATCTGGACGGACAGCGAACATCGGCGGCGCGGATTCGCGATGGCGCTGTTGGTTGAGCTGGAGGCCGAGATCGCGGCTCGCGGCTACCGGCGGATCTACTTGATGACCGGCGATCGCCAGCCCGAGGCCGAGCGGCTCTATGAGGCCGGCGGATACCTCCGGTTGCCCGGACCGCTGCCGTCCGACGGTCCGGTCTTCCCGATCGCATTCGAGAAGAAACTATGACCGATCCGCTGCTGCACCTGGCGGTCGCGCTGGACGGGTACGGATGGCAACCGCAGGCCTGGCGGGCCACGCTCGGGTCACAGCCCGGCACCCCGTCGGTGCTCGGCGGTCGCTACTGGGCTGACCTCGCGACCACAGCCGAACGTGGACTGCTCGACTTCCTCACCATCGACGACAGCCTGATGCCGCAACCGGGGCGTCGGGAGCGGATCGACCCCCGACGACTGGCCGGTCGCGGGGATGCTGTGCTGGTCGCGGCGCGCATTGCTCCGGCGACGCGCCACATCGGGCTGATTCCGGTGGCGACGGTCACCCACACCGAGCCCTTCCACGTCTCCAAAGCCATCGCCACCCTCGACTATGCGTCACACGGCCGGGCAGGCTGGCAGGCGCGCATCAGCGCAACCACGCACGAGGCGGCACTGTTTGGCCGGCGAGACGAAGCTCAAGTTGCCTACTTCGAAGAGGCCGCCGAGTACGTCGACGTGGTGCGCCGTCTCTGGGACAGCTGGGAAGACGATGCGATCATCCGCGACGTGACCACTGGGCGCTACGTGGACACCCACAAATTGCACTACATCGATTTCGTCGGGCAGTACTTCTCGGTCAAGGGCCCGTCGATCACACCGCGCCCGCCGCAGGGCCAGCCGGTGGTCGCCGCGCTGGCGCACGCCGGCCCGGTGTATGAATTCGCTGCCGCCAGAACCGATGTCGTGTTCATCACACCCAAGGACGACGCGTCACTGCGAAGCATCCTCGATGAGGTTCGCGCGGCAGGTGGCGCCGATTTGAAAGTCTTTGCGGACGTTCTGGTCTCGTTCGACGGCGACGGTGACCCTCGCTCTGATGCGCTCGACTTCAGCGGCAGTCCAGCGGAATTGGTTGACCTGCTGCTGGACTGGCAGCGGCTGGGCATCCACGGTGCGCGGTTGCGGCCCGCGGTCAACGCCACCGACCTCCCGGTGATCGTCGACCGGGTGGTACCGCTGCTGCAGGGGGCCGGGCGATTCCGCGCCCGTTACCGGGACGGCGAAACGCTGCGTGCGCGCCTGGGACTGCCCGTCGCATCCAACCGATACGCGACGGTGGCTCCGTGACCACCGCGCGCGGCGTTCCGCTCTCCATCTTGGACCTGGCGCCGATCAGCGCGGGCAGCGACGCCGCTACGGCGCTGCGCAATACCGTCGACCTGGCTCAGCGCGCCGAGCAATGGGGGTTTCGCAGGTACTGGATGGCCGAGCATCACTTCGTCGGCGTCGCCAGTTCCGCGCCTGCGGTGTTGATCGGCCAGATTGCCGCCGCTACCAACACAATTCAGGTTGGCGCGGCCGCCGTCCAGCTGGGCTATACCACCGCCGTCGCGGTGGTCGAGAGTTTCGGCATGCTCGAGGCCTTCTATCCCGGCCGTATCGACCTCGGTGTTGGTCGGTCCGGGCAGCGCCGGTCCGAAGAGCACAAACCGAAGAAGCCGAGAGAACCCCGACCGCCGCGGGTGTGGCACGAGGTAGACGGCGTGGTCATTCCGACCCCGTTCGACCTGCGCGGACTGCTCGACCTCGAACGGTTGGGGCCCACCATGGAGATCCTGCAACAGCCGGAGGCGGTGTCGCCGAACTTCGTCGAGCAAATTAAGGACATTCTCGCCCTGCTGGATGGCACCTACCACGCAGGCAAGTTCGACGTGCATGCGGTGCCCGGCGAAGGAAGCGGGTTGAGGCCGTGGATCTTCGGCAGCACCAGGGGACAAAGCGCACGGGTTGCCGGGGCACTGGGATTGCCGTTCGTCGCGAGCTATCACATCACGCCGGCCACCGCGCTGGAGGCCATCGAGGCTTACCGCGACACATTCGTACCGTCGGCAAGCTTGTCGCAGCCCTACGTCGTGGTGTCTGCCGATATCGTGGTGGCCGACGACAGCGCCACCGCGAGGCGCCTGGCTTCCGGCTACGGCCAGTGGGTGTATTCAATCCGAACCGGTGTCGGCGCCATGCCTTATCCCAACCCCGATGATTGCGCGCCGCTGACCGACGAGCAGCTGGCGGTGGTAAAAGACCGAATAGCAACACAATTCGTCGGAAATCCGGACGAAGTCGCCGAGCGGTTGTACGCGTTACAGCGGGTCACCGGCGCAGATGAACTCGTTATCACATCGGTGACCTACCGGCACGAGGATCGGCTGCGTTCACACGAGCTGATCGCGCAGCGGTGGGGGCTTAACCAATGACCATGCGGGAAGGCAAGGACCGCAAGCCCATTCACCTGGCAGCCCACTTTCCGGGTGTCAATAACACCACGGTTTGGACGGACCCGAGCGCCGGCAGCCAGATCGATTTCGATTCGTTCGTGCACCTCGCCCGCACCGCGGAACGCGGATTGTTCGACTTCTTCTTTCTGGCAGAGGGGCTTCGGCTGCGGGAGCACCGGGGCCAGATCTACGACCTCGACGTAGTGGGTCGTCCGGACACCTTCACCGTGCTGGCCGCGCTGGCCGGCGTCACCGACCGGATCGGGCTGACCGGAACCATCAACACGACCTTCAACGAGCCATTCGAGGTGGCAAGGCAATTCGCGACACTTGACCATCTTTCCGGTGGTCGGGCCGGCTGGAACATCGTGACCTCATCGGATGCCTTCACAGGTGCCAACTTCCGGCGCGGGGGATTTCTCGACTATGCCGATCGGTACGCGCGGGCTGAGGAATTCGTCACGGTGGCCCGGCAATTTTGGGATAGCTGGGACGCTGACGCCGTGCTCGCGGACTTGGAGGCCGGGGTCTATGTCGCTCCCGACCGGATCCGCACCGTCGAACACTCGGGATCGCAGTTCAGCGTTCGCGGGTTCGCGACGCTGCCGTCGGGGCCGCAGGGCCATCCGGTGTTGCTGCAGGCTGGTGACTCCGCCGAGGGTCGCGCGTTCGGAGCCCGGAATGCCGATGCGTTGTTCACCCTGCATTCGTCGCTGCAGGACGGCCAGCGTTATTACGCGGACGTCAAAGGCAGGGCGATGTCCTATGGCCGAGATCCCGACCAGCTCAAGGTCTTCCCAGCGTCGACGTTCGTTATCGGAGACACCGATGAGGAGGCCGAGGACAAGGCCCGCGACATCCGCCATCAACAGGTAAGCGGGGCAACGGCGATCGCGATGCTCGAGCAGGTGTGGGGCCGGGACTTGTCGGGCTACGACCCCGACGGCCCGCTACCCGACATCGACCCGGTCGACGACGCCGGCATCACCCAGGGCCGGGTGCGACACGTCGACCCGGCTGCGGTGGTTCGCGATTACCGCGAACGTGCCGAGGCCGAAAGCCTGTCCATCCGCGAGCTGATAATCGCGGTCACCAGCCGGCAGCAGTTCGTCGGCACCGCCGCGCGAATAGCCACGGAGATTGACCAATACGTACAGGCCGACGCGTGCGACGGCTTCATCATGGTGCCGCACCTGACACCGCGCGGCTTGGATGAGTTCGTCGAACGGGTGGTGCCGCTCTTGCAGGAGCGCGGCGCGTTCCGCACCGGATACACCGGCGAGACCCTGCGCGAGCACCTGGGCCTCGTGCATCAGGTTGGCTAGGACGCTGTGGCCCGCTTCAAGGCCTGATCGGTGGCCTCGCGGATTGGTCCGCGCCACACCTCACCGTGACCGGGCAGCAGAATCTGGGTGTCCAGCAGGGCCAGCGCGTTCAGGCTGCGCAGACTGTTCTGCTGGCTGTGGCTGAACACTGCAGGCAGCAGCTGCGGTCCGCCGCGACGCAGCAGCGGATGGCCGGTGATCAGCGCGTCGCCACTGGCCAGTACTCCGTCGACGACATACGAACAATGGCCGCTGGTGTGTCCCGGGGTGGCGATCGCCATCGGGTGACCCGGCAGTCCGGCCGCGGCCTCGATGCTCAGCGGCTGTGTGCTGGGGATGCCGTCGCGCATCAGGCCGCCGTTGCGGACCAGGTGGACGCCCCAAACGGCCCACCGAGGTCTCCAGATGCGGAGCGCGACATCGAAAACCGAGGCCTGTTCCAGGTACTCCCGCTTGGCGTGGCCGACCTCGTCGGCGTGGCAGTACACCGGAGTGCCGTACTCGTTGGCGAACCAGATCGCCGAACCGAGGTGGTCGATGTGTGCGTGCGTCAGCAGGATGGCGCGCACGTCACGAGCGTCGTAACCCAGCTTGCGCAACGAAGCCAGCACGTCCACGCGATCACCGGGATAGCCGGCGTCGATCAGCATGACACCGGTCTCGCCGGTGACCACTACCCAGTTGACGGCGTGGCCTTGGGCCAGGTAAACGGTGTCGGTTACCTGAACAAGAGTCGGCGTCTCCGACGACGGGTGCGTCATGCGGCGAGTCTAGGAGCGATCGCAAGCGCGGCGAAGCCGGGCGCGGCGGGTCGCGACTAGAGGGTGGGAGCGATCGCAAGGGCGGCGAAGCCGGGCGCGGCGGGTCGCGACTAGAGGATGGGAGTAGAAATAACTCGTGGCTGAACTGAAACTCGGATACAAAGCATCCGCTGAGCAATTCGCACCTCGCGAGCTCGTCGAACTGGCCGTTTCCGCCGAGGCTCACGGCATGGACAGCGCGACCGTCAGCGACCACTTCCAGCCTTGGCGGCATGAGGGCGGGCATGCCCCGTTTTCGCTGGCCTGGATGACCGCTGTTGGCGAACGCACCAAAAGACTCCAGCTGGGCACCTCGGTGCTCACCCCTACCTTCCGGTACAACCCTGCAGTCATCGCACAGGCCTTCGCCACCATGGGGTGCCTCTACCCGGATCGCATCTTCCTCGGTGTCGGCACCGGGGAGTCGCTCAACGAGATCGCCACCGGATACGAGGGCGAATGGCCGGACTTCAAGGAGCGTTACGCGCGGCTGCGCGAATCGGTGCGGCTGATGCGCGAGCTGTGGCTGGGTGACCGGGTCGACTTCCAGGGCGAGTACTACCACACCAAGGGCGCCTCCATCTACGACGTTCCCGAGGGCGGCATCCCGATCTACATTGCCGCGGGCGGCCCCCAGGTCGCCAAGTACGCCGGCCGCGCGGGTGACGGCTTCATCTGCACCTCCGGCAAGGGTGAGGAGCTTTATAAGGACAAGCTCATCCCCGCCATGCGGGAGGGCGCGGAGGCGGCGGGCAAGAATCCCGACGACATCGACCGGATGATCGAAATCAAGATCTCCTACGACACCGATCCCGAACTGGCGCTGGAAAACACCCGGTTCTGGGCGCCGCTGTCGCTGACGGCCGAACAGAAGACCAGCATTCACGACCCGATCGAGATGGAAAAGGCCGCCGACGAGCTGCCCATCGAGCAGATCGCCAAGCGCTGGATCGTGTCGTCGGACCCCGATGAGGCCGTTGAAAAGGTCGGTCAATATGTGACGTGGGGCCTCAACCACCTGGTGTTCCACGCGCCGGGCCATGACCAGCGCCGGTTCCTGGAACTGTTTGAAAAGGATCTGGCGCCCAGGCTGCGGCGGCTGGCCTGAAAGGCAGGGGGGTGGTTGCCGGTCCGTCGGCGATTTACATCGCCGCGCCCGAACCGGAGACCGGCAAGTCCACGATCGCGCTGGGGATCCTGCACAGGCTAAACGCGACCGTCGCCAAGATCGGTGTGTTCCGGCCGATCACGCGGCGGTCCCGCGACCGGGACTACATCCTGGAACTGCTGCTGCAACACACCACCGCGGGGCTGCCTTATGAGCAGTGCGTCGGGGTGACCTACCAGCAGCTGCATGCGGACAAGGACGCCGCGATCGCCATGATCGTCGACTCCTATCAAGCGATGGCCGAGGCGTGCGACGTGGTGGTGATCGTCGGAACCGACTACACGGACATCACCAGCCCCGCCGAACTCTCGATCAACGCGCGGATCGCGGTCAACCTCGGCGCGCCGGTGTTGCTGGCGGTCAACGCCCAGCGCCGAACCGCCAACGAGGTGGCGGATGTCGTCGACGTGTGTTTGGCCGAACTGTCCGCGCAGCGCGCCCACACCGCCGCGGTGGTGGCCAACCGGTGTGAGCCGACTGAGCTCGGTGCCATCGCGGAAGCGCTGCACCGTTTTACCCCGCCCAGTTATGTGTTGCCCGAAGATCCGCTTCTGTCGGCGCCGACGGTGGCCGAGCTGGAGAAGGCCGTAGACGGTACGCCGATCAGCGGAGACGCCCAATTGCGGGAACGCGAGGTGATGAGCATCCTGGTCGCCGGGATGACCGCCGACCACGTACTGGAGCGGCTGGGCGAAGGCATGGCGGTCATCACCCCCGGCGACCGCTCGGACGTCGTACTCGCCGTCGCCAGCGCCCATGCCGCCGAAGGCTTTCCGTCCCTCTCGTGCATCATACTCAACGGGGGCCTGGAGCTGCATCCGTCGATCTCGGCGTTGGTCACCGGCCTGCGACTACGGCTGCCCATCGTCGCCACCACACTCGGGACGTTCGAAGCCGCCGAGGCCGCAGCCTCGGCCCGAGGGCGGGTCACGTCTGCCTCACAGCGCAAGATCGACACGGCGTTGGAGCTGATGGATCGCTACGTCGATATCCCGGATCTGTTGGCGCAACTAGCGATTCCGATACCGACCGTGATCACTCCGCAGATGTTCACCCATCGTATACAACAACAGGCCCGGTCGGATCGAAAGCACATCGTCCTTCCCGAAGGGGACGACGATCGAATCCTCAAATCCGCCGGGCGCCTCCTTCAGCGCCGGGTCGCCGACCTGACGATTCTGGGCGACGAATCTCAAATTCGTTCTCGTTCGGCCGAACTCGGTGTCGATCTAGACGAGGCCAAGGTCATCGATCCGCGCGCCGAGCAATTGCGCCACCAATTCGCGGACCAGTACGTGGAGATACGCAAGGCAAAGGGAATGACGGTCGAACAGGCCCGCGAGATCATGCGTGATGTCTCGTATTTCGGCACCATGCTGGTGCACAACGGGATGGTCGACGGCATGGTGTCCGGCGCCGCCCATACCACGGCGCACACGGTTCGACCGGCTTTCGAGATCATCAGGACCGCTCCCGACGTCTCCACGGTTTCCAGTATTTTCCTGATGTGCCTGCCCGACCGGGTGCTGGTGTACGGGGACTGTGCGATCGTCCCGAACCCGACATCAGAGCAGCTCGCCGACATCGCCATCTCGTCGGCGCGCACAGCCGCACAGTTCGGCATCGAGCCGCGAGTGGCGATGTTGTCCTACTCCACCGGTGCATCCGGAACTGGCGCTGATGTTGAAAAGGTCAGGTCGGCAACGGAATTAGTGCGCACACGCGATCCGCATCTGCTCGTCGAGGGGCCAATCCAGTACGACGCCGCCGTCGACCCCGCGGTCGCGTCCACCAAGATGCGTGATTCGCCGGTGGCCGGTCGTGCGACGGTGCTGATCTTTCCCGACCTCAACACCGGCAACAACACTTACAAGGCGGTGCAGCGCACCGCCGGGGCAATCGCGATCGGCCCGGTGTTGCAAGGATTGCGCAAGCCGGTCAATGATCTGTCCCGCGGCGCTCTGGTCGAAGACATCGTGAACACCGTTGCCATCACCGCGATCCAGGCGCAGGGAGTCGGGAATGGCAGATAGCTCTGGTGGCGTCGTACTGGTCATCAACTCCGGCTCGTCATCGCTGAAATACAAGCTTGTTGAACCGGAGTCCGGCAGCACGCAGGCGGGCGGCGTCATCCAGGAGATAGGCGAGCCGTCATCGCGGGTCGGTGACCAGGAGGAGGCCCTGCGTCTGGCGTTCGCGGAATTGGCCGAGACCGGCATAGACCTGAAGTCGTGCGGCTTACTGGCGGTTGGGCACCGGGTCGTACACGGGGGCGGCGATTTCTATCGCCCGACGCTGCTCGACGACGCACGGATCGGCGAGCTGGAGAAGTTGTCGGAGCTGGCGCCATTGCACAATCCGCCTGCGGTACAGGGCATCAAGGTGGCGCGCAAGCTGCTGCCCGACGTCGCGCATATCGCGGTATTCGATACGGCGTTCTTTCACGATTTGCCGGCCGCCGCCGCGACTTATGCCATCGACCGAGTATTAGCGCAGCGGTGGCGGATACGCCGCTACGGATTTCACGGCACGTCGCACCGATACGTGAGCGAGCAGGCCGCCGCCTTCCTCGGCCGGCCGTTGGACAGCCTGAATCAGATTGTGCTGCATCTGGGCAACGGAGATTCGGCGTCGGCGATCGCTGCCGGCCGACCGCTCGACACGTCGATGGGGCTGACGCCGCTAGAGGGCCTCGTGATGGGCACCCGCAGCGGTGACATCGATCCCAGCGTCGTCAGCTACCTGTCGCGCCGCGCGAAGATGAGCGTCGACGAGATCGAATCCATGCTCAATCATCGGTCCGGGGTGTGGGGCCTGGCGGGGGAGCGCGACTTCCGACGGCTACAGTCGATGATCGAATCGGGTGATGAATCAGCACAATTGGCGTACGACGTGTTCATCCATCGGTTGCGCAAGTACATCGGGGCCTATCTCGCGGTGCTGCGGCACACCGACGTGATCACCTTCACCGCCGGGATCGGCGAGAATGCGCCGTGGGTGCGTCGGGACGCTGTGGCCGGTATGGCCGAACTCGGCGTACTTCTCGACGAGGAGCGCAATCTCAGTCCAGGCAGAGGTGCACGGCGGATTTCACCGGACGATTCACCGATTACCGTGTTAGTGGTCCCGACAAACGAAGAACTGGCGATCGCGCGCGACTGCGTCAGTGCGCTTTCCGGGATGACGCCCAGCCTATAAGAAGCCCAGACTGGTGCGTCCGGTGCCGACCGACGGTGTGGGGTCTGTCCCGACGGTCCGGGACAGCAGCTCGAAATAGATGTCGCGGAAGTCGGTGGTGACTTTCAGGTCGCCGTTGTGTAGGTCGGTGAGACTGGGATCTTCACCGTAGAAGCCTCCTTTGACAGGTACACCCGCCACGAAGACTGGGCCGGCGGTGCCGTGATCGGTGCCCTGGGAAGCGTTGGCGCGCACCCTTCGGCCGAATTCCGAGTACGCCAGCAGGACCACGCTCTTGCCGTAGGGGTCACCGGCCATCTGCTGCAGGAATTCGGTGACTGCTCCGTCGAACGTTTGCAGCAGACGTTGCTGGGTCTCGCGTTCGTTGGCGTGTGTGTCGAACCCGCCCAGTTGGACTGTGTATACCCGTGTCGGGACACGGGCCTTGACCGCGTTGGCCACCATGCTCAGCTGAGCGGAGAGCGAATTGTGATTGTCGGTGGGCGCTTTGACGGAAGCGAAGGCTGCATCGGTGGTTCGTGTGGCACGGTAGGCCTTGCACACCGCGGTCATCGCCGGGGTGTCGCTTGGGTCGTCGTTACCAAGCGCACTCATGATTGAGTCGAATTTCTCCGCCTTGGCAAACTTGCCACCTGTGGAAAGCGCTGCCGCGGTGTACTTCTCGCCAATCACCAGCGGAGGCAGCACCGCCCCGATGTTGACGGCGCGCAACGGGTCGTCGCCGCCGGCGTCGAGCCAGCGGCCGATCCAGCCCGTCGAGACCGGCTCGGACGGGGACGCGGTCTGCCAGATGTCCATGGACCGGAAGTGGCTGTGGTCGGGCTGCGGATAGCTCACGCCGCGTACGATCGCCAACTGCCGCCGGTTCCACAGTTGAGCCAAACCCCGCATCGCGGGGTTGAGTCCCAGCTGTTGGTCCAGGTGTAGGACCTGTTCCGGATCGTAGGCGAGTTCGGGCCGGGCATCGTGATAGGCATTGTCGGCGTATGGAATCAGCGTGTTGATACCGTCGTTGCCGCCGTACAGGGAGACGATCACCAGGACGCCGGCGTCGGTGGGCAACGGCCGGTCCTGTGCAGCGCGCATCAGGTCTGGCCAGCTGACGGCCACCGCTGCAGACAACAGTCCGGCCGCACCGGCGCCCGCACTGGCAATCAGGAATTTTCGGCGATTCATCTCCGGCATCGTCAATCTCGCTTAGGACGTCAGGTATTCGGGCGTATTGACCGCGGCTGCGACCAACTGCGGCGGTTGGCGCAGCACGGGTTCCAGCGCCTCGACGGTGCGGTCAGACCACGCTCCGACGCCGATGAGATATCCGACCGCGTCGATGCGATCCCCTGCTGCGGCACTCTCGACGCTGGACAGGTCGCCTGCGTGTGCCAACTGGGTCGCGACGCGCAGGCGTGCGACGGCGCTGGCGGTAGACAGCCACACCTGTCCGCTGGGCCATCCGCCGACGCTGGGCGGGTAGAACGGTCGTTGGCCTAGCGTTCGTAGCGTCGCGTCGAATAACTTGGGCTGAGCGGGCACCCGTAGGGCGCGGATGACGCCGACCAGCCATTCGATAGGGGTGCTGACCACCGCAGCCCGGCTGCCGGTGAATTCGTCGTCGGTCAGGATCGCTCGCGTTAGCGCCCGTAGATCGCCGCCAGGCCCGTAGGCCGAGACGATCCGGCCCAGCACTTGGGGTGAAGGCGGATCGTCGGAGGCCAGCTGCTGCCAGAGACGTCGGGCGACGTAGTCCGCCGACTTGGGCTGGGCCAGCACGGTGTCGCAGAATTCGGCTGCGTCGAAATTGCGGGTGAGGCCGAACAGTGTTTTGGCACCACCGTCGTGCCGTCTGGCGACCATCGAGGTTCGACCGTCGGCACCGATGATCCATCCCGTCAGCGCTCGGGCACCATTGCGCACGTCGTCCTCGGTATAGCCGTTGCCGTGACCGAGGGCGAATAGTTCGATGAATTCGCGCGCGAGGTTTTCGTTGGGGGCCTTGGCGGTGTTGCTCTGCCCGTCGAGCCAGCGCAACATTGCGGCGTCGGTCAGCATTGTGTAGGCCAAGGTGCGGAAATCGCCGAGCGCTAGGCTGCGCAGCTTCTGATTTTGCGCCGCCATGTGCGCCGCGCTGCGAACCTTTGCTGCCGAGGTGGCAAAGTGGTTGTGCCACAGCAGAGTTAACTTTTCATGTACGGGCTGTCTGACCGCTACCATGCGGCGCAGCCACCAATCCGACAGCAGGCCTTGCTGTTCGGATAGCTGAAGGTTGTATTGCTTGCGCGCCGCTGGATTCGCCCCTTTGCCAAGCGGGCGCGGTTCGGCCAGCGACGGCATCGGGGTCGCGGCGGCCCCCGGGTCGGCGTTGGGATCCGCGCCCAGCATGGCGTCGACGTATGCCGGCCAGTCCCTGGTGACCGCAGCGTCCACCTCGGGCCCGGTCACCCCGAACCCGGCCCGCCGCAGCACGCGGGCCGTGGCGACCCACTGGGTGGACTGCCCCGCCATGTCATAACTGTGCGGCCGGTAGCTGAAAATCGGCTGAATTGCCTTGCGATTTTCTTGAGGCCCTGCGTACATGGCGTATCGAGTGTGCACTGACGGCCTCGAGTGTGGCTAGGGGGTGGAAACATCGTCTAAACGCCGCCCTCAGCACACATTCGAAGCCGTCGATGCACTCTCGCCCTGGCCTGTGGATAGGCGTAGTCAGTGCCCGCGCCTCCGTGGGATTCTTCGGGCATGGGGAGCGTCGCAGAACCATTCGTTGGGACCGAGGCGCTGGCGTCTGGAGCAATGAGCCGGCATCAGTTGCGGACGCGCTACCGCGCAGTGTTCCCGAACGTCTACCTGGCAAAAGACGTCCAACCCTCGCTTGAGCTGCGCATCACGGCGGCCTGGCTCTGGTCGAATCGCCGGGCGACCATCGCAGGTGCCGCCGCCGCAGCATTGCACGGCGCCAAGTGGATTCCCGAAAATGTTCCGGTCGAGCTGATCTGCGGCAGCACCCGTTCACCTCACGGCGTAGTGACACGGCGAGATGCGTTAGCTGACGGCGAGACTCAGCTTTTGGCAGGGCGCGCTGTCACAACGCCCGAGCGCACCGCATTCGACATCGGTCGGCGCGGCGCCATTCATTCAACGGTGGTGCGGCTCGACGCGCTCGCACGTGCAACAGGCATCAAGGTCGACGACGTGTTGCGCGTTGCGCAAGCGCATCCACACTCACCCGGGCTGCGAACACTGGAGACTGCGCTGGAGCTGGTCGACCCGGGGGCACAGTCGCCGCGGGAAAGTTACCTGCGTCTGCTTCTCATCGACGCCGGGTTCCCACGGCCGCAGACCCAGATACCGGTGCTCGGTGTCGACGGCATTCCAGTCGCCTACCTCGACTTGGGCTGGGAGGACTGGATGGTTGGGGTGGAATATGACGGCGATCACCACAGGACGGATCGGCGCCAGTACGTGAAAGATATTAGGCGGCTGCAGATGCTCGACGAGATGGGCTGGCTGATAGTTCGGGTTGTCGCCGAGGACCACCCCGCCTCGATCGTCCGCCGCGTCAAGGCCGCTATCGCTATGTCGGGTGTGCGTTGACGGCGTCCATTGTGCACCAAGAGATTTGAATGCGTACTAGGGCGGAATCTGAGGAGTTTCTCCGCCCTGGACGCACACTCTACGCGAAGGGAGACGACGAGAGGGAGCTGAAGTGAGCCGCGTCAGAACGTGCTGGTGGGCCTTACCTGGTTCGCCATATCAACCAGCGTGTAGCGGTGACGTTGGGTGGGTGCGACCCGCGCCAGGGTGCGTAGCGACGCCTCAACGCCCAGCCGCAGGCCATGCTCGGTGAATGGAAAGCCCAGGATGTGATTGGTGCTGGCGTGGTTGCCCGCGAGCCAGTCCATCGCGCCTCCCAGCACCAGGGCGCGGATCTGTAGCACGCGGGGTTCGGTGGGCGGTAGCGCCTCCACGCGGCGGGCGGCGTCGCGGACCTGGTCCTCGGTGACCTCAGTCGTCGACCGGCCGGACAGCAGCGTCACCGCACTGGTCAAGCGCGCGGTGGTGAAATGTCGGGAGGTGGCCGGCACTTCGTCCAGGGTGCGCACCGCGCCGGCTCGGTCGCCTTCGGCCGAAAGGTATCTGGCCAGCCCGAAGGCCGCCGAGATCACGCCATCGTCGGTGCTCCAGACGGTCTCGTAGAACTTGTGCCCATCCGTGACGCCGGCCAGCTCGGCGGTGGCTGCCAGCGCCAGTTTGGGCGCGAGCTCGCCGGGGAAGGTGTCGAGCACTTCGGTGAAATGTTTGATGGCGGAGTCGTAGTCGCCGGTGATCAGCTCGGCGACGGCCCGGTACCACACCAGGCGCCAGCGCCAGCCGACCCGCTCAGCCAGGTCGTCGATTTTGCGGGTCGCCTTGGCGACGTCACCGAGGTCCAACAGCGCGCGGACCTCCATCAGCGGCAGCTCGACCGAGTCGGACAAGTCGATGCCCTCTGCGTCCAGGGCACCGTGCCGGGCCGCGCGCAGCGAGTCCAGTGTCTGCACTGGCTGCGAGAGCACCGTCGCCTGCAGCACCGAGGCGGCGACGTCGGCCGGATCGACCAGCGGTACCGACAGCGCAGTGACGATTTCCCCGGAGGTCAGCTTCTCCGAATGCACCTGCCCGTCCAGGTAAACGTCGGTGTGTGCGACCAGCAGGTCAACCCCGAATGTCGAGCGGTTTGGGCTGAAGATCGTCGACAGCCCGGACCGTGGCACCCCGGTGTCCTGGGCGACCACCTCACGCAAAACACCCATCAGCTGCGCGGACATCTCATCTGCGGTGGTGAACCGGCGTCGCGGATCGGGGTCGGTGGCGCGGCGCAGCAACCGGCCGAAGGAATCGTAGGTCTGCAGAACCGGGTCGTCGTCGGGAAGCCCGTCCTGGTAGCGGCCGTTGCGGGTGCGCAAGTTCAAGGTGAGCGCCGCGAGCGTGCGTCCCACGGTGTAGATGTCGGTCGCCACGGTGGGGCCGGTCCGTACGATCTCCGGAGCCTGAAAGCCAGGTGTGCCGTAGAGGTAGCCGAACGAGTTGATCCGCGAGACCGCGCCCAAGTCGATCAGCTTCAGTTGCTCCTCGGTGAGCATGATGTTCTCCGGCTTCAGGTCGTTGTAGACCAAGCCGATGGAGTGCAGATACCCCAGCGCGGGAAGGATTTCCAGCAGATAGGCGATCGCCTCGGCTACCGGTAGTTTCTCGTCTTTCCCCTTTTGGAAGCCGCCCTTGAGCGATTGGCCGCCGATGTATTCCATGACGATGTAGCCGACCGGATCCCCGTGCCGGTCCGCGTGCTCGACAAAGTTGAAGATCTGCACGATCTGCGGGTGTACGACCTCGGCCAGGAACTGCCGTTCGGCCATCGCGATGGCCTGCGCCTCGGCGTCACCGGAGTGCACCAGACCTTTGAGAACCACCGGGCGGTCGTTGACGTTGTGGTCGACCGCCAGATAGACCCAGCCCAAACCGCCGTGCGCGATGCAGCCTTTGACCTCATACTGGCCGGCCACGATGTCTCCGGGATTCAGCTGCGGCAGAAACGAATACGGACTACCGCAGGATGGGCACCAACCCTCCGATGATCCCCTGGCGTCCGAGCTGGACCGGCCGACCGGCTTTCCGCAGTTCCAGCAGAACCGTTTGTACTCCGGTACCACCGGATTGGTCATCAACGCTTCGAGCGGGCCGATATCGCGCACCCGGGCGATCTCCACCAGGCCACCGCCGAGGTGTCTCACCGGCGGGAGCACGCGTGTCGCTACCGAGATCCGTTCTTGCGATTCGGTATCCACGTCGCCGGTCGAAAGGATCGGCACGCCGTCGTCATCGTCGAAATCGGGACGGAAGAGCGCCTGGGTGGCCTGTGGCCGCGCCGCCGGCGTGACGGCACCGGTCGCTGTGTCTTCCTGCTCGGAGTCGCTGTGCTCGGAGTCCCCGCCGAACTCCTCTTCCAGCTCGGCCATCAGTCCACGTACCTCGGCGTGGGCGGAGCGGGCGCTGGACCGAGGACCGTCAACCACTTGCGGTACAAGGCATTCCATGTGCCGTCTTTGCGGATGCGCTCGAGCGTGCCGTTGACGAACCGGACCAGGCCGGTGTTGTCCAGGTTGATGCCAATGCCGTAGGGCTGGGTGGCCATGTTGGGCCCCACGATATGCAAGTAGGGGTCTTCTTCGACCAGCCCGGCCAGGATCGAGTCGTCGGTGCTGACAGCGTCGATCTCGCGCTGCTGCATCGCCACCAGGCAATCAGCCCAGTTGACAACCGACACGATGACCGGGGCCGGATCGATCTCCTGGATCCGGTGCAGCGAGGTGGTGCCCCTGGCCACGCAGACCCGCTTGCCGGAAAGATCGGACACCTTGACGATCGGCGAGTCACGCGGGGCCAGGATGCGCTGGTTCGCGTCGAGGTAGACGGTGGAGAAGTTCACCAGCTTGCGCCGATCGCAGGTGATGGTCATGGTCTTGGCGACGATGTCGACCTCCGCGTGCTGCAGCGCGGTGGTGCGCTCCTCGGAGGACAGGATGCGGTATTCGACATGGGAAGGGGCGCCGAAGATGTCACGCGCGATCTCACCGGCGATGTCGACGTCGAACCCGGTGATCTCGCCGGTGATCGGGTCGCGGAAGCTGAACAGGTTGCTGCCGATGTCGAGCCCGACGATCAGCCTGCCGCGGGCGCGGATATCGGCCACGGCCGCATCGGCTTCCGCCTTGGTTGCGAAGGGGCGCAGGCTGGCGGTCGGG
This sequence comes from uncultured Actinomycetota bacterium, assembly GCA_963715905.1. Taxonomy (GTDB): domain Bacteria; phylum Actinomycetota; class Actinomycetes; order Mycobacteriales; family Mycobacteriaceae; genus Mycobacterium. The sequence continues at coordinate 143,460 of CAVQSX010000002.1, forward strand.
TTGCAGTCCTGACTCGAGTTGTCGGGCGGCAGTGGGGGCTCCGGAGACATTTGCTCCATGCCCAACGGCGTGGGTGGCGGCAGCGTCGGAACGGTCGGCACCGACAGTGTTTCCGTGTGGCCGCACCCGGCCAGTACGAGCGCGGCTGCGAGCATGGCGCTCGCTCGCCGGATCGTTCCCCGGCGCGGCATCACCGATACTCCTTCAGCCGGGGCCACAGACCAAGGGCGACCGCGATGGCCGCGCTCAGGCTGAGCACCACTCCACCGACCTGGGCACCGGACAGCCCGCTGCGCGCGTTGAGGACATCGTTGCGCAGCTGAGTACGGCTTTGGTCCATGGCCTTGCCGAGTTCGTCGTCGAGCTTGTCGAATGCGGGAGTCGAGTCGTCCTCACCGCTGCCCAAGGCGACCTGGGTGGCGGCTCGATAATTGCCCACCGATATGTACGTGTTGATCCTGTCGTTGGCCTGCCGCCAGCGGACCAGTAGCTGGTCGGCGCCTTGCAAGTCGGCTTTGTCGACGGCGTCGCTGCGGGCCATGTAATGGTCGAGCTGCTGGTGCATGAAGTCGATCCGCTGGTAGAAAGACTGCTTGCGAATGTCCTCGTCGCCACGCCGGATCAGCGACAGCGTTTCGTCGGCGCGTGCTAGCTGGGCGGTGATCGCGACATTGGTCACGGTCTTGAGTGACTCGGCTGCGGTGACTTTGGCACTTCGACTGGCGGTCGTGGAGATCGTCAGCGCAATTCCCATCCATACCACCATGACGAGGATACCCAGCGCACCAACGACCAGACCTGGATTGATTCGGCGCCTGGTGCGCCGGGCCAGCCAGCGATGGGAGAACGCGCCGAACACCACCGTGGCCAGCACGACCAGGATCACGGGGGCCGGGATCTCGGTCGAGGCGGTGGTCTCGGTGTCCACCCGCGCGGAGGTCGCCTGGTAGAGCTGCGCCGCGTCGGGCAGGATCGTCGACTGCATCAGGCCCGACGCCTCGGACAAATACGACGACCCGACCGGGTTGCCTTCCCGGTTGTTGGTCCGCGCGATCTCGATCAGCCCGGTATAGATGGCGAGTTCGGCATTGATCTTGCCCAGCAACTGCACCAGCGGTTCGTCGGTCAGACCGCTTGACGCCCTGGTGACCGCCACCGCGGCATCGGTGATGGCCTGCTCGTAGCGAAGCCGGACCGGGCGGGGTTCAGCCTGGGCGATGAAGGCGGTCGCCGCCGCGGCGTCGGCCACCGACAGCGTGGTGTAAAGCCTCCCGGCGGCGAAAGACAGCGGCTCGGTGTGGTTGAGGACGGTCGTCAGAACTTGCTGACGGTGGTTGATGGTCGTCGAGGTGGCGAACGCGCTGCCGACACCGAGGGCCGCCAGAACGATCCCGATGGTCAGGATGCGGCCCGGCGTCGTTGAGATGAACCACCAGCGCGGGTGAGCGGGTTCGGCCGGCGACCGCGACCCCAGCGGCTCGGTCGACGGGTGCGCCAGCTCAACCGTCACGTCTGTTCAGACCTCATCTTTCGGCCTTCAAAAATTCATGCACGAACTCTATAAGCGAATTCTAAGAGAAGTTCCGCCAGATGGGGGGAGGCCGACTCATATTGCTCGGATTACCCGATTCGCGTCGCGTTCGTTCTCGATCCGCGCCCGCATATCCTGGACGTGTGCATGGCGACGGTGACGGATGGGTGGTATCCGACAACGGCGCTCACTACTGGGGTCGGCATGGCGCGGCTGGTCTGCTGCTACGCGCTCCGCGGCCCGACGGCACTCCCGCGGTACTGCTGCAGCACCGTGCGGTGTGGAGCCATCAGGGCGGCACCTGGAGTTTGCCAGGCGGTGCTCGAGACAGCCACGAATCCGTCGAGCAGACCGCAGTCCGCGAAGCGCGCGAAGAGGCTGGCCTGGTGGCCGAGCGAATCTCGGTGCGGGGGACGGTGGTCACGGCCGAGGTGGCCGGGATCGGCGGCATGCCGTGGACCTACACCACCGTTGTCGCCGATGCCGGCGAGCTGCTGCACACCGTGGCCAACCAAGAAAGCGCCGAACTGCGCTGGGTCGGGGAGGACGAGGTGGCGGAGCTGCCGCTCCATCCCGGCTTTGCCGCCAGCTGGCAACGGTTGCGGATCTCCCGGGCGTTGGTTCCTTTGGGAGAGGGGGACGAACGGCGCCGGCACTTGCCGCGCACCATCGAGGTCGCGGCCGGAGTCTTCGTTTGGTGCATGCCCGGCGACGCCGGTCACGAGCCGTCGCAGCTGAGTCGTCGGATCACCGCACTGCTGCAAGCGCCGACTTGAGTTGTGCGGCGGCGGCCCGTGGGTCGTCGGCGGCGGTGATCGCGCGCACCACCACGATCCGTCGAGCGCCGGCTTCGAGTACGGCGGGCAGTCGGTCCGCGTCGATACCGCCGATCGCGAACCAGGGTTTGTCGGCGGTGATTTCAGCCGCGCTCCGTACCAGCCGCAGGCCCGGTGCCGCGCGCCTTGGTTTGGTCGGGGTGGGCCAGCAGGGGCCGACGCAGAAATAGTCCACGTCCGGGGCCCCGGCGCCGGCCACAGCCGCGGCCGCCTGCGCCGGGTCGTGGGTGGACAGGCCGATCAGCGCGTCCGGCCGGACGATCTCGCGCGCCACCTGCAACGGAAGGTCGCCCTGCCCCAGATGTAACACGTCGGCGCCGGCCGCGCGGGCGATATCGGCGCGGTCGTTGACCGCGAAAAGGGCGTGGTGGCGCCGGGCAGCGTCGGCGAGGACCTCGAGCGCGGCCAACTCGTCGCGCGCTTCGAGCGGGCCGAACCGTTGCTCACCGGCCGAGCCCTTGTCACGCAGCTGGATGATGTCCACCCCGCCGGCCAGCGCGGCGTCGGCGAACTCGGCCAGGTCACCTCGTTCACGCCGCGCATCGGTGCACAGATACAGCGTGGCTTCAACGAGACGGGCCAGACGGTTAAGGCGGGGTTCGTGCACACGGCGACGCTAGCCGCTACCGTGTAGAGGCAACACGGGAGTCCCGGGCGGAGTTTCTGCGGGGCTGAGAGTGGGCGCAGCCATTTTGCAAGCCAGCTTGCAACCTGGACCTGCCCTTACCGTCACACCTGATCCGGATCATGCCGGCGAAGGGAGGCCAACGCATGTCAGGGTCGCTGGCTGTCATCGGCGGCGGCGTCATCGGGCTGTCGGTGGCGCGCCGGGCGGCGCAGGCCGGATGGTCTGTGCAGCTACATCGGACGGGCGACCGAGGTGCGTCCTGGGTCGCCGGCGGCATGCTGGCCCCGCACAGCGAAGGTTGGCCCGGCGAAGAGCGGTTGCTGAGGCTGGGTCTGGAGTCGCTGCGGTTGTGGCGCGAGGGTGGGTTTCTGGACGGGCTGCCGCCGGAGGTGATTACCGCCCGCGAGTCGTTGGTGGTGGCCGTCGACCAGGCCGACGTCGCCGACCTGCGGACTGTCGCGGACTGGCTGGCTGGGCAGGGGCACCCGGTGATCTGGGAGTCGGCCGCTCGTGACATCGAACCCTTGCTGGCGCAGGGGATCCGGCACGGCTTCCGGGCGCCGACCGAACTGGCAGTGGACAACCGCGCGGTCCTGGACGCGCTGTCCCTGGACTGCGAGCTTCACGGAGTTCGATGGGCACCGCCGGCCAACGCCCTGTCCGATGTCCAGGGCGACGTGGTGGTGATTGCGAACGGTATCGACGCCCCTGGGCTGTGGCCCGGCCTGCCGGTGCGACCGGTGAAGGGAGAGGTGCTGCGCCTGCGTTGGAGAGATGGTTGCATGCCGGTGCCGCAGAGGGTGATTCGTGCCCGCGTACACGGTCGGCAGGTGTATCTGGTTCCGCGGGCCGACGGTGTTGTCGTCGGCGCCACCCAGTATGAGCATGGCCGCGACACGGCGCCGGTGGTGTCGGGAGTGCGCGACCTGCTTGACGACGCCTGTGCGGTGCTGCCGGCGCTGGGTGAGTACGAGCTGGCCGAATGTGCCGCCGGGCTGCGCCCGATGACGCCCGACAATCTGCCACTTGTGCAACGCCTGGACGACCGGACCCTGGTAGCCGCCGGTCACGGCCGATCAGGATTTCTGCTGGCGCCGTGGACGGCCGAACAGATCGTTTCCGAACTTCTTCTAGTCGGATCCTCGGCGTGATCGTCTACGTTAACGAAAAGCAGGTCGACGTCGATGAGCTGACCACTGTCGCCACGCTGCTGCAGTCATTGGGATACCCGGACCGCGGTGTCGCCGTGGCCTTGGACCTTTCGGTGCTGCCGCGATCCGAATGGGCGACAAGGCTTTCAGAATTTGGTGGGCCATCCGGTCCCCTGCGATTCGAGGTGGTTACGGCGGTGCAGGGTGGTTAACAAACTAACGATCGGTGACCGCAGCTTTGCTTCGCGGCTGATCATGGGCACCGGGGGAGCGACAAATCTGGCGGTGCTGGAAGAGGCGTTGATCGCGTCCGGCACGGAGCTGACCACCGTCGCGATCCGCCGCGTCGACGCCGAGGGTGGAACCGGATTGCTCGGCATGCTCAACCGCCTTGGCATCACGCCGCTACCCAATACCGCAGGCTGCCGCAGCGCTGCCGAGGCGGTGCTGACCGCACAGCTGGCTCGCGAGGCGCTGAACACCAACTGGGTGAAACTCGAAGTGATCGCCGACGAACGAACGCTGCTGCCCGATGCGATCGAGTTAGTCAGGGCGGCAGAGCAATTGGTCGACGACGGGTTCGTCGTCCTGCCCTACACCAACGACGATCCTGTGCTGGCCCGTCGGCTGGAGGACACCGGGTGCGCGGCGGTGATGCCGCTGGGCTCGCCGATCGGTACCGGCCTAGGCGTCACCAACCCACACAACATCGAAATGATCGTCGCCCGGGCCGGCGTTCCGGTAGTGCTCGACGCCGGCATCGGCACCGCGAGCGATGCCGCACTGGCGATGGAGTTGGGCTGCGACGCTGTGCTGCTGGCCACCGCGGTCACCCGGGCCACCGATCCCCCCGCGATGGCCGCCGCGATGGCCGCCGCCGTCACCGCCGGCTACCTGGCGCGCCGGGCCGGGCGGATTCCGAAGCGGTTCTGGGCGCAGGCGTCCAGTCCTGATCGATGAAACGGTATGTCGCACTGGGTAGTTCGATGGCCGCCGGCCCGGGTATCCGACCCCGCGCCGCGGGTGCGCCCAGATGGTCAGGCCGATCGGCGCGCAACTATCCGCACCTGCTCGCGGAACGCCTGAGCCTCGATCCGGGCCCGGGCTTTATTGACGTCACCTTTTCCGGCGCGACTACCGCGCACGTGCTGATGGATCCGCAGCGCGGCGCACCACCTCAGATCACGGCGCTGGACGGATCGGAGACTCTGGTTACCGTCACCATCGGAGGCAACGACGTCGGCTACGTTCCGCTGCTGATGGCCGCCGCACTGCCGGACGCGGCCCGGCGGCTGCCCCTGCTCGGCGTCCGGATATCTGAGCTATTGGACCGCGACGCGCGTGACCGTGCGCTGGCCGACGTGTTCGATTCGTTGTGCGCGGTCGGGAGCGCGCTGCGGCAGCGCGCCCCAGCTGCCCGGATCCTCTTCGTCGACTACCTGACACTGCTGCCGCCCGCGGATGCGCCCGCCCCGCCGCTGTCCGAGGCGGACGCCGACGTGGGCCGCCGCGTGGCTGCCACCCTGGAACGAGTTACGGCTGACGCCGCGGCGGCGACAGGCTGTGAGGTGGTCCGTGCGGGCGCGGCCAGCCGGGACCACCACGCCTGGTCGGCCGAACCTTGGGCCACGAGGCCGGCGAGATATGTGGTGCCGCTCCCGGGCCGGCCGGCGCCGCTGCACCCCAATGCCGCCGGGATGCGCGCGGTGGCGGAACTGGTGCTAGACCAGTTGTAGTCCGACCCCGCGGGTCAGCCGTTGGTCTTCCACCACTGGTAGATGGACGAGACGTCGTTGTTGGATGCGCGCACGTAAGCCAATACGTTTTTGGCGTCAATGGTCCAGATGATCTCGGCGGCTCCTTGGTAGGTCCCGCACGCGACCGTTCCGCCGCCGGCGCTGCCCTGATGCCAGTTGGTCGGTGATTGGCCGGCGTCTCCGCACGCGGTCAGGGTGTCGTCTTTGATGCTGGCTTTGAACGAGCCCGATAAATCATCGGCACTGTTGAAAAGAACGTATTTGGCCTGAGCGGGACCGCCGGAATCGGAGCTAGGCCCACAAGTGAGCGCGGCCAGTTGACTGCCGGCCACATTCTGGGGGGTGCAGTTGTTGAGGCTGTAGCCCTTCGACAGCGAGCCGGCGAGCGTGCTGACAGCCGACGAGTTGCCGGTGCTGGGGTCCGCGCTCGCGCTGGCTGTACCCAAGCAGGCGAAGCCGCCCATCAACGCAGCGGCCGTCCCGGCACGCAAAGCATCGCTGAGGTGAGACATTCCCGGAGTCTATTTGCGCGCCGCGGACTGCGCGACGGTTCGCGGGAGTGGGCTTTCCGCAGCTTTCCCCAAGTGAAGCCATGGCGGCTCCGCTCCGGTATGGTAAAACCGCTGTACGCCCGGCTAACTTCTCTTGACTGGAGAATCCATGACCGCACAGCCGCCACCACCCGCTTACCCGCCGCCGCAGCCAGCAGGGCAAGCACCGAAGAACTATTTGGTGTGGTCCATCCTGGTGACACTGTTCTGCTGCCTTCCCTTCGGCATCGTGGCGATCGTCAAGTCCAGCCAAGTCAACGGTCTGTGGGCGCAGGGCCAGTACGCGGAGGCGCAGGCTGCCGCCGACAGTGCCAAGAAGTGGGTGACCTGGGCGGTCGTAGTCGGATTGATCGTCAACGTGATCGTCATTGGGGTCAACGTGGCGACCATGAACTCCGATACGAATGCGGCTGCGGCGATTCTGTTTTCAGCATTTTAGGCCGGGCTCAGGCTAGTTTAGGCTAGGCAAAGGTGATAATCCGCCAACGGTCGGTGCCGTTCAGTCTCGGCACACCGTTGTTGGTGGTCACATCCACGGCGTGCGTCTGTGCGGCGGTCTGGGTTGGTGATCCGACCACTCCCGGTGGTCCGCTGCCGTTGTGTCCCACCAAGGCCCTGCTGGGCATCGACTGTCCTGGATGCGGCACAGCGCGGATGCTCTACTCGCTCATGCACGGCAATTTGTTGGCGGCCGCCCGGTTCAACGCCCTGGGTCTGGTGGCGGCCGTGTTATTGGTTTGGGCATACCTGGCCTGGACCTACGGCCGCGTGACGGGCCGCCAGATCAGGAGCTGGCAACACCATCGCTGGGCCGCGGTAGTGACGCTGTCGTTGGTGGCGGTTTGGTTTGTGGTACGAAACATTCCCTTTCCGCCATTCAGCGCGCTGCACGTCTGAACTGGTAGGTCGCGGTCTAACGTTGGCCGAGATGGTGCACAAAGCAAGGACGATGCCGGCGCTGCATGCCGTGGTTGCGTTCGCGGTATCTGTGACCGGCTGCTCCAATCCGTCGTCGCAGCAGGCCGGCAACCCCGCCGCGCCCGAGTTCGCCGCCGCCTTGCGTAACCGGGTAACCACCGACGCGATGATGGCGCACCTGTCCAAACTTCAGGACATCGCCAATGCCAACAACGGCACCAGGGCGGTGGGCACCCCCGGATACGAAGCCAGCGTCGACTATGTGGTAACCACCTTGCGCAACAGCGGCTTTGACGTGCAGACGCCCGAATTTTCGGCTCACGTGTTTCGGGCCGACAAGGGGTCGGTGACGGTCAATGGCAAAACCGTGGACGGCAGTGCGGTCGAATACAGCCGCGGCACTGGGCCGGACGGAGTGACGGGGCCGCTGGTGGCCGCGCCCGCCGGCGACAGGCCGGGCTGCGCGGCCTCCGACTACGACGGGCTGCCGGCGCAGGGCGCGGTGGTGCTGGTGGACCGCGGCAGCTGCCCGTTCAAGCAGAAAGAGGACGCAGCGGCTATCCGGGGCGCGGTGGCGATGGTCCTCGCCGACAATGTCGATGAGCAACAACTGACCGGCACCCTGGGCGCAGATGCCGACGTCAAGATCCCGGTGGTCAGCGTGACCAAGTTCATCGGCGCGCAGCTACGCGCGCAGCCGGGGCCGACCACAATCAAGCTGAACGCGAGCACGCAAAGTTTCCGGGCCCGCAACGTCATCGCCCAAACCAAGACGGGGTCGCCGACCGATGTGGTCATGGCGGGCGCCCACCTGGACAGCGTGCCCGCGGGGCCGGGCATCAACGACGACGGATCTGGAGTGGCCGCGGTGTTGGAAACCGCGGTGCAGCTGGGCAACTCACCGCAAGTGCATAGCGCGGTACGGTTCGGTTTCTGGGGCGCGGAGGAACTCGGACTGGTCGGGTCGCGCAACTACGTCGCGTCACTGAACCTCGACCAGCTCAAAGACATTGCGCTATACCTGAACTTCGACATGCTCGCGTCACCCAATCCCGGCTACTTCACCTATGACGGCGACCAATCGCTGTCGCCGGATGCCCGGGGCAAGCCGGTGGTACCGGAAGGCTCCGCCGGCATCGAACGCACACTGGTCGGCTATCTGAAGGCGGCCGGCAAGACCGCGCAGGACACGTCGTTCGACGGTCGCTCCGACTACGACGGATTCACCCTCGCCGGTATCCCCGCAGGCGGGCTGTTCTCCGGCGCGGAGGCCAAGAAGTCTGACGAGCAGTCAAAACTGTGGGGCGGGACGCCCGACCAACCGTTCGATCCCAACTATCACCAAAAGGGCGATACCCTCGACCACATCGACCGCATCTCGCTGGGCATCAATGGCGGCGGCGTCGCCTACGCGGTCGCTTTGTATTCGCAGGACCTCGCCGGCCGCAACGGGGTGCCGGTGATGGAAGACCGCACCCGCCACCTGCTGACCAAATCATGATCCGGCGGCTTGGTGCGGCGATACTGCTGTTGACCGGGCTGCTGGCGGGATGCTCGTCGGCGCGGACGGGGGCACCCGCCACGGCACCGGACCTGGGTCGTGGATTGGCCGAGAAGGTGACCGGGGACCGGCTGTTCGCTCACCTGCAAGCGCTACAAGACATCGCCAACGCCAACAAAGGTACCCGGGCGGCGGGCACACCGGGTTACGACGCCAGCCTCGAATATGTGGCAAAAGCACTGCGCGGCAAAGGTTTCGATGTATCGACACCACAGTTCGACCGGTTATACTCGGTGTCGCCGGGAAGCCCGGCGGTGACGGTTGCCGGCCGCAGTTACCAGCTCGACCAGGCATCGCTGCTGGTCCGAACACCGCCCGGCGGCCTGACCGGGCAGCCGATCCGCCCGATGCAACCGGCGGGCTGCGCACCCGGCGATTACCCCGCCGTCGTGCCGAAAGGTGCAATAGCCGTCGTCGACGACAGTCACTGCTCCGTTGTCGACAAGCAGAACAGCGCGGTTGCCCGGGGGGCAGTGGCGCTGATCGTGGTCAGTGCGCCCAACGGCAACGGAGCCCCGGCCACGTTGTTCAACCCTGGCTATTTCAAGCAGCTGACCGTGCCCGTCGCCGTCGTCGGCGCTAACGGTGCCGCTGCGCTGGCACGCGCCACCTCGCCGGTTCGGCTCGTGCTGGACGCCGAGAACATCAAGATCACCTCGCGAAACGTGCTGGCTCAGACGAAGACCGGCTCATCGAACGACGTGGTGATGGTCGGTGCGCACCTCGACAGCCCACACGACAGCCCGGGCATCAACGACAACGGGTCCGGGGTGGCGGCGGTGCTGGAGACGGCGCTGCAGCTCGGCCCCCTGCCGCCGCTGAACAACGCGGTGCGGTTCGTGTTCTGGGGAGCCGAAGAGAATGGGCTCAATGGTGCCATGGATTACGTCTTCGGGATGGACCGCGATCAACTCAACGAGATCGCGATGTACCTGGACTTCACCATGCTGGGCTCACCGAACGCCGGCTTCTTCACCGACGACGGCGACCAATCCGGAACGCCCGGGCCCGGTGTGGCATTCGGAGACGTGCCCGAAGGTTCGGCCGGTATCGAGCGCACCCTGGCCGGCTACCTCTACCTGGCCGGGAAACGGCCGGCCGATATGCCGTTGAACCCTACGAACGACTACCACCCCTTCATGGTCGCGGGTGTGCCGATCGGGGGTATCACCGCCGGTTCCTCGCAGTTGAAGACCACTGTGCAGGCCCGACTCTGGGGCGGACAGGCCGGCGGCGCGTTCGATCCCAATTTCCAGAGCGCCCGGGACACGGTCAACAACATCAACCGGGACGCGTTGGCGATCATGGGTTCAGCAGCGGCGTTCGCAGTGGGTAGTTACGCGGAATCGATCGGGGGCGTCAACGGTGTCCCGCCCCACGACAAGCGGCATCGCACCCGGATGCCGTAAACCAACGGATCTAGAATGAGGCCCGTTTGGTCAGGCCGGTCGGGATGGGGTTGGTGATGAATATCCGCACGCGTCGGTTATGGCGGTCGGCGATCGTTACGGCAGCAGCGGTGTTGGTGGTGGCGGGGTGCGCGACGTTCGTCGAAGGCCGGGCGCTGTCGACGCTCAACGACCCGTTCCGGGTGGGGGGTCTGCCCGCGACGAACGGTCCGAGCGGCGTCCGGTCCAATGCACCCAGCCCGACGGGCACGGTGATCAACACCAACAACGGTGCCATCGATAAGTTGTCGCTGTTGTCGGTCAATGACATCGAGGAGTACTGGAAGGGGGCGTACAGCGAATCCCTGAAGGGAACCTTCCTTCCCGTTGGCAAGCTGGTGTCCTACGACTCCAATCAGCCGAGCAGTCCGGTCATTTGCCACAGCGAGACCTACAAGCTCGTCAACGCCTTCTTCACCTCGCGGTGCAACTTGATCGCCTGGGATCGCGGAGTATTCCTGCCTGTCGCGCAGAAATACTTCGGCGACATGTCCGTCACTGGCGTGCTGGCGCACGAGTTCGGGCACGCACTGCAGTCCATGGCCAAGCTGGTGACCAAGAAAGACCCCACGATCGTTCGTGAGCAGCAGGCGGATTGCTTCGCAGGGGTCTATCTGTACTGGGTGGCCGACGGCAAATCGCCGCGCTTCACCCTGAGCACCGCTGACGGGCTCGACCACGTGCTCGCAGGGATCATCACCACCCGCGACCCCGTGATGGACTCGGACACCGAAAACGACGACGAGCACGGGTCGGCACTGGATCGGATCAGTGCCTTCCAGAAGGGTTTCGTCGAGGGTGCCCCGGGATGCGCCGGCATCAACAAGCAGGAAATCGAGCGGCGCCGAGGTGACCTTCCGACGACGTTGCGGGTCGATCCTAATGGCGACCCGGAGACCGGTGAGGTTCCGATCAACGAAGACACTTTGTCAACGCTGATGGAGCTGATGGGAAAGGTCTTCTCACCCAAGCAACCGCCGACGTTGGCCTATACGCCGGCCAGCTGCCCCGACGCCAAAGCCAGCCCGCCGGCGTCCTACTGTCCGGCCACCAACACCATCGTGGTCGACCTACGCGGCCTCGCCGTGTTGGGGAAGGTCGCGGACGAGAACGAACACACCCTGCCGCAAGGTGACGACACCGCCCTTTCGGTGGTTATGTCCAGATACGCGCTGGCGGAGCAACATGAACGCGGCCTGCCCATGCAAAGCCCGTGGACCGCCCTGCGGACCGCGTGCCTGACCGGTGTTGCGCACCGCAAGATGGCCGAACCCATCAACCTGCCATCCGGAAACAGTCTGACCCTCACCGCCGGTGATCTCGACGAGGCCGTTTCCGGGCTGCTGACCAACCGGATGGTCGCCAGCGACGCGGACGGCACCAGCGTGCCGGCCGGGTTCACCCGGATAGCGGCGTTTCGCGCAGGCGTGGTCGGCAATATGGACCCGTGTTACTCGCGCTATCCGGGCTGACCGGACCAAGTTCCGGTCAGCGCAGCAGCTGCAGTGCCGCATCGACCGCGAGGGCGGGCACATCGAGGCTCTTTGAGCCCAAGTCGTGCCGGGCACCGGCGATCTCGACAACCGCGGTCTGCGCGCCGATCAGCGCCGCGGCCGCCCGCACTTCCACCGGCGTGCCGAACGGGTCCGACGTTCCGTGGGTGAATACGGTGGGCACCGTGATGTCCGGCAGGTGCTCGGTGCGCGCCCGCTCCGGTTTGCCGGGGGGATGCACCGGGTAGGAAAACAGCGTCAGAACGTTCACCTCGGCCGCTGCAGCTTCGCCCAGGGCTGCGACCACCATGGATGTCTGCCTACCGCCGTAAGAATGGCCGCCGGCGATCAGTGGGCCGTCGACAAGGCCGCGGCACAGCGTGATCGCCTCGACGATCCCGGCCCGGTCGGCTGTTCCCGAACCCGACGGCGGCCCCTTGGTGCGGCGCCGACGAAAGGGCAGGTTATACCGCACCGCCAGCCAGCCACGCCGTGCCCATTCATCGCAAATCCTTTGCAGTAGTGGGGATTCGCGGCTTCCGCCAGCGCCGTGGGTCAATACCACGACCCCTTTTGGGACCAATTTGGAGTCACCGTCAGGTTCGTGCGCGACGCCGGCGATCTGCTCGAGGTTCATGACAACAGCCGGAACAGCGGGGAGACCGGGCCGTGGCCGCCGCCAAGCGGATATGCAGCGCGCAGGCATTCGGTGACCCAGCGCTTCCCGAAGCCGACGGCGTCGGGCACGGTGAACCCGTGGGCGAGTGCGCAGGCCGCCGCGGCCGCCAGGGTGTCGCCGCCGCCATGGTCGTTGCCGGTGGCCACCCGCGGCGCGTCGAACTCGTAGAATTCGACGGCTTCAGAAGGGCCACCGTAGAGCAGGTCGCAACTGCGATCCGACGATCGCAGGTGTCCACCCTTGACCAAGACCCACTTTGGGCCCAGCGCATGTAGGGCCTCGGCCGCTGCGCGTTGCGATGCCGAGTCGATGACCTCGATATCTACCAGCAGCCGCACCTCGTCGAGGTTCGGGGTCACCAGCGTGGCCAACGGAAAGAGTTGATCGCGAAGCGAATCCAGGGCATCGCTCGCGAGCAGGGCGTCGCCGTGCATCGATGCGCACACCGGGTCGACGACCAGCGGAACCGCCAGCCCGAGCCGGCGCCAGGTGGTGGCCACCGCGGCGATGATGTCCGACGATGCGAGCATCCCGGTCTTGGCGGCCTGGATCCCGATATCGGTGACTACGGCCTCGATCTGCCCGGCGACAATGTCACCGGGAACTTCATGAAAGCCCTTGACTCCCAGCGTGTTCTGCACGGTAACCGCGGTAACGGCCACGCATGCGTGCACGCCAAGCAGCGCTATGGTGCGCATATCTGCCTGGATTCCCGCCCCTCCGCCGGAGTCCGATCCGGCGATGGACAGCACCCGCAACGGCGTGCTACCCGCGGGCGCCAGCGGCAGGTAGCTCACTGTGTGATCGGCAGATACACCCGGTTGCCGTGCTCGGCGAACTCGGCCGATTTCTCCGCCATGCCCTCTTGCAGCGCCGCCTCGATGGCTTCCTCGCTGTCCAGTCCGTGCTCGGCCGCGTAGGCCCGCACGTCCGCGGTGATGCGCATGGAACAGAACTTAGGGCCGCACATCGAGCAGAAGTGCGCGGTCTTGGCCGGCTCGGCGGGCAGTGTCTCGTCGTGGAACTCGCGCGCGGTGTCGGGATCCAGCGACAGTGCGAACTGATCGTGCCAACGGAATTCGAAACGCGCGGTTGACAATGCGTTGTCGCGCTCCTGCGCCCGGGGATGGCCCTTCGCCAGATCCCCTGCGTGGGCGGCGATCTTGTAGGCGATCACGCCATCCTTGACGTCCTTGCGGTCCGGCAAACCCAGGTGTTCCTTCGGGGTGACGTAGCACAGCATCGCGGTACCGGCCTGCGCGATGATGGCCGCCCCGATCGCGGAGGTGATGTGGTCGTAGGCCGGCGCGATGTCGGTCGTCAGTGGGCCCAGCGTGTAGAACGGGGCCTCCTCGCACAGCTCCTCCTCGAGCCGGACGTTCTCGACGATTTTGTGCATCGGGACGTGGCCTGGGCCCTCGATCATCACCTGTACGCCATGGGATTTCGCGATCTTAGTGAGCTCGCCCAGGGTGCGCAGCTCGGCGAACTGCGCCGCGTCGTTCGCGTCGGCGATCGAACCTGGCCGTAGTCCGTCGCCGAGTGAGAACGTGACGTCGTAGCGCGCCAGGATGTCGCACAGTTCCGCAAAGTTGGTGTACAGGAACGACTCCCGATGATGCGCCAGGCACCAGGCCGCCATGATCGACCCGCCGCGGCTGACGATGCCGGTGACTCGCTTGGCGGTCAGTGGCACATATCGCAGCAACACGCCCGCGTGCACGGTCATATAGTCGACGCCCTGCTCGCACTGCTCGAGCACGGTCTCGCGGTAGATCTCCCAGGTCAGCTCGGTCGGATCGCCGTTGACCTTTTCCAGCGCCTGGTAAATCGGCACCGTGCCGACCGGCACCGGCGAATTGCGCAGGATCCACTCGCGGGTTTCGTGGATGTTCTTGCCGGTGGACAAGTCCATGATGGTGTCAGAACCCCAGCGGGTGGCCCACACCATCTTGTCGACCTCCTCGGCGATCGATGACGTCACCGCGGAGTTGCCGATGTTGGCGTTGACCTTGACCGCGAACGCCTTGCCGATGATCATCGGTTCGCTCTCGGGGTGGTTGTGGTTGGCCGGAATGACCGCGCGGCCGCGGGCGACCTCGTCGCGGACCAGCTTGGCGGGCATGTCCTCGCGGGCGGCGATGAACGCCATCTCGGCGGTGATCTCACCGGCGCGGGCACGCTGCAGCTGTGTGCCGCGGTCGCGAACCACCCCGGGCCGTGCCGGCAGGCCTGCCGCCAGGTCGATCACGGCATCCGAATCGGTGTAGGGCCCGGAGGTGTCGTAGAGGTCGAAGTGATCTCCGGTGGACAGATTCACCCGGCGGTACGGGACCCGAAGGGGAGCGCCCCCGTCCGGGGCCGCAATTTCGCGATAGGCCTTGCAGCTTCCCGCGATGGGTCCGGTGGTCACGGCTGGTTCGACGGTAACGGTCATTATTTGTCATCTCCCTACGCCGGCATTACCCGGTCAGGTTCGTACGGTCGACGGCCCCGAGCCGTCCTCTCAGCGCACTGGGCGTGCGCTCCCGCGTCTTATGGACTTGATTCACGCGACGTTACCCCCAATGCAGCCCGCTGGCTGGGGCAGCTGCCGCTTTTCTGTGCTGGACCGACGACGACCCGAGCGGGGCGGTGCCGAACACTGACCCCGAGTTGTTCGGCACGCTTTAGTGAGATGATGCAGGCGTGCGACAAGCCAGGCGACCCGATGCGGCGGCGTCCGCTGGGAAGCCCAAGGCAACCAGCGGGACCGAGGCGTCCTCCGCTCCCTACCTGAACATCGGGAGCTTCCGGTTCTGGTTCGTGGGTCAACGGTGGGAGTGGTCCGACGAAGTGGCCAGGATGCACGGCTACCAGCCGGGTGAGGTGGTGCCGACGACAGACCTGTTGATGTCGCACAAACATCCCGACGACCGCGCACACGTGCAGGATCTGCTGGATTACGCGTTGCGGTCGGAGGAGTCGTTTTCGAGCCGGCACCGCTTTGTCGACACCGCGGGCAACGTGCACGACGCGATTGTCGTGGCCGACCGCATGGTCAACGAGAGCGGGGCGGTGTTGGGCACCGCCGGTTATTACATCGACCTCACCGATACCTTCGACGAGACTCGACAAGAGCTTCTCGACGAGGCCCTGCCCGATCTATTCGAGAATCGAGCGGCGATCGAGCAGGCCAAGGGCGTGCTGATGTATGTCTACCGGGTGAGCGCCGAGCAGGCCTTCCGCGTCTTGCAGTGGCGATCGCAGGAGACGAATACGAAGTTGCGTTCGTTGGCCAAGCAACTACTCGCCGAGGTCGCAACCTTGCCGCCCCAGTCGGCTGCGGTCCAAAGTCAGGTGGACCATCTGTTGCTGACGGCGCACGAACGGATTCCTGCCGAGTCCGCCGAGGGTTAGGCTCCCAGGCATCGCGGCCGGAATTGTGCCGATTCAGCTGCAGGTTGGAGGCGGTGAGCAGATGGCGTTTCTGGCGGTCGACCATGCGGCCAGCGCGGACGCAGTAGTCGTGCGTGTCAAAGGAGACATCGACTCCAGCACCGTCGACGAGCTGACGACTCACCTGACGGCAGCGTCGAAGCTGGCCGCCAAGCACCCGGCCCGGCTGCTCGTCGTCGACCTACAAGCGGTGACCTTTTTCGGAAGCGCAGCGTTGAATGCGATGCTCAACTGCAATGAGGGCGGCAAGGAAACCGGTACCTCGGTTCGTTTGGTCGCCGATCATGGCGATGTGCTTCGGCCGATCGAGGTGACCGAGTTGGATCAGATCCTCGAGGTGTACCCGACGCTGTCTGATGCGCTGCAGCCCAAGCGGTAACAATGGTTTCGGCTGAGTTGGCGGCTGCGACTGGGCCGTCCATCCGCTTGGTCGGCCGAACAGTTGGCCGACCTGTCGTTCGTCGCGGTGTACATCGCCGATTCCGACGCGTCGGAGATCACGCTGCGTGGCGCAACATCGGCGGTGCTGCCGCTGCTGCCTGGCTCACTGGGCCAGCTTGTGCCGGCGGACCTTGCGACTGGCTGACCGTTAGACCTCTTCCATCGCCTCGCCGAGCTCCTCGAGCAGCCGATTGTGGTGGTTGGCTGCCATGAGGTGTCCGGCAGCGATGACCACGGCAACGGGCCAGTCGATGAGTTCGAACGCGGCTAAGGCGGCCAGACCGCCGTAGTACGCCAGTTGCTCGGGCCGCGGGATCTCGACCTGTCCCACCAGGGGCAGGCTAATTACGAAGGTTTCGCCTTCGCGGACTTTCTCCACAGCCTCGGCCTGGGACATTGCCTGACGAGCTTTCTTTTCCGCCATCATTTGCCTTTCAGTAACGAAGGGTTTGCCGCAGCGCCCGGTCGTGCGTCCAACGTCGGACATATGTCGACGACCGACTCCCTGGCCGATCCGATTGTCTCGCCGTTCGCCCGCCTGCTCAGCGTCCCGTTAGTAGAACTCTATGCGCTGTTGTGGCGCGTCGGACTGGTACGGATTGTGGCGGCCGATCCGAAGACGCCCGAAAAGGCCGCGTAACGCGAGGTCCGCATAACAGGGGGCGGACCCGTCAGTTGGTGCTGCGCAACGGCGTGGTGCCAGCCCGGCGCCCGCCCGACTTCTTAGCCGCCGGCCGGGGAACGGCCTTCTGTGCGCGGGCCTTTACCGGCGCCGGCGCTGCGGGCACCGGCTTGAGGGTCGCTTTCGGCGCCGGAGCCTCCGATTTCTGGGTCAGCCGGCGCAGTAATAGCGCGCCGCCGCCGACGGCGAACAGCACCGGCCACTCGACCAGCCCGGTGACGCCGAGCGCGCCGATGGCCAACGCGGCTGCAGGCGTCGAATGACTGCCCGAGCCGATTCCGCGCTTGACGCCCTCAGCGGCTCCGGTTACGCCGCCGACAACTCCGTTCACCGCCGCGCCGCCCACGGCGCCCGCGGCGGCGGTGGCAGCGCCCGCCGCGCGATTCACCGCTTTCCCCACGTTGCGGACTGCCCCTACGACGACACCCATGATGACTCCCTGGCTTTCGGTCGCGCTACGTTGGAAACCGCATGCTGGAAACCGCGTTGTCAACATGTATACCCGTTAAACGCAAAGTAAACAGCAACAACGAAAATGGCTCACAGCATCTGACAAGCGAAATGCTGCCACGTTACAAACGCGCAGACAATGCGCAGCGGTCCGGAATTACTTTCGCCGCACGTCGACCAGAACCGGCGCGTGATCGCTGGGAGCCTTACCTTTGCGTTCTTCGCGGACGATCTGTGCGTCGAACACGCGGGCGGCCAACTCCGGTGATCCGAGGATGAAGTCGATGCGCATACCTTGCTTCTTGGGAAACCGCAGCTGGGTGTAATCCCAGTAGGTGTAGACCCCGGGTCCCGGGGTGAAAGGCCGCACCACGTCGGTGAATTGCGCGTCGACCATCGCGTTGAATGCCTTGCGCTCCGGCTCCGACACGTGCGTGGCGCCGGCGAAGAATTCGGTGCTCCAAACGTCTTCGTCGGTAGGGGCGATATTCCAGTCACCGACCAGCGCGATGGCCGCGGTGGGATCGTCGTGCAACCAACCAGAAGCCGTATCACGCAGCGCGGCAAGCCAACTCAGCTTGTACACGTAGTGTGGATCGTCCAGGGTGCGCCCGTTGGGCACGTAGAGGCTCCAGACCCGCAGGCCGCCGCAGGTGGCGCCCAGGGCGCGGGCTTCCGCAGCGGCCGCCAACTCTGGCTTGCTGCTCCAGTGAGGCTGGCCGTCGAAGCCGACGTGCACATCATCGAGGCCGACTCGGGAGGCGATCGCCACGCCGTTCCACTGGTTGAAGCCGACGTGCGCAACCTCGTAGCCGAGTTCGAGGAATGGCAGGGTGGGGAACTGGCTGTCGGAGCACTTGGTCTCCTGCATTGCCAGCACGTCGACTTCGGCGCGGGCCAGCCAGTCCAGGACGCGGTCCAGACGGGTGCGGATGGAATTCACGTTCCAGGTGGCCAGTCGCAGCGTGCCGTCGGGCATGACTAGACGGTATCCCAGCCGCCCGACTGGACGATGAAGTAGCGACTGCGATGGTGCAGCCGGAAACCCAAGGAGTGCGCCAGCGCGGTGGTTGCGGCATCGTGTTCCTCAACCCGCAGGTAGCCGCGGGTCGCGCCGGCGCGCGCGCCCCAGGCCAACAAGGCTTCGTAGGATCGGCGAGCCGACGTTTCGTCGGTTGCGGGCAGTACCGGAAGGGCCACCCATCTTGTGCCGTCCGGCGCGTCTGTCACCGCCGCAGGTGCGACGACCGCGTCCGGGTCGGGGTCACCGATGTCGCGCACCAGCACCTGCTCGCTACCGTCGTCCAGCAGTCCGGGCGGCAGTTGCAGTAAGCGATCCGGGATGGCCAGTCGCGTCGCCAGGTTACGGCGGGTGTACCAGGCGATGATCGACGGGATGGTGTCCGCTCCGGCTGAAATTTCCAGCGGTACTGCTGAATTGGTGGCCAAGGTGGCGCCGTGCCCCGCCCGCAGCAACCAACCGTCCAGCCAGGTTTGTTCGGTTCCGGGCCACGCTGCGGCCGCGGCATACTCAAGCGCCCGGATCTCGGAGGTGCGTACCGGGGCATCGCTCAGCACCCGCAGCGCCACCACGTCGGCGGCCGGGAACTCGGCGACGGCGCCCGTCTTCGTCCGCACCCGCACCATCGGATCGAGGGCCAGCAGATGGCCCACGGCGTCGGTGAGCGGTGGACCGGATCCCGCGCGTCGTCGATAGCGAACCGTCACCCGTGTTCCCAGCGCCGGCCACGGGACCATCAGTTAACCATCAGTTACCGAACGGGTCCGGCACCTCGCCCGGCATCCAGGAGAGTCCGGGTACGCCCCAGCCCTGTGACTTGACGGCCCGCTTGGCAGCCCGGGCGTGCCGTCCGATCAAGCGGTCCAGGTACAGGAATCCGTCCAGGTGCCCGGTTTCGTGTTGCAGCATGCGGGCAAACAGGCCGGTGCCCTCGACCGCGATCGGGCTGCCGGCCGCGTCCAGTCCGGTCACCCGCGCCCACGTCGCGCGCCCGGTGGGAAAGGACTCACCGGGCACCGACAAGCATCCTTCGTCATCGTCGCCCGGGTCCGGCATGGTCTCGGGTATTTCGGAGGTTTCCAGGACCGGGTTGATGACCACCCCGCGCCGACGAGCGGTCATTCCGCGATCGTCGGCACAGTCGTAGACGAACAGCCGTAGCCCGTAGCCGATCTGGTTGGCGGCGAGACCGACCCCGTGCGCGGCGTCCATCGTGTCGTACATCGAGGCGATTAATTCGGCCAGCTCCGCTGGGAGCGAACCGTCGGCGCCGACCGGGACCGGAGTGGTCGGGGTGTGCAGGACCGGATCGCCCACGATGCGAATGGGTACGACTGCCATGACCGGCTAGCTTAAACGCGGCGACGATGGGGGGCCGGAACGGCCCGAGGAAGAACCGGGCAATCTGGGCGAATCCGCCGACTCGCGGGTCTCGGTGCCGCCTCAGCGGTTCGCGGCGTGGTTCAATATTCGCCGAAACGTGCCTCTACGTAAGTCATGTCATCAGAGCTATTCGAGAATCCGCCGGAAGGGTCCAGGGGAAGCGATATGGACAGCGCCATGGCGCGGGCAAATCGATCGGGGGACGACTCTGAAATCGCCGATGGACTTACTCGCCGCGAACACGACATTCTGGCTTTCGAACGGCAATGGTGGAAATTTGCCGGTGTCAAGGAAGACGCCATCAAGGAGTTGTTTTCGATGTCGGCGACGCGTTACTACCAGGTACTCAACGCGTTAGTCGATCGGCCCGAGGCGCTTGCCGCGGACCCAATGCTGGTGAAACGGCTGCGACGGCTGCGGGCCAGCCGGCAGAAGGCACGCGCGGCGCGTCGCCTCGGCTTCCAGGTGACCTGACGCCCGCTTTCCTGGCTACAGTGGGCCTCGATGAATGAGCGCGTCCCCGACTCCACGGGGCTTCCCCTCCGGGCCATGGTGATGGTGCTGTTGTTCCTCGGCGTCATATTCCTGCTGCTTGGGTGGCAAGCAATCGGTTCGTCCGGGAACTCCGACGATGACTCGACGTCGTCGGTGTCCAGCGTGACCAGCTCTACCAGCGCCGCCCCGGCGACTTCGGCAAGCGCGAAGCCCGAAGCAAACGAGGCAGAGGTGCGCGTTTACAACATCTCGCCGACAGCCGGCGTCGCCGCGCGCACCAAGGACCAGCTGACCGCGGCGGGTTTCAAAGTCACCGCCACCGAGAATCTGTCGGTGCCCGAGGTATCGGCCACCACGGTGTACTACACCGACAATGACGGCGAGAAGGCGACCGCGGACGCCGTCGGCGAAAAGCTGGGAGCACAGGTCGAACCGCGGATCGACGCGATCAAGAACCAACCGGCCGGAGTAATCGTCTTGGCGGTGGGCTGAGTTTCGGGTCGCCAGGTTAGGCTCTCGCTATGTCTAAGCTCGCCGCTGACCGGAATGTCGCTGCCGCCACCATGTCCGCACTGCCCCCAGTGCTTCTGGCCACTTGCGTCGCGCTGCTGAGCGCGTGCTCGTCACCCCAACATGCATCGACAGTCCCGGGTACCACGCCGGCTGTCTGGACCGGGGCGCCCGCGCCGTCGGGAACCTCGGACGCCGGGGGCGGGGCGCCTGGGGCGCAGGCCGTGGTCACTCATCTGAAGGCGCCCGACGGCACTCAGGTTGCGATCGCGAAGTTCGATTTCAGCAACGGCTACGCCACCATCACGATCGCGACGACAGGCGTCGGTGTGCTGGCCCCCGGTTTCCACGGAGTCCACATCCACAAGGTGGGCAAGTGTGAACCCAACTCGGTCGGCCCAACCGGTGGCGCGCCGGGCGACTTTCTGTCCGCCGGTGGGCACCTTCAGGTGGGCGGGCATTCCGGCGAGCCCGAAAGTGGTGACCTGACGTCGCTGCAGGTTCGCAAAGACGGTGTCGGAACGCTGATGACCACCACTGACGCCTTCACGCTGGCCGACCTGATGAGCGGAGAGAAGACCGCAATCGTCATTCACGCCGGCGCCGATAACTTCGCGAATATCCCGCCGGAGCGCTACAACCAGGTCAACGGTGGCACTCCCGGCCCCGACGAGATGACGATGAACACCGGTGACGCCGGCAAGCGGGTGGCATGCGGTGTCATCGGTGCCGGCTAGCCCGCCGGGCAGCAGAGCCAGCAGCCATATCAATTTCGCCCGCTCGCCGCGGCCCACCCTTGGTGTGGAGTGGGAGTTTGCACTCGTCGACACGGAAACTCGCGACCTGAGCAACGAAGCCACCGCGGTCATCGCCGAGATCGGCGAAAACCCGCGCGTGCACAAGGAATTGCTGCGCAACACCGTCGAGGTGGTCAGCGGGATCTGCGAGTCGACCGGCGAAGCGATGCACGATCTACGCGACACCCTGGGCCCCGTGCGCCAGGTCGTCCGGGACCGCGGCATGGACCTTTTTTGCGCCGGTGCCCACCCATTCGCGCGGTGGTCCGCGCAGAAGTTCACCGACGCTCCCCGCTACGCCGAGTTGATCAAGCGGACCCAGTGGTGGGGTCGGCAGATGTTGATCTGGGGCGTGCATGTGCATATCGGGATCTCGTCGGCGCACAAGGTGATGCCGATCATCACGTCGCTGCTGAAGTACTACCCGCATCTGCTGGCGCTATCGGCGTCGTCACCGTGGTGGGTCGGCGAGGACACCGGGTATGCCAGCAATCGGGCGATGATGTTTCAGCAGCTGCCCACAGCCGGGCTGCCGTTCCACTTCCAGACGTGGGCGGAGTTCGAAGGCTTCGTCTATGACCAGAAGAAGACCGGCATCATCGACCATGTCAACGAAGTGCGTTGGGACATCAGGCCATCACCTCATCTGGGCACACTGGAGGTGCGCATCTTCG
This sequence comes from uncultured Actinomycetota bacterium, assembly GCA_963715905.1. Classification (GTDB taxonomy): domain Bacteria; phylum Actinomycetota; class Actinomycetes; order Mycobacteriales; family Mycobacteriaceae; genus Mycobacterium. Next base: position 165,904 of record CAVQSX010000002.1, read on the forward strand.
ACGGCGTTTCCAACCTGCGTGAGCTGGGGGCGCTGGTGGCCCTGACGCATTGCCTGGTGGTCGACCTGGACCGCAGGCTGGACGCCGACGAGTCGTTGCCGACGATGCCGCCCTGGCATGTCCAGGAGAACAAATGGCGTGCCGCGCGCTACGGCCTGGATGCGGTGATCATTTTGGACGCCGACAGCAACGAGCGGTTGGTCACCGACGATCTCGGCGACGTGCTGACCCGGCTGGAGCCGGTCGCGAAGTCGCTGAATTGCGTCGATGAGCTGGCTTCGGTGGCCGACATCTGTCGGCAGGGTGCCTCCTACCAGCGCCAGCGGCGGGTGGCCGAGGAGCACGACGGCGACCTGCGCGCGGTCGTCGACGCGCTCGTCGGCGAGCTGGACATCTAGGTTGGAGTGATGGCCGATCCCGAAACCGTTGAATGGGCGATGTTCCCGCTGGAGACGGCGATGCTGCCCAATCAAGACCTGCCGCTGCGGATCTTCGAGCCCCGCTATGGCGCGCTGGTGCAACACTGCCTCGACAGTGGCGAGCCGTTCGGTGTGGTGCTGATCTCCCGCGGTCGTGAGGTCGGCGGCGGCGATTCGCGCAGTGACGTCGGCGTCCTGACCAGGATCACCGAATGCGTCGATCAGGGTTCGGGCCGGTACGCACTGCACTGCCGGACCGGCGAACGGATCCGGGTGTGCGAGTGGTTGCCCGATGACCCCTATCCGCGGGCGACGGTGCAAATCTGGCCCGACGAGCCAGGGGATCCGGTCACCGGGGCCCAGCTGGTTGCGCTTGAGGACCGGGTGATGGCCTTGTTCGAGCGCATCGCCGAGGCGCGCGGCGCGCAGCTGCCGGGCCGCGAGGTGGTGCTGGGATATGACGAAGCCGGCACCGATGACGCCGCCCAGCGGTTGTTCACCCTGGCGTCGCGCATCCCGATCGGAACCGCCGACCGCTACGCCGTGCTGGCGGCGCCTTCGGCCGCCGATCGACTGGGAGCGCTCAGCGAGGCCGTCGATGCGGTCGCCGAAATGGTGGAATTCCAGCTGTCGGAATAATCGGCCCTTTAGGGAGCTTTGGCGAACGCGCGCAACGACTCCAGCTGCAGGGGATCCAGCGAGGGGCGCACCGCTTTGCGGGCAGCTTCCAGGTCGTCGGCGGTCACGTCGGCGGCATCGATGGAACGCCGCATCGCGGTGAGGGCGGCCTCCCGCAGCAAAGCCACACAGTCGGCCGCGCTGTAACCGTCGAGCCCGGCGGCCACCTCGTCCAGGTCGACGTCCGCGCTCAGCGGGATCGATTTCCCGGCGGTGCGCAGGATTTCGCGGCGCGCCGCGGCGTCGGGCGGTTCGATGAACACCAGCCGCTCCAGCCGGCCCGGACGCAGTAACGCCGGGTCGATCAGATCGGGCCGGTTGGTCGCCCCCAGCACGACGACATCCCGCAGCGGGTCGATGCCGTCGAGTTCGGTCAGCAGCGCGGCCACCACACGATCCGTCACGCCCGAGTCGAAGCTCTGGCCACGCCGGGGTGCCAACGCATCGACTTCGTCGAGAAACACCAGCGACGGGGCGGAATCACGGGCCCGCCGGAAAAGTTCGCGGACCGCCTTCTCCGAGGACCCCACCCACTTGTCCATCAATTCAGAGCCTTTGACGGTATGCACGCTCAGTTGCCCGGTGCTGGCCAGCGCACGGACCACGAACGTCTTGCCGCAGCCGGGTGGGCCGTAGAGCAGCACCCCGCGCGGTGGATCGACACCCAACCGCGCGAACGTGTCCGGGTGCTGCAGCGGCCACAGCACCGCTTCGGTGAGGGCCTGCTTGGCCTCGGCCATGTCGCCGACATCGTCGAGTGTCACCGAGCCGGCGGTCAGTTCCTCGCTGGCCGAACGGGACAGCGGCCGGATGACCGACAGCGCACCGACGAGATCGTCCTGGTTCAGCGTGGGTGGTCGGCCGTCGGAGCTGGCCCGCGACGCGGCCCGCAGCGCCGCCTCGCGTATCAGCGCGGCCAGATCGGCGGCGACGAAGCCCGGTGTGCGGCTGGAAATCTCGTCGAGGGTGAGTTCGCCGACCGGCACCTGCTTCAGCAGCGTCTCCAGGAGTGCTTTGCGAGTGGCGGCGTCGGGCAGCGGCAGGCCCAACTCCCGGTCGCACAGCTCCGGAGCGCGCAGCCGCGGATCAAGCTGGTCGGGTCGCGCGGAGGTGACGATCAATGCGACTCCGTCGGTGGCCACCGCGGTGCGCAGCTCGGCGAGGAGCAACGCCGCGACCGGCTCAGCGGTCGCCGGCAGCAGCGCGTCGATATCGGTGATGAGCAGCACCCCGCCGCCTTGTCCGGCACCGCGCACCGCCGTCACGGCAGACGCCACGGCCTTGAGCCGGTCTTCGGCGGCCAGCGCGCCCACTTCCGGGCCGTCCAGCTCCACCAGCCTGCGGCCGGCGCACACCGCACGCACCAGCGTGGTCTTGCCGACGCCGGCCGGGCCCGACACCAGTACGCCCAGATTGGCTTCGGCGCCCAGAGTCTTCAGCAGGTGCGGCTCATCGAGCGCGAGCTTGAGCCATTCGGTGAGCTTGCCGGCCTGCACCTGCGAGCCCTTGAGGTCGTTGACCCCGATTTTGGGGTTCGATACGCCGACCGGTTCGTGCGTGGCGGCCCCGGCCCCGGGCCCGGCGCTGGACGGCACGCTCGTGCCCCAGCTGACCAGCGAGTTCGGTTGCACGCTGACCGGCCCGTCGGGGTCGACACCGGTGACGGTGAGCAGCTCGGAGGTCCAGCTGATCCCGACCGCGGACGCCAGCGCCTGGCTGGCCGCCGACGTCGATGTGCCCGGGCCCAGATCGCGGGGCAGCAGCGACACCGCATCGCCGACGGTCATCACCTTTCCGAGCAACGCCTGCCGCAGGGTGCCGGGCGAAACGGACTGGGTGGTCAGCGCCGACCCGCTCAGCGTCACCGACCGCGCGCCGTAGACCGTGACGGTGCTGACGATCACGGCGGTGCCCTCGCGCAGACCGGCGTTGGACATCGTCACGTCGTCGAGCAAAACCGTCCCAACCGGGATGTCCCGGTCGGCCATGGCAGCTACCGCCGCGGTGCTCCGCGACCCGGTCAGCGACACCGCATCCCACTCCCGGATACCAAGGGCGGCAACCGCACTGGGATGCAATCGGATGACGCCGCGGCGGGAGTCGACGGGCGAGGTGGTCAGCCGGGCGGTCAGCGTAAGCTCCCCGCTCACGGCAGCCGCCCGCCCGGCTTCCGTAGCCTCAACCGCGCCATCGATCGTCCGCGTGGCCTGCCCGGCTTTCCAAGTCCGAGCCGCGGCATCGGCCGACGGTTCGGCTGCGCCCGGCGGGTCGCGCGCCGAACGGCGCGGCGCTGCTGCGGTTTCTCATGCCACATCTCGGGGTGCTGGGCGAGCCAGCGCTGGTTTCGTACCGCGAACGGGACGTGACACAGGTAGGCGACGATGATCACCCAGATCAAGATGTAGGGAACCGTCACCGCCGCCGCGGCGCAGATCGCCAACACGGCGAGCAAGGGGGCCGCCCAGTTGGGTGGCACCGCCAACGCATGCATCTTGCGCATCGGGATCTTGCTGACCATCAGCATCGACGTCCCGATGATCCAGACGCATTGGAATGCCGTCGAGGACCACCAGCCGTCGTGGTGGAACTGCAGCTTGAGTCCGATGAGTCCGATCATCGAGATCGCACCTGCCGGAGCGGGCATTCCGACAAAGTATTCGTGCGTATAGGCGGGCTGGGTTCCGTCGTCCTGCAGAGCGTTGAACCTCGCCAGGCGTAAGACCACGCACACCGCGTAGAGCAGTACCGCGATCCAGCCCGCCGGCGACGTCGGCAGCAGGGTCGCGTAGACGACGATCGCGGGGGTGACCCCGAAGTTCACCGCGTCGGCCAGCGAGTCGATTTCTGCGCCCATCGCCGTCTGGGCGTCCAGCATGCGGGCTACCCGGCCGTCCAGTCCGTCCAGGATGGCGGCGGCGGCGATCAGCGCCATCGCGGGAATGGGCTGGTGCTCGAGGGCGAATTTGATCGAGGTCAACCCCGCGCAGATGGACAGCACCGTCATCGCGCTGGGCAAAATCTGCAGGTTGACGGGTGGTCTGGTGCGCGGCCTGTTGATCACGGCAGGTCCGCCAACACCGTCTCGCCGGCGACCGCGCGCTGGCCCACTATGACGACCGGCTCCGCGCCCGGTGGCAGATAGGTGTCGAGCCGGGACCCGAAGCGGATCAGGCCGTACGTGTCGCCGATCGACAGCTTGTCGCCCACCTTCGCGTCGCACACGATGCGGCGTGCCAACAGGCCGGCGATCTGCACTGCCACCACCTGGGCTCCGTCGGCGGTCCGGATCCGCACGCTATTGCGCTCGTTGTCGGTGCTGGCTTCGGGTAGGTCGGCGGACGCGAAGCGGCCGGGCCGGTATTGCACGGCGATCACCTCGCCGCTCACCGGGGCGCGCTGCACGTGGGCGTCCAACAGACTCAGGAAGATGCTGACGCGCGGCAGTGGCACGTCGCCCATGTTGAGTTCGGCGGGCGGCGCCGCGGAGTCGATGACACAGATCATCCCGTCGGCCGGCGCGACAATGGCACCCACCCGGGTTGGTGGCACCCGGCGGGGGTGGCGGAAGAACCCGGCGCAGGCCCCGGCCGCCAGCAGGCCTGCCCGGCGTAGCCACCGGTAGTTGCGTCCGGTGACGGCCTGGCCCAATATCCCGGCCGAGGCGATGGCCAGGCCGGCGGAGATGAATGGGCGACCGGCGGGGTGCACCGGCGGAACGGTGGAACGCACCAGCTCCAATATGTGCTGCGGGTCGGCAGGCGGGGGGCGTCTTGCCACGCGGTCATCTTACGGAGCCGTGGGCTAGGTGAGATCCCACACCTGCAGCAGGGTTCCGGCGGACACTTCCTCAACGTCCTCGGGGATGTCCAGCAAACCGTTAGCCGACGCCAGCCACCGCAGGTGGTGGGAGGCCGCCGGCCCGTAGCCGGTTACGCTCCCGACCTGCCTTTCTAAGCCGGCTCCGTCTTTTGGGGCCTCGAGTATCGCGCGCCGGAACTGCCGCTTGCCCGGTGGCGAGGTCAGTGTCTCGGTGAGCAGCGCCGGCCGGAGCGGGCGATCGGGATCCGGTAGCCCCATGGCGCTGCGCAGCGGGGGACGGATGAACACCTCGAAGGACACCAGCGCGCTGACCGGATTGCCGGGCAGCGTGACAATCGCGGCGCCGCCGACGCGACCGATGCCCTGTGGCATTCCGGGCTGCATCGCCACCTTGACGAATTCCACTCCCCGGTCGCCGTCCCGGCCGAATGCGTCTTTGACGACCTCGTAGGCGCCGGCACTGACGCCCCCGCTGGAGATGATCAGGTCCACCTGGCCTTTCGGGCCGGCGTATTGGTCGAGGATCGAGCCGAACTGAGCGACGTCGTCGTCGGCGGATGCGATGGCGACGACCGCCGCGCCCGCGTCGCGTACCGCTGCGGCCAGCATGATCGAGTTGGACTCGTAGATCTGACCGGGCTGCAACGGCGTGCCCGGCGGCACCAGTTCCGACCCGGTGGATATCACCAGCACGCGCTGACGCGGGATCACCGGTAGCTCAGTCATTCCCAGCGCCGAGACCAGGCCCAGCATCGGGGCATTGACGACCTGGCCCCGGCGAAGGACGGTGGTGCCGGGGGCGACATCTTCGCCCGCTCGCCGGATGTGCTTGCCGGCCGGGCCAATCTTGCGGATCGCCACGGTGTGCACGCCGCCATCGGTGTCTTCCACCGGCACAATGGCATTCGCCCCGGCTGGCACCGGAGCACCTGTCATAATCCGATGCGCCGTACCGGGTTTCAGTGACAGGATGTCGGTCCGTCCGGCGGGAATATCCTCGGCAACCGGCAGCACCACCGGGTGTTCGGGCGTCGCGTGGGAGGTGTCCTCGACGCGGACCGCGTATCCGTCCATCGCGGAGTTGTCGAAAACCGGCAGCGCAAGTTGCGCGACCACGTCGTCGGCCAGGACCAGCCCCTGGGCATCGTCCAACGCGACCGTGCTCGCGGGGCGGGCACGGATCATCGCCGCCACGACGCGCTGGTGTTCTACTACCGACCGCATGCCTAAAACTTAGTCCTGCCTTGAGGGGTTTCAATTGGCCAGACCCGACGTAAAGTCTTGAACGTGTTTGCCGGGTTGGCCGATTCACCTCAATTTATGAGCGAGGATTAAATGTCGACAGACGAGATGCCACCGGACATTGGTTTTTTCTTCGACGCGATGTCCGGGCCGCTTGCCGCCGCGTCGCAAGACGATGCCGATGACCGGATCCAGTCGATTGCGGCGTTGGTGCAATCCATTTCCGCAGAGTGGGCGCAGGACGACGCACGCAACGATGATGGCATCGATGCGTTGGGGCGGGCGCTGGCCGATGTGCAGCAAAGTCATCCCACCGACCCGAACGTCACTTCCCTGGTGCAGTTTTATGTGGCGCTCCAGACTGTTCGCTCCGGTCCGTGGTTTTCGCCGGGCAAGCCCCCACCAGCGACGGCACTCGCCCAAACGACCGCGAAGCTGACCGTGTTCGACGTCGCGGGTACCTCTATGGCATCTGTGTTCACCGCCGGAGCGGTACCGACGACGGCGCAAACGCCCCCTTCGTGGAACCTGGCGAACATGGTCAACAAGAGCCTCATCACGGTCAAAGAGGTGCCGTACCCGGCCTGCGTGCCGTTTGGCGCAAGCTATCAGGCGGGCGCGAAGACGCTGGTGAACATGATCGGCCAAACGGAAGGCCCGTTCGCGATGGTCGGCACTTCGCAGGGCGCGATGGTCATCGCCAGCGTCTACGAAACTCTCCTCGCCAACGACCTTTCCGGCACCGGCCCCCTGGCGGGGCGCAACGACGATTTTAAGCTGGGCGTCACCTACGGCAACCCCTGCAGGAAGGCGGGATCGGTCGCGCCCAACTGCACGGATCCCGGCGGAAAGGGAATCAATTGGGAGTCGTGGCTGATGACCACGGTCGAGCCGCAGCGCTGGTGGGATTTCGCCAATCCTGGTGATCCGGCTGCTTGTAACGGTGCTCCCCAGTGCACCGTCAACGGAATTACCTACAACTACGAGGGTCTGATTGGTGATTGGGCGGCGAGACTGTTTTTGGAAATGTACAGGAATTTCAGCAGCAATCTCACGGCTTTGCTCTGGGATTTGAACCCGCCGCCCGACATCTGGTGGCTGCTAGATTCGTTGTTTTACACGCTGCTTGGTGTGGCTGGGCCGCACACAACGTACAACCAGACGAAGCCGGATAGCACTCAGCCTACGATGACGTGCACGCAGCTGGCGGTTCAGGAACTGAATAACATCGCCGCGTCGCTGCCGTGATTACCGGGTTGGCCCACACCGGAGTGTGCGTTCCCGATTGCGAAGCGGCGGTGGAGTTTTATCGCGACGTGCTGGGCCTCCGGGTGCTCTCGCCGCCGTACGTGATGGCCGGTAATGCCATTCGCGACGACATGGGCGAGCTGGTGTCCGATCCCGAGATGAAGGCCGCAATCATGGGATTCGGGGACGACGGCGACAGGGTCTTGGAGGTGATCGAGTACCTCAACGTTGACGGGAGCGATGCGAGAGTCCGTGCGGCACTGACCGATTACGGGCTATCGCACGTCGGGCTGATCTGTGCAGATCTCGATGCCACTCGCGCCGAACTCGAGAGCAAAGGGGTGCGCTTCCTGGTCAGCGGCATCGCCGACGTCGCGCGAGTGCGCACCACGTGGTTCGTCGATCCGTGGGGCGTGGTGTTCATCCTGGTGGAAAAAAGCCGTCCCGAGCGACCCTACTTTTCGCAATGGGCGTAAATGGGTTCTAAACCAAAAGTCGGGATCATCGGTGCGGGTGCCGGCGGCATTGCGATGGGCATCCAACTCGCTGCCGGTGGGTACGATTTCACGATTTTCGACCGCGCCGACGGCTTCGGTGGGACCTGGCGGCACAACACATTCCCGGGTGCCGCCTGCGATGTCCCCTCGCACTTGTACTCGTACTCGTTCGCGCTCAACCCGCGCTGGAGCAAGACCTATGCGAACCAACCCGAAATCCTGACTTACCTCGACAAGGTCGCCGCCGATCACGGTCTGGGCCCGCACCTGCTGGCCAACACGGCGATCACCTCGCTGCGTTGGGCGGATTCCGACCGGCGCTGGACGCTGAGCACCGATGACGGTCATGAACACGAATTCGATGCAGTAGTAAGCGCCGTCGGGATGCTCGATGTGCCCAACATCCCGGACATCAACGGGACGAACCGATTCCGCGGCCGCCGATTCCATTCGGCCCGTTGGGATCACAGCAAGTCCACGGCAGGGGAAAGGGTCGCGTCCATCGGTACCGGTGCTAGTGCCGTGCAATACGTTCCCGCGATCGCCCGGGACACCGCGCATCTCACGGTGTTCCAGCGGACCCCGATCTGGATCGCGCCGCGCTTCGATTTTCCGTTCACCGCCGAGCAGCAGGAAGCGTTCGAACGCGACCCGGGCGCGGCGCAGAAGCTGCGCGACGAGGCGTTCGATGCCTACGAGACAGCCAGTTTCGATGTCGACGCCGCACAGACCAGGGAAGCGACCGAACTCGCCCGCTCCTACCTGATGCGCAAGGTGACCGACCCGGAGCTGCGCGCCAAGCTGACGCCGGACTATCCGGTCGGATGCAAACGCCCGCTGATGTCGCGCGAGTGGTACCCCACCTTCGCGTTGCCCAACGTCAGCCTGGAAACGACCGCAATCGCCGAGTTGACCGAGCGAGGGGTGCGTACCGTCGACGGCGTCGAACACCGCGTCGACACCGTCATCTACGGCACCGGGTTCACCGCGGCCGATTACCTGGCCAGCATCGACGTCTACGGCCCCGGCGGCCGTCGGCTACGTGAGGACTGGAGCGACGGCGCCGAGGCTTATCTCGGCACGCTGGTGGCGGGTTATCCGAATTTCTTTACGCTCTACGGCCCCAACACGAACGGGGTGAACTCGATCATCTACATCCACGAGACACAGACGACCTTCATCCGCCACATCCTTGATGTGATGGGCCGCCGGGGAGCGCGCACGGTCGAGGTCTTGGCCGCCGCGCAGCGGCGCTACAACGACGAGATCCAGGCCGCCATGGCAGGCAAGGTCTGGCTGGCCTGCTCCAACTACTTCCGCCATCCCAGCGGCAAGGTCGTCACCCAGTTGCCCTACAGCGGGCGGACATTCTTCGAGCGCACCCGCGCCATGGCGCTCGAGGATTACGAACTGCGCTGATCAACCCAGGGGGTACACCACCCCGGTGAGCTCCTCGGATACCGCCCACAGCCGGCGCTGCAGCTCGGCGTCGTGTGACTTGCTACTGGAGGCGACAACCTTCGGGTAGCCCTGCAATTCGCCGAAGCCGCCGGGTCCGAAGTACTGACCGCCGAGCACGCCCGGGTCGGTAGCGGCGCGCAGGGTCGGCAGCGCTCCGGTTGCCGCGTCCTGCGAGATCAGCGGTTCAATCGCTGAGAAAGCGCGCCGAAGCAACGGGGGCAGGTTCCGGGACAGCTCGGTTTGCGAGCCGCCGGGGTGAGCGGCCGCGGCAATCGTGGTGTGCCGTGGGGCAAGCCGTCGTTGCAGTTCGTAGGTGAACAGCAGGTTGGCGAGCTTGGACTGCCCGTAGGCCCCGACCCGGCTGTAGCTGCGTTCCCACTGCAGGTCGTCGAAATGAATGTCCGCGCGCAGCCGGTGGCCAATGCTGCTGACTGTCACCACTCGGGAACCTTCGACCGGGAGCAACCGATCCAGCAGTAGGCCGGTGAACGCGAAGTGGCCGAGGTGATTGGTCCCGAACTGTAGCTCGAAGCCGTCCTTGGTGGTCGACTTCGGTGTCCACATCACGCCGGCGTTGTTGATCAGCAGGTCGATGCGGTCGTACTCCGAGCGCAGTTGTTTCGCAGCGGCGCGGACGGATTGCAGCGACGTCAGGTCGAGCTCCTGCAGCGCGACGTCGGCCTGTGGGCTGCTGGCGGCGATCCGGGCGACGGCGTCCTTGCCCTTGTCCAGATTGCGCACCGCCAGCACAACGTGGGCGCCGTGCTCCGCGAGCGCCGCGGCCGTCTCGTATCCGAGGCCGGTGTTGGCTCCCGTGATGACGGCGACTCGACGGGACTGGTCGGGAATGTCTGCAGTGGTCCACTTGGCCATGAAAAGACTCCTAGGCTAGTAAAGTAAGCGGGGCGAGCGCTCCGGTTGACCCCACTATACGGAACGCGCGCCCCGGTTTGTCAAGGTCAGTTGGATGGACGTGAGGCGGTGTTCGACATGGCGCAACTCGCGCGCCCGCTACGCGCCGACGCGGCACGCAACCGTGCCCGCGTACTGGAAGTCGCCTACGAAACCTTTGCGGCCGAGGGCTTGTCGGTGCCGGTCGACGAGATCGCCCGACGCGCCGGGGTCGGGGCCGGCACCGTCTATCGGCACTTCCCGACGAAAGAGGCGCTCTTTCAGGCGGTCATCGAAGACCGGATGCGGCGGCTCATCGCTGATGGCTACGCGCTGCTGAAATCCGATGGATCCGGTGAAGCCATCTTCAGCTTTCTGCGCTCGATGGTGCTGCAGTGGGGCGCGGCGGACCGCGGCTTGGTCGATGCGTTGGCCGGGTTCGGCATCGACATCGAAAGCGCCGTGCCCGAGGCTGAGGACGCATTTTTGGCCGTGCTAGGCGAGCTACTTCGCGCCGCGCAGGAGGCGGGTACCGTGCGACAAGACATCGGGGTGCGCGAAGTGAAGGCGATCCTGGTCGGGTGCCAGGCTATGCAGGCGTACAACTCGGAGTTGGCCGAGCGGGTGACCGACGTCGTCGTCGATGGTTTGCGCGTGGCACGCTCGTCGCGCTCGTAACATCGTGTTTGTGGAACAGCCGACCGTTGACGAAAAAGTCCGAGTGGAAAGGCTTCTCGATGCCCAGGACAAGGCGGCGCACTTGTTCGACGAGATCGAGCGACGCGGCGTGATTCGTGCCGGCGCCGGAGAGAAGCAGCTATCCGGCGAGATCAACGATCTCGCCGCGGAGATGTTCGGAGTAAGCCGGCACTGGCACAGGCGGATTGTGCGGGCCGGTGAGAACACTTTGCAGCCGTTCCATGAGCACCCGCCGGACCGCGTGATCGCCGCCGACGACATTGTGTTCTGCGACCTGGGCCCGATCTTCGAGGAGTGGGAGGCGGATTTCGGGCGCACCTTTGTGTTGGGCGACGACCCGGACAAGCTGGCTGTTCGTGATGCGCTACCGCGGGTGTGGCGGGCTGGGCGCGACTATTTTGAACGGCACCCTGAGGTCACGGGCGCCGAACTCTTCGACTACGTCGTCGGGGTCGCTCACGCGGAGGGCTTCGAGTGGGGGAGCCGCCTTGCCGGCCACCTGCTAGGGGAGTTTCCGCACAAGAAGATCGCCGGAACTGCTGCCGAGTGGTACATCATGCCGGGATCGGACAAGCCGATGCGGCGGAAGGACCCCAGCGGTCGCCTATGTCATTGGATTCTCGAGATCCATCTGGTTGACCGGGTCCGCCGCTTCGGCGGCTTCTACGAGCAGCTGCTCGATCTGCCCTGAGCCCCGCTGCGTGGCTGGGTCCCCCACCTCAGCGCGCCGCTGCGCAGCGCGCATCGTCACCGGGCCCGATCTGATTGCCCGGCTCCTCAGCGCGCCGCTGCGCAGCGCGCATCGTCACCGGGCCCGATCTGATTGCCCGGCTCCTCAGCGCGCCGCTGCGCAGCGCGCATCGTCACCGGGCGACCTTGCACTCGGCATGGGCGAGTGCTAAGAATGACATTGGCACTCGCGACTGGCGAGTGCTAGGTCGGGACGGTGAGACCAGCAGACAATCGACTGCCTGGTCGTCCGTCGCGGGCACTGCGCCCGGCCAGCGTAAGTTACCTGGTGGCCCACACGCGGCCATCCGGTGCCACCCCCAATCCGGAGGAATCACTTCGCAATGGCCAAGACAATTGCGTACGACGAAGAGGCCCGTCGCGGCCTCGAGCGGGGCCTCAATGCCCTCGCCGACGCGGTAAAGGTGACGTTGGGCCCCAAGGGTCGCAACGTCGTCCTAGAGAAGAAGTGGGGTGCCCCCACGATCACCAACGATGGCGTGTCCATCGCCAAGGAGATCGAGCTGGAGGACCCGTACGAGAAGATCGGCGCTGAGCTGGTCAAGGAAGTTGCCAAGAAGACCGACGACGTCGCCGGTGACGGCACGACGACGGCCACGGTGCTGGCCCAGGCTCTGGTCAAAGAGGGTCTGCGCAACGTTGCGGCCGGCGCTAACCCGCTGGGTCTCAAGCGCGGCATCGAGAAGGCCGTCGAGAAGATCACCGAGACGCTGCTGAAGTCCGCCAAGGACGTCGAAACCAAGGAGCAGATCGCCGCGACCGCTGCGATCTCCGCGGGCGACCAGACCATCGGCGACCTGATCGCCGAGGCGATGGACAAGGTCGGCAACGAGGGCGTCATCACCGTCGAGGAGTCCAACACCTTCGGCCTGCAGCTGGAGCTCACCGAGGGCATGCGGTTCGACAAGGGCTACATCTCGGGCTACTTCGTCACCGACGCTGAGCGTCAGGAAGCGGTCCTGGAGGACCCCTACATCCTGCTGGTCAGCTCCAAGGTGTCGACCGTCAAGGATCTGTTGCCGCTGCTCGAGAAGATCATCCAGGGCGGTAAACCGCTGCTGATCATCGCTGAGGACGTCGAGGGCGAGGCCCTGTCCACCCTGGTGGTCAACAAGATCCGTGGCACCTTCAAGTCGGTGGCGGTCAAGGCCCCCGGGTTCGGTGACCGACGCAAGGCGATGCTGCAGGACATGGCCATCCTCACCGGTGGTCAGGTCGTCAGCGAAGAGGTCGGCCTCTCCCTGGAGACCGCTGACGTCTCGCTGTTGGGCAAGGCCCGCAAGGTGGTCATCACCAAGGACGAGACCACCATCGTCGAGGGTGCCGGTGACTCCGACGCCATTGCCGGTCGGGTGGCCCAGATCCGCGCCGAGATCGAGAACAGCGACTCCGACTACGACCGCGAGAAGCTGCAGGAGCGCCTGGCCAAGCTGGCCGGCGGTGTTGCGGTGATCAAGGCCGGAGCTGCCACCGAGGTAGAGCTCAAGGAGCGCAAGCACCGCATCGAAGACGCAGTGCGCAACGCCAAGGCGGCCGTCGAAGAAGGCATCGTCGCCGGTGGCGGCGTGGCCCTGCTGCAGGCGTCTCCGTCTCTGGATGAGCTCAAGCTCACCGGTGACGAGGCGACTGGTGCCAACATCGTCCGCGTGGCGCTCGAGGCTCCGCTGAAGCAGATCGCCTTCAACTCCGGGCTGGAGCCCGGCGTTGTCGCCGAGAAGGTTCGCAACTCGCCCGCCGGTACCGGCCTGAACGCCGCGACCGGTGTGTACGAGGACCTGCTCAAGGCCGGCGTTGCCGACCCGGTCAAGGTGACCCGTTCGGCGCTGCAGAATGCGGCGTCCATCGCGGGGTTGTTCTTGACGACCGAGGCCGTTGTCGCCGACAAGCCGGAGAAGGCGTCCGCTCCCGCGGGCGACCCGACCGGTGGCATGGGCGGTATGGACTTCTAGAAGGTCAACGAAAGAAGCCCGGCCCTCTGGAAAATTCCAGAGGGCCGGGCTTTTTCGTGCGCTAAGCGGGTTCGGAAAAGACGATGCAGTCGTGCAGATAGCCGTTGGCCGCAGCGGGGGAGTCGGGATCGGCGTTACGGTGCAGTAGCGCGCGGGTAGGCACGACACCGAACCGCGCCGCCTCGGGGTTCGACTGCCCGTCGGACTCGGTATCCTCGGCGCGGCCGTCGACGATCAGCGAGTAGCCCCCGGGCTCCGATGGCGGCCACAGCAGGGTAACGGCACTGCGGTGGGCGAGGTTTTTGCGAGTGTGCCCGCCGATGAGCCCGACGTCGAGTACGGCGCCGGCGCCGTCAGGATCGTCCGGAAGATCGCGCAGCACCGGCTGGACCGTCACGGTGTGCACGCGGTAGCCGTCGTCAACGGTGATCAGGTACGCGAACGGGTAGTCGGCGAGCGCCGTGACGAGCCGTTTGAGGTCCACCTTCTTATTCGTGCGCATGCTTCCCAGGCCTCTAATCCGATAGCAACGGCTGCCTGATGTCGGCCTCGGGCACGGCTTCGCGCAGGCTCTTGTTGAAGAAGTTCGAACTAGGAATGCTCGCGTCACGGGTGGCCGCCGTACGGAGTCCCGCGTCAGCATTGCCCGGGGCGAAGAACGCCGCGTCGGTGACGGCCGCGCGCAGACCCGCAGTGGGGGTTGGGCCGTTCGCCGCGCTGACCATGCTGGTCGTGCCGCCCGAGTTCAGGCCAGCGGCGACGGCGCTACCCGCGTTGGGGACGGTGAAGGCGGGGTTGGTCATGGCCGGGCTGAGGGCGCCCGCGCTTCCCAAGCCTGGAGTCAAGCCACCGGTAGCCGTGCCGGCGGAGCTGACGAAGCTCGAACTCATGTTCGCGGCGCTCAAGCCGCCCGTCATGTACTGGCTGGAGAGCATGGCCGTTGTTGGACTGTTCTGCATTCCGAAGAAGCCGGTGTTGGCGGCGCCGCTGTTGAAGAAACCCGTATTCACACTGCCCGCATTCGCCAAGCCGGTGTTGAGCGAGCCTGAATTTCCGATGCCAAAGTTCCCGTTTCCGGAATTGAAGAAACCGATGTTTCCGGTGCCCGAGTTCCCGAACCCGATATTGCCGCTACCGGAATTGAACCCACCGAAGCCGAACTGGTTATTGCCGGTCAGCCCAATCCCGAAGTCGTTGTTGCCGGTATTGCCGAAGCCGATATTTCCAAGGCCCAAGTTGCCCAAGCCGATATTTCCGAAACCTGTGTTGCCGGCGCCCACATTCAGGTTTCCGATGTTTCCGAGGCCCAGGTTCAAACCGCTACCGGAGCTACTGACGGGCGCGCTGGGGGTACTGGGGGGTGTGGGGGTAGTGCCAACAGAGACGTGGCCGAGGGGGGTGAGATGGAAACCGGCACCTTGCAGAATGTCGCGCCAAGGCGCCAACTGCGAAACGGCCTCAGACGCCTCGGAGTAGTAACCGAACATCGCCGACACGTCCAACGCCCACATCTGCTCGTAGGCGGCCTCGGTGTCCATGATCGCTGGGGCATTGAGTCCGAACCAGTTTGTGGACGCCAACACCTGCACCAGATTGCGATTAGCGGCCACCATGGCGGGCTGCACCGTGGCCGCCAGCGCCGTCTCGAATGCTGCCGCCGTGGCCTTGGCCTGCCCGGCGGCTCCCTCGGCCTGGGCCGCGGCCGCGCTGAGCCACCCCACGTACTGGGTTGCGACGGCCATCATCGCCGTCGAGGAGGCGCCCTGCCACGAATTGGCCACCAGATCCGATGCCACTGAACCAAACGATGTCGCCGACGAAGCCAGGTCCTCAGCCAGGCCATCCCACGCTGTCGCGGCAGCAAGAAGCGGCGCCGCTCCCGCACCGGCGTATATGAGTGCCGAGTTGATCTCGGGGGGTAACCACGCGAAATGCGCCACTAACTAAACTTAACGGGCGAAGGTCTCCGTCGTGGCGTTATCGCTAGGGTACTGGTACTGGTTGTCGACCTCGGACCAATTTGCCTGGCCGCGCCGGGGTGGGAACGCCATTCTCCGCGATCACTTGGCCGGCGACCACGGTCGCGACATAGCCCTCGGCGGTCTGGTCGAGGCGACGGCCGCCCGCGGGCAGGTCGTGGCTTATTACCGGCTTGTGCAGTCGCAGGGCGGCATGGTCGATGACGTTGAAATCGGCCTTGTATCCGACCGCGATTCGGCCCCGGTCGTCCAGGCCGGCGACGCGGGCCGGTACCGAGGTGAGTTCGCGAACCGCCTCGGCCACAGTGAACCGCCCGGACTTCCGATCGCGCGCCCAATGCGCCAGAAAGAACGTCGAGTAGCTCGCGTCGCAGATCATGCCGTAGTGCGCGCCGCCGTCGCCCAGGCCGAGCACCACGTCCTCGCGATGCAGCAGCTTACCGACGGTATCCAGCGAGTTGCTCTCCAAGTTGCTCGTCGCGACGAGCAACATTGCCCGGCCGTCGTCGTCGAGCAGGCGGTCGTAGGCCTCCTCCATCGGGTTCACCCCGCGAGCCCGTGCCCGGGCCCCGATGCTGTCCGCGGGGTTCGGCTCGTAATTGGGGTTGTCGTCCAGCGGGAAGATCCAGTCCCACATCTGCGCCACGTACAGGATCGGATGACCGTGGCCGGGCTTGTCGGCCAGGATGCGGGCCCGGACCTCGGGTTTGCGCATTTCGGCGACGCGCTCCGCCAGCGGCAGGTGCGCGATCTCACGGTAGCTCGGGTACAGCACGAACGGGTTGGCGGTGAGCTGCAACCCGATGATCAGCCCGATTGGACGTGGTAGCAGCTGTGCGGTGACATCACCGCCGGCGGCATTTGCCTTCTCGATCATGTTGATCGCGTCCGGCCAGGTCGGGTCGCCGGAGTTGGCGACGACCATGGTGAACGTGACCGGCAGATTCACGTCCTCGGCGACGTCGAACACCGTCTGCAGCACGTGCTGGTAGCCGCCGGCCGGAATGTCGGGCACGAATTGCAGCAGGCCGCCGCCGCCGTCGACCACACCCTTGGCGATCTCTTCGATCTCCTCGCGGGCGGCGTCGTAACTCGGGATCGGCGATCCGCTTTCGGTCTTGTGGATGGTGAGCCGCGACGACGCAAAACCGAGAGCACCGATCTCGATCGCTTCCTTGGCCAGCGCCCGCATCTTGGCGAGGTCGTCGGCGGTGGCCGGCTCGCGGTCGGCACCGCGCTGCCCCATCACATAGACGCGCAGCGGGGAATGGGGCAGGTAGGCGGCCACGTCGATATCGCGCCGGCCGGCTTCGAGCGCGTTCAGGTATTCGGGGAAGGTTTCCCAGTTCCACGGCAGGCCGTCGGTCATCACGACCCCGGGAATGTCCTCGACCCCGGCCATCACGTCGACGAGCACGTCGTGGTCTTCCTGGCGGCACGGCGCGAAGCCGACACCACAGTTGCCCATTACGACCGTGGTCACCCCGTGCGCCGACGACGGAGTCATCCGCTCCGACCAAATTGCTTGGCCGTCGTAATGGGTGTGCAGGTCAACGAAGCCCGGGGTGACCAAAAGTCCGGTCGCATCGATTTCCCGCTCGGCCGTGGCGCCGTTTATCGAACCCACCGCCGCGATGACGCCGTCGCGAACCGCGACGTCGCCGAGGTACGGCTCACCCCCCAAGCCGTCGACGATCGTGCCGTTGCGGATGATGAGGTCGTAGGTCATCTAACTAATCTACGGCCGCGACGGTACGTCGTGCCAGGATCTTTTTGTGATTGATCACCTGGGAATCAATTGCGCCGACTACGCGAGATCGCAGGAGTTCTACGCCACGGTGCTCGGGATCCCCGGGCGGGTCGGCGATGGGTCCCAATCGGGCACCCACGTCGCGTTCGCGGCCGCCGACGAGGACGCGGTGCGCGCTTTCCGTGCGGCCGCGGTGGGGCTGGGCGAAGAGTCGCTGCATGGGCCGCGGCTTTGGCCTGAAGTATCACCCCGGATATTTCGGCGCTTTCGTGCGCGATCCGGACGGCAACGACGGCAACGACGTTGAAGCGGTGTGGTACGGCGGCCCGTAATGTCGGGGGTATGGCCAGTGCTGACACCGCCGTCCAGGATCTGCTTCGCGACGCGTTCAACCGGTTGATCGAACACGTCGACGAGCTGACCGACGGGCTGACCGATGAGGCATCCAACTACCGCCCTACCCCGGACGCCAACAGCATCGCCTGGCTGATCTGGCACAGCGCCCGGGTACAGGACATTCAGTTGGCGCACGTGGCCGGGGTGGAGCAGGTGTGGATCCGCGACGGCTGGGTGGACCGGTTCGGGCTGGACCTGCCGCGCAACGACACCGGCTACGGCCACAACGCCGAAAAGGTGGCGAAGGTGCGGGCACCGGCCGACCTGCTGTCCGGCTATTACCACGCGGTGCACAAGCTCACCCTCGAATACATCACCACCGTTACCGCCGACGAGCTGGCGCGCATCGTTGATACCAACTGGAACCCGCCGGTCACCGCCAGCGCCCGGCTGGTGAGCATCATCGACGACTGCGCACAGCATCTCGGACAGGCCGCCTACCTGCGGGGTATCAGTAGGGTCTGAGGCGTGCGGTTCGCTGTGACGCTGGTTCTCTGGCTGCTTACCACCGTTGCGCTGGCGGCGGCGGTGCCCGGGGCGTGGGCGCAGGTGAACATCGTCAACGAGGGCGGCTACGCCGCGTTGGCCCAGCAGGCCGCGGGTGATCCGGCGCTGCAATCCGCGGCGGCGGGTGAACTCAGCGCCCGCGCGATGGCGCTCGTCGCCGCACGCAGCGAGAAACGCCATCCCGTCGATAGCGCGCAGGTGCACGATGCCGCCGCCGCTTTCACGGCCGGCCCGTCGTTTCCGCCGCTGTTCGCCCAGGCCAATCGGGCCGCGCACCAATGGTTGTTCAACAGCGCCGGGTCCGGCGATTCGTGGGTGGTCGACCTGGCCCCGATGCTCAACGACAGCTCGATCCGTGAAATCTTGGGCAGCCACAATGTGAAAGTGCCGGCGACGCTGACCGTTCCGGTGACCGTGTCGACGCCGTCGGTGTCGTTGCGGCAGGGGCAGCTGAGTCGGCTGGCCGTCTGGGGCCCCTGGGCGAGCATCGGCGCTGTCGCGCTGAGCGGCGTCTGCGGGCTGCTGACGCTGGCCGCCGCGCGGCGCCGCGGCAAGGCGCTGACCAGCCTCGGAGTCTCGGCACTGCTTGTCGGCGCAGCCGGATGGGTGGGCATCGAGCTCGGCGGGCGGTATATCAACGCTGCGCTCAATGGCACCACCGGCGATGTCCGACAGATCGCCGAGGTGATGGTGGGCCACGCCGAGGTCAGCCTGCATCAATGGCTCAACGATTCCCTGATCGGAGGCGCGGCGCTGGTGGTTTGCGGGGTGCTCGTCGCGATAGTGGGCAGCGTTCGGACTTAGATCTTGCGCCGTCAGGTCAGCGGCAACTCGGCCAATATCGTTCCGGTCGGCTGCGTCGAACCCGTGCCTGGCTCGACGGTGAACGCCAGTGCCTTCGAGGCACCGAGGTCGCCGAGCGTCGCGGTCGTCGAGGGCGCCACCGCCGCGGTGCCCATTGTCCCCGCCGATTTTGTACCTTTGTCCCCGATGAGCCACATCTGATAAACGGTGCCCGGAGATGGCGGCGGCACGTTGTTCATCACCAGCACGCCCGCATTGCGGTCGCGGGAGAACATCACCGTGGCGGTCCCGGGGCCGAGCGGGCGAGAGACGGTCCGCACATCGGGGGCCGACAGGATCTTCTCGGCGACCGGCGTCGTTGCGGCCGGCCGCAACAGCACCCCGACGCCGAATGCGGCCACCCCCACCACGACCGCCGCGGCTGCAGCAGCGATAGCCGCTGTACGCCAATTCGATTGGCGCCCAGTCTGCAGTTTGACAGGTTCGGCCAGGGCTAGAACTGCGGCCCGCAGCCGCGCGGGCGGTTCGGCTGCGGTCGCCGCCGATACGACCGCCATCGTCTCGCGGACGGCACGAACTTCGTCGCCGAAGGCCGCCGCGACCGGCGACGGCACGGCCGCGAGCCGGCGGTCGATGTCGGCTCGCTCCGAGGCGGTCACGGCGTCCAGGGCATACGGCGTCGCCAGTTCGAGCAATTCGAAATCGTTCGGCGCGGTCATGCGACGTCCAGGCAATTACGTAGGCCGCGCAGCGCATCGCGCATACGGGACTTGATCGTCGACAGATTGGCGGCCAACCGGCGCGACACTTCGACGTACGTCAGCCCGCCGTAGTAGGCCAACTCGATGCACTCCCGCTGTGCATCGGTTAACGCGCCGAGGCACTCCGTCACCCGGCGGCGCTCGTCGCCGGCAATGGCCGAATCGGCGACCGGGTCACCCGCCGCGGCCGCGGCGGGTCCGACATTGGCTGTGCCGTAGCGCGATTCGCGGTCGGTGCCCGCTTGCTCGCTGCGCACGCGGTCGATGGCCCGTCGGTGTGCCATGGTCAGCAGCCAGGCCAGGGCGGAACCCCTGGCCGAATCGTAGGCCGACGCCGTCCGCCACACCTCGAGGTAAATCTCCTGGGTGGTTTCTTCGCTGTAGCCGGTGTCACGCAGCACCCGTGTCACCAATCCGTACACCCGGGCGTTGGTGAGGTCGTAGACCGCGGCGAACGCGTCGCGGTCGCCATTCGCCACCCGGCGCAGTAAAGCGTCGAGGTCGCTGCTCAGCCGAGCTGGTCCGGTCATCGATCGGTAGCCTAGCGTTCGTCCTGACGAGCATGCCGGCGACATTCATTGAACTGGTGATTTCGGCGGCCACGGGAAGAAAAATGCGGTTCGTGCCCGGTACTCGTCGAAGCCGGGCCGGCCGGCCATCAACTTCTCGGTCAGCCGGGCGCCGGTCACATAAACCAGGAAGTAGGTCATCAGCAGGGGCGAGCCCACCGTGGCCAGTGCCCACCAACCGTTGACCGTGATCAGCCACAAGCCGAACCAGACGGCTGCGTCACCGAAGTAATTGGGATGGCGGGTCCAGGACCACAAGCCGCGGTCCATCACCACGCCCTGGTTCGCGGGATCGGCCTTGAACACTTTCAACTGCCGGTCGCCGACCGCCTCGAAGGTGACCCCGACCAGCCACACCGCCACGCCCGCCGCAGTGACGGCGGTCAGTGGTTTCGGCGTCGCGCCCGTCGCCGCCGACAGCTGCAGCGGGAACGAGACGAACCAGGTGATGAACGCTTGCAGCAGAAAAACCTTGCGCAGCACCTGACCCACGGTGGCGTCGCCCAGCAGCGCGGCGTATCGGGGATCTTCGCCCCTGCCGGCGGTCTTGCGCTGAATGTGCCAGCTCAATCGCAGACCCCAGATCGACACGAGCACCAGCAGCAGCCAGCGCCGGGTGGGGTCGCCGTGACCCAGGACCGCGGCGACGGCCGCGATCGCGATAAATCCGATGCCCCACGCGACGTCGACGACGTTGTAGCGGCCGATCCGCCTGCCGACGGCGAACGCGATCGAGTGCACCACGGCGAGCACCAGAATTGCACCGCCGGATACCTGGGCCAGGTTCGCCAAACACCCCAAATTCATCGGTGTCACCAGGTGGTCTCTCGCGCGAAGGTCCATTGATACACATCGAGATAGCCGGACCGGAAGCCCGCCTCCGAATAGGCCAGGTAGAGCTCCCACATCCGGCCGAATACTTCGTCGAAGCCCAACTGCGCCAACGTGTCTCGTCGCTGGATAAACCGCTTGTGCCAGAGCCGCAAGGTCTCGGCGTAATGGGGACGCAGCGAGGTCATGTCGACCGTGCGCAGACCGGTGTGGTGCTCGGTGATGGTGGCGATCGCCTGGGTGGAGGGCAGTAGTCCGCCGGGGAAGATGTACTTCTGGATCCAGGTGTGGGTGTTTCGGCTGGCCAACATCCGGACGTGCGGCATGGTGATCGTCTGGATGGCCACCCGCCCGCCCGGGCGCACCAGCCGTTCGAGCGTGGCGAAATAGCCCGGCCAGGAGTGGTATCCCACTGCTTCGATCATCTCGACCGACAACACGGCGTCATAGCACCCGTCAACGTCGCGGTAGTCACACAACTCGATCTCTACCAACTCGGACAATCCAGCCTCGGCAACCCGGAGCCGCGCCAGGCGCTGCTGCTCGACCGACAGGGTTACCGAGCGGACGTGGGCTCCGCGGGCGGCCGCGCGGATGCACAGTTCGCCCCATCCGGTACCGATTTCGAGGACCCGGCTGCCTGGCTGGACGCCGGCCGTATCGAGTAGCCGATCGATCTTGCGTCGTTGCGCTTCGGCCAAGTCGGACAACGAAGCCGGCAGCTCGCTGAACAGCGCGCACGAGTACGTCATTGTTTCGTCAAGGAACTCGGCGAACAGGTCGTTCGACAGGTCGTAGTGCTGGGCGATGTTGCGCCGGGCCTGACGGCGGCTGGCGCTTCGCCAGCGGGGCCGGAAGGCCGGGGCGATCGGCCGCAGCCATTGCAGCGTGCCAGGCACCAGGTCGGCTACCGAATTGGCGAAGACCGTCAACACCTGGGTGAGGTCTTTCGAGGACCATTCACCGGCCATGTAAGACTCGCCGAACCCGATCAGGCCATACCGTCCTACCCGGCGCGCCAGTGCGTCGGGCCGGTGGACCACCAGGGCTGGGGCTGAAGGATCGGCCGCACCGATCACTGTTCCGTCGGGGTAGACCAATCGCAGCGGCAGGCGGGCGGCCGCGCGGCGCAACAGTCGGTCGGCCACCACCGCCGACACCGCGGAGACGGGGCCCGACGGCACCTTCGCGACCGCTGGCCAGCGGCCGGAATCGACTGCCGTCCAGGGCTTTCGGATGGTCTCGGGGCTGGTTTGGAGGCTCATCGCGGCACCACTGGAACTCGACGTAACCACAACTTTATCCCCTGTATCCGGATACGCGCGGCCGCCACCAACGGAGCCAGCGGCGAAATGATTTGCATGATAGCGACTTGTTTGATGGTTGCCGGACGCCACTGTCCGCGCAGATTGGCTGTGAATTCCGGGGACGACGACCATTCGTCGCGGTGCAGCGCCACGGTGATATCGACCTCGCTGTCGGGTCGTGGCGCTTGCACCAGGTAGTACCCGTCTACCTGGAAGAACGGCGAGACGTAGAACTTCTTGGCCGTCATTACGGGCAGGTCGGCCGGTGGCAACAGGTAGGCGTGGCGTTGGCCGTAGGTGTTGTGTACCTCGGCGATCACATGCAGCAGCCGGCCATCGCGGTCGTGACACCAAAAGACGCTCAGCGGGTTGAAGACGTAACCGAAGACGCGGGCCTGCAGCAGTGCGGTGATGCGGCCCTCCGGCGGGGCCAGATCGTGGTCGGCGAACAATGTGCCGAGTCGGTCGCGCAGCGAGCCGTCCGGTGAGTTGTTTGAAAAATGGTCCGAGGCCTCGAACCGTGCGAAAGGCCGCAGCCACCAGGGCAGCCGGGGCAGGTCGTCGACGTCGACATACCAGCTGTAGCTTTGGTATTCGAAAGAGTGTCGCACCGTGGCCGTCCGGTTATGGGTGATGGTGGTGCGGTAGATCGCCGGGGTCGGCGCTTGAGTCAGCACGAGGTTATCTGTTCCCGCCGGGTTGCGGCCGGCCAGTCGGCGCCGAGCCGGCGGGCCGCGCGCAGTCCCGACGCAGCGCCGTCCTCGTGGAATCCCCAGCCGTGGTAGGCGCCTGCGAAGGCCACTCTATCGTCGTCCAGTGTCGGGAGGAATTGCTGTGCTGCAACGGATTCCGGCGTGTAGAGCGGATGACTGTAGTTCATCTCGGCGATTACCGAGTCAGGATCGACCCGGTCATGGCCGCCGAGGGTGACCAGATACCGACGGTTACCCTTGATGCGCATCAGCCTGCTGACGTCGTAGGTCACCACTACACGGTCGGCGTCGGGTGTCACCAGGTAGTTCCACGATGCGCGCGCGCGGCGGCGGCGGGGGAGCACCGATTCGTCGGTGTGCAGCTGAGCTCGGTTGGTCGAGTAGGGGATCGCACCCAGTACCGCCTGCTCCCAAGGAGTCAGGTCGTCGAGCAACAGCAGCGCCTGGTCGGGGTGGACGGCGACGACGGCCGCGTCGAACAACCGCGGAGCGTCGCCGCCCGCCCGGAGGACCACGCCGTCGGAGACCCGCTCCACCGAGTGCACCGGCGTTCGGGTGAACACCTCGTTGAGCCGGGCGGCGACGGCGTGAACATAATTGGCCGAGCCACCTGTGACGGTCCGCCAGGTCGGCGAACCGAACACCGACAGCATGCCGTGATGTTCGAGAAACACGAACAGGTACCGGGCCGGATAGCGCAGGGCGTCGTCGCTTGCGCAGGACCAGACCGCTGCCACCAGCGGCGTGATGAAGTAGTCGACGAAGTACGACGAAAAGCGGTGCCGCTTGAGGAATGCGTCCAGGGTCTCCTCGCCTTCGGCGGCTTTTTCAGCAGAGTTGTCACGCAGCAGTTGCAGTGCTGCGCGGTGGAAGCGGACGATCTCGGCGAGCATCCGCAGATAGCGGGGCCGCAGCGCCTGCCGGCAGGCGAACAACCCCCGGATACCCAGGGCTCCGGCATATTCGAGTCCGACGTCGTCGGCACGTACCGACATCGACATCTCGGACTCCTGGGTGGCGACACCCAGTTCGGTGAACATCCGGCACAACGTTGGATACGTCCGGTCGTTGTGCACCAAAAACGCCGAATCGACGGAAACGGCGGTCCCGTCTGGATCGTTCGGATCTACGACGTAGTGGGTGTGCGCGTGGCCGCCGAGCCGCTCATCGGCCTCGTACAGCGTCACCCGGTCCCGCCCAGACAATGCGTAGGCGGCGGTGAGGCCGGCGACGCCGCTGCCGATGACGGCCACCGATCGTGCGTCTGGCTGATCCACAACCCCTATTCGGAGCCGCCGACTCGACGGACGGGCCGCAGGCCGCCGCGACAAATAAACCACACATACGACAATGCGCCGCGAGACCGGTGTGTGTGGCCTATATCTCGAGGACTTCTCGGGTGGACGGATTGGGGGGTGAGGTGGCCGGTTACCCGAAAGTGAACGAAAAGACCTGCAGGCCTTTGCTGACTCGCATGTCGAGTTGATCCCGGTGCGTGGTGTTATCGGCCACGATCTGATGCAGCGTTGGCGGCCCGCTGATCTGCGTTGTGGTCGTCTGCTGATCCCGGGTCACGGTGATGGTCCCGGTACCGCCGACAACGGCGTAGACGTCTTTCCCGTTGTATTTGAGCCGGATGGCGGCATCTTCGCTGGCGGCGGTGGCCCCCTGGTCGTCCAGTGTCCAGCTGCCCAGCAGCGCAAATCTGTCATTGGCCAAATTCGGCGGGTAGCCAAACGTCGCGGTGCCGGCGTGGTAATCGCCGCCGCCACCGTAAAAATTGGCTTTGCCGATGCCCAGGTAGGTCTCGGGTGTGAGCCTGGTCTGGGGCGTGGTGTCGGCCGAGTGCGTCGCACCGGGCAGCCGGAGATTCGGGTTCGCGTCGACCAGCAATTCGCGGGTCAGTTTTTCGGTGCCGTCGTAGTCGCCTTCGCCGAACTTGGTGTGCCGGACGTTTCCGTCGGCGTCGATCAGGTACTCGGCCGGCCAGTACAGGTTCTGGTAGTTGTTCCAGGTGGTGTAGTTGTTGTCGAGCGCGACGGGGTAGGTGATGTGCAACCCGGCGGCGCCACTGGCGACGTTGTCGGGGACTCGTTCGAAGGCGTACTCCGGAGTGTGCACCCCGATGACGACGAACCCGTCGTCTTTGTAGCGGTTGTACCAATCGACGACGTGCGGGATCGCGCGCTGGCAGTTGATGCAGGAGTACGCCCAGAAATCAATCAAGACCACCTTGCCCCGCAACGATGCCAGATCGATCGGTTTTCCGTCCGGGGTGTTGAGCCACTGGGTGATCCCGCTGACGGCGGGCGCCGGGCCGCACTGTTGCAGCTGCTCAGCACCCTCGGCGCAGTCGGCCAGGCGACCGCCGGGGCCATCGGGATTCAGCTGCCCCCCCAGACCTCGCTGCATCGAGGCCGTGTAGTCGGGGACGGCGCGCTGCAGCATTGCCGGCAGGTTGAAGACAAGTGCGACAGCCAGCACGATCATGGTGATTCCACCGGCGATCTGGACGGCGCGCTGACGGCGGCGGAATGCGCCGACCCGTTCGGCGACCCGCCGCCCGGCCAGCGCGAAAATCAGCAGCGGCAGTGCGGTACCGATCGCGAACGACGCGGTCAGGACGAGCGTGGACAGTCCGATCGATCCGGTGCCGCCGGCAACCACGATCGCGGCCAGCACCGGACCCGCGCACGGCACATACAGCGCACCCAGCGTCAGGCCCAGCCCGAAACCGTTCCTGCGGAAGTTGTTCGAGCCAAACTGGCGCTGCGGGATGCGGGCGAACGGTCGTTCGATCAGATGCTGCAGCGGGGGGAAGATCAATCCGAGGCCGATCAGGGTTAGTGTCACCAGGGCGGCCCACCGGATCGCGTCCTGCGGCAGGTGTAGCGCCGACAGCAGCGCCGAACCGGCCAGGGTGACCGCGCCGAAGCTGCAGACCAGCCCCGCAATTACCAGATACGGGCGCGCCGCCGGGGTGCTTTCCCCGGTTCCGTTTACACCGGAAAAGAACACCACGGGGAGCACCGGCAAGATGCATGGCGAGATGCCGGTGATCAGGCCTCCAAGGAATCCGATCAGGGCGATTGTGTGCATAGCTGCTATTCGGAATTACCGGAGATGCGGACGGGCTAGTCGCTGTACGCGAGCGAGCGATCCGGCGGGCGGGGTTCGACCGACTCGACCGGTGTCCTGGCAGGCCGCGTGCGCACCCGCATCGGCCACCAGAACCACCGGCCCAGCAGCGCGGCGATGGACGGCGTCATGAACGAACGCACGATCAACGTGTCGAACAGCAGACCCATGCCAATCGTGGTGCCCACCTGCCCGATCACCGTCAGATCGCTGACGATCATGGACGCCATCGTGAACGCAAACACCAGGCCCGCGTTGGTCACAACCTTTCCGGTACCGCCCATCGACCTGATGATGCCGGTCTTCAACCCGGCATGGATCTCCTCTTTGAACCGGGAGACCAACAGCAGGTTGTAGTCAGATCCCACGGCCAACAGAACGATGACCGACATCGCCAGCACGAGCCAATGCAGTTGGATGCCGAAAATGTGTTGCCAGACCAGCACGGATAGCCCAAAGGAAGCACCCAGGGATAGCGCTACCGTGCCCACGATCACGGCGGCCGCGATCAGGGCCCGGGTGAGGATCAGCATGATGACGAATATCAGGCAGAGCGAAGAGATTCCCGCGATCATAAGATCCCATTGGGCGCCCTCCGCGATGTCCTTGAAGATGGCGGCCGTGCCGGACAGATAGATCTTGGAGTCCTCTAGCGGAGTCCCCTTGAGCGACTCTTCGGCCGCAGTGCGAATCGCGTCAATACTCGCGATACCCGCGGCAGAAGCGGGGTCGCCCCGGTGCAAAATGATGAAGCGGGCCGCGTGCCCATCTGCGGACAGGAAGTTATTCATCGCCCGCTTGAAGTCTTTGTTCTCAAAGACTTCCGGCGGAAGGTAGAACGAGTCGTCGTTCTTTGCGCCGTCGAAAGCGTGGCCCATCGCCGTCGAGTTCTTACTCATCTCGTCCATCTGAGCGAAGATGCCGGACATGGTGCTGTGCATCGACAGCATCATGGTCCGCATGCTCACCATGGTGTCGATCATCGGTGGGAACTGGGCGACCATCTCGGGCATCAGCCGATCGAGGTCATGGATGTCGGCTACCAGCGCCATCAGTTTGTCGTCGATCTCGTCCACGCCGTCCAGTGCGTCAAATATCGACCTCAGCGACCAGCAGACCGGAATGTCGGCGCAGTGTCTTTCCCAATAGAAGTAATTGCGGATCGGTCGAAAGAAGTCTTCGAAATCCGAGATGTGATTGCGCAGTTCGTTGGTGATTTGCTGCATCGCTTCGGTGTCGGCGACCATGTGGTGCGTAGTACCGACGAGCTTCGTCATCAAGCCGTACATCGTTTGCATCGTCGCGATCGTTTTGGCCATCTCGTCGGCCTGCTTGAGCATGTCGTCCATCTGCTTGCGCTGGTATTGCATCGTCTGCGTCTGGCCGGCGTTTTGCATGCTCATCTGGAACGGGATAGAGGTGTGGTCCATCGTCGTTCCGTCGGGCCTCGTTATTGCTTGCACCCGCGAAATTCCTGGAACGTGGAAAATGCCTTTGACCAGCTTGTCCAGCACCAGAAAGTCGGTGGGATTGCGCATGTCGTGATCCGACTCGATCATCAGAATCTCGGGCTTCATCCGGGCCTGGGAGAAATGCCGGTCCGCGGCTGAGAATCCCTGATTAGCGGGGATGGATGCTGGCAGATAGGACCGGTCGTTGTAGCTGGCCTTGTATCCGGGCAGCGTGACCAGGCCGACGAGGGCGATGGCCAGGGTGGCCGCGAGTACCGGTAGTGGCCAACGAACCACCACGGTGCCGATCCGCCGCCATCCCCGAACCAGGATCTTTCGCTTGGGGTCGAACAGGCCGAAACGGCTGCCGACGGTCAGGACTGCCGGCCCCAGTGTGAGCGCAACCACGACTGCGGTCAGCATCCCCGCCGCGCACGGGATGCCCAGAGTTTGGAAGTAGGGCATGCGGGCGAAGTGCAGGCAGAAAGTGGCTCCAGCGATCGTCAACCCGGAGCCCAAGATGACGTGGGCCGTTCCGCGGTACATCGTGTAGAAGGCCGCTTCCCTGTCCTCGCCGGCCTGCCGGGCTTCCTGATACCTCCCGAAGATGAATATCCCGTAGTCGGTTCCGGCCGCCATCGCCAGCGAAGTGAGGAGACTGACCGCAAAAGTGGAGAGCCCGATGACGCCGCTGTGCCCGAGAATCGCGACGACTCCGCGTGCCGCAAGCAGTTCCACCCCGACCGTGATCAGCAGCACGATCACGGTGGTGATCGAGCGGTAGACGAGCATCAACATGAGCACGATCACCGTCACCGAGGTGACGGTCACCAGCATCATCGATTTATCGCCGGCGTGGTGCATGTCCGCAGCCATCGCCGATGCCCCGGTGACCCAGGTGGTGATCCCGGGCGGCGCGGGCACGCTGTTGACGATTTTGCGAACCGCTTCAACGGATTCGTTGGCCAGTGGTTCGCCTTGGTTGCCGGCAAGGTTCACCTGTACATATGCGGCTTTGCCGTCGTTGCTTTGCGCACCCGATGCGGTGAGCGGATCCCCCCAGAAGTCCTGGACGCTCTGCACATGCGGGTCGGATCTCAACTTGCGAATCAGGACGTCGTAATACTTGTGGGCATCGTCGCCTAGCGGCTGGTTGCCCTCCAAGATGAGCATTGCCTGACTGTCGGTACTTCCTTCTTTGAAGACCTTGCCGATTTCCTTCATCGCTTC
The DNA here is from genome assembly GCA_963715905.1 of uncultured Actinomycetota bacterium. Taxonomy (GTDB): domain Bacteria; phylum Actinomycetota; class Actinomycetes; order Mycobacteriales; family Mycobacteriaceae; genus Mycobacterium. The sequence goes on from CAVQSX010000002.1 coordinate 194,993, forward strand.
GAACGACGGTGCATCGTGGGGGCTCAGGGAGACCGAACGTTCTTGCCCGACCTCCTCCAGCGACGGGACGGCGACACTCAGCAGGACGATGATTCCCAGCCAACCCAGGATGATCGGCACCGCAAGCCGGTGGATCAGCCTGGCGATCAATGGCCGTTCGGTGTGGGTGCGGAGGGGGGCGTCGTTGGCGAATTTTGTAGTCACGCGGACTTCACCACGCAGAAGGTATAGGCGTCGACCTCATTCGCGACGCGCTCGGCTTTGACCTCGCCGTCCACGGTTATCCGGCAGCCGATGCTGTCGCTATCACCCTGTGCCACAAGGTTTCCCATCACTGCCGGCTTGGTCGTCGAGATGTCTAACGTCCACGGCAACGTGGCTCCGTTGACTCGCTGAGGGTCTGAATTCACGTCGAAGTAGCTGATGTCCGCGACGGTTCCGGGCGGGCCGAAGACCTCGTAAATAATTCGCTTGGGGTTGAACGCTTTGGCGGTCTCCAAGTTGCTGTCTGCATAGGACTCCCGCTTCTGGGAGCCGAAGTAGCCGTGGACTCGGTCGACGGCAAAGGCACTGACGGTGACGACCGCCAGTATCACCATCGGAATCCAAAACCGCGACAGAAGCCTGAAAATTGGAATCCCTTTCGCCGGTTGGCATTTCCGCTGGCAGAGGGTGCTCGGTTCGCCTCACGTCCGCTTTGACACGTTAAATACGGATCGCCGCGCCGACCCGGCCTCGCCCGGTAGGCGCCTGCGTTTCGGCCATCCCCGGCTAACCGCGCCTAGGCGACAGCGTAACCAAGGCTTACCTAAGTGAATCAGGCGCGTCCAGCTTAGGCTGGAACTGCTCAACTCCTTCCCCTCGCATTCTGAAGTGTAACGCATATCACGTGCGTAACGGCAGACTATCGCCCCGATGGACCTTTCGTAAACAGGCACAACTCACATCACGTGTTACCCAAATCACATGGTGTGCGTTATGCAAAGCACATCACGTGCGTTATACAAATCACATGATGTGCGTTATCCTCTGCCGATGGCGCCGGTGACGTTTCAGCGCGCCCGCACTGAGGAAAACAAGCGCCAACGTGCGGCGGCGCTCGTCGAGGCGGCGCGCTCACTGGCGCTCGAGACCGGCGTCGCGTCGGTCACGTTGACTGCCGTGGCCAGTCGCGCCGGAATCCACTACTCCGCGGTGCGTCGCTATTTCACCTCGCACAAAGAGGTCCTTTTGCACCTTGCCGCCGAAGGCTGGGTGCGGTGGTCGACGACCGTATGCGACAACTTGGCCGAGTCCGGTCCGACGTCGCCATCGCGGGTGGCCGAGGTATTGGCCAACGGCCTGGCCGGCGACCCGCTGTTTTGCGACCTGCTTGCAAACCTCCACCTACACCTAGAGCACGAAGTGCACATCGACAGGGTTCTCGAGATCCGGCGGACCATTGCCGCGGCCGCGATTGCGTTGGCGGATGGCATCGAGCGTGCGCTGCCCGCGCTCGGCCGTTCCGGCGCGTTTGACATGTTGATTGCCGCCTACTCGTTGGCCGCCGCCTTTTGGCAGATCGCCAATCCACCGAAGCGGCTCACCGACGTTTATGCGGAGGAGCCCGAGGCCCTCCCGCCCGAGTGGAACATCGATTTCGCGTCCGCGCTCAATCGATTGCTCGCCGCTACGTGTATTGGCCTGGTATCCGAATCGCAATCAGCACAAGAGATCGGGGGCGCGAAGTGAATCAGGCTTGGAGTCACTCGGATTTGGCCTTCCGGGCCGCGCCGCGCCCAGGGCCGGTCCTGTGTTTAAGATACTTAGTTCATCAAAGCATCTGTGGGGACGTACTGAGTCGGGCCGTTGAGCGAAAGGTGATTGGGCGGTGAAGATTCCAGTTGTCAACACGCTGAAAAGGCTGTGGGTTCCACTCGTGATCGTGATCGTCATATTGGTTGCGGGGTTCGTTGTCGATCGGATTCGCGGCATCTTCGGCAATCACGACAAAAGCGGGATCACCAGTAACAGCTTGGACGACATCAAGCCGTTCAACCCCAAGCACGTGCTGTACGAGGTTTACGGCCCCGCCGGGACCGTCGCCGACATCAACTTTCTCGACGTCAATGCCACGCTTCAGCAAAAAAGCAATGTGCTCCTGCCGTGGACGCTCTCGGTCACCACAACGCTTCCCTCGGTGAGCGTTAACGTCGTGGCGCAGGGCGACACGGACCAGATCGGCTGCCGAATCACCGTTAACGATGTGGTGAAGGATGAAAGGGCCGTGAACGAAATGAATGCCCAGACCTTCTGCATCGTGAAATCGGCATGAGCAAATACCAGGCCGCGGGTCTCCCGCACATGCCGTTTTTTGCCCGGACGGTGCACAAGTTTGCGGTGCTGATCGTCCTGGCCTGGGTCGGGCTGGTCGTGTGCCTCAGCATGTTCGTCCCCGATCTGGAATCGGTCGGTAAGGCACACACAGTGCCGATGAGCCCGAAAGAGGCGGCATCGATGCAGGCGACGCAGCGCGTCGGCAAGGTGTTCAAGGAGTTCGACAGCGACAGCAATGTGATGATCCTGTTGGAGGGCAGCCAGCCGCTCGGCGACGACGCCCACCACTTTTATGACCAGCTGATCAAGAAGCTGCGGGCGGACACGACGCACGTCGAGCACGTGCAGGACTTCTGGGGTGATCCGTTGACGGCGGCCGGCTCGCAGAGCTCGGACGGTAAGGCCGCCTATGTGCAGGTGTATCTCGTCGGTAACCAGGGCGAGAGCAAGGCCAATGACTCCGTCAGGGAGGTCCGCAAGCTGGTGGAAGACACGCCGGCGCCGCCCGGGGTCAAGGCCTATGTGACTGGCGCGGCGGCGCTGACAGCCGATCAGTCGGCAGCCGGTGACAAAGGCGTCATCTTGGTCACCATGCTCACTTTCCTCGTGATCGTCGTGATGCTGCTGTGGGTCTACCGTTCGATCGTCACCGTAATCGTCACCCTGCTGATGGTGATGCTCGAACTGTTCGCGGCGCGGCAGGTTGTCGCGTTTTTGGCCGATAACAACATCATTGGCTTGTCGACCTTCGCGGTGAACCTGCTGGTGTTGATGGTGATCGCGGCAAGTACCGACTATGCGATCTTTGTGCTGGGCCGGTATCAGGAGGCGCGGTCGATCGGTGAGGACCGGGAACAGGCCTTCTACACCATGTTTCATGGCACCGCGCACGTGGTCCTGGGCTCCGGCCTGACCATCGCCGGCGCGATGTATTGCCTCAGCTTCACTCGGCTTCCCTATTTCCAGAGCCTTGGCGTCCCGTGCGCGGTGGGGACGCTTGTCGCCGTTCTTGCGGCGCTCACGCTGGGCCCGGCCGTGTTGACGGTGGGGAGTCGGTTCGGCCTGTTCGATCCGAAGCGGAAGATGCGGACGCGGGGTTGGCGTCGCGTGGGCACCGCCATTGTTCGGTGGCCCGGGCCGATTCTGGCTGTGTCGATCGCCATCGCGCTGATCGGCCTGCTCGCGCTACCCGGGTACAGGACCAATTATGACAACCGCCAATACCTGCCGGATAGCACGAAGGCGGTCGTCGGGTATGAGGCTGCGGAGCGGCATTTCTCCAACGCCCGGATGAATCCGGAATTGCTGATGATCGAGACCGATCACGACATGCGCAATCCGGCAAACATGTTGGTGCTGGACAGGATCGCCAGGGGCGTCTTCCATATACCGGGCATCGCGCGGGTCCAGACGATAACCAGACCTCTGGGAGCGCCGATCGAACACACGTCAATCCCGTTTCAGATCAGCATGCAGAACACGACGCAGGTCGAAAACTCGCAGTACATGAAGAAGCGTATGGCGGACATGCTTCACCAGGCCGACGCGATGCAGAACACGATCGACACGATGAATCACATGTACTCCATCATGCAAAGGTTGGCTGCCGTCACTCACCACATGGACGGCCTCACGCATGAAATGCTGGACGTGACAAGTCTATTGCGGGACAACATCGCCAATTTTGACGACTTCTTTCGACCGCTTCGTAGCTATTTATACTGGGAGAGGCACTGCTTCGACGTTCCCGCCTGCTACGCGCTGAGATCCATCTTCGACGCGCTCGACGGTCTGGATCAGATCACCGAGAAGTTCAAATTCCTGAGCGACGACATAGCCAAGTTGGATGCGTTGATGCCAGAGATGCTGGCGACTTTTCCGTCGATGATCGAGACCATGGTGACGATGAAGTCGATGATGCTGACCATGCACAGCTCCCAGGCTTCGCTATATGACCAGATGGACGTGATGAGCCAGAACTCCACCGCCATGGGTCAGGCGTTCGACGCGGCCAAGAACGACGACTCGTTCTACATTCCGCCGGAGGTCTTCGACAACCCAGATTTCAAGCGCGGTTTGAATATGTTCCTGTCGTCCGACGGCCACGCCGCCCGCTTCATCATCTCCCATGACGTCCCCCCGGCGACGCCCGAAGGCATTTCGCACGTCGAGCCGATCAGGACGGCGGCGAAGGAAGCCATCAAGGGAACGCCACTGGAGGGTTCCAAGATCTGGCTCGGCGGCACGGCCGCGGTCTATAAGGACATGCGCGACGGCTCCAAATACGACCTGATGATTGCCGGCATCTCGGCGGCCAGCCTGATCCTGATCATCATGTTGATCATTACCCGAAGCCTGGTCGCCGCGATCACCATCGTGGGGACGGTGCTGCTTTCCTTGGGGGCCTCATTTGGGCTTTCTGTCCTACTGTGGCAGGACATTCTGGGCAAAGAACTGCACTGGATGGTGTTGGCGATGTCCGTCATTTTGCTGTTGGCGGTGGGCTCGGACTACAACTTGCTACTGGTTTCCCGATTCAAAGAGGAGATCCATGCCGGAATAAAGACCGGCATCATCCGGTCGATGGCCGGCACCGGTTCGGTCGTGACGTCCGCGGGTCTTGTCTTCGCCGCCACCATGGCGACGTTTGCGATCAGCCCGCTGCGGGTTATGGGGCAGGTGGGAACCACCATCGCTCTGGGTCTCTTGTTCGACACGCTGATCGTGCGTTCGTTCATGATGCCGTCAGTCGCAGCCCTGATGGGCCGCTGGTTCTGGTGGCCGCAAAAAGTGCGCACCCGCCCCGCCAGTCAGATGCTTCGGCCGTACGGGCCGCGGTCGGCGGTTCGTGCCCACATGCTGCCAAATGATCCCACGGACCCCAGGGGGCCCAGGGAAAGCGAATCGCTCAATGGCGAGGCTGCGCATACCGATCGGTTCCCGGCGCACTACTGACACCAAGCGGGGAATCTTTTGTCCCTGTCGCCCTGTCCGGGATGTTTGTAGCATCGCGTTAGGACACACGGGGGTGCGAGGAACGTGAGCAGTCATGCCGGACGGTAAGCCGAACATTCTGGTGATCTGGGGCGACGACATCGGCATCACCAACCTGAGTTGCTACAGCGACGGACTGATGGGCTACCGCACGCCGAACATCGACCGCATTGCCAGCGAGGGCATGCGGTTCACGGATTCCTACGGCGAGCAGAGCTGTACGGCGGGTCGCGCGGCATTTATCAGTGGACAGAGTGTCTACCGCACCGGGATGAGCAAGGTCGGCGTTCCCGGCGCCGACATCGGTTGGCTCGCTGAGGATCCGACGATCGCCGAACTGCTCAAACCGCTGAGTTACGCCACCGCACAAATCGGCAAGAACCACTTCGGCGACCTGAACAAATACCTGCCGACGGTGCACGGGTTCGACGAGTTCTTCGGCAACCTGTACCACCTCAATGCGGAGGAGGAGCCGGAGCAGGTGGACTATCCGCACAAGGATCAGTTCCCGCTGCTCTACGAGCTGGCACATCCGCGGGGTGTGCTCAAGTGCCAGGCCACCCCCGAGGTATCGACCGATCCCGACGATCCGAAGTACGGCCCGGTCGGCAGGCAGACCATCGAGGACACCGGGCCGCTGAACACGAAGCGGATGGAGACCATCGACGACGAGATCGCCGACGCCACGGTTGATTACATCAAGCGTCAGCATGCGGCCGGTAATCCGTTCTTCCTCTGGTGCAACTTCACCCACATGCACGTATTCACTCACACCAAGCCGGAGAGCATAGGCCAGGCCGGTCTGTGGCAGTCGCCCTACCACGACGCGATGATCGATCACGACAAGAACGTGGGTCAGGTGCTCGATGTTCTGGACGAACTCGGCATCGCTGACGACACCATCGTCATCTACTCCACCGACAACGGGCCGCACCGCAACACCTGGCCCGACGCCGGTACCACTCCGTTCCGCAGCGAGAAGAACACCAACTGGGAGGGGGCATTTCGAGTCCCGGAGATGATTCGGTGGCCCGGGAAGATCAAAGCGGGCTCGGTGTCCAACGACATCATTCAGCACCACGACTGGCTGCCGACGCTGCTGGCCGCGGCGGGTGACCCCGATGTCAGCGACAAGCTCAAGAAGGGCTATGAAGTTGGAGGCATCGAGTACAAGGTGCACATCGACGGCTTCAACCTGTTGCCTTACCTGATGGGCGAGGTCGAGCACAGTCCGCGGCGAGGGTTCTTCTACTTCTCCGACGATGGCGACCTGGTCGCCATGCGGTTCGAAAACTGGAAGATCGTGTTCGCCGAGCAGCGTTGCCCCGGCACGATGCAGATCTGGGCCGAACCGTTCACCACGCTGCGGGTCCCGAAGCTGTTCAACCTGCGCACCGATCCGTTCGAATATGCCGACATCACGTCGAACACCTACTGGGACTGGCTGATTCGCCGCGACTTTTTCGTGTTCTATGCGACGGCGATGGCGTCCAAATTCTTAGAAACGTTCAAGGAATTCCCACCCCGGCATCCGCCGGCGAGTTTCGGGGTCGATCAGGCAGTCGAAAAGCTCAAAGAGTATCTGGCGAGCGATTAGGTGCTCGACTCATGGAATGCCGGGCGCACCAAGTCGGCCATCGTCGACTTCGTCGCACGAGTCACTGCGCAGGGCGGTCCGGATTTCGTGGCACCAGCGGAACGAGTTGCGGTGTTCGACAACGATGGCACGCTCTGGTGTGAGAAACCGGCCTACATTCAGCTGGATTTCCTGGTCCGCCGACTGGCTGCGCAAGCCGCGGCGGATATCTCCTTGAAGGACAAGCAGCCGTACCAAGCCGCGGCGCTGGGCGACCTGTCCTGGTTCGGTGACGCCGTCACCAAGCACTACAACGGCGATGACTCCGCGTTTAAAGTCCTTGCCGAGGCCATCTTTTCGGCCTATGAGGGACTCACCGTCGAGCAACACGCCGAGCGGGTGCAGGAGTTTTTCGCCGAAGCCACCCACCCGACTTTGAACCGCCCGTACACGGCTTGCGGCTACCTGCCGATGGTCGAGTTACTGCGCTACCTGGAGGGCAACGGGTTCACCAACTACATCGCGTCAGGCGGCGGCCGCGATTTCATGCGACCCATCACCACGCAGATGTACGGCCTGCCGCCCGAGCGGGTGATCGGTAGTTCGGTAGGCCTGGACTTCAAGGACGGTCAATTGCTGACCACCTCGCGGCCGGAGTTTCTCGACGACGGTCCGATCAAGCCGGTGCGGATCTGGGGACGCACGGGGCGGCGGCCGATCCTGGCGGCGGGCAACTCAAACGGCGATATCCACATGCTTCAGTACGCCCACTCCGCCAACCCTTCGCTGTGCCTGCTGTTGCTGCACGACGACGCCGACCGTGAATTCGACTATGTGGCGGGCGCGGAAAAGGCACTCGACGAGGCTAAAGCTAACGAATGGACGGTCGTCAGTATCCGCAATTGTTGGGCGACCGTTTTCGGTGATTGAAAGCGGCTAAGCCGTCCAGTCCCAGACCGACATGTCGCCCTTGGGATAGCCGTCGCAGACATCGGTGGCCTTCGCGACGACACCCTTGTTGTTGAAGAAGATCTTCGCCCAGTTGCTCCAGTGCGTCGCCACCTGCTCGTAATAGATGTCCGTCGCGGTGTCCTCGGAGTACTGCCTGCGGCCCGCGGAGTCCAACGAGTAGAACCAGTGGATGCGGTCGATCGCGGACTGCTCGATGGGGAGCGGCCTGTTGTGGAAGTCGATCATATACCGCTGGTAGTAGATCGGGCTGGTGTCCCTGGCGGCCGCCAAATACTGCTCGGCGTCGCAGGTGGTCGCGATCTGCCTGCGGGGGATCGGAAAGTCGTCGGTGGAATCGGCTACCGCGACCTTGGGGAAGGTCACCGCGGCGATACCCAGAGCGATAAGAACGGCGCCTGCACGCAGGCTGAATTTCGGCCCAGACATACCAACACCGTAACACTTTTCCAGACCCGGATAGGCAGTCGGGTGAATATTCGTAGTCCAGCTCACTATCCATCGCGATCAGGCACGATGATGTGGGTGGGATCGGGCCGCAGCTCCGGGGAACGTCGCGGTCATACGGGCTGGGCGCCGGGTTCGAGGAGTCGTTTGGGATGCATGCCGTCGACTTGGCCGATGAATGGGGGGTGGATGCTGTAGCCGAGCATGCGGCGAATGTCCTCCGACACGACACGCACGGTGTCGCGGGCGGTCGACAAAGTGAAGGCTTCCTGGGGGCGCAGCCACGGCTCGCAGTACTGGGCAGTCACGGCCAGGCGCGGGGCAGCAGAGCGGTTGGCGCCGCCGCCGTGCCACAGCGTGCTCAGGAAGAACACACACGAGCCGGCCTTCATCACCACGGGTTCACGTTCGGCATCCTCGGGTGTCCGCTGCCCCCAACGTGGCTGCCGGGGATGATGTCGGTGGCGCCGTTGTCCGCGGTGAAGTCGTCGATCGCCCAGATCGTGGCGGCTCCGAGCGCGGCGCGCGGGCGCGGCAGCGGGTAGAAGCCGTCGTCGGTGTGCAGCAGCTGCGCCTGCTCTCCGGGCAAGATGTTGATCACCTGCAGCATCGACAGCAGATAATTCGGCAGAAACAACCGATCCAGCAATGCCAGCACCCGCGGATGGTCCGCGATCCGATCACACGTGCGGGTCTTGTTCAACACGCTGTACACGCGCTGGGTCATTCGCCCCTCGAAACCGTTGCGGCCGTGTCGATCCAGCAGCGGCGCAACTGCGTCGCGGATCTCGCCGAGCTCGGCCGGTGTCAGGAGATCGGGCAGGATCACGAACCCGTCGCGCTGAAGCGCAGCCAAATCTGCCTCGCCAACCGCCGCCCCGACGCTCTCGCCGCTACTGGCGGTCCGGCGGTAGGTCCCGGCCAAATCCCCACTCAAATCCATTAACGACGACACGTCGGTAGTCACGTAGGGCTCCTCGCAGATCCAATAACATAACTGACTTCTGTTATGTTTTGTCACTATGGCACGTGCCCCGATCGGACGTCAACAGCTACTCGACGCCGCCTGCGAGGAACTGGTCCGCGGCAACGGCGTGATGGAACTGAGCGCGCTCACCCGTCGCGCCGGGCTGAGTACGGGCGCGCTCTACCACCATTTCGGCTCCAAAAGCGGTCTGCTGATAGCGATTTACGACGGCTTCTATGAAAGACTCCGCGAGGCCATCGCTGACACCCATCTGCCCGCAGACGCTGACTGGGCCACCCGTGAACACGAACGCACCCGCTTATTCGTCGCACGTCACTTCGCCGATCCGCTCGCGCCCATCCTGCTCAGCCGCGCAACCCTGGACCCGCAGCTCCCCGAACTTGAGGCGGCCTACCTGAAGAACCTCATCGATAACGCCGCCGACAACATCCGCCACGGCCAGCAGCTGGGCCAGCTGCCCGCCGACCTTGACCCCGACAGCGCCGGCGCCTACATCATCGGCGGTCTGCGTCACGGGATCGCCCAACAGCTCCGCACCACCCCGGCACCCAGCCCCGACAGGGTCACCGAACGACTCTGGCGCCTGACAGCTGCCGCACTCGGAGTCGCCGGACAAGGAGGTCGAATTTAATGGGGCGGTCTGATTAGTGGTGACCCGACCTAGGCCTCCTCGGTAGATGGAGTCCCACTCACGTGCTGCGGGTGTCGCCGCTGGATAACGGCGATAACCCGTTCCTGTGCGTCGAACCGGGGACCTCGTTCGGCTACCTGATTCGGGTTCCGCCCGATCATCCGGCGGTCACCTTCTGGTATGACTCACACCTCCATGGCATGGTGGCCAACCGGATTGCGTCTTTTTCGCATCACCGTGGCGGCGCACGCTTAAAAGCGACCATCACCGACCGCAGGAGCCCCCAAAGACCACCACCGAAACACCGCCGCCCCGACCGCATCTCGCCGGATCCGTACGCCACTCGGCGTGCCCGCCGACCGGTCGCCCGTGCCTAAGCCTGTTCGACTCGTGCGCCATGCTTTGCAGGCGCGGCGAATCGCCTACCGGCAGTGGCGCGACCAACGCACCGAGCAGGGCCGTCGAACAACAGCGCTGGATCGACCAGCACCTGCACCGCAGGGGGAGCGAACTAAAGCCTGTTGGCATTGTGCTGTAGAGGCGCGATACTGGTCATGATGGCGACACTCACTTCGGCGTGTGCATTTTCCAGGGCTTGCACTACCTCTACCCGATCTTGGTCAAAACAGTCTGAGGTGCTGATCGCTCTGTCTCACAAGCCAATTGGACGCGATAAGCCCGGCGGTGATCGTGCTGCAGTCGCTTGCAGGGCCCGTCGCGATCGCATCGGTGACCGCGCTCTGTTTTCCTTGAAGGTGTTGGCTAGCATTGGCGTGACCCTTATCGCCTGGGGTGGATGTATGTGAGCACGCCGTCCGAAGCTGACCCCTTTCCGGTATTTGATGATGGCCAGCTGGCGCGGTTGCGCAGCTACGGCACACCGGTGCAGGTCGAAGTTGGTGAGTTGTTGTTCCAAGCCGGCCAGTCCAGCTATGACTTCATCGTTCTGGAGAGCGCCGCGGTGGAAACGTTCCGCGAGGGCAGCGTCGAGAACGGCGAAGCTGTACTTGCCCGCCACGGCCCGGGCCGGTTTTTAGGTGAATTAAACCTGTTGACTGGCCAGGCGACCTACCTGAGCACCCGGGTAGTTAAAGCCGGCGCGATTATCCGGATTGCCCCCGCGCGGTTCCGCGAGCTGATGGACCGCGACACCGAGCTGTCGGATTTCATCCTTCGTGCCCTGCTGGCCCGCCGTCAGCGGCTGCGCACCGGTGAGGCCGCGCGCAGCATCGAGCTCATCGGCAGCGCGTTTTCCGCGCAAGCAATGACGCTGCGCACTTGGCTGGCACGCCTTCAGGTACCGCATACCTTCACCGACACCGACACCGCCGAAGGCGCAGCGCTTGCTGAGGCGCTGGGTTTAAGGGTCGAGGATTTGCCGGTTTTGATAACGCCGATGAAAATTTGCGGCGCGCCACAGCGGCGTCCGCTTCCGCTGAATTGGGGCTGGCTTACCGCCCGGCGCCCGGCGGGGGCCAGCTTCGTGACTTGATCGTCGTCGGTGGGGGCCCCGCCGGCTTGGCCGCGGCTGTCTATGGTGCTTCGGAGGGTTTGGACACGCTGCTGTTGGAGGCAGTCGCGATCGGTGGTCAGGCCGCGGCCAGCTCGCGTATCGAGAACTACCTGGGGTTCACCTCGGGCATTAGCGGTGCCGAGCTGACCGGGCGCGCCACCATTCAGGCGCAAAAGTTCGGCGCTCAGCTCAACAGCCCTAGTGCTGTCACCGCGGTCAACACCGACGCCGCAGGGCTGAGCGTAAGACTCGCCGACGGCACCGACGTAGCCACCCGCGCCGTAGTGATCGCCACCGGGGCGCGCTATCGCACCCTGCCGCTACCCCGCTGGAACGAGTTCGAAGGCGCCGGAATCTACTATGCAGCAACCGAATTGGAAGTACGGTTGGTCGCGCCTCATCCGGTCGCTGTCGTCGGCGGCGCGAACTCGGCCGGTCAGGCCGCGCTGAATTTGGCTGGCGCCGGCAGCCCGGTCGATCTGATCGTGCGCGGCGCAGACCTACGCAAAGACATGTCGGCCTACCTCGCCGACCGGGTCAGCGCCAACCCGCTCATCAATGTGCGCCTCAGCACCGAAGTCGGCGCCCTGCTCGGTGAGCGTCATCTCACCGAGATCACCGTCACCGACAACGCCAGCCAGACCACTGACACAGTGCCATGCCATGCACTGTTTGGCTTCATCGGCGCCGCGCCGGCCACCGACTGGCTGCAGGGCATCTATCTCGACCGCCATGGTTTCATCCCAACCGATGCCGCACTACCCGAGGACGCGCTGTCAGCGACCTGGCCGCACCTTGGCCGCCGCCCGTTGCCCTTCGAAACTTCGGTGCCTGGCGTCTTTGCCGTCGGCGATGTGCGCGCAGGATCTATGAAACGCGTCGCCGCTGCCGTCGGTGAAGGAGCCAGCGCCGTGCGCTCGGTGCACCAGATCATGGCTACTCCGAATTTGGGCGCCGCGCCGTAACCGAAATCGGCGTTGTTCGTTTAATAACCCGCCTCGGTTCTGACAAACGGGACAGGTGCCGAGGCGGCTGAGGCGCCGAGCCTTCCCCAGGTCGTGGTGTCTCGATTCTTGTGGTGCTCGACGCCGGCCTCACAGCACCGACCGCGACGACACCCGTGCCATCGACTCTAAGACGGAGGTGAGGGCCCCGTCGGGGAAGTCGACCGCGCCCCCGATCTGGGCCGCGGCGAGCTCTGCCTCCGCGCTTTCCTCGATCTCCACCACCAGCCGGGCAGTAGTCACAGGGTCAGGGCCGAACGCCAAGAGACCGTGGTTGGCCAGCAGAACCGCGGTCGTCGTCGGGTGTTGTCCCAGAACTTCGGCGATGTTCCGAGCCGACTGACCCGACCCGCGAGGTCCCCATGCCGCCACCGGCACGTCTTCGGCCTGCCCGAAGCGCAGGAGCGGCTCGAACCGGCATGGCAACGGCCGGTGGGCCAGCGCGAACGCCGTCGCGGCGGGAGAATGGGTGTGAATGACTGCGCCCACCTCACTGCGAGCGTTGTAAACGACGCTGTGCATGGCGACGATTTCGGCGTTTTTAGGCGCCAGCTCGCCGTCTAGGACTTTCCCATCGAGACCGACGGTGGCCAGCTGGTCAGGCCGCAACTTTCGCACGTACCCGGTGGTGGTCAACAGGAACCGGTCGGCGTCGAGTCTGGCGCTCAAGTTGGCGAGCCCGGAGTGCGATAACACCCCCGAGATGAGTAGATGCCTGGTGGCTTCGATGACCCGTCGAGCTTGGGTCTGCACTTCATGTGCGCTTGTCATCTCGTCTTCTCCGAATACTTGTCGGCTCAGGCAGTTCTTAGTTGAGCGTGCTACCGCCCGCAGGCGCGGTCAAGCGCGGTTTGCTTGATGGCGCCGAGGACCGGCGCAGGACGGCCGTGGGGGCGTTCGACTTGACTTCGAATTGGCTTTCGAATTGGAAGAAGTCATCGTGGCATCCGGTTTCAATCAGTCTTCAATTAGTCAACGTGTAAACCAGCAAGAAGCGCAGGTATAGGTATTTGAGCCAGTCAGGCGGCAATGCGACTCGTTCCACTGCAACGGCTCGGCCACGAGCCAGGCCAGCGCCGAGTGATACGCAGCGCTGGTTGGCCTTCCTATTGAGTAATACCGCGCAAACAGAGCAACGTGGAAGGCCAGCAATAGCTTGCCGGGGCGGCTATACGGCAGCTCTTCGAACACAATGACGCTGCGTCGCGCGACGCGATCGCATTCTCGAGCCAGGGCCAGCGGATCATTGGCGTGATGCAGCACAAAACTGAGCACGATGTGGTCAAACGACTTGTCCGGGAACGGAATTGATATGCCATCGAAGCTGCTGAAGGCGATGGGCGATACCCGCGCATCCCTGATGTCCACGCCGGTGGGGTCGACGCCGTACATCTCCTGCAATTGGTTGGCGAGATATCCCGTCCCGCATCCGACATCGAGAATGCTGTCGCCTCGATCGAGGTGGCCGGCGATCATCTCGGCTTGGCGTCGGTTCCTGGCCCTGACGGGCGCCGTGAAAATCGACCCCTGGGCGAGCGATTGGCGGATTGTCGAGAGTGGGCCACGCGTCATTTCTTTCCCATCTCTTCGCCCGGTGGATCCGGCTCCCGATCGGCCGGGCTCAGCGCGTAGATGCGTTCGCCGATCTTGAGATACGGCGTGGACAGGTAGGCCGAGCCGGCGACGATGGCGCCGAAGAAGACCGTCACCAGTACGGCGTTCGGCCAGATTTTGCCGACACCGATCGCAAAAAATAACGTGCCGAAACCCGACGTCATCCAGTAGAAACGCCGGCCCCGCCGGCGACCGGAGACATAGCGGTAGCGTGCCTGCAGCGCTCCGGCCGCGACGAGAATCAGTCCGAGTATCAGCAAGCCGACTTCGATGCGTTCTATTACGGACACGCGGGCGATCATACGGCTGCGGTCAACCCCGGGGCGCCAGCATACGGTGCAGAAACGAGTAGCTCAGCGCCGACTTGAAGGCCAACTGTTCGTTGTCCGCCGCACCGGCGTGGCCGCCCTCGATGTTCTCGTAGTACCAGATCTGGTGGCCGGCGGCTCCAAGCGCCGCGACCATCTTGCGGGCGTGCCCGGGATGCACCCGGTCATCGCGTGTGGACGTGGTGAACAGCACCGGCGGATACTTCCGGGTGGCCGAAATGTTTTGGTAAGGCGAGTATTCGGAGATGAACTGCCAGTCGCTCGGGTTGTCCGGATCACCATACTCGGCCACCCACGAAGCGCCGGCCAGCAACAGATGGTAGCGCTTCATATCCAGCAGCGGCACGTTGCAGACCAGCGCGCCGAACTTGTCCGGGTATTTGGTCAACATGATGCCCATCAACAGGCCGCCGTTGCTCCCACCTTGTGCGCCGAGCTGCCCGACGGTGGTGATGCCTCGGTCAACCAAATCGGTTGCGACCGCGGCGAAGTCTTCGGCCACCTTGTGCCTGCCCTCGCGCATTGCCTGCGTGTGCCAGGCGGGCCCGTATTCGCCGCCGCCGCGGATGTTGGCCAGTACATAGGTGCCGCCGCGGCCCAGCCACAGTCGGCCCAGCACGCCGCTGTACCCGGGCGTAAGCGAGGTCTCGAATCCGCCGTAGCCATTCAGCAGGGTGGGGCCGGGACCGGTGGCTGCCGAAGGCCGCACCACGAAGTACGGAACCGACGTGCCATCTTGCGAGCGAACAAAATATTGCCGCACATCCAGGTTCTCGGCGTCGAAGAACGCCGGCGCGAACTTGAGCTGCTCCAGCGGGCCGTCATCGGTGCCGCGCAGCAACCGGGAGGGGCTGTCGAATCCGCTGGAGTCGAGAAAGAATTCGTCGCCGGTGTCGTCGGCGGCGACAATCACGGTGTTGGTCGCTGCGGGGATGCCCAAAACAGGTTCGCGCCGCCAGCTGCCCGGTGTGACGATCTCGACCCGGCTGGCCACATCGGCCAGCGTAACGAGCAAGAGCCGGTCCCGGGTCCAGGCGTACTGGTGCAGGCAGGTGTGCTCGTCAGGCTCAAATACCACCTGGAATTCCTTTGTCCCGGAGACGAACTCGTCGTAGTTGGCGGCCAGCAGCGAACCGGCGCGGTAGCTGTCGAGACCGACAGGCCAGTCAGTGCGCAACTCGATCAACAGCCAGTCTCGATGAACAGAAATGCTGCTGGCGTCGGTGGGCACATCGATGGGAATCAGTTCCGACCCCCGCAGCTCGTATCTCTCGCTGTTCCAAAAGTCGACGGAGCGGGCCACAAAAGTACGTTCGAAGCCCGGGGTCCGATCCGTGGAACCTCCGGCGCTGACATCGCTGCGCGCCCCCTCGAAGATCGTTTCCGCCGCCGTCAGGGATGTGCCGCGGTGCCACCGCTTGACGATCCGCGGGTAACCCGAATCGGTCAGCGAGTCGGGGCCGAAGTCGGTACCTACCAAGACGGTATCCGGTCCCGCCCAGCCGATTTGCGATTTGGCTTCCGGCAGTTCGAAGCCATCCGCGACGAATTCGCGTGTCAGCATGTCGAATTCGCGCACAACCACGGCATCGGAGCCGCCCGGAGAGAGGCTGACCAGGGCGCGGGTCAATTCAGGTTCGATGACGCTGGCGCCGCTCCACACCCACTTCGTGTCGTCAACCCGACCCAATTCATCTACATCGATCAGCACATCCCATTCGGGGGAGTCGGTGCGGTAACTATCCAAGGTGGTGCGCCGCCACAGCCCGCGCGGGTTGGTGGCGTCTCGCCAGAAGTCGTAGAGATAGTCGCCTCGTCGGCGGACATAGGGGATCCGGGCATCCGTGTCGAGTACCTCGAGCGCCTCGGTGCGCATCCGCTCGAATTCCGCATCGCAGAACGCAGCGATCGTGGGTTCGTTGCGCGCGCGCACCCAATCCAGCGCATCTTCGCCGGTGACGTCCTCGAGCCAGAGGTAGGGGTCGTGGTAGGCGTCGAAGCTGTCGTCGGAGGCGGCAGCGGCGTCAGATGTCATGGAGCCATTGTGACGCCAGCGGTAGTGTGAGTTGTATTACACGGTTGGTTCGAGGTTGCATGAGGAGCGCCGAGCAGATGACTGTTTTCGCACGTCCAGGCTCTACCGGGGCGTTGATGTCGTACAAGTCCCGGTACGACAACTTCATCGGGGGCGACTGGGTCGCGCCCGCTAAGGGTCGCTATTTCGAGAACCCGTCGCCGGTGACCGGCCAATCGTTCTGCGAAGTGGCGCGCTCGGACGAGGCCGACGTGGAAAAGGCGCTCGACGCCGCGCACGGGGCGGCCCAAGCCTGGGGCAAGTCCGCCCCCGCCGAGCGGGCCGCGGTCCTGAACAAGATCGCCGATCGCATCGAGGCGAATAACGACGCGCTCGCGTTGGCCGAGGTGTGGGACAACGGCAAACCGATCCGGGAGGCGCTGGCCGCTGACATCCCGCTGGCGGCCGATCATTTCCGGTATTTCGCCGCCGCGATCCGCGCCCAGGAGGGTTCGTTATCGCAGATCGACGACGACACCGTCGCCTACCACTTCCATGAGCCGCTCGGGGTGGTTGGGCAGATCATTCCGTGGAACTTCCCGATCTTGATGGGTGCCTGGAAACTGGCCCCGGCGCTCGCGGCCGGCAACACGGTGGTGCTCAAGCCCGCCGAGCAGACGCCGGCCTCGATCCTGTACCTGATGTCGCTGATCGGCGATTTGTTGCCGGCCGGTGTGGTCAACGTCGTCAATGGGTTCGGCGTCGAGGCCGGCAAACCACTGGCATCCAGCAACCGGATCGCCAAGGTCTCGTTCACCGGGGAAACCACCACCGGGCGGCTGATCATGCAATATGCGTCGCAGAACCTGATTCCGGTCACCCTGGAACTGGGCGGCAAGAGCCCCAACATCTTTTTCTCCGACGTGATGGCCGCCAACGACAACTTCCAGGACAAGGCCTTGGAGGGGTTCACCATGTTCGCCCTCAACCAGGGCGAGGTGTGCACGTGCCCGTCGCGCAGCTTGATCCAGGCCGACATCCATGACGAGTTTCTCGAACTGGCGGCGATCCGAACCAAGGCAATCCGGCAGGGTGATCCGCTGAACACCGAAACCATGCTGGGTTCCCAGGCCTCCAACGACCAGCTGGAGAAGATCTTGTCCTACATCGCAATCGGCAAGGGTGAGGGCGCCAAGATCATTACCGGCGGCGAGCGTGCCGAGCTGGGTGGCGACCTGTCCGGCGGCTATTACATGCAGCCGACCATCTTCAGTGGCAACAACAAGATGCGCATCTTCCAGGAGGAGATTTTCGGGCCGGTCGTGACGGTGGCATCCTTCACCGATTACGACGACGCGCTTAGCATCGCCAACGACACCCTCTACGGCCTGGGCGCGGGCGTGTGGAGCCGCAACGGCAACACTGCCTATCGGGCCGGCCGCGAGATCCAGGCCGGCCGGGTCTGGGTCAACTGCTACCACGTGTACCCGCCCCATGCGGCCTTCGGCGGCTACAAGCAATCAGGGTTTGGCCGGGAGACCCACAAGATGGCGCTCGACCACTACCAGCAGACGAAGAACCTGTTGGTGTCCTACTCCGACAAGGCGGTCGGGTTGTTCTGATGGACGCCTCTCCTGCGGGTGCCGTCCTCACCCCAGCCGCCGCGGAGCTGCTGGCTCGACTGCAGGACAGTCACGGCCCGGTCATGTTCCACCAGTCCGGCGGCTGCTGTGACGGCTCGTCGCCGATGTGCTATCCGTGTGGGGACTTCCTCGTCGGCGACCGCGACGTGCTGCTCGGCGTACTCGATGTGGGGGCCGAGGGCGTAGCGGTGTGGATCTCGGGGCCTCAGTACGACGTGTGGAAACACACCCAGCTGGTTATCGACGTGGTGCCGGGCCGGGGCGGCGGGTTCAGCCTGGAAGCCCCGGAGGGCGTGCGCTTTCTCAGTCGTGGCCGGGTCTTCAGCGACTCGGAAAGGGTCCTGGTACAGGCGATTCCGGTGATCACCGGTGCAGCTTACGAGCGCGGTCAGCGCCCGTCGGTACGGGGTCGGGTGGTCACCGCTGATGAGGCAACTAATGAACCAGCCACGCCGGGAATGTCTGCGTGATACCCCTTCCGCGTCCGTGGCTGCTCGCCGGCGCCCTGCTGATCGGCAGTGCGGTCGGCCTGCTGATGGGGGTGGCATTGACTGTGGTGGTGCATGCGCGGATAAGGCCGGATTTGGTCGTCGCGTTGGTAGTCGGTGTACCCAGCGTGATCGGGCTGCTGACGATCCTGCTTTCCGGACGTCGATGGGTCACGATGGCGGGCGCCTTCCTCCTCGCGTTGGCGCCGGGCTGGTTCGGTGCGCTTGTCGCTCTGCGAGTGGTGTCCGGTGGCTGAACGCGATCATCCGTCGAACCCGGGGACCGAAGCGTTCGTGCCGGACTTTGCTGACACCGGCGAAGATTCGGTGCCGTTCGTGCCGGACTTTGACGACACTGACTCACAGCCCTCGGTATTGCCGCTGGTGGGTGAACCGGAGCAGAAGGAGTCCGCCGAGACCTCCGAGACACCCTCCGAGGACGCCGCACCGGTGCACTCGGTCACCGTTCCCGGTCGGTACCAGTACCTGAAGTGGTGGAAGTTGGCGCTGGTGATCCTCGGTGTGTGGATCGCCGCGGCAGAGGTGGGGCTGAGCTTGTTCTACTGGTGGTTTCACACCGCAGACAAGACGGCGGCGGCGTTCGTGATCTTGGTTTACGTTGTTGCGTGCGTCGTGGCCGGCGTGATGCTGGCGATGGTGCAGGGCAGGCCGCTGATTGCCGCCTTGTCGATCGCGGTGATGTCGGCGCCGTTTGCCTCTGTCGCCGCTGCGGCGCCGCTCTACGGCTACTACTACTGTGCGCGGGCAGCCCCCTGCGTGGCCGGTGTCATTCCGTACTGACCCACGGCGTTGTTCATTGTGAAGTCACAGACCACTAGTGTGGGCTCGTGACTTCTCACTATGACGTCGTCGTGGTCGGAGCCGGTCCCGGCGGATATGTCGCGGCCATTCGTGCCGCTCAGCTGGGTCTGAACACCGCGGTCGTGGAGCCGAAATACTGGGGCGGAGTCTGCCTCAACGTCGGTTGTATCCCGTCGAAGGCGCTGCTGCGCAACGCCGAGCTCGCGCACATCTTCACCAAAGAGGCCAAGACTTTCGGCATCAGCGGCGAGGCGACGTTCGATTACGGAATTGCCTACGACCGGAGCCGCAAAGTCGCCGAGGGCCGCGTCGCCGGCGTGCACTTCCTGATGAAGAAGAACAAGATCACCGAGATCAACGGGTACGGAAGATTTACCGACGCCAACACGCTGGCCGTCGAACTCAACGCTGGCGGTACGGAAACCGTCACGTTCGACAACGCCATCATCGCCACCGGCAGCAGCACCCGGCTGGTACCGGGCACGTCGCTGTCCGCCAACGTGGTCACCTACGAGGAACAGATCCTCTCCCGGGAGTTGCCCGAGTCGATCATCATCGCCGGAGCCGGAGCCATCGGGATGGAGTTCGGCTACGTCTTGAAGAACTACGGCGTCGACGTGACCATCGTCGAGTTTCTGCCCCGGGCGCTGCCCAACGAAGACGCCGAGGTGTCCAAGGAGATCGAGAAACAGTTCAAGAAGCTAGGTGTCAAGATCCTTACCGGCACCAAAGTCGAGTCCATAACGGACGGTGGCTCCGACGGCTCCGGAGTCACGGTGACCGTCAGCAAGGATGGTCAGTCCCAGGACCTCAAAGCCGAGAAGGTCTTGCAGGCCATTGGTTTTGCGCCCAATGTCGAGGGCTACGGACTGGATAAGGCCGGGGTCCGGCTGACCGAGCGCAAGGCCATCGCGATCGACGACTACATGCGCACCAACGTCGGCCACATTTACGCAATCGGAGACGTCACCGCGTTGTTGCAACTCGCGCATGTCGCTGAGGCTCAAGGCGTGGTGGCCGCCGAAACCATAGCCGGCGCAGAGACTTTAGCGCTCGGCGACTACCGCATGCTGCCCCGCGCGACGTTCTGCCAGCCGCAGGTCGCCAGCTTTGGTCTCACCGAACAGCAAGCCCGAGACGAGGGATACGACGTTGTGGTGGCGAAGTTCCCGTTCACCGCGAACGCCAAAGCCCACGGCGTCGGCGATCCCAGTGGATTCGTGAAGCTGGTGGCCGACGCCAAGTACCTCGAACTCTTGGGGGGACACATAATCGGCCACGACGTGTCCGAACTGCTGCCCGAACTCACACTGGCACAGAAATGGGACCTGACGGCCACCGAGTTGGCTCGCAACGTGCACACCCATCCGACGATGTCAGAGGCGCTGCAGGAGTGTTTCCACGGTTTGACCGGTCACATGATCAACTTCTGAGCAGCCGATGAATAGCACCGATACGCGGGAAACGGTTGTGGGCGCCATCGGTGGCGTAGCCACCGGCTATGTCCTGTGGCTGGTGGCCTACTCCATCGGAGACGCCACCACGACGGTGAGCCAGTGGAGTTTGATCGTGCTCATGCTCTCCGGTGTGCTGGCGGTAGGCGCCGGCGTTTGGGGCTGGTCGCTGCGCCGCCGCCGCAAGCGGGCATGGGCGTCGTTCGCGTTCGGCCTGCCGGTGCTGCCGGTGATACTGACGCTGGCCGTGCTGGCCGATATCCTCTTCTAGGGATTTAACGCGGGTTGTCCAGCGGGATGTCAAGGGCGGCGATCGTCGCGGCCAGCCCGTCGTATTGGCTTGCCAGCAGACAGAATTCGATCAGCCGCCGCCGATCCAGGTAACTCGCGAGCTGCTGCCACGTACCGCCGCTGATGGTGCGGTCCTTGATGAACTCGTCGGTGGCCTGCAACAGCGTCCGCTGGCGGGCGCTGAGCTCTACCCCGGCGTCTGGTACTACGTCCGGCCAGGAGAAAATTGCTGCCTGAACGCCGGAATCCAGCCCTGCCGCGCGCGCCATCCGGCGATGATGTTGCAGCTCGTATTCGCAAGTGCGCAGATGGGCGACCCGCAGGATCACCAGTTCGGTATCGACCCGCGGCAGTCGCCCAGCCAACAGTCGCGTGCCATAGACCGCCCACGCCCAGAATAGGAGTCGACGCTGACCAAGCGTTGAGAACAGGTGCATCTCCGGCGCCCGGACCTGGCGCGCCGCTAGTTTCGCGATCACCCAGTTGATCGGTCCCAGTTGGCGAAATCTGGCCGTCGGGATGCGGCCGACTTGACCTTCTCGGCTGCCGGTCATGCTTGTTTCACCAGGTATGGGGACACGGTGCTGCGGTGCTCGTCGAGATCGAGTGCGCGCCCCAAAGCCGGAAACGCCCGCTGCGGGCAGTTGTCCCGCTCGCAGACACGGCAACCCGCGCCGATGGGAGTGGCCACCATGTTCGGGTCCCCCGACAAATCGAGTCCTTCCGAGTAGACGAGCCGGTGAGCGTGGCGGAGTTCGCAGCCCAGTCCGATCGCGAAGGTCTTACCCGGCTGACCGTACCTGGCGGCGCGGCGCTCCACGGTGCGCGCCACCCACATGTAGTTGCGTCCGTCGGGCATCTGGGCAATCTGCACGAGGATCTTGCCCGGGTTTGCGAATGTTTCGTAGACGTTCCACAAGGGGCAGGTGCCGCCACTGGAGGAGAAGTGAAAACCCGTGGCCGACTGGCGTTTTGACATATTTCCGGCGCGGTCCACCCGGATGAACGAGAACGGCACGCCGCGCATCGAAGGTCGTTGTAGCGTAGACAGCCGGTGCGCGATGGTCTCGTAGCTCACCGAATAGAATGCCGATAGTCGCTCGACGTCGTAGCGGAAGTTCTCCGCGACGTCGTGGAACTGACGGTAGGGCAGTATCGCGGCCGCGGCGAAGTAATTGGCCAGCCCGAGCCGGGCCAGTGTGTGCGATTCGTCGCTGGTGAATTTGCCCTCTTCGACCATGCTGTCGATCAGATCGCCGAACTCCAGGTATGCCAATTCGGCGGCCATTTTGAATACCTGCTGACCCAGCGAGAGGTGATTGCTGATTTCGAGCGTGTTGGTGTTGGGGTCGTAACGGTGCAGCACCGTGTCTCCGAGATCGATCCGCCTGGTGATGTGGACTCCGTGCACCTCGGCGAGCCGTCGGGTCAACTCCCGTGCCAGGTCGCCGTGGTGTAACCGCATCTGGATCGTGAGGTCTTCGGCCGCGGTGTCCAGCGCGTGCAGGTAATTCTGGCGTTGATAGAAGTAGTCGCGCACCTCTTCGTGGGGCATCGTGATCGAGCCGGTGCCGCTGCCGTCGGAGAACCGTTCCTCGGTGGCGGCAGCCAGCTGTGCGGTGGTGATCCGGTAGCGCCGGTGCAGATTGACCACCGCGCGGGCAAAGGCGGGGTGGGCACTGACCATTTCGGCGATCTCGGTCGGGTCGACGTCGATGTCCAGATCTCGGTCCATCGTCACCTCCCGCAGCTCGGCGACCAGCCGGGTGTCGTCTTGGGGCGCGAAGAAGGTCGCATCCACGCCGAACACCTCGGTGATCCGGAGCAGCACGGCCACCGTCAGCGGACGAACGTCGTGCTCGATCTGGTTGAGGTAGCTCGGCGAGATCTCCAGCATCTGGGCCAGCGCGGCCTGACTGAAACCGCGCTCGCTGCGCAGCTGGCGAACCCGTGAGCCGACGAACGTCTTGGACACCTTGCCGACCCTACAACAGTGCGAAGACATGATTCGCAGAGTTGGCACAATGTCATCGAGTCTGCGCGGGTGGTGACCAGGGTCCGGCGTTGGCATGATTCAACTGGGGTATTCGGAGGTAACCCCGGGGGGTTAGCCTGAGGCGGGCGCCGAGAGATAACGGGGAGCGAAGTCGTGAGCCTGGACAAAACACTGATGCCGGTGCCGGACGGTCACCCCGACGTATTCGACCGCGAGTGGCCCCTGCGCGTTGGCGACGTCGACCGCACCGGCCGGCTGCGGCTGGATGCGGGTTGCCGGCACATTCAAGACATTGGCCAGGACCAGCTGCGTGAGATGGGCTTCGAGGAGACCCATCCGCTGTGGATCGTGCGCCGGACCATGGTCGACCTGATTCGCCCGATCGAGTTCCAAGACATGTTGCGCATGCGGAGGTGGTGTTCGGGCACGTCGAACCGGTGGTGCGAGATGCGGGTACGCATAGATGGAAGCAAGGGCGGCCTGGTGGAGTCCGAGGCCTTCTGGATCAACATCAACCGGGAGACCCAGATGCCGTCGCGCATGGTTGACGATTTCCTGACGGCACTGCAGAAGACCACGTCGGTCGATCGACTCCGGTGGAAGGGGTATCTGAAGCCGGGCAGTCGTGAAGACGCGACGGAAATCCACGAGTTCCCGGTCCGGCAAACCGACATCGACTTCCTCGACCACATGAACAACTCGGTGTATTGGAGTGTGGTCGAGGACTACCTTGCTTCGCACCCCGAGCTGCTCCGGTGGCCGCTGCGCACCACGATCGAACACGAGGCGCCGGTTGCGCTCGGCGACAAGCTGGAGATCGTCTCGCACGTGCACCCGCCCGGCTCGACCGATCAATTCGGCCCCAACCTGGTTGACCGCACTGTTACAACGCTCACATATGCCGTTGGGGACGAGACCAAAGCCGTCGCCGCGTTCTTCGCGCTCTAACCGGACAAGCGTCCCGGTAAATCGGCGTTGACCTGCGAAGTTTGGTTACTGGCGAGTAGCTTCTGAAACGGTTCAGTAAATTTGCAACTTCGCAATATTCGCAAGATACCCTGAAGTCGTGGCCGAAATTTGCAAGTGAAATGGGTGGACCTGCATCAACGGCTGTGCCATCGTCGTGTTAGCACACCAGTGAAGTTGCGCCCGCAGCCACCGTCTGGCGGTGACGGGATGCAACATTTCAACATCGCGATTGTTAAGGAGCGAAGCCCAATGTCTGTCGTTGGCACCCCGAAGAGTCCCGAGCAGATTCAGCACGACTGGGACACCAATCCCCGCTGGAAGAACGTCACCCGCACCTATAGCGCGGGGGACGTCGTCGCCCTGCAGGGCAGCGTGGTCGAGGAGAGCACCCTGGCCCGCCGAGGCGCGGAAGTGCTGTGGGAAGAGCTGCACGACCTGGAATGGGTCAACGCGCTCGGCGCCCTCACCGGCAACCAGGCCGTCCAGCAGGTGCGCGCCGGCCTCAAGGCGATCTACCTGTCCGGCTGGCAGGTCGCCGGTGACGCCAACCTGTCCGGCCACACCTACCCCGACCAGAGCCTGTACCCGGCCAACTCGGTGCCGCAGGTCGTTCGTCGGATTAACAACGCACTGGTGCGCGCGGACCAGATTGCCAAGGTCGAGGGCGACCGTTCGGTGGAGAACTGGCTGGCCCCGATCGTGGCTGACGGCGAGGCCGGCTTCGGTGGCGCCCTGAACGTGTTCGAGCTGCAGAAGGCCATGATCGCCGCCGGTGTCGCAGGTTCGCACTGGGAGGACCAGCTGGCCTCGGAGAAGAAGTGTGGCCACCTGGGTGGCAAGGTGCTGATCCCGACTCAGCAGCACATCCGCACGCTGACCTCGGCCCGGCTGGCCGCCGACGTGTGCGACGTTCCGACCGTCGTCATCGCCCGGACGGACGCCGAAGCGGCCACGCTCATCACCTCCGATGTCGACGAGCGCGACCAGCCCTTCATCACCGGGGAGCGCACTCGGGAAGGGTTCTATCGCACCAAGAACGGCATCGAGCCCTGCATCGCACGGGCGAAGGCCTACGCACCGTTCGCCGACTTGATCTGGATGGAGACCGGAACCCCGGACCTCGAGATGGCGCGGAAGTTCTCCGAGGCGGTCAAGGCCGAGCACCCCGACCAGATGTTGGCGTACAACTGCTCGCCGTCGTTCAACTGGCGTCAACACCTCGACGACGGAACCATCGCGAAGTTCCAAAAAGAGCTTGCCGCAATGGGATTCAAGTTCCAGTTCATCACGTTGGCCGGCTTCCACGCGCTGAACTACTCGATGTTCGATCTGGCCTATGGCTACGCCCGCAATCAGATGAGCGCCTACGTCGAGTTGCAGGAACGCGAATTCGCCGCCGAGGAACGTGGCTACACCGCGACTAAGCACCAGCGCGAAGTCGGTGCCGGCTACTTCGACCGCATCGCCACCACGGTCGACCCAAATTCGTCGACCACCGCTCTGACCGGTTCGACCGAAGAGGGGCAGTTTCACTGAGTTGTTGCCGAGCAGTCGCAAAAGCCCCTTCTGCGACCCAGATCAGGGTGCGTTTGTGTCTGCTCGCGGGTGAAACCGAGAGTTGACAGCAGAGGCCCCGCCCGGCGAACCTGGGCGGGGCCTATTGCGGTGCACGACAATACGACCGGAGAAAAAACTTGTGAGTGATGCAGCGATTCAGCGGGTAGGGGTTATCGGGGCCGGGCAGATGGGAGCCGGTATCGCCGAGGTTTCCGTGCGCGCCGGTGTTGACGTGACCGTGTTCGAGACCACCGATGCGCTGATCACCGCGGGACGTAACCGCATGGTGAAGTCGCTGGAGCGCGGCGTCAGCGCGGGGAAGGTCACCGAGCGTGAGCGTGAGCGCGCGTTGAGCAAGCTGACCTTCACGACGGACCTCAAAGACCTAGCCGACCGGCAACTGGTGATCGAAGCCATCATCGAGGACGAGGCGATCAAGGCTCAGATCTTCGCCGACCTGGACCGCGTCGTTACCGATCCTGACGCGGTGCTGGCGTCGAACACCTCCAGCATCCCGATCATGAAGATCGCGGCGGCCACCAAGAACCCGCAACGCGTGCTGGGCCTGCACTTCTTCAACCCGGTTCCGGTGCTCCCGCTGGTGGAGCTTGTCAGCACGCTGGTCACCGATCCGGCCGCCGCCGATCGCACCGAGGAGTTCGCCAGCACCGTGTTGGGCAAACAGGTGGTGCGCTGTTCCGATCGGTCCGGCTTCGTGGTGAACGCGCTGCTGGTGCCGTATCTGCTGACGGCGGTTCGGATGGTCGAGGCTGGTTTTGCCACCGTGGAAGATGTCGACAAGGCCGTCGTCGCTGGGTTGTCCCATCCGATGGGGCCGCTGCGGCTTTCCGACCTGGTGGGCCTGGACACCCTCAAGCTGATTGCCGACAAAATGTTCGAGGAATTCAAGGAGCCGCAGTACGCGCCACCGCCGTTGCTGCTGCGTATGGTGGAGGCAGGCCGGCTTGGCAAAAAGTCTGGTCGGGGCTTCTACAGCTATTGAAAGCCCCAGGTAGGGCACCGCGAGTTGGTGTGACACCTGCTATATGCGTCGGGTACCATTCTCGGCGATCAACAGACGAGAGGTACGCAGCGAGCATGGCGCAGTTGAAGCCCTATTACGAAGAGTCGCAATCAATTTACGACGTTTCCGACGAGTTTTTCGCGTTGTTCCTAGACCCGACAATGGCTTACACATGCGCTTACTTCGAGCGTGACGACATGACGCTGGAAGAGGCATCCAACGCGAAGTTCGACCTGGCGCTGGGCAAGCTCAACCTCGAGCCCGGGATGACGGTGCTCGACATCGGTTGCGGCTGGGGCGGTGCGATGGTCCGGGCAATCGAGAAATTCGACGTGAACGTCATCGGCATCACGCTCAGTAAGAACCAATCCGCGTACAGCAGGGCCAAGCTCGCCAAGATCCCAACCGAGCGCACGGTTGAGGTGCGACTGCAGGGCTGGGAAGAGTTCGAGGACAAAGTCGACCGCATCGTCACCATCGGGGCATTCGAAGCGTTCAAGAGTGAGCGGTATCCCGCGTTCTTCGAGCGTGCCTATGAGGTCCTCCCCAGCGACGGCAGGATGCTGCTGCACACAATTCTGGCCTACACGCAGAAATCGATGTTCGATCGCGGCGTCAAATTGACGATGTCCGATATCCGATTTATGAAGTTCATCGGCGAGGTGATTTTCCCGGGCGGGCAGTTGCCGGCTCAGGAGGACCTCTTGAAGCTCGCGCCGGACGCCGGGTTCACGGTCGAGCGGGTGCAATTACTGGGGGAACACTACGAGCGCACGCTGAACCTCTGGGCGGCCAACCTGGAGGCCAACAAGGAGCGCGCGATCGAGATCCAGTCACTGGAGATCTACGACCGCTACATGCACTATCTGACCGGGTGTGAGAACTTCTTCCACAAGGGCATCTGCAATGTGGGACAGTTCACCTGCGTGAAGTAGCGGGCGCAGCGCGCCCGCGACGAGGCCCAACACCGGGCTCAAAACGATAGCGGGGGGACGATCGGCGAGGGATGCGGCTCCTCGCGGAACTTCTGCAGCGAACCGGCGACCTCGACGATCCCGCACATTGCGCTCCAACTCAGCATGGTCAGGTAGTCGATCAATTCGTCGCTGCTCATTCGGGGATCTGACATCCACGAGTGCGTGGCCAGCTGAACGCCGCCGACCATCGAATAAGCCCATGGCTCGACGCCTCCAGTGTCCATCCCGGCCTGTTGCATGCGGCGCCGCAGGACTACCGCGAGCATGCGGGCGATGATCCGCTCGGAGTCGGCGATCACTTTGCTCTTGCTGGCCGAGCTGTTGGCCATCACGAACCGGTATGGCTCGGGTTCGCTCGCCACGGTTTCGACGTATACCCGGATGATCTCGCGGGTCAGGTCGATACCGTCCAGATTCGAGGACAGCGCGGCGGCCATGTTGGGGATCAACGTCGTCTGCGCAAAGCGCATCATCACTGCTGTCGTCAGATCGTTCTTGTCCACGAAGTAGCGGTATAGAACGGTCTTGGAAACCCCGATTTCCGCGGCGATCTCGTCCATGCTCAGGTAACGGCCGTGTCGGCGAATCGCCACGATCGTGCCGTCGACCAACTCATTGCGGCGCTCCACCTTGTGTTGGTGCCAGCGCCGCTTGCGACCGTCTGTCTTCACGGTCCGAGCCGGTATGTGGTCTGCCACTGTCGCGAAATTCCCATTCACTAGACCACTCGATACTACGGGCCATAGGGCGCATGGTCCGCACGTGCCGAGGGGCCTGAAAAGGTGTCGTCACATTAACTGATCTCGGCGATAGCGGATGATGGTGTGGTGGCACACAGAGCCTTGTCCGGCGGCGACGCACTAGGGCCGCCGACGGCCATCCCGGACCGCATCACCGCGCCGAAAGCCCGCGCTTCCTTCGCCGAATCGTTCGCCGGGGCAGACCCCGGGGCGGACGCCGAGCGGCGTATGGCCTTGCGCCGAATGAAGGCGGTGGCACTGAGCTTTCTGATCGGGGCCATCGGTGTGTTTCTCGCGTGTCGATGGGCTCAGGCAAACGGCAACACTGCCACCTGGATTGGGTACGCCGCTGCGGCCGCAGAAGCCGGCATGGTGGGTGCGCTGGCGGACTGGTTCGCCGTGACCGCGTTGTTCAAGCATCCGCTGGGCTTGCCCATCCCGCACACGGCGATCATCAAGCGAAAGAAAGACCAGCTCGGTGAGGGTCTGGGGACCTTCGTGCGGGAGAACTTCCTGTCGCCGGAAGTCGTGGAGTCGAAGCTCCGCGAGGCGGAGGTGCCGAGCCGGCTGGGTAAGTGGCTGTCGGAGGCCGCACATGCCGAGCGGGTAGCGGGCGAGGCGGCCACGGTATTGCGGGTGCTGGTGGAGCTGTTGCGAGACGACGACGTCCAGCATGTGATCGATCGAATGATCGTGCGACGTATCGCCGAACCGCAGTGGGGTCCCCCGGTGGGCCGGGTGCTGGCGACCTTGCTGGCCGAGCATCGGCAAGAGGCCCTGATCCAGTTGTTGGCCGACCGGGCGTTCCAGTGGTCGCTGAATGCCGGCGAAATCATCCAGCGGGTGGTCGAACGTGATTCGCCGACCTGGTCGCCGAGATTCATCGACCATCTGGTCGGCGATCGCATTCATCGCGAGTTGATGGACTTCACTGACAAGGTGCGACGCAACCCTGACCACGAATTGCGTCGCTCGGCGACCCGCTTTCTTTTCGATTTCGCCGACGACTTGCAGCACGATTCGGACACCATCGCGCGCGCAGATGCGATCAAAGAGCAGCTGATGGCGCGAGATGAGATTGCCAATGCCGCCGCGACGGCGTGGCAAACGCTGAAGCGGTTGGTTCTCGAAGGCGTCGACGACCCGTCCAGCGCTCTGCGCAGCCGCATCGCCGACACGGTGGTGCGCATTGGGGAATCACTGCGCGACGACGTCGACCTGCGCGACAAAGTCGACGACTGGATGGTGCGGGCCGCGAAGCATCTGGTCTCGCAGTATGGGATTGAAATCACAGCGATCATCACCGAGACGATCGAACGCTGGGATGCCGACGAAGCGAGTCGGCGGATCGAGCTGCATGTGGGCCGTGACCTGCAGTTTATTCGGATCAACGGCACCGTGGTCGGCGCGTTGGCGGGGGTGGTGATCTACGCCGTCGCGCAGTTGCTTTTCTGAGTAGTGCTAACAGACTGCTTGCAAAAGCAAGCACTCGTTTGTAGCCTGGGACTTGGCGAACATCGACCCAACCGACCAGGAGAACGCAATGGCATCCGAGGAGAAGCTCTCCGCCAAGGTGACCACTGCGGCTTCCGACATCGGCAGTTTCATCAGGAGCCAGCGCGAGCTGGCACAGGTCTCGGTCCGCCAGCTGGCCGATCTGGCAGGCGTCAGCAATCCATATCTGAGCCAGGTCGAACGTGGGTTACGTAAACCGTCCGCCGATGTTCTGAGCCAGATCGCAAAGGCACTCCGTGTTTCAGCCGAGGTTCTTTATGTGCGGGCCGGGATTCTAGAGCCACGCGAGGCCAGCGAGGTGCGTGACGCCATTATCACCGACGCCGCGATCACCGAGCGTCAGAAGCAGGTTCTGCTCGATATCTATGCGTCTTTTGTCCAACAAAACGAACCCACCAGTGAGGAGCGTCCGACCCAACCTGAAATTGAGAGTGATCCTGCACGGTCCCAAATAGGCGAACGCGGCGACTGATGCATAGACGAGTGGATGTCTGGTTACTCATGACCGTGGGAATCGTCTGCCTCCGGCCATCTGCATTCTGAGCGGGCCGATATCGCGCCCCAACTTCCAAACCACACACCCGATCCCCAAAACGAAAACAAACTATGAAAGGAAAACACCATGGCTGAAAACACGAACATCGAAGAATTGAAGGCTCCGTTGCTGGCTGCACTCGGTGCGGCCGACCTGGCCCTGGCCACTGTCAACGAGTTGATCACCAACCTGCGTGACCGTGCCGGAGAAACCCGCACGGACACCCGCAGCCGCGTCGAGGAGAGCCGTGCTCGCCTGACCAAGCTGCAGGAGGAGCTGCCCGAACAGTTCACCGACCTGCGTGAGCGTTTCACCAGCGAGGAACTTCGGAAGGCTGCCGAAGGCTACCTCGATGCCGCGACCAACCGGTACAACGATTTGGTCGAGCGCGGCGAGGCCGCATTGTCTCGGCTGCGCAACCAGTCGGGCTTCGACGACGCTGCGGAGCGGGCCGAAGGCTACGTGGACCAGGCCGTCGAGCTGACCCAGGAAGCGCTGGGCACCGTGGCCTCGCAGACCCGCGCGGTCGGTGAGCGTGCCGCCAAGCTGGTCGGCATCGAACTGCCCAAGAAGGCGGAGGGCAAGAAGGCCCCGGCGAAGAAGGCGCCCGCCAAGAAAGCGCCCGCCAAAAAGGCCGTAGCGAAGAAGGCTCCGGCTAAGAAGGTCACCCAGAAGTAGTCAGGACCTAGCAAGACGTTCAACTCCGAGCTGCCTTATGGGCAGCTCGGAGTCGACGTTGGGTCAGTGGCCGCATACTCTATAAAGCGTGGTGACCCAAGTCATGAACACCGTCATACTTGTCTTGCAGGTCGCTGTCGTGGTGATGGCCGTGTATGCGTTTGTCCACGCTGCGATGCAGCGATCCGACGCCTATACCGCCGCCGACAAGCTGACCAAACCGGTGTGGCTGTTGATCCTCGGCGTGGGCGTCGCTTTGGCTTCGATCCTGTCTCAAGTTTTCTGGGTGATGGGGCTCGCCATCGCGGCCGGTGTGGCCGGTGTGTACCTGGTCGATGTGCGGCCCAAACTTCTCGAGGTCCAGGGCAAGTCGCGCTAGCGCCATGAAAGCCCTGCTGGCCGCGGCGCTCTTGCTCTCGCTGGGCTCGTTACCCGGGACGGCTGCTGCCGTGGCTGATCCGGGCACCGGCGTGTCGAGCCCCGCGTACTCCCCACCGTTTGTCGACCACACCGAATGGGCTCAATGGGGACGCCACAATCTCACCAGTCTGCGGGTCTACCCCACGCCCGCCGGGCGCGTTGCCGCCCGACAGCCGGGGACGACCGCGGCGGCCGACGAAGCATGGGCCGAAGTGCTCGCCGCATCGCCCGATGCCGACACCGCCGGCATGCGCGCTCAATTCAACTGCCACTGGCAATTCGCCGAAATTGCGGAGCCCGGCAAGACAAGCTGGAACCTCGAGCCGTGGCGGCCGGTGGTAGACGATTCGCAGATGTTCGCTTCCCGTTGCAACCCCGGCGGCTCTGAAGAGCCGTTTTAGTGGCAAGCCCACTTACTCGGGGGCAGCTGGCCGCACTTGTCGACCACACCCTGCTCAAACCCGAGGCCACGCCAACAGACGTGGCCGCGCTCGTTGCCGAAGCCGTCGAATTGGATGTGTACGCGGTCTGCGTCTCGCCGTCGATGGTGCAGGCCGCGGTCGAAGCCGGCGCCGGACGGGTGCGGGTCGCGGCGGTGGCGGGTTTCCCGTCGGGTAAGCACCTGGCGGCGATCAAAGCGCACGAGGCGGCGGCGGCCGTCGCGTCCGGAGCAAACGAGATCGACATGGTCATCGACGTCGGCGCCGCGCTGGCCGGTGACCTCGATGCGGTCGGTGCCGATATCGAGACGGTGCGTGCTGCGACAGTAGGGACCGTGCTCAAGGTCATCGTGGAGTCGGCGGTTCTGCTGAGTCAGGCGGACGGACGGACGCTGGCAGATGTGTGTCGCGTCGCTGAGGCCGCCGGCGCGGACTTCGTCAAGACCTCCACCGGGTTTCATCCCGCCGGCGGCGCGTCACTGCGTGCGGTCGCGTTGATGGCCGAGACCGTCGGTGGCCGGCTGGGTGTCAAGGCCAGCGGCGGGATCCGCTCCACCGCCGATGCACTCGCCATGCTGAACGCCGGGGCCACCAGGCTGGGCCTGTCGGGCACCCGTGCGGTCCTCGACGGCCTGAACTAGCGGGTGCGGCTCCTCGGGATATCAGACGCTGGCGAAGCAGGGGTCCTGGCCGTCGTTTCCGGTCGGGATATTGGCGTTCTGGGTGGAGAAATGACTGGTCACACCCGTCGAGGTCACCTCTACGTTATCGGCGTGGATGCCCAACGGATAGTTCTTCGTCAGGTTCGAGGTGAAGTCATCCAGGGTCGACTGCACGGTCTCTTTGGGCATCGTGACGCCGAGCGCGTTGAAGCTGACGATCTGCAGCTGCAGCCCGGTGCCGGACACCACCGGCTTGGCCGTGATGTCGTCCAGCATCCCCTTCAACTCAATGGTGCCGTCGCTGGGGTGGGTCGTCACCGAGTTGGTGACGAACGGGCCGAGGACAGGGATCCCGTTCTGCACGGACTCCTTGATGCCCTCAGAAGTCCAGGTGATGGTGGCATCCAGCGATCCGATGGTGCCCTTGGACGTGGAGGTGTCCCTGATCCGGACATCCTTGATGTTGATGTCGACTTTCATGCCCTTGGCGTCGCGTATCTGGTTGCCGGCCGTGGACACCGAGATGTTGGTGAAATGCCTCGTGGCGAGCTGCCACAGCAGCAGCGGAGCCACACCGAAGGATGCGGTGGCCTGATCCTTGACCTCACACGCCACCGCTTCCGCGACCTTGCTGTTCGCGATGTGACGGGCATAAAGCTCGCCTCCGATCAGCCCGGCAATGACAAGCGCAGCGACAATGATGCAGATCAGCAGAATGGACAACGGATCACGAAGCCAACGCCGCTTTCTTTTCGCCGGTGCCGGCTTGTCCTTCGGCGCGGCCGACCGTCGCGCGGCGCTCGCGGGCGGGGCGGGTGGAGTTGGACGACTCGGTCCCTGGGCACCCCGTTGGGGCGTCGACAGCTGCTCAGTCGGGTGCTGGCCGGGTGCGGCCGGAGGCGATTGAGCGGGATCGCCGGTGCGGATCTGCTCGGTAGGCCGCTCAGTCGGGGGCTGGCCGAAGGAACCTTGGTTGCCGGGACGGCCCCAGGTCGGTGGGCCTTCGTTCGGCGGTCCTTGGGGGTTCGTCACCCAACCGATTGTGCCTCATCACCACGAGCAAAGCTCGAGTGGTTGCGCAGTACCGCGATGCTGTCGCGCGCCTCATCAACTTTGGCGACATCGATGTCCGCGACCACCAGTTGAGGCTGAGCGCCCGCCGACGCCATCACCTCGCCCAGTGGCGAGACCACCAGGCTGCCGCCGACTCCGGTCGGTGCGCCCGAACCGGTCAGGGCGTCGCCCGGATCGGCCTGACCGACCGCCGCGACATAGCTCATCGCGTCCAGTGCCCGGGCTCGGGCCAGCAGCGTCCACTGCTCGAGCTTGCCGGGACCTGAACCCCAGGACGCGCACACTGCGATCAGCTGGGCGCCGCGCCGGGCCAACTCGGTGTAAAGGGCTGGAAAGCGAATGTCGTAGCAGATGCTCAACCCCACCCGGGTACCGTCCACCGTGATTATCACCGGTTCGTGCCCAGGCGCGACGGTGCGTGACTCGGTGAAGCCGAACGCGTCGTACAGATGGATTTTGTCGTAGTGCGCATCGGGCTCGTTGGGTGTGCCTGGGCCTGCCGCGATCAGCGTGTTTGTCACCCGCCCGTCGCCCGTGGGGGTGAACATGCCGGCTATCACGGTGATCCCGGCGTTGGTCGCGATCCGCCGGACACCGTTTGCCCAGGGTCCGTCGACGGGCTCGGCGATCGGTCGCAGCGGGACGCCGAAACGGCACATGGTGGCCTCCGGGAAAACCACCAGCCGCGCGCCGGCTTCGGCGGCCCGGTCGGTGTAATCCCGCACCAACTGCAGGTTCGCCGCCGGATCGGCGCCGCTGAGGATTTGCGCCAGCGCGATTCGCATAACGCCAGCTTAGGCTCGGCGACGATGTGCGCCGCTTGCGGCGTGAGGTGGGGGCGCCCCCAGCCGCGGAGCGGCGAGGGGGCAAGCTGAGCGATTCAGCCCAGGCGAAATCGTCACGCGTTGTTCGTGATCCACTCCGAGGTGAAGTGCTGTTCCCTGACGACCAACTCGGCCAGCTGCGCGCCGATCAGCTTCTCGATCTTGCCGCCGATGATTGGGGCACGCACCTGGATGGTGATGTGGAATGTCTGGCGCGCGCCACCGGACTCTGCATTCGGCGCCAGCAAGGCAGTTCCCCAAATATTCACCGGAGTGTTCAGGATCAATCCCGATATAGACGCCGTCGCCGCGCCATCGGAGACCGGGCCCCAAATCTCCGCACGCTTGATGGATAGGTCGCCCGAGTGCAGCTGGGTGACCAGGCCCGGCAGGTTGTGACTATGTACCGTCTGCACGGTCACCACCTCGATGGTGCCGTCACTTCCGGATTCGCCGCCGACCCGCATCGACTCCACAGCGGCAGCGTCAACGGGAATGTCGGCCAGCCTGGCCCGCCAATACTCTGGCTCGTGGAACGCACGATGAACCTCTTCGACGCTGCCCTGGAAGTCGGCGGCCATGTCGAATGAACGCGGCATAGCAGGTCAGGCTACCGTCAAGGGCCATGAAAAAGAGCGGTGCGGGGTTGCGCATTGCCGGTGTAGATGTCGCCGAGGCGGTTTCTTTGGCGCCGTTGACCACGTTGCGGGTCGGGCCGGTCGCGCGGCGCCTCGTAACGTGCACGAGCGCCGAACAGGTGGTCGAGGTTTTGCGGCAGCTGGACGCTGCGGTCCGGGACGCTCGTACCGGGAACGATGGGCGGCCCCTGGTGTTTGCGGGCGGTTCCAACCTGGTGATCTCCGACACGCTGACCGACCTGACCGCGGTGCGGTTGGCCAATAACGGCATCGTCATCGACGGCAATCGGGTGCGGGCCGAGGCGGGCGCGGTGTGGGACGACGTCGTGGTGGCGGCGATCGCGCACGGCCTGGGAGGGTTGGAATGCCTATCCGGCATCCCCGGATCGGCCGGTGCCACCCCGGTGCAGAACGTCGGGGCGTACGGCGCGGAAGTGTCCGACACCATCACCCGGGTCCGGGTTCTCGACCGCGGCAGCGGCGCGGTGCGCTGGGTGCCAGCCGACGAACTGGGCTTCGGCTACCGGACCAGCGTGTTCAAGCGGGCCGATGGGTTTGAGACGCCCGCGGTGGTACTCGAGGTGGAGTTCGCGCTGGACGCGTCGGGCCAAAGCGCGCCGTTGCGCTATGGCGAGCTGACGGCGGCGCTGAACGCACGCTCCGGCGAGCGCGCCGACCCGCAGACGGTCCGTCAGGCGGTCCTAGAACTGCGTGCCCGCAAGGGGATGGTGCTCGACGCGGCCGACCATGACACCTGGAGCGTGGGTTCGTTCTTCACCAATCCGGTGGTCACCCTCGACGTCTACGAGCGGTTGGCCGGCCAGGTCGATGGACCGGTGCCGCACTATCCGGCATCGGACGGCATCAAGCTGGCCGCCGGCTGGCTGGTTGAGCGGGCCGGCTTCGGCCGGGGCTACCCGGACTCAGCTGCTGGTGGGGCGCCCTGTCGGCTTTCCACCAAGCACGCGCTTGCCCTGACAAACCGCGGCAACGCCACCACCGTGGACGTCCTCACCTTGGCTCGCACCATTCGCGACGGGGTGCGGCATGTGTTTGGTATCACCCTGAAACCCGAACCTGTCCTGGTCGGTTGCAGACTTTAGCTGCTAGTTTCATCCGGTAGTACCCGGTCCGCGCGTAATCGCCACCGAGGCGGGAGTCGTTCTCCCGGTATCTTTATTTGTCGTGAGCACATCCAGCGCCCCACCGCCGATCAATCGGCGACTGGCGTTGGCTGCCCTCGGGGCGGGCGTATTTGCTCCGGGCCTGCTGGCCGGGTGCGCTGATTCCGGCACGAAACAATCCGAGAAGCCGGCGCCACCGTCGCCGCGCCTGAAGTTCGAGCCCGCCGACGCCGCCGCCGACGTGGTCCCGATCGCGCCGATCAGTGTCCAGGTGGGCGACGGCTGGTTCCAGAAGGTCGCATTGACGAACTCGTCGGGCAAGGTCATCGCCGGGTCGTTCAACCAAGATCGCACCGCCTACACGATCACCGAGCCGCTGGGCTACGACTCGACTTATACCTGGAGTGGGTCGGTCGTCGGTCACGATGGCAAGGCCGTCCCGGTGACGGGCAAGTTCAACACCGTCGTTCCGACCAAAAAAATCGGCGGCGGATTCCAGCTCGCCGACGGGCAGACCGTCGGGGTCGCGGCGCCGATCATTATCCAGTTCGATGCACCGATCGCAGACAAGGCCGCCGTGGAGAAGGCGCTCTCGATCACTACTACCCCGCCCGTCGAGGGCAGTTGGGCGTGGCTGCCCGACGAGCGCCAGGGCGCCCGCGTGCATTGGCGCTCCCGTGAGTACTACCCGGCGGGCACCGCCGTCGCGGTCGACGCCAAGCTGTACGGGCTCCCGTTCGGCGACGGCGCGTTCGGCGCCGACGACATTTCGTTGCACTTCCAAATCGGCCGGCGGCAGGTCGTCAAGGCCGAGGTCTCGTCGCACCGCATCCAGGTAATCACCGACGCCGGCGTCATCATGGACTTCCCGTGCAGCTACGGCGAAGCCGACAAGGCGCGCAACGTGACCCGCAACGGTATTCACGTGGTCAGTGAGAAGTATTCCGATTTCTATATGTCCAACCCGGCCGCCGGTTACACCAATGCCCACGAACGCTGGGCGGTGCGGATCTCCAACAACGGCGAGTTCATCCACGCCAACCCGTCGAGCGCGGGTGCGCAGGGTAATACAAACGTCACCAACGGCTGCATCAACCTGTCGACCAGCGATGCCCAGGAGTACTTCGGCTCGGCGATCTACGGTGACCCGGTCGAGGTGACCGGCAGCTCCATCCAGCTGTCCTACTCCGACGGTGACATCTGGGACTGGTCCGTGGACTGGGATACCTGGGTGGCGATGTCGGCGCTGCCGCCACCGGTAGCGCATCCGCCCGGGAGCCAGATCCCAGTCACCGCCCCGGTCACGCCATCGGACGCGCCTAGCTTGTCGGGCACGCCGACCACGACCAGCCCGACGACCACGACCAGCCCGACGACCACGACCAGCCCAGCTACTACCGCGACGACGAGCCCGTCTAGCCCTGGCGGTTAGCCCAGCGGCTGGCCGAGGCTTGGTCGCGGGGCCGGATGATGATCTGGTCCAAGTTGACGTGGGACGGACGCGTGGCCACGAAGCCAATCACCTCGGCAACGTCGGCCGCCACCAGCGGGGTGATGCCGGTATAGACAGCGTCTGCGCGCTGCTGGTCCCCGTCGAACCGAACCAGTGAAAACTCGGTTTCGACTGCGCCGGGAGCGATTTCGGTGAGACGCACCGGCTTCCCCAGCAGCTCGCCGCGCAGCGTGCGATGCAGTGCACCCTGAGCGTGTTTGGCCGCCGTGTAGCCGGCCCCGCCGTCGTAAACCTCCATTGCCGCTATCGAGGTGACGGTGACGATCAGGCCGTCGCCAGAGTCGATCAGCTTGGGCAGCAGCGCGCGGGTGACTCGCAATGTGCCCAGCACGTTGGTCTCCCACATCCACTGCCAATGCTCCAAGTTGGCGTCGGCGACGGCCGCCAGTCCTTTGGCGCCTCCGGCATTGTTGACCAACACATCCACGCGGCTTAAGCGGCGCGTCAGCGCCCCGACCGCCTCGTCGTTTGTGACGTCGGCCACAATCGCGGTGCCGTCGATCTCGGTCGCCAATGCATTGATCCGGTCCGCTCGACGTGCCACCGCTACGACGTGAAACCCTTGGGCAGCAAGGACTTTAGCGGTCGCTTCGCCAATTCCGGAACTGGCACCGGTGACTACGGCAACCCGCTTATTCCTATTTACTGAAGTCATCAAGACAACTGTAATAAACGTGCTAAATTCTGCGTGTGCACCACAGCGCCTTGTTCGACAACACCACCGCGTGTCTTTTCGCGGCTTGTGAGTGTTGTTGCCGCGCACTTTGCCGCGCCTGATTTCCAGGTGTGGCCAGGTACCGGCCATTGGAACTCGGACAAAGGATGCTCGTGCGCTCGACTACTCTCACTCACACCCACACCACCCGTCATTCGGCTGGCCGCAACGGTCATCTACGTCGGCACCGCCAGATCGTGCCGCCCTCACTGCAGTTGTCCGACTCTGCGGCGGCGTCCGTTTTCCGCGCGGTGCGGTTGCGGGGGCCGGTCGGCCGCGACGTTATCGCCGGGGTCACCTCACTGAGCATCGCGACGGTAAACCGCCAGGTCATCGCGCTGCTCGAGGCGGGACTGTTGCGGGAGCGCGCCGATCTGGCCGTCTCTGGGGCTATTGGTCGCCCCCGCGTGCCGGTCGAGATCAACCACGAACCATTCGTGACCCTGGGCATTCATATCGGAGCCCGGACCACCAGCATCGTGGCCACCGACCTGTTCGGCCGCACGCTCGACACGGTCGAAACCCCGACGCCGTTGAGTCCTGGAGGGACCGCGCTGGCGTCGCTGGCCGAGAGCGCCAGCCGTTACCTGAGCCGCTGGCATCGGCGCCGGCCGCTGTGGGTCGGGGTGGCGATCGGTGGCGCCGTCGATAGCGCAACGGGCTGCGTCGACCACCCGCGGTTGGGCTGGCGGCAGGCGCCGGTCGGGCCGGTACTGGCCGACGCGCTGGGTCTGCCGGTGTCGGTGGCCTCGCACGTCGACGCGATGGCCGGAGCCGAGCTGTTGCTCGGCATGCGGCGCTTCGCTCCAAGCTCGCCGACCAGCCTGTACGTCTACGCCCGCGAGACCGTGGGTTACGCCTTGGTGATCGGCGGTCGCGTGCATTGCCCGGCCAGCGGCCCGGGCACCATCGCGGCCTTGCCCGCCCACTCCGAACTGCTCGGCGGTACCGGACAGCTGGAATCCACCGTCAGTGACGAGGCGGTCTTGGCTGCGGCGCGCCGACTGCGGATCTTGCCTGCCCTGATGGCAGGGGCCCCGGTGAATCGCGCGGGCGGATCTGCCGCCGGTATCAGCGACTTGCTGCGGGTCGCGCGGGGCGGAAACGAGCAGGCCAAAGAGTTGCTGACCGAGCGGGCCCGAGTGCTTGGTGAGGCGGTCGCCTTGCTGCGTGACCTGCTTAACCCCGACGAGCTGGTCGTCGGCGGCCAGGCATTCACGGAATACCCCGAGGCGATGGAGCAGGTGGAGGCCGCGTTTGCCGGGCGCTCCGTGCTGGCGCCGCGCGATCTTCGCGTCACCGTCTTCGGTAACCGGGTGCAAGAGGCCGGGGCGGGGATTGTGTCGCTGGGGGGGCTCTACGCCGATCCGCTGAGCGCGATGCGGCGCTCCGGGGCGCTGGACTCCCGGCTACGCGA
Organism: uncultured Actinomycetota bacterium; assembly: GCA_963715905.1. Taxonomy (GTDB): domain Bacteria; phylum Actinomycetota; class Actinomycetes; order Mycobacteriales; family Mycobacteriaceae; genus Mycobacterium. Next base: position 234,904 of record CAVQSX010000002.1, read on the forward strand.
GGTGACTCCCGAGTCTTCGGCTTAACGCGAACAAAGCATCCCGCATGCGCGAATGGAGCTCGGGCCTGTCCTATCAAGGCGATCCCGTCCTGTAAAGATGAAGTGTGCGGTCTTCAGAACGGAGCGGGAATCGGAGCGTTTCCGCAGCGGACGACCTGCGCCGGGTTGCGGTGGTGGCAGTGCACACCTCGCCACTTGCCCAGCCGGGCACCGGCGACGCCGGCGGCATGAACGTCTATGTGCTGCAAAGCGCCTTGCACCTGGCCAGGCGGGGCATCGAGGTAGAGATCTTCACTCGCGCCACCGCGTCCGCCGATCCGCCCCTCGAGCGGGTGGCCCCCGGCGTGCTGGTGCGCAATGTGGTGGCGGGGCCGTTCGAGGGTCTGGACAAATACGACCTGCCCACCCAGCTGTGTGCATTCGCGGCCGGGGTGTTGCGCGCCGAAGCATCCCACGAGCCGGGTTACTACGACATCGTGCACTCGCACTATTGGCTGTCGGGTCAGGTCGGCTGGCTGGCTCGCGACCGCTGGGCGGTGCCGTTGGTGCATACCGCACACACTCTGGCCGCGGTGAAGAATGCGGCGCTGGCCGACGGTGACAGGGCCGAGCCGCCGCTGCGCACGGTTGGCGAGCAGCAAGTGGTCGACGAAGCAGACCGGCTCATCGTCAACACTGAAGATGAAGCAAGACAACTGATCTCGATTCATCGCGCCGATCCCAGGCGAATCGACGTGGTCCACCCCGGTGTCGACCTGGAAGTGTTCCGTCCCGGTGATCGGCGCGCTGCCCGGGCTGCGCTGGGGCTGCCTCTCGACGAACAGGTAGTGGCCTTCGTCGGCCGCATCCAGCCGCTGAAGGCACCCGATATCGTGCTGCGCGCGGTCGCGAAACTGCCGGGGGTCCGAATCGTCGTGGCGGGTGGGCCGTCCGGCAGCGGCATGGCCTCGCCGGACGGGTTGGCCCGGCTAGCCGACGAACTCGGGATCACGGCGCGGGTGACTTTTCTGCCGCCGCAAACTCGCCCGAACCTTGCCACCTTGTTTCAGGCCGCGGACTTGGTTGCGGTGCCGAGCTATTCGGAGTCGTTCGGGTTGGTCGCCATTGAGGCGCAGGCCTGCGGCACGCCCGTGGTCGCGGCTGCGGTGGGCGGCCTGCCGGTGGCTGTGCGAGACGGCGTCACCGGCGCCCTAGTTTCCGGACATGGCGTCGATCGGTGGGCGGATGCCCTCGGTGATCTGCTGCGCCTGTGCGCCGGACCGCGCGGACTGGAGATGAGCCGTGCGGCGGCTGCGCACGCAGCGACGTTCTCGTGGGAGAACACCACCGACGCACTGCTGTCCAGCTACCGGCGCGCGATCGGCGACTTCACTGCCGAGCGCCAGCGCCGGGTCCGTGACCGGGTAGCGGCGCGCAAGCCCCGGCACTGGACGCCACGTCGTGGGGTGGGTGCATGAGTTGTCCCGTCGGCGACGATGCAGAGCGAAGCGATGAGGAGGAGCGGCGCGTGACTCGCGTGCAGCGGGTGATCGAGGACGCGCTGCAGGCCAGTGAGCTGACGTACGCGGAACACCCTGGCATGCAAGGCGGATTGCCGGGGCTGGTGGTGGAGCTGCCCGGTGAACGCAAACTCAAGACCAACACAATCCTGAGCATCGGCGAACACTCGGTACGGGTCGAGGCGTTCGTCTGCCGCAAGCCCGATGAGAACCACGAGGGCGTCTACCGCTTCCTGCTCAGACGCAACCGCCGGCTTTACGGGGTGGCGTACACACTGGACAACGTCGGCGATATCTACTTGGTGGGCCGGATGTCGTTGGCTTCGATCGATGCCGACGAGATTGACCGCGTCCTCGGACAGGTACTCGAGGCGGTCGACTCGGACTTTAATACGTTGCTGGAGTTAGGTTTTCGTTCGTCGATCCAAAAAGAGTGGGAGTGGCGGGTATCTCGCGGCGAGTCGCTGAAGAATCTGGAGGCTTTCGCTCACCTGATCGACGAAGACGACGATGCAGGCCGCTGAGCGGCCTGACCGAGGAGTCGAGAAATCAAGCACGAAGACGACGACCATCAAAGTGACTAGCGCTGTGCGTCGTGAAAGGCTAGCTGAATGCAGCAGGTAAACACTGGCACGTTGGTTCTGCTCCGCCACGGCGAGAGCGAGTGGAATGCTCTCAACCTGTTCACGGGCTGGGTCGACGTCGGCCTCACCGAAAAGGGCAGGGCAGAGGCCGTTCGCTCCGGCGAGCTGTTGATCGAACACGGTCTGTTGCCCGACGTGCTCCACACGTCGCTGCTGCGCCGCGCGATCACCACCGCGCACCTGGCCCTGGAGAGCGCCGACCGGCTGTGGATTCCCGTGCACCGCAGCTGGCGGCTCAATGAACGCCATTACGGCGCGCTGCAGGGCTTGGACAAGGCCGAGACCAAGGCTCGCTACGGCGACGAGCAGTTCATGGCGTGGCGGCGCAGCTACGACACGCCGCCACCGCCGATCGAAAAGGGCAGCGAGTTCAGCCAGGACGCCGACCCCCGGTACGGCAACGTCGGCGGCGGCCCGTTAACCGAATGCCTGGCCGACGTGGTGGTTCGTTTTCTGCCGTATTTCACCGACGTGATCGTCCCGGATCTACGGACTGGCAAGACGGTATTGATGGTCGCCCACGGCAATTCTTTGCGCGCTTTGGTCAAGCATTTGGACCAGATATCCGATGACGACATTGCCGAGCTGAATATTCCGACCGGCATTCCGCTGCGTTATGACCTCGACGCCGACCTGCGGCCGGTGGTGCCGGGCGGCACCTATCTCGACCCGGCCGCGGCGGCTTCAGGTGCCGCCGCGGTAGCTAACCAGGGGCGTGCATAGCCGTGATCGCGGATTCGTTTGGCCGCCGTTATTGCGCTTGAAAGCCCCGTTTGCCAAACAATCCGTTAACGTCAGCGGAACACCTGCCACGCAACGTGTGACTTGTCCGTTTTTGGCCTTGCCCCGCTAGGGTGGCGTTCACCAAATTTGTAGGATTTCGTTGTGACTGTGTTCTCGGCAGTGTTGTTGGCCGGGGTCTTATCCGTGCTGGCGATGGCTGTAGGCATAGCGGTTGGCACTCGGCTTTCGTCCCGGGTAGCTAAACGCCGCCACCGAGTGGCCACCGAGTGGACGGGGATCACCGTCGCGCAGATGCTGCAACGCATCGTCGCGCTGATGCCGCTGGGCGCCGCGGTGGTGGATTCGCATCGCGACGTCGTATATCTCAACGATCGGGCCAGAGAACTCGGCTTGGTGCGTGACCGGCAGCTCGACGACCAGGCTTGGCAGGCCGCGCAGCAGGCGCTGGCGGGTGACGAGGTCGAGTTCGACCTGCAGCCGGGCAGGCGCCAGGTCGCCGGCAGGTCTGGGCTGTCGGTGCATGGGCAGGCCCGGTTACTGAGCGAGGAAGACCGCCGGTTCGCCGTGGTCTTCGTCCACGACCAGTCCGACTATGCCCGCATGGAAGCAACCAGGCGTGACTTCGTGGCCAACGTCAGTCACGAACTCAAAACCCCGGTTGGCGCGATGGCGCTGCTCGCCGAGGCTCTGCTGGCTTCTGCCGACGACTCCGACACCGTTCGCCGGTTCGCCGAGAAAGTACTCATCGAAGCGAACCGGTTGGGCGACATGGTTGCCGAACTGATCGAGCTTTCCCGGCTGCAGGGCGCCGAGCGATTGCCCAACGTCACCGACGTTGACGTTGATACCGTTGTATCCGAGGCGATTTCACGCCACAAGGTGGCCGCGGAAAATGCTCACATCGAGGTTCGTACGGACGCGCCCAGCGGCTTGCGGGTACTGGGCGACCAAACCCTGCTCGTCACCGCGCTGGCCAATCTGGTCTCAAACGCGATCGCGTATTCGCCGCCCGGCTCTCCGGTGTCGATAAGTCGGCGCCGCCGCGGTGACAACGTCGAGATCGCCGTCACCGACCGGGGTATCGGAATCGCACTGGAAGACCAGGAGCGCGTCTTCGAACGGTTCTTCCGCGGGGACAAGGCACGCTCGCGCGCCACCGGGGGCAGCGGTCTTGGGCTGGCCATCGTCAAGCACGTGGCGGCCAATCACGACGGCAGCATCGGTGTTTGGAGCAAGCCGGGAACGGGATCTACGTTCACCCTGTCTATTCCGGCGATGCCCGCTGACCAGGACGACGACGACGAATCCGAGCAACTGCGGGGTCGCGAATTGCGCCCCAATAGGTCCCAACGAGAGGAAGAGCTAAGTCGATGACCCGCGAGCGAAGCAATGAGGAGGAAACACCCTGATGACCAGTGTGATGATCGTGGAGGACGAGGAGTCGCTTGCCGATCCGCTGGCCTTTTTGCTCCGCAAGGAGGGCTTTGAGGCCACTGTGGTGACCGATGGGCCCGCCGCCCTTGCCGAGTTTGATCGCGCCGGGGCGGACATCGTTCTGCTCGATCTGATGCTGCCGGGCATGTCGGGCACCGATGTGTGCAAGCAACTGCGTGCCCGTTCCAGCGTGCCGGTGATCATGGTGACCGCGCGGGACAGCGAGATCGACAAGGTGGTCGGCTTGGAGCTGGGCGCCGACGACTATGTGACCAAGCCTTATTCCGCGCGCGAGTTGATCGCGCGGATCCGGGCAGTGCTTCGCCGGGGTGGTGACGACGACTCTGAGATCAGTGACGGCGTGCTGGAATCCGGCCCGGTGCGGATGGATGTCGAGCGCCATGTCGTGTCGGTCAACGGCGACGCAATCACGTTGCCGCTCAAAGAATTCGACTTGCTCGAATATCTGATGCGCAACAGCGGGCGGGTGCTGACGCGCGGACAGCTGATCGACCGGGTCTGGGGCGCTGACTATGTCGGCGACACCAAGACCCTCGATGTTCACGTCAAGCGCCTGCGGTCCAAGATCGAAGGGGACCCGGCCAATCCGGTCCACCTGGTTACAGTGCGGGGGCTGGGCTACAAGCTGGAAGGCTAGTGCGCTGAGGGCGCACACGCTCAACCGCTGGGTGTGATTATTCGGCGGCCCGCGTCGCGGGGTGCACGGCGATGAGCCCCAATTTGTTGCGCCGCTTGCACATTGCTTCCAACTCCCCGTAGGCCTTCGCGCCGAGCAGTTCCGTGAGTTCGTCGGCCAGGCTCTCCCAAACCTGCTTGGCGCCGATATGGGCGGCCGGATCGCCGGTGCAATACCAATGCAGGTCGGCCCCACCAGATCCCCAGCCACGGCGATCGAATTCGGTGACGGTGGTTTTGAGGATTTCCGTGCCGTCGGGTCGGGTTACCCACTCCTGACTGCGGCGGATGGGCAACTGCCAGCAGACGTCGGGTTTCATCGTCAAAGGTGGAACCCCCAGCTTCAGTGCTTTGCTGTGCAGCGCGCAACCGGCGCCGCCGGGAAAGCCCGGCCGGTTCAAGAAGATGCATGCGTTCTTGTGTTTGCGGGTGCGGTATTGGGGTTGGCCCTCGTGCTCGTCAAGCTCCAGATAGCCCTTGTTGCTCAGACCCTTTTCGCGGTACTGCCAGTCGCTATCCGTCAGCTGTTTTACCGCGTCGTCCAACCGGGCGCGGTCGTCATCGTCGGACAGGAAAGCACCGTGCGAGCAACAGCCGTCATCGGGCCGGCCCTGGACGGTGCCGCGGCACGCTGGTGTGCCGAATACGCATGTCCAGCGGGACAGCAGCCAGGTGAGATCGGCCGCAATCAGGTGCTCGGAATTGTCCGGGTCATAGAACTCCACCCACTCGCGGGCGAAGTCCAATTCAACTTCTTGTCCCGCGTGCACTGGTTCCTGGCGCGAGTTCACCACGGATTCAACGTTAGACCACGATTCCGGCCGTCGGACGCGCTGACACTCGGGGCCGGGGGGTAGTCGATTGTCGGGCTCCTCAGCGGGCCGCACGCGCCCCGCATCGTCGCCCGCTGGATTTAATTGTCGGGCTCCTCAGCGGGCCGCACGCGCCCCGCATCGTCGCCCGCTGGATTTAATTGTCGGGCTCCTCAGCGGGCCGCACGCGCCCCGCATCGTCGCCCGCTGGATTTAATTGTCGGGCTCCTCAGCGGGCCGCACGCGCCCCGCATCGTCGCCCGACTAGGTTGGCTTTCGTGCGATTAGGCGTCCTCGACGTGGGCAGCAACACGGTCCATCTGCTGGTTGTCGATGCCCACCGCGGCGGGCACCCGACGCCGATGAGTTCCACGAAGGCCACATTGCGCTTGGCCGAGGCCACCGACAGCTCGGGCAATATCACCAAGCGCGGGGCCGACAAACTGGTTTCCACGATCGACGAGTTCGCCAAGATCGCGGTCAGCTCGGGCTGCTCAGAGATGATGGCCTTCGCCACGTCCGCGGTCCGGGACGCCGAGAATTCCGACGACGTGCTGTCCCGGGTGCGCAAAGAGGCCGGGGTCGAACTACAGGTGCTGACCGGCGTCGATGAGTCGCGGCTGACCTTCCTGGCGGTGCGCCGATGGTACGGGTGGAGCGCCGGGCGGATCATCAATCTGGACATCGGCGGCGGCTCATTGGAACTGTCCAGCGGCGTCGATGAGGAGCCTGAGGTCGCGCTGTCGCTGCCCCTGGGTGCCGGGAGACTGACTCGCGAGTGGTTGCCTGACGATCCGCCCGGTCGGCGCCGGGTGGCGATGCTGCGCGACTGGCTGGATTCGGAGCTTGCGGACGCGAGCGTTTCCGTGCTTGACGCGGGTAGCCCCGACCTGGCGGTAGCGACGTCGAAGACGTTTCGCTCGTTGGCCCGGCTCACTGGTGCGGCGCCGTCGGCCGCGGGACCACGGGTGAAGAGGACACTCACCGCTAACGGCCTCAGACAACTCATATCTTTCATCTCTAGGATGACGACCGCTGACCGGGCGGAGCTGGAAGGAGTTAGCGCCGAGCGAGCGCCGCAAATTGTGGCGGGCGCTCTGGTGGCGGAAGCGAGTATGCGAGCGCTGGCAATCGAAACGGTGGATATCTGCCCGTGGGCTTTACGGGAGGGTCTCATCTTGCGCAAACTCGATAGTGAAGCCGACGGAACCGCCCTCGTGGAGACGTCGGTGCGCGATGCTAGGGGGCAGGTAGTTGATCGGAACGCAGCTAACCGATCGAGAGGCGACAAAGCATGAGCGGACCAGAGTCTGAGCCGGAGAGCGCCAAGCCGATCTCGGTCGCCGAGTTGCTGGCCAAGAATGGAACCCTCGGTGCCCCGGCGGTCACCCGTCGGCGCCGCCGGCGCCGCGGTGACGGCGATTCCGTGACGGTCGCGGAACTGACCGGCGAAATTCCGATCATCCGTGACGGCGATAGCCTCGAACAGGCCCGGAGTGCCGCGATGCCGGCACGCGCGCCCGGGGCCAACGGGGGAGTCCGGGCCACCCAAACGGCACCGCTATCGCCGCGTGCCGAACTCGTTGCCGAGCAGGTGGGCGCCGAACCGGCCAGCGAAAAACCGAACAAGGCCGCGTACTGGTCCGAACCCGAGCCGCGCTGGCCCAAATCGTCGCCGCGGACTTCACCCCCGTCGGGGCCTGAGCGCAGCGCTTACCCGCGGCCCCTGCGCCAAGCCGAGGCGCGTGATGACGAGCGCTCGGCCACCGAGACCGATCAGCCCGGTCCGCAATCCGGTGCGGAGGATATGAGTCCAGACCCACTGGACCACTACCCTGACGCCCAGGTGGACGTCATGGACTCGGAGGTGCGCGAAGCCGAGCCGGCCGGCGAGGATTCTGCCTACGTGCGTTCTTACCTGCAGGCGTCGGACGGGACATTGTTCGGCGGCCAGACGCTGGCCGACGAACTGGCTCGACGGCGCAGCGATGAGCGGGCCAAAGTCGACGTGGATTTGCCGGGCGTCGAAGCGTCGGGCGACGAAGTCAAGGAGGACGACCTCGAAAGTGGTCCCCGGCCAGCGGGCCGCGATGCCCGGGCCCAGGACGTCCAGGAGGGACCGGGCAGATTCGAGACGTTGTGGCGCGGCAGTCTGATCGTGTTCCAGTCGATTCTGGCGGTGGCGTTCGGCGCCGTGCTGTTCATCGCTTTCGATGAGTTGTGGCGCTGGAACAGCATCGTGGCGCTGGTGCTCTCGGTGCTCGTCATTCTCGGACTGGTAGTCGGGGTGCGGGTGGTTCGCAAGACCGAGGACATCGCCAGTACGTTGATCGCGGTTGCGGTGGGGGCGCTGATCACGTTGGGACCGCTGGCGTTGTCCCTGCAATCGAGCTAGACGAATCTTTTCGGACCAACTCGGAAACCCCACAGACCCTTGCGCCCAGCAATCAAAGTCGGCCTATCGACGGCCTCGGTCTACCCGTTGAGGGCCGAGGCCGCGTTCGAATACGCGGCCAAACTCGGCTACGACGGTGTCGAGCTGATGGTGTGGAGCGAGTCCGTCAGCCAGGACATCGATGCCGTCCAGAAGATGTCCCGGCGCCACCGCGTGCCGGTGCTCTCGGTACACGCTCCCTGCCTGCTGATCTCGCAGCGGGTGTGGGGCTCCAATCCGATTTCCAAGCTGGAACGCAGCGTCAAGGCCGCCGAACAACTGGGCGCCCAGACGGTCGTCGTGCATCCGCCGTTTCGTTGGCAACGGCGCTACGCCGACGGGTTCAGCGACCAGGTCATGGCCCTCGAAGCCGCCAGCGACGTGCTGGTCGCCGTGGAAAACATGTTCCCGTTCCGCGCGGACCGGTTTTTCGGGGCCGACCAGTCACGCCAAAGGATGCGTAGGCGTGGCGGCGGCCCCGGCCCTGCGATTTCGGCGTTCGCGCCGTCCTACGACCCGCTGGACGGCGAGCACGCGCACTACACGCTGGACCTGTCGCACACCTCCACTGCCGGCACCGACGCGCTGGACATGGCGCAGCGGATGGGCCCGGGGCTTGCACATCTGCACCTGTGCGACGGCAGCGGCCTGCCCGCCGATGAGCACCTCGTGCCGGGGCGCGGAACGGAACCCACCGCCGAGGTGTGCCAGATGCTGGCAGCCAGCCATTTCGCTGGCCACGTCATTCTTGAGGTATCCACCTCAAGCGCGCGTTCCGCCAATGAGCGCGAGGCGATGCTCGCCGAATCGTTGCAGTTTGCCCGCACCCACCTGCTGCGCTGACGTCCAGCTGAATTCCCAGAAAACCTCCCAGGAGACTATGACTGCGCTGTTCACCACCGCTATGACGCTGCGTGAGGTCGATCCGGGGGTATTCGACGGTGAGCTGGACGAGCATTGGACCATCGGGCCCAAGGTGCACGGCGGCGCGATGCTGGCGCTGTGTGCCAACGCCGCCCGCACCGCTTGCGCCTCCTCTCAGAGTCAGTCCGGCGCACTCCAACCCGTCTTGCAACCCGTGGCGGTGTCGGCAAGTTTTCTGTCGGCGCCCGACCCGGGGGTGATGCGCCTGGTGACCTCGACCCGCAAGCGCGGCCGCCGCATCAGCGTGGTCGACGTTGAGCTCATCCAGGGCGACCGCACCGCAGTGCACGCCGTGGTCAATCTCGGCGAACCGGAGCATTTTCGCGCAGGTACCAGGGGGCAGCCGCTGCTGTCGGCGAACCCGGTTGTGGATTTGATGACACCGGAACCGCCCGACGACATCGAACCGATCGGACCTGGCCACCCGTTGTCCGGTCTGGTGCACCTGGGCGAAGGCTGTGACGTGCGACCGGTGCTGTCGACCCTGGCTCCGGTCAGGGATGGGTGGGCTGGGCGGCCGCCGGTGTTCCAGATGTGGGCACGTCCGCGCGGCGTCGCGCCGGACGCGCTCTTTGCGCTCATGTGTGGCGATCTGTCGGCGCCGGTGACCTTTGCCGTGGACCGCACCGGCTGGGCCCCCACTGTTCAGCTGACGGCCTTCCTGAGGGGTCTGCCGGCCGACGGCTGGTTGCGGGTGATCTGCACCTGCCTCGAGATCGGGCACGACTGGTTCGACGAAGACCACATCGTTGTCGACAGCCTGGGCCGCATCGTGGCGCAGTCGCGCCAATTGGCCATGGTGCCTCCGAAAAGGTGATGCCCCGGTAGCCCGGATCCGCCGAGCTGTCTGCGATGCTTTCCGGCATGGCAAGAATCGCGATCATCGGTGGCGGCAGCATCGGCGAGGCATTGCTGTCGGGCCTGCTGCGCGCCGGGCGGCAGGTCAAAGACCTGGTGCTGGCTGAACGCATGCCCGACCGTGCCATGTACCTGGCCAATACCTATTCCGTGTTGGTGACGTCGGTGCGCGAAGCGGTGGACAATGCCGCGTTCGTCCTGGTCGCGGTGAAGCCCGCCGACGTCGAGTCGGTGCTGGGAGAGCTGGCCCGCGCGGCCACCGGAGCCGAGAACGACAGCCCGGAGCAGGTGTATGTCACCGTCGCGGCAGGAATCACGATCGCCCACGTCGAGTCCAAACTCCCGGCCGGAACGCCGGTGGTCCGGGCGATGCCGAACGCGGCCGCGTTGGTGGGTGCGGGCGTCACCGCATTGTCCAAGGGTCGTTTCGTCACCGAGCAACAGCTCGATGAGGTCTCTGCCCTGTTCGCCGCCGTGGGCAGCGCGCTGACCGTTCCCGAGGGGCAAATGGACGCGGTGACCGCACTGTCGGGATCCGGTCCGGCATATTTCCTGCTGATGGTCGAGGCTTTGGTGGACGCGGGTGTCGGGGCCGGCTTGAGCCGCCAGGTTGCCACCGAGCTGACAGCGCAGACCATGGCCGGGGCCGCGGCAATGCTGCTGGACCGAATGGATCAGGACCGGCCTGCCGATGGCGAACCACCCAGTACGCGGGCCGATACCGCGGCCGCCCAATTGCGGGCCACCGTTACTTCGCCCGGCGGGACCACCGCTGCTGCGCTGCGCGAACTCGAAAAAGGCGGATTCCGGGCCGCTGTTGATGCCGCGGTTCAGGCCGCAAAAAAGCGCTCTGAGCAGCTGAGAATTACATCCGAATAATTCAAGAGTTTCATAATGATTGGCCCCCACCAGTACCAGGAACCCCACTAGTCCCGCTATTCTCCTCTGTGTAAGCGCGCGTGGGTGCCAGCGGAGGGGAAGCCACTGGCATTGCGCGTGCCTGACAACGATTGGGTTGCGATGACGTCTACGAACGGGCCAATGGCGCGGGATTCGGCTGGTAGTAAATCGGTGCGAGAGGCCGGTTCCGCCGACGGCCAGCAGGCCAGGACACAGTTTCTGACCGTCGCCGAGGTGGCCTCACTGATGCGAGTCTCCAAGATGACGGTGTACCGGCTGGTGCATAACGGCGAACTGCCCGCGGTTCGGGTAGGGCGGTCCTTCCGGGTGCATGCCAAGGCCGTGCACGACATGCTGGAGACTTCGTACTTCGACGCGGGCTGAGCAGAAAACCAGCTGCGGATGACCCTTGGCCGCATCCGGTGCCTGAGCTCGTCGGATTGCCTTTCAAGGCAGTCTGACGCATCCGTTTGGTGTTCGGCGCCGGCTGCCGGGTAAAGTATGCCGGTCCTTACAAAAGCCGGTCACGGGTCAGATAGCGGAGTTCATGGGTTCAGTAATCAAGAAGCGGCGCAAGCGTATGTCGAAGAAAAAGCACCGCAAGCTGCTGCGCCGCACCCGGGTGCAGCGCAGAAAACTTGGCAAGTAAGGCCCAGTCCGCGCCGGGTGTCACGCGGCTGTAACGCCCGTGTCTCTCCTGGCCGTTACCCTATTTAGGTGGATTCCTCGAGTGGGGAAGGTACCGGAACGGCCGGTATCGGCGACGACACCCTGCATTACCCCAAGGTGGTGCTGGTCACTGGCGCGTGCCGATTTCTCGGTGGCTACCTGACAGCTCGGCTCGCGCAGAATCCGCTGATCAAAGGCGTCATCGCGGTCGACGCGGTCGCACCGAGCAAAGACATGCTGCGCCGGATGGGTCGCGCCGAGTTCGTGCGTGCTGACATCCGTAATCCGTTCATCGCCAAGGTGATTCGTAGTGGCGATGTCGATACCGTGGTGCATGCCGCGGCGGCATCCTATGCGCCGCGGTCCGGGGGCACCGCGGCGTTGAAGGAACTCAACGTGATGGGCGCGATGCAACTGTTCGCCGCCTGTCAGAAGGCACCGTCGGTACGTCGTGTCGTGCTGAAGTCGACCTCGGAGGTGTACGGGTCGAGTGCCCACGACCCGGTGATGTTCACCGAGAACAGCAGCAGCCGTCGGCCGTTCCGCGAGGGTTTTGCCAAGGACAGCCTCGATATCGAGGGTTACGTGCGCGGATTGGGCCGGCGCCGGCCGGATATCGCGGTGACCATCCTGCGGCTGGCGAACATGATCGGGCCGGCGATGGACACCACCCTGTCCCGGTATCTGGCCGGGCCGTTGGTGCCTACGATGTTCGGCCGCGACGCGCGACTGCAACTGTTGCACGAGCAGGACGCATTAGGCGCGCTGGAACGTGCGGCAATGGCCGGTAGGGCCGGCACGTTCAACGTCGGCGCCGACGGCATCATGATGCTGTCCCAGGCCATCCGGCGAGCCGGCCGGATCCCGTTGCCCGTCCCCAGTTTCGGGGTCTGGGCTCTGGATTCGCTGAGGCGGGCGAATCGCTACACCGAGATCAATCGCGAGCAATTCAATTACCTGAGTTACGGCCGCGTCATGGACACCACCAGGATGGCATCCGAACTCGGCTACCAGCCTAAATGGACCACGGCCGAGGCATTCGACGACTACGTCCGCGGCCGCGGCCTGACTCCCATTGTCGACCCACATCGGGTACGCTCCCTAGAGGGTCGCGCGGTGGCGCTAGCACAGCGCTTGGGTAGCCGGAAACCAGTTCCATGGGGTGGGGTCAGGTAGATATTGTGGCGGGCGAAACCAGAGCGAATGTTATTCCCCTGCATACGAATAGGGGTCGGGTGCCGGCACGTCGCCGTGCGGGTCAACGAACTGATGTGTCGCGCCAGCATCCCTCGATGTTCTCCGATCCGAACGGCCCCGCGACCGCCGAAGAGATCGCCGCCGTCGTCCGCGAAATCGATGAACACCGACGCGTGGCGGGTGCGACGTCGGCCCCGGAAGCGCCGCTGAACGACCTGGCACAGCGCGTCGCCGCCGTCACGGGATTCCTTCGGCAACGACTTACCGGCGACTACACGGTTGACGAGTTCGGCTTCGATCCGCACTTCAATGACGCGATCGTCCGGCCTTTGCTGAGGTTCTTCTTCAGGTCCTGGTTCCGGGTTGAGGTCAGCGGGATCGAGAACCTGCCTACTGACGGTGCGGCGCTTCTGGTGGCCAATCACGCCGGAGTGTTGCCGTTCGACGGGCTGATGCTGTCGGTTGCCGTTCACGATGAGAATCCGGCGCAGCGGGACCTGCGACTGTTGGCCGCCGACATGGTGTTCGACTTGCCGGTCGTCGGCGAAGCCGCCCGTCGGGCCGGTCACACCATGGCCTGCACCACCGACGCGCACCGGTTGCTCGCCGCGGGAGAACTCACGGCCGTGTTTCCTGAGGGCTACAAGGGCTTGGGCAAGCGGTTCGAGGATCGCTATCGACTGCAGCGGTTTGGCCGTGGCGGCTTTGTGACGGCGGCTCTACGCACTCAGGCGCCGATTATCCCCTGCTCGATCATCGGATCCGAAGAGATCTACCCGATGTTGACCGATGTGAAGTTGCTGGCGCGGCTGTTCGGCCTGCCCTACTTCCCGATCACGCCATTGTTCCCACTGGCCGGTCCCGCGGGCCTGGTGCCGTTGCCGTCGAAGTGGCGAATCGCGTTCGGTGAGCCGATCCACACGACCGATTACGCGGCCAGCGACGCCGACGACCCGATGGTGACTTTCGAGTTGACCGATCAGGTGCGCGAGACGATTCAGCAGACGCTCTACCGGCTGTTGGCCGGGCGTCGCAACATCTTTTTGGGCTGAGCTTCTCGACCCTACGTTCCGGCCGATATTGATGCGATTGCCGCAACAGTGTCGCCGGTGTTCTGGTGTGCGGCTTCCCCCAGCATCGTGACGACGCTGGTGACCACGGGGTTTCCCTCGGCGTCGGTGACTTCGCTCCGGATTTCGGCGAGCACCGTGCCGTGGGACTCGATCACCGAGTCCAGGTAGGTGTCGAAGTACAGCTTGTCGCCGCCGAGGATCGGCCGATGAAAGGTGAACTTCTGGTCGCGGTGGAAGACTCGGGCGAGATTGATCGGAATGCTGAACTTGGTGAAGATCTCCTGCTGGACACGCCGTCCGGCGACGGCGAGGAACGTCAGCGGAGCAACCACCGCGGGGTAGCCGGCTTCGGCAGCGCCGGCCTCGCCGTGGTGCGTCGGATGGTCGTCCTGGAGCGCGACCGCAAACTCGCGGATTTTCTCGCGGCCGACCTCGAAGTAGTCCGGAGCCCGGTAATGGCTGCCGATGATTCCTTCGGTCTGTTCGCTGACTGTCATGCCGCTTTGCTCCCCGCTCGACTGTGTGCTCAGCGGCGCAGCCTATCAGCGTGACTCGCGACGCGAGGCCAACGCTGCCAATGCGCCGCCGGCCGCGCCCAGCGCCAGCGCCGACGGCACGCCGATCCGGGCGGCCTTGCGAGCGGTTCGGAAGTCGCGGATCTCCCACCCGCGTTCGCGGGCCAGGCTGCGCAGTCGGGCGTCGGGATTGATGGCGACCGCGGTGCCAACCAGCGACAGCATGGGTACGTCGTTGAAGCTGTCTGAGTATGCGGTGCAGCGCTTGAGGTTGAGGCCCTCCCGGATTGCCAGCGAGCGCACCGCGTGGGCCTTGCCCGGTCCGTGCAAGATCTCGCCAACCAGTCTGCCGGTGAATACTCCGTCGGCCGACTCGGCAACGGTGCCCAGTGCACCGGTGAGGCCGAGCCGGCGGGCGATGGTGGCCGCGAGTTCGTACGGCGTCGCGGTGATCAGCCAAACCTGCTGGCCGGCGTCGAGGTGCATCTGGGTGAGTTCGCGGGTGCCGGCCCAGATTTTGTCCACGATGATCTCGTCGTAGATCTCCTCGCCAAGACCGACCAACTGCTCGACTGACCGACCCTCGATGAACGCGAGCGCCTTACGCCGGCCGGCGGCCACGTCGTTGCTGTTCTCCTTTCCGAGCAGCTGGAACTTCGCTTGGGCGTAGACGAATCCAACGACGTCGCGGTAGGTGAAGTAGTTGCGGGCGGCCAATCCGCGGCCGAAATGTACCGCCGAGGACCCTTGCACCAGCGTGTTGTCCACATCAAAGAATGCGGCGGCGGTCAGGTCGATCGGTGGCTGCCGATGTTCCTCAGCGGCCTCGTCTGCGTGTAGGCCGGCTAGCGCACGGTCCGCGCTGGCGTTGGCGGCCAGCGACTCCAGGTCGGCGCCATCGACGCCTTCCGCGCTGTCCGACTCAGAGGAAGCCATCGGAAACCTCCTATGTCGGTGTGCAGCCCGGTGGCGTGTTCGGCGGCCTACATCAACCCTATCCGGCGGAGTGCCGACCGTGGAGCCAGCGTCAGCTTCGTCGCAGCAATCCCTATTGGTCGCTTGCGCCCAGCCGCAATGCTTCGCGATCGAACATGATCCAGTCATCCGCATTATTCATGATCTGAACACCGCCTATTCCGGGTGCAGCCCTGATCATATCTTTCAGAGCGGTCCATTGAATACCGCCGTACGTAATTCCCGGTCGGATTCGGCTCGTGTAAACGCGTACCACATGCGGCAGGTGTTCAACGTGAAACGTCTTCATAACTGGCTGACCGCCCGCGTTTTGCCCGGGGGCCAACTCTAGAAATAGCTCTCGGCCTCGAAGCGCCGCGGTAATCTGGTGTGGCATTTCGTGCGGTCCGGAGCTGGCACTGCGGGTGATGAAGTCTTCGATCATGGTGCCTGCCGAGTCGTCCGTGAAAGATGCTCGAGTGTCATTCTGGCGCTGCCCGTCTGAATTGAGATCATCGAGAATAGCCGCGATCTGCTGCTTGTGGATCGCCACTCGATGCCAGGCACTGTTCGACAGAATCACCCAGTCGAGTGGAGGCATCTTAAGTGCGGCCGAGAGGTGGTCCGCGAAAGCCGCTCCGGCGTGGTGTTGGTGCTCCGACAGATGCGGATGCGATTTTGAGGTGAACAACATCATTGCGTGCGTGCCGTCTGTCAGCCGCGCAAGGGGGGTTAATCTAACCGTCTTGGGGTCGTGCGGGTCCATCTCGCAGGGGACGAAGATCTCGGCGCGCCGGATAGCTTGGAATAGGCGCCGACGGGCATCGGGAGAATTTTCTTGTGCGGCAACCTCAACCAGTTTATCGATGTCGCTATCCGTCATCACTGTCGATTCCTCTGTACGGTGCGAATATGCCTGTTGATTCATCATATATTCCGCCTACATCATATATTAATCCCGTGGGATTAGCCTCATCGAATGGACATATTGCGAGGTGTATGTCGCCCATATCGGTTTCTATGAGCTCCGTTAAACGTGTCGGAGTCGCGACTATTCGTGGCGCACCCACAACATTCAATCCGTCGGGTGGGTAGATCGTGTAATTTGGTACCCTTTCGCCCGGATGAAAAGTGCGTGAGAAGACCCTGGAGGTATCGCCGCCCGATTCGATCAGATTGCCGAGTTCATCGGTGATGGACGATCCGTGCTCCGCGTAGATGGTGATTGTTGTACCCTCTGGCACAATTATGTAGCCATCGATTGAATAGTAGGCGCCGTGCCCGCTAATTACTATTCGATGATCATTCTCGGGATATTGCAGCGTTGCTTCCGGCGATTGCAATGCTCCGTGCTGGCCGGGCCCGGCGGGCTCGTCGACATGAGGCGAGGGGTCGACGTGGTGACTCCTCAGCGGCGCCGATTCACCGGGCAAGGGGTGTGCAGGCGGTGCGTGGGGCGTCGGGGGTCCGGCCCCAGGATGAGGCGTGTGCACCTCGTTGCGTGCCGGGGGTGCACCGTTGGGAGAAGGTGAAGGTGCAGGTGAGCGGCCGGCGGCGGACTCGTCGGCCACCGGCTTTTTTTGGTCAGTTGACCGCGTTGTCGGTTCCGTTGGCCGCCTGTTCGATTCGGTTGGGCCATGTGGGCCCGGTGTGCCGGCCGGAGCCGATGCCGGCCTGGCCTGTGCAGCGGATTCTCGTGGCGCAGCCCGAAGCGCCGGCTGTGGCCCCCGTGGCGCAATCTTGGGCGGTTCGCCACGCGGGGCCGTCAATGATTCGAACGTTGGCGGTTTTCGCAGGCCCGTGACGGCATCGAGTCCTTCGAGGGCATCGCGAGCACCTGTGCCAACCTTGCCTAACTTCGCAACAGGGCCGCCGGGCAGCGCCATCGTCGCGAGGTCGAACCCAGTTTTCCCAAGCGCCTCGAACGGGTGGTCCTTCCAGTCATCCCAGTGGGTCAGCTGCTTACCGAGTAGCTGCCACGCCTGGCCGACGGCAGGCCCGTGTTCGCCGGAGGCACCGACGAGCGGCGCGACGCCCTTGGCCATTTCGCTCGTGGAAGTCAGCCAACCCGCCGGGTCGATCACGGCCCGCACTTGGCTGACCTGCCAGAGACCTTTGACCAGTCCGACGGCTTCTTCCCCGAAGCCTGTGCCGAACTGTCCCAGCTCGGTCAGGCCGGGGTCGATAGCGCGCGAAAACTGTTCCCACTGCTTGACGGCGTGGTCGCCCATGTCGGTGACCACCGCCGTGGCCTGTTCAAGCACCGCCGCGATCTGGGCTCGCAGCGCGTCGACTTCGGCCGCGAAGTTGTCGACCACCGTGCGGATGTCGTCGGCGATCTTTTCGATCTCGTCTTCATCCTCGTCGGTCAGGCTGTCCCAGACCTCTTTGATCCCGGTCAACGGGTCGCAGATGCGCGCCAACAGGTCCAGGATCGCCGCGTGCACTTTGTCTACCGTGGCTGCGTAGCTGGTGAGCTGGGCGGCGATCGTCCGGCACTGCTGCACGATGGTGGTGGTGCTGTCGTAGGCGTCGGTAAAGGCGGCATCGATGGCCGACCCCTCGGGAATCTGTTGGGCCCGAACCGCTCCAAGCGTGCGCCCCGTTCCGTCGACTTCGGTGAGCGCGAACTTCGTGCCGGTGGCGATCCACGCCGCCGCCGCGGTGCGTAGTTTCGCCGAATCCGCCGTCGGCCAGATCATTCCGATGAACGGCGACACCCACCCCCAGCCCGCCGGGGCATCGTCGCCGGCACCTACCGACGACGGCGGCGCACCGACCGAGAGATGCTCGATCTGCGGCGGCGCTGGCAGCGGATTGCTTTGGCCCCCAACGTTGGACCTTGTCTCGGCCATTGAATAGTTGTGGGCTGACATTCGCACACCGGTGCCGAGGCTGCATAGCCCGTCGCGGGTGGCCGCCATTGCCTCGACGAGCTTGGCGGCCGAGCCGTCGTAGCTGCGGCCCAGGCGCGCGCCTGCCGGATCATTGCCGGCCATTCCGGCGCAACCCAGCAGCGCCATGGTCAGCGTCATGACCGTCCATCCCAAACTTTCACCGGCCGCAACCACGTCGGTGCCCGCGCGGTCAAGGGCTCCGGGATCTACAGTCAGCGGAGCCATCGGACTATGACCACATGGCCAGGTTTGTCGACATGGCGCCCGTGTAGTTGAGATGTGCTGCCGCACCAGCGGCCTGCAACTGGGCCAGCGCTTCGCGCATCATTGACTCGCCGCGCGCCCAGCGCCGATGCGCCTCGGCGTGTGCGACCGCTCCTTCCCCCGTCCACGTCGCGTGCAGATTGGCGACGAGAGAGTCGATTTCGGCGAGCATGCTTTCGGCATAGTGTTGAAACTCGGTCATTCGTTGGACCGAATCGGCCAACGCCTGGGGATCCACCCGAAACGCCTCAGCCATGGCGGATCCCGCGCAGCGCCTGGGTGGACGCGGCCTCGTTCTCCTGATAGAGCCGGCCGGCTTCCGATACCGACCTTTCCAAGATCGACAAACCCGCCTGCACTTCGCCCGCACCGCGATGCCACAGCTGCCAGGCAGCGGTATAGGCGCCGCCGGATTCGCCCCGCCAGCCGGCCAGCATGTCGCTGACCCGACCGTCCAGGTCGGCCAGTCGATTTCGCAGATCCTCGACACCCCTGTCGAGCGCCTGGGAAAACCCCTGAATCACCCAAGGGTTGACACGCAGATCGTCTGAAGCAGCCACAGCGGCAACGTAACGACCACCGTGCGGCCCGACAATTCACCCGGAAAGCCCTCTGTGAGTAGGCCACAGCTCCGGGTTCACACTGGTGTGATGACGCCACCGCTGCACCAGGCGACGAGTCGGCCGCGGGTCGAGTTGCTGACCCGTGCCGGATGCGGGATCTGCGCTCGAGTACACGCCCGGCTGGCTGACCTGGCAGCTGAGCTGGATTTCGAGCTTTCCAGTACCGACGTCGACGCGGCCGCGCTGGCGGGCAATTCTGAGCTGCGGGCCGAGTTCGGCGACCGATTGCCGGTGATCCTGTTGGACGGCCGCGAGCACAGCTACTGGGAGATCGACGAGGCCCGGTTACGGGCCGATCTCACCAAGCACGACACATTTGGTAGCCCAGCTGATAAACGTCTACCGTAGACAGCTGTTGAGACGCCGGTGAATAGCAAGGGGGCTGGCCAGGTGATGCTGCCGTGAGCATCCTGCTCTTCGGGGTTTCGCACCGCAGTGCGCCGGTCTCCGTCCTGGAACAACTCAGCATCGACGAACCCGATCAGGTCAAGATCGTCGACCGAGTGCTGCAGTCGTCGCTGGTGACCGAGGCCATGGTGCTGTCGACCTGCAACCGGGTCGAGGTTTACGCGGTGGTGGACGCCTTCCACGCTGGGTTGTCGGTAGTCGGGCAGGTGCTGTCGGAATATTCCGGGATGTCGATGGGCGACCTGACCAAGTACGCCTACGTCCGCTATAGCGAGGCCGCCGTCGAGCATCTGTTCGCGGTTGCCAGCGGCCTGGACTCAGCGGTGATCGGTGAGCAGCAGGTGCTTGGTCAGATGCGTCGGGCATATGCGGCTGCTGAGGCCAACCGTGCCGTCGGCCGGGTACTGCACGAGTTGGCCCAACGGGCACTCTCGGTGGGCAAGCGGGTGCATTCCGAAACCGCTATTGACGCGGCCGGCGCCTCCATGGTGTCGGTCGTGCTGGGGATGGCCGAGCGCAGGCTGGGCGGGCTGGAAGGCAAGACCGCCGTGCTGATCGGCGCCGGAGCGATGGGTGCATTGTCGGCCGCGCACCTGACCCGGGCCGGCGTCGGGCGCATCCTGGTACTCAACCGGTCGGTGTCCCGGGCGGAGCGGCTGGTCGCCAAGGTCCGCGAATCGGGAGTGCGGTCCGAGGCGCTCACCCTCGACCAGCTGGCCGACGCATTGGCGGCGGCCGATGTCGTTGTCAGCTGTACCGGGGCGATCAGCCCGGTGGTTTCGCTTGCCGATGTGCACTACGCGCTAGCGGCCACGCACCGGGACGAAACAACCCATCCGTTGGTGATGTGCGACTTGGGCATGCCTCGCGATGTGGACCCGGCGGTGGCCGGCCTGCCTGGCGTCTGGGTCATCGATGTGGACCGGGTGCAGCGTGAACCCTCGGCTCATGCCGCCGCCGCCGACGTCGACGCCGCTCGCCACATCGTGGCGGACGAGGTTGCCAGTTATCTGGCGGGGCAGCGGATGGCCGAGGTCACCCCCACGGTGACGGCCCTGCGTCAGCGAGCCGCCGACGTGGTTGAAGCGGAGCTATTGCGCCTGGACAACCGATTGCCCGGACTGGAGAGCGCCCAGCGCGAGGAGGTCGCTCGCACCGTACGCAGGGTGGTGGACAAGCTGCTGCACGCGCCTACCGTGCGGATCAAACAGCTCGCCAGCGCCCCCGGCGGCGACAGTTACGCCGAGGCACTGCGCGAGCTCTTCGAACTGGACCAGACCTCTGTCGATGCCGTCGCCACGGCAGGTGAATTGCCGGCGCTGCCAGTCGGATTGGACACCGGCGAGCACGCCCACGGCACCCCGCGCGATAGCCTGCGCGATAGCCTCAAACCGTCGGCCGAGTAGCCGATTGGCGCACGTGATCCGGATAGGCACTCGGGGCAGTTTGCTGGCCACCACCCAGGCCGCGGGCGTTAGAGATGCCCTCATCGCCAATGGTCACCCGGCCGAGTTGGTGATCATCAGCACTGCGGGCGACGAATCTTCGGCGCCCATCGAATCTCTCGGGGTGGGTGTCTTCACTACTGCGCTACGGGAGGCCATCGCAGATGGCCGCGTCGATGCGGCGGTGCACTCGCACAAGGATTTGCCAACCGCCGATGACCCGAGATTCACAATCGCTGCCATACCGCTACGCAACGACCCTCGTGACGCCTTGGTGGCCCGCGACGGCCTGGTGCTGGGGGAATTGCCGGTCGGGGCGCTGGTGGGCACGTCATCCCCGCGGCGGGCGGCGCAGCTTAGAGCATTGGGTCTCGGTTTGGAAATCCGCCCCCTACGAGGCAACCTAGATACCAGGTTGAACAGGGTAAGCAGTGGTGATCTTGACGCCATCGTGGTGGCCCGGGCAGGTCTAGCCCGGCTGGGCCGTCTCGATGACGTCACCGAGACGCTCGAGCCGGTGCAGATGTTGCCAGCGCCGGCTCAGGGTGCTCTCGCGGTCGAATGCCGCGCCGGTGAGAGCGGGTTGGCGGCAGTGTTGGCGGAGTTGGACGACGCCGACACACGAGCGGCGGTTACTGCGGAGCGAGCCCTGCTCGCCGAACTGGAGGCCGGCTGCTCCGCACCGGTGGGCGCGATCGCTGAAGTGGTCGAGTCCATCGATGAGGAAGGCCGGATCTTCGAAGAGCTGTCGTTGCGCGGCTGTGTGGCGGCGCTGGACGGATCCGACGTGATCCGCGCGTCCGGCATCGGCACTTCTGGTCGGGCACGGGAGCTTGGGCTTTCGGTCGCCGCGGAGTTGTTCGAGCTGGGCGCCCGGGACCTGATGTGGGGAGCGCGGCAAGACCCCGCGCAAGGAAGTGACTAACAGTGACGTGGGAGCGACAATGACTCGCCAAATGAGCATGCGAGGGCGCAAGCCGAGGCCAGGCCGCATCACTTTCGTGGGCGCCGGTCCAGGGGATCCGGGTTTATTGACCACGCGGGCCGCCACGGTGTTGGCGAACGCCCCGCTGGTGTTCACCGACCCCGATGTGCCCGAGCCGGTACTGGCACTGATCGGCAAGGACCTGCCACCTGTCTCCGGCCCCGCGCAGGCTAGTCCCGCTCCAGGGATCGCAGATGGCGGGGCCGGGCCCTCCGAGGGCGACCACAGCCAGGTGATGCCGGCGGTGATGGCCGGCGGTCCCGACATCCGCCCGGCGCTGGGTGATCCCGCCGAAGTCGCCAAGACTCTGATCGCCGAGGCTCGTTCCGGCGTCGACGTGGTGCGTCTGGTGGCCGGTGACCCGCTGACCGTCGACTCGGTTATCACCGAGGTGAACGCCGCCGCACGCAGCCACCTGCACGTCGAGATCGTGCCCGGCCTGTCCGCCACCAGCGCCGTCCCGACCTATGCCGGGCTGCCGCTGGGGTCGTCGCACACGGTTGCCGACGTTCGCGGCGACGTGGACTGGGAGGCGCTGGCCGCCGCCCCGGGGCCGCTGATCCTGCAGGCCACTGCTTCGCATCTGGCCGATGCGGCCCGCACCTTGATCGAGCACGAGCTGGCCGATGCCACTCCATGCGTGGTGACCGCGGAGGGCACTACCTGTCAGCAGCGTTCGATCGAAACGACGTTGCACGGGTTGACCGATCCAGGTGCCCTGGGCAGCACGGACCCGGCGGGTCCGCTGACCGGACCCCTGGTGGTCACCATCGGGAAGACCGTGACGAGCCGGTCGAAGCTGAACTGGTGGGAGAGCCGCGCGCTGTACGGCTGGACCGTGCTGGTGCCGCGCACCAAAGACCAGGCCGGCGAGATGAGCGAGCGACTGACGTCCTACGGCGCGCACCCGATCGAGGTGCCGACCATCGCCGTCGAGCCGCCGCGCAGCCCCGCGCAGATGGAGCGCGCCGTCAAGGGTCTGGTCGACGGTCGTTTCCAGTGGGTGGTCTTCACTTCCACCAACGCGGTGCGTGCGGTGTGGGAGAAGTTCGGCGAGTTCGGTCTGGACGCGCGCGCATTCTCCGGGGTGAAGATCGCCTGTGTCGGCGAATCGACCGCCGACCGCGTCCGCGCTTTTGGGATCAGCCCCGAGCTGGTACCGGCCGGGGAACAGTCCTCGTTGGGTCTGCTGGACGACTTCCCGCCCTATGACAGCATTTTCGACCCGGTGAACCGTGTCCTGTTGCCGCGCGCCGATATCGCAACCGAAACGCTCGCCGAGGGGCTCCGCGAGCGTGGCTGGGAGATCGAGGACGTCACCGCCTACCGGACCGTGCGCGCCGCGCCGCCGCCGGCCACCACCCGCGAAATGATCAAGACGGGCGGTTTCGACGCGGTGTGCTTCACCTCCAGCTCCACGGTGCGGAACCTGGTCGGCATCGCGGGCAAGCCGCACGCGCGGACCATCATTGCCTGCATCGGCCCCAAAACCGCCGAGACCGCCGCCGAATTCGGCTTGCGGGTGGATGTCCAGCCCGAGACCGCCGCAGTCGGCCCGCTGGTCGACGCATTGGCCGAACATGCCGCGAGGTTGCGCGCAGAGGGCGCTTTGCCGCCACCACGCAAGAAGAGCCGCAGGCGCTAGTGGCTTCCTGGCCGTCGAGCGTGCGTGTCTGTACATCGACACGCCGTCACGGCTGGCATTTTGCGCACGTTCGCGGCTGATGGGCGTCGATCCGCGGCAGCGTCCGCGTCGGCTCCGTTCCACCCCCGCGTTACGCCGCTTGGTGGCGCAGACATCTTTGCAGCCACGGCATTTGGTGCTGCCGATGTTCGTCGCCGACGGTATCGGCGAACCGCGGCCCATTGCTTCGATGCCGGGTGTTGTGCAGCACACCCGGGATTCGCTACGCCGCGCGGCGGCCGATGCCGTTGCCGCGGGAGTGGGCGGGCTGATGCTCTTCGGCGTACCCCGCGACCAGGACAAGGATGCCACCGGCTCGTCGGCCACTGACCCCGACGGTATCCTAAACGTCGCCCTGCGGGACTTGGCCAAGGATCTCGGCGAGGCCACCGTGCTGATGGCCGACACCTGCCTGGACGAGTTCACCGACCACGGGCACTGCGGCGTCCTCGACGAACGGGGGCGCGTCGATAACGACGCAACCGTAGCGCGCTACGTGAGACTGGCTGTGACGCAAGCGGAGTCGGGTGCCCACGTGGTAGCTCCGAGCGGAATGATGGATGGCCAGGTCGGTGCGATCCGCGACGGACTCGATGCCGCGGGCTATCCCGACGTGGTGATCCTGGCCTACGCGGCTAAGTTCGCCTCGGCCTTCTATGGGCCGTTTCGGGAAGCGGTGAGCTCCAGCCTTTCCGGGGACCGGCGCACTTATCAGCAGGATCCGGGCAACATCCGCGAGGCGCTCCGTGAGATCGCACTGGATCTCGACGAGGGCGCCGACATCGTCATGATCAAGCCCGCAATGGGTTATCTCGACGTGGTGGCCGCCGCGGCGGACGTCTCGCTGGTGCCGGTCGCCGCTTACCAAGTCTCGGGCGAGTACGCGATGATCAGTGCCGCGGCCGCGAACGACTGGATCGACGGTCGCGCCGCGGCGCTGGAATCGCTGACCAGCATCCGACGCGCCGGAGCGGATATCGTGCTTACCTACTGGGCCGCGGAGGCGGCGGGTTGGCTTTCATGACAGGCCCGTCGGCGGGCAACAACCACCAGATGAGGCTGGAGATGGCAGCAGCGAAGGACGCAAAGCCGTTGTTCTACGAACCCGGCGCCAGCTGGCTCTGGGTGCTGGCAGGTCCGGCCGCGGCGTTGTCATTGATTCTAATCGAGGTGTGGAGCGGTGCCGGAATACAGCTGGTGACTCCCGCGATCTTTCTGGTGATGGTGTCGGCGTTCATCGCGCTGCAGGTGAAGGCGGCGCGGATCCACGTCTCGGTCGAGCTGACCCAAGATGCCCTGCGCGAGGGCACCGAAACGATCCTGGTACGCGAAATCGTCAAGATCTATCCCGAAGCCGAACATTCCGTCGTTTCCGACAAAGAACTGGAGCCATGGCAGTCGGCGCGGGCACTCGGCGAATTGTTCGGGGTGCCGCGCCGCCGGACCGGCATCGGACTCAAACTCACCGAGGGACGCACCGCACAAGCCTGGGCGCGACGCCATCGTCACCTTCGGGCGGCGCTGACCCCGCTGGTTCAGGAGCGGGTGGAGCCCCCCGCGGTCAGCGTCGATGGCGACGACGACGCGAGCCCCCTGTAGTGGCCACCCGCTTCCGGGCCGTGGTCGAATTCCTCCTGGCTGGCGCCGCGCTGGTGGGCGCCGCGGTGAGCTGGTCGCACGCGCGTTACACGGTGGCCGTCGCGCCCATCGCGGACGGGCAACCGGCCACCACGTCGCTGGTTTACGACCCTCAGCTGTTGCTGCTGACTCTGGTGCTGGCGACCACCGCAGCCGTGCTGGCGGTGGTTGGGGCGGCGAGGCTAAGGCGTTCTAAGGCGCTCTAAGCCGACTTCTTGATGAGCGGCAACACCAGCTGACGGCGGTTGACGATGGCGTCGGCCAGGTTGTGCAGCGCCTCGTGTACCGAGCGGGCAACCGGAAACATGGCGCCGTTCTCGTCCTGGTCGCAGCCGGCATCCAGCACCTCGGTGACCGCCGGGCTCGCGATCAATGTCCACTCGACTCCGGCGGACCGGCAATCCTCGTCGATGGCATATAACAGCGAGATACCGGCCACAGCAAACTGACGCATGTCGCTCAAGTCGATCACCACGGGGTTCGACCCGACGATGAAACGCCGAATGTACTTACTGACCCAATCGACGTTGACGGCGTCGATTTCGCCCCGGATGGTCACCACTGTCGCCAGGTGCCGGCAGTGCGCGCGAATCTGGGCGCCACCGCAGTCGAAGGTGCTGTTTCCGTGTCGAGTTGCGACGTCACTCATTGGCAGCCCCATTCACCCTGACGATCGTGGAGGCCGACTCGGCGTCGACTCGACCTACCTGTAACGGTCCCCGCAAAATGTAAGGAGACTGAAAGCCGCGTCTAACTCTTCGGTAAGGCTTTCGGGTTGCCTGTGTAGGCCAAGCTGCGTCCTCGCCGGTCCGCCACTGCCCCTCATCTGGTCGTGGCGATTGCGCTGTTAGGCTCCAGTGGCTGCCGGTTGCCAGTCGGGGGATCGCGATGTGGCCTTGCAAGAGCAGAGTTCAGACGGAAAGAGCGTCGTGCGCTTCGGAGACCTAAAAGGAGAGATCAAGGCCCTGACGGGCCTCCGTATAGTCGCCGCGGTCTGGGTGGTGCTGTTTCACTTCCGGCCGATGCTCGGCGATGCATCGCCCGATTTCAAGGACGCGCTTGCGCCGGTGCTCAACTGCGGCGCACAGGGTGTCGACTTGTTTTTCATCCTCAGCGGGTTCGTGCTGACCTGGAACTACCTCGACCGGATGGGCCAGTCGTGGTCGACGCGGGCCACGCTGCACTTCCTGTGGCTGCGGCTGGCCAGGGTGTGGCCGGTGTACCTGGTCACTTTGCACCTGGCGGCGTTGTTGGTGATCCTCAGCTTGCACGTCGGTCATGTGCCGTTGCCGGAAGTGCAAGACCTCACCGCGGTCAGCTATCTACGTCAAGTTCTGTTGGTGCAGCTATGGTTTCAGCCATTCTTCGACGGGTCCAGTTGGGACGGGCCGGCCTGGTCGATCAGCGCCGAATGGCTGGCCTACTTACTGTTCGGTGTGGTCGTGCTGGTGATTTTCCGGATGCAGCACGTGACGAGGGCGCGGAGCCTGACGTTGTTGGCGTTCGCGGCCTCGCTGCCGCCAGTGATGCTGTTGTTGGCCAGCGGCCAGTTCTACACGCCGTGGAGCTGGCTGCCGCGAATCGGAACGCAGTTCGTCGCAGGCGCGCTGGCCTGTGCTGCCGTGCGTAGGTTGCGGCTCAGCGATCGCGCTCGCCGCGTCGCTGGGTATGGTTCGGTGCTCCTGACCGTCGCGATCGTGGGCACCCTCTACCTGTTGGACGCGCACCCCATCGCTGGGCTGTACGACGGCAGCGGGTTGGTGGACATGCTGTTCGTGCCGCTGGTGATGACGCTGACGATCGGTGTGGGCAGCCTGCCGCGACTGCTGTCGACGCGGTTGATGGTTTACGGCGGGGAGATCTCCTTCTGCCTATACATGGTGCACGAGCTGGTCCACACCGTCTGGGGATGGGCCGTGCTGCAATTCGAGCTCACACCGCAGGAAAATCCGTGGAAGTGGAACGTCATCGGCCTGCTCGTGATTGCGGTGGTTGCCTCGATCCTGCTTTTTCACTTCGTCGAGGAGCCCGCGCGCCGCTGGATGCGCAGGATGGTTGACGGCAGACCCGCGGAAGTCGAAATCGAGCCCGACGAGTCGGTGAGTACCAAGCTTCATCAGATCGATGTTGCGCGGGAAGCGGTTTCGATCCGCGCGGTGTGACGGTTGTCCGGTTGGCTGCGGCACACGACGATGCCGTTGACTGTGGAGGTAGTGGTGAGGCGTCTGACCACATTCGTCGTCGGTCTTGCTCTCCTGATCGGCGTGCTGACACACCCGGAGCGGGTGCGGGTCTACGACATCCGCATCGTGGATTCGCAGCTGACGCACGCCGCGGTGGTCGGCGACTCGTATACCAACGGCACAGACCTTGGCGGCCGGGGTCCGAAATCATGGACCGCCCGTGCCTGGCGAGTGCTCGCTCAACATGGCGTGCCGGTCGCGGCCGATGTGGCGGCCGAGGGCGGAGCCGGCTACGGCGTACCCGGCGATCATGGCAGCGTCTTCGAGGACCTGACTGCCAGGGCGGTCAAGCCCGACGATGCGCTGGTGGTGTTCTTCGGCTCCCGCAACGACCAGGGCGTCGATCTCGGGCTACTGACCGATCGGGCCCGCGCCGCCTTCGATGAGGCGCGCCGCATCGCGCCAGCCGCGAGGTTTCTGGTGATCGGACCACCGTGGCCGACCGCCGATGTGCCTGAATCGGTGCTGCAGATTCGTGACATCCTCAACGTTGTTGCCCGGGGCGCGGGAGCGGCGTTCGTCGATCCGCTCGGTGACCGCTGGTTCGTCGACAGGCCCGACCTGATCGGCCCGGATGGCGTGCACCCCAATGACGCGGGGCACGCGTATATGGCGGACAAGATCGCTCCGCTCATTCGCGCGCAGTTGTCTGGATGAGTCGGGTTTACTACTAAAGTGTATGTAGCGCAGAGCATTTGGAGCTAGTACAGCGGCGTGTCAGTCCTCCGCGTGCCGTTCGTAATCCCATTGCTCAAGGCGCGATTGCAGATGCAACAGGCCAAGTCCAGCGACCGGCGCGGTAGCGGCCAAGCAGATCAGCAGCAGCGGCGTCATGTCAAATCCTCCAAAATCCTTTCATTGTTGAGACGTTCATCGGCGGAAAGAAGTTCATCCGTGGCTCAGCCGCCCTTCAGTGCGCGATCGGCCAGTGCGCCGATAACGGGTGCCAGCAGTTGTGCGTACTCGGTGGTGACGTGGTTGTCGTCCCGGAACACCAGGGTGTTGCCGACGATCATTGGGCAGCGGGCGGCGGTACAGAACAGGTCGGTCAGGTCCGCGTAGTGGCCGCCGCCGGTGGTGGTTGCCGCTTGCTCGGCGGCAATACCGGCGGGGTTGACCGCGGCCGACCGTGCCGGCGCGCAGGCCGTGGCGTCGTCCAGGTGCCCGGCCAGGCAGGTGGGCACGGATGAGTGCGGGTCCGCGACCGGCCCTAAGACCAGGACGGTGCTGCCGACGCTGCGCAGTTGCGCCACGGTGCGGTTCAAGGTTTCGATCCACACCGGGTCGTAGGAGGTGAAACCGAAATCTGCGCCGTAGCGCCGGCTCATGCTCAGCACCACCAGGCGTGGGTGTTCGGCCATCATCCGGGCCATGATCTGGCTGCGCCACTGTTCGCACTCGGTGTACTCGCGGCCCAGATACGGGCTGTCGATGGGCAGATCCTGCAGCGGGCAGGTCACCTTGGCCAGCGTCTCCAGCCGCCAGTGCCGTTGCTCGGCGAACTGCTGGAACGCCGGGTTCCACATGGCGACGTGCGAGTCGCCGATCAGGGCCACGGTAGAAGCCGACGCGGTATCGCCTGTGGCGCAATCGCTTTGGCCGACGTCGCGCCAGGAACGCACGCAGCCGTTGACGAAGACGGCCGCCTTGTCGTCTGGTGCGCGCTCAAGCGACGGGTTCAGATTGGATGGGACAGCTCGCACGTCGGCGGCGGCGGCAATCGCATCACGCATCTGCGCGAACACGCTTTCGACAGCGGTATCGCGTGGATCGATGGCCGGCGGCTCGACTTCGTGCGGCTTGCCGGTAGGGAAGACCGACGAAGGTAGCGCGACGATGCTCGCTGCCGGGGCGGGGCTACCGTGACCCACCGGCGCCGGCGTCACTGTGAGCAGCAGCAGGCACGCGCACGCAGCGACCGCGCTGGCGGCGCCGGCCAGGGCCAGGCTGGCCCTCGCCGATCGGCGCAGGGCGACGGTGAACCGGCCGGGGTTTTCGACCAAATGCATGGTGATCAGGGCCAGCCCAGCCGAAACCGCGGTCGCGGCCAGCCTGCTCGGCAGGCCCGATGGTTCGCCCAGCAGCGGCGGCAGCAATAGCAGCACCGGCCAGTGCCACAGGTACCACGAATACGAGACCCTGCCGATCGCGCCCATCGCCGGCAGGCACAACACACGGCCGACGCCCAACGTGCCGGTGACACGACCGCCGCCGATCACCAGCACGGTGCCCAGCACCGGCAGCAGCGCTGCCGTTCCGGGGTATGGGGTGCCCAGGTCGAGCTGGGCGCAGGTCAACACGATCAGCGCCAGCCCGCCCCATCCGACGATTGCAGCGGATCGCAGCGGTAACCGGCGCCACTGCCGGATCGAAAGGGCAACCAGGCCGCCGGCTGCCAACTCCCAGGCTCGGGTGGGCAGTGAGAAAAACGCCCAGGGCGGTGACGTGTGGGTCCACAACACGGCCATCGCCAGCGACGCCGCCCCGACCAACGCCAGAACCACCACAAACGGTTTCGCCCGTAACGCCGCGTGGTTGCGGGAGCGGCGGAGCAGCTATGCCGTGCCGATGATCAGCACCGGCCACACCAGATAGAACTGCTCCTCGACGCCCAGCGACCAGTAGTGCTGGAACGGCGATGGTGGGGCGTCGGAGGCCAGGTAGTCGGTGCCCTGCGTAGCGAAGCGGTAATTGCCGACGTAGAGGATGCTGGCGATGCCGTCGACGAAGACTTTTCGTGCCTGCAAGGGCGGCAGCACGATGGCCGCGCCGATCGCCGTGGCGATGGCGACGGTGGCCGCGGCGGGCAGCAGGCGGCGGGCCCGTGCACCGTAAAAACGGCCGAGCCGAACGGTGTTCGTCGTGGCGACCTCGCGCCAGAGCAGCCCGGTGATGAGGAAACCGGAGATGACGAAGAAGACATCGACGCCGATGAACCCGCCGGCGATACCAGGTATTCCTGCGTGGTAGAGCACAACCGCGATCACCGCGACGGCGCGCAAGCCCTCGATGTCCGGGCGGAATTTGGTCGGCCGAACCCGCCGCTCCACTCGACGTGGAGGGCGGTAAGCGTCTTCCCGCTGGATTGTCATCTGATTTGGCTAGGACGCCATCCACGTCAGCTCGCCGGGCAGCTGCGCCCGCCACCAAATCATGTCGTGGCCGCCGAGGGTGAAACTGGTAGCCGGCGGCGTCGTCAGCTGGCTGACGAACTGGCGGGTGGCGGGATAGAAGCGGTCAAAGGTGCCGCAGTCCACCCGCAGCGGGATCTGTGACAGCGCCGGAAGGTTCAGCACACTGTTTTGCACGTAGTCGTCGTCGCTGTCGAACGCCCCGGGCGCGCTGTCGGCGAATGACGTGTACAGGGCCGGGCTGATCGCGCAGATACCTGCGGTGCGGGCCGGGCCCAGCTTGGCTCCCAGGCGCAGCGCCCCATAGCCGCCCATCGACCATCCCATGAGGCCGACCCGAGAGGTGTCCATGCCCATCGACGACAGCATCGGCAGCAGCTCGTTGAGCACCATCGCGCCGGAGTCCTCGCCCGATGTGCGCTTATGCCAGTAGGTGTTTCCGCCGTCGACGCCCACCACCGCGAATCCCGCTTTGCCTCTTCTGGCCAGTTGGGCAAGCCCGTCCTCGACACCGGCTTCCAGCATCTGGTTCGCATCGCCATCCATGCCGTGCAGCGCGATCACCGGACGTGGCATTTCGGTCTGTCCTGGTGGCATGGCGATCACCCAGTTCGTCTTGATCCCGCCGCGGGCAGCCGAGACGAACGAGCCAGTGAGCCTGGTCGGCAGCGCCTTGCCGGCCGTCGAGGGCTCGAACGGGGCGGGAGCCTGCAAAGCGGGTGCCGCTTGCGGCTGGATCGGATCCAGCAGGCCACCCAATGCCCACAGGCCGGCGGCCCCAACGCTGGCGCCGAAGCCCATCCGCAGCACGGAACGTCGGGTCAGGTCAGACATGATCATCAATGATGCCGGGCCGGAGCGGGTTTGACGGCCCTGCCACGCCGTATCGCAAGGTAGTTGTGACGACGGCGTAATACGACCCGCTGCTTTCGGGGTTCTGAATCTGTATGGTTTCAAACCTCGTGCGTTTGCTGGCCCTCGGGCATTATGTGCGTTTTGGGCTAAAAGGAGTTAACGCATGGGCTTGGCCTTTCATTGGTTCTTGCCGACCTACGGGGATTCCCGGAATCTCGTCGCGGGCGGACACGGCATGTCGATGCACGGTGACCGGCCCGCGACTTTGCGCTACCTGCGCCAGGTTTGCGCGGCGGCCGAAACCAACGGCTTCGAGGGAGTGCTCACTCCCACCGGTTTGTGGTGCGAGGACGCGTGGCTGACGACGGCGATGCTGGTCGAGGACACCGAGACACTGAAATTCCTGGTCGCTTTCCGGCCCGGTTTACTGAGCCCAACGCTGGCCGCGCAGATGGCGGCGACCTATCAGCGGCACTCGCACGGTCGACTGCTGCTCAACGTCGTCACCGGTGGTGAACCGCATGAACAGCGGGCCTACGGCGATTTCCTGGACAAAGAGGCCCGCTACGCGCGCACTGCCGAGTTTTTGCACGTGGTGCGGGAATTGTGGACGTCGGATGAACCGGTGTCATTCGCCGGCGACCACATCCGCATCGAGGGCGCGGCGCTGAACAACCGGCCCGACCCGCTGCCCCCGGTGTTCTTCGGCGGATCGTCGGCGGCTGCCGGCCCGGTCGCGGCCAGGTACTCCGACGTTTACCTCACTTGGGGCGAGCCGCTGGCGGCGGTCGGCGAGAAGCTGGACTGGATTCGGGGACTGGCCGGCAGTAACGGCCGGATTCTGCAGTACGGCCTGCGGATCCATGTGATCAGCCGGAACACCTCCGAGGAGGCGTGGGCCGAAGCCGACAGGCTGTTGGCGGCTGTGGATCCAGCGGATGTCGAGCGGGTGCAAGCCAGCCTGGGTCGCAGCGAATCGGAGGGCCAGCGGCGCATGCTGAACCTGCACGGTGGCAGTAGCGGCAGCCTGCTGGTCGCACCGAACCTGTGGGCTGGGGTGGGGCTGGTGCGCGGCGGCGCCGGCACCGCCTTGGTCGGCTCCCATGTCGAGGTTGCCGAACGGCTGGTCGAGTACGCGCAGCTGGGTATCACCCATTTCATCCTGTCGGGATATCCGCACCTGGAAGAGGCCTACTGGTTTGGCGAGGGCGTCCTGCCGTTGCTGGAGCGCAGGGGGCTGTGGAGCCATCCCACCCGTCAGCCACAACCCGCGCCGGCGACGCCCTTCGCCGTCGCCGCGGCGCACTAGTCATGGCGACCACGTTGCCCGCAACCGCGGGATTTCAAGCGCCCGGAGCGTCGATCCTGCGCTGACGGCGTGACTTTCACGCTCAGATCTGGGCCCCGCGCGCAGGCTTTGCGCCACCACCGCAGGCTTGATGCTGAGCCGCCGGTGGCCCATAACTGCTAGCGTCCGGTCATGCCGCGCACGCAAGGCCAGGGGAGCTCCGGGGCCGGGGGCGAAAACCAAAGCCGGCCCCCAGTGTCGGATCCGGAGACCAATCTGCAACTACGACAAGGACTTTCGCAGCGACAGCTTAGCATGATCGCAATGGGGGGCGTCATCGGCGCCGGACTGTTCGTCGGGTCAGGTGTGGTGATACGAGACACTGGACCCGCCGCGTTCCTGGCGTATTCGATCTGCGGTCTACTGATCATTCTGGTGATGCGGATGCTCGGCGAGATGGCCGCCGCGAACCCGTCGACCGGATCGTTCGCCGATTACGCAGGCAAAGCCCTCGGTGGTTGGGCGGGCTTTTCGGTCGGCTGGTTGTATTGGTATTTCTGGGTGATTGTGGTCGGCTTCGAAGCGGTCGCCGGGGGCAAGGTCCTCAACTATTGGTTTCCGGCACCACTGTGGCTGATGTCACTGTTCCTGATGCTGCTGATGACGGCGACCAACTTGTTCTCCGTGTCTTCGTTCGGCGAATTCGAATTCTGGTTCGCGGGAATCAAAGTCGCGACGATCGCGATCTTTCTGGCCGTCGGTACCGCTTTCGTTGTCGGGCTCATTCCGGGTCATCACGACGGTCTGTCCAATCTGTACTCGCACGGTGGCTTCTTCCCGAAGGGCGTGGGCGCCGTCTTCGCCGCCATCGTGGTGGTGATCTTCTCGATGGTTGGTGCCGAAGTCGTCACCGTCGCCGCGGCCGAAAGCCGGGACCCGGGGCTCGCCGTCCAGCGAGCGACGCGAACGGTGGTCGTGCGTATCGGGATCTTCTTCGTCGGTTCGGTTTTTCTGCTTGTCGCGATCATGCCGTGGAATTCGGTGGAGCTCGGGGCGTCGCCGTACGTCGCCGCGCTCAAGCACATGGGTCTGTCCGGCGCCGACCAGTTGATGAATGCGGTGGTGCTCACCGCGGTGCTGTCCTGCCTGAACTCGGGCCTCTACACCTCATCGCGCATGCTGTTCGCGCTCGCCGGGCGCGGCCAAGCGCCGGTGCGGCTGGTCAGGCTCAGCAGCCGCGGGGTCCCTTACATCGCGATCTTGTTCTCATCGGCGGTCGGTTTCGGTTGCGTGATCATGGCGTGGCTGGCGCCCGACACGGTGTTCCTGTTCCTGCTCAACTCGTCTGGCGCCATCATCCTGTTCGTCTACTGGCTGATCGCGCTGTCGCAGATCATTCTGCGCCGCCGGACACCCGCGGACCAGCTGCGGGTGAAGATGTGGCTTTTTCCGGTGCTGTCGATCCTGACTTTGGTCGCCATCACCGCCGTGCTCGTGCAGATGGCGTTCGACCACTCGGCGCGCGGTCAGCTCTGGCTCAGCCTGTTGTCCTGGTTTGTGGTGGTCGCAGGCTACTTCGTCAGTGTTCGGTTACGCGGCCGTCGTGAGGTTCGTCACCCGGTCTGAGTGAATAAAACCGCCTGCTCGCCATGACACCTGGGACGACTGCGACGGCGGAATCGACCCGCACGGCGACTGGCCCGAAGAGGGCTAGAAATTAAGCCCGAACCGGCCAGGCGCGCGCATCGCGGTCGGTGCTGTTGGCTTTGGCGTCGACCAGCGCCGAGAGCCGTTCGGTGTCGGTGTCGACAAACTCGGCCGGCTGAAAATCGCCGAGCATCGACTCCGCCCAGTGCCGCGCAGCCCGCACGGCCGTGTTGGAATCACCGTCATGACACAGCAACAGCCCTTGGCCATGCCGCTCGAAGAGGCGATGCGTACTCAGCGTGCCATCCGTCGGATCAAGAGTGACCCGGTTGACGACTCGCTTGTGCTCCACCTTCTCGAGTTGGCTATGAAGGCGCCGACAGGATCGAACGCGCAGAATTGGGAGTTCATCGTCGTCAAGGACCGCGAAGTAGTCGCGAAACTAGCCCGCTTGAATCGAAGAGCCATGAAACTCGTCAGCCCGATTTACACACGCTCCTTTGAACAGCGCGGTGACGAGAAGATGGTCCGGCTATACAAGGCAGTGCAATGGCAGGCGGATCACTTCGAAGAGATCCCCGTCGTCGTTGTGGCATGCCTCAAGGGCGTCATTGCACCCTGGCCGTCGATAGCTACAAGCAGCGCCTACGGTTCTATCTTTCCGGCGGTGCAAAACCTCTTGCTGGCGGCACGTGCCGCCGGATTGGCCGCGGCACTGATCACCGCGCCGCTGTGGAGCAAGCTGCTGGTGAGGCGGGCGCTGGGCCTGCCGTGGAATGTCACTCCGTGTGCGGTAATCCCGCTTGGCTGGCCGATCGGCAAATATGGTCCCACGACGCGTCGTCCAGTCGGAGAGCTCGTCTCACTGGACCGATACGGCAATCGAGCGTTTCTGTAGGCACGGCCGTTGCCCTGCACCGCCCGAGCCGTTCAACCAGGTGTCGGGGCGGGCTGGCAAAGTCGTCGCGCGCGGAGCACGCGGGAGCGGTAGCGGACGGTTGAATAATTCTGCGTACGCCGCTGGCTGCTGTGCTGGTCAGAAGGTCAGCTGTACAAGGTTAGTTGCGCGCCAACACCCTGTAGTTGAAGCGGCCGCGGCGGCTGGGACACTGGTCGGCATGGGTGGCACTGACCAGGCGAGCGCGCGCGCCGGGACGGCGGTAAGCGCGTCGGCCAAGCTGTTTGAGGAGGCCTGCGCGGTGATTCCGGGCGGGGTGAACTCGCCGGTTCGGGCGTTTACCGCGGTGGGTGGCACGCCGCGGTTCATCACCGAGGCCCACGGCTGCTGGCTCACCGACGCCGACGGCAACCGCTACGTCGACCTGGTCTGCTCGTGGGGCCCGATGATCCTCGGACATGCGCACCCGACCGTCGTCGAAGCCGTGACGAGGGCCGCGGCGTCCGGCCTGTCGTTCGGGGCGCCGACGCCGTCGGAATCACAGCTGGCCGCCGAGATCATCGGCCGAGTAACGCCGGTGGAACGGATCCGGCTGGTGAACTCGGGCACCGAGGCCACCATGAGCGCCGTCCGACTGGCCCGCGGGTTCACCGGGCGGGCCAAGATCGTCAAGTTCTCCGGCTGCTATCACGGGCACGTGGACGCGTTGCTCGCCGACGCGGGTTCGGGGGTGGCGACGCTGGGTCTGCCGTCCTCGCCCGGAGTCACCGGAGCCGCGGCAGCCGACACAATCGTGTTGCCCTACAACGATATCGAAGCCGTGGCCCAGACGTTCGCCCAGTTTGGCGACCAGATCGCCGCGGTGATCACCGAAGCCAGCCCCGGCAACATGGGCGTCGTGCCGCCCGAGGCCGGGTATAACGCGGCGTTGCGTGCGATCACTGCCGAACACGGTGCGTTGCTGATCATCGACGAGGTGATGACGGGCTTCCGGGTCAGCCGAAGTGGTTGGTATGGAATCGATCCGGTCGCCGCCGACCTGTTCACGTTTGGCAAGGTGATGAGCGGCGGGTTGCCGGCCGCCGCATTCGGCGGGCGCGCAGAGGTGATGCAGCGGCTGGCGCCGCTGGGGCCCGTCTATCAGGCCGGCACGTTGTCCGGTAACCCGGTGGCGGTGGCCGCCGGGTTGGCCACACTGCGCGCTGCTGACCAGGCGATCTACGCCACGCTGGATGCCAATGCCGACCGGCTGGCTGGGCTGCTAGCCGAGGCCCTAACGGATGCCGTTGTGCCGCACCAGATCCCGCGCGCCGGTAACATGCTCAGCGTGTTCTTCAGCGAAACACCGGTGACCGACTTCGCATCCGCGCGCGCCAGCCAGACCTGGCGCTTCCCGCCGTTTTTCCACGCCCTCCTGGAAGCCGGCGTGTACCCGCCGTGCAGTGCGTTCGAGGCGTGGTTCGTCTCGGCCGCCCTCGACGACGGCGCGTTCGAGCGGATCGCCGACGCGTTGCCTGCTGCCGCTCGGGCGGCAGCGCGGGAACGGCAGTCCTGATGGGCGAGCAAACCCGAGTGCACGTAATGCGGCACGGCGAGGTCTACAACCCCAGCGGCATCCTCTACGGCCGGCTGCCCGGATTCCACCTCTCCGACAAAGGCCGGGCGCAAGCCGAGGCGGTCGCCGACGCGCTGGCCGGTCGCGACATCGTCGCGGTCATCGCCTCCCCACTGCAGCGGGCCCAGGAGACCGCGGCGCCCATCGCGGCAAAGCACAACCTGCCGGCGGACACCGACCCCGACCTGATCGAGTCAGCCAACTTCTTCGAGGGCCGGCGGCTCAGCCCCGGCGACGGCGCATGGCGGGATCCGCGGGTGTGGTGGCACCTGCGGAACATGTTTACGCCGTCGTGGGGCGAGCACTACGTCGACATCGTGGCCCGGATGTCGATCGCAGTGGACAAGGCACGCGCCCGGGCGGCCGGCCATGAGGTGGTCTGCGTCAGCCACCAGCTACCGGTATGGACGCTGCGCCTACACCTGACCGGTAAGCGACTCTGGCACGACCCACGCAAACGGGAGTGCGGGCTGGCATCGCTGACAACCCTGGTTTACGACGGCGACCGGCTGGTTGACGTGGAGTACTGCGAACCGGCGGGCGCTTGACGGTGAGGGTGTGGCGGCTGGTGATCGCCGGAACGTTGGCGAGCCTTCTCC
Organism: uncultured Actinomycetota bacterium; assembly: GCA_963715905.1. Taxonomy (GTDB): domain Bacteria; phylum Actinomycetota; class Actinomycetes; order Mycobacteriales; family Mycobacteriaceae; genus Mycobacterium. The sequence goes on from CAVQSX010000002.1 coordinate 272,477, forward strand.
CTGGTCTGCTCGCGGGCTGTTCGGGTCGCGATGCGGTAGCGCAGGGCGGCACCTTCGAATTCGTCTCGCCCGGCGGCAAGACAGATATCCTCTATGACCCGCCCGCGAGCCGCGGCCGCCCCGGCCCGCTTTCCGGCCCCGACCTGATGGATCCGTCACGCACCCTGTCCTTGGACGAGGCCGCGGGCCCGTTCGCCGGTCAGGTCGTTGTCATCAACGTCTGGGGTCAGTGGTGCGGGCCATGCCGGGCCGAGGTCACCCAACTGCAGCAGGTCTACGACGTCACCCGGGCCTCGGGAGTTGCCTTTCTGGGCATCGACGTTCGCGACAACAACCTGCAGGCCGCCCAGGACTTCGTCACCGATCGCCACGTGACCTTCCCGTCGATCTACGACCCGGCGATGCGCACCCTGATCGCGTTCGGCGGCAAATACCCCACCACCGTTATCCCGTCCACGCTGATCCTGGACCGCCAACACCGGGTGGCGGCGGTGTTCCTCCGTGAACTATTGGCCGAGGACCTGCAACCCGTGGTGCAGCGGCTGGCGCTAGAACCTGGGGCGGGCCAAACGCAGCCCGGACGGCAATGACCGGGTTCACCGAGATCGCAGCCGCCGGGCCCCTGCTGGTGGCGCTGGGAGTGTGCTTACTGGCTGGGTTGGTGTCGTTCGCCTCACCGTGCGTGGTGCCGTTGGTGCCGGGTTATCTGTCGTATTTGGCTGCTGTGGTGGGCGTCTCGGAGGGGTTGGATGGAGCGGATGCCGCGCCGCACTCGAGCGCGATCCGAGCCCCGGCCGCCATGCGGTGGCGGGTTGCGGGATCCGCGGCGTTGTTCGTGGCCGGATTCACCACGGTGTTCGTTCTCGGTACCGTCGCGGTCCTTGGCATGACGAGCACGCTGATCACCAACCAGCTGGTGCTGCAGCGGGTCGGGGGAGTGCTCACCATCGTGATGGGTCTGGTGTTCGTGGGCCTTGTCCCGGCCCTGCAGCGTCCGGCCCGGTTCAGCCCGCGGCAGCTGACGACCGTTGCGGGGGCGCCGGTCCTGGGTGCGGTGTTCGCGCTGGGCTGGACCCCGTGCCTCGGGCCCACGCTGACCGGGGTGATCACCGTCGCCTCTGCCACCCAGGGCGCCAACGTGGCGCGCGGAATTGCCCTGGTGATCGCCTACTGCCTGGGGCTGGGCATCCCGTTCGTGCTGCTGGCCTTTGGTTCGGTCCGGGCGGTTACGGGCTTCGGCTGGCTGCGCCGGCATAGCAGGGTCATCCAGATCTTCGGCGGCGCACTGCTGATCGTGGTCGGTGCGGCACTGGTCAGCGGGGTATGGAATGACTTCGTCTCGTGGCTGCGGGACGCCTTCGTCAGCGACGTCAGGTTGCCGATTTGATGCCGCGAGCAGTCCCCCGCAAGCGGGAGGTGCCTCCAGCAAAGGCCCCCAAAACGGACGGTTTTGGGGGGCTTTTGCGTCTGCTCGCGCCGGTGGGGGCCAGGGTGCGCAACACCTGGCGCGCGCTGACGTCGATGGGCACCGCACTGGTGCTGTTGTTCTTGCTCGCGCTTGGGGCGATCCCCGGCGCACTGCTGCCGCAGCGCAGCCTCAACGCCGGCAAGGTTGCCGAGTACCTGGCCTCGCATAGGGTGATCGGCCCGTGGCTGGATCGGCTGCAGGCCTTCAACGTGTTCTCCAGCTTCTGGTTCACCGCCATCTACGCCCTGCTGTTCGTGTCCCTGGTTGGCTGCCTCACCCCGCGGATGGTCGAGCACGCCCGCAGCCTGCGCGCCGAGCCGGTGGCGGCCCCACGCAATTTGGCCCGGCTGCCCAAGCACACCAGCTCCGAGCTAATCGCGGACCCCGGGGAGCTGAACGCCCTGGCGGCCGCGATCGCCGAACGGCTGCGCGGCTGGCGCACGACCATCCGGGACAGTTCCGGGACGGTGGAACTCTCCGCCGAAAAGGGCTACCTGCGCGAATTCGGCAACCTGGTCTTTCACTTCTCGCTGCTGGGCCTGCTGGTCGCGGTTGCCGTCGGCAAGCTGTTCGGCTACGAGGGCAACGTGATCGTCATCGCGGACGGCGGGCCCGGCTTTTGCTCGGCGTCGCCGGCCGCGTTCGATTCGTTCCGCGCCGGCAACACCGTCGACGGCACCTCGTTGCACCCGATTTGCATCCGGGTCAACGACTTTCAGGCGCATTACCTCCCGTCGGGCCAGGCCACCTCGTTCACCTCGGACATCGACTACCAGGACTACCGTGCCGGCGACGACCCGACCGCGAACAGCTGGCGGCCCTACCGGCTGGAGGTCAATCACCCGCTGCGGATTGGCGGCGACCGGATCTATCTGCAGGGCCACGGCTACGCGCCCACCTTCACCGTGACCTTTCCGGACGGGCAGACGCGCACGTCGACTGTGCAATGGCGACCGGACAACCCGCAGACCCTGCTCTCGTCGGGTGTTGCGCGCATCGACCCGCCCGCAGGCAGCTATCCCAACCCCGTGGAGCGCCGAGACCATGAGATCGCGATTCAGGGCCTGCTGGCACCGACCGAGCAACTGGACGGCGCCCTGTTGTCATCGCGTTTCCCGGCCCTGGACGCCCCCGCGGTCGCCGTCGATATCTACCGCGGCGACACCGGCCTGGACAGCGGGCGGCCGCAATCCCTGTTCACCCTTGACCCCCGGCTGATTGACCAGGGCCGGCTGACCAAGGAGAAGCGGGTCAACCTGCGCGCCGGCCAGCAGGTCCGGCTCGACCAGGGCCTGGCAGCCGGCACCGTCGTCCGCTTCGACGGGGCCGTTCCGTTTGTCAACCTGCAGGTCTCCCACGACCCCGGCCAGACCTGGGTGCTGGTGTTCGCCATCACCATGATGGGCGGATTGCTGGTTTCGCTGCTGGTGCGCCGCCGTCGGGTGTGGGTGCGCCTTTCGCCTGGTGACCTCGCGCAAGCTACGCCAGGTACGGTAAACGTCGAGCTGGGCGGCTTGGCGCGGACCGACAATTCCGGTTGGGGCGACGAGTTCGAAACGCTGACCGAGCGGTTGCTGGACGGACTCGGCACGTCGCGCGCGCAGGACCCGGCGGACCCTCCCGCGTCCAGAAGGAGTTCTCAGGTGGACGTCAAATGAATACGCTGCACGTCAACATCGGCCTCGCGCGGTACTCCGACTGGGCGTTCACCTCGGCGGTGGTGGCCCTGGTCGTGGCGCTGCTGTTGCTGGCCTTCGAGCTGGCCTACGTGGGTAGCCGCCGCGTAGACCGCCGGGAGCGGGTGTTGGCCGGTTCGGTTGCCGCCGACAGCGAAGCCCCCGGCGTCGTGGGCGACGTAGGTCCGCGGCCGTTCGACGAACGTGTCGGGCGGGCCGGCCTCGCCGTGGTCTACCTCGGTATCGGGTTACTGCTGGCGTGCATCGTGCTGCGCGGCCTTGCGACCATGCGGGTGCCGTGGGGCAACATGTATGAGTTCATCAACCTGACCTGCTTGAGCGGACTTGTCGCCGGCGCGATCGTCTTGCGCCGCCCGCAGTACCGCGCGCTGTGGGTTTTCCTGCTTATGCCAGTGCTGATTCTGCTCACGGTCTCCGGACGCTGGCTCTACACCAACGCAGCGCCGGTGATGCCCGCGCTGCAGTCCTACTGGCTGCCCATTCACGTCTCGGTAGTCAGCCTCGGTTCCGGGGTTTTCCTGGTTGCCGGTATTGCCAGCACCCTGTTCCTGCTGCGCACATCGCGGCTGGGTGACCCCGAAAACGAAGGCACCCTGGCTCGAGTGGTCCAGCGCTTCCCCGACGCGCAGACTCTGGACCGGATCGCCTACCGAACCACGATCTTTGCGTTTCCGGTGTTCGGTTTCGGGGTAATTTTCGGTGCGATCTGGGCGGAGGAGGCGTGGGGCAGGTACTGGGGCTGGGATCCCAAGGAGACGGTGTCATTTATCGCATGGGTGGTCTATGCGGCGTATCTGCATGCCAGGTCAACCGCAGGATGGCGGGACAGGAAGGCGGCGTGGATCAACGTCGTGGGATTCGTCGCCATGGTCTTCAATCTGTTCTTCGTTAACCTGGTGACTGTGGGCCTGCATTCCTACGCGGGCGTGGGCTGACAGCTAACTAACCGAACGGAGTAAGGCAAACAAGGGGGAAGTGCACGTGGCCGACGATCCGACGACGGGCTGGGGGACGCCCGCTCATCCGACTACTCAGTTGCCGTCTCAGGGGCCGCCGCCCAGCCAGCCTCCCAGCCAACCGCCGACGGAATCCGGCGAAGACACCGGCACTCAGGCGTTCGCCGGATTCCGCGGGCGGCGGGTGCCCGGACCGGACAGGCCGCAGGTGGCGCCCCCACCCCCGGCGCCCGACGGGATGCCGCCGTGGGATCCCACACCGATCACCGGCATCGCACGGATCGACCCGACTGCTTTCGGGGCGTACTACAGTGGCCCGGCCGAGGCGCCGGCGCAGACCCAGCAGTATCACCACGAGCGTGTGCCGCACACGCCCTATCCGGAGCTTTCCACGGGCGTGCTCCTTCGGCCGATCAAACCGCCGCCATCTCAGGGCTGGCGGCGGTGGCTGTACACGCTGTCCGGTCAGCTGATCAATCTGGGGGAGAGCCCCCGGGCCGCTCGCTACAACAACCTGGTGGCACAGGTGAACCAGCCGCTACGCGGCTGCTACCGGGTGGCGATGCTGTCGCTGAAGGGCGGCGTCGGCAAAACCACCATCACCGCGACCCTGGGATCCACCTTCGCCGCCCTCCGGGGCGATCGGGTGGTGGCCGTCGATGCCAGCCCCGACCGCGGCACTCTCAGTCAGAAGGTGCCGTTGGAGACGGCTTCCAGCGTGCGTCAGCTCCTGCACGACGCCAAATCGATCGATCGCTACAGCGACATCCGGCGCTACACCTCGCGGGGCCCGAGCGGAATGGAGGTGCTGGCGTCCGAGAGCGATCCGGCGGTGTCGGATCCGTTCAGCGCGGACGACTATGTCAACACCCTGTATCTGCTGGAGCGGTTCTATGGACTGGTGCTGACCGACTGCGGCACCGGTCTTCTGCATTCCGCGATGTCGTCGGTGCTGGACACGGCCGATGTGCTGCTGGTGGTCAGCTCGGCATCGATCGACGGCGCGCGCAGCGCTTCGGCAACGCTGGATTGGCTCGACGCGCACGGTCACGAAGAGCTGGTCCGCAACTCGATCGCGGTCATCAACGCTGTGCGGCCACGGACGGGCAAGGTCGACATGGACAAGGTGGTCGAGCACTTCTCCCGGCGTTGCCGCGCAGTGCGGCTGGTGCCCTTCGACCCACACTTGGAAGAGGGCGCCGAGATTAGCCTGGACCGGTTGCGGCGACCGACTCGTGAAGCGCTTACCGAGCTGGCGGCCGTTGTCGCCGATGGGTTCCCCAGCGACCAGCGGGCCTAGCCGGGCGCCGCGGGTCGCCGCCATCTGTTGTCTGTTCAGCTGCCGTCGGGTTTCCCGTGTCCTAACCGCCGCAAGAAATCGGGATCGTCGTCGGGCCCGATGACGCGAGTCTTCGTCCGCATGATTTGCGATCGCGCCACACGCAGGCCAGCGTAGAGCAGCGTCCCCAAGACCAGGACGAGCAGCAGGTAGAGCACTCAACACCTCCTTCGAGCGAATATACCCGCGCCGTAGGCTCTAGCTGTGCCAGAAGGAACTAGCGACAACAGGACTGCGGGTCCCGCGGGGGACCAGATCGACGGCCGCGGGGATCGGGTCGTCGTCGACGTCTTGTTCTACGCCTCGGCGCGGCTCCTGCTCGTTGCGCTACTCAGCGCCGCGATCTACGGGGTGGCGCGCGTAATCGGGATCGTCGAATTCCCCGTCATCGTTGCCGTGTTGTTCGCTTTCATCATCGGGATGCCGCTGGGTATTTGGCTGTTCACCCCGTTACGCCGCCGTGCGACGGCCGCGCTTGCGATATCCGGCGAGCGCCGACGCCAGGAACGCGAAAAGCTGCAGGCCCGGCTGCGTGGTGAAACGGTGCGTGACCCGGCGCCCGACGACGAGTAACGCGCACTCACCCGTTCGGCATGCGCACGACCTGTGCGGCATAGCTCAGGCCTGCGCCGTATCCGATCAGCAGGGCAAGGTCGCCGGGTTTAGCCGCCCCGGTCGTCAGCAGTTCGGCCATCGCCAGCGGAATGGAAGCCGCCGACGTGTTTCCGGTGTGCTCAATATCGTTGGCGACAACAGCATCTGGCCGCAACTCCAGGCCCTTGGCCAGTACTTCGTTGATTCGGCTATTGGCCTGGTGCGGCACGAACACGTCTATTTCGTCGGGTCTGATTCCTGCTGCGTCCATCGCCTGCCGACCGACCTTGCCCATTTCGAATGCCGCCCAACGGAATACCGCGCTGCCTTCAAGCCGCAGAAACGGGCGCGGGCCGGTTGGGTGTTCGGTGTAGGAGATCCAGTCGATGTCCTGACGTATGGCATTGGCCTGTTCGCCGTCGCTGCCCCAGACGGTCGGTCCAATGCCCTGAATGGGCGTCTCGCCCAACACGACTCCGGCGGCTCCGTCGGCGAAGATGAAGCAGTTGCTGCGGTCCTGCATGTCGACCGTGGGGGACAGTTTCTCCGAACCGATTACCAGCATCTTGTTGGCACTGCCGCCGCGCACCATGTCGGCGGCGACGCCGAGCGCGTACCCGAATCCGGCGCACCCCGCTGCGACATCAAACCCCGGAACACCCTTTGCGCCCAAAGCCGCCGCGACCGTCGGGGCACAGGCCGGGGTCTGCAAAAAATGGGTGTTGGTGGCGACGATCACGCCATCGATGTCGCTCGCCGTCAGCGAGGCTTTTGAGATCGCCTGCCGGCCGGCCTCGATCGCCATGGAACCGGCGGATTCTTCGGCAGCGGCGAACCGGCGAGTTTTGATCCCTGTTCGGGAGAAGATCCACTCGTCAGACGACTCGATGTCCTGACATATCTCCTCGTTTGTCACCACCCGCTGTGGGCGGTATGCGCCGACACTGAGCAATCCGATGCATTTGGGCCCGCTCGTCGTGGCGATCTGCTTCATGCCCGTCCTCGATTGGTGGTGTTATCTGACTTTAGGCATGTTCATCTAGTGGGCCAATGCCAAAGCTACCGCTATCGCGATCGCCCACACCACCATGGCGAGCCCGGTGTCACGCAGCACCGGGATGAGCTCCGGACCGACGCGGCCGGATCGCACCGGTGCCGCCGCACGCAGGGCCAGCGGTGTGGCCAGCAAGCCCACCGCGCACCACGGCGTCGCCAACATCAACACCAGCGTCAGCACCCCAGCGGTCGCCAGCAACGCCTGGTAGAACACCCTGGTCCGGCGGTCGCCCAGGCGTACCGCGAGGGTCAACTTGTGTGACTGCGTGTCGGTGGGGATATCCCGCAGGTTGTTCGCCACCAGCACCGCCGACGACAGCGCGCCGATCGAAACCGCCAGCACCAACCCCACCCAGTCCACCCGCAGCGCCTGGGTGTACTGGGTGCCGAGAACGGCGACCAGGCCGAAGAACACGAACACGGCGACCTCGCCAAAACCCGCATAGCCATAGGGTTTGGACCCGCCGGTGTACAGCCAGGCGCCGGCAATGCATGCGACGCCGACCGCGATCAGCCACGGCGCACTGAGCAACGCGAGTGCCAGCCCTGCCGCCGCACCCACGGTCAGGCTCGCCACCGCCGCGGTCAGCACTGATCGCGGGGTTGCCAGTCGCGAACCGACCAGTCGTAGTGGGCCGGCCCGCTCGTCGTCGGTGCCGCGGATGCCGTCCGAGTAGTCGTTGGCGTAGTTGACGCCGATGATCAGTGCCACCGAGACGGCCAGCGCCAGCAGCGCCTTCCACCACACCGCGGAGTGCAGCCATGCAGCGGCGCCGGTGCCGGCCACCACCGGCGCCACCGCGTTGGGCAGCGTCCGCGGTCGCGCACCTGACATCCACTGCGCGAAATTGGCCACCAAGGCATCCTCCGCTTGCCATGCACACGCGATCAACCGGGGGCCATGCACGACAATGGGCGCATGCTCGGAGTGATCGGCGGCAGCGGTTTTTACAGCTTCTTTGAGGCCCCTTCCGGCCGCAAAGCCCGCGAAATCAGCATTGACACCCCGTTCGGTCAGCCCAGCGCGCCGATCACGGTAGGCACCATCGGTGAGCATGAAGTCGCCTTCCTGCCCCGCCATGGCGCCAAACACGAATACTCGGCGCACACCGTCCCGTATCGGGCCAACATGTGGGCGCTGCGAAAGCTCGGCGTTCGGCGAGTTTTCGCACCGTGCGCGGTCGGTAGCCTGAAACCTGAACTGGGCCCGGGGGTCGTCGCGGTGCCCGACCAGCTGGTCGACCGCACCAACGGCCGCGCCGACACCTATTTCGACTCCGGAGCAATCCACGTCGACTTCGCCGATCCGTATTGTCCGACCTTGCGGTCCGCGGCCGGCGGTCTGCCCGGCGTGGTCGACGGGGGCACCATGGTGGTCATCCAAGGGCCGCGGTTTTCCACCCGGGCCGAAAGCCAGTGGTTCGCCTCGGCTGGGTTCAGCCTGATCAACATGACCGGGTATCCGGAGGCAGTGCTCGCGCGGGAACTCGAAATATGTTATGCAGCAATCGCTTTAGTGACCGACCTGGACGCGGGCATCACGCCCGGTGAGGGCGTGAAGGCTGTCGACGTGTTCGCCCAATTCGAGAAGAACATGGCTCTGTTCAAAGAGTTGGTAGGCGCGGCGATCAGCCGCGTGGCCGTCAACCGCACCTGTACGCACTGCCTGCCGCACACGGGCGTCACCCTGCCGCTGCAGTTGCCGTGACGGCTTGACGGCGTCGGCGGCGGACTTGAGCTAAGGCGAGTCTTGCGGCGGTCGGAAAATTCTGGGCTTCTCCGTGGGTGTCTGCAGGGGTATCTGCCGCGTGACGGAATCGTCGCCGCGGAAGATCCGGGGCGAGGCGCCGGTCGGGATGCGGGTAGTTGCCGCAGCCGACGGTGGGACAGCCTTGCGGGCGCGACGCTGTGCCTGGCGGGGGCGAGCGGCACGGCGCTTTTGCCGGCGCAGACGCCGACCCACGAGCTGGCCGGTGATGATGGCGAAGGCAAGGATGCCAAACGCCAGGCCGCACAGCACCACGTCGAAGGTGCTGGTGATCTGTTGCGCGAGATCGTTTCCGTAAACCGGGTTATTCCATCCACCGCCGTTCGGCGGTTGCTGGAATCGCGGAGCCAGCACCACGCCCACCACAACGCGAGCAATGCTGAGTGTGACGAGGAGCCCGGCAAGCGACGAGATCATTCTGGCGCGGACGGAGTCGTTGCCCAGTGCTATCCGAAGCCAGATCGCGAGGACGGCAGCGGCAAGATCGAACGCGGCCAGCGTCATCGTGTCGTAGCGCGAGAAGGGGTAGTTCAGGCTCACCGCCACGGCGAGGTCGTTGACCCTCATCGACATCGATCCAAGGCACCACAGGGCGATGAGCAGCAAGCCATTTCGCGCGGCCGCCCGCCACGGGCTTTCGTCGGTCGACGACGTGTGCCGATAGTTGAACAAGGTTCGCGGCCCGAAGATCGCCGCTGCCGCCGCCCACGCCAAATAACCCTCGAACCCGACCCCGGCAGTCGACGTGTTCTGCGCGATGCCGTGGAAGGCGTCGATATCACGACCGATGGGAAGGCTCCACACCAGAATCCCAGCGACCAATGTTGAGGTACCCAGCGCGATTGCCGCGAGTTGGAAATCGTTGCTGTTGCGAAGCATCCACCTCGATGCGACCAGCACGGCGGCCAACGCCACCACGCCGTAAACTACCGCCGTCGAGATGACCGCGATGTTCTGCTTGCCGAAGTCAGACGAACCGCCATCGCCCTGTAACGCGTACTTCATCCGCCAGAACAGATTAAAGGCGAAGCTGAGCGCCGCCGCGAGCATCGACGCGTAGCCGAGGATCCGGGCCCCTTTCATCCACCCGCTGACCGCGTCATTCGCCCCGGTGATCGCTGGCTGCGCGGCCAGCAGTGCGCCGGCGATCCCCAGCCACCCGCCCGGCCCGACGCCGCCCGGCACAGCCACCCCGCTTCCGGATCGGATCGTCTCGAATACGTCGAAGACGACGAAGCCGAGCACCAACAGCAGATACGGGATGTTGAGTGCGAACCGAAGCCGTCCGCGCACGGCTAGTGAGGCCAGTGAAAGCAGCGTCAGCACGCCCAGCACCCCGAACAAGGCCGTCTTGCTGCCCGGGATTCCGACACCGAAGTACAGGTTCCACGGCAGCAGCCCAGCGCCGACGAGCAGCACGGCGGCGAGTAGGTTGCGGACCGTGTCCCAGCGGCGCATCGCGTTCGCGGAAGCGTGTCCCTCGGCGTGCTGGCCCGTGTGGCCCGGATTTGCCGGGTGCGCCGGTTGCGCCGGTGCTTCCCGCGTCTGCCCGCTGATCGGGCCCGTCGGCGGCTCGTTGTTGCTGTGCGTCACGATGCCCCCCGGGGATCAAGGACGGTCACTATTGGCGCGGATTCGGTTGGGTGGCGGCCGAACACCATGCCGGGCCGAATGTGCCGCTCAGTTGCGAACATAGTCTCCATTCGGACGGCGCGGGAGTGGCTGAGAACAGCCGCGTCCGCACCGGTGGTCCCGCGGCGGCCGTCGCGCCGCTGGGGAACGCGGTTACGCTGCGCTGTAGGCAAACCTCGTCGGATGGAACAATCGATACTGCCGACGGTATCGCAGTGTAATGATGGCGGGAGATTGCTGGTGCGGGGCGGCCAGCTGAAGGAGAGCCGCGATGGACGTTGTTTTGGGGGTTGCGGTAACAGGCTCCATTGCCCGACTGGCGCTTGTCGGGTCGGGGTCAGCGGGCCATGACGTGATCGACCAATCCGTCGTCGACCTAGCTGATCAACCGATCGAGACGTTGACCCAAACCGTGGTCGGTACCAATCGACTGCTCGCCGACGAGAGCCACCGTTTGGTCGCCACCCGGCTGTGCTGGACAGATCACCCCAAAGCCGACCAGTTGCGGCGGGCGTTGGAAGATTCCGGCGTTCACGACGTCGCGGTGCTGTCGGAGTCGCAGGCCGTGACGGCCTTGATGCGCGCGGCGGGCCGGCCCGGTGCCGTGCTGGTGATGGACGACGAGACCGCGACGCTGTCGATCGTGGATTTGGCGGCGGGGGACGAGCACGCGCCGCCGACCCTGTTGGCCAGCGGATCCCTTGCCGGTGCGGAAGCCACCGCCACACTCGACACGTTGATGGCCAGGCTCGGCGACCAGCCGGACGCCGCGGGAGATCTCTACCTGATTGGCGCGTCTACTGACCTGACCCAAGTCGCCGACCAACTTCGCGACGCGTCGGCCATGCGGGTCGAGATCGCGGACGACCCCACTTTTGCGCTCGCCCGCGGTGCTGCACTGGCGGCCGCGCCGGGGGCAGGCGGGCCCGACGCGACAGCGATGGCTCCGGCCGTACTCACCGGGGATGAAACGACGATCCTGCCCGCTGCCGAGTTTGCCGACCCAAATACGCACGACCATCAGCTGGCGTACTCGATGGCCGGCGAGAACGACCTGCTTCCCGCCGGCATGGATGGCTACGACGACTTCGATGACTATGACGACTACGACGAGTTCGTCGATGGCGACGCCGAGACCGGACCGGTGCGGCTCAGCCGCCGGTCGTTGCTCGTCGGCAACGCGGTGATCGCTTTCGCGGTAGTCGGATTCGCGTCGCTGGCTGTGGCTGTCGTGATCGCCGTCCGGCCGACGGCCGCTACCCAGCCGGTGGTTGGGCTGCAGAATGCCGCCCCGGGAAAGTTCATGCCGCTGCTGCCGACCCAACAACAGGCGCCGGTGCCGGCGCCCCCGCCTGGTCAACCGAACGCGGGATACCAGGGTGGCGTCATTCCAGATTCCAACGGTTACATTCCACAGCAGCTAATTCCCGAGGGCGGTGGGCTAGCGCCGATTGCCCCCGCTCCCGTCGCCCCGCCCGGGCCGGGCGGCATCAATCCGTACCCGGGCTGGCAGCCGCCGTACCCCGGGTGGCAGCCGCCGTACCCGGGCTGGCAGCCGCCGTACCCGGGATACAACCCTTACCCGGGGTGGCAGCCACCGTACCCAGGATGGCGGCCGCCCTATCCGGGGTGGCGGCCGGGATACCCGTCGACTCCGCCTACTACGCCGCCGAAGACGACGGAGCCGCCGACGACGACGGAGCCGCCGACGACCACGGAGCCGCCGACGACCACGGAGCCGCCGACGACCACGGAGCCGCCGACGACCACGGAGCCGCCGACGACCACGCATGAGCCGCCGACGACCACGGAGCCGCCGACGACCACGCATGAGCCGCCGACGACGACTTACACGCCGCCGACGACCCAGACCACGCAGCCACGACCAGACCACACAGCCACCGACCAGCGCGAACCCAGTAGTTCCCTCAACGCAAGCTTCCGTTGCCCCAACGCCGACGACCCAGGCCCCTGTGCCGACGCACGCCCAAACGCAGGCGCCGGTGACTCCGGCCCCCAAGCCGGTGACGCCGCAGGAGCCGCACGGCGGTAGCCCGGGCCATCATTAGTTCTGATCATGGGTGCCGGTGAACCGGCGCACCAACTCCGTCCGGTCGAGTTTGCCGATGCCGCGTCGCGGTAACGCATCGAGGATGTGTAGCTCGCGGGGTGCCGCGGTGGCGTCCAGGGTGCCTGCCACATGCTCCCGGAGTGCGTCCAGCGTCGGCGGCGCCCACCCGTCGCTCACTACGACCGCCGCGACCACCCGCTGACCCAGCCGGTCATCGGGAACACCGAAAACCGCAGTGTCGCTGACAGCGGGGTGGGTACGCAGCGCGGCCTCGACGGGCTGCGGCAGCACCGTTAACCCGCCGGTGCTTATCGCGTCGTCGACGCGACCCAGCACGGTGAGCATGCCCGCAGGATCGACGGCGCCAAGGTCGTCGGTGTGGAACCATCCTGGTTCGGCGAACGGGTCCGGGTCGGCCGGGTTGCGGTAGCCCTTGGCCAGCGTCTCGCCACCGATCACAATTCGTCCATCGGCCAGCAGCCGCACCCGGACCCCGTCCAGGGGTGCACCGTCGTAAATGCAGCCTCCCGCCGTCTCGCTCATCCCGTAGGTGCGCACAACCGTGATGTCGGCAGCCGCCGCGGCGTCGAGGATCGGCTGCGGGGCAGGTCCGCCGCCGATCAGCACGGCGTCCAACTCGGCGAGTGCGGCCACCGCTGCGGGGTCACTGAGCGCCTTGGCCAGCTGCGCGGCGACCAGCGACGTGTACCGCCGACCGGAACCTAATTTCCTTACCGCACCGGGCAATTGGGTGACCACAAATCCCGTGGAGACGTCCAGCTCGACGGGCGCGGTACCGGCGAGCACGCTGCGTACCAGCACCTGCAACCCGGCGATGTGATACGGGGGCAGCGCCAACAGCCAACTCCCGGGGCCGCCCAGGCGGTCGTGGGTAGCTGAAGCGCTGGCAGACAAGGCGGCGGCACTCAACAACGCGCCCTTGGGGGCACCGGTGGTTCCGGACGTCGCTACCACTAGAGCCACGTCGTCGTCGATGTCTTGGCCCACTCGCAGAGAATGGTGCGTTGACATTTGATCGGCCGGTATCACGACCATCGCGGGATCACGACCGTCCAGCACCCGTCGCAGGGCCGGCAACAGTAACGGGACAGCAGGGCCGGGCGGGACGCTAAGCGCCCGCAGGACTGCTATACCTGCTCTCCGTCATTGCGCTCATCGTCGAGCGGCCAGCCACCTTTGGCGACCAACCGTTGTCGCACTCGTTCGATGTCTTCTTCCGACGGCAGCTCATCGGTGAGCTTGCTGATCAGCACGCCGATGTCGGCCTTGTCGAAGTCACCGCGTTCCATCAGCGCGTTGGCCACGATTTTGACTTCGTCGTTGCCCAACCGGCGGGTCAGAAAGGCCAGCAGGGCGAAAGTGTCGGTCGGTGGAACGCCCTCCGGATAGCCCGCGCGCAACCACGAAACCACCGAACTGAGGAATCCATTCACTTGCTTCACTCCGCCCTGGGGGCTCGGTAGTCAGGTGGACACCGACTCGACTATTTTTTGACCTTCGCCCCGAGGAACGGATACCCACTTTGGTGCGCAATAAAGTCGCGGGCGATAAATAGCAGCGCAAAGATAATCACCGCGACCACGATCGCGTAGATCAGCCAAGCGGCTGCCAGCATCGCCGGATTCTTGTCCGGTGTGTGGCCATCGGCGGTGGATTGTTGTCCAGCGCCGACGGCTTGAAACCGGATCCCCACCGCGAACAGCGCGGGCAGCGCGGCCCCGGCGAGCAACGCGAAGATCAGGATCTTGAAGGAGGCTTCGTAGTTGAACCATTCCTTGAACTCGTTCATGAGGCACTCCTTGCGTTAACCGAGCCGTCGCCGGAGCCGACGCCAGCCGTGGCGGAAGGGGGGTTGCCTTCGTCGTCGAGTCCGGCGGTGACGCTGCCTTCCCACTCGGCGTTGACGTTGTTGTGGTCGACCTTGGTCTTGCGCGACCGGATGTAGATGGCGCCGGCAGCCGCGACCAGCAAGCCGAAGCCGACAATCGCGCCGGGGTATCCACCGATGCCGTGCACGATCCAGTAAGTGACTGCTCCGACCAACCCGGCCAGGGGAAGTGTGACGAGCCAGGCGACCACCATTCGGCCGGCCACGCCCCACCGCACCTCGCCGCCGGGCTTGCCCAGCCCGCTGCCCATCACCGACCCGGTGCAGACCTGGGTGGTCGACAGCGCGTAGCCGAAGTGCGCGGAGAGCAGAATGATTGCGGCCGAAGACGATTCGGCGGCCATGCCTTGCGGCGATTTGATCTCCACCAGGCCCTTGCCCAGAGTGCGGATGATCCGCCAGCCGCCCAGGTAGGTACCCGACGCCATCGCCAAGGCACATCCCACGATGACCCACAACGGCGGCGCCGCCTGGGACTTGCTGACGGAGCCGTAGCTCATCAGCGCCAGGAAGATGATGCCCATCGTCTTTTGCGCGTCGTTGGTGCCGTGCGCCAGCGAGACGAGCGACGCCGAGCCGATCTGGCCGCGCCGGAAACCGGCCTCGGTGCGCGTCTCGCCCACACCGCGGGTGATGTAGTAGACCAGCCAGGTGGCCACCGCCCCAACGAGGATGGCCAGAAACACCGACACCACTGCCGGGATGATCGCGTTGGACGTGATGCCCTTCCAGATCACCCCGTGCCCGCCGACCGCGGCGATGGTGGCACCGACGATGCCGCCGATCAGAGCGTGCGAGGAACTCGAGGGGATACCGAGGAGCCAGGTCATCAGGTTCCAGACCACGCCGCCGACGAGGCCGGCGAAGACCAGTTCCAGAGTGACGATGTGCCCGTCGATCAGCCCTTTGGCGATCGTGGCCGCAACCGTGGTGGACATGAAGGCGCCCACCAGGTTGAGGACGGCCGACAATGCGACCGCCACCTTGGGCTTGAGTGCGCCACTGGCGATTGAGGTCGCCATGGCATTGGCGGTGTCGTGGAAGCCGTTAGTGAAGTCGAAGCCTAATGCGGTCACTACGACAATGATTAAGAGGAACAATTGGATGTTCACAGCGCCTGATTCTGGTGGTCGGAGGATTCAATTGTCGAATGCACGAGTAGGCAAAACGCGAGAGTATCTTGACTCGTCGTCAGATGTTAGCCGTCAGTTAACCTTGGGTTTATCCGGGTCGCCCCGGGTATCTCGACGCAGTGGGTGATCGGCCGGAATCTCTAGGAAAATAAGCATGATTCCGTCCGGGTCGGTCACGTGCATCTCGCGGAGACCCCACGGTTCGCAACGTGCCTCGCGGGTGATCGACACTCCCCGGCTCACCAGCTCGGCCTGGGTTGCTTGGATGTCGCGAACTTGCAACCACAACGCGCCGGGAAAGGGCCCTTGGGAGTGGTCCGGGGTGCCGTAACCGGCGAGCTCGATCAACGACTGGCCAGCGAAAAACACTGTGCCCCCGCCGTAGTCACGGGCGATCGCAAGCCCGATCTGGTCGCGGTAGAAGCTCAGCGACCGTTGATAATCTGCCGGCCGGAAAAGCATCCGGCTGGAGAGAATCTCCATGAATGCGTTTCTATCACGTCTCTACGTCTCTACGTCTCTACGGCGCGTCTGGGGCGTTTGGGAACGTTTGGTCCTCAAGCGTTGACGCATTGACCTCTGATTCAGTTACCGAGGGTCATTGGGCTGGATGTTCTGCCGCTGCATGATTGCATTCACCCAGCGGGGGCCGATGGTGTCCAGCGCCCTGGCGGCGATCGCCATCCGCGGTGCGATCCGGACGGGGCGAGTGCGGGCGGCGGTGATCATCCATTCGCCGGCTTCTTCGGACGTCAGCGCGGGCATCCCCTGGTACGCCTTGGTTGGCTCGATCATCGGAGTGGCCACGAGAGGGTAGTACAACAGCGTCGTATGCACACCGCGCGGTCCCCACTCGGTTTCGGCGATCCGGCTCGCCGCCGACAGCGCGGCCTTGGACGCGTTGTACACCGAGAACAGTGGCGCGGCTTCCGAGAGCACGCCCCAGGTCGAGACGTTGATGATGTGGCCGTCGCGGCGTTCGAGCATCCCGGGGGCGAATCCGCGGGTCAGTCGCAGCGGTGCGTAGTAGTTGAGCACCATCGTGCGATCGACGTCGTGCCAGCGTTGTAGCGACTCGGCCAGCGGCCGCCGGATTGAGCGGCCGGCGTTGTTGATCAAAATGTCGACCCCGCCGATCCGGTTATCGACGTCGGCGACCAATGCGTCGATGGCGTCCATGTCCGAGACATCGCAAGAGATCGACATCGCCGTGCCACCGGCCGTCGTGATGCGTTCTGCCACCGCGTCCAGCAGATCCTGGCGGCGGGCCACGAGGACGACGGTGGCGCCCTGCCGAGCGAACTGTTCGGCCGCGGCCTCCCCGATGCCGGACGATGCCCCGGTGATCAGGACGCGCTTAGCCGCGAGGTTGACCGGCTTGGCCGCGTACCGGTTGGACAGCACTTGCGCTGTTATGGGGGGTCGCATGCTGGTCAGGACGATCTGTTCGCTCAGCCGGCGAAGCGGACTCTTACTCACGTGGGGAGTCTAGGGAGGCCGATGGGCACTCAGAAATAGCGGGGGAATGGGCTCCAGTCAGGGGGACGCTTTTCCAGGAACGCGTCGCGACCTTCGACGGCCTCGTCGGTCATGTACGCCAGCCGGGTCGCCTCACCCGCGAACAGTTGCTGGCCCACCAGGCCGTCGTCAAGCAGGTTGAAGGCGAACTTCAGCATCCGCTGCGCCTGCGGCGATTTGGCGTTGATCTCGGCCGCCCATTGCGCGCCGACCCGCTCCAGCTCGGCGTGGTCGACGACCTCGTTGACTGCGCCCATGTGGTGCATCTGCTCTGCGGTATACGTGCGGCCCAGGAAGAAGATCTCACGGGCGAACTTCTGCCCGACCTGGCGGGCCAGGTAGGCACTGCCGTAACCGCCGTCGAAGCTGCCGACGTCGGCGTCGGTTTGCTTGAAGCGGGCGTGCTCGCGGCTGGCCAGGGTGAGGTCGCAGATCACGTGCAGGCTGTGCCCGCCGCCCGCCGCCCACCCGTTGACCAGGCAGATGACGATCTTCGGCATGAACCGGATCAGCCGCTGCACCTCGAGGATATGGAGCCGCCCGGCGCGGGCCACGTCGACCGTGTCCGCCGTGTCTCCGCTTGCGTATTGGTAGCCGGAGCGGCCGCGGATGCGCTGGTCGCCGCCGGAGCAAAACGCCCATCCGCCGTCTTTCGGCGACGGCCCGTTGCCGGTCAGCAACACCACGCCCACGTCGGAGGCCATCCGGGCGTGATCGAGCACGCGGTACAGCTCATCGACGGTGTGCGGCCGGAACGCGTTGCGCACGTCGGGACGGTTGAACGCCACTCGCACCGTCGCGTCTTGGATGTGGTGGTGGTAGGTGATGTCGGTCAGATCGCCGAAACCGTCGACGCCTCGCCAGGCTTGCGCATCAAACGGGTTGTCAGTCAAGGCTGTTGAACTCCGTCAATTGCAGGGCGACTATTTCGCAGACTGTACCGGTTCCAGACGGAATACCGCGCAGCGGCCGGCCAAAGCTTCGAACTCGTCGGGGTGACCCTCCGTGACGAGTCCCACCCGTTTCATGAAGCCGGCGCCCGTGGGCACCTCGGTCGGGAAGACCCGCAACAACGGGCGCGCATCTTCGTCGGACAATTCCACCATCCGCACTTGCTCAGCGCGCCGGCCGCGGGCCACTGTCACGTATTCGGCCGCGCGCACGTTGGCCACCCAGTCGGCGCCAGGAAATCCGGCGACGACATACTCATTGCCGTCTACCGTCATCGGGGTCACAGGCGTAGACCGCTGACGTCCGGATCTGCGTCCCCGTACCGTCAACACAACCGGGCTCTCCCCGCCGAAACTCATTCCCAGTCGCGACATCTGGATGAAGACCTTGTTGGCCGGCTTCAACCACCACGGTGGACTGACCGATTTGTCGTTGCCCATGGCAGCGACGCTACCCGTCAGGGCGTCGACGTCCTGCGGAAGGATTCCAAGGACGGTTCAAAGCCACGCGGTTGCTGCGGGCTGTCCCCGGGCGGAGTGACGGCGTCAAGTCGTGCCAGTGCTGCTGCGCTCAGGGTGACGTTCGCTGTGCCGATGTTCTCCTCGAGATGGGGGATCGACCGCGTACCGGGGATCAGCATGGTGTTGGTCGCGTGCGCAAGCAGCCACGCCAGTCCGACTTGGGCTGGGGTGGCACCGGTTTCGACTGCGACCTCCTTCACCACCGTGTTATCGGCGACATTGGGGAAGCCGGCGAACGCCGATCCAAGCGGGAAGTACGGCACCCAGGCGGTGCCCTCGGCCATGCAGAAATCGAGTATCTCTTCGTGGCCGCGGTCGAGGAGGCTGTAGGCGTTCTGCACGCAGACTATGCGCGCAGGCATCGCCCGCCGCACGACGTCGAGCGGCACGCTGCTGATCCCGATCGCACCGATTTTGCCCTCATCGCGCAGCGCGACCATCTCGGCCAGCTGGTCGTCGAGGTCGACGCGCTGGTCGCCCTCGGCTTGCAGGCCGGGACCAAGGTCGAGGCGTCGCAGGTTCACCACCGGAACGCAATCGAGTCCCAGTTGACGCAGATCGTCTTCGACGGCGGCGCGCAGTTCGGCGGGTTTCTGCGCGGCCTTCAGGGGTATCGGGCCGTCAGCGGTGTATGCGGCGCCTACCTTGCTGACGATGACCAGGTCGTCAGGGTAGGGCGCCAGCGCCTGGCGGATCAGGCTGTTGGCAACACCGTCTCCGTAGAACGAGGCGGTGTCAATGTGGTTGACCCCGAGTTCGACAGCACGTCGGAGCACCGCTGCGGCCTCCTCGGGGGATGCCGCCTCCACGAGTTGCATCGCGCCGTAGCCGACGCGAGCCACCGTCTTGGTGCCGAGCAAGCCGGAGCCGCCCGGATTGGGCTTGCCTGTCATGGTGCTCCCATCGTGAGACACTGAGATAGATGCGGAGGTCCCTCCGCTTCCTACCGTAGCAGAAACGGAGGGGACTCCGCTTTGGCCGAGCCAATCCGGTCCGACGCACGCCGGAACCGCGAAAAGCTGCTCCAGGTCGCCACCGCGGCGTTCGCCACCGCGGCGGGGCGTCCGGTGTCGCTGGAGGCCATTGCCCGCGACGCCGGCGTCGGGATTGGCACGCTCTATCGCCACTTCGCCAGCAGGGAGGCCCTGGTTGAGGCGGTTTTTCGTGCCGAGCTCGCCGAGGTCGCCGAGGCGGCCGAACAACTACTCAAGCAGTATCCGCCCAAGGTCGCCCTGCGGCGCTGGATGGACCGCTATGCGAACTTCGTAGCCGCCAAGCGTGGGATGGCCGAGTCGCTACACGCGATCTTCGATTCCGGCGCCATGCGGCCCAGCCAGACTCGCGACAGCATCGCCGGTGCGGTCGACACGCTGTTGAGGGCCGGCGCCGACGACGGCAGCCTGCGCTCGGACGTGCACGCTGATGATGTGGTGTCCAGCCTGATCGGCATCTTCTTGGCCAGTGGTTCGCCGGAGCAGACGGGTCGCATGCTCGACCTCTTGGTGGCCGGGGTCGCCGCTGCCCCGCGAGCAGACGCAAAAGCACCCTAAAACCAGGGGTTTAGGGTGCTTTTGCGTCTGCTCGCGCAAACTAGCCGACGGCGCGGCCGGCGCCTTCCCAGAACTGTGCCCGGACGGCCTTCTTGTCCGGCTTGCCCAGCCCGGTCAACGGTAGCGCGTCGACGACCACCACCCGCTTCGGTGACTGCACCGAGCCCTTGCGGTCCTTAACCGCGGCCTGGATCTCGGCGGTCATGGCATCGATCGCGGCCTCGTCGCGGGCCGCGTCGGCGCGCAACACCACCACCGCGGTGACGGCCTCGCCCCACTTGTCGTCCGGCGTCCCGACCACACATACCTGCGCTACCGCGGCATGCTCCGCCACCACGTCTTCGACTTCCCGAGGGAACACGTTGAAGCCGCCGGTGACGATCATGTCCTTAACCCGGTCGACGATGAAGTAGAAACCGTCCTCGTCCTCGCGGGCCATGTCACCGGTGTGCAACCATCCGTTCTTGAACGTCTCCGCGGTCGCCTCCGGCAGATTCCAATAGCCTCCCGCTAAAAGCGGCCCGCTGACACAGATTTCACCCGGCTCGCCCTGCGCCACCGGCTTGCCATCCTCGCCCAGCAACGCGACGCGAGCGAACAGCGTCGGACGTCCGCACGACGTCAGGCGCTTCTCGTCGTGGTCGCGCTTGGCCAGGTAGGTGATGGCCATCGGCGCCTCGGATTGCCCGTAGTTCTGGGCGAAGATCTTGCCGAACCGCCGGATCGCCTCGGCCAGTCGCACGGGGTTGATCGCCGAGGCGCCGTAGTACACGGTCTCCAGCGACGACAGGTCGCGGGTGTGTGAATCCGGGTGGTCCATCAGGGCGTAGAGCATCGAGGGCACCAAGAAGGTGGCCGTAATCCGCTTCTCCTCAATGGTTTTCAAGACGTCGGCGGGGTCGAACTTCGGCAGCACGTGCATTTCGCCGCCCTTGATCAGGGTCGGCAGGAAATACGCTGCGCCGGCATGCGACAGCGGAGTGATCATCAGGAACCGCGGTTCCTCCGGCCACTCCCACTCGGATAGCTGGATCGACGTCATCGACGAGATCGACTGC
The DNA here is from genome assembly GCA_963715905.1 of uncultured Actinomycetota bacterium. GTDB lineage: Bacteria > Actinomycetota > Actinomycetes > Mycobacteriales > Mycobacteriaceae > Mycobacterium. The sequence continues at coordinate 293,698 of CAVQSX010000002.1, forward strand.
GCGGTACCCATCACGCCCTTGGGTTTGCCGGTGGTTCCGCCGGTATAGGTCAGGCCGATGACCTGGTCGGGTGGCAGATCGGCGGCGACCAGCGGTTGCGGCTGGTACTTAGCCGCCTCGGCCGACAGGTCGACAACGTGCGCGTCGGCATTCTGCAGCGCCTCGGGAACCGGGCCGATGGTCAGGATCTGTTTGAGCGAGTCCACCCGCTCCAGCAAGCCCAGCGCGCGCTCGACGAACATGGGGTTGGGGTCGATGATCAGTGAGCTGATGCCGGCGTCGGACAGCACGTAGGCGTGGTCGTCCAGCGAGCCGAGCGGATGCAGCGCAGTGCGCCGATAGCCTCGAGTCTGGCCGGCGCCCATGATCAGCAACACTTCGGGACGGTTGAGCGACAGCAGGCCGACCGCGACGCCGGTGCCGGCGCCCAGCGCTTCGAACGCCTGGATGTATTGGCTGATCCGTTCGGCCATCTGGCCGCCGGTCACCGTGGTATCACCGAGGAACAGCACCGTCTTGTTCTTGTGGCGCTTGAGTGCGCCCACCAGCAGATGGCCATTATGGTTCGGATTGCGCAACAGATCGTCACTCATACGGCCACATTAGAACGTGTTGCAATTCAGGTCTGTCGCACCCTGTCGGGACGGCGACCCGCTTCGTCGCGGCTCCGCCGCACTTGCGATCGCCACGGGCTGAATTGTGGCGACCCGCTTCGTGCGGCTCCGCCGCACTTGCGATCGCCACGGGCTGAATTGTGGCGACCCGCTTCGTGCGGCTCCGCCGCACTTGCGATCGCCACTAGGCTCCCTGCTTATGGCCGCCGCAGATGTCGTCATCACTGGAACCGTGCTCACCGTTGACGACGCCCGACCGACCGCAGAGGCTTTGGCCATTGCCGACGGCCGGATCGTGGCCGTGGGTGATCGGGCCGACGTCGCGGGGCTCATTGGCCCCGATACCCAAACCATTGACTGCGGTGACGGCTGCGTCATGCCCGGCTTTATCGAGGCACACGGCCATCCGTTGATGGAAGCGGTCGCGCTGTCGGACCGGATCGTCGACATCCGGCCGGTCACGGTGCCCAGTGCCGATGAGGTGGTCGCCGCGGTCCATCGCGAGGCCTCCGCGCGCGGGCCTGCCGGTGCCTACCTCAATGGGTGGGACGCACTTCTGCAGGACGGCCTGCCGCAGCCGACGCTGGCCTGGCTCGACGACGTGGCGCCGGACGGGCCGTTGGTGATCATTCACAATTCAGGTCACAAGGCCTATTTCAATTCGCGTGCCGCACAGCTCAATGGCCTGAGCCGAGACACCCCCGATCCCAAGGGCGCCCGCTACGGCCGCGACGCAGCCGGCGAACTCGACGGCACCGCCGAGGAAATCGGCGCGGTGTTTCCGCTCATTGGCGGCGCCATGTCGCCCAGCGAGTACCCGGCGATGCTGCGCGCCGAGTGCGCTCGGCTCAATCGCGCCGGGCTGACCACCTGCTCGGACATGGCGTTCGACCCGAACTTTGGGCCGTTGGTGGAGCAATTGCACGACGAGCTGACGGTCCGACTTCGCACCTATGAGGTCTCCAACCCGCAGATGTCGACCGCCGCGACTCCCGGCCAGGGTGACGACATGCTGCGCCAGGTGGGGATCAAGATCTGGGTCGACGGTTCACCCTGGATCGGCAATATCGCGCTTTCCTTTCCGTACCTGGACACCGCCGCGACCCGCGCTATCGGCGTAACGCCCGGATCCTGCGGATGCGCCAACTACACCGCCGAGCAGCTGACCGAAATCGTCAGCGCCTACTTTCCGCTGGGTTGGCAGATGGCCTGCCATGTTCAGGGCGATGCGGGCATTGACACCATCCTCGACGTGTACGAGCAGGCGCTGCGTCGCAACCCGCGCGACGACCACCGACTGCGGCTCGAGCACGTCGGCGCGATCCGTCCCGAGCAGCTCCAGCGAGCCGCCGATCTGGGCGTTACCTGCAGCATCTTCGTCGACCAGATCCACTACTGGGGTGACATCCTCGTCGACGGCCTGTTCGGACCCGAGCGCGGATCTCGGTGGATGCCAGCGGGATCCGCCGTGGCCACCGGGATGCGCATCTCGCTGCACAACGATCCGCCGGTCACACCCGAGGAGCCGCTGCGAAACATCAGCGTGGCCGTGACCAGGATGGCACCGAGCGGCCGGGTGCTGGCGCCCGAGGAGCGGCTGACGGTCGAGCAAGCGATCCGTGCGCAGACCATTGACGCTGCCTGGCAGTTGTTCGCCGACGACATCATCGGCTCGCTGGAGGTCGGCAAATACGCGGATCTGGTGGTGCTGTCGGCCGACCCCCGGACGGTGCCGCCGGAGCAGATCGCCGAACTCGACGTGCGTGCGACATTTCTGGCGGGTCGCCAGGTTTACGGGCAGTGACACCGACCTGCGCGGACCTGCTGGACCGCTTGCATGTCGTGGCGCTGCCGATGCGGGTTCGGTTCCGTGGGATCACCACTCGTGAGGTCGCGTTGATCGAGGGACCTGCGGGTTGGGGCGAGTTCGGGGCGTTCGTGGAGTACCAGGCGGCGGAGGCGGCGGCCTGGCTGGCGTCGGGCATCGAGGCGGCCTACCGCGAGCCGCCGCACGTATGCCGAGACCGCATTGCCATTAACGCCACCGTGCCGGCTGTTGGCGCCGCCCAGGTCGCCGAGGTGCTGGCCCGGTTTCCGGGTGTGCGCACGGCGAAGGTCAAGGTCGCCGAGCCGGGTCAGACGTTGGCCGACGACGTCGAGCGGGTCAACGCGGTGCGAGAACTGGTGCCGGTGGTGCGGGTAGACGCCAACGGTGGGTGGACCGTGCAGGAGGCCGCCACGGCGGCGGCAGCGCTGACCGCCGACGGCCCGCTGGAGTACCTCGAACAACCCTGTGCCACCGTCGCCGAACTCGCCGAGTTGCGCAGACGCCCTGACATGCCAGACGTGCCGATCGCAGCCGATGAAAGCATCCGCAAAGTCGACGACCCGCTGGCCGTGGTGCGTGCTCGCGCCGCCGATATCGCTGTGCTGAAAGTCGCTCCGCTGGGCGGGGTTTCGGCACTGCTTGGCATCGCCGCGCAGATCGACATCCCGGTCGTGGTTTCCAGCGCGCTTGATTCGGCGGTCGGGATCGCCGCCGGGCTGACGGCCGCGGCGGCGTTGCCCGAGCTCCGCTACGCCTGCGGGTTGGGCACCGGCCGGCTGTTTCTCGAGGACGTCGCGGGTCCGGCGGTGCCGGTCGACGGCAACTTAATGGTTGGGCCCGTGAGTCCAGACCCGGCACGTCTGCAGGCGCTTCGGGCCTCTCCGGAGCGACGGCAGTGGTGGATCGACCGGGTCAAGAGCTGCTTTCCGCTGCTTGTACCGTCGTCCGAATGATCAACCTGGCTTACGACGACCGCGGCAGCGGTGAGCCCGTCGTCTTCATCGCCGGTCGCGGCGGGGCCGGACGCACGTGGCACCCGCATCAGGTTCCGGCGTTTACGGCGGCTGGTTATCGGTGTGTCACCTTCGACAACCGCGGCATCGGCGCAACCGAAAACGCTGAAGGTTTCACCATCCAAACCATGGTCGCCGACACCGCTGCGCTGATCGAATCGCTGGACATCGCTCCGGCGCGCATCGTCGGGGTGTCGATGGGCTCCTACATCACGCAGGAACTCATGGTGATGCGCCCCGAGCTGGTCAGCGCTGCTGTGCTGATGGCCACCCGCGGTCGCCGGGACCGTACCCGACAACTCTTCTACGATGCCGAGGCCGAGCTTTACGCCTCCGGTGTCCAGCTGCCAATCGCGTATGACGCAAAAATGCGTTTGCTGGAAAGCTTTTCACGCAAGACCCTGAACGATGATACGGCCATCAGCGACTGGATCGCGATGTTCAGCACGTGGCCGGTCAAGTCCACCCCCGGCCTGCGCTGCCAGTTGGACGTTTCCCCCGGGGAAAACCGTTTGGCGGCGTACCGCAGCATCGCCGCCCCGGTACTGGTGATCGGCTTCGCCGATGATCTGGTGACGCCGCCCCACCTCGGACGCGAGGTAGCCGACGCCCTGCCCAACGGCCGTTACCTGCAGATACCCGACACCGGCCATCTCGGGTTCTTCGAGCGGCCACAGGCCGTCAACGCTGCGGCCCTGCAGTTCTTCGCCAAGTAAAACTAGGACTCGACGTCGACTTGCCAGGCGAAATCACCCACGTTGGCCCGACAAGTCCACTTTCGGCGCCCGGTATTGGGCCTGTGACACCCTGTAGGAGTGAATCCCTCGACGACACAGGCGCACGTCGTCGTTGACGAACTGATCCGCGGCGGGGTCCGCGATGTGGTGTTGTGCCCCGGTTCGCGGAACGCGCCGCTGGCCTTCGCTTTGCACGACGCCGACCGTTCCGGCCGGATCCGGTTGCATGTTCGCATCGACGAGCGCACCGCCGGCTATCTGGCTATCGGTCTCGCGATCGCCGCCGGCTCGCCCGTCTGCGTCGCGATGACGTCGGGCACCGCCGTCGCCAACCTCGGTCCGGCGGTGGTAGAGGCCAACTACGCCAGAGTGCCGCTGATAGTGCTGTCGGCCAACCGGCCCTACGAGCTGCTCGGCACCGGAGCCAACCAGACCATGGAGCAACTGGGCTACTTCGGCACTCAGGTTCGCGCGACCATCAGCTTGGGCCTGGCCGAGAATGCCCCCGAGCGGCTGGATTCGTTCAACGCGACCTGGCGATCGGCGACGTGCCGAGTAGTGGCGGCCGCCACAGGTTCTCGGACCGCTAACGCCGGCCCCGTGCACTTTGACATTCCGCTGCGCGAACCTCTGGTGCCGGACCTAGAACCCTACGGCGCCGCGACGCCGCAGGGCCGGCCCGGCGGCAAGCCGTGGACCTACACGCCGCCCGTCACGTTCGATCAGCCGCTTGATATCGACCTGTCCGCCGACACCATCGTCATCGCCGGGCACGGCGCGGGCACGCATCCCAACCTGGCGCAATTGCCGACCGTTGCCGAGCCCACGGCGACGTCGGGGGCCGCTCCGCTGCATCCGCTGGCACTGCCGTTGCTGAGGCCGGAGCAGGTGATCATGCTCGGCCGCCCGACGCTGCACCGGCCGGTGTCGACGTTGCTGGCCGATTCCCGAGTGCCGGTCTACGCCCTCACCACCGGGCCGCGCTGGCCCGACGTCTCGGGCAACTCACAGGCCACCGGCACCCGCGCCGTTACCAGTGGGGCACCTGATCCCGCGTGGCTGCATCGTTGCGCGGAGCTGAACCGGCACGCGCTGACAGCAGTCCGGAACCAGCTCGCCGCGCACCCGTTGACCACCGGCCTGCACGTTGCTGCCGCCGTGGTCGACGCCCTGCGGCCCGGCGACCAGCTGGTCCTCGGTGCGTCCAATCCGGTCCGCGATGTCGCACTGGTCGGCCTCAACACCGAAGGCATCCGGGTGCGGTCCAATCGCGGTGTCGCCGGCATCGACGGCACCGTTTCCACCGCGATTGGGGCAGCCCTGGCGCACGAGCGCACCGGCAGCCCGGGCGGCGCGCCCCGAACCATCGCGCTGATCGGCGACCTGACCTTCGTCCATGACAGCTCCGGGCTGCTGATCGGTCCCACCGAACCGACCCCGCGGCAATTGACGATCGTCGTGTCCAATGACAACGGCGGCGGCATCTTCGAACTGCTTGAGCAAGGTGACCCGAGATTCTCTGACGTGTCATCGCGGATATTCGGCACTCCGCACGACGTCGACGTGGGCGCACTGTGCCGCGCCTACCACGTCGACAGCAGGCAGATCGAAGTCGATGAGCTGGACGCCGCCCTCGCCGAGCCTGCAGCGGGCATGCGGGTGCTGGAGGTCAAGGCCGACCGTTCCTCGTTGCGGCAGCTACACGGGGCCATCAAGGCAGCTCTATGAGGAACCGGTGATATCGCTGAGGTCGTTGCTGCGCATTCTGCTTCACGGCCGCAGCGATGAACCACCGAAAACCCGCGCGCGGACGGTCCTGCGCTGGCTGCGTGTCGCGGTGCTGATCACGGCCGGCCTGGTCACGTTGCAGTCGGTGCTGTTGGTGACCGGCGCCTGGCGCGACGACCTGGCGATTAACCACAATATGGGGGTGGCGCAGGCAGAGGTGCTCAGTGCCGGACCGCGACGCTCTACGATCGAATTCGTCACACCCGAGCGCGTCACCTACCGGCCCGAGCTAGGTGTGCTGTATCCGTCCGAATTATCCACCGGTATGCGGATTTACGTCGAATACAACAAGAATGATCCGAACCTGGTCCGGGTGCAACATCGCAACGCGGGGCTCGCGATCATCCCGGCGGGATCGATCGCTGTGGTGGGTTGGTTGGCCGCGGGCGCCGCCCTGGTCGTGCTGGCCTTACTGGACAAGCGGTTGGACCGCCGCACCGAGTCCGAGGCCCAGTCCGGGCAAATGCCGTCAGAAAGCAGCTGAGCAGGAGATTTCGCATGACGTATGCCCGTCGGCAACCTTGGCGACAGCCTGTACTGACACTGTGTTAGGCGTGCGCGTTGCAATCGTCGCAGAATCCTTCCTCCCCAATGTCAATGGTGTCAGCAACTCGGTGCTGCGGGTACTCGAGCATCTGCGCCGAACTGGCCACGAAGCTTTGGTGATTGCGCCGGACAACCCGCCGGGCGAGCCCCCGGCTGAGCGCATTCACGACGGCATTCGAGTACACCGGGTGCCTTCACGGATGTTTCCCAAGGTGACCACGTTGCCGCTCGGTGTGCCCCGGCCGCGGCTGGTAAGCGTGCTACGCGGATTCGACCCTGATGTGGTACATCTCGCGTCACCGGCGCTGCTGGGCTATGGCGGCCTGCGAATTGCGCGTCATCTGGGCGTGCCGAGCGTCGCCGTATATCAAACCGACGTACCGGGTTTCGCGTCGAGTTACGGAATTGGGATGACGACAAGAGCGGCGTGGGCCTGGTTCCGTCACCTGCACAGCCTCGCCGACCGTACTTTGGCGCCCTCCAGTGCGACCATGGAATCTCTTGTTTCCCATCGCATTCCGCGAGTGCATCGGTGGGCGCGCGGGGTGGATGTGATCCGGTACGCACCATCGGCACGCGACGACGGATTGCGGTCGAAATGGTCGCCGGACGACAAGCCGATCGTCGGCTTCGTGGGTCGGCTCGCTCCTGAGAAGCACGTCGAGCGACTCGCCGTGCTGGCCGCCGGCGGTGCGGTGCAGGTGGTCATCGTCGGTGACGGAGTCGACCAACGTAAACTGCAGTCGGCAATGCCCACAGCGGTTTTCACCGGCGCGCTGTATGGCGAGGAGCTCGCCGCGGCGTATGCCAGCATGGACGTGTTCGTACATACCGGTGAGCACGAGACGTTCTGTCAGGTTGTCCAAGAAGCGCACGCGTCGGGGCTGCCAGTGATCGCCCCCGACGCCGGCGGCCCACGTGATCTGGTGGCACCGTACCGCACCGGACTGTTGCTGCCCGTCAACGAGTTCGAGGCGCGGTTACCCGCGGCCGTCGCACACCTACTCGAAGAGCGCCAACGCTACTCACCGGCTGCCCGGCGCAGCGTGCTGGGCCGGAGTTGGCCGGTCATCTGCGACGAGCTGCTCGGCCACTACGCGGCCGTGCAGTCGCCCGAAGCCAGGGGGCGAGCCCGCATGTCGCTTCGGCGGTACGCGCAAGGGGAATGACACCGCACGCTTGCTGTGGTCGCGGGCGGGTAGCGTCGACGTCGTGAGTCGCGCGGCCTTGGACAAGGATCCCCGGGATGTCGCGTCGATGTTCGACGGCGTCGCCCGCCGTTATGACGTGACCAACACCGTGCTGTCGCTGGGGCAGGATCGCTATTGGCGGCGGTCCACCCGGTCGGCGCTGCGCATCGGGTCCGGCGAAAAGGTGCTGGACCTGGCTGCGGGTACCGCGGTTTCCACAGTGGAGCTGCAAAAATCCGGGGCCTGGTGCGTGGCGGCCGATTTTTCGGTCGGGATGCTCTCAGCAGGTAGTGCACGCAAGGTCCCGAAGGTCGCCGGTGACGCCACCAAGCTCCCATTCGGCGACGATGTATTCGACGCCGTCACCATCAGTTTCGGGTTACGTAACGTCGTCGATCACCAAGCGGCACTGCGGGAAATGGCCCGGGTCACCCGGCCCGGCGGCCGGTTGGTGGTGTGCGAATTCTCCACCCCCACCAACACGCTATTCGCGACGGCCTACAAGGAATACCTGATGCAGGCGCTGCCGCGGGTGGCGCGGGCGGTGTCCAGCAATCCCGAGGCCTACGTGTACCTCGCGGAATCGATCAGGGCTTGGCCGGACCAGGAGACGCTGGCCCAGCAGATCTCAGAGGCCGGTTGGGATGCGGTGCGGTGGCGCAACTTGACCGGCGGCATTGTGGCGCTGCACGCGGGCGAAAAGCCGCTTGAACGAGGCCAGTAACTAAGGCTTAGACGCCGGAGCGCTGCAGGAAGCCGATTTGGTCGGGGCAGTAGTGGTTGATCGCGGCGCCGACGAACTGCAGCGACTGTCCCTGCGTGGTGCCCAGCGCCAGGTTGCGCTGGACGAACGCCGCCGACTTGTGCGCGTCGCTGTCCACGCCCCTGGTCACTCGCTCGCAGGTAATCTTGCCCAACCAGGCGGTGAAGTCCTGCGGCCCGTAAATCCCGTATGTGTGCAGCTGAGCGTTAAACGGAGCGTCGTAGTCATCGGCTTGTGCCGGCGCGGCCAGTGTGACCGCAGCGGCCGCCGCTCCGACGACAGTAGCCAGCCTAGTACCCATCATTAGCTGCACTATACACCTCGATAACGACTTGATCTCGGGGCCAAGATCAGCCCCGATGCGCCGCGGCGGCGACGGCAACCTGACCGTAACGCCCGCAGCGCGGTCAGCGTATTAGGCATGAGACGTGGCCGTCGTGGATACTTGGCATCATCGCCGCCGCAGGCCCAGCCGAAACCGCCGTGGCAACAGTGTGGGTCGTTCCAGCACAGTCAATCGGTAGCCCGGGTCGAGGATCAGGTCGTAGCGACGGATGATGGCAGCAAGCAGCAGCACCGCCTCATGCAGCGCGAACTGCCTTCCGATACAGGATCTCTCCCCGGTGCCGAACGGCTTATAGAGACCCGACCGGCGCTCCCGAACGCGGTGCGGCTCAAACCTGTCCGGGTCGAACCGATCCGGATAGGGGCCCCACTGCGGATCCCGATGCAGTGAGGAGGTCAGCGCCGCGACCCAGTCCCCCGTCCGCATCGGATGGATGCCGGCCAGTACTGTGTCGGCGCGGGCTGCACGGTAGTACCCGGGCACCGGCGGATGCAGGCGCAGGGCCTCATCGAACACTCGCCGGACGTACCTGAGTTTGGCCACGTTCTCGAATGACGGCCGGTCGGTGTCGCCCCACACTTCATCGATCTCCGCCCGTGCCCGCGCGTACATGTCCGGCTCACGCCCCAGGTAATACAGCGCGAATGACATTGCACCCGAGGTGGTTTCATGTCCGGCGATCATGAAATTGATCAATTGGTAGCGGATATTCTCGATATCGAGATTCGACCCGAGCATGAGTTGGAGCAGATCCTCGCGTACGGGCGAGTTCTCAACGGCGGCGGCAGCACATCTCGCCGCGATGATCTCGTCGGCCACCTTGGCCAGGTGTGCGCTATGCCGGCGCAGACTTCGTTCAATCGGGTGGGCGACGACCTTCGGCAGGTAACTGGCCCGAACCATACCCAGCAAGCCCGCCCGTTTCAGCCCTGCCACCATGTGCCGAACATGAGCATGTGTGGTCGTGTTACCGAACAAATCGAACGTGTACCCCGCGGCGCACCGCACTACGGTCTCCAGGGCGGCCCGGGTGGCGTCAGCGGGCACATCCACGGTGCACTTCCCCGCGGCGGCGTCCCACCGCGCGATTAGTTCCGAGGTGACATCGAGCATGTCGTCGTGGTAGCGCCGCATTGCGGATTGACTGAACGCCGGCATCAGAAGTTCATGCGCGGCAAACCAATTGGGCTCACCTGTGCGGGCCGTGAACAACCCGTCGCCGCCGAGTAACCGCAGCGCATCTATCTCCGGACCGAGGTGCTTAGCGAACCGGCTCTCATCGTTGAGGTCGCGGATGACATCAGCCCCGGCGGCAACGACATACCGGATGCCGAACCCTTGCACTTCGAAGAGCGGGCCCAGCGTGACGGCCAACCGCGCCAACGACTGGGTCGGCTTGCCGATACCCACCGACAGCATGTCGCCGACGACCGGATACCGACGCGGCGGATGAGGGAGCCTGGGAAAGCCGGGCGACTCGATGCGGACCGCCAGGCCCGTCTCTTTGGGCGCCTCGGCTGTCCCACGTCCCACATCGTCGATCTGCACAGCTAAGCAAATGGTCTGAAACTATTCAACTGATGTAAATTAGTCTCGCTTCCAGGACCGCTTGCCGAGTTCGCCCGCGCCCCGCGACCACGGGAACACACCCCGCGACACTATCGCGACGCAATGTCGATCACTGGTCGGCGAGGGATGGCCTTCTGAGCCTCGGCGGCCAGGCGGGGCGACGTCAGCTGAACGGCGCGCGGCGATCGATCAGGCGTGACAGCCGGCCGCCGCCCCGCCACGCCCGTGCCACCCAGTCGGCGTCGTCGTCGGTAACCAGGTTGGCCATCACCCGCACGGCGATGGTCATCAGCGTCGTCGAACGCATTGCGATCGGCCCGGTCACCGGTAGGAACCGCTGGAAGGTCAGCAACAACGCCAGCCTCCGTGCCACCGAGAACCCGCGGGCGTAGTGGTCCTGCAGCAGCGACGGCCAGACGCGCGACAGGTCGCGCGAATCCAGCACCTCGGCGGCCATCCGCCCCGTTTCCATCCCGTAGTCGATACCCTCGCCGTTCAGCGGGTTGACGCACGCCGCGGCATCGCCGATCAGCATCCAGTTCGGCCCGGCCACCCCGGACACCGCACCGCCCATCGGCAGCAATGCCGACGACATTGCGCGCGGCTGGCCCGTGAAGCCCCACTCGTCACGGCGCAGGTCGGCGTAATAAGACATGAGTGGTCGCAGCGCCAGATCCGCCGGCCGCTTCGATGTCGCCAACGCTCCTACGCCGATGTTCACCTCGCCATTGCCCAGCGGGAAAATCCAGCCGTACCCGGGTAGCACCGCACCGTCGGGCGAGCGCAGTTCCAGATGCGACGTCAGCCAGGGATCGTCGCTGCGTGGCGTGGCGAGATACCCGCGGGCGGCCACGCCGTACACCGTTTCCTGATGCCATCGCCGGCCCAGCTTGCGACTGAGCGAAGAGCGGGCCCCGTCGGCGACAATCAGCTGCCGGCAGCCCACGTCGGTGCCGTCGGCCAACGTCAGCGACGCCACACGTCTCGATGAATCATGGTGCACGGCGACGGCTTTGGTTCCAAGCAGCATGCGGGCACCGGAATCCTCGGCGACTTTGCGAATCCGGTCGTCCAACTCGATGCGGGCCACCGCGCTGCCCGTCGACGGGAAGGACGGGCCGGGCCAGTCCACTTCCAGTTCGCCGCCGAATCCGCTCATTCGCAGGCCGCGGTGCCGGATGCGGGTATCCAGCCAGTCGCCCAGCCCCAGGCGTTCGAGCTCGGCGACCGCGCGCGGTGTCAGCCCATCGCCGCAGGCCTTGTCGCGGGGGAAGCTTGCCGAGTCGATGACCAGTACGTCGTGGCCGGCCCGGGCGGCCCAAGCAGCCGCGGCGGACCCCGCAGGTCCGGCACCCACGACTACCACGTCGGCCTTGGAGGCTCTGGTCTCCACGCCCACCAGTATGTTGGTCAGGTGAGGACTCCGGCGACGGTGGTGGCGGGCATTGACTTCGGCGACGCCGCGTTCGCCGCGAGTCTGGGTGCCGGTGTCGCGCGAATTGAGCAGCTCATGGATGCCGAACTACGCAGCGCCGACGCGGTGATGACCGACTCGCTGATGCACCTTTTCAAGGCCGGTGGCAAACGGTTCCGGCCGCTGTTCACCGTGCTGTCCGCACATATCGGCCCCAATCCGGACGCGGCCGAGGTGACAATCGCCGGCGCGGTCATCGAACTGGTGCACCTGGCCACGCTCTACCACGACGATGTGATGGACGAGGCTGAGGTTCGCCGCGGCACACCTACCGCCAACGTGCGCTGGGGCAACAACGTCGCCATCCTGGCCGGCGACTACCTCTTCGCGACGTCGTCACGGCTGGTATCACGGCTCGGGCCGGACGCGGTGCGACTCATTGCCGAGACGTTTGCCCAGTTGGTCACCGGGCAGATGCGGGAGACCCGCGGCACCGGCGAGGGAGCGGATCCCATCGAGCACTACCTGAAGGTGGTGTACGAGAAGACGGCCTGCCTGATTGCCTCGGCGGGCCGGTTCGGCGGGATGTTCTCCGGTGCCGACGACGAGCAGGTCGAGCGGTTGAGCCGGCTCGGCGGCATCGTGGGCACCGCCTTTCAGATTTCCGACGACATCATCGACATCGACAGCGACTCCGACGAGTCGGGCAAGCTACCCGGCACAGATCTGCGGGAAGGGGTGCACACCCTGCCGATGCTCTTCGCGTTGCGGGAGCCCGAGCCTGAAGGTGCGCGCTTGCGGGAGTTGCTGGCCGGCCCCATTCAGGACGACGCGGTGGTGGTCGAAGCGCTGACGCTGCTGCGGGCGTCGCCCGGCATGGTCAAAGCGAAAGAATTCCTGACGCAGTATGCGGCGAAAGCGCACCGTGAGCTGGCCCTTTTGCCCGATGTTGCCGGCCGGCGGGCGCTGCAGGCGCTGATCGATTACACCGTCAGCAGGCACGGCTAGCGCTGTTCGTCTCTGGTCATGGAACCGAGACGGTCATCCCGGGCGTTGACTTGGCAGTAGTCGGCACCAGCCGAGCGTTCGTAAGTGAGCGTGAGCATTTTCAAGGAGGACACCGGTGACATGGCACCCACATGCCAACAGGCTGAAAACGTTCCTCCTGTTGGTCGGTATGTCCGCGATGATCGTGGCCGTTGGCGCGGTGTTCGGCAGGACGGCGCTGATCTTCGCCACGCTGTTCGCTGTCGGCATGAACGTCTACACGTACTACAACAGCGACAAGTTGGCGCTGCGGGCCATGCACGCGCAGCCGGTTTCCGAGCTACAGGCGCCGGCGATGTATCGCATCGTGCGGGAGCTGGCGACGGCCGCGCACCAGCCGATGCCACGGCTGTACATCAGCGATACCAATGCACCCAACGCGTTCGCCACGGGCCGCAATCCGCGCAATGCCGCGGTGTGCTGCACCACCGGCATCCTCGACCTCCTCACCGAGCGTGAGCTGCGTGCGGTGTTGGGGCACGAGCTATCGCACGTCTACAACCGGGACATCCTGATTTCCTGCGTGGCCGGTGCGCTGGCGGGAGTGATCACCGCGCTGGCCAACATGGCCATGTTCGCCGGAATGTTCGGTGGCAACCGAAATGGCGAGAACCCCTTTGCGCTGCTGCTGGTTTCGTTGCTCGGGCCGATCGCGGCGTCGGTCGTTCGGCTCGCTGTGTCGCGGTCTCGGGAGTACCAGGCCGACGAGTCGGGCGCGCTCCTGACGGGCGACCCGCTGGCTTTGGCGTCCGCACTGCGCAAGATATCCAGCGGCGTCCAGCTGGCCCCGCTGCCACCGGAGCCACAGCTGGCCAGCCAGGCACATCTGATGATCGCGAGCCCCTTCCGCGCCGGTGAACGAATCGGGTCGCTGTTTTCGACACATCCCCCGATGGAGGACCGCATCCGCCGTCTAGAGGAGATGGCGCGGGGGTAGGCCCGCCTGCCGGATCTTGGCGAAACTCTTGCGAAGTCCTCGCGCTCGCGCACGGACGTAAGCTTTCAAGATGACTGCCTCAACACCACCGCGGCCGTGGACGGCCGTGACCCGACGGCGCATGCTATTCGGCACCGCGGGTCTCGGCGTGCTCGTCGGGTGCGGCGCACTGAGTGCCTCGATCGCTGCCGGAGCGCCGCGCACCTCGCCCGGAACGTTCGAGGTCAATCACACCGACGAGGAGTGGCGGCAACTACTAACGCCGCAGCAATACGCCGTGCTTCGTACGGGGGCCACCGAACGGCCCTACAGCAGCCCGCTCAACGATGAGCACCGACCCGGGATCTTCGGATGCGCGGGCTGCGCGCAGGACCTGTTCTCGTCAACCACCAAGTTCGACAGCGGCACCGGCTGGCCCAGCTTCTGGAAGGCGCTGGACAACGCCGTGCTCGAGCGACAAGACAACAGCCAGGGCATGACACGCACCGAGGTGCTGTGCAGCCGTTGCGGCGGGCACCTCGGCCACGTTTTCAACGATGGCCCCGAACCGACCGGTTTGCGGTACTGCATGAACGGCGTGGCGATGAGCTTTCGGCCTGCTTAGGCAGGACGTCTAGAACCCAGCGCCGTGGACCTCGTGTCCAGGGACCTCGGCGGCCAGGCCGCTATAGGCCTGCTCGACGCTCGAGCCGTGGTTGATCACCGCGTCCACTTCCCTGGCGATCGGCATGCTCAGGCCGAATTCGCTGGCGAATTTCATGATTACGCTGGCGGCTTTGACGCCCTCGGCGACCTGGCTCATGGATGCGATGATCTCGTCGATCGGTTTGCCCGCACCGAGCTGTTCGCCGACGTGGCGGTTGCGGCTGCGCTGGCTGGTGCAGGTAACGATGAGGTCGCCCAGACCGGCCAGCCCGGGAAAGGTTTCCTCGTTGCCACCCATAGCCACGCCCAGCTTCGTCATCTCGCGTAAGGCGCGCGCGATCACCAGAGCGCGGGTGTTCTCCCCGATACCCAGCGAGTAGCCCATCCCGACGGCGATGGCGAAGACGTTTTTCAGGGCCCCGGCCATCTCCACCCCGACCACGTCATCGGAGGTGTACACGCGGAATCGCCGGGTGCGGAACAACCCCGACAGCTGGGTCGCCAGATGCTGGTCGGGCATTGCCAGTACTGCCGCGGCCGCATACCCCTCGGCCACCTCGCGGGCGATGTTCGGCCCGGCCAGGATTCCCGCCGGATGCCCGGGCAGCAGTTCCTCGATGATCTGCGACATCCGCATGTTGGTGCCTTGCTCAAGTCCCTTGACCAGTGACACGACCGGCACCCACGGCCTGAGTTCTTTGCCCAGTTCGGTGAGCACGCCCCGGAAGCCATGTGAGGGCACGCCCATGACGACGACGTCTGCGCAATTGGCGGCTTCCGAGAAGTCGGTGGTGGCGCGAAGGGTGTCGCTCAAGATGACGTCATTGCCGAGGTAGTGGCTGTTGCGGTGGTGCTCGTTGATGTCCTTGGCCGTTGTGTCCGAGCGCACCCACTGCAGGGTGGGCCCGCGGCGCGCGCAGATTGACGCCACCGTGGTTCCCCAGGAACCGCCACCGAGAACAACGACTTTGGGTTCACGCTTATCGGCTGCCATGAAGTTCAGCGTATTGCCGAAACCTCACATTTAATAGCAGTTCACGAACTGCACGCCGCGATTGGCGCGCTACCGTCGGCGCGTGAGATTGATGGCGACCAATGAAGTCGAAACCAACGACCTCTCGGCATGGGACTTCCTTCCCTACCCGATGACACCACGACACCGGATCGTAAAGGACAGTGCCCTATCCGAGGAGGAGCTATGTCCCGACGCGGTGACCTGCCGAAGAAGGGGTCCATTCGTCGCTGTGGGCGCGCGTTGGCTCTGCTGTCTGTAGCTGCGCTGACGGCGTTACTTGGGCCGCCCGGGACAGCATCTGCCGATAGCGGGCGTCCACAGGTCAACGCGGACGAAAGGGCGGCCGCCATGATACGGCCGGCGGTAATGTACCTCGCGACACAAGCTTACGGCCAGGTGCGGCTGCCCAGTGGCCAGATGCTGGCTCATTTTGGCGAGGGTTCGAATATTCCCTTCGTTGCAACCTGGAACTGCACCGGTTTCGTCGTCAATCCCGACGGTTGGGTGGCGACAGCAGGCCACTGCGTCGATCCGGAGAACGCTCAGAAGTTAATACTCAAAGACGCCGTGACCGAGTACAGGAGTCAGTTTCCCGACTCGCCTGAAGTCCGGGACTCGGCTGCAACCCTGGAATGGCTTGAGAAGAACGCAAGGGTTGAGGGCGACACCGCCGACCGTGGTCCCGAAATCAGCGTCACTGTGTTGTATGGCACCGGGACAAAGGTCGCCGCGCAGTTACCCGCCAACGTCGTGGACTTCCGGCCCCTCAAACGAGGTGACGTCGCTCTCCTCAAGGTGGAGGAGCACAACATGCCGTCGTCCGAGCTGGCCACCGACGCTGATGTCAGCATCGGTACATCCGTTCTCGCCGTGGGGTTCCCGGAGACCACCGAACGGGTTACCGGTCCCTCTCTGGACCCGACGAATAAGAGCGGCAAGGTCAGTAAAAAGTCGACTATGGGGACCATTCCGGAATATGAAATCGACGCCGCGGTCTCGGAAGGCATGAGCGGCGGCCCGACCATCGAGCTCAACGGCAAGGTAATCGGCGTCAACAGCTTCGGTCCCGTCGGCGAGCCTCAGGCGTTCAACTTCATCGCACCCGCAGATGGTCTGGCTGCGATACTGGCAGGCAAGGCCGTCAAGCCAATGCTTGGACCTGCCGACGTGTACTACCGCAATGGGCTCGGCCATTACTACTCCGGCCACTACAGTGACGCGGTCAAGGATTTCGACCAGACCTTGTCGATGTCACCCAATTATCCTGGGCTGGCCGATTTGCGGGTGAGTGCGGTCAATCTGCGGCAGCAGTACGGTGATGTATCGATATTCCATAGCTCAAATCTGTTGTGGTACATCGCATGTGCTGCCCTGCTGGTGCTTGCCGTCGGCGGCTTTGCGACCTTCATAGTGCTGAGGAGCCGAGGGAGGCGTCTCGCCGGAGCCAAAGCTGCTGGATTCCTGCCGGTTGCGGGCGAACCGTCTCCGGCCGGGGGCGCCAGCGGGGAAACCGTCGGTCCAGGGAAGGTTCTTGCCGTGGAACCGCTGCCGCAACGGTTGTCGGCGACGGAACCGCACTTCTGTGCGAGCTGCGGAGCAGAGCACCATGCTGCCGAAAAGTTCTGCCCTAACTGTGGCAAGCGAATATTGTTTGGAGCATCTGCCTAATGGGTTTATGCGGTTGCCGCCGCTCCCACCGAAGCCATTTCGGGATCATCTCGAGCCGCTACCGAGCCAGCGGTGCCCGGTCGCCGGCGCGGCCGAACTCCATCGCCTCCTCGATGCGGTCGAACCGGTAGTCGATGGCGTCGGCGAAGAAGTGCTGCCGCACGTTCCACGGCCGTTTTGTGCCCGACTTGGGCAGCAGGTGCGCCGACCGCTTCACATAGCCGGCCTGAATGTCCCAGGACGGCTTCTCTGGCATCGGCTCATTGCCGCGATGCGGGCTGGCATGGGTATAACCATGAGTCGCCATGTGCGCCAGCAGTTTTGCGGTGGCCCGGGCCGTCATGTCGGAACGCAGCGTCCAGGACGCTTTGGTATAGCCCACACACCAGAACAGGTTCGGCACGTCTTCGAGCATGTGTGCCTTGTAGACGAAACGATCCTGCACATTGATCTCGGTGCCGTCGAGGCTGATCGCGGTCCCGCCCAGCGCCTGCAGTTGCAGGCCGGTGGCGGTAACGATGATGTCGGCGTCGAGATGGCCGCCAGATTCGAGCACGATACCGGTGGCGTCGAAGTGGTCGATATGGTCGGTGACTACATCGGCACGCCCGGCGGTGATGGCGTTATAGAGGTCGGCGTCGGGGATCAGGCACATCCGCTGCTCCCATGGGTTGTAACGCGGCTTGAAGTGGGTGTCGACGTCGTACCCGTCGGGCAGTTTGTTGATCGCCTTGCGGCGCAGCAGCCGTCTCACCAATCCCGGTCGCCTCTGGCACAGGGCGATGAACACCGCCTCTGCCAGCGCGTTGTACATCCGGATCGCCAGATGGGCGGCCTTGCGGGGCAATAGGGTACGAGCCACGGCCGCGACCTTGCCGTACTTTGGCGACGAGACCAGATAGGTCGGTGACCGTTGCAGCATGGTCACTTTTGCAGCCCGCGCCGACATGGATGGGAGCAGCGTGACAGCGGTGGCTCCACTGCCGATCACCACGACGTTCCTGCCGGTGTAGTCGAGGTCCTCCGGCCAATGCTGGGGATGTACGACGGTGCCCCCGAACTGCTCGATGCCGGGGAAGTCCGGGGTGTAGCCCTCGTCGTAGTTGTAGTAGCCGCTGCCGAAGTAGACGAACCGGCTCCGGTACTGCTTGTCGGTGCCGTCTTCCTCGACCGTGACCGTCCAAGTGTCGGTAGACGAGTCCCAGTCGGCGGCGTGCACGTGGCTGTTGAACCGGATGTGCCGGTCGATGCCGTGCTTGTGCGCGGTGGCGCTCAGGTACTCGCGGATGTGGCCGCCGTCGGCGACGCCTTCCTTGCGGGTCCACGGCTCAAACGGAAAGGACAGCGTGAAGATGCTGCTGTCGGAGCGCACGCCCGGATACCGAAAGAGATCCCAGGTTCCGCCGATCCGTGCGCGCCGCTCCAGGACGGTGTACGTCAGGTTCGGGTTGCGCTCGGCGATCCGGTAGGCCGCGCCGAGGCCGGAGATTCCGGCGCCGATGATGATGACGTCTGAATAGTCGGCCTCCGCCGGGGTGCGGCTGGCAGATTCCTGGGGAGTCACGGTCACGCAAACCTCGCTTGAAATTGTCGGATCCGTCACCAGACTAAATGGGCGCCGGTTACCGCGGGTGCGAACGCTCGCCGAGCGTGACGTGACGGCGGAAAACCGAGCCGGATTTCGCCGTCACGTCACGCTCGGCGCGAAGCCGTAGAACTTCTACCGGTAGTTGACGAACTGCAGCGCCACGTCCAGGTCGGCGCCCTTCAACAGCGCCTGCACTGCCTGCAGATCATCGCGCTTCTTGCTGGTGACGCGGACCTCGTCACCCTGGATCTGGGTCTTGACGGTCTTGGGCCCCTCGTCGCGGATGAGCTTGGTGATCTTCTTGGCGTCCTCGCTGCTGATGCCCTGCTTGAGGGTGCCGGTGACCTTGTACGTCTTGCCGGAGGGCTGCGGCTCGCCTGCGTCGAAGGCCTTCATCGAGATGTCGCGGCGGATCAGCTTCTCTTTGAAGACGTCGATTGCCGCCTTAATGCGCTCCTCGGTGGATGACGTCAGCTCGATGGCCTCGTCGCCCTTCCACGCGATCGTGGTGTCGGTGCCGCGGAAATCAAAGCGGGTGGCCAGCTCCTTGGCGGCCTGATTCAGCGCGTTGTCGACCTCCTGCCGGTCAACCTTGCTGACGATGTCGAACGATGAGTCAGCCACTCCTGCGTCCCTTCATTCGGTGATAGCCGTTTGTGCCTTGTCTACCCGCTCGTTGTACCCTGCTAGGCGGCAGGTTGCCCGAGCGGCCAATGGGAGCGGACTGTAAATCCGTCGGCTAACGCCTACACTGGTTCGAATCCAGTACCTGCCACCAAGGTCGGAGGCTATTTCTCGCTCCGGCCGGGCGTTCGATCTGATCGTCGTCGAAGGGGAGTCAACCGCCCAGCAGTTGGTGGCAACGTAGAAGGCCACGCTCCGTGCCAAGCAGCAGAAGAAGTGAAGCACGGCGGCCGCGAGGCGCCAGCCCGCCAATGCACCCTTAGCGGGGTCAGATCAGCGCGCTGACTTTGTCCATCATCGCCTGTGCGATGTCGACCGCCCCAGTACTGATGGCGCCCGCTCCTTGGGGTGACGGGTCCGATGCGTTGAAAACGTCCACCTCGACCTCGACCAGGCAATTGGCGCGCACACCGATGACTCGCTCTTCCGGAATGGATTCCGAATCCGAACCAGAGAACGCCCACCTGACCGAAGTAGTTGCCGTCAGAACAGAACTCGCAACCTTTACGTTCGTGATCGTGCCCTTGAGCTTGAACACGGCTTCCGGCAGGAACAGCGTCGCACCGTCGCATTTTTGCCATTGTTGAGAGAATTTTGCGAACAACGCATCGGCGTCGTCGGCCGAGGTCAAACTAACCACGCCCTCCTTGACGCTGGTCACCTGCATGGACTTGGCTGTGCGCCGCCAAGCCTCCATCGCGACGTGTTTGACGTTGGTCGATTGGTAGTCGTTTTTTTGCAGCATCATCGCGACACCGAGGCAGTCGACGTGTAAAACCGACCCACTGTCCTGCAGCGTCTCAGGGCCCCCGAACCGGGATGGAAAGCGAGGATCAGACTCGAAGGACTGGTTGAGAATTTTTGACAGCGCGCCATCGCTCAGGAACACCTTCTTGATCGTCTGCCCCGTGATTGCTCGTGACTTCGAATCCGCTGCAGGCCGGGCACTCCCGTCGACAGCAGCGGCACAGCCCGCCGCCAGCAAGCCAATGCTCAACAGGGCGATCGTCCGCGCGAGCCCCGGCCTCACCGATCCCATGGGCCCCAAGACCCGCCTCGTCGGAGTGGCATCGCGCAGCGTGACATTCGATCCCGCCCCCGTACGCTGAAAGGCAGGTCCGATCCCCGCCAAAAGCTGCGCGAATTTCATCGCGGCCTTAGAACAGATTCGCACACAACATAATTCAACATTGACCCCTAACTTGGTGGAACACCACGTAATCCTCCCGACGAGGTGACACTGGGTGACTAAACTCAGAGTAACCGGACACTGGCGACCAAACACTTCGCAACCTGTGAGTTTCATGCACGGTGACTTCAGGCGTTGCCCCAGTTGCCCTGTCGACGACTCTCTTTAGCTACGGGCGAGGAAGCCAACCGACAACCATCATTGGAAACGATACGCCTGCTAGGGTTTTCGCGGTGGAACCACTGGTGACGAATTGGGCGATTTCTCTGATGATCGTTATCAGGTCTTCACCGGCGCAGTTGATAATCGTCGGCTAAATCCATGCGGGAGATAACGATTGCGCTGACCGAACCGCTCAGGATTCTCACCGAATTCTCGGATCGATTTCACAGGTTTGGGAGGGCGACTCAATAAGCGGCGGTGTTGTATTGTCGGGATACTGTGAATCTGCGGAGCGCTAGCGGACGTAGGCGATGGCGATTGGCCATTGTCGTCGTCGCGGTGCTGGGTATTTTCACTGCCGTCACCACAGGCTGGGCGCTCCGGTCCGCTAATGCCGTCGCGGCACCCCCGCAGCCAGCGGCATGGACGCACGCTACGCCATATGCCGGGTTGCATGTCCGGCGGGCACAATTCGCTGTTGACTCTGAGCCGGTGCTTCACGGCGCTTTCCTGCTCTCACAAGGTTATTCACCGACGAATCACGGACCGACGAAAAACGCGTGGATGACACGTGACCGGCCGTCGAATGGGACGCGTGTGGCGCCGCCACGGGTCTGGTCGCCGTGGCCGGTGAGCCTGTTGTTATGGGAGACTGCCTGGTCGGGTCCCTTAGGGTCTGAAACGTCCTGTGCGCGGCCCGCGGCTGGTCAAGACATCTTGACCGAGTTCTGCGTAGCGCGTCGCTGATAGGTCAGCGTCAGTCTCTTGTCCGTCTGACTGGACTTTTTCATTTCTGTGACCTGATCTGATCTCGTGTCAATTCTGTTATGCGAAAGCATGATTAGCGGATTAAGTGCGATTGTCCTGTGTCGAATCGCGCGCTGACCACGACAACCAACCAGCGTCGGTGCAATTCCGCATGCCCATTTTTCGAAGGAGAAGTTCATGTTCTTGAACCCAACTCATACCGCCGGGTTCGGAGCGGTTGACGCCGCCGCCGACACAGGCCGGACAATTCGCCGATTCCTTACAGTTCGAAGGGGATAGTCATGGATTTCGGAACGCTCCCGCCGGAAACGAACTCCGACCGAATGCATGCAGGACCCGGCGTGGGATCGATTGTGGAGGCCGCGGCCGCTTGGGAGCGGCTGGCTACCCGGCTCTACACCGCAGTGGCGGACTACAGGGCGGTGACCGCAAAACTCTCGGCGAGCTGCGAGGGTCCAGCGATAGCGGCGATGACACAAGCTGCGATCCCCTATATAGATTGGCTTAACGCCACAGCCAGAAGCGCTGAATGCGTGGCGTACCGGGCTGCGGCGGCAGCGAGCGCCCATGAATCGGCGTTGGCGGCGGTCGTGCCCCCGTCAGACATCCAGGCCAACCGAGGGCGTCGGAGATCGTTAGCCATGGCAAATTCCCTGGGTCACGCCAGCCCGGCGATCGCAGACATTGATGCGGAATACGAGCGGATGTGGGTCCAGGACGCCGAGGCAATGTATGACTACGCCCGCGCCTCGGCCGATGCGTCACGGGTGACTCCGTTCATCTCCCCACCGACGGCTGCCACGGCGGCGGCGGGCCAGGGCACGGCGGTCGGCAACGTATCCAGCTCCTGGACCTTTGTCGCCACGCCGGAGATCGTCGCGGCGGGCTTCCTCGTGGTGTCAACGATCCCGGAAGCCCTACTCGCGCTGTGTTCCTCGCCGCCAACATGGATGCATCAACCCCTATCGTCGGTGACATCGTCTCTGTCGAAGCTGAGTTCACTCAGCGCGCCAGCGGATTCCGCGATCAAACACCTGAATCGCCTTAATAAGGAAGCCGCGCTAGCGGTGTTGTTCCCGAAATCGGCTGTTGCTCTGTGCGGGACCGTCGCCGTTGGTCTGGGCGACGCAATGTCGATCGGGGCATTGTCGGTACCGAAACAATGGGGAATAGAGACGACCCTCAGCGTTGCTATGGCGGAGCTGGAGCTTGGCTGGGTTTGCGAACCAACCCGTTTAGTCGAAGTCAGTGGGCCGCCAGGACCGCAATTATCCCGCCCCGCATCTGATTCTCATTGCCGGCGTATCCAGAATCCGTCCGTTACGTCTACCCCCTCTTCGGCGACCGCAGGCTCCTCGTTGTTCGAGGAAGGTCAGTCGCAGCAGACACAAACGAGCGCAATGAAAGGTGAGGACCGATGAAGGATCGTTTACATGCGCTGTTGGTCGCCGTGCCATTGTTATTGGTGGCTACGGCCTGTGGTTCGAACTCAACTAGCGGTTCTTCGAGCCCCGGCACCAGCGTGGGCAACCAGGCTGGCCCTGCCACGACGCCCGCGACGTCACAGGTGGCATTGTCGGAGACCGGTAGTTCACTGATCTACCCACTGTTCAACCTTTGGGCCCCTGGCTATCACACGAAGTATCCCAACGTCACGATCAATCCCCAGAGCACCGGGTCGGGCTTTGGGATTTCACAAGCGGCTACCGGGAAGGTCAACATCGGAGTCTCCGATGCATACCTGTCCGACGATGACATGGCCTCGCATAAGGGGCTGATGAACATCGCGTTGGCCGTTTCCGCTCAGCAGATCAACTACAACCTGCCCGGCGTCACCGGCCACCTCAAGCTCAACGGCAAGGTGCTGGCGGCCATGTACCAGGGGACCATCACAACCTGGAACGACCCTCAGATCAGCGGACTCAATCCCGGTGTAGTACTCCCTGCTACCCCGGTGGTACCACTACACCGCTCCGACGAATCCGGTGACACGTTCCTGTTCACGCAATACCTGTCAAAGCAGGACCCTGACGGCTGGGGCAAGTCACACGGCGCCAGCACCAGCGTCGACTTCCCCATAGTGTCGGGCGCTCTACGCGAGACCGGCAACCTCGGCATGGTGAACGGCTGCGCCAAGACCCCCGGCTGCGTCGCCTACATCGGGATCAGCTACCTCGACCAGGCCACCCAGAAGGGACTTGGAGAAGCACAGCTAGGCAACGCCTCCGGCAACTACCTGCTGCCCGATGTTCAAAGCGTTCAGGCCGAGGCGTCCAGCTTCACGTCAACCCCGGCGAACCAGGCGATCTCGCTGATCAACGGGCCCGCCCCCAACGGGTACCCGATCGTCAACTACGAGTACGCCATCGTCAACAGCAGTCAGAAGGACGCTGCCACCGCACAGACAATCCAAGCGTTCCTGCACTGGGCAGTGACCGACGGTAACAGCCCTTCGTTCCTTGACCAGGTCCATTTTCAGCCCCTGCCGTCCGCGGTGGCGAAGTTGTCCGATGCTCAGATCGCCACAATATCGGGCTAGATTCGTCGGAGTTTTTGCGAAACGGAGGTCCACAGCAGGTGCTTCATCGAAATATATTCCAGCGCAGTTAATCTCGTCAACAACAGAAGTTCGCAATTGGGCTGGCCAACGCGACACCGCAGTTGACAGTGGCGGCGCCAAGCCTCGTCGTATCTGAAAGGTGTTGGGCAGTAGGCCGGTTGGTGGGTCAGCGGTGACTCGCATCGGAAAGACAGGAAGGATGCATCCATGACACAGCCAGCCCTAAGCCTGCGCGGAGATGATAAAAGTCACGGTGATTAAACCGGCCTCAAGTGGGGCCGGCGACGTAATTGCGACGACGGCCTAAAGCAACGCAATCCTGATTTAGGGCCAACTACCGTTTCATAACTGGATTTTCGACGCGGTCGCGGACCATGCGCTTGCAGCGGAGTAGATGTCAAACGCTCGGCCAGAAAAGATCCGATGGTTGTTTCGAGGGAGGAAGCAGATGTCTTTTGTTACTACACAGCCTGAGGCGTTGGCGGCGGCGGCCAGCAACTTGGCGGGTATCGGCTCGGCGATGAGTGCCGGGAGTGCGGCCGCGGCTAGTCCGACGACTCGGGTGGTGCCGGCGGCGGCTGATGAGGTGTCGGCGTTGACGGCTGCGCAGTTCGCAGCGCATGCGCAGATGTATCAGGCGGTAGCGGCGCAGGCCGCGGCGATTCATGAGCAGTTTGTGTCCACGTTGGGGGTCAGCTCGGCGGCGTATGCGGCCACTGAGGTCGCTAACACGGCAGCTGCGGGCTAAGGGACCGGAGGTCGTCGATTTTGGATTTCGGGGCGCTACCGCCGCGGCGGCCTGGGATGAGTTGGCCACCGAACTGCAGTCGACAGTGTCGGCGTATTCGTCGGTGATCTCCACTTTGACCAGCGGTGACTGGTGCACCTGTCTAAAAGCGTCAAGGCCAAAGTCGTGCCGTCCGAGGCGTCGTCGGGATAGCCGCGATCGACCGAACACGTAGGCAACCAAGAAAGGTGAGTTATGAAACGGCTACTTACGCTCCTGGGCGTTGCCGCCCTGATCGGCCTCGCCGCACCGGCGTACGCCGACCCCGACGACCTCAGCGGTGACGACGCAGGATTCCTCGCCGCACTGCGCCAAGTCGGCATCGACTACACCGACCCCGGTCATGCCATCATGTCCGGCAAAGCGGTATGCACATGCCTCAATAACGGCGAATCCGGCCTAGAACTAGTCCACGACGTGAAATCCCACAACCCCGGAATGGACATGGAAGTCGCATCCAACTTCGCCATGATCTCCGCCAAATTCTATTGCCCCCAACAACTCTCCAAGAGCTAGCTTGACCAGAGCACTGATGAAGTGTTGGTTAGTCGTCGGCCCTGTATCAGTTTGCGGTTCGATAGGGACATTCACCGCGCGGCCGGTCAGTCATGTAGCACCAAGCTCCGCATGGCTCAAGACCCAATTCAGTTGGAAAGCTGTGGTGTTTGGCGGTGCCATGTTGACACCACAGCCAGGATCACCGCCCATACTGCGGCGCAAGCAGCGCCGTATTCCGTGTATGTTTTGAGCAACCTCTTGCGCATAGCACGAACCCGTTCCACCTCTGCCTCTGTGGATTACCACAACCGGTGGCGCAGCAGCATCAGCAGACGTTGCATCAAACGACGCCGACATAGGTTTCGACCGCACCTAGCCCGCTTGTCCGGCAGGCTGGCTATCTGCAAGAATTTTCTTGCTGTTAGCTTCATGTCAGCGAGAGATGGATGGTTAGCGCGCCGCGCTTGGGACGGCGGCAACCCCGTTTCATCCCGACAGCTAGGAACGGAATTGAAACCGAACCGATTTGGCGCCGCGCTGAGTGTTTTGGCTACCGGTGCACTGATCTTGTCGGGGTGTTCCAGTGACGACAAAGCTAGAAACGCAACCGGGGAAAGCGCGTCGGCAGGTGCGTTGTCGGGGGAGGTGAATTGCGGCGGGAAGATGACGCTGGGGGCCAGCGGTTCGACATCGCAGGCCAATGCGATGACTCGATTCGTCAACGCCTTCGAACAAGCCTGCCCCGGTCAGACCGTGAACTACACGGCTAACGGCTCGGGTGCCGGGATCAGTGAATTTATCAGTAAAAAAACCGATTTCGGTGGATCGGACTCACCGTTGGCCCAAAACGAGTACGTTGCGGCGCAGCAGCGATGCGGCTCACCGGCCTGGGACCTGCCGGTAGTGTTCGGCCCGATCGCGATCACCTACAACGTCAAGGGCCTGAGTTCGCTGACGCTAAATGCTCCAACCGCGGCCAAGATCTTCAACGGGGCCATTACTACCTGGGACAATCCCGCGATCAAAGGCCTCAACCCAGGCGTCACCCTGCCCGCTGAGCCGATTCGCGTAATCTTTCGCAGCGACCTGTCGGGGACTTCGGATAACTTCCAGAAATACCTGGATGCAGCGTCCAACGGCGTGTGGGGTAAGGGCACCGGGAAGACGTTCAACGGCGGCGTCGGGGAGGGCGTCAAAGGCAACGACGGCACCTCGTCGGCTGTCCTGGCAACTGAAGGGGCGATCACCTACAACGAATGGTCGTTCGCCCAGGTGAAGAATCTGAACGTGGCCAAGATCATCACCTCGGCCGGTCCGGATGCGGTGGCGATCAGCGCTGACTCAGTTGCCAAGACAATTTCCGGTGCCGCCGTCACAGGGCAGGGTAACGACATGGTGCTCGATACCGTGACGTTCTACAACCCAACGCAGCCCGGCGCCTACCCGATTGTGCTGGCGACCTACGAGATCGTCTGCTCGAAGTATCCCGACCCGCAGGTCGGTACGGCCGTAAAGGCGTTCCTGCAGAGCAGCCTCGGCGCCGGCCAGAATGGCTTGGCGGACAATGGGTACGCCCCCGTTCCGGACGAGTGGAAGGCGTGGTTGAGGAGCGCGGTCAACGCCATCACGTGATCTCACGACCCGCGCGCTGTTGCGAGCTGTTCTCTGCGGCGCCATGCGAACTATTTCGCTTGTCCGACTGAACCTTAACCAGCCAGGTGTGGTGCGACCCACGTCCAAACCTGGTGGAGTTAAGAGCTTCCCGGACGTGGTCGGCGGTTCGCTCGATAGGCGTGACGCGGGCTCGGCCAGCACTGATTACTCGTGACTGAAGACGGGCGCCCGCTTCTCCGTGAATGCCAGCATCCCTTCGATTTGGTCGTGACTGCCGAGTGTCGTATGAACAGCGGCTCGCTCGTCGCGCAGTGACGTTTCGAGTGGCTTGTCGTCGCCGGTCACCAGGCAGCGCAGCATCGAGGCCACCGCGAGCCGTGGCATCGCTGCTAACTCGTAGGCGAGATCAATTGCCTTCTGCTTCAGCTCGGTGTTGGGCCAGACTTCCGTCACGAGTCCGAGCTGCAACGCTTCCGGGCCAGAGAGCGTCTTCGCACGAAGGATGAGGTCTACTGCTCGGTCACGGCCGATGCGCCGCGCCAGTCGCGCGCTCCCGCCCCAGGCGGGCACGGTACCCAGGTGCAGTTCCGGCAGGCCGATCCGCGCTCCTTCTAGCGCCGCCATCCGGAAGTGGCATGCGAGGGGGAGCTCCAGTCCGCCTCCCAGGCAGTTACCGAACAGCGTCGCGATCCACGGTTTGTCCATGTTCTCGATTGCCGCGAGCACCCCTAGACGCTGATCGAAAATGACGTCGATCCGTTCGCGGTCGGTTAACGCCCTGGCGATTTCCTTGAGGTTCATGCCTACTGAGAAGTTCTGGTCTCCCGCGGCGGTGATGACGACGGCGCGAATTGCGTTATCGGAACCAATCGTGGCCACCAGGGCCTCGAGGGCGTCCATGAATGCCAGCGACATGCGGTTGTAGGGTGCGTCATCGATAGTGATGATCGCGACAGCACCGCGGCGCTCGTAGGCAAGGCAGGTGTCACTCATCCGGGACTCCCAAGGCGTCGAAGCTGATGACTTCGCCGCGATTGATCGACACCCAGTCGCGGGCCTCAAGGTAGGGCCGGAACGTCTCGGCGATCAGCCGCTCATCGTCGTGGGTCTTGGGCCGCTGCAGCTCGTAGAGGTGAGGGAACTCGGTCCAGGCGACGACGGCGTCCCAGAGCCGCACGGCCGCCTGCCCTTTGGGCGGATCGATGAGGACGGGTCCGAAGAGGCATTGTCCGTCGGGGAAGAATAACGTCGGTACGCCGTAGCCGTCGGCGTTGACGACTCGCTGGTGTTCGGCGAGTACCTCGTCGCTCGTGCTGGGATCGGCTATTGCTTGATCGACGAGCCCTGGGTCGAAACCGAGTTCGTCGAGGAGATGTCGGGCGACAGCCTTCTCATGCGGCTTGTGTCCGTCGATATGCAGTGCTTTGCCGGCGCGGCCGTACCAGGCGTCGAGGTCGGCCATCGACGTGCGACGCAGCAGGGCACCGATGCGCATCATTGACCAGCCGTAGGACCATTCCCGTTCCCATGGGTGCTTTTTGCCTTCCTGGCGGTTGATCTCTTCGAGGCTGAAGAAGCGCCAATTGATCGTGAGGCCGGTCAGTTCGCGGACCTCGCGGATCCACAGCGATGTTTGGTAGGCGTAGGGGCACATGACGTCGAAGTGGAAGTCGACGGATTCGGGTTGGTTCGTCACATCGTGAACCCGAGGTTGCGGGCGGCCCGCTCGCCGAGCTCGGCGTCACCATTCCACTTGATTGCGCCCGAGTCGATTGCGGCCTGGGGATCGATGCGTCCGCAGGCGAGCTGGATGAACGTCGTTGAATCGGTGATGATCTCGACGTCGGGGTTGTCGAGGTGGTCGACGCGTTTGGCCCGGCCGTCGACTTTGACGTTGAGCTCGCGAATGATCGGTCCGGTGAGTTGAAAGGCGATGCTCTTGCCGTCTGGCAGGCCCACCTTCTTGCCGACGATATAGCCGAGCGAACCTTCAATCTCGCCCAGCGCGATCTCAGCGGGGAGGCCAGTATCGTCGGTCCGGCGGCCGAGCGGGGTGGTGATGTCGCGTTCATGGACCCAGAAGTCGAAGATCCGAATTTCCATGAATCGCCCGTAGGTGCCAGGACCTACCGGCGTCCACGATGGACGCGCCAGATCGGCGTCGGTGAGTGCGGCCAGATCCTCGCGCCTGCGATTGTAGGTCGCGCGGACCCGTTCGCTGAAGGCGGCGTTGTCCAAGGCCGCGGTCTCGCGTTCAAAGTCCGCGGCCTTCTGCAGCGGAGGCAGTGCCGCGGCATCCTCCGGGAGCCAGCCGGCCAGGAACGCTTCCACGCTAGTGACGTGGCGGACCACGCCGCGGACATTCCAGTCCGGGCATAGCGATTGGACCTGCCAGTCGGCGTCGGTCAGATCGGCGCAGAGGGCTTCTGTTGCGCGGTAGCAGCTTTCGAGGGCCGCACGGATCTCGCTGAGGCTTCTCATCGTGCACCCGCTGCCATCGCGAGGGCCTGCTTGTCCTCGTCGGCGAAGGTGTCCTCTAGGTGCACCGGGGAGTAGTCGAGGTCGATGTCGCCAATTGGGCGGCCGCGGGCGCTGCTGATCGTTCCGAACCGCCGCATCCCCTTGCCGGACGCGTATTGCATGAACTCGTCCAGGGTGAGGTCGAAAGGGACGTCATTGCCGTAAGGGGCAAAGAACTCTTCGGTGTTGCGCAACGCCAGCGGGATGAGCTCGTTCATCCGTGTTTCGAACACCGCCCAGTTGGCATCGTCGGCGGCGACGTGGCGTCGACAGGTGAACGAACCCCACGCCATGTGGCGTCGCTCGTCATCGCCGATGCGCCGAATCAGCTCCTGCATGCCGGGAAGAATCCCGCGCTGCACGCAAATCTTTTGCCACGCATAATATCCCGTCAAAGCCAACATACCCTCGACGATGTGGTTATAGGTCACCGACGCCCGAATCTGGGCGGCCGGCGACGCATCATTCGAGAGAGCGTGCAGTGAATGCGGCAGCTCCTCGTAGAACATCTGCCGGTATGAGGGAAGTTCATCGAAGTAGCCTTGCAAGTCATCGGTGATCCCGACGGCGTCGAGCCACAGCCGGAACGCCTGCGTGTGTTTGGCTTCCTCGAATGCGAACTGGGTCAGATACATCTCGTCGCCCAGGCGTCCCTCGGCCCGCATCGCTGTCATGAAGGGCTGGATGTCCTCAGTCACCCCTTCCTCACCGGCAATGAATACGGCGCACAGCCGGGTAGCGATGTCGCGTTCGCCATCCGAGAGCGTGTCCCAGTCCGCGCTGTCGCGGGAGAAGTCGATGTCGGCGGGATCCCAGAACTTCGCGTTGCCTCCAGCGAATAGCTTCAGCGGCAAGCTGTCCCAGTTGAGTCCGCCCGCGGCGAGCGAGCCGAATCGTGTCCGTTCCATCGTGTTGACCTCCTCAGATCAAATTCGGGATGTGGTCTGTGTTGCATCGGAGAATGCGTTGGCCAGCACTGCGACGAGCCTGCGTACCGCCAGTGCGGGCTGCTCCGCGGTGGGCTCGTCAAGCCCGAGGATCGGATCCATTCCGCGCACAAATGGCGCCAGCGCCATGTGCGGGAAAATCATCAACAGCAACGACAGCAACGCGTCGGTGTCGGAATCGGCCCGGAGGTCACCTCGTACCTGCGCGTGACGAATGAGGGGCCGCAAAATCTCCAGATAGTGGCGGTGGATAACTGTCCGCACGCTGATGCGGGCATCGACATCGACCTCCAAAATCGCTGCGGCGTGCAGCGAACGCTCCCGCGGATGATCGGCGAAGTATGCGACCCACGCATCGAGAAGGTCGGTAAGAAAATCGAAAAACGGCCCACTGGAATCCAACTCACGGATGCGGTCCTCCATATAGGAGCGCACCCGCTCGCTCGCGTTGTCGACGACGAATGCGTACAGATCCCGCTTGTCAGCAAAATATTGGAACAGGCTGCCCTTGGCGACACCCCCTCGCCGAGCGATGACGTTCAGGCTGCCCTGCGAGAAGCCGTGAGCGCCGAACTCGGCCTCGGCGGCTTCCATCACGGCTGCGCGACGGGCCGGGTCGAGCCGAGCCCAAGTGACCGTCGGCATTGGGCCTCCCGTCCTGATTATGACCAGTGGTCACTTTTTATGACCAGTGGTCATATTACAGTCGGCTGCTTCAGAGTCAAGGGCCCGTGATATCGAAAAAACGCACGGAAGAGACCCGGCCACCCAGCCGGCGAACAACCCCGAAGCGGGGTGGGAGACGCGTGACCACTAAAGATCGCTCACTCACTCGCAACGGCGTGGTAAACCGGGAGCCATGAGCGCGCTTGCCGACCAGACCCGGTGGATGGATGCCACAGACCAGGCGACGCTGGTGGCCAAAGGTGAGGTCACACCGAGCGAACTGTTAGACGCGGCGATCGAACGGATCGAGCGGACGAACCCGTCGCTGAACGCCGTGGTCATGCGATGGTTCGAGCACGCCCGGTCGGTGGCCGCCGATCCAGGCCTGCCCGACGGCCCGTTTCGCGGCGTCCCGTTTTTGCTCAAGGACCTTTACACGAGTTTCGCGGGGCAGACCCTGTCGAACGGCAACGTCGCGCTGAAAGAGGCGGGCAAGATCGACGCCGCCGACACCACGCTGGTGGCCCGGTTTAAGGCGGCCGGGCTGGTCATCGCCGGGCGGACCAACAGCTCCGAGATGGGCAGTCTGCCAACCGCACAGCCGGTGGCCTGGGGTCCGACCCACA
Organism: uncultured Actinomycetota bacterium; assembly: GCA_963715905.1. Lineage (GTDB taxonomy): Bacteria > Actinomycetota > Actinomycetes > Mycobacteriales > Mycobacteriaceae > Mycobacterium. Next base: position 325,427 of record CAVQSX010000002.1, read on the forward strand.
ATCCGTGGGCGCCCGAGCGCACGCCGGGCGGCTCAAGCGGCGGCGCCGCGGCCGCGGTGGCAGCCGGGATGGTTCCATTTGCCAACGCGTCGGATGGAGGCGGGAGCATCCGCATCCCGGCCTCGTGCTGCGGCCTCGTGGGACTCAAGCCGAGCCAGGGCCGGATCTCCGTCGGCCCGGCACGCGCCGAGGCGGGGCTCGGGGTGGAATTGTGCGTCAGCCGAACGGTGCGCGACACCGCCGGACTGCTTGACGCGGTGCGCGGTCCGGGTATCGGCGACACGGTGATCGCTCCGGGGCCGCAACGCCCGTATCTCGAGGAAGTTGGAGCCGACCCCGGTCGGTTGCGCATCGGGCTGCTCGATGTCCATCCTCGCGGCGAATTCCTGCACGAGGACTGCATTTCGGCGGTGCGCTCGGCGGCGTCGATGCTTCAGGCCCTCGGGCACAACATTGAACCGGCCTGGCCAGCGTGCCTCGCCGACGACACGTTGGCCGAGAAGTTCATGGCGCTGTGGGCGACGCAGATGGCGATGGGAGTGCGAGGATTTGGCCAGACACTCGGTCGCGAGCTGACCGCGCACGACGTCGAACCGGTGAACTGGGTGCTGGTCGAATATGCGCGACAGCTGACCGCCGTTGACTACGCAGCAGCGCAGGCGGCCGGGTGGACGTTCCGGCGGGCGGTGCAGCAATGGTGGGCCGACGGTTGGGATCTGCTCCTGACGCCGACGCTCGCCGAACCGCCGCTAGCGCTGGCGGAGTTGGCGAACAATCCCGAGGATCCAACGGCGCCGATGCGCCGCGCCGGCCAGTTCGCGGTGTTCACGCCGCCGTTCAACATGAGCGGGCAGCCGGCCATCAACCTTCCCTTGCACCGCAACGCCGAGGGCCTCCCCATTGGCGTCCAGCTCGTGGCGGCCTACGGCCGCGAGGACGTCCTCATTCGTGTTGCCGCCCAGCTGGAATCGGCCCATCCCTGGTCGTCGTACCACCCGCAGGTAGCGCGAGCAGACGTGAAATCGCCCTAAAATGTGCCATTTTGGGCGATTTTGCGTCTGCTCGCGAACCTAAACGGTGGGGTCGAACTCGATGGGCATGCTCGTCGGCCCGCTCAGGGTCAACATCGGCTTCCATGGCGCGGGTCCTCCGATGCGGGGGTTCGGCAACCGCTGGGTCAGTATGTTCAGCGCCTCAGCAAGCTCGCGCCTGGCGAGGTTGGCACCCAGGCAGTAGTGGGCACCACCACCGAAGGTCAGTATGGGTGGTGCGCCCTCGCGAGTTATGTCTACGCGGCCGGGGTCGTCGTAGACCGTCGGATCACGGTTTGCCGCAGCGGTATTCACCACGACCATCGTGCCCGCGGGGAATACGTAGCCGTCCACCTCGGCATCCTCGGCCACCAGGCGAAGGGTTCCGCACGCGATCGGCGAGTGGCGCATGGTTTCCTCGACCGCGGGCATCGCCAGTTCGGGGTGTTCCTTGAGCAGTGCCCATTGCTCGGGGTGCTCGCAGAGGACTTGCGCCGAGGCGGCCACTTGGTTTCGGGTCGTGTCTGTCCCGGCCAACAGCAGGCCTCCGGCGAGCATCCGCAGTTCGGCGGCATCGAGCCGATCGCCATCATCCTCGGCGCGAATGAGGTCGGAAAGCAGGTCGTCAGTCAGGCTATGCCGACGCCGGGCAACCATGTCATCGACGTAGTCGTCGAGCTGCTTCCACGCACGCATGACGACAGGCTCCACTTCGCGAACATCCACAACGAACGTGAAGGCTTTGAAGATATCGTCCGCCCACACGGAAAACTGTTGCCAGTCCTCGCGTGGTGCGCCAAGCAGCGCGCAGATGACCGGGACCGGATACGGGCGCGCGATATCGGCGACGACGTCACAGCGGCCCGCACCGGCGACCCGATCGACCAGCTCGTTCATCACGTCGGCCATCGTGTCGTGCAGGCGCGCGACCGTTCGCGGGGTGAAGGCTTTGGAACACAGACTGCGCAGCCGATGGTGCGCGTCTCCCTCCAGGCAAAGCAGGCTGTTAACGACCTTGTCCCACAACGGACCCGACGTGATGCCCTGGACGGCCAGATTCATGCCGGGCGGAATCTGAAACCGGGTATCACGCAGAACCGAACGCACGAGTTGATAGGAGAGCACTTCGGGCCCGAAAGGTCCGATCGCGATAGGGGCTTGGCGCTGCGCTGCTTGTAGGCGGGGATATACCTCCGCGGGGGTTTCTTCAACGTCGTAGGCCAGCGTCGGTAGATCGGCGTCGAAAACACTTGGCGCAGCGGTGCCGACGGTCATTACGATCTCCTTCGCGCTGATCCACGCCGAGCGACGCTCGCGGGACAACTATCAGACAATGTATGGCCACCGTTGTTGGGTGTCAACGACGCGCCTAAGTCTTCGCATCGAAACCGCGCAGACGGGGTTATGTGGTGACGATACGGCGATCTGGGTGCAGTATCGGGGCCACTATGTCAGCCTCAGTCGAGGTGTCTGGCCATACATAAATTAGAAAGCGTATTGCCTACGATTCAGTGAGCGACGGGACAGCCGCCCTGGTAGTCGACCTGCCAGTGCTTGACGCCGTTGATGAAGGCCGACCGCAGCCGCTCGGGATCCCCCGCGGCAGCCAGGTCAGGCGTTTGGTCGGCGATCGCGTTGAACATCAGGTCGATCGTCATGCGGGCCAGGTTGGCGCCGATGCAGTAATGCGCGCCGGTGCCGCCGAATCCGACATGCGGGTTGGGGTTGCGCAGGATGTTGAATGTGTGGGGTTCGTCGAAAACCTCTTCATCGAAGTTGGCAGAGCGATAGAACAGCACCAGCCGCTGGCCCTTCTTGATTTGCACACCACCGAGCTCGGTGTCCTCCAGGGCGGTGCGCTGAAACGCCGTAATAGGGGTGGCCCAGCGGATGATCTCGTCGGCCGCGGTCTTGGGTCGCCACGCCTTGAATAGTTCCCACTGCTCCGGGTTGTCGGTGAACGCCATCATCCCCTGCGTGATCGAGTTGCGGGTCGTCTCGTTGCCGGCGACGGCAAGCGTGACCACGAACATGCCGAACTCCGCCTCGGACAGCCCCTGGCCCTCGGCATCGGCCTCGATCAGCGTCGTGACGATATCTTCCCCCGGTTCTTCGCGTTTGTGGGCCGCCAACTGCATGGCGTACCACATCAATTCGCCCGCTGAGGTCAACGAGTCATTGTCGGCGAACTCGGGATCATCGCTGCCGATCATGTTGTTGGACCACTCGAACAGCTTGTCGTAATCCTCCAGCGGCACCCCGAGGAGGCCGGCGATGGCCTGCAGTGGCAACTCGCAGGCCACCTGGCGCACGAAGTCACCCGAGCCCTGCGCCGCGGCCTGGCTGACGATGAGCTGAGCGCGCTCGGCGAGGTCGGCGCGCAGCCGGTCGACCGCGCGCGGCGTAAAGGCGCGGGCGACGATCTTGCGCAACCGGCTGTGTTCGGGATCGTCCATCATGATCATCGACGCGCGGCCGGCCTCGATCTGGCCCTGTGCCAAGTCTTCTCGGTAGCGCGGCACGATGGACTTCTCGGCCGAGGAGAAGACGTCGCTGCGCAGCGACACCTCGCGGATGTCGCGGTGTTTGCTGACCACCCAATAGCCGCCGTCGCCAAACCCGCCCTGATCGAGCGGCTGCTCATTCCACCAGATCGGCGCCGTTGCGCGCAGCTCCGCGAACTCCTGCGCCGGTACCCGGTGGGCGTAAATGTCGGGATCAGTGAAATCAAAGCCCGGCGGGAGATTCGGAGTTGCCATGGGATCGCTCCTTTGACTGCAGTTAGGGAGATGCTAGCGGCGCCGGGCTGGGCACCTTTACGCTGTCGCGCGCGCCGAGGTTAGTCGCGGCGGTGATGACGGACCCTTCGATTTGGCGCAGCGCATGCACCGCGGTCAGGAATCGCCGGGTATCGGGTTGCGGATCGCCCTCGCTGGACTGATGCCGGGCCAGGGTTTCGGCGGCATCGAGTTCATCGGTCGCTGAGTTCACCGTCACCGCGCGGTCGCCGTCGATGATCGCCACCAGCGTGTCGATATTGCTTCGAGTCTGCGCTGCGGCCGAGATGAAAGCAGCGGCCTGGGGATGCGAACCGGCGAGTTCTTGATACTGCTCGCTGCTGCGCGCAAGGCTTCGTCCGTACCGGTCGCATGCGGTGAACAGCCGCAAACCGCGCCGAATGCTGCGCCGGCCGGCAAGGCCGGCGACCCCGGCCATCAGGGGTTTCGCGGTCACCCGGAACTGCTGCAGGCTGCGGTCGAGTTCGCGTGCTTGCTCGGTCGGGCTCACCGCCTTGCCGTCGCAAAACATGGTCGCTACCGAGTTGTCGATCAGGGCGGACAGCGCCGCCAAGAACGAACGGGTGTCATCGCGGATGGCGGTTCGGGTGTTGGTCGGCAGCACCAGAATGGCCACGGTTATCCCGATGACGGCCCCGATCGCGGTCTCCTCGATCCGAAGCATCAGCACGCTCAACGAGAACTCACCGAGCAGGCCGTACAGCAACGCCAGCATCGTGGTGATCCAGAAGGTCATCAGGCTGTAGGTGACGTCCTTGAAGTAGAACGCGCAGAACAGGCACGCGAAGATCATCGCGAGTGAGCCGAGCTGATTGCCGGCGAACAAAGTGGCCACCAACATGCCGCCTGGCACGCCGAGCATGGTGCCGAGCAGCCGCTGCCAGCCTTTGGTGAGGGTTTCGCCCCAGGAATTGGTGCCGGCGAAGATGACGAACGCCGCGATCACAGCCCAAAACCACCGTGTCGGGGACACCAATTGGCCGGCGCCGATAGCCAGTGCCGCGGCAAGGGAAACCTGGATGGCTTGCCGGGTACTCGGGCGCAGACCGCTCTGTTTGTCCGCTTGCTGGCCGTCGGAAGCCGGTGCCGCCATGTCGGTTCCGCGCAGAGTGCTTTCCAGGACGTCGGTGCTCACCGGGGCGGCCCCCTCGACTACTGCCCGGACATCAGCAGTCGCCTTCGCGGCGTTGATTATCGCCAGCGCCAGGCGGCGGATGCCGGCCTTACTGGGGTCGTCGGCGGGCGTGGGGCGAGGCTGCTGATCAAGGATCCGTTGGGCGTGGTCGGCGGCTTGTTGCAGTCCTCCAGGTTGCGGAACGCGGATTGCCCGTGAGAGCTGGGTGAGCGCGGCGACCAGTTCGCCACGGGTCGTGTCGGGTACGGCTGTGGGATTTTGCGGGGGTGTGTCCGTGCCGATGGCGACAAGTCGTCTCCCCGCCGTGGCGATCCACTCGACGGCGAGTTCGGCGTCGAACAGCCACGGCGACAGTTGCGCACCGGTCACTCCCGGCCAGAGCATCGCCGGGTTGGCTTTGTCTTCGATCTGACCCTGTATCAGGAGCGCGGTCTCATTGAGCCGGATGGTGCGGGCCCGCATGCGGCGCAGGCGCCGTTCGTCAAGGTAGCCGGTACGAACGGCTTCGGTGGTGGTGTCGACGACGATGGCCATCCGCGCCCGCAGCGCCCTGACGGTGGCACGTAACACGCGCTCGGGTCGGTCGGGCAGCACGTAGGTGCGGATGACAAATGTGCACACCGCTCCCACCACGACGGCCCCGATCATCCAGGGCAACTCCGAAATGCTGGCCCGCAGATACAAAGTGGCGAAATATGAATTGAATGCGACCATGCCCAGCGCCCTGCCGCGGGCCCCGTAACGGCGGGCGTAGACCGCAGCGAACACCACCACCACGAAGACGACGTCGCCGGCCACCAAGTGGCCCGCAAGCAGCGAGGCGGCCGTGATGGAAAGTGCGGCGGGCAGCGGCAGCAACGCCATCGTGATGCGCTGCTGCCGTGGGTCGGCCTCGTTGACGGACTGGGCGGCGATCATCGTGATGATGACGCCGAGCAGCGCGACGGTGAGAGGTTGTCCCGTCGCCCTGGTCAGCAGGAAGAGGATCCCCATGGAGCAGGCCAGCGAGGCGGTCGTCCGGGTCGCGGCCCGCAGTCGCAGCAAGCCGGGGTCCGAGCCGATCCACCAGTTCCGCGCACGCTCGTAGAACAGCGTTATCGATGCGCCGAGTCCGCCGTTTCCGGCGAAACCCGAATTCTCTTGCCGGGTGTCCCCGAGGTCGCGCTCGTGCACGCCGAACTGACTTGACACTCGTCACCCCCGCTGCTGTGTGTTCTCCCCCTTCACATGGTGCCTCATTGCTCTGGGCTTTCTCGAGGGAAAGCATGGGGAACGGTTGGCGATGCAGACGTGGGGTTCACGCCGAGCTAAATGATCTAGTGGAGCCGACGTTTCGTCACGCATGATGTATCGCCGGACGGTTAAAACACGCCGCAAATGATCGGTGTGGCATCCCGCTAAACGTGCGCTATATCCGCCGGGTTACGCGGGCCCGCCGGCGCCGCCGGCCCCGCCGGTGCCGCCGGTAGCGCTGCCGTCACCGCCGGCGCCGCCGATGGTTCCGGTAGGCGCTTCACCCGGGCTGCCGGTGCCGCCGGTGCCGCCGCCCTTACCGGGACTTCCGGGGTTGGCGCCGCCGTTGCCGGTGCCGCCAGCGCCGCCGGTGCCGCCGGTTCCGCCATTGCCACCGGCGCCGCCCGCGGCGCCGCTGCCGTCAGTGCCGAAGGCGGCCGTGCCACCGTTACCGCCGATACCGCCGGTACCGCCGCCACCAGCGATGCCGCCGGTGCCGCCAGTCCCGCCGGCGAATCCGACGGCGCCATTGGTACCGGTGCCGCCCGTGCCGCCGGTGCCGCCCACGCCGCCGGTGCCGCCGACCCCACCGTTGCCGCCGTTACCGGATGTCGCCCCGCCCAAGCCGCCGTTGCCGCCGTCGCCGCCGGTACCAGCGGTGGTGCCGCCGGTGCCGCCGGTGGCGCCGCTGGTAGCGGCGCCAGGAGTGCCGGTATAGCCGGCGCCGCCGTTACCGCCGGTGCCGCCGGTGCCGCCGTTGCCAGCGCCGAGCTCTGCGCCGTTGCCGGCTGCGCCACCGTTGCCACCGACCCCGCCCGCACCGGCGCCGGTGCCCGCGACACCGCCGTTGCCGGCCGCGCCCCCGTTACCGCCGTTGCCGGTCAAGCCGAGGGCATTCCCAGCCGCGCCGCCGTCGCCACCGGCCCCGCCGGCACCGTTACCGGCACCGGCCGCACCACCGTTGCCGCCGATGCCACCGTTAGCGCCGTTGCCGCCGGTGCCGTCTCCACCGACCCCGCCGTTGCCACCGGCACCGCCGGCACCGATTCCGGCGGTGATACCGCCGTTGCCGGCCGCGCCGCCGACCCCGCCGTTGCCGTGGGCGCCGGCGCCACCTGCACCGCCGTTGCCGCCGCCGCCGCCGGCACCGCTGCTGGCGGCGGCGGTGACGTCACCGCCGAGGCCACCGGTGCCACCGGCACCACCGATGTCACCCGCACCGCCGGTGCCGCCGGTGCCACCGGCACCACCGGCGCCGCCACCGCCTGTGACGTCACCGCCGGTACCGCCGTTGCCGCCGACACCACCGGTGCCGAGGGCGCCGGCCGTGCCACCGGTGCCACCGGTGCCGGCCGCGCCGGCGATGCCCGCCACGCCCCCGTCGCCGGCGTTACCGCCGGCGCCGCCCGCGGCGGCAGCGTCAGCAGCGCCGGTACCGCCGTTGCCGCCGAGACCTCCGGTCCCGGCGTTGCCACCGTTGCCGTTGATTGCGGTGAGGCCGCCGGCGTTGCCGCCGGTGCCGCCGTTGCCGCCGACGCCGCCGTCGAAGCCGTTGCCGCCGGCGGTGCCGGGAACGATGGACGCCGTGCCGTCCTGGCCGGCGCCGCCGACACCGCCGTTGCCGCCGACACCGCCGTTGGCGTCGTTGCCTGCGGCCGCGCCGCTGCCGACCAGAGCGGCCAATCCGCCCGTGCCGCCGTTGCCGCCGTTGCCGGCGTTGCCGCCGTTGCCGCCAGCGCCAGTGATACTGGTGCCTGAGCCGCCGTCACCGCCGACGCCGCCGCCGCCGCCGTTGCTGCTGGTGCCGGCGGCGCCGCCGAGAGCACCGGCGCTACCGCCCTGGCCGCCGTTGCCGCCATTGCCCGCGTTGCCGCCAATATCGCCCGACCCGGCGGTGCCGGCAGCGCCTGCGCCGCCGGTGCCAGCGATCCCGGCGTTGCCGCCGTTGCCCACCGTCCCGCCGGTGCCGACAATGCCGGCCAGCCCGCCGTTGCCGCCGTTGCCGGCGTTGCCCGCGTTGCCGCCGTTACCGCCGCCGGCGCCGGTGTCCGCGGTGCCCAAGCCGCCATTACCGCCGACGCCGCCCTGACCGCCGGTCCCGCCGGAGCCGTTGATGCCGCCGGCACCGCCGGCGTTACCGCCGACGCCGCCCTGACCGCCCTGGCCGCCGTTGCCGCCGGCGGTACCGGCGGCGCCAGTGATGCCAGCACCACCGTTACCGCCCACACCGGCGTCGCCGCCATTGCCCACGGCTGCGCCGCTACCGACCAGAGCGGCCACGCCGCCCGTGCCGCCGTTGCCGCCGATGCCGCCCGCCCCGGCACCGGGCAGCGCGCCGGCGGGCACAGTGCCGCCGTTACCGCCGACACCCCCGCTGCCGCCGTTGCTGCTGGTGCCGGCGGTGCCGCTGGCGTCACCGGCGCTACCACCCTGTCCGCCCTGGCCGCCATTGCCCGCGTTGCCGCCTGTGTCGCCGGTTCCGGCGGTGCCCGCAGCGCCAGCACCGCCGGTGCCGGCGATCCCGGCGTCGCCGCCATTGCCCACCGCCCCGCCGCTGCCGCCGGTGCCGGCCAGCCCGCCGGTGCCGCCATTGCCCGCGTTGCCCGCGTTGCCGCCGCTGCCGCCGCCGGTGCCGGCGTCTGCACCGCCGGCGCCACCGTTACCGCCGACCCCGCCCTGGCCGCCGGCGCCGCCGGAGCCGTTGGTGCCTCCAGCAACGGAGTCGCCGCCCTGGCCGCCCTGGCCGCCCAGGCCACCCGCAGAGCCATTACCGCCGAGCCCGCCACCCGCGCCCGTGGTGCCGACCGCACCGGCGCCGCCGGCCCCGCCGACGCCGCCGTTACCACTGGCGCCCAGGTGACCCGTGGCGCCGGCGGACCCGAAGAATCCTCCGCCGCCACCGACCCCGCCAATGCCAGCGTTGCCACCTGTGCCACCTGTGCCGCCGTCACCGCCGGCTACGCCAGGACCAACGTTGCTGCCCGCGCCGCCGGTACCCCCGACGCCACCGACGCCGCCGGCCCCGCCGTGGCCCCCGGCGCCGCCGTCGCTGAACAGCCCCCCATAGCTGCCGCCCCCGTCGCCGCCGTGGCCCCCGACGCCACCCAAAGAGCCGTTACCGCCAGCCCCGCCGATAGGCCCGCCGCCCGCGGTGCCCGTGGTGCCCGCGGCACCGGCCCCGCCGGCCCCGCCAGCGCCGCCAGCGCCGCCGGAATAGAACAACAGCGCCCTGTCGACACCGCCTGTTCCACCGGTCCCGGCGGGGCTGACCCCGCCGGCCGCACCCGCCCCGCCGGCCCCCCCGACGCCGCCGAAGCCGCCCAGGAATCCGCCGGCACCGCCGGTCCCACCGGTACCGCTGCCGAAGCCGGCCGCACCGACCCCGCCAGTCCCGCCAGTCCCGCCGTTGCCGAACAGGCCGGCATTCCCGCCGGCCCCGCCATGACCGCCGGCACCGACGCCGACCGTGCCGGACCCACCGTTGCCGCCGTTGCCGATCAAGAACCCACCGGCCCCACCGGCTTGCCCGGTTCCCGCCGCCCCATTAGCGCCGTTGCCGATCAACGGGCGATTGAATAAGAAGTTGGTGGGCGCATTGATCACCCCGAGCACGTCCTGCTCCAGCGTCTGCAGCGGCGACGCGTTGGCGGCTTCGGCGGCCGCGTACGCGCCCCCGCCGGCGCTCAACGCCTGCGCAAACTGCTCATGAAAAAGCGCCGCTTGCGCGTTCAGGGCCTGAAACTCCTGGGAGTAGGTGCCAAACAATCGCGCGATAGCCGCCGATACCTCATCTTCGCCAGCGGCCAGCACCTGGGTCGTGGGGCCCGCCGCCGCGGCGTTGGCCTGCCTAATTGACGATCCGATCCTGGTCAAATCTGAGGACGCTGTGGATAACGTGTCAGGTAGTACGTTCACGAAAGAAGACATCTGCGGCTTCCCATCACGAAGAGTGGTTCGAGCAAATCGCCATGGTCGCGCCAAAAGGTCGGCGTGACAATGAGAATGGCGCGGGCAATGGCCCTAGGGGTGTTCCGCCTTCTGCGATCGCAGCAGTCCACATTCTGGGCCTGCGATCGGGCTGGTTACGAACCCGAATACTCAAGCGGGTGTACGAAGCGGCAGGGCCGGGTTAGACCGCCCATACGCTGTGGCGTCGTGCACCGTGCCGCGAATCGTACAACGAAACTTGTACAAAATGGAAGGCCCAAATCACGATGACTGATCCGTGAGACAGCCTTAACTCAACGGCCGCTCATGCCGCTTACCGCGGACGTCGACCAGAAAGACTTGTGGCGCAGCAGCATCTGGTGCTGCCGTCGCTCACCGCTCGCGGCAACCTGTCCGACCTTGTCCCGCCAGCGCTCGGCTTCCTCGTCGGCGGCACGGTAGCTACGTCTCTAGGCAAAGGAGCCGAGATGACTTACGTGAGCGTTAATTTCGACTGCGATGTCATGCGCGGCGTGACGGCAATGGCTTTTTTCTGCTCAGAGACGTAGTCCGCCAATTGTTTTCGTGATGCGGGACTGGTCGACGCCTGGCACATTCGCTTACAATACGTTTCGTTCTGCAGGATGTCCCGGGTAGAACGGGAGCCTTGGAGGAGGCGGCTGGAGCTACTAGGCCGAAGTCAACCGCACGGCTGCCAGATGGAGCCGGCCGACCGCCTCGGTGAACTCCTCGAGCGTCGGTATTCGCTGATCGCGGAACTTCACTCCCATCATGCGCTGTGCGCGCTGGACGCCGTAAGACTGCACGCACTTCAGGTAGAGATCGGAGACTATGGCGCTGTCTTGGAGGAGTTCTCCGTGCATAGCGGTCGTCTTGCCGTCGTAGACCACCTCGGCGGGGGCGCCGCCCTGGAAGTTCTGCTTCCAGGCCGCGCCGGACAGCACATAGAGATCATTGCCGATCACGTGGGCGCTCAACGGAATTGAGTACGGTCGACCGGTCTTGCGTCCGCTGAAGCTCAGCACCAGTAGCTGTTTGCGAGCAGGTCCGGCGAACGGAGTGCGCAGCAACAAGCTCAGGATCGGGTTGACGAGACGCAAAAGCGCCGACGGTGGATGCCCGACGTCGATCGCGGGCGACTGTTCTGCCATGTCAATACCGTAAGGCCAGCCCGGGCCGTGCGGCGCGGTCCGGCACCCTCAACTCATTGGGCGATGGTGGTTTGGTCGTCGATGACGTTGGTGGCGTCCATCAACGGCGCCTGGTCGCTGTCGAGGGCGTCGGCGTTGAGCTGCAGCACGTACACGGCGCCCTGGGCGGGGATCACCACCGTCTTCTGTGCGACGGTGCGTGTCTTGCCGTCCTTCTGATACGTGCCGCTCAGCTGCCACGCTTGAAACCCGCCGAGCGTTGACGCCATGCCGCTCCCCGAGCCCTGGTATCCCGGCAGATTCTGCAGCTCGCCGGGGGCGAACTGGATGATTTTCGCGGGATCGACGTCACCGGTGAGTTTCGAGAGAAGCGCGACCACGGTGGGCGGATCGGCGGGATTCGCGGGCTGAGCCAGCATGATGCCGCCGTATGGTGCCTGAGCGCTTTCATTGAGCGACTGCCACCCAGCAGGTACCGGGAGATTTATGGTCAGGCCCGGATCGCCATGGTGGACGGGGGTTTCTGTGATGTGGTTCTCGGTGATGTAGTCCGCGACGGTTTTGTTGGCCTGCGCGGCCGGCGTCGCGCTGGTTGTGGCCGCTGTGGTCGATGTCGAGGTGCTCGTGGAGGTTGATCTCTTGTGGTCGTCCGACTTCTGGTCAGACCCGCAGCCGACGAGCGCCAGACTCAGCGCCACGGTGGCGGTTGCCGTGGTCAAGTATTTCATCTGTGCACTCCCGGAAATTGGGGCCGGCACCAGCGCCAGCCACGCCGGAATGAGACTAGCTGACACCTCCAATCGACATTGCCAGCGTTTCTCCGGCGCTGTTGGCTCGTCGTACGCCGGCCATTCGCTCTCGTTTTCCCGCTCGAAATCCCACGCGAAGAGCCGGTTATGCATTAAGAGTCAGCTATGCGGTCACGAAAGGCCCTTATCGCACTGCTGGCGGCGGCGGCTGTCTTCTTGACGTTTATCGCGGCGGTTCCGCCCAAGGCGTACGACGGTGAACCCGAATTGGTCGCCAACCCCGTCAACCACGTCGACACGCGCACCGGCACCGGGACCGGCGGTGAAATCGTGGGGGAGATCAACAACTTCCCCGGCGCCACCGTGCCATTCGGAATGGTGCAGTACTCGCCAGACACCGTCAACAACTACGCCGGCTATAGCTACGACAACCCACGCTCCACCGGATTTAGCATGACCCACGCCTCGGTGGGCTGTGCTGCTTTCGGCGACATCTCGATGCTGCCGACCACCACCCCGGTCGGATCGCAACCCTGGAACGCCTGGGAAACGATCGCCCACGATGACACCGAGCAAGGCGTGCCGGGCTACTACGCCGTGCGGTTCCCCGAAACCGGGGTGACCGCCGAACTCACCGCCACCACGCGCACCGGCATCGGCCGGTTCAGCTACCCACACAACGGTAAGGCGGCCCTATTGCACGTACGGTCCGGCGCCTCCTTGGCGGGCGATTCCCGCGCGACCATCCAGATCGGGGAGGACAACACCACGATCACCGGTTGGGCGACCAGCGGCGGATTCTGCGGCAGGAACAACACCTACACGGTGTATTTCGCCATGAAATTCAGCCAGCCGTTCACCTCCTACGGCGCCTGGGACGGGTCCACGGTCCACGCCGGTGCCCGTGCGGCAGCCTCGCCTTACAGTGGGGGGTATGTGGAGTTCCCGGCGGGCTCCGCGGTCGAGGTGCGGACCGCGATCTCCTACGTCGGCATCGACGGCGCGCGCGCCAACCTGGCTGCCGAGAGCGGAGGGAGCTTCGACGGCGTCCGCGCCGCCGCACAATCCGAATGGAACGCCACTCTGTCGCATATTTTGGTCGCCGGCAGGCGTGTCGGCGATCTGGATACCTTCTACACCTCCCTCTACCGGTCACTCCTACACCCCAACACCTTCAACGACGCAGACGGACGCTATATCGGTTTCGACGGCTTCATCCACACCGTGACTCAGGGGCGCACGCAGTACACCAACTTCTCCGATTGGGACACCTACCGAAGCCTGGCGCCCTTACAGGCAATGCTTTTCCCGAAGCAAGCCAGCGATATGGCACAGTCGCTGGTCAACGACGCCGAACAGAGTGGATCGTATCCGCGTTGGGCGCTTGCGAATTCGGCGACCGGCGAGATGAGCGGAGACAGTGTGGTGCCGCTGATCGTGAATCTCTACGCGTACGGCGCCAAGGACTTCGACCTCAAAACAGCACTGCACTACATGGTGAACGCGGCGACCCAGGGCGGTGTCGGGCTCAACGGCTACGTGGAGCGGCCGGGCATCGCCACTTATCTGCAGTTGGGATACGCACCCCAGAACGTATTCGGCTCCGGCGCATCGATCACGCTGGAGTGGTCGGTCGATGACTTCGCGATCTCCCGGTTCGCCGAATCACTCGGAGACAATGCGACCGCGGCCGAATTCCAGAACCGGGCGCAATATTGGCAAAACCTTTTTAATCCCAGCACGCGTTACATCTCGCCCCGCGGCGCGACCGGGTCCTTCGGTGAAGGCCCGGCTATCGTGCAGCCTGGTTCGGGCTTCGGTCAGGAAGGTTTCGACGAGGGCAACGCCGAGCAATACGTCTGGTGGGTGCCGCATAACGTCGCCGGCCTGGTGGCCGCTCTCGGCGGCCGCAAGGCAGTGACAGGCCGGCTGGACCGCTTCACGAAGGAGCTCAACGTGGGCCCCGACGAGCCGTACCTCTGGGCCGGTAACGAGCCCACCTTCGGCGTGCCGTGGCTCTACAACTATGTCGGTCAACCGTGGAAAACTCAGCTCACAGTCGACCGAGTGCGCGGGCTATTCGGTCCCACACCCGACGGTGAGCCGGGCAACGACGATCTCGGGGCGATGTCCGGCTGGTACGTTTGGGCCGCCCTCGGCCTCTATCCGAGTACTCCGGGCGTCGCGATCCTCAACGTGAACGCACCGCTGTTCGATCGTGCCGTAATTGAGCTTCCGGCAGGAAAATCCATTCAGATCAAGGCCCCGGGCGCATCAGGATCGCCCCGCCTGAAGTTCATCAGCGGCCTGAGCGTCGACGGCCGTGCCACCGATCAGACGTCTCTTCCCGAATCGATAATCCGCACCGGCGGCGATCTGACGTTCTCACTGGCCGCTTACCCAGAGAAGGCCTGGGGCACTGCGGAGTCCTCCGCGCCACCGTCGTTTGGTGCGGGCAGTTCGGCGGTGACGGTGAACATCTCCAGCCCAACCGTTGCGATCGCGCCGGGAAGCACGGCCACCGTGAAGCTTGATGCTCAACGGATGGTCGACGGCTCCGGCGGCTACACCATCACCGGCACATCCTCCGCCAGTGGGATTACCGTCGCACCTGTGTCCGGACAGTTCCGCTCCGACGGATCGGCCGCCATTTCGGTCGCGATCACCGCGGCGCCCGCAGTGACCGAGGGGTATTACTGGGTCTACCTGACCACCACGGTCGGCGTGAGCATCAGAAGGTCCGTCGCCCTCGTGGTCGTTGAGGCCGAGACCGACGACAGCTGAGTTGCCCAGTTAGACCATGTCGTGGTCGGCCAGCCAGCGCATCGTCGGCCAGCCGATGAAGACGGGTAGCCAGCAGGTGAGTACCCGATACAGCAGTACCGACGGCACAGCCACCCCCGCCGGTAGACCGAAGGCGGCCAGGCCACCGATCAACGCCGCCTCGACGGCGCCGACGCCGCCGGGCGTCGGCGCGGCCGAGGCGAGAGTGCCGCCCACCATCGTCACGACCGTGCACGTCACGAACGTCGCGCCGCCGCCGAAGGCCTCAACGCTGGCCCAAAGCGCCAGCGCGGCACCCAGAGTCGTTCCGGCGCAACCGAGCACGATCAGCGCCAGACGCCTCGGCTCGCGGACAAGCTCGACGAGGTCGCTGGTTACCTCCTCAAGCTTCGGTCG
This sequence comes from uncultured Actinomycetota bacterium, assembly GCA_963715905.1. Classification (GTDB taxonomy): domain Bacteria; phylum Actinomycetota; class Actinomycetes; order Mycobacteriales; family Mycobacteriaceae; genus Mycobacterium. The sequence goes on from CAVQSX010000002.1 coordinate 340,652, forward strand.
CAATCCCGTCGACAGCCAGTGCCGCAACGTGGGCACGAACAGAAATGCGCCGACGATACCCAGTGCCACACCCGCGATCAGGTAAAGCACGGTGGCAGTCGGGACGAAATGCGACAGGTTTGTCGACGCTCCCGCCACGGTACTGAACAAGATCAGCAACACGACATGGGCGATTACCTGCACCGATTGCTGCACCGCCACCGCGGCCGTAGCTCGCGTCGCGGTCAGGCCCCCCTTCTGTAAGACCCGAGTGCTGAGCGCGAGCCCGCCGACGCCGGCCGGGGTGGTGGTTGCGGCAAAAGTGTTGGCCACCTGTGCGATTGACAGCTTCCAGAATTTCACCGTGCCGTCGGTACAGGCCCACAAAGCGGTCGCCGCCCCGACATACGTCAGCGCCGATATCGTCAGGCCCAGCAGTGCCCACCACCAGTTGGCGGTCCTCAACTCGGAGAAGAACGTCGGCACGGTGCTGATGAAGGGATATGCGACATAGACCAGCGCACCGAGCAACACCAGTTGGATCGCCTGGCTGCGAGAGAACCGGGTGATGGTTTCGGTTTTGATCTGATCCGCGCCCGTTTGGCGCTTGACCTCGGCGCGGACGCCCGAGATGACGGCCCCCGGATCGGCCACCGATTGCCGGATTCGTTTTGGCACAGCGGATTTGGTCAGGCGACGGGAGGCGCTCAGGATGGTGTCCTTGCCGAACGCGTCGATCGCCGCGGTGACCGCGGGCTCCGCCTGGTACAGCGCCGACGTCGTCACCAGCAGTTGAGCAAGGTCGGATTGGAGTTGGGCGTTGGTGGGGCCGTATTCGGCGCTGCCGAAACCGCCGAACAGCACTGCGCCGTTGTCGACGGTGATCTCGTGGCTGCGCAGGTCGCCATGCGAGATCTGGCCGTCATGCAGGGTCCGCAGCGATTCCCACACGCGCGCGACCGGCGTCGTCTTGGCGCATTGGTCGAGCGGAATCCCCTGAACGGGTTGGTGGGCGTACATCGTCCAACCCCGGTCGAGGGCGGCGACGGCGATCGTCGACGTGTTCGCGACACCCGCGTTGCCGATGGCAATGGCCATCAGGGCGCGATGCTCGACGGCGCGGCGCATGGAGGCCTGTAGGGGCGCGGTCTCGGTGTCGCGCAGCCTCAGCTTGCGCCAGAGCTGGCGCAGCGCACCGCCGCTGCTCTGATGGGGGCCGTACAACTCGATCGCCGCCTGGGTCGCGTTAACGCGTGGATCGGCACCCGGTCCCCGGCAATCGGCCGACAAGACAAGCGCCCCGGGTCCGGCCGGCCGGACCACCAATAGTCGCGTCACGACGAATCCGCGTTTGGCCATCGCACGAACGGCCCCGTCCAGCGGCACCTCGAGAGCGGGAGTGCCGACGATCAGAACAACCAATGCTCCGACGAACCACCCGACCGCCAGACCCACCAGCGAGCGGGCCGGCACGATGGCGCTGATTACCAGATGGATCGGCACGAAGGCAAGCAGCAGCGTCCACCACCAGCGGCGCCAGCGCGCCGGCAGCCACGGGCCCGAGACGGTGAGCACCGCCGCCAGCATCGCGATCCACCGCGGATCATCAAGTAGCTGGGCCGGCAGCGTGCTCAACCGGTCTGAGACTTCGAAATGCCATCTGGGTGCAGCGATGCGGTTGTTGCTGATCGACAGCGAAAGGACGGCGATCAGTGCGGCGGCCGCGTACGCGCCCAGCGATCTCCATTGCCGGCCAACGATCAGACCGATCAGGATCACGAACGGCAGCGCCAGTATGGCGAAGCCGTAGACCAGGTAAACCGCATCTGATTGGGTCGGCGTCAGTACACCGACGATCTGCGAGATGGATTTCTCGAGCGCGATCCATCGGGGCCGGGTGATCAGCGAACCCGTGATCACCGTGGCAAGGAACAGCGTGGCCATGATGAGCCGCAGGATGTCGTTGGTCCGCCGGGTCAGTGGTTGCAGCACGCTGCCGGACACCGCGATGTCTCGCCCGTCAACGCGCATGGTGCAAATTCCTTCGGGATCCGCAGATCAGTGCCGCGCGGCCGGCGGCTCTTTCGAGAAACTTAGACAAACCTAACCGGATTTAACCGGATAGCCGCGGCTCAGCACGCATGAACCTGAGCGACAGCTTGTTCATGCCCGGCGCGCGTAGGGTGGATACGTAGCCGTGCTAGCGAATGGAAGGGCACCGGGGTGGCGAGAACCGAGAACGACAGTTGGGAGATCACCGAAAGCGTGGGGGCGACGGCGCTGGGCGTAGCGTCGGCCCGCGCGGCGGAAACCGAGAGTGAAAACCCATTGATCAGCGACCCGTTCGCGCGGGTGTTCCTGGACGCCGCCGGAGACGGTGTGTGGAATTGGCACGCCGGCCCGCAACTGCCCGCCGAGCTCATCGAACTCGAACCCGACTTGCCACTGCAGATGCGGGCGATGGTCGGGTATATGGCCTCGCGGACAGCGTTTTTCGACGCATTCTTTCTCAATGCAACCCAAGCTGGCATCCAGCAGGTGGTGATCCTCGCGGCAGGCCTGGACTCGCGGTCCTGGCGGTTACCGTGGCCGGACGGGACGACGGTCTACGAACTCGACCAGACCAAGGTGCTGGATTTCAAAGGGGCGACGTTACGCGAGCACGGGGCCGAGCCGGCCTGCAACCGGGTTGCCGTTGCGGTGGACTTGCGCCATGACTGGCCGACGGCGTTGAAACAGGCCGGCTTTGACGCCTCGGTGCCGAGCGCCTGGTCGGCCGAGGGATTGATGCCGTATTTGCCGGCAGCGGCCCAAGAGTTGCTGTTCGACCGTGTTCAGGGGCTCACCGCGCCGGGGAGCCGGGTCGCCGTGGAGGCGCTCGGCCCGAGCTTTCTCGACTCCGAGACCCGGGCGAAACGGCGCGCGCGGATGGATCGGGTCCGCGATTTCATGGCGAAGGCCGACCCCCAGCGTGACATTCCCAGGACTGACGAACTGTGGTACTTCGAGGAACGCGAAGACGTCGGTGACTGGTTCGGACGGCACGGCTGGGATGTGACGGTGACGCCGTCCCACGAGCTGATGGCCGGCTATGGTCGCCGAGCCCCCACGCAGGTCGAGGATCAGGTCCCCGGGAATCTGTTTGTGGCCGCGCAGCGGATTTAACTGTCGCGTCGACGGCAGCGGGGCGGGGTAGCCGGAGCGAGCAACCGCGGTTGAGCTTCCTCGATACGGCGCGCGTGTCGACGCCATTTCTTAAATCCACGCCGCGCAGCAAACGCGCCGATGATGGCGGTGACGCACCATACCGCTATCGCCGCGTACGCCAGCGGCGCCGAATGGTTCCGGATCGATGCACCCAGCGCGGTGTAGACGAACGCGCGCGGCGCCGAGCCGATGAAGGAACCGATGGCCATCTGCCACAACGGAACTCCGAACGCCCCGAAGGCGTAGGAAGCCAGCGCGTCCGATATTCCGGGAACGAACCGCTGGCCTGCCACCGCCCAGAGGCCGCCTCGTTCGATCAGCGCGTCGATGCGGTCGGCGCGCGTCGTTCCCAGCAGCGCCCGGGCGCTGTCCCGTCCCGCCCGATGACCGATACGGCTTGCGACGATGGCGGTGCCCACCGCCGAGCCCAGCGTCACCAAAATGCCCCACACCGGTCCAAACAACATCCCGCTGCCCGCTGCCAGGATCGAGCCCGGGACGAAAAACGCGCCGAGAACGGCCGACACCACCACGTAGGCCAGCGGCGCCAGCGGCCCCGCCTCGGCAATCGTGCGGCGGACCGCCTCGAAGTCGATGACCCGCGCCACGGCAACCAGATAGAACATCGCGATGAGAAACGCGAAGAACACCACGAGGCGCGCGACATGGCGTCGCCGCGATGCCGGCGCGGGGCTGTCGTCTTTGACCATGTCGACAGCGATTCTTCCGCATCGTCGCCTGCGACTCGCAACGACATTGTCGTATGCGGTCCATCCACGCACGGCGGAGTGGGGACGCTTCGTTCGTGCGTGCGACGAGCTGCGCACTGACCGGGAGAAGTCAGCCTGAACGGTGCTCAGTCCCGCAACCGCAGTTGCAGACCGGACGCACGTGCGGCCCGGTGAGCGATCGCGGCCCGCACGCCCGCCTCCGTCCCGACTACACGCACCTTGCGCATGGCCCGGGTGATGGCCGTGTAGAACAATTCGCGTGTCAGCAACCGTGAATCGTCCGACGGCAGTAGGACGGTCACCTCGTCGGCCTGGCTACCCTGGCTTTTGTGGATCGTCATCGCGTGCATCGTTTCGACTTCAGCCAGTCGGATGGTGGCGAACTCAAGCGGGTGGTCGGCGCCGGCGATGACGGCGCGCAGCCCGCCTTGTTGATCTGCGCCGCCCACTACGGTGACGCCGGTGTCGCCGTTGTACACACCCACGCCGTAGTCGTTGGCAGTCACCAGCACAGGACGTCCGGCGTACCACACTGACCAGATCGGCTCGCCCGTCGCTTCCGTCAGCCAGCGCTCAACTTGACGGTTCCAGTGCGCGACGCCGTGCGGTCCGCGTCGGTGAGCGCAGAGCAGGCGATGTTCGTCGAGCATCGCCAGCGCCGCCGCCGCGTCGCCGGCCACGGCAGCCCGTCGTAGCCGAAGCGCATGTGGGACGAGGACATCACGCAGCATGGTGGTTGGTTCATCGGTGTCGATCCACTCGATGTGATCGTCGCCGGACCGCAGCAGCTCGATGACCCGGTCTGCATCGCCGCCGCGCATCGACGATGCCAACTCGCCGATCGATTCGCCAAACCGATGGGAGGTCTTCAGAGCCGCCACCCGCGCTCCGTGGCGCGCCCCGAGCCCGTCGACCAGGTCGGCCAAAACCGCCCCGGCCTCCACCGACGCCAACTGGTCGGGATCGCCAACAAGCACAAGACGTGCTTGCGGGCGGACCGCCTCTAGCAGGCGGGCCATCATCGTCAGCGACACCATCGACGTCTCGTCGACGACGATCACGTCATGCGGTAGCCGGTTGCCCCGATGATGGCGGAACCGCGATGAGGTGTCCGGACGCGGGCCCAAGAGCCGGTGCAACGTGGTAGCCCGCAGTCCCGCGAGCCGTTGCCGGTCGGCCACATCCAGCTGCTCCACCTCCAATTGAACCGCCTCTTGCAGCCTGGCGGCGGCCTTGCCGGTGGGCGCGGCCAGCGCGACGCGCATCCGCGGGTTACCGCCCAGCTGGGCCTGTTCGGCGAAAAGCGCCAATAGCCGCGCCACCGTGGTCGTCTTACCCGTTCCCGGCCCGCCGGTTAGCACGGTAAGGCCCTGTCCCAGCGCGATGTCCGCGGCTGCGCGCTGCTCCTCGTAGCCGGGTGGGAACAGCCGGTCGATGTCCGGGGTGGTTCCCGGGCGGACAGGTGGGCGAACGGACAGCAGGGTTAGTAGATCGTCCGCGACCTGTTGTTCCTCGCGCCAATACCTGTCCAGGTACACCAGGGAGTCGGCGTATATGCGCAGCACCGGTGGCGATCCGGCCAGCGGGCTGGCGTGTACCGCCGCCAGCCAGTCGTGGGCCGACGGCCACGGCAGACCGGGCACCCCCGCTTGCGCCTCGGCCGATCGCAAGTCGACACATACCGAGCCGCCGCGCAGCGCTCGCACCGCCATCGCAACAGCCAGCGCCACCACCGGATTCGACTCATCGACCAGGGACGTGAGTCGTCGCGCGACGTGAACGTCCGCGGCGTCGATCACACCGGCTTCGTTGAATGCCCGCAACAACCCGCCGGCACCAGCGACCTGCCGCCAGTCGGCTGGGTCGAGCGCTTCAACTGTCACGCGGCGGCGCTCCCCGCGTCGAGGAGGTCCGACAACGCCATTACTAGCCCGGCCGGTGGTTCCCAGCTGAACACCCCGGCCGGATGACCATCCACCACCGGGGAGTCGGGCCCACACATTCCCCGCACGAACAGATACAGCACGCCGCCGAGATGCCGCGCCGGGTCGTAGGCCGGCTGGCGCCACCGCAAGAAGCGGTGCAGCACAACGCTATACAGCAATGCCTGCAGCGGGTAATCCGAGTGCAGCATGGCCTGCGCCAGTCGGGGCCGGTCGTAATCGGCAGCGGTCAATGGCCGATCCGGGTTACCGAGCCAGTTGGTCTTGTAGTCCACGACCAGATAACGGTGTCCCGGTCCATCGGGAATGCGCAGCACGGCGTCGACCGAACCGCTGAGATAGCCGCGCAACGACTCTCTACCGAGCACGTCGTCGATCAACCGATCCGCGTACGGGACCAGCGGATCGTGTGCAACCAGATGCGACCGCAGCAATACCCCGACGTCCGCCAGCCGAATATCGGGCGCAGCGGCCCGGAGGTCACCGCCGGCCAGTGGAAACTCGAAGTCCAACTCCCGCAATCGGTCATCCAGCCCGATCTGCCGTAGCGTCAATCCTCCCGCCAGCGGGCCCAGCGGGGTGTCGTGCATCGGTAGCATCGCCCTGGCCAGCTCAGCGGCGGACACATTCACCGGCCACCACTTTGAGTGTGTGCGGATCTGCGCCTCGAGCTCGGCCGCCAGATCGGCCGCGAACGGATCGACGGTCTCCAGCACGGCGTGGACCAGCGTGCCGAATTTTGCGCCCGCCGGCAGGCTCGCCATCGGTGATGGTACGTCCGGCCCGGATGCCGCTGCAGTCAAAGGAATTTCGCCAACTTCGTCGTCCAGTTCGGCTTCTTCTGGCTCACTGGTCACACCCGCTGGTTGCGAGCCCCCAAGCCCGCCCGACCCTTCCGCACCGCGGATCAGGCCGGAATACGAGGTACGCCGCCACGCGGTGTCGATGCCGCGATCGAAGCGGCGGATGTCGAGGTCGGACGGTCTCGGCTGGCCGGAAAAGCCAGGCGCGGAGCGAATCACGGACTCTTCGAGCGCCGGTCCGCCGGCAATCTCCCATTCCCGAAGCCGAGCCCACGCGTCATCGTCGGTGATCTTCGGGGGTGTGCAACGATCGGGGATCACCGACTCGCCCGGTCGACGCCCCCGCAATAGCCGCGATAGCCCGCCGTTCGGCTCGCCGTGCGCCGGGGACCACCAGGCCACCACTTGCGACTGGGCCCGTGTCATCGCGACGTAGGTCAGCCGGCTGTCGTCGCCGGCCGACTCTTTGCTGCCCAGTCGCTCGACGAGATTGAAATCGGGATTGTCCTTTCCGCCGATGTACAGACAGCGCAGGCCCTGGTCATGGAATAGCACCAGCTCGCGCTCCTGTAGATTGCGGTTGAACGCGAACGGCAGGTACACGATTGGGTATTGCAGCCCCTTGCTCACCCAGACGGTCATGATCTGAACGGCGGCAGCATCGCTATCGAGCCGTCGGTTGCGTTCTGTTGCCCCGCGGCGTTCTTCGCGTTGCCCGCGCAGCCAGTCCCGCAGTGCGGGCAAGCTGTAGTGCTCGCGGTGTGCGGTCTGCTGCAACAGCTGCGTCAGGTGTGCCAGGTCGGTCATGTGTCGCTCGCCGCCCTGCCACGACAGCACACGGTCGCTCATGCCGCCCAACTGCGCAGCCTCGAAGATCGCGGCCACCCCCCGCTCGCGTGCGTGGGCGGCCCACTCCCGCAAAGTCTCGGCGATGTGATCGGTCAGCGGATGGCCTTCGGCGGCGAGGTGTTCCGCAGTCTTGCCGAAGAACATCGTCGCGGCGGCGGCGCGCACCATACCTGGGCGGTGCGGCTGGTCGAACGCCTCCAAGAGGGACAGCCAATCGTCGGCTGCCTCCGAGCTGAACACGTCCGAGTCACCGGTGTACACCGCGGGGATCCCCGCGGCGGCCAGTGCCCGGTCGCACGCCCGGGCGTCCTTGTGTGTCTCGACGATCACCGCGATGTCGCGTGCCTCGAGCGGCTTGTCGTCGAACGTCGCGTCGCTGGCCAGTAGCGCACCGATGTCGGCGGCGAGGTCGCGACCGATGTGTTCGCGCAGGTCGTCGATCGCCAGATTCTGTGTCCCGCTGCGGCCGAATGTGGCTCGGCGCACCACCCGCAGCCGAAACGGAGCGTTGCGCGGCGCACCGGCGAGTCGGTGACCGTGGTGACGTGCGTCGACATCATGAACCACGATCGCGGGATCGCCGAGTTCGGCACCGCGCAGCACAGCCTGCAACCGCTCGACGAGCGCGCCGTCACTGCGCCAGTTCGTCGCCAGGGTCCGCTTGTCGCCGGCGGATTCGGCCGCGTGAAGATAGGTGACGATGTCGCCGCCGCGGAACGCATAGATTGCCTGCTTCGGGTCGCCGATGAGAATCAGCGTGGATCGGCCGCTGAACGCGCGATCGATCACTTGCCACTGCACCGGGTCCGTGTCTTGGAACTCGTCCACCATGACGATGGGCCAGCGTTGCTGCATCCGGACCCGGGCGGGAGAGTCCGTGGCATCCAGTGCGGCGGCCAGCCGAATCAGCAGATCGTCGTAGCCGAGGATGCCCCGTCGGCGCTTACGTGTGTCGAGTTCGGCCAGAACGTCATTCGCGAAGCCGACACAGATCGCGGCCCGCGAGCCGGGCTGTGGCTCGCGCGGCCGCAGCTCCGTCGACGGGTTATTGACCACCTCGCGGGCGATCCGCAGCGCGTCGCGGTAGGTCAGCGCGGGGTCGTCGCGCTGCTGCCCGAAGTGGGCCAGGTAGAGATCGTCCACGATCTCGGTGACCAACGCGTCGAGGTCCTCGACCAACGTGACGCCGGCGTCCGTATCACCAGCCACACCCAACGATTTCAGCACCAGCTGACAGAATTGGTGCGTGGTGGCGATCGTAGCGGCGTCGAACCCGGCCAGCGCGTCGCGGAGTCGTTGTCGTCGGTCTTCGCGCTCCGTCGCGGAGCCACCGATCAGATGTGCCAGCAAGTGGTTGTCGCCGACTGTCGCGTTGGCATCGAAAGCGGCTAGCGCATCGACGATTTGGCAGCGGACGCGCTCGCGGAGTTCTTGGCTGGCCGCACGCCCGAACGTGATAAGCAGCATCTGGTCGAGCGTCGCTCGTCCCTCGGCCAGGTACCGGGTCACCAAGCCGGCCAACGCGTACGTCTTGCCGGTTCCGGCGCTGGCCTCCAGCACGATGGTGGATCGCTCGGTCGGCAACGGGCCCAAAAGGTCGAAGCGATCCATCAGCACGGATTCCTGTCGGCTCGTAACATCGGCAGCCATAGTCGCGCCGCGTAGGCACCCAAACGATGGTTCTCACCGCCGTACTCCTCGCCCGGCCGCAGCGGTTGCATCAGGTCGGCCAACTGTGCGTACCTGCCCCAGGTCCGCACGTGGGCAGGCGCCTCCTCCTCACCGGGATAGTTACCCGATTTCCACCGGTACGCCGCAGCCCTGATCGGGTCTTCGCCGGAGTGCCTGGCGACCGCCCAGGCGTAAGATGTCTTGATGGGCAACGGAATCGGCTCACGCCGCCCGGCGTCATAGATCGCCACCAGATCTGTCAACAGGGTCGTGGCCGGTTCATCGGGCGATCGCCCCAGCCCCTCTTGTCGTGGGGTGGTGCCGCGTTTGGGGCGGCCGATGCAAACCGCCGACCAGTCGCGGCTCGGATCATGAGCGATCAACGCCAACAATGGAATCCACGACGCCAGCAGGTGCTTACCGTCGAGCCGGGAGTACGTAACGGACACCAGCCGATCATCGAACACCTGCGACACCGTGCCGGTCAGCCGCCTGCCGCCGAGGTCGATGTCGACGTCGAACGCCGCCGGGTCGGCATGGCGGTGCTGCAACGCGGCGCGGGCCAGCAGCGCGGCCTGATCACGGATCTCGGTTGCCCTGCGCCAGCCGAGCTGGCCGGGCGGCAGCGTGCCGCGGCGCCACTCCGCGTGCTTGGCCTGATCCGGTGTCATGCCACCCAGAATGTCGTGCAGCATCCGATCGCCGACCGTCCATTCCTCGAGCGCGTTGATGTCGACCGGCATGGCGTCCTCGACGCCTTCGACATCCCAGGGCAGCGTGTACTCGAGCGCCCGGAAAAACCCCTTCACCGGGTCTTTGAAGAAGGCGACCAAATCGGCCAGCACCACGTCATCCGGCGCCGGCTGCGGCAGCGGTCCGGAGATGAACTTCGGTTGCTGGGCGCGTTCGCCGGTGGCGGTCAACGCTGCCCGCAGCACGGTGGGATCGAAACTGAACGGCAGACCGGGCACCAGTTTCCCCCGCTCCACATTGCGGACGTCGAACGGCTGCAACGGATGTTCAACGAGGACGCGTGATCGGATTTTCTCGGTTGTGGTCTGGGCGGTTTGGTCCAGTGCGTCGAGCAGCTCGGCCAGCGGCACAGCGGGTGGTCGGCGCTGGCCCGAGTATTCATTGGCGCCGGTGTAGGTGATCACCAGGTGCTCAGTGGCCGCCCCGATGGCATCGAGTAGCAGTTGTCTGTCTTCGGAACGCACGTCGCGCTCGCCGGTCATGGGATTGCGGGCCAGCACATCGTCGCCGTCGACGACACCGAGCCGGGGGAACAGGCCGTCGTCGAGGCCGACCAGGCACACCACCCGATGCGGGACCGATCGCATCGGGACCATCGTGCAGACCGTCAGCGTGCCGGTCCGGAAGTTGGCGCGGGTGGGTCGCCCGGCGAGATGGCTTTGCAGCAGCGCGCGGACATCGGGCAGTCGCATGACGGTGTCGGCGCGCGGACCGGCCGTGCGGAGGACTTCGGCGAATTCGCGGTGCAGCTGGCTGTGCTGCCACGCGTCTTGCGAAGAGTCCCTGTCCTCGACGAGCGTCAACAGGGTGATTCCGTCGGCCAGCGCAGTCAACCACTTGTGCAGCGGCTGAGCCTCGGCGAGCGAGTCGACCGCGTGTTGCAGCCGGTCGATGTATTCAGCGAACTTGCCGGCCAATTGGATCCGGTTGCTGCTGACATCGTCAAGGGGCAGCGTTTGGTCGATCCAGGCGCCTGAGTCGTCTGACATCGCGACGCCGGCCAGCACCCGGTCCATACCGAAGCGCCATGTGTTGTGGACGAAGTCGACCCCGAAGGGCCGACGGTGTTGCTGATCGAAGCCCCACCGGATGTTGGACTGGCGGACCCAGCGGGTGATGCCCTCCAAATCATCGTCGTCGAAGCCGAACCGGGCACGCACCGGCGCCGACTGGGCGAGGTTGAGGACTTCACTGGCGGTGACCCTGCCGCCGGCGAGCGTCAACAGCTGCGCGGTCACACCGAGCAGCGGATTGGTTTGCAGCAGTGAGCGGTCGGCGAGCCGCACCCGGAGCCGATGCGCGGGATGTGCACCGTGCACCACGTCGCCCAGGCCGAAGTCCGCCATGATCAGCGGGGCGTATGTCTCGATGTCGGGACACATCACCAAGATGTCGCGCGGCTCCAGCGTCGAGTCGTCGGCAAGCAGGCCGAGCAGCACCTCGCGCAGCACGTCGACCTGCCGCGCCGGCCCGTGGCAACTGTGTACCTGCACCGATCGGTCATCGGGCGCGAGTGAGCGATTTTGCGGCCGCACCCCATTGGCGGCGATATCCGACTGCAGCCAGCCAAGCAGGGTGTCGGGTTTGGTTCCACCGGCGAGGAATTCGTCGGTGGCCGGGTTGGCCGGCAGCGCGCGTTGCAGCTCGCGCAGATCCCGGCCCAGCGTCGCCAGCAGTGGATGGCGGACTGCGCGGTGGCCGGCGTCTTGGCGCCGCGGGACTATCCCGTGCCTGGCTGAGAGTGCCCGCCAGAGGTCGTTGCTGGGGTGTGGCAGCCACAGGTGCAGTTCGTGGTGGGTGGCCAGCGCCTCAAGCAGTTCGATGTCCGTGCAAGCCAACCGAGTGTGTCCGAACAGCGAGAGCCGCGACGGCACGGCCGCGGGGCCAGCGCGCAACCGGGTCACCGTTTCTTCGTGCCGGATGTGCGGGGGATCGGCGGGGACGGCGGCAACCAGGGCCCGCCACAGCGCGGGCTGCCAGTCCAGGTCGGTGCCCAGATCAGCGCCACGGCCGTCAAGCCAATCGATAAGCAGTTGCGGGCGCTGCCGGGCGTAGGACGCGAACAGCCCGGCGAGCCGACGTGCCACCGCATAGCGCCGGCCGCGCCTGAGTTCGGCCTCTTCGCCGGTGTCGAAGTGGCCCAGATGCGTCGCCAGAGTGCGGCACCAGGCCTCGGCGAGGCTGGCGTCGATCACTTGCAGAAGCGGCCATGTCATCGCTTCGGGGGACCACGGGTCGTCATCGGCCGTGCCGGTGATCGTGGTGATCAGTGAGCCCGGACTCCGAAACGACACGCCGGCGCACACGCCGTCGTCACCGTGCGGTCCACATCCCAGCGCGTGCGAAAGCCGCTGGCTCAGCCAGCGTTCTACACCGCGAGCCGGCACCAGGACCAGATCCTCGGCGAACGGGTCGGCCGCTGGCTCGGCCAGTAGCGCTGCCAGTCCATCGGCTAGCACGTCGGTCCGCTCGGCACGGTGCAGGTGAAGCGCCATCGGGGGTCACCCTAGAGCGTTGCGGTGACAGCCGGCGATCGGCATGGCCAGGACTACTCAGACAAAACCGAATGACGGCGAATCGGATCGGGGACACGCCGTCGAGGTGAAGTGACCCATCGACGAGCACATGGCACTTCCGGGTGGAGGAGGCGGTTACGGTGAAGCGGTTGTCGCGGCAACCGCTCCGCGCCCCGCAACCGTCTTAGCGAAGTCCCAATTCGGCCTCGAGGCCATCGATCGCGGCGCGGATAGCCTTAAGCGCATCGGCGCGGGCACGCAACTTGGTCCCGACATGGGCCTGCTGGTTCAGACCGGCGAATTCCCGTGCGGCTTCCTCTGCCCGGCTGAGCACCATCTCGGGCAGCACGATCTCGTCAACGAAGCCGGCGGTCAGAGCGGTTTCACCGAAGAAAGTTTTGGCGAGGCCGGTGGCCTGCTGATACGCCGAGCGCGTCAGCCGCAGCTTCATGATTTCCAGTGCCGCGTACGGGATGGTCATGCCGATCGCGACCTCGTTGGCCTGGATGTTGTAGGCGTGGGCGGCCACCCGGTGATCGCCCGACGACAACAGAAACGCCCCCATCGCGATGGCGTGGCCGGTGCAGGCGATCACCACCGGCTTGGGATACGACAACAACCGATACGACAGCTCGAAGCCACCTCTGAGCATGTCGATCGCGGGCTGTGCTTCGCCGGACGTCAGGATCTTCAGGTCGAACCCGCCGCTGAACACCCGCTCGTTTCCGGCGATTACCAGCGACCCGACGTCGTCGCGATCGGCTTGGTCGATCGCCTCGTTGAGGGCCTGCTGCATGACGGGGCCCAGCACGTTGACTTTGCCGTCGTTCATCCGGATGAGCGCGATGGAATCCTGGTGGCTGTAGGTAACCGGGCCGGTCATATTGACTCCTTCGCTGTGGACAGCCCGATTGAATCAGACGCTCCGTTGGCTGCGCCGCCGGGCTGGGGCTAGCGAGCCGTCAGCCGCCCATCAACATTCGCCACTGTTCGAGGTCACGGGCTCGATACACGTAGTTGGATCGCTTGACCTCCGATAGCGCAGCGCTGGGGTCGGCTGAGTACCAATGCCCCGGAAACACTGTCGGGTCCCCCGGCAGCGCAGCGAGTTGCTGCAGGCTGCGATAGATCTCGTCGGAGTCACCACCCGGAAAGTCGGTCCGTCCGCAGCCCTCCAGGAACAGCGTGTCGCCGGCGACGAGCCGGCCGTCGAGTAGAAAGCACTGGCTGCCGGGCGTGTGACCCGGAGTGTGCAGCAGCTCGATTTCGATGGCGCCGATGCTGACCTTGTCGCGATGCTCGTGGGCGGTGAGGTCACCGAGGCCGATTCCGGTTACCCGCGAAACCCAAAGCGCTTCATGCGTATTCACGTGCACCGGCACACTCGCTCGCTCTAGCAGCTCGGCCAGGCCCTTGAGCTCAAAGCCCATCATCGAGCCGCCGACATGGTCGGGGTGGTGATGAGTGACCAGCACTCCGGACAGGTGCATGCCGTCAGCCTCGAGCGTGTCGACCAGGTCACCGGCGGCGTACGCCGGGTCTACCACTACGCAGTCTCCGGTCTCCCGATCGCCGATCAGGTAGGAGAAATTGCGCATTTGTGTCGCGATCATGTCGCCAGCGGCGAAATCGCGACCGGAGAGCAGTTGACGGAAGTACAGCCGGTCCGTTGACGTATCTGGCACGGCACCCAGACTATGACCCAAGCCGGGCGCATCCAACTCTGTTCGTATTGCTGACCGTATTTCGAAGATGCGATCGAATGTTTGCCGAGCGCCAGCAAAACTCGCTGGTTGGGCCGGTCGGCAGTGGGTACTAATAGGCTCATGTGGAAGAAGGTCGAGATCGAGGTTGACAGCGATCTGGTCTATGAGGTCATCCGTCGGCACCGGCTGGCTGACATCCGCGAGGCCGTCCATCTCGCGCTGCGGACCCTGCTCAGCGAGACTCCGGGGGCGGCGGGCGCGCCTCCAGACGACGAGTACGACGAGTTCAGCGACCTCAGCGCGTGGCAACCTCGCCGACGCCACGAAACAGGGTGACGCGGGTAACTGCGGACACACCTTAGTTTGGAGACGCTGCACGCCAGGCTGTACCCTCCTTTAGGCCCGCGGCACGACTGGTCGCTACGGGTGAAAGGCCCCCTTAGCTCAGTCGGTAGAGCGTTTCCATGGTAAGGAAAAGGTCAACGGTTCGATTCCGTTAGGGGGCTCGGCGGACGCCGAGCAGCCGGGCGGCCCGTGCCAGAGGCGATGTAGCTCAGTCGGTTAGAGCGAACGACTCATAATCGTTAGGTCGCCGGTTCGAGTCCGGCCATCGCTACAACATAACAACGAGATGTATGAGAGAGAACGGATATGGCTTCCAGTACCGATGTACGGCCGAAGGTCACCTTGGCATGCGAGGTGTGCAAGCACCGTAACTACATCACCAAGAAGAACCGCCGCAACGACCCGGACCGGCTCGAGCTGAAGAAGTTCTGCCGGAATTGTGGCAAGCACGAAGCGCACCGCGAGACCCGGTAGGTTCTAAAGCGTGGCGTTAACGGCCGATATGATCGGGATGCATTTCCGCTACCCCGATCACTACATGGTGGAACGGGAAAAAGTCCGTGAGTACGCGGTGGCCGTTCAAAATCACGACGGGGCATTCTTCGAGGAGAAGGTGGCGGCCGATCTCGGCTATCAGGGCCTGCTCGCCCCGTTGACGTTTATCTCGGTGTTTGGCTATAAGGCTCAGAGCGCGTTCTTCGAGCACGCGAAGATCGCGGTTAACGACGCGCAGATCGTGCAAGTTGATCAAGTGCTGAAATTCACCAAACCGATCGTGGCAGGCGACAAGTTGTATTGCGACGTGTACGTCGACGCGGTCCGTGAGGCGCACGGCACCCAAATAATCGTTACCAAGAACATCATCACCAACAACAACGGTGAGGTCGTGCAAGAGACCTACACGACCCTTGCCGGCCGTGCAGGTGAGGATGGAGAAAAGGGATTTTCTGATGCCACTGCGTGAGTTCAGCTCGGTGAAGGTGGGGGACCAGCTTCCGGAGAAGATCTACCCCCTGACACGTCAGGACCTGGTGAACTACGCGGGGGTCTCGGGCGACCTGAACCCGATCCACTGGGACGACGAAATAGCCAAGGTTGTCGGACTGGAAACCGCAATCGCGCACGGCATGTTGACCATGGGCTTGGGGGGCGGCTACGTCACGTCGTGGGTGGGCGATCCGGGTGCGGTCACCGAGTACAACGTGCGGTTCACCGCCATAGTGCCGGTGCCGAACGACGGCAAGGGCGCCGAGCTCGTCTTCACCGGCCGGGTTAAGGCGGTCGATCCGGAGAGTAAGTCAGTGACGATCGCACTCACAGCAACCACCGGTGGCAAGAAGATCTTCGGCCGGGCCACAGCATCGGCCAAATTGGCCTAGCTGATGGCGCTAAAAATTGATATCCGCGGGATGAGCTGGGAGTACCCCGACTACTTCGAGATAGGCCGCGAGCAAGTTCGCGCATTCGCACGAGCGATCAAGTGCGAAGACCCGGCCAGCTTCACTGAGGAAGCCGCCGCCGAGCTGGGTCACGACAGCATCGTTGCCCCGCTAACGTACGCATCGATCTTCGCGAAACTTGTCCAGGACGATTTCTTCCGGAATGTCGACATCGGCATGGAGACCATGCAGATCGTCCAGGTCGATCAGAAGTTCATCTACCTCAAGCCGTTGTGTGTCGGCGACAAAATCTGGGGCCGCACGGAAGTTCAATCGGTGGATGAGCGGTTCGGCGCCGACATCGTCGTCACCAAGAACACCTTGACCAACGTGGCGAATAACGAGGTGGTCATGCTTGCTTACACCACCCTGATGGGCCATGAGGGTGACAAGTCCATCCAACTCAGATGGGACAAGGAAACCGGACAAGTTGTCAGAACCGGGTAATTAGTATCTGGCTCCCACGCCGTTGTACACTCGGACCTCGGGGTTTTCCCAGAACCAGCGCGCTTTCCGTGAGTTGAACGAGCGGGGGGCGCGCGCGTCATGTTAAGCCCCGGCAACTTGGGTTGGCCTGCCAACCGCGAAGGGGCGTAGCTCAACTGGCAGAGCAGCGGTCTCCAAAACCGCAGGTTGCAGGTTCAAGTCCTGTCGCCCCTGCTGTAGGCGATGCCGTGCCATGCTGGACACTGGGAGAGTGCCCAATCCAGCGGGACGGCTCGCGGGATAGCTGACGAACAAAGGAGCGTGCGGTGAGCGACGAAGGCGACATTGCCGACGACGCCGCCAACGACGGCGGAGACGGCGGCCGTACGGCCGTGGTGACAAAGCCCGCGACGAGGCCGCAACGGCCGACCGGCAAGCGGTCCAGGCAACGAGTGGCGGAGACCGACGAAGGCCCAGAAGTTCAAGAGGGCGACGACTCGTCGGACGACGTTGAGGTTTCCGCGGCGGGCTCGGCCACTAAGAAAGTCAAGAAAGGCCAGAAATCCGAGAAAGCCAAGAAATCGAAGAAATCGGGGGACCGCTCGGCTAACCCGTTTGTATTCATCTACAACTACCTCAAGCAGGTCGTTGCCGAGATGCGGAAGGTCATTTGGCCGAATCGCAAACAGATGCTCACTTACACCTCAGTGGTGCTGGGATTCCTGGCCTTCATGGTGGCGCTGGTCGGCCTCGCCGATTTTGGCCTGACCAAGCTGGTCCTGCTGGTGTTCGGCTGAGGTTGAGAGTGACCAGGGGGACTAAAACGAGTGAAGAGGATTGAACTAGTGAAGAGGATTGAAAACCGTGACTACCTTCGACGGTGACACGTCCGCGGGTGAAGCGGTCGATGTGCAGGAGGCCCCCGAGGAGGTCGATACCGCCGTTGCGGTGGAGTCGGCCGAAGCCCCGGCTGAAGAGCCGCCCGAAGAACAAGACCCTGCCGCCGCGCTCAAGGCGGAGCTGCGCAGCAAACCGGGCGACTGGTACGTCGTGCACTCCTACGCGGGGTACGAGAACAAGGTGAAAGCCAACCTCGAAACGCGCGTACAGAACCTGGATGTCGGCGACTACATCTTCCAGGTGGAAGTGCCGACGGAAGAGGTCACCGAGATCAAGAACGGCCAACGCAAGCAGGTCAACCGCAAGGTGTTGCCCGGCTACATCCTGGTGCGGATGGAATTGACCGACGACTCGTGGGCCGCGGTGCGCAACACGCCCGGGGTTACCGGGTTCGTCGGTGCAACGTCACGCCCGTCGGCGCTCAAGCTCGATGACGTTGTGAAGTTCCTGCTGCCGCCGGGGGCGGCCAAGAAGGCCGCCAAGGGCGCAGCCAGCACCGCTGCCAGCAGCGAGGCCGGTGGACTGGACCGCCCGATCCTGGACGTCGAGTACGAAGTCGGCGAATCGGTCACGGTCATGGACGGCCCGTTTGCCACGTTGCCGGCCACCATCAACGAGGTCAACGCCGAACAACAAAAGCTCAAGGTGCTGGTTTCAATCTTCGGCCGTGAAACACCGGTCGAGCTGACCTTTACCCAGGTCTCAAAGATCTAGCCCCGCTGGGCAATCAAACTAGGAAGGAATACAACCCCCCATGGCCCCGAAGAAGAAAGTCACCGGGCTGATCAAGCTGCAGATCGTGGCGGGACAGGCTAACCCTGCGCCGCCCGTCGGACCCGCGCTAGGCCAGCACGGCGTCAACATCATGGAGTTCTGCAAGGCGTACAACGCCGCGACGGAGAGCCAGCGTGGCACCGTCATTCCGGTGGAGATAACGGTCTACGAGGACCGCAGCTTCACCTTCGCGTTGAAGACGCCGCCCGCCGCCAAACTGCTACTCAAGGCTGCAGGCGTGGGCAAGGGCTCGGCGGAGCCGCACAAGACCAAGGTCGCCAAGGTCAGCTGGGCTCAAGTCCGCGAGATCGCCGAGACCAAGAAAACCGATCTCAACGCCAACGACATCGACGCAGCTGCCAAGATCATCGCCGGTACCGCCCGGTCGATGGGCATCACGGTCGAGTAAGTAACTCCGACAAAATCAAACACCGTGGGAGGGCCAGCTTCGGCCCGTTAACCACGACCCAACAACGATTGGACAGATCGATGAGCAAGAACAGCAAGGCATACCGCGCGGCCGCCGAGAAGGTGGACCACGACAACCTGTACACCCCACTCCAGGCCGCCAAGCTAGCCAAGGAAACGTCCTCGACGAAACAGGACTCGACGGTCGAGGTGGCGATTCGGCTCGGCGTCGACCCGCGCAAGGCAGACCAGATGGTCCGCGGCACGGTCAACCTGCCACACGGCACCGGTAAGACGGCCCGGGTCGCGGTGTTCGCAGTCGGCGAGAAAGCCGAGCAGGCCCAAGCCGCCGGTGCCGACATCGTCGGCAGCGACGACTTGATCGAGAAGATTCAGGGTGGCTGGCTGGAATTCGACGCCGCCATCGCGACACCGGACCAGATGGCCAAGGTTGGCCGCATCGCCCGGGTCCTGGGCCCGCGCGGTCTGATGCCAAACCCAAAGACCGGCACGGTCACCCCCGATGTCGCCAAGGCAGTAAGCGAGATCAAGGGCGGCAAGATCAACTTCCGGGTCGACAAGCAGGCCAATCTGCACTTTGTCATCGGCAAGGCGTCCTTCGACGAGAAGAACCTGGCGGAGAACTACGGCGCCGCCCTCGACGAGGTGCTGCGGCTCAAGCCGTCTTCGTCGAAGGGCCGGTACCTGAAGAAGATCGTTGTGTCGACGACGACGGGCCCGGGTATTCCGGTCGATCCCGCCATCACCCGCAACTTCTCCGAGGCCTAACTCCCTCCCGCGAGCAGACGCAAAAGCCCCCGCACGCCCCGGCGTGTCGGGGCTTTTGCGTCTGCTCGCGGGAGGGTGGTGCCCCCAGCTCGGCGTCCCGTAATCACCCGCCGCACTCGGCGATGCGTCGCCGAAGGAAGTCGCGGCCGGGCTCAGAACCGTTGGACTCCAACGCCTTTCGGTACCAGGCGAGAGCCTCGGTCGGCCGCCCTGCGCGCCGCAGCAGGTCGGCCCGCACTGTCGCGACGAGGTTGGAGCGGGCCAACCGGGGATCATCCGCCACGATCTCCAGTGCGACCAGACCGGCATCGGGGCCGTCGCGGAATCCCACCGCCAGCGCGCGGTTGGCGCGCACCACCGGCGAGTCGGTCAGCTGCACCAGCCGGTCATAGGCCGCGCAGATGGTGGTCCATTCGGTCTGCGCCCAGGAGGGTGCCGTTGCGTGCAGCGCCGCGATGACTGCCTGCGGCAGGTAGGGGCCGGTCGATCCCTCAGCCGACCGCAACCGGTCCAGGCCGCGGGTGATCCTGCCGCGGTCCCACCGGAGCCGGTCCTGGTATTCGAGTGGCACCAGTGCCCCGGCGTCGTCCACCCGGGTGGCCCGCCGCGAATCATGCAGCAGCATAAGGGCTGCCAAGGCATGCGCCTCCGGCTCACTCGGCATCAGCTCGCACAACTCCAAGGCCAGCCGGATTCCTTCGTCGCAAAGTTCGTCACGAACCGCGGTGGAGCCCGATGTCGACCAATACCCCTCGGTGAACAATGCGTAGATGCAACTGAGCACGTGCGGCGTGCGCTCCGGGAGCAACTCGGTGGGCGGCACCCGCAGCGGAATGTTGGCGTGCCGGATCTTGTTTTTGGCGCGAGTAATTCGCTGGCCGACGGCCGTCTCGGTCTGCAGTAGCGCGCGGGCGATCTCGGCGACACTCAACCCGGACACCAACCGTAGCGTCAGCGCCAGTTGCGAGTGCCGGTCCAGTGCCGGGTGCGCGCAGGTGAACATCATCCGCAGCTCGTCGTCGCGCACTTGATGGGGCACGTCCGGAATGTCGGTGCGCGCGTTAATGTCGTCCAACACGGCTGCCAATTCCTTCCCGGGACGCACGGACTCGCGGCGTAGCCGATCCCGGGCGCGGTTGCGGCCGACCGTCACGAGCCAACCGCCAGGATTGTCGGGGACACCATCGCGAGGCCAGGTACGCAGCGCCTCGGCGCAGGCTTCCTGGACGGCGTCTTCAGCGACGGTGAGGTCGCCGGACCATCGCGCGAGCGCGGCGACGGTGGGCCCCCACGCCCGCCGGAAGACGCCGTCCAGGTTGGTCATTCGCAGGGTTTACAGTCCCGTTACACCAGCCAGCTGCCGCACCACCACGGTGGAAGCGGGGATCATCGACGCGACCTTGACGGCCTCGTCCCGGTCGGCGGCGCTAAGCACATAGAAGCCGTTGGCGACTTCGGCGCCTTCGATGTATGGCCCATCAGTGATGAGGACCTCGCCCTCGCGTACCCGAACCGTGGTCGCGGTCGACGGCGGATGCAAGCCGGCCCCGGCTCGGATGTGCTGGCCCGCCGCGGCCCCGAACTCCTGGTGCAGCGCCGACATGGACTCCCACTGTGCAGAGCCCGGCTCGACCGCGTGCTCCGCCGGCTCCAGCAGCAGCGCGATCCAGTTGGTGCCCTCGAGCGGCTGGGGTTCGGGCCCGGGGCCGGCCATCGGCCAAATCTCCACCGCGCCGGACTTGGCCGCCGGGATGTCACGGGCCAGCGCCAGCGCCTCGTCGAGGTTCTCGGCTTCGAACACGTAATAGCCGCCCGCTACTTCGGCGCCTTCCGCGAATGGGCCGTCCGTGATGACCGGTGCGTCAGGACCGCCGGTGATCTTCACCGCGGTCGCCGCCGACGTCAGGGCGTCTCCGGCGCGGATCGCCGATGCGGCCTTGGCATTGAAGCTCTGGTAAGCAGCCATCTCCGCTTCCCTCTCTTGGGGGGTGCGGTCTCGTTCGCTGCTGATCAACAAGGCGAAGTACTGCATTTGTGGTCACCTCCGGTAGTGAGCGAAACCCTGTGTTCCACTCTCTACCTTTTAGACGAACAGCGCTCGCACCATCAGACGGCTAAACGAGTTAAGCCAGCCGCCTGTGGGCGTGGCCAGATCCGGCGAAGTTTCTCGTCAACTCAGCGATCACCTGATTCCACAATTCTTTGGGCAAATCGTGACCCATGCCGTCGATCCAGACCATCCGAGCGCCGTGGATGGCGCGGGCGATCGAGCGCCCGCCGATCGGTCGCATCAGCTTGTCGGCGCGCCCGTGGATGATCACGGTCGGTGCCATGATCCGCCGGTCGTGGTGCAGCAGGCTGCCGCTGCCCAGGATCGCGCTGAACTGCCGGGCGACGCCCCACGGGTTGTGATTGCGGTCGTAGCTCTCGGCGGCGTCGGCGCGGACGTCCTCGTCGGGCATGGGGTACCCCGGGCTGCCGATGATCTTGCTGACGCGGACCGCGTTTTCGATGATGACGTCCCGCGGAGCGTTCGGGGGCGGGCCTTTGATGAGCGCCAGCAGGGCCCGCGGGGCCGGTGGTGGCAGGAACGCGCGATTGTTGCTGGAGAAAATGATGCCCAGGCTCTTGGTCCGCTCGGCGAATCGTGCGGCGAAGACCTGCGCGATCATGCCGCCCATCGACGCCCCGATGACGTGGGCCGTCTTGATACCCAGGTGATCCAGCAGGGCCGCGCCGTCGTCGGCCATGTCCTCCAGCGTGTAAACCGCCTTGCTGGGCAGGCCAAGCCAGGACCGGATCAACCGTGTCACCAGTGGCTGCCCCACGCTGGGATGATCGATCTTGGAGGATAGGCCGATATCCCGGTTGTCGTAGCGGATGACGCGCAGGCCCTGACGGACCAGCCTTTCGCAGAACTCGGTGCGCCACAGCACCATTTGGGCGCCCAGACCCATGATGAGTAGCACGGGTGGGTCGTCGAAGTCACCCATGTCCTCGTAGTAAAGCTTCAGATCGCCATGCGTCTTAGGTGATGTTGCCCGTGAATTTGCAAAGCCGCTGCGAACCTCCATGCCCTAGACCTCCACGTCGGACTGGTGTTCGCGGGCGACCTCGACCATGAAGTTCGCGAAGTACCCCGTCAGCTGCGGATCGGACATCATCTGCCACTTCGGCGCCAGCAGCTTCATATAGCGCTCCACGTAGAGGAACTGCTTGCCGATCAGTACCAGCTCGCGGGGAAGTTTGACGTCGTAGGCGTCGGCCAGCGTCGACAGCTGCCGGCCGATGTCGGCATAGGACATATCGCCCAGCGATGTCATGGTCAGCGGCGTGGCGAAGCTTTCCAGGTCTTTGGCGGCCTCGGCCTCGGGCTTCATGGTGCCGACGGCCCCCATCAGCACGACGATCTTGCCGGCCGCGGCGTGGTCCTTTTTCACAAGCAGGGCGTGCACCAGCTCGCGCAACAACCAACGGGTGCGGGGATCGATGCGGCCCATGATCCCGAAGTCGAAGAAGACGATGCGGCCATGGTCGTCGACATAGAGGTTGCCCGCGTGTAAGTCGCCGTGGAACAGCCCGTGCCGCAGGCCGCCCTCGAACACCGAGAACAGCAGCGCCTTGACCAGTTCGGTGCCATCGAAACCGGCCTTGCGGATGGCGGCGGCATCGTCGATGCGGACGCCCTGGATCCGCTCCATGGTCAGCACCCGCTCGCCGGTGAAGTCCCAATACACCTGCGGCACACGGATATTCTTGCCCAGCGGCGAGGCGTGCATATGGGAAACCCACGCGTCCATGGACTGCGCCTCGAGGCGGAAGTCCAGCTCTTCGGCCAGGTTGTCGGAGAAGTCGGCGACCACGTCTTGCGCCGAGAGCCGACGCCCCAGCTTGGCCAGTTCGACGGCTTGGGCGAAGCGTTGCAGGATCTGCAGGTCGGCGGCGACCCGGCGGCGGATGCCCGGCCGCTGAATTTTGACGACGACCTCCTCGCCGGTGTGCAGCGTCGCGTAGTGCACCTGCGCGATGGACGCCGACGCGAACGGCTCTTCCTCGAAGGTGGCGAACAGTTCGGACGGGTCGCCCCCAAGCTCCTCGGCGAGGAGTTTGTGCACCTCGCCCGTGTCGGCGGGTGGCACCCGGTCGAGTAGGCCGCGGAATTCGCGCGATAGCGATTCGCCGAACGCCCCGGGGCTGGACGCGATGATCTGTCCGAACTTCACATACGTCGGCCCCAGGTCGGCGAACGTCTGCGGGATCTGCTTGATCACCTTTTGCTGCCACGGACCCTTGGCCGTGAGTCCGGTGACGACGCGAGCGGCGGTGCGGGTGAGCTGCCAGCCGGTGACGGCTACCCGGGCCGCTTCGACCGGCAAGGGCACCCGGTCAAGCCTGGCCACGTCGCGGTGTTTGGTAGAACTCATCCATGCAGTCTGCCAAACCGGCAGAATCAAGTCCCAATTGCTGTGAGCCCGCTCACCCTTTGCTGACCCCTGCTCACCCCTTCCAGGGCGTGACCCACCCCTGGATCGCCCAGTTCTCCAGCCCGGCGATCAGTTCGTACATGGTGGCGCCGTCGATGGCTTCCCGGATGATGTCGGCGTGGCCGGCGTGCCGGGCCAGTTCGTTGATCACGTGCAGGATCACCCAGCGCACTGACCAGGCCTTCTGGTCTTTCGGGAACCACGGAATGTCGTGCGGAACGGGCACCGCGGCGTCGAGGTCGGCGGTCTCCACCAGCCGCAGCGACGTCGCGTTCTGCGCCTCGAACGCGCGCAGCAGACCGGCCAGCGTCTCGTCGGGCCGCATCACGTGTTGCTCCCCGAATTCCTTGGAGATCTCCTCGAAGGGCCGGGGGTCTTTCGGCGTCCCGTCCGGGGCGGCGGCCACCCGTGCCATCCAGCTGCGCTGCATCCCGGTGACGTGTTTGACCAGCCCACCCACCGATAGCGCGCTGACAGTGGGGGCCGAGCGGGCCTGTTCGTCGGACAGACCGTAGGAAACCGCGAAGAAGGCGCTCTGGTGGAACGCCAGGTATCCGCGCAGGGCGCTGCGTTCGTCGGCGGCCGGTGGCGCAAGTGCGGGCATTTTCAATCCTCTCGGTAGACGATTCGGTCATCGGGGCCTGACACTGAGCTTTCCAGCAACGGGCGACGGCTGTCCTCGACAAGCGTTAACGACATCCCGCTTTGCCGGGTCGGCGGGCGGCCGTAAGGTGCGGTCATGCGGGTGACCTCGGCGCAATCGAGCGAGCTGTTCGTCGGCCCGGAAGACGCGCCCCTACAGCTCGTCCGCGTCACCGTCGAAGGGTGCACCAAGCGGACACGGCTGCACATCGACGGCGACGGTGTGCGCGGTGAGGCGGTCGCCGAGGCCGGCCAGGAGGTCGTCGAGGTTCCGGTCACCGTCGAGCGTCCGGTCGTCGGTCAGCGGCGAACCGCGCGGGTGCACGCCGGCGGGGCCCGCAACCAGGCCGAGCTTGCCGTTGAATTCGCCTTCGAATTCACCATTGCTGAGCCCGGCTGGACGATGTACATGGTCAGCCATTTCCACTACGACCCGGTCTGGTGGAACACGCAGGCCGGCTACACCAGCGAGTGGACCGAAGACCCCCCGGGCGACGCGCGGCAGACCAACAGCTTCGAACTGGTGCACGCCCATCTGGAAATGGCGCGCCGCGAACCCGAGTACAAGTTCGTGCTGGCTGAAGTGGACTACCTCAAGCCGTACTGGGACATGCGTCCCGAGGACCGCGCCGACCTGCGCCGGTTCTTTGCCGAGGGTCGTGTCGAGGTAATGGGCGGCACATACAACGAACCGAACACCAACCTGACCAGCCCGGAAACGACGATTCGCAACTTTGTGCACGGCATCGGGTTTCAGCGTGGCGTGCTGGGTGCCGACCCGGCGACCGCGTGGCAGCTCGATGTGTTCGGCCACGACCCGCAGTTTCCCGGGATGGCCGCCGACGCCGGCTTGACGTCGAGTTCCTGGGCCCGGGGACCGCATCACCAGTGGGGTCCGGCCCAGGGCGACGGTGACGTCGAGCGCATGCAGTTCAGCAGCGAGTTCGAGTGGATTTCGCCGTCTGGCCGCGGACTCCTCACCCACTACATGCCCGCGCATTATTCGGCGGGTTGGTGGATGGACTCGTCGACGTCGCTGACCGAGGCGCAGGACGCCACCTACGTGCTGTTCGATCAGCTCAAGAAGGTCGCGCTGACCCGCAACGTGCTGCTGCCGGTCGGTACCGATTACACGCCACCGAACAAGTGGGTCGCCGCGATTCACCGCGATTGGGCGGCGCGGTACACCTGGCCGCGGTTCGTGTGTGCGCTCCCGCGGGAGTTCTTCGCAGCCGTGCGCGCGGAATTGGCTCAGCGCGCAACCGTGGCGTCCCCGCAAACCCGCGACATGAACCCGATTTACACCGGCAAGGATGTGTCGTACATCGACACCAAACAGGCCAACCGGGCCGCCGAGAACGCCGTGCTGCACGCCGAGCGTTTCGCCGTATTCGCCGGGCTCATGACCGGCGCCGAGTACCCGCAGGCGGCGTTCGCCAAGGCGTGGGTGCAGCTGGCCTACAGCGCCCACCATGACGCCATTACCGGCTCGGAGTCCGATCAGGTCTACCTGGACCTGCTGACCGGCTGGCGCGATGCCTGGGAGCTGGGCTGCGCGGCGCGGGACAACTCGCTGGCGGTGCTCTCGGCCGCAGTGAAGATTCCGGACGTTCCCGAGCAGGCGCCAGGGCAGGCTTCTGGGCACGCAGTAGTGGTGTGGAATCCGTTGACGCAGCACCGGACTGACATCGTCACCGCCCGACTTGACCCACCCCTGGCGGCGGGGGTACGGGTGCTGGACCCGGACGGCGCTGAGTTGCCCGCTCACGTCGCGGACGACAGGCGGTCGGTTAGCTGGCTGGCCGAGCATGTGCCGTCGCTGGGCTGGCGGGCCTACCGGCTGCTACCCACCGGCACGGCATCGGGCTGGGAATCGGTTGCCGACACCGAGATTGCCAACGAGCACTACCGATTGGCCGTCGATCCAGCGCGTGGTGGAGCGGTCCGGTCGCTGGTCCATGACGGCCGCGAGCTGATCGCCGACGGGCGGGTGGGCAACGAGCTCGCTGTCTACGAGGAATATTCGGCGCACCCGACCCAGGGCGAGGGGCCGTGGCACCTGCTGCCCAAGGGGCCGGTGGTCTGCTCGTCGGAAACGCGCGCTCAG
Source organism: uncultured Actinomycetota bacterium (assembly GCA_963715905.1). Taxonomy (GTDB): domain Bacteria; phylum Actinomycetota; class Actinomycetes; order Mycobacteriales; family Mycobacteriaceae; genus Mycobacterium. The sequence goes on from CAVQSX010000002.1 coordinate 367,124, forward strand.
GTCAAGGCCTTCCACAGCCCGCTCGGTCAACGGCTGGTCGTGCACGGCCGGATCGGCAAGTTGCTGCGCTACACCCAAACCCTCACCCTGTGGCGCGGCGTGGACCGGGTGGACTGCAGCACCACTATCGACGAGTTCACCGGGGAAGACCGCTTGGTCCGACTGCGCTGGCCGTGTCCGGTGCCGGGCGCGATGCCGGTCAGTGAGGTGGGCGATGCCGTCATCGGGCGCGGTTTTGCCTTGCTGCATGACGGGGCTCAATCGGTGGACACCGCCGAGCACCTGTGGACGCTGGATAACCCGGCCTACAGCTGGTTCGGGCTGTCCACGGCGGTCCGGGTCCGGTTCGGAAGCACGGCTGTGCGGGCGATGTCAGTGGCCGAAGTGGTGTCGCCGTCCGAGGAGGCGTCCGGCCCGATGGCGCGCGACCTGATGGTCGCGCTGGTCCGCGCCGGTGTCACGGCTACCTGCAGCGGCGCCCACAAGCAGCGCTACGGCCACCTCGATGTCGACTCCAACTTGCCCGACACGCGCATCGCGCTGGGCGGGCCGACCCGCAACGCGTTCACCAAAGCCCTACTGGCCGAGGCCGACCCGGTGTATGCCGCCGAGCTGGACCGGCAGCTGGCCAAGACGGGCCGGGCCAGGGTGTGGGTGCCGGCGGTGACACCATTGTCTTCGGTCTGGGTGCCGGACGCCGACCTGCGACATCCGCGCGCGCTGCCGGTGCTGGTGATCGACGGCTCCGACGAGAAAAGGCTGAATACAGCGATCGCGTCTGTCGCCGACGACCTTGCCGACGCCGAGATCGTCGTTGCCCAAGAGGCGCCGTCGGAAGCTGAACCCTTCGAAAGCCGCACCGTGGCGATGTTCAACCGCGGAGTGCCGAGCTTCGCGGTCGACACCGAGGGCACCCTGCATACCGCGCTGATGCGGTCGTGCACCGGCTGGCCATCCGGCACCTGGATCGACGAACCGCGCCGCACCGCGCCCGACGGCTCGAACTTCCAACTCATGCACTGGACACACGTTTTCGACTACGCGCTCGTCTGCGGCGACGGCGACTGGCGACAGGCCCACATCCCCGCTCGCAGTGCGCAATTCTCCAACCCGCTGATCGCGATGCCCCAACTCGGCCGGCCACCGGACAAGGCGCCCCGGCTGGCGCCGGCCGGTTCGCTGCTGCAAGTCGAGCCGGCCGACTCGGTGCATCTCGGCGCCCTCAAGGCGGCCGGCAACCCGATGGCAGCCGGCAGCGCTGATTCCGTCGACCCTAGCGCCGTAGCGCTGCGCCTGGTGGAAAACACCGGTGCGGCTGCCCGCGTCGCCATCGGGTCCGAGCTCGGCAAGGTGCGCAGTCTCCAGCTCGCCGACCTGCTGGAAAAGCCGACACAGCGCAAACGATCGATCGACCTGCACGGCTATCAGGTGGCCACCGTGCTGGCGCGGCTCGAAATGCCCAGGACGGCTTCGAATTCCGGAGCCGCGCTGGCGCCGTATGCCGAGGCGGCGCAGCCGCTCTACGCGCGCTACTGGTTGCACAATCGCGGCCCCGCTCCCCTGGGCGGGCTGCCGGCGGTCGCCCACCTGTACCCGCAGCGGCTGACCGCCGAACCGGGCGGTGAGGTGCTGCTGCGCCTCGTCGCGGCCAGTGACAGCAGCGATTCAGAGCTGGGCGGCGAGGTGGCGGTGGTGTGTCCGGCGGGTTGGTCGGCCACTCCCGCCGAACTGCCGTTCACGCTGGGCAGCGGCGAGTACCTGGAAGCCGATGTGTCGCTGGCGATTCCGGCCCGCACGAAGCCCGGGCTGTATCCGGTGCGGGCGCAGTTGCGCATCAGCGGGGATAACGTGCCGGCCGCGTGGCGGCAAGTGGTCGAGGACGTATGCGTAGTCGAGGTGGGTGCGGGCCACGAGGCGGACCTGGTCTACCTCGTCGACGGGCCTACCGAGATCGCGCTGGCCGCCGGAGACACGGCCCGGCTGACCGTCACGATCGGCTCGCACGCACGCGCCGACTTGGCGCTGGAGGCGCACCTGATCAGCCCGTGGGGCACCTGGGAGTGGATGGGCCCGGCCGCGCTCGGCGTGGTGCTGCCGGCCCGCGGCAAGGTTGAACTCGGCTTCGACGTGACCCCGCCGGTGTGGCTGGAACCCGGTCAGTGGTGGGCGTTGGTCCGGGTCGGTTGCGCCGGCACGTTGGTCTACTCGCCGGCGGTGAAGGTGACCGTGACATGAGCACCCACCCGGTCGCCACCGTCGCCGGCACTCCGATTCCGGAAACTGAGGTCGACGCACGCGAAGCGCGGTTGCGTAGCGGTCGGCTCGCGGCGGCGTTGCCGGCCAGCGGCACCAGCGAGGGACGCCAACTCCGGCGTTGGCTGACGCAGCTGATCGTGACCGAGCGGGTGCTCGCCGCTGAGGCGGTCGCGCGCGGCCTGACCGCGGTGACCTCTGAGGCAGCACCTGCCGAGGCCGAACTGTTGCCCGATGTCACGGCCCGGCTGGAGATCGGCAGTGTCGCCGCGGCCGCGCTGGCGGACCCGCGCGCGCGGGCGCTGTTCGCCGATGTCACCGCCGCCGTCGAGGTCAGCGACGACGCCGTAGCCGACTACCACGCCCGGAACCCGCTCCGGTTCGCCCCGCCGAGCCCAGGCCGGCACGGCTGGCGCGTCCCGTCACTGGTGGAGCCGCCGCTCGAGCAGGTGCGGTCTGCGATCACCGAGCATCTGCGGGCCGCCGCACGGCGACGTGCTTTCCGGATGTGGCTGGACGAACGCCGAGTCGCATTGGCGCAGCTGGCCCCCGGCTACGAACATCCCGGCGACCCGCGCCAACCCGACAACACCCATCGGCACTGATG
>CAVQSX010000003.1:0-179594 GCA_963715905.1 uncultured Actinomycetota bacterium
GACGCCGATTCCAAGTCCGCCCGCACACGTGCCCGCATCCTCGATGCCGCGGCGCACGTCCTGAGCTCGAAAGGGTTTGCCGGGACGAGACTCTCGGATGTAGCCGAACACGCCGAGATTCAGGCCCCGGCGATCTATTACTACTTCGGGTCCCGCGAAGAACTCATCGAAGAGGTGATGTACTGTGGCGTCGCCGAACTACGCAAACATGTACAAGAGGCCCTCAACAATCTTCCGCCGGAGACCTTGCCTCTGGATCGGATCATGACCGCCGTCGAGGCCCACTTGCGGCATGAGCTCGAGATCTCCGACTACGCCACCGCCTCGATCCGCAACTCAGGGCAGATCCCACAGCACCTACGCACCCGACAGCTCAAAGAGGAAACGAGCTACGGACGCATGTGGCGCCGACTGTTCGACAACGCTCTGGCAGAGGGGCAGATTCGGGCCGACCTTGATCCGCGTTACGCACAGCTGCTGGTCCTCGGGGCGCTGAACTGGGCGGCGGAATGGCGCGACCCACGCCGCGACTCCGTCGACAGCATCGTTGTCAACGCCCAATCCTTGGTCCGCCACGGACTGTGTCCGAATGAGCAATCCCAGGCCGGCGGCACGAGGAAGGCGCGCACAGCAGCTGGCAGACGTTGAGAGAATCCCCACCTCGGCGCGGGTAGCTTAATTTTTTGATTCAATGTTAAATTAATCAGGTGACTGAAGCTTATATTGTTGATGCGGTTCGCACGGCGGTCGGCAAACGCGGTGGGGGGTTCGCGTACGAGCACCCGGCAGATATGGCCGCCAACGTCATTCGCACCGTCGTCGGTCGACACGACCTGGATCCCGAAGCAGTCGACGATGTGATCCTCGGCTGCTTGGACAACATCGGTTCTCAAGCCGGAGATATCGCGCGCACGGCAGCACTTGCGGCGGGCCTGCCTGAATCGGTGCCGGGTGTGACGGTCGATCGTCAATGCGGATCCGCGCAACAGGCAGTGCATTTCGCCGCGCAGGCCGTGATGAGCGGCACTGCGGACCTGATCGTCGCGGGCGGCGTGCAGAAAATGAGTCAGTACCCGATCTTGAGCGCCTTCGCCGCAGGTGAACCGTTTGGCTCGAGCGATCCATGGACTGGGTGTCGTGGATGGGAGGCCCGGTACGGCAAACAGGAGATCTCGCAATTCCGCGGCGCGGAGATGATCGCCGGCCAGTGGAAGCTCACCCGGGAGGATAACGAAAAATTCGCGTTGACCAGCCACCAGCGCGCCGTGGCCGCCACCGCCGAAGGTCGATTCACCCGCGAGATCACCCCATATGCAGGCGTCACTGTGGACGAGGGGCCGCGCCCGAACACCTCGTTGGACAAGATGGCCACACTGCCGACCCTGGTCGAGGGTGGAGTACTGACTGCGGCGGTGGCCAGCCAAATCTCCGACGGGGCCGCAGCACTGCTGATCGCATCGCAGGACGCGGTGGACCGGTTCCGGTTGACACCCCGTGCGCGGATCCATCACATGTCGGCGCTCGGCGCAGATCCGGTAATGATGCTGACTGCCCCGATCCCGGCCACCCGGCACGCACTCAAACGGACGGGGTTGTCGATCGACGACATCGACGCGGTCGAAATCAATGAGGCATTTGCTCCCGTGGTACTTGCCTGGCTGGCCGAGCTTGACGCCGACCCCGAGCGCGTCAACGTCAACGGCGGGGCAATCGCGCTGGGGCACCCGATCGGCTGCACTGGCGCGCGCTTGATGACCTCACTGCTGCACGAACTGGAACGCACCGGCGGCCGCTACGGTCTGCAGACCATGTGCGAGGGCGGCGGGCAGGCCAACGTCACGATCATCGAGAGGCTCTGACCGGTGCACCGCACGCTGTACGGCCCCGACCACGAGGCATACCGTGCGACCGTTCACGAGTTCCTGGCTCGAGAAGTGGTCCCGCACCAACATGATTGGGACCGCAACCACCGGATCGACCGTGCGGTTTTTGCCAGCGCCGCCAAGGCGGGTATCTATGCGTTGGAGGTCGACGAGCGCTACGGCGGTGCCGGTGAACACGACTACCGCTACCGGATGGTGGTCTGCGAGGAAATCGCCAAGATCAACGCGCTATCGTTCGGCCTGACCATTAGCCTGCAAGACGACTTGGTGCTGCACTACCTCCTCGACCTGACCACAGAGGACCAGAAACAACGATGGCTGCCGGGCTTCGCCTCCGGCGAACTGATCGGTGCCCTCGCGATGACCGAACCCGGCACGGGCAGCGATCTCAGAGGGATTCGCACCACTGCTCGCCGCGACGGCGATAGCTGGATCCTCAACGGCCAGAAGACATTCATTTCCAGCGGCATCATGGCCGACCTTGTCGTGGTCGCCGCACGCACCGACCAGGAGGGCGGCTCACGGGGGTTCAGTTTGTTCGTCGTGGAACGCGACACACCGGGGTTTCGGCGCGGACGTCAGCTCGACAAAATCGGGCTGCCCGGGCAAGACACCGCGGAGTTGTTCTTCGATGACGCGGTGGTTCCCGATGACAATCTCTTGGGAGAAGAAGGCCACGGGCTGCAGCATCTGATGAGCCATCTGCCCCGCGAGCGGCTGGGCGTCACCGCTCAAGCCATCGCAACCATGCGCGCGATCTTCGACCAGACGGTCGAATACTGCCAACAGCGCAATGCATTCGGCAAGCCGCTCACCGCGAAGCAACACATCCGTTTCGAACTCGCCGAGATGGCCACCGAGATCGACATCACCGAGGCATACGTCGACAAATCGGTGCAGGCGTTCAATGCCGGCGAACTCTCCCCCGTCGACGCCGCCAAGGGCAAGTGGTACGTCAGCGAGCTCCAACGCCGGCTTCTCGACCGCTGCCTGCAACTCCACGGAGGCTATGGGTACATGGTCGAGTACCCAGTCGCCCGGGCGTATCTCGATACCCGGGCTCAGACGATCTATGGCGGCACAACGGAGATCATGAAAGAGCTCATCGGCCGCGAGATTGCCGGCTCAAGTCAGAATTCTCATTCAAGAGAATATTGATCCGGGGCATTAATTTATTATATATTAAATGGGGCAGCCACTTGCCGTTGTGTCCTCAACTCGCCAGCGCATATTTGACGGCGAGATCCGGCGTCGCGCCGCAACGGACGCTCCAGCACGACGAGAACAGCCGACGCCCTCGTAGCCGGCGGCCCGCACTTGCCGCGGCGGGGTGAATTCATCCCCCGCCGCGGCATTGTTTCATCGAAGCCATTAGGCGCAGTCCCCCGCGCGCGGGAACCGCGCAAGTTACTTAATCTCAGATAGAAATATGCGGTGATTGTCCGTGTTGCATCCATTTGCGCTGCTTCCGCGGGCCAGCGGCGTTGCAGAATATGGGATAGAAATTGTCTCCGCACGCGGCGACGCGATTCCGTTTACTGGCTAGAATCGGCCAATGACGCGGCGGACTGACGTGGTATCGGTTTCGGGTCCGCCGTCCGACGATGCCGCTGAGTCCAAATCGGCCCAGACAAGACGGCGGATCCTAGACGCGGCCGCCCACGTGCTGAGCGCCAAGGGATACGCCGGGTTGCGCCTCAACGACGTCGCGGCACACGCCGAGCTACAAGCGCCGGCCATCTATTACTACTATCCGTCGCGGGATGACCTCATCGAGGAGGTGATGTGGGCCGGCATCGCCGACATGCGCGAACATGTCATCGCAGTGCTCGACGGCATACCCGTCGGCGTCTCTGCGCTAGATCGCTTGCTCGCCGCGGTCGAGGCACATCTGCGACACGAACTCGAGATATCGGACTACACGACCGCAGCCATCCGCAACGCCGGCCAAGTCCCGCCGGGAATTCGAAAGCGCCAGCTGCTCGAGGAAGAGCGCTACGGCGAAGTGTGGCGGCGACTGATCAACGACCTGGCGCGATCGGGTGGACTGCGCGCTGACCTCGACTTGTACATAGCGCAAATGCTGGTACTGGGTGCCCTCAATTGGGCGGTCGAGTGGTGGGATCCCCGGCGCGGCTCGCTGGAGACCGTGGTCACCAATGCTCAGTCGTTCGTCCGGTATGGGCTCGCGGAAACCGCGAAGGATTGACCGCCACGCTTGGGTCGTGCTGTTCACCCGTTCACGGCACAGCATGCGGGCGTAGGATCAGCGACTGGACAGCACCGGGTACGCCGCGATGATCTTGTTCACCACCAGCGCAGCCGTCTCCGCGCACGCCGTCGTGCCCCCGTTGGCGAATTCCTTGACGGCGTCACCGACATTCCACAGCCCCACGAAGGGCGTGTCATGGGGCAGATCGAAACCAGCCACCGCCCGCTGCGGCGGCCAGTCGTCGCGGGTGACCGCAATGCTCAGTATTCTTGCGCGCTCATCGAACCCGTCGATGGTGTCGCGCAGATCCGCGAGCAGGTGCTCCGTTTCGGCGGCCTCGTCGAAGTCACCGATGGAGGGCTTGGGCACCGACGTCCCGACGTACAGATGCCACCCTTGCGGCGCCATCTCCGGGCAGGTATCGGTGAAATTCGCGACGTAGGCCAGCCTGCGTGACGCGGCGAAGCTGAGCATGCCGGGAGCGTCGACGAGACGGTCGCGGCTCGCGAAGTTCACCGAGATCATCGCGGTCGGGCGATCGCCCTTCTTTACCAGGTCCTGATAGCCGGATGGCACGTTTTCCTCGCCGAGCAGCTTCACCGTGGCGGCCGGCCCAATATCACTTACCACGACCGGTGCTGCGACGCTTACCTTCTCGCCGGCATGAACCATCTCCACACCGGTCACCCGATTGCCGTCGGAGAGGATCTTGGTCGCCGGCGCGGAAAGCCATACCTGGCCGCCGCGTGACTCCACGACGTCGGCGAGGCCGCGCCACAACCCGATGGTGCCTTCGGGATGAAAGCCGAACCGCTTGAACGCGCTCTTGCGGGTGAAGTAGGTGAGGAATACCCGCGCTGGAAGGTCCTCGGAGCCGACCGCGAAGATCGACGCGCACATGTTGCGGAAAATCCCTTGCACGCTCTCGTTTTTGGTGTAGCGAGAGACCCAATCGGCGGTGCTGATCTGGTCTTCGGGCAAGCCGGCGTCATTGCGTGCGGCTCCGATGCCGGCGACCAGTTTGGCGCCCTGGCGGGTGAGCTTGCTTAGCAGGAAACCCCATCCGCCGCCGGTCACGTCGACGTCTTTGCCGCTGATCCGGTACAGCAGCGCCGGTTTGGGTTCGCGGATGTCGAACGGTGCGCCCACCTCATCACAAGTCTGCTGTGTGATGCCGCCGACCTCGATCACGATGGCGCCGGTATTGACCTTGAACCCGTCGATGTCGTCGGTCGAGGCGCGTCCACCGACCTTGTCGAGGCGTTCTACGACGAGGGTCCGATACCCCTGGTGGGCGAGCCGGGCGGCGGTGAACAACCCGCCCGCGCCCGCGCCGATAACGACCGCATCGAATTGTGTTGCACGCATTTGTGTCTCCCTTCCTAGTAGGACCGGGGTAAGCCCAGCGACGTTTGCGCAATGAAGTTCAGCACCATTTCCCGGCTCACCGGCGCCGTGCGCATCAGCCGGGTGACAAACCACAGCTCGGAGAGCCCGTATTCGTGGGACAGGCCGTTACCCCCATGGGTCTGAATCGCTTGGTCGAGGGCCTTCAATGCGGCCTCAGACGCAGCGTATTTGGCGACGTTCGCGGCTTCACCGGCCGGTTCGCCGGCATCGAAGAGTTCCGCGCTACGCAGTGTTGCCAGCCGGCCCAGTTCGACCGCGATATGGCATTCGGCCAGCGGATGAGAGATGCCCTGATGGGCGCCGATCGGTGTCGACCAGATGTTCCGGTGCTGGGCGTAATCCACGGCTTTGCCAATCGCGTATCGTCCGATACCGCTGGACAGCGCGCCGACCAGAATCCGTTCGGGGTTCAGCCCGTCGAAAACCTGACGAAGACCGTTGCCGGCGACCCCGATGAGCGCGTCATCGCAGACTGTGACGTCATCGAGGAAAACCGTGAACTGCTTGTCCGGCGACACGATCGAGGTGTCAATGGGCGCAAAGCTCAGCCCCGGACTATCAGTTGGAACCACGAACATCGACAGCCGATTGTGCTCTGCGGTCGAATGATCCGCGTCGCGCGTGACCAGCAGTATCGCGTCGGATTGGTCCACCGCGGAGATGTAGTACTTGGATCCGGAAATCCTCCAGCCGGTATCGGCGCGTTTCGCGGTGGTCTTGATGTTGTGGCTGTTGGACCCGGCGTCGGGTTCGGTCAGCCCGAACGCCATCTTTTTTGTCCCGTCGGCGATCGACGGCAGCCATCGTCGCTTCATTTCTTCGGATGCGTGACGCGCCAGGATGCTGCCGCAGATGGCCGGTGAGATGACCCAGATCAGGAGAGGGATCCCTTGTGCAGCAAGCTCTTCCACGACGACGACGGCTTCGGCCATCCCCGCTCCTCCGCCGCCGCAGTCCTCGGGAAGGTGCAGGCCGAGCAGACCGGCGGCGCCCAGATCGTTCCACAACTCCTCTATCCCCCCACCCGTGCGGCCCCGCTCCAGGAAGTACTCGGGTCCGTATCGCTTGGCGATACCGGCTACGCTCTCGCGAATCGCCTTGTGCTCCGGCGAATCGTTGATCAGTCCCATGTCCTACCTTCCGGTGAAGCGGGGTGTACGTTTCGCCCTGAAGGCCGAAAGCGCCTCTGCGGCATCGGCGGTGTTAGCGGTGGCCCTCAGTGCCTCGATCTCTGACTGCAGTTGCGTCGCCAAGGCGTTATGCCAGGAATCGCGCAACAATGCCCGCATTCGGGCGAAAGCGCGGGTGGGCCCCTGCGCTAAGTCGGTAGCCAGCGCCAGAGCCCGTGGTCGCAGCTGTTCGGCGGGCACGATTTCGTTGATTAGCCCCCATTCGAGGGCTTCAGGCGCCTCAATGGGCGTACTCCGCAGATAGGCCTGGGCGGCTCGGCGCGCACCGATCAGGCGCGGCAGGTGCCAGGTTCCGCCACCATCTCCGGAAAGTCCGAGCGCTGCAAACGCTGTCAGAAATTTGGTGCCCTCGGCCGCCAGCACCAGGTCGGCTGCATAGACGTAGCCGAGCGCGCCGCCGGCGACGGCGCCGTGCGCGGCGGTGACGATCGGCGCGTCGATTCGGCTGAGCACGCGGAAGGCTTCATGAAACGGTGTGGCCATCCGCTCCAGCAGCTCGCCAAATGGTGTCGATGTATCCGACGGAAACGAGTTGATGTCGCCACCGACGGACAACGACGGCCCGTCACCGCAGATCAGAACGGCTCGGACGGAGCGATCATCGGCGATACGGCGGGCCACGGCGAGGAACTCGACCGCCATGCGCGGATCGATCGCGTTGCGGGCTTCTGGCCGGTTCAAGCAGACGGTCGCCACGCCAGCGCTGACGCGGTAGTCGATCGTCTCCAGCGTGGCCTGCTCATCCAGCGCTTCGATCCATGCGGCGGTGTCGGTGAGCTGGGACAGCGACGTTATGCGGCCGTCGTCGGCGAAACCGATCACATGGTGGAATGCGGCATTCAGCTTTTTGCCGGACCGCCGGGCCTCACCCCTGTAGTGGCCCGCGACAAGTAGGAACCCGTCATCGAGAGCGCGGAATTCATCGGGCTGAGCCTCCACCCGATAATGGCGACCGAGTTGCCACCACACCTCACGGCGCATCGCCTCGGGGCCGGCGTGCTCACCCCCGACACCCAGCGGCATTCCCTCGGCGGCGTATCCGATGAAATCCGGATGCAGCAGCGTTCCGAGCGTTTCGCGGTCGCCGGAGGCCAGCGCGCGGTAGAGGCTTGTAACCGTGGCGACCTTGGTCTCATAGAGCGGCGATACATCAGGTGCCATGGCCGAGGAGGATTCGAATCACTCCTTTTCCTCTCTGACGAACGATAACCCCGAGTTATTTAATATCAATTAGTTTTACATTTACCCAGTTCAGACGGCTTCAGAAGGCACACTACCATAGTTTTCTAGTAGCTGTTAAATAATTTGCATGGTCGGTGGGGCAGCTTGCAGGGGCAGCTGATGCTGGCAGTGGCGGCAGGGCACACTCGTCACCCATGTCAGCGCGGACAGGCTCGATTCGGAACTGGTCGAGGAACTCGGGTGGTACGACGGTGAACGCCTTGAGCTCGCGATAAGGCAAATTATTGCAATAGTTTTCGGATCGATTGCGTTCGACCGCCGGCTGCCCCCCCCCCCGGATGCCACCAATGTTCAGGAAAATCTCCTCGATAGCTTGACCCGGCTCGCAGTGTGGGGCTTGGCTCGTCGCCCTCCCGAGGAATACGACGAGCCCGGGCTGCAGGAACGCTGAGCGGTTATCTCCCGGTTCATTACGGCAAAACGGCTTTCGCGACACCGCCCCACAGCGGGCATATCTTGCGCTCTGATCGATCAGGCGTGAGCAACTCTGTGCCTGGTGAGATCCGATTCGCCTTGCGGACGTGCCGGTGAATCGCCCTCTTCGGATTCGACGATCCGACCCTCCTGTCGGATTGCCCTAGGAGCAGCCAGAACGCGGTCACGTTGTACCACAAGGCAAACAACGCGAGCGGTAGATACAGCGCGAAGACACCGTTCCAGGCCAGCGGTCCGTGGTAGAAGAATACGATCGCACTCGCGGGGAACATGCTTAATGCGAACCAGAGGCTGAGGTACCCAACCCACCGGGGGATGACAACGGTCGGGTATATCAGCAGGCTGAGTGCGAATGCGCCCGCTTGGATGAAGAAGAACGGCCAACTCACGATCCAGGAGATCCACGCGAAGTCGTTGAGCGCGATCATGATGTCCCCGGAATGACCAGCGCGGTAGGCGATGGTCAGCCACAGGAACGGAGAGATCGCAAAGAACGCCGAGCCGACTCCCGCCGAAATACCCTGCACGACAGTCAGGGCCGGGTACCGCCCCTTTTCTCATGCGCAGCATCTGACCCGCGATGGCCGCACCCCACGGCACATAAAGGGCAGATGCGACCGCGCAAATCGACATGCCCACCAAAATGCGGAGATGATGGGCACGAAAGTAGGCGGCGACGAAGGCATCGCCCCAGTCTGGCGCCAGTGGCGGAATGAAGCCGGCCACCACGACCAGTCCCAGCAGGTAGAGGACAAAGAACCCGTACCCGGCCCCGAGACAGATAACTTGATTTCGCGTCTTCATCCTCAGCTCACGCGCGGTGCTCATCGCCCGCCGTATGGCGGATAGTCGGCGGAGGCTGGAAAGCAATTCAGCAACCCGGAGTCCTCGGCAAGCAGTCGCCGCCAATAGCGGCGGTAGTGCCGGAAAGACATGAAGTCCTGGCTCGTTGCCGTAGACGGTCTGGCCGTCGTACTGCCACCGCACGAGCGACCACCAGTTGAGAATGTCGCTGTTGATGGGCCACTTGAGCCAATTGAGGCTCTGCCCTTCGGCGTGCAGCTCCCGACCGAGTTCGTCCACGGCGTCGATTACCTGGGTCAGAACCCGGCCGTCTCGACCGCGTTCCGCACGGCGAGTGCCCCCTAAGACTCGGGCCTTAATTCCGTCGCGAATGTAGAAGCCCGTCGTGACCGTTTCGGTGGTGCCGTCGATCGGGTCCTCGTCGAACGTAAGCGCGGTCTGCGGATCATAGAGATGCCACGCGCTGTCGGGACTCGCGAATACGTACGGCCATCCGGCACGTAACGGGTCGGCGACGTCGGCGTGACGGGGTCCCCAACCGCGGTCGCGCAGTGCCCCGCAGTCGATTTCGAACCGTTCACCGTTGATCTCGAGATCTCCGGTGAACCAACCGGATTGCTCGTAGTGGCCAACAGAGAAGTCTCCGTCTTTCTTCACCCAGTTCTTGATGCCGGGGTCCTCATCGCCGCTTATGTCGAGCTTCATATAGTGCGGCTCAGCCATGGCCGTCCACGTCAGGTCGAACTTGACGCCGTGGCGGTCGTAGCGGAAGCGGTATTCTTGCTGCGGGTCGATCATGCGGCAGCTCAAAGAGTTTGAGAGTGCGAAGTTGAACATCTCGGCCCCGTCGGGGATCGCCAGGTGTTGATCCCAGCCGTAGTACAAACAGTTATAGACGTCCTCGCCGGAGTGGTCCCACATCGCCGGCCCGGCAACCACCAGATTCATGTTCGGTCGCCAGTAAAAGTAGATGAAGCCGGACATGTTCCGCTCGGGCACGTTGAAGCCGAGCAGACTGTTCTCGCTTCAATAGGGATCGTCGCTTCGGGGGTGGAATTGTTCGTCAGAGACGTCGATTGCGTCGGTCCAGCCCACGTTCTTCCTCCTCGCTGAGGTCCTCGCCTCATTGTCACCGGGGCGACGGCATTGACACGATATTTGTGATCGTACATTATGTTCGAATGATGTGTTCGTTCCATTTTCGAACCCTGCGACTCTGATGGCACTACGACCGCAGGCGGTGCGTGTAACCAGACACGGAGACCGTCGATGACCGCTGACCGGCTGCCCCGTGACCGCGCAATTCTCGCCGACGCCGTCGCCCCGGCTGTCGCCAATATCGAAGAGCTCACTGTGGATTGGTTTAGGCGGGTCGTGACCGGTGCGGGATTTCCCGCCGGAGCCGACCTGTCGGGGGTGGCCCTAGAGCCGGTATCGGGTGGCCTTATGGCCCACATGGTCCGCGCAACGCTGAGCTACCCGGGACCGGCATCGTCGCCGGATTCGCTGCTGGTGAAGTTCCCAACGGACGATGCAGGCAGCCTGGGTGTCGCCCATGCGATGAGCATGTACGAACTGGAAACCCGCTTTTATCGAGACATCGCCCCGCTTCTCCCCGACATGGGGCTGCCCAGGTGTTATCTCACGGAACTCTCGGACGATGCAAAGACGTTCACCTTGGTCCTGGAGGACTTGAGCAGCGAGCTGCGAGCCGGGGACGTACTGAGGCCGAGCACCGTCGACGAGTGCTCGGCCGCGCTTAGGGAATTGGCTAAATTTCAAGCGCCCTTGTGGAATTCGGACACGGTGTCAAGCCTCGACTGGATCGCCGACCCGGCGCGAACGATCGGGGTGTTCCACTCGCTGCCCGCCGGGTTGCAACCTTTTCTCACCCCGATCCGGCCATCGGCTGGACGCAGCACACGTCACGCTGTTCGAGCGCGTCATCCCGCACGCGGGAGAGTGGGTGTGCAGTTGGAAGGCCCGAACTGTGGTGCAGCACGGCGACTTCCGCAGCGACAACATCATGTTTTCGAAGAATCCAGGTAGCCAACGAATTGCGGTGATCGACTTCCAGACGGTTCGACTCGGGCCCCCGGGGGTGGACCCCGCCTATTACCTTGGTTCCGCCTTGGCAACCGAGGATCGACGCAGCGCCGAACGCGATCTTATCGCTGAGTACTACGAACAATTGTTGAGCGGCGGTGTGTCGGGCTTCGACTTCGACGATTGCTGGGACAGCTACCGCGAGGGAGCTATGTACGGCGTCCTGCTGTTCGTGGGCATGGCCGGGCAAGTGGCGTCAACCGAACGCGGTGACCAGCTCATCGTCGACCAAATCCGCCGTTACGCCGCAATGGCGCTCGACCTCGACTCGCCAGCGGCTGCTGGCCTGATCTAGACGAATAGAGGCAATACTTCATGACCGAGGCAGCCCAGGTTCAACCATCGATGATGGACGTGTTTCGCAGTACATGGGACACGTGCGAGCTTTTCGCGCAAGTACGCGAGAACGCGCCGGTGATGCATGTACCCGAGCTCGACGCCTGGGTCATCAGCCGATACGACGACATCCTGCCTGTTATTCGTGATATCGACCGGTTCGGCTGCATGCCCGACGACCTTGTCGGCGAAGTGCCCGACGAACTCAAGGACGTGCTGCCGCACGGTTACGCTCCCTGGCAACCGGCCCTGGTCAACACCGATCCACCGCAACACTCGCGCATCCGCAAGCTGGCAGCCAAAGCGCTGACCCCAGCCGCGGTGCGTGCCCGCGAGGGCGTGATTCAGGCAGCGGCCGACAGCCTCATCGATGCGATCGTGGCCGACAAACGTGGTGACCTGATGGATCGTTATGCCACCCCGATGCCGGTTCATGTCCTCATCAGGATCCTCGGTGTGCCGGCCGAGGATCATCAACAATTCCATCAGTGGACGCTGGGAATAACCGAACTGTTCGTTCCGTCGATCTCCGAGGATCGACGCCTGCATTTGGCACGCGAGCAAGTCGACTTCAACGACTACCTGATGAACGCGATTTCGCAGCGACGCAAGTCACCGAGCGACGATCTGATCAGCGGCCTGATCCTTGCCCAAGAGGATAGGGAAGAAAGTTTAACTGACCGCGAAATCCTCGGTGTTGTAGGCCAACTCGTCATCGCCGGATTCGAGACAAGTGCCGGAGGAATCGGTTTTTCGCTCTACAAACTTTGCGAGGACCGCAATCTGTTTGCTCGGGTGCGAGCCGACCTGACTCTGGTGCCCAAAGTTGTGGAGGAGTCGCTTCGCCGACTCACGCCAGCCCGGGGCATCTGCGTCGAGTCAAAGAGGATGTCGAATTCGCGGGCACAAGATTCAGAGGGCTCCAACCTGTTTCTGCTCGTGCAGTCGGCCAACAATGACGACACCCAGTTCGAAGATCCTGCGCGTTTCAACATCGACCGCGACGCCACCGAAATGCGCAAGAGTGTCCATTTCGGGCTAGGACCACACAACTGCATCGGCCAGTGGGTGGCTCGACTCGACATGCGAGTGGCTATCGAAACCGCGATAACGCGGCTGCCCAACCTCCGCCTGGCACCGCGGCAGGAGCTCCGGGTACAGCCGGGGATGATCTTCCATCGTCCCGAACACTTGCAATTCGAATGGGATTGACAGTGCAGCAACCGGGTCCGATCCACAGGAGGTCGCCGCGCGCATGACTACCAACCCACGTCTGATCGGCGTATGGAGCGCCGCGGCATTCTTCCTGATGTGGGCTATTGGCTATATGGCGTTCGCCCAATGGGTGCCACCGATCTCCCCCGATTTGACCGCGCCGCAGGTTGCCCAACTCTTTCACGACCGGTCCGTGTCGATTCGCGTCGGCATGGTCTTCATGAGCCTCGGCGCGGTCTTCTACCTGCCGTGGACGGTTACACTCTCCTCGCTCATCAAGGAGATCGAAGGAAGATCCTTTTTCTGGGCCGCGACTCAACTGGCGGCGGGAATCGTGTCCATGCTGACGTTTCTGTTGCCCGCTTTCGTGTGGGCGGCTGCCGCGTTCGCCCGGAACGGAATCCCGAGATCACCCAGGCACTAAGCGATTTGGGCTGGCTGCTCTTCATTACACCTATCGCCCCGTTCATCATGCAATACATCATCCTGGGCGTCGCGATCCTATCGGACAAGCGGTCGCGCCCCGCTTTCCCCCGCTGGGCGGCTTACCTTCAGTTCTGGGTGAGTCTTTCATTCGTTCCGGCGGTCATTGCGTTCTTCGCCAAGAACGGGCCGTTCGCCTGGAACGGGCTTCTTGTCTGGTGGATACCGCTGACCAGTTTCACGGGATGGTTTGTCTTGATGATCATTTTGGCGCGCAGGGCGGTACTCATGCCTGCCGTACCGATTGCCGAATACGGGGCCGGTCAGCCCCTTTAGCTGACGACCGCCAGCCACCGCTTGACAGTCCGCGCGCAACCCTCAGCGAGTGCCCTCATACAATGTCTGCCAGACCACCGAAGTGGCCCCATCGAGAGCGGATTCGGTCACGACGTCGCCGTGACCCACTAATTGGTTGAGGCCTCTCTCAAACATCCATGCCAGCCAGGGAGTCACGGCTGCCAGATCAACATCGCGACGGATGGATCCGTCGCGTTGTTGGGGAATGAAGTATCGGTTCATGTCCTCACACCGGCGCGTCATGACCGCCGCGTACTCCTCTTGCACCCGGGGATCATAGGCCGCGGCCTCGATCACCGCTGACATCATCCGACCGTGTTGGCGATACGCCGCGGCCAAACGAGCGAGCGCATTCCGCAGATCGGCGCGAGTAGCTGTAGGCGGCAAATGAAACCAATCATTTGCAGCGTCGCCAACCGCCCTCGTGACTCGCTCCATGAGTTCGACCATCAGCGCGCCCTTGTCCTCGAAATAAACGTAGAAAGTCGAACGCGCAATGGCGGCCTCGGTGATCAACTGCTCAACGCTGATCTCGGAAAAGACCGAACCTTCCGCAAGCAGGCGCTCGACGATCGCGAATAGCCGGTTGCCGATCGCCTCGCGGCGCTCTGCCCGGCTTTGCTTCGCCCTGCGCGTCACCGCTGGCATGTTTAGCTGAGTCCTCGTCGCCTCGTTTCGAAACGCAAGTCTAACTCCGACCACGTCAAACCATTGCGCGCAAACTCCGATTCAGCCGACGAGTCGCTGGAAAAAATTGATCGCCACCTTGCGGTCTAGATGAACTCGGTCAGCGGCGGCCCACCAGCCCCAGTCAGCCCGGCAATAAATACGTCGGCAAGTTAGCCTTCGAACCTCCGATGATGCCCAGCCAGTTGAATGGCAGGTGGTAGATCAATATGGTCGCAGCGCAGCAAAATCCGATTACCGCGAAGGTGCGTATGGTCGACTGAACAGCTGGTCTCCACCGGTCGAATCCGCGCTCGACGGGCGACAGCCCATCGGCAGAGGAAACGGCCTGCAGCCGCATCCAGGTGTAGAGCAGCCCCAGTGAAGCCACGAGGAATGACTCGTACAGGGGGAACTGGAATTGGCTTCCCGCCCACAGCGTCAGCGGCCCGTAGGTTTGGGCATAGGCGTAGCCGTGGGTCAACCGGATTGCCAGATTCTCCACCACGAAGTCGAACGCGAACTCGCCGACGAATACGATCGCCAACAACGACACGTTGGAGAGCCGCGGCCAGCGCGATCGCAGCGCGAAATACGCCGCGCAGCCAACGATGGCCACACCAGCGCAGAAATACACATACATCGGCGGCCCCCACAGCAACGACTCCGCGTAGCGCGAGGAGGCCGCTGGATTGTGAAACGGCAGATACGCCGTCCACACGCCCATGTTGACGTTATGGGCATTCCACGCGAACAGGTACGTGTAGCAGTTCAGGAACGCGTCTGCGACGAAAGCCGCTATCCCGCCGAGGACGAACTTGCCATCCAGGCTCAAGGCGCCGGTCCGGCGCCATGGCGTCACCACATAGGCCCAGACCAGGAAAACCAGCAGCGCCATGCTGAGTCCCTCGAAGATTCGCAATGCCGCCAGATTCCACAGCGGCATCCGGTCCGCACCGATGAGTGGTACCGGCGCGAAATCGCGCGAGGCCATCCATCGCACCAGCGCCTGGCCGGCGATCACCAACCACACGACAGCAACGGCAGCCCACACTGTGACCGCGCCTGAGCGGGACGGGTCGCCAGTAGTCGCACCCCCCTGCGGACCGCTTCGGCGGAGCGTCGATTCGGAGACCACGACAACCACCTCCCTTACTTTGAATCAAGATTAAACACCTCGGTCGTTGGGGGTAGCAATAGTGCCGCCGGCCGACGCCAGCATCAAGTCGATGCCCAGGTGCGCAGCCACGTCGATCGACGATTTCGCGGCTGCGCCGCGTATACAGCCAGCACAACAGCGCGCCCGCCGATGACACAGCTGCGACCCGCAATCCCCGGGTGAGAACGCTCCGCCCAGGGCTGTAACGATCGTTCACACCGATCTGAAGATGACGTTCGAGTTTCTCTTGTTGGAGCGATGAAATCGCACGTCCCGTAGCCATGCAGATGGCCTTCCAACGGTACTTTAATCAGCTCATCGGTTGGGGCAAGCGAGTCCAAGACACAGACTTGCTGTGCCTCGAATCACGATTTATGTCCGCTCGGTATTGTAAATGATCGTTTACAAACAGACCTTTCACGGCTAGCATCACCGGTATAGCGGCAACACATGGGTGCGCCGCTCCTGAGAGCCGACAGTCAGGGAGCAGAACATGAGCTACTCCATTCCCGAAACGGTGACCACAAAGGGGCCGTTCCAACCAATGCGGTTCGAAGCCACGGTCGAGGAGTGCATCGTGACCCATGGCGAGATCCCCAAAGACCTCGCCGGCGGCCTCTATCGCACCGGGCCGTGCTGGAAGCGGCCTGCCAAGCAGGGCACGACACCCCTGCTGGCGATGGACGGCATGGTGCAGGGGCTGGTCTTCGACAACGGCCGCGCCGACTTCCGTAACCGCTGGGTGCGCACCCCGAAGTACGTGTTGGAAGACAAATACGGCCGTGGCATGTTCGATTATTCGGACGGCGGGTTCGGTGACTACCGCGACTACGGGTACGGCGAAGTGGAGCGCACCCCGGAGAATGCCCATACCCCGCAGGGCACCAGCAGCATCAACATCTTCCCGTTCGCCGGCGAGCTGGTGGTGTCGGGCGAGTTGGGCGGTCCACCGCAGATCATCGACCCGATCACGTTGGAGACCAAAGGCATCGTGCCGTGGGCTCCGGCTTTGTCCAAGGGACCGCACGACGTCGTATGCTTCGGCGACGGTACGTTCTGCGCTCATCCCAAGTGGGATGAGGACACCGGCGTCCTCTACGGCTGGTCATACAGCGACACCGCACCGTATGTGTCGATGAAGTACGTGCACCCCGACGGCACGGTGGAATCCCGCGACTTATGGGATGCCCCGTACAACACGGTGGCACACGATATTTGGCTGACGCCGGAGTGGGTTGTCATGCCATTCCAGCCGTTCATCATCGACCTGAAGCGCAATAGTAAGGGGTTCGCCGTCTTCGGGTGGGAACCCGAACTGCCGATCACCATCGCGCTGATTCCGCGGCACAACCTGCAAGGTGAGATCCGTTGGATCCAAACGCAGCTGCCGGCGCAATACGTCATGCACACGATGACGGCTAACGTGAAGGCTGACGAGCTCATCCTCGACGCACCGATCTTCAACAAGCCGCCGTTTCCCTTGGAGCAAGACTTCAACGAGGGTGATCAGGCCGCGCTGTTCTTCAGCAACGCCGCAAGCTATCTGGGGCGGTGGACCGTCAACCTCACTACTGGCGACACCAAAGCCGAGCAACTCTCTGAGCTGCCGTCCGAGATTTGCAAGGTCGACCAACGCTTCTACGGAAGAGGGCATCGCTACGGCTTCCAGATCGGTGGCCAGCCGAAAAGGCACGGTATGCGGATGGATAGCCTCATCCGCAACGATGTGGACAAGGTGACCGAGCAGGTCTACCAGATTCGGGGCCCCGGCGAACTGGCCGCGGTGCTCGAGGCTTCATTCGCGCCACGCACCATCGACTCCCCCGAAGGCGACGGCTACATCATCGTCCCGGTTTCCTGGTGGAACGAACACCGCGGTGAATTCCAGATCTTCGACACCGACGACATCACCGCCGGACCAATCTGCAAGATCGAACTCCCCTTCCACATGGGCTGGACCCCACACGGACACTGGATGGACTTCCGCTAAAACACGAACGAGTCAGAGTATCGGGTCGCTACGAAGCTGCCCCGATGTCTTCCGGCCGTCGGCCCGCACAGCCGGCATTAACGTTGACAATTTGATACGGAGAGTTTCATTATCAAACTCATGGCAACGACTCCCGCCACAGCTACGAAAAATCTGCGGTCACCCGGTGGCGCCGCTAACCTGCACGCGGTTGCACGGGAACCACACCAGTTGGTTCCCGTGAAGTGGTGGGCCGGCCTGGGTGTGGTGATCCTGGCCTTCATCGCATATGTACTGATCGATTGGGCGACTGGTCCGTTCTTCGAGCGGGTGCCGACTGGTCCCACGGACCCGCCGACATTCATGAAGGTGGGGATGGTCTTCTTCCAGGCCGTGTCGATTCCCGTCGGAATCGGCCTCATCTCTTGGTTCGTGGTGCGCCCGATCATCCGGCAACGCCGGTTGACTCTCGACGGCATGCTGGTGATTGCTTTTTCGACGCTGTGGTTCCAAGATCCGTTGTCGGCATACGGTGGGCACTGGTTCACCTACAATTCGTGGGCTGTCAATTACGGCTCATGGGTGCACAGCGTTCCGGGCTGGCTATCCAACGGGAAGCCGGGCGCGATGCTGGTCGAGCCGATCCTGATCATGCCGGGCTTGTACGTCTACGTTTTCGTCATCACCATGTTCCTCGGTTGCGGAGTCATGCGACGAGCTAAGGCGAAGTGGCCACAAATCGGCCCGGTCGGACTGATCGCCGCCTGCTTTGTCGCGATGGTCGGTTTCGACATCATCCTCGAGGGCGTCATCTTCATGCCGCTCGGTATCTGGGAATATCCAGGCGGACGCGGCCTCGCTATCTTCAGTGGGACCTACCATGCCTATCCCCTGAATGAAGTCGTCACCGTCTCGGTGACATTCACTGCGATCTGTTGCCTGCGTTACTTCCGCAACGATAGAGGTCAGACGCTGGTCGAACGCGGCGCCGAACATCTTCGGATGTCCGACCGCACGCAGATGGTCGTGCGCGCACTAGCGGTGTTCGCCGGTGTGCACGTGGCATTGTTCATGACCTACAACGTGCCGAACTACTGGATCGGAACCCACTCCAAGGAATGGCAGCGCGACCTTGTCGACCGGTCATACTTAACCGACGGATTGTGCGGGCAGGGCACTGATCGCGCATGCCCCGGCCCGGGTGTCCCGTTGAGCCGCAACGACAACGGTGACTCCGGCAAGGGCTCTGCCTACATCACACCTGACGGCAAGGCCGTCGTACCGCCGAACACCAAGCTACCCGCGCAGTACCCATTCAGGTGATTCCCGCAGCGCCGACGGCTCTGGTGCTCACCAGCGCCGCCGACATCCGCGCCGCATAAGCGATCAGCAGGTCCAGCGCGGCAAAGCCGATCGCAATGGTCAGTGCCGCTGCAAGCCATCGCACCGGCGCGGAAGCTTGGGCATTGAGCGCGCTGAAGATCGGCCATCCCACCGCGACACTGCCCGCCGCGTCGGACATCATCGGCAGGAAGAGTAGATACAGCGCACGCCAGCCGGTGAACGTCTCCCCGGCAGCCATCAGCAACACAGCAAGGGCCAGCGGTCCCACCGCGTTGATGACGATCCAATACACCGGGAAGCCGCCGATCTGCAACGGCGCATCGCCGTAGTAGCTATAGATGCCGCTGGCCAAGACCGGCAGTTCGACGGCGACGTCAACCACCGCCAGCACACCCACCCAGCCCCACAGCTGGCGACGAGTCATTCCACGGCGCAGGCTCTGCAGTATCAGATACGGCATCCCGCCGAAGAAAACGATGTAAATACCCAAGCCCCACAACGGAACCCGCGAGAAGGTGTCCAGTGCGGTCCACTGACCGACGACCGGATGCCACACCAGTCCCAGCACATCGTCGATCGGTTCGTTGAAGTACGACACCGCTCCCCCGATGAGCAGCAACGCCAGCGTGACCGATCGCGATCGGGCGATCTCTCGTATCGCGTACACGGTGAAGCCGGCCACCAGCACGGCCATGGCCACTGTCACCACGAGCTGAGCGGTTTGCGGCATCTGCGTGCCATCGGGAGTCACCGGCAAATCGAAATGCCCACGCCCAGCTCATGCCTGGTCCTGCAGTTGATGTGCCGATTCCGTGGCTTTTTGCATCTTCAGAGTGTGGGAGTAGATCCAGCGTGCCGACGCATCGAGTATACCCAAACCGATTGCACAGGAGACGAATGCGCCGACCCAGGTCACCCACGCCGAGGCGTCGGGCACGTGCAGGGCGTTGTAGACCGGCAAACCCACCGCAGCGCTGCAGCCGGCGTCGGTGACCAGCGGCAGAAACAGCACCAGCCCGGCCCGCCAGCCGGTGAAGTAGCCCGGCGCCGCAAATAGGATGGCCGCGCACAGGATTGGGCCCGTGGTATTGATGAACAGCCAGTACACCGGAAATCCGCCGATGCTCATCGGCACCTGGCCGTAGCCGAAGTATGTGTAGAACCGAAAATGCAGCAGCGGCAACTCGATCAGCAGATCAGCGACGAACGTGAGCGTGATCCCAATCCAGAATGCGCGTGGGGTGAAGGTCAGCCTGCGCAGTTCTAACAGCAATACGTAGGCGATGCCGCCGAAGAAGATGATGTACGTGGGCAACCCCCAGTGCGGTATCGGGCCCATCGTCTCGAAGACCACGTCCTGGCCCGGCCTGGGGTGGTGCACCAGCCCCAAGATATCGTCGAGCGGTTCGTTTAACAGTGCGATCCCACCGCCTGCCAGCAGCACCAACCCCAGCGGCGACCCGGTCCGCCGCCACTGGCGCACCGCGAAAGCCACGAACGCGATAACCACTATCCAGAGGACCATCTCGGCGACGGTCTGCGGTGTCCGCGGGAATACCATCTGCGGCGGCGTCGGGATGTTGAATTGGGCCATGATGATCACGCGGTCAAGGAAACGGCCGGTGAAAGCGCTTGCAACAGTTCACGAGCGGCTCGCTCGCCGGCCGTGGTGGCCGTATTGACGTTGCCCGACGAATTGTAGGAGCCAGCCAGGTGGATACGGCTTTTCAGATTCCGGGCAGCATGGAAACGGCCTAGATCGCGATACAAGCCAGGGTGGCTGTAGACGAGCACCGGATACCACCGATTGACTCGCGCGAACTCGATCGCCTCTCCCAAGCCGGGGATCGCCTTTTCTGCGTCGGGCAACACGTCAGCCAGGATTTCGTCGTCAGTGGCATCCATGTGGTCGACGGCCCATTGGTTCATCATGAACAGCGACACCAAGCCTTTGCCTGCCGGCGCGCGCCCCGGTGCCTTGTTGTGCTCCAGAATGATCGCGAACAGCCCCTCCGACACCGGCCGGGGAACGACGATAAAGGACGCTGGGCAGTCCGGAACCCGGTTCAGCGCCAGGTTGATCGACATCGTCGAGGTGTAATTCAATTCCCTCAAGAACTTCGCGCGTTCGGGATCCAGCTGCGGCACGATGTCGGGGACTCTGTTGCCCATGGAACTGACAATGGCTCCGGCACCGCGTTCTGTGTACTGGTTACCGTCGGGCCCGACATAGGTGATCGTCACACCATCGGAGTCTTCGAAGACTTCGACCACTTCGGTGTTAAGGCGCACGTCGGGTATGGCTGCGGCCATCCGCTCGGGGAACGAGGAATACCCGTCGCGGAACGCATACAGCTTGGTGCCGAGCACCTTCTGCCACAGGAAAAAGAACTCGACCACCGAGATCACGCTGGCCGGCACGCCGGCTCCACCGCGCACGGTGGGCTCAATCAGAATAGTCGTACAGCTCGCCATCGAGACCGCGCCGACGGCAGTACTGCTCGGGGGTCTCGGTGTCGAATGCGCCGGCGATGGACAAGTCTTCGTAGCTGAGCAGTTTGCGCATCTTGAATGAGTCTGCGGCGAGCTTGGCAACCTTCAACTTGGAGCGCAGCGACAGCAGCTTTGTGCGCGCCGCATCGAAGACGAGCCGATTAGCCCGCAGGTAATGCAACTGATTGCCGCGCATGAACCCCATCAACGAGTTCGCCGGTATCAACTCATCGGTCATGCCGATGTCGTCGACCAACCGCATCACGCTGTCGTAAGCGGCAGGCAGGATCGTCGTCCCGGCTTCCATCAGATAGCCATCGCGCTTGATCGACAGCAGTTGTCCACCGACACGATCCCGGGATTCCAGCACTACGACGTCGCGGCCGGCCTCTTTCAGCCGCCAGGCCGCCGCTAGCCCCGAAGGGCCTGCTCCGATGACGTACACCTTCGACAGCTCAGACATGCCGAGCACTGTATCAAACAGAACGTTTGGTAAAAAGACATTCTGTATGACTGGATGTACAGTGCGTATACTTCGTCGAGTGGACGCTTCTCCTCCTCGACCTTTGCAACTGTCAAGGCCTCAGCGCCGCACCATGCTCAGCCGCCATTTCGTGAGCGTCGTCGAAGAATTGGTGGAGAACGGGGTGAGGTACGCAGACCTGAGCGTCGAGGCGATTATCACCGCGGGTGGGATTTCGCGTTCCACGTTCTACGTCTACTTCGAGGACAAGGGCGATCTCCTTGTCGCTATGGCGCAGGACGTCATTGGCGACCTGGTCGCCGATGGCGCGTCGTGGTGGGAGCTGCCCGTCGACGCAACGCGCGAGGATCTGCGCAAGGCCCTGCGTGTGCCGATCGACACCTATCGCAAGCACGGGACAATTCTGGGAGCCATAGCCGAGACCGCGGCCTATGATCCGCGGGCGCAAGAACAGCAGCAGAATCTGATCGGCCAAGTGGTGACCGCGCTGACAACCTATATCGACGACGCGCAGCGAGCCGGAGTGGCCGATGCTCATCTGGACGCCGCACGAACGGCGCAGTGGCTTATCTGGATGATCGAACGAGGGCTCTATCAACTGGTCGGTACCGCCGACGACGAAGAGGTCGAGCGTCAACTCGATTCACTCGTCGAGATCGTTTGGCGCGTGGTTTATCTCAGCGGACGCGGCGCTGCGGGAAGGACAAAAGCACCGCCTTCCAAACGGGCCCCCCGGGCTAAGCGGTAATTGCATCGGCGCCGAGAGTTAGTTGTCTAACGGTTTAAGCTCGATTCGGTCTCGCAACAGGTGTTTTTGGATCTTTCCGGCCCCATTACGCGGGATGACCGCAAAAATGAATCTCACGAGGAATCTTGTAGTCCGCGATCCGAGAGGCGCAGTGCTGCCGTATCGAGGCCGGCGTGAGGTCCAGACCCATCGATAGCGGTGATGAACGCGATGACCGTCTCGCCCCATTCCGGGTCTGGGCGACCGATCACCGCCACGTCTACCACCTCGGGATGGTCGGCGATAGCTTGCTCGACCTCCGCCGAGTAGACATTGCGGCCACCGGTGATGATCACATCTCGCAACCGGTCGACCAGACGCATGGCACCGTCGTCGTACACGCGCATCAAATCGCCGGTGTGTAGCCAGCCGTCGCGGATCACGTCCTGGGTAGCTTGGGGTTGGTTCCAGTAGCCCTTGGTGATGGCCTCGCCACGAAATACAAGTTCTCCCACTTGCCCGGGCGGCGTGTCGTTGCCTTGCTCGTCGACAACGCGAGCCTCGACGAAAGGCTGCGCAATATGGCCGGATGACAGCGGTCGAGACCGAACCTGTTCCATCGTCGAGTAGATGCCGGTAGGTCCGGCTTCCGTCTGGCCGCACTGCTGGAAGAACGCGACGTGCGGAAATGCGGCCAATAAGCGCTCGATGGCTGCTGCCGGCATTGGAGCGGCACCGAATATGCCGACGCGCCACGACGTCAGGTCGGCGGCGGTTGGCTTCATAGCAGCGGAGTATCTGCTGATACATGGTCGGAACAGCAAAAAGCCAGGTCGCCTTATATGTTTCGATTACTTTCGAGCACCGATGGTCAGGATCAAACTTCGGCACTACGATGTGGGTTCCGCCCAGCAGCGTCGTTGCATTCAAGAAGGTCATTCCGCCCGAGTGGTACATGGGCGCCAAGTGCAGGTAACGGTCGCCGTCGCGTAGGCCCAGCGAGACGATCTGGGCCATCGCCGCCCACACGGCGCGGTGGTGATCCAGTAGCACACCTTTGGGTTTTCCGGTGGTACCCGAGGTGTAGAGAATGAACGCGTCGTCTTGCTCAACCGCCCGATCCTCATGCACCGCATCGCCATATCCACCGATGAGCAAATTGGGATAACGTGTCGATGGCCCCAACGAGAGCAGTGTGACGGATGCCGCCTTGCCGCTAGCGGTCTCGGCAAGCTGGGTTTCACCCGGGCTGAACGCCAATGCGGCGCTGCCGGAATCGTCCAGGATGTGGGCGAGCTCCGGTGCGGCCAATCTGGTATTCACCGGCACGACGATCGCACCGAGCCGCGAAGCGGCGTGCGAAGCGATGATGAATTCGGGCGAGTTTGAGGACAGAATCGCGACCCGATCATGTTTCCCCAGCCCGAAGGCATCAAGCGCTGATGCCGCATTCGCGATATCGGTCTCCAGTGCGCGCCACGTCCAACACCGCTCCGCGGTCTCGATCGGTCTCGCAACAGGTGTTTTTGGATCTTTCCGGACCCATTTCGCGGGATGATCGCAAAAGTGAACTCACGAGGAATCTTGTAGTCCGCGATCCGAGAGGTGCAGTACTGCCGTAACAAGGCCGGCGTGAGGTCAGACCCATCAACCGCGGTGATAAATGCCACGACCGTCTCGCCCCATTCCGGATCCGGTCGACCGATCACCGCCACGTCGATTACCTCGGGATGGTTGGCAATTACTTGCTCGACCTCAGCCGAGTACACATTGCGGCCGCCGGTGATGATCACGTCCCGCAACCGGTCGACCAGACGCATGGCGCCGTCGTCATACACCTGCATCAAATCACCGGTATGTAGCCACCCGTTGCGGATCACGTCCTGGGTGGCTTGGGGTTTGTTCCAGTAGCCCTTGGTGATGGCCTCGCCACGGAACACAAGTTCTCCCACCTGTCCGGGGGGCGTGTCGTTGCCGTGCTCGTCGACAACGCGTGCCTCGACAAATGGCTGCGCAAGATGGCCGGATGACAGGGGTCGGGACCGAACCTGTTCCATCGTCGAGTAGATGCCGGTGGGTCCGGCTTCGGTCTGACCGCATTGCTGGAAGAACGCGACGTGAGGAAATGCGGCCAATAGCCGCTCGATGGCTGCTGCCGGCATCGGAGCGGCACCGAAAATGCCGATGCGCCATGACGTCAAGTCGGCGCTTTTGCCCTCATAAGAGCCGAGGAGTTGCTGGTACATGGTCGGAACAGCGAACAGCCATGTGGCATGGTATTTTTCGATTGTGTCGAGCACTGTGGTCGGATCAAATTTCGGCACGACTATGTGGGTGCCGCCCAGCAGCGTCGTCGCGTTCAAAAAGGTCATTCCGCCCGAGTGGTACATGGGCGCTAAGTGCAGGTAGCGATCCCCGTCGCGCAGGCCCAGCGAGACGATCTGGGCCATCGCCGCCCATACGGCACGGTGGTGATCCAGTAACACACCTTTGGGTTTCCCGGTAGTACCCGAGGTGTACAGAATGAACGCGTCGTCTTGTTCGACAGCGCGATCTTCATGCACCGGATCGCCGTATCCGCCGGCGAGCATATCGGGATAGCGTGTCGACGGCCCCAACGAAAGCAATGTGATGGGTGCCGCCATCCGACTTGCGGCCTCGGCGAGGTGAGCTTCAGCCGCGCTGAATGCCAATGCGGTACTGCCGGAATCCTCCAGGATATGGGCGAGCTCCGGTGCGGCCAGCCTGGTGTTCACCGGCACGACGATCGCACCGAGGCGCGACGCGGCGTGCGAGGCGATGATGAATTCTGGAGAGTTCGCCGACAAGAGGGCAATTCGATCATGTTTACGGAGCCCGAACGCACCAAGCGCTGCCGCAGCATCCGCGATGTCGGTCTCCAGCGCTCGCCAAGTCCACCGCCGCTCGGCGGTGACGATCGCCTCACGTTCGCCCACCCGGTGGGCGTTAGACAATGCCATTCCGCCTATGGTCGGCATGACTTGCCCCGCCTTCGCCCCAGTCGCCCATTATTGAGCCCACTCATATCAATATAAAGAGGCCCTGCAGGACGGTCAACGGCGCCGTAAGAAGCTAGAGCAGGCGTCCGCTGTCGTAGCTGCGAAATGTGAAGCGAGCCGGATGTGATTCCTATCCCGGAGGGCAAACCCGAGCGGTGGCGACGCCGCAGATGTGGTCGTTGAGGTAGCTGTTCTGCTGCATATCCTCATGCCACGCCGCGTTCGGGGTGATGGTGGTCCAGATCGCCATCGGCACGTGATAGCCCAACAACAAGCACATCTGCATCGCCGCGAATACGGCAAAGAACCGGAGCGGGCTCGACCTGGCCCTACTCCTCCCGAACTGCTCGGACCCTCGCTCGACAAGCGTCTCGCCGCGGTCATTGCGGAAGTAGCGCAGAGCCGTGACGGCGGTGATCGTCACTGCCACCAGAACGATATTGGCGAGGGCATTGTGGGAGTAGTAGCTGTCGAGCAACGGGATCGACGGACCGGTGTGATCGTAGATGCCCAGCCGCATGACAACGACGCCCTCGAGGACGATATCGATCACCACAATCGTGACGAAGCAGATCGCCAGCAACCCGATGTTGGGCAGCTGAGGCCACCGCGAACGGGCCCGGCGCATCACCAGGCAGCCGAGAACGGGGATACCCAGGAACATTCCTGCGTAGAGCGCCGGAATGAAGAAGATCGGCCAGGCGATCTGTGCACCGGGCTCGTTGAAGGATTGCCAGCCTGGCATTCCCACCATCGGTGTGCCCCTGTTGAAGAAGTAGGAGTTGTAGGCGAACCACACGTGGAAGTAAGAGCTGAGTGGGTCGTACATCGACACGCACAAGGCGGTGAGCACCAACAGTCCGTCGAATGGAATCCGACGCTCGCGGCGAAAGGGCAGCACCACAAACCGGTAGACCAGCACGACCACCATCGCCGTGGACAAGACCTCCACGGTGAGGATGGCGACTTTCATCCAGGTAGGCGGAACCGTCGGCCCGGAGGACACCTCAGCAAAGTTCGGGCTGGCGACCCATTTCACCAGCAAGTAGGCCTGGATGCCGGCTAGCAGAATGCCCAGGGCCGCAGCCGCTTTCAGTGGCGTAAAGCGCCGAACTCGGCTGCGGGCTGCTATGGCCGACATCACCACGCGATGCTCCTTAAGTTGGAGGCGTGCTTACTTGGTCGCGAACTGGGTGACTTGGTTAGCGTCGGCCGGTGCCGGGCTGCCGTCACGGACGATGAAGTTGCCGTGGGGATCGAAGTGGCCGGAGTGCCGGGTGGGCATCGGCAGAGCGGGTGACGGGCATGCCTGGTCGGTTCCGGGCCCACAGATTCCATTCGTCCAGTAGGAATTTTGCTGCGCATCCTGAGGCCAGGCCACGTTGACGTTGTTAGTGATCCAGTAGGGGACGTTGTAGGTCACCATGTAAATCGCCGCGCAGATCGCGGCCATTGCGCTGAACCGCAGCGCGATGGAACCCGCCTTTCCGACGTTGATCTTCTCGACGCCCCGCTCGACCAGCGTCTGGCCCCTGTCGTTGCGGAAGTACAGCAGCGAGGCGTAGCCCACGCACCAGGCGCCCGCGAATACTGCTTCGTAGACCGGCATCTGGTAGTAGTGGCCGTACCACAAGGTGAGTGCTGGTACCGCGCCGTGGTAGCCGTAGATGCCGGCCCGCATGTAGACGACCTCCAGCGCGAGGAAGGTCAACGTCGCCAGCACGTAGGTCCACACCAGCAGTGTCGGTGTGCTCATGGCCGGCCAGCGTGAGCGCATCCTGCGCATCGACCAGGCCAAGAACGCGATCACCCCGAACAAACCCCATACGTAGGCCGTGACGACGAAGCCCAGCGGATAGGCCTGCATCGCACCCGGCTTACCAGCCGTGATCGAGCCCCAGAAAGGTATGTCCGCTACCCATGAACCCATGTTCGGAAACCAGCTGTTGTAGGTGAAGAACGCGTGGAAGCAGTTCGCGAACGGATCAAAGAACCAACCGAAGGTGGCGAACCACACCAGCATGAGTCCCTCGGCTGTAACCGTGCGAGATTGCCGCCAGGGCTTGACCACCCAGTTCCAGAAGAACCACACCGTCGCAATCGCTCCCCCGATGGTGATCGCGGTGCCGGCGATCTTGAACCCCAGCGGCACCGGCGTGGGACCCGGCGGCACGTTCTGGAAGTTCGGCCCGGTCACCCACTTGATCAGCACGTAGGCCTCGAACGCGAGGATCAGGGCACCGAAAGACGCCCAGATCTTCACAGCGGCTACCGGTTTGGGCACCGGGGGCTGCGTTGCCCGATCTGGCGTGGTCACTGCGTTCGCGGATCCCATGGTCGCGGTCATTTCGGCTCCTTGGTCAGGGCTTGCGATACCTCGATGCTACACAGATAGCTATCCATATGTCTATACATCTGTCTACTCAACAGTATGACGATATTCCCCTGCTCAACAGTGTTACTGACCGACACGACAACAAGAACTCGTCTGCCCTGGATAGCTGTCTAGCTGCTAGTCTGGAGGAGTTGGGCCGGCTATCGAGCGGAGAAAAACGTGGCGTCTTCGACACCGGGCCGTGACCCGAACTCGGCGCGATTCCTTGACCGTCCACGAATGCGCAGGGGGAACAGCGCCACCGAAACGGCCATCTTCAAGGCCACCGAGAAACTGTTGGCAAGGGAGCCTTTTGCCGACCTCAGCGTCGCGCAGATCATCGAGCGCGCAGGTATTTCACGAGCCAGCTTCTACCATTACTTCAGCTCGAAGCTCGGCGTGATCGCCGGACTGCTGGTGGCGGTCATGGACGACATATTCGACACCGCCAGCCCATTTCTGAGCCGGCCCGGCGCAACAATCACCGAGTCGCTGCGCATCAGCATGCAAAACGCCATGGATGTCTGGACCGAGCACCGGGTCCTCCTTCGGGTGGTGATGGAGAATTGGGCATCCTCCGACGAGCTCGAGGCCCAGTGGACCGGCGTGATGAACCGCTTCGCCGAGGCGGTGGCCATCGAGATCGACGACGAACGCGACGCCGGGCAGCTGCCGCCCGGCCTGCCCAGCCGCGAACTCGCCTCAGCGCTCATCTGGAGCACCGAGCGGTGCCTCTACATAGCCGGCCGCGAGGCTCACGGGACCGACTTCGACGAACGCGCCCACGTCGAGGTGCTCGTCACCCTCTGGGCGGGCACCCTGCAACTGGGCCAAGCGCAGACGTCCTGACCTCCAACGTGCAACCCATGCCTTCGGAGGCCCCGGCGCGGGCGAGGCCCGGTCGTGGGACGCCTAGCGCTGTCACGCTTACAACATCTGTTGAAGAATGACTCAAGAACTCACCCGAAGCGCCGACAGAGACAACATCGAGAGCGAACGCTCAGCGAGCAACACCCTTGCGCGAATATGCTCTGCGCGCATCGATGTCGGAGACACTGTCATCGTGATGAGGGTCGGCGGCGTGGGGGATGTCCAGAGGTCCGTCGAGGGACCGGAACGTCGTCGGTGAGAGCGCACCAATCGTGTCCTTATGAAGTGGCAGCAACAACGGGCCGCCTATACGTCGCAGGGCCGTCCGCGGCTTGTCAGATGTCGGTCACGTCGGTGAGATGCTTTGGCGTGTATTGCGTCAGGGTGATCAGGCTCCGGCCTGGTGAGCCCGACTCAGGAGACGAGACAGCCGGGAGTGTTGCGGACATCCGTCCAAGGAATTAAAGAATTCCGATCCTATTGTGACCGTTGCGGCGATCGCAACGTCCTCGACGCCCCGACACTCCGAGCTGTCATCGTCCGCACACCACGACTACGTGGCGGAAGCGGTTGGGATGCGGTTGTCGTCAGCCCTGGCGGGGTAAAACGCCGGCGGTGAGGGGCCCTTCGGGCGTTGTCGACTCCTCCTGGCGCTCCAGCTTGGCGAAGGCGCGGAACGTTACGATTACCATGACGACCATCCAGATCAGGAATTCGGCAACGAAGACCCAGAAGCTGAGCAGGCCGTTGTAGGCGAATGGCCCCGATTTGAATACGCCTATCAAGGTGGCTGGGGCCATCAGCCAGGCCGACATGATGTTGTAGTAGGCGAGCCAGCGCGGAAAGATGGGCTCGGGATTGCTGTCGCGGAAGATCGCGACGGCGATGATCGCCATCCATAGGCCGAACGGCGGCCACGTGTAGAGAAACATATAGAACGCGAAATCGTTGAAGGCCTGCACGATTGCGGCGTTCTCGGCACGGAAGGCCATGATGGACCAAGCCACCGCGATGATGGTGATGATCGCGGATGTGCTGCCCAGCAGGGCCAGCGATGCGTAGGTCAGCACTGGCGTGCGCTCCATGCGCCTGATCAAGATAATGATCGGCACGGGCCAGTTGTCCAAAACGACCACAGCACAACCGCAATCGCACCGCCGGCCAGAATTCCGGTCCGGCGTAAACGCACGAATTCGAGGAAATCCTGGGCGCTCATCGCCGGCGAGGGCGGGGGTAGGTAGCCCATAAGCCAGGCGCCGGCGACGACCACAGAAACGACTACCACGATGCCGGACCACAGGAACGCCCGTATCACGCCATAGTCGATGTGGTTCGGCGCAGCTGAGGTTGTCTCGCTCCTCACGCTTTCATTCCAGGAGCAGGACCAAAGCTCTGAGTCGCGGCCAGTCGACCGCTGCCATGGCTCGTGCGGACGAGTGGTGTCCCGCGGAGTGTGACTGCCCGTCGGGCCCCTGAAAGCGCTGGACTGGCTTGCGCAATCATCGGCGTGGTGTTTCGCGGGGTACACGATCTCACCCAGTTCATTTGTGGATTCACATCACTCTCCTCGGCGGAAGAATGCGAAGTCGACATGGGCCGCCTGCCCTCATCAACTGCTCCTCTCGGTCGTGCTCGTAGTCTGACATATGGCTAGACAGTCGTCTATACGGATAACTAGATGGTCATCCCTTGCGCTGCATCATTCCTCGCGCGTTGACTCGGAGGTTCGCTGAAGCGTCTAGCGGCACTGGCTGTCATGCCGACCACAACTACCGGTGCTCGCTGGGCAGCATCCACCTGGGCCTGCAACACCCAGCGGCGCAGCGACTCCGCGCCGACACAGGCCTTCGGGCCGATCGCCCGCCAGGCCGCATACACCGACCGATACTCATCAAGGTGATCGAGCACCATCTTCACCGCACGCTAGCGCTGCTCGACTGGGTAGTGCTTGGACACGATCAGCATCCTTCTCACAGAAGGAAGCGGCATCAAACCAAGGACGGTTCAATGCGGACTCGTGACACCTGCCGGTGCTGAATCAGAGGATGTGGCTTGCTCGCGGACGGCGCGTAGGAGCGCCCACACCATGATGACCACCCACGCACCGAAGGTGGCAAGCCCCAGGTAAAACACCAGCAGCCCCTGCCAGGCGAACGGTCCGGTCTTGAAGAAGAACGGCAGTAACGCAGGCACAAAGGTGAGCGGGACCCACAGGTTGGCGTAGCCAACCCAGCGGGGAAACACCGGCCGCGCGGAGCGATCCATCAAGATTGCTACCCCGATCGGTACCTCCTGAAGAAAAAACAGCCCGATCGGGGTGACTAACAGTAGCCATGCAAGATCGTTGAGAGCCTGGATGGCAAACGGATTGCGATCGGGACGAAAAGCGGCGACGTTCATCATTGTGGTCGGGATAACGGTGACGATGATGACGCAGATACCGCCGATTTGCTGCAGTTGCGCAAGGCCGGCGGGCGCCCCGTCGATGCGCAGCATCTGAGTGGTTATCAATGCGACCATCGGGCCAAGCAGACAAAGTCCGACCGATGCCAGCAGGAAGCCGAGTCGGGTGGTTGTGGGATGGGCGCTGTAGAAGTCTGCGATTTGGTCGGCAGTCAGGTTCGCGCCCGGCGGCACGGGCAGGAGGCGGGCCAGGATGAAACCAGCAAACGTCAGGACGATTAAGCCAACCCCGCACCACGCCATTGCACGCTGCACGCTGCACGACATTTGACCGCCTCAGAGGTGTTGGTAGAAAAAATGACTCGCCCGAGTCACACGGAGTCGGCCAGTTGTCAGGATCTGAGCGATTGGCATCGAACGGTATGCCCGCATGTCGTCGTCATCCCAACTCGCTCGGCATTCGTGAGCGCCTAGTTTCGAACTGAGATTAAACGATCGCAGCCTCGATAACAAGGTAGTCCCGACTCTCTATGGCCTGCTCTCAGACTAATTTCCGGCTCGTCCTAGCTGATGGAATCGGGCTCATCTGCTTACAACGGGATCACACGCTCTCTCTACGATGAAGATGGAGCCTCCGCTGCCGATGTTCACAAGCTCTCGGCCTCGACATATAGGCAGGCGCCTTCCAGAAGGCTTCGCCTTTCGTGACCACCACCGAGTTCGCGGTAACCGATCTACCTGTGGGCGGTGCCTGTTCACGGTTATGCGTCGGGCAATAGGGGGGCAGTCATTGCGTCTTGGGCTTCACGGGGCGGCGCGAGCCGCAGCCCGTAGAGCATCAGGCGGGCGATGTGGGTGATGATGCGTTCGCGCGACATGCGGTTGCGACCGGTGGGAAGGAACCAGCGGCGGTATGCCACGACAGAGGTCACCATAGCTACGAGGAGGCGGGCGTTGAGTTCCATTTCCTGCCCGCTGAACCAGCCCCGCCGCTCAGCTTCCTGTTCACCCATGTCGCGCAGCTGCGCGAAGATTTCGTTGAAAAGCTGTTGAATTTGTTCCGTGGTGCTCGGATCGAGGAGTTCTTCGGCGGTGAGCAGCCCGGCGACGGCGGCGTCATGAGCTAGCAGGCTGTCATAAAGGTCCGCGACAAGCTCATGCATGATGTGGTCTTCGTCGATCGGCGCCACAAAACTGCGTTTCCAGGCGGTGGTAAACAACTGCATCGATTCGACAAATGGCGCGACTAGCGCTTCGCGAAAGAGATGGCCCTTGCTAGGGAAATGGCGAAATATCACCGACATTGACACCCCGGCCGCCTCGGCGATCTCGTCGGTAGTGACACGAGCGAGCCCTTTCGTCCGGAATGCGGCGGCGGCCGCGTCCAGCACGAGACGACGCACTTGCTGCGATGAGCGTCGCTTCACGTCACGAAGTCTAATGGTGCTGGCGAGTAGAGATATTCAGACTCTCTACTCGGCGAGGCTGCCGAGCGGGATCATCTGGCCGTACACCGTGGGAGAGACGAAACTTCCGCGCGTTCAGCCTCAGTCGGTGACTGGCAACACATGCCGCTGTTGCCGTGGAGGGGTTCATCGCCTCGCGGCGAGGCGGGCGCCGAGGGTCTGCTTGAGCATCGTGCGGGCGGTGATGCGGCCTGGCCAGCCGTTGGTCCCCGACATCGGGTGCGTTCCATGACCAGAGCGCCACAATCCCGCGATCCCGGGGGTCTGGTAACCGGACAGGGCCGGGCTGGGGCGCCACGGCCCGATCTGGCTCGGGATGAGGTCTACCGAGCGCGATGAACCCTTGAAGACCCACCGATTGTTGAGGTCGTGGGGGCCGCGGATGCTCACGCCGAGAATGGTGTCGCGGACGCCGGGTGAGTACTGCTCGAGGTGGTCGATGACCCGGTCGAAGTAGCCCCGTTTGATGTTAGCCCAGTCGCTGCCGTCGGCGAGATCGTAAGGAACCGCGCCGACCCAGACCGCGATGCTGTCGCCGTCGCTGCCTTCAGGCACAAGCGTGCGATCCAGCACCGACGGGATCGCGATGTAGAACGGCAGTTCCTCGGCGAGCTCGCCGCGCTTGATGCCGGCCATCAGCCGTTCCACGTAGTCGACACTCGGCGCGAAGCTGAGCCCGGCGAGCTGATCGTCGGTGACGTCATGTCCGGGGAAGGTCGGACGGCGGCTGACCGCGAAGTCCGCTTTGAAGTGGCTGACGCCGCTGGCAAGCACCTGCATCTTGGCGACCTGCGCCTGCACCACCGGGGGCACCGCGTCCGGCTCGAGCAGTCGGGTGAACAGAGATGTCGGATCGATCGCGGCGACCACTTCCTTGGCCAGGATCTCCTGCCCGCCCAGGAGCTCGACGCCGCGGGCCTTACCGGCGTGGTGCAGGATCCTCTCGACGGGCGCGGACGTGCGGACCTCGCCGCCTGAGGCGCGCACACACGCCGCGAGTGCATCGACGAATGCCCCCGCGCCGCCGATCGGCCGGTGCAGTGGGACCAGGTGCAGGAGCGCGAAGTACGCGAGGATCGAGGTGTTCATGGGCTCGTCGAGCGGCCGGAAGCTGCCAGTCGCGACGTTCATCGCGATGAACGCCTTCAGCTCGTCGCGCTCGAAGTCGTCCATGATCTCCAACGGCGTCTGCAGCAAGAGCCGACTCCCGGGGAGCAGGTGCCGCCGCTGCTTCCGGGCACGCCGGGCCAGCTCCAGAACCGTGCGAGCGCTCGGCCGCGTGGGATGGTCTGCCAGATAAGGGATCCCGGCGTCGGCGCACGCCATCAAGGTGGTCATGAGCTCCCGGTAAGTTTCGGCGTCCTTCCTCGACAGCAGCGCGATCGACTCACACGTCTTGTTCAGATCGCGGTAGAGCGAGAACTGCGTGCCTTGGGGACTGAGGTAGGTGTTGTGCGGGTCCGGCCGCGTCCACCGCAACCCGTACCGCGACAACTCGAGCTCGTCGACGACGGACGGCTTGAGCGCGACGAAAGGGAACTCGAAACCGAACGTGTTCATCCGGAAGCCCGGCGCACCCGGAACGTCTCCGCTCAGCACGAAGCCACCGAGCTCGGCGTTGGCCTCGAGCACCAGCACCCGCCGGCCCGCTCGGGCCAGATAGGCCGCACACGTCAATCCGTTGTGGCCGCCACCCACGATGATCGCGTCGTACAAGGCATCCTCCTGGTCGGTAACAAATGCCGATCCCTCACCCAGCTAAGGGAGTGACGACTCTTAACTCTGACATAACATGTCTGAAAATGGGCCGAAGATCAACAGTTGGGGTACGGCACTCCTTCTCGTCGCCGGCTCAGGTCATGCGCTTGCAGCTTCCGGCGCGCGATCACCAGCGAGATCGCCGAGGCTGCTGATCGCGAGGCGCGGGCGGATATTCCGGCTGCGAGCCCGCGTTCGGCTGTGGTCGTTTGCTGTCACGACGGTTTCACATGTCAGCGACTCCCATCCGGGACGTACTGTCCCGAACGCATAGCGCCGGGTCGCTGCCTGTGACGAACGGGCCACCTCTGCGGACCCACTGAACCAAATTCCCGAGCCGAATAGGGCGGTTCGATTCCCGTCATCGCTCCTCAGCGGCGCCTATGGGGCTTCGACCTTGTCTGATGTGGCATTCAGTCAGCGTGTGGCAGGCGAACGTCGGTGTGAACGCTTGGTAGCACTGCTACACCGCGACGAAGCGCCGACGCGGCGCACGCAGCTGGGCCACCAGCTCTGCCGCCGCACGTTCGCCTGACACCGTTGCGGTGCACATATTCGACGATGACCGGAACACCCCGGCCAGCTGGATACGGGAGGTGACGGCTGCCTGCCGGGCCTGGAACTGCCCAAGTTCCTTGTACAGCCCGGGCCTGCTGTAGACGATCACCTCGTTCCACCGGGCGATTCGCGTGTAGTCCACGGTGTCGGTGACACCGGGGATCAACTTTTCCATCCTTCGCAGGATTTGGGTGCGGATGGTGTCGTCATCCTCGTCGATGATCTGTTCGGCGAATTCAGTCATCGTCAGGATGTCGAGGAGACCGTGGCCCTCCGGTGCGCGGCCCGGCGCCTTGTTGTGCTCGCAGGTGAAGCCCATCAGATCAGGATCGACTGGTTCGGGAATGTTGATCACGGACGCCACGATGCCCTTAGGTTTACGGGTGACACCGGTGTTCATCACCACGCACTTGGTGTAACGCAGGCCGCGCAGGAACGCCTCCGAAGCCGCGTCGAAATGGCCGGGTACGAGGTCGGGGATGGTATCGCCGCGGGCGGTAACTACCGCGCCCGAACCGGACTCGGTGTGGGTGATGCCATCTGCGCCCGTCCAGGTGACGGTCACCCCGTCGGTGTCCTCCCTGATCTCTTGCACCGTGGTGTTGAGCCGGATGTCCATGCCTTCGGAGAGGCGGTCGACATAGGTCGAGTATCCCTCGCGGAATGCGTACAGCTTGCTGCCGAGGATGTTGTAGAGCATGAAGAACAGCTCTAGGTTCGAGATGGCGTCGCCGCGCACACCCAGCACTCCGCGCACTGTCGAATTGATGACGTAGTCGTAAACCTCCCCGGACAGGCCGAGGTGCAGTGAGCAGTATTCACGCGGCGTCATGGTGTCGAATGCCGAAGCGCGAGAGAGGTCTTCGTAGTTGAGCAGCTTACTCGCGCGGGTCGCGTCGACACCGAAACGGGCCATGAGCGCCTTGGACTTCAGGGACACCAGCGGCGTCTTGAGGACGTCGAGAAACAGATGATCCGAGCGCAGGTTGTGGATGGTGTCATCGCGCGCGAAGCCGATGATCGACCCGGCTGGGATCAGGTCGGGACCGCTACCGATCTCGTGGGCGAGTTTGACCACCGGCTCGTAGGCGCTCGGCAAAATGGTCGCGCCCTCCTCCATGAGGTAACCCTGTTCGCGGTGGGTATGGATCATGCCGCCCGTACGGTCGCGCTTCTCCAAGATGACGGCCGGAATCCCCTTGAGCCCGCAATCGATACGCTGCGGTGAGACCGGACGGCCCGGCACCGACGATGAAGACCGGTCCGCGATCGGTGCGGTTTTCACTGCCGTTGGCTGTCATCTCTTTGCTCTCTTTCTCGGGTTACTGCGGTTTGCGACCAGGGAGGGCAGCACGAAGTCGGCGACGAGCGCCTTCTCGGCGTCGGCGTCGAGATCCTCGCGCAGAATCAACATCAGGTAGACGCCACGCAGCCACTCGACGGCCCGGTCGTCGCTGACTTCAGGCCTGATCTCGCCGCCATCGCGGGCCCGCCGCAGCATCGGCCCTAAGACATCCAAAACGATTCCCTGCATGGCGGATTCGTGACCGGTGATCAGCCGGTGCAGGGAAACGGTTGCGGTGGTGTCCAGCAGGTGACGCAATTCCGGATCGGAGCGGGCCGCGTCCACGGTGGCGATCGAGGTCTCCAACAGCAGCTCGTCAAACGGGGCGTCGCGGTCGGCAATCGGCCGGATGCCCTCCCCGAGTTCACGCAGCCTGGTCACGATCGCGGCTTCGGTGATCTCACGCCGGGTCAGGCCGAGCCGGTAGACACCGGTGCGCCCGATACCTGATTCCTTGGCGATGTCATGCATCGTGGTGCGGTCGACGCCGTAGCGGGCGAAACAGCGGCGAGCAGCGGCGATTACCCGCTCGGGGAGGGCAGGTTCATCATTTTCGGTAAGCATAGCGACCATCTAACCGCCTCCGGTCGCGCCGCCGCTTTGGGTGTGTTTCAGCTGGTTCAAATACTGATTGGGGCACAAAGGTTTTCCAGGTTGGCCACAGTAGATGCTGCCCTGCTGATAGGACGGCAGCACCGGGATGCTGTTCATTCCGCCGGTCATCGCGACCCAGTCGTTGGGTATCTGGTAGGCCACCAGGGTGGTGAAGCCCGCCCAGCCACACACCGCCAGGGTGGACAGCAGCGTCTTGATCCTCGAGCTCACGTTCAGCGTGTCGACGTCACGGTCCACCGCGCAGCGCCCGTTCGCGTCGCGTCCGTCGCGCAACCAGGTGAACATCAAGCAATACGACGAAATGAACAGCAATTCGGTCAGCGGTAGCCGGTGGGTGGTGCCAGCCCACAGGGTCAGCGCGTTCGGCGAGGACACGTAGGTGTAGACGCCAGTCCGGTTCCATGCGGTAGCCAGGCATCCGAAGGCCACCATGAAAGTCACCAGCACGACGGCATACAGGGCGACCGTGCTCAGTCGCGGGAACCGCCTGCGCAACACGTCCAAGTAGGCACATCCCACCATGGCGGCGCCCACTCCCAGCCAGATGTAGGCGGGCATGCACCAGCCCAGGCTCCATGCCCATCGGTCGGCCTGGGGTGCGGCAAACCCCGGGAACTGCCGGGCCCAAGTGCCCAGGTTCAGCGAATGGGCGTTCATCGCCCACGTGGGGTTGAACATCTGGCACAACACGTCGAGAGCCGATGCGAAGAGTCCTCCCAGAAACAGCTTTCCGTCCAGAATGACGGTCCGCTGGCGGTATGCCGGCCGCAACAGCGTGAACCAGAACAGGAATCCGAACACCGAGAGGCTGATCACCTCCGTCAGCCGAATGACCCAGCCGAACGAGTACGGATCGGGCCCGGGGTCAACTGGCGTGGCCTGTGGGGAGAACAACCACCTGGCCCAGCAGGTCACCGCCAGCCCCACCAGCGCCAAGCCCAGAGCGGCCCACAGCCAGACCTTTCCGGACGGCCGTGCACGGTTGGTGGTCACCGCGTCCGTGCCTGGGACGATCACAACCGCATCGACGCCGGTGCCCATAATTGGAACATAACACATGGAACAACCGGCGTACTTCGTTCCAATGTCGTACATTGACCCCCGAGGAGTAACCCAACCGCGCCGATGGTCGAGCCAATCGGGTGCAGCTAGGGTAGAGGGCGGCGGGCGATCTCTTTCGCGGCGGCCGAGTCGAGGCCGAAGCCGCGCAGCATCATCTCCGCGCCTCGCGACTCTGTCTTTGGACCCCGCGGGACGCGGCCGGCCAAAATCGCCCGGATGGCGGCCAACGCCGCACCTACGATCGACGTGAGGGCCAGGTCTAAATCGTCGATAACGAATCGACCAGATTTCCGGCCGCGTGACAGGGTCTCCATGGCCCAGGGCGTCACCGCGTCCTCGAAAATCGCATTAACGCGGTCGAGTTCGACGAGCACGCGCGCCAGTTCGGGTTCGTCTCGGCTGAACCGGAGGAAACGCCGGTAAGACGCCGATGCTGCCTCGGCGGGATCGGTGAACTCGAGCGCATCCGCGCCGATCCTTGCAGCCAGTCCGGCAAGTACCTCGGCCACCACCGCCTCGATGAGCGCATCCTTGGACGGAAAATACGTGTAAAAGGTGCCGAAGCCGAGGTCGGCAAGGTCGGTGACATCGCCAATTCGCAGGTCGGACACCCCATTCTCGGCGATCAGCCGGTGGGCGGCGGTCAGGAGCCGTTGCCGGGCTTCGGCCTTACGGCGATCGCGGCGTCCCATCGGGGCGGTAGACAAGGTCACGACAGCAGTATCGCATTCGATCTATATCTCAATCTTGATTTTACAATCGAGTTCGATCAGTATCACAGATATGACGGAAACCGCCCTCCCCACCGAAGCCGACTACGTGATCGTCGGGGCCGGTCACAACGGATTGACCGCCGCGTGTTACCTGGCCCGCGCCGGATTTCGGGTAGCCGTCCTGGAGGCATCGCCCACCGTGGGCGGCATGACCTCCACCAACGCCACCCTGTCGAACGCGCCCGGCCATTACTTCAACGAGGGCGCGATCCAATTGACCGGAATCTTCCGGCTCTCTGGGGTCGCCGAGGACCTCGAGCTGCATAAGTATGGGCTGCAGCAGATCTCGGTGGACCCCGCTCACGTCCAGTTGGCTCCGGACGGAAGCTCGTTGGCGATCTGGAAGGACGCCAGTCGCACCGCCGACGAGTTGCGACGGTTCTCGCCGAAGGACGCTCGAGCCTGGCTGGACATGGCCAACGCACTGGCTCCGATCATGGACGTGGTCGTGGCCTACATGAAGTCGCATCCGCTCCAGCCGTTCAACCGCGAGATGACCAAGTCGCTGCTCGGCGCATCCCGTCACCTCAAGCGGGTGTGGGGCCTGCGGAATATGGTGACCGCGTCGCACACCGAGTTCCTCGAGGAGACCTTCGACACCGAGTTACCCAAGGGCGCACTGGCGGCCATGGCCGCGTTCTCGCAAATGCGTCTCGACATGACCGCCTGGGCGATGATCTATCTCGGTGTCGTACAGAAGGTTTCGAACGCTATGCCGATCGGCGGCACCGGCGCGCTGCCCGCCGCACTGCATCGCTGCCTCACCGCCCTCGGCGGCACGGTGCACACCAATAGCCGAGTGCAGCAGCTCGTCGTATCCAACGACCGCGTGACGGGGGCGCGACTCGAATCCGGCCACCTCGTCAGAGCCCGCAATGGTGTCCTGACTACCTGCAATCCCGTCGTGACGCTCAACGAACTGCTGCCGCCAGGCACGCTGAGCGCCAAACTGTCGTTGCGCGCCAAGGACATTCCGATCCGCAAGACACACGCCACGTCGCTCAAGATCAACGTCGCTCTCGAGGGCCGCGTGACGATGAAGAGGCACGAGGACTGGCGCGGCGACGGTCTGGACCTGCGCAAGTACCTCATCGCCTGGCACACCCTGGAAGAACAGGACGCCGGCTGGAACGCCTTGGTGCGCGGCCAGTGGCCCGACCCGGTCCCGGTGAGCTGCGCCATCATCCCAACCGCGGTCGATCCCACCCAAGCCCCCGAGGGGCGTGACAATTTGTGGCTGTGGTCAGGCGTTATCCCGGTGACACCTGAAGACCCCTGGGAGGACGTGCGCGATAAGATCGGCGACGCCGTATTGCGTGATTGTGCACAGTATTACGAGGGGCTCGACAAACTCGAGATCGCTCGCGCCGTACTCGGTGGACCCGATCTCGAAACGAGGTTCAATGCCCCTGCGGGCAACGTCTACCATGTCGACCCGCTGATATCCCGGTTCGGGCCACTGAAGCCAGCAGCCGGACTGGCGGGTTATCGGACGCCGGTCAAGGGGCTCTACCTCAGTGGCGCTGGCACCCACCCCGTCGGCGGTGTATGTGCGCTGCCGGGCAAGCTCGCCGCCCAGACCGCCATTCGCGACGAGAAGAAGAAGCGGTGACAGCACTCGCACGTAGCGCGGCCGATCTCGAAGCCTAGTTGACCCGTTCTCCTTGATCTCGACCGGCCGCCGCGCGAACGATAGTTTCAGCCTCTTGCGGCGGCAAACCGAGCGAACCGAGCACGTGACGGGCGAAGGCCTCGTGTGCGTGCGGGCCGTGGCGACCGCCAAGGATTTCTCGGATCAGCGCGAACGCACCGCCGATCACCGCGGTCAGCAGGACCTCGATATCGGCGACTATGAATCGGCCACTTTCGATTCCGCGCTCCACGGCAATGCGCGCGTACGGGTGGACGGCGTCGCCGAACAGTGCTTCGGAGTGGCCGATGTTGACGATCAGGCGCGCGAAGTCGGGCTCGTCATAGGCGAGCCGAATGACTCGAAGATTGGCCAGCGCCACCACCTCGGCGGGGTCGGTGTTGTCGTCGACGTTGGTGATGATCGCCGACGTCAAGTCGGAGAGGCTTTCGGTGATCACCGCCTCGAGGAGCTCCTCCTTGGACTGGAAATAGTTGTAGAAGGAGCCCAAGGCCACATCGGCCTCTTCGGTGATGTCCTGGATGCGCAGGCCGGCAACCCCTTT
Source organism: uncultured Actinomycetota bacterium (assembly GCA_963715905.1). GTDB lineage: Bacteria > Actinomycetota > Actinomycetes > Mycobacteriales > Mycobacteriaceae > Mycobacterium. The sequence goes on from CAVQSX010000003.1 coordinate 40,895, forward strand.
GGCGGCGATCAGCGTTCGACCGGCGTCCAGCAGCAAGCGCCGCGTGCGTAGCCGCTGGCGGTCGGCGCGCGTCGCCTTGCCTTCGGTTTCGGACTTCACACCCGGATTCTTACCGGATGAATCAGAGTTCACTCTTGAAATTATATTCATTTCGGTGTTAGGTTGGGCTTGCTCAAGTGAACTGGCTCACATATCAGGGAGCGGCGATGATTACGACGATCTTGGCAACGATTCCGCAGCCGCCTGTCGATGCGGTGATGCCCAAGACGGCGGAGACGATCTTCAACGTCTTCATCTTCATTCCGCTGGGTATCGGGTTGGCGCTGGCGTTCCGCAAGCTGTTCAAGGGCCAGGGGCCGCTGCTGCTCTACTGCATCCTCGGCGGGGCGTTGGCGGCCAGCTTCGAACCGGTCGTTGATGTGCTCGGTTTGGTGTTCTTGAAGGAGCGGGGTGCGCTGGGCACGTTCACAATCCTGGATCGCACGATGCCGCTCTATATCTGTTTCGTCTACCCCTGGTACGTCGGCGGGCTCGGCTACCTGGCTTACAAACTGTTCAAGCGCGGCGTCACGATGCGCGATCTGTTTCTGTTGTGGGCGGCAGACTTTCTCGTCGATATCTTCCTGGAAAGCCCTGGCATCCTTGCCGGGACCTACCTGTATTACGGTCATCAGCCGTTCAATATCTGGGGATTTCCGCTGTGGTGGGGATTCGTCAACCCGGTGATGCCAATGATGGCCGGCGCGTTGATCTTCCACATCCTGCCGCATCTCAACGCGGCGTGGAAGCTGCCCGCGGTAATCGCGTGCATCCCGATGGCCGACGGCATCGCAAACGGCGCCACCGCCTGGCCGATGTGGGCGGCGCTCAACCAAGCGGATGTGTCCTACGTCTGGACTTACCTGGCGTCCTTCGTCACTCTCGGGCTGGCGCTGTTCTCGGTGTGGATCATCGGGCTGTCCGTTGTGGGTCGCGGCGACCTGGGGCACCCGGAGTCGGAGACGTTGTGGCAGAAGCTCAAAGCAATCTCAGCGCCACCCTCGCGGACAGCTGCCCCCAGCCCCGTCAACGCTTAGGAATAAGCATGGGACTTGCCACACATTCCGGTGACACCGACCTGCTGCTGCCGATGCCAGGGCCCGGCGAGCAGTGGGATCCGCACCTGATCCACACTCACTACTTCGGCTTCTGCGTTCCCGAAGCGGCGATCGGCGCGTTTCTATACGTGCGCTACCAGCCGGCTTTCCCGCTGTCGCAGGGCGGCGTCTGCATCTTCCAGGGCACCGACAACGTCGAATACACCGATATCGCATTCCTCGATTACGAGGTCACGATGCCCTGGCCGCGCGTCGAGGGCACCACGATCACGACCGATAACGGGCTGACCATCGATTTCATAGAGCCGGGCCAGACCGCGCGGATCACCTATCGCAGCGGTGACGGGGCGACTTCGGTCGACGTGGTCGCCGAAGCCGTGACCCCGCTACTGGCTCGGGGGCATGTCATGCCGGGCGAGGAAGACCACGACGACGTGGCCCGCGAACCGGGCGGCAGCGAGCAGTTCATGCGCGTCACAGGCGAATTGATGCTGGACGGCACGACCTATCCGGTCGACTGTTATGCCCCGCGGGACCGCTCCTGGCGTCAGATCCGGGTGGAACGCCGCGGCGCGGTCCCAGTTCCGCCCGTCGGCTGGTCACCGATGTATTTCGGCCCCGATCTCATCTTCAACCAGATCAGTTTCGAGCCCCTGGACACCAACCCCGCCTGGGTCGGGCTGTACGAGGTCGGGGACCGCCCATCGCATCACTTCGCCTGGATTCAGCGCGATGGAGAGACCCGATCGATCAAATGGGTGCGCCGCAACGTCTTCGAGTATCACCCACGCATTCATCTGCCGGTCCAGCAGGAGATCACCGCCGAGGACGAAACGGGCGAAGTGTACCGGTTCCACGGTGAGGCGATCGCGTGCGCGTCGCTGCCGGCCTGGCCCAACACCTCGTTTCACGACAGTGTGTACCGCTGGACCGACGAACAGGGCCGGACCACTCACGCGACGTATCAAGAACTGTGGTTCGACGAATACCAGCGGATGATGAAACGCCGAGCGTTGGCAACCTCGCACCCATGACGAGAGCTAGCGAGCAGGCGGTCTCACCGCCGCGGACTTTCTCGCCCGCCCCCAGTGCGCGTGATCGGGATCTCACGCCAAAAACCCTGTCTTGTTGGCGCATTGACGCAAAAAGGAGCAAACGATGGCCCTGAAGAACACCATTGACACCGAGCTGGCCGCAAAGCGGCTCGCCGCATGGTTGGCGTCAAAGCGGCCTGACGCACGGGGCGCAACCGTGACCGATGTGCAGGTGCCCAGCGCGGGCGGACTCTCCAATGAGACGGTTCTGTTCACGGCGAACTGGCGTGACGCTGATGGCGACCAGACCCAGGGCATGGTCGCCCGCGTGCAACCCGACCGCCCCGGGGTGTTTCCCGACTACGACCTGAACAAGGAAGCGACCGTCATCCGAGCGCTCGCCGATCACTCGCCGGTGCCCGTGCCCAAGGTGTACTTCTTCGAAAACGACCCGTCCGTCTTCGGTGCGCCGTTTTTGGTGATGCAGCGCATCGACGGGCGCATTCCCGCCGACGACCCGCCGTTCACCGCCACCGGATGGGTGCTAGACCTGACGCCGGATCAGCGACGTCAGATGTGGCACAACAGTATCGACGTGCTGGCGCAGATCCACAGCGTCGACTGGCGCGCACTCGGGCTGGAGTTCCTCGATACACCCGAGAATCAGAGCGGTCTCGACGCGGGTCTGGCCCAATGGCAACGCACCTTCGAGTGGGCGGCCGAGGGCGAGCCGAACCCCACGCTCGAGGCGGCGCTGCGCTGGTTGGACGAGCACCGTCCGGGGCACGATGAGCCCAAGGTCCTCAATTGGGGCGATGCACGGGTGGGTAACATCATCTTCTCCGACGAACTTGCCCCCGCGGGTGTGCTCGACTGGGAAATGGTGGTACTGGCCAGCCGCGAACAAGACCTTGGCTGGTGGCTGTTCTTGATGCGTCACCACACCGAGGGCGTTGGCCTCCCGCTGCCGGCGGGCATCCCCGACCGCGGCGAAACAATCGACTATTACGAGCAGACAACGGGTCACAAACTGCACGATCTCGACTACTACGAGGTCCTGGCCGGCGCCCGGCTGGCTATCCTGATGGTCCGCGCCGCGCATATGATGATTGGCGCAGGACTCCTGCCGCCGGACTCCCCGATGGCGCAAAGCAACCCGGCAAGCCAGCTCGTCGCGAAGCTCCTCGACCTGCCGGCGCCCACCGGGGCGACCACCAGCTTCATCGGGAATCGAGGCCAGTGACATGAATGCTCAGGCGACGTTTCAGCGAATTTGCGCGTACAGCGGCGTCGTCTGCGTGCTGCTGTTCTTCGGCGGTTTTGTCGCCGCCGGTTTTCTGCCGCCGCTGTCACCGGGTATGTCGGCGACACAGGTCGCGGCGCATTACCAGGCCCACACCGCGGGAATCCGGTTGGGCGCCGGGCTGATCTTCCTCAGCTCGGGGTTCTACGTGTGGTTCACCGCGGTCATCTCCGGGCAGATGCAGCGTATCCCCGGCGTGCATTCCACCGTGATCAACGCGCAGCTGGCCGCTGGGGCATTCGCGTGCCTGACATTTTTGGTGCCGGCGCTGATGTTCGCCATCACCGCGTTCCGTCCCGATCGTTCACCCGATGCGACCCTGCTACTCAACGACATGAGCTGGATCATGCTGGTGATGCCCTGGATCCCTTTCATGGCACAGTATTTCGCATTTGCCTTCGCGATCCTGTCCGACCCGAGGCCACAGCCGTTGTTTCCGCGCTGGCTGGCCTATTTCAACATCTGGGCCGAGTTGATGTTCACGCCCGCGATCATCCTGCCGTTCTTCAAATCCGGCCCGTTCGCCTGGAATGGGCTGTTTGTGTTCTGGATACCGGCGACGGTGTTCGTCTCCCTGTTCGTCGTCAACGCGATCTGCCTCATCAAGGCGATCAACTCCGAGGCCCGTGAAACACTTGGTGCCGGCGAGACTGGCGACCACAAGATACCAAGCCGCGAAACCAGTTCTACCTGAGGCTTCCACTTCGGGGGTTGTGTGAGATTCTTGGTCTCAATAGACTCGTTGGCCTGTCAGAGACATGGGCGGTACGTGACGGGCCGTGATCTCTTCAGCCCCGTCGGATGCGGCCGGATCTGCCCCAGCGGTTGTCGCGGGCACTGCCGGGAGTGAGAAGGAGTGTCTTCATGTCGGTCTTGAAAAGGGCCGTGATCGTCTTCTTGGGCACTGTGACGACCGGTCTCTGTCTCGCGGGACCCGCCGGTGCCGACCCCGGCTTCGACCCCTGCGGGGCTGGTGTCCCTTTTGCCTGCCGTCTGTTCCCAATGGCGCCTGACCTCGACCACGACATTGATCTCACGCAAGATCCCGACGCGTTGACACGCGGGCAAAGCCCAGGCAATCAACCCGGTACCGACCTCAGCGGGGGTTGAGGTGGCATCGCCCCCTATCTACCCTGCCACCGAGGCGCGCGTTTCTCCGCGAACGCAAGCGCGCCTTCCTTGGCGTCGGCCGATTCCCTTACCCGACCCGTAATCTCGCGCTGCCATTCAAACGCCGGGAGGTCGGTCCAGTTGCTCTGGTGCGCAAGAATTTTCTTCGTCGCCCTGACGGCCAGCGGCCCATTCGCAGCGATCTTGGCGGCGACGTCGCACGCCATCGCCAACGCCTGGCCGGGTTCGGCGAGCACGGCGACAAGTCCATGACGCTCCGCGTCTTCGGCGGTAATCGGTTCGCCCGTCAACGCGGCCAGCATCGCCACCGAGTACGGCAGCGCTTTCGGGAGCCTCAGCAGCCCGCCCGCGGCGGCGACCAGCCCTCGCTTGACCTCCGGCAAACCGAATTTGGCGGCCGTGCTCGCCACCACGATGTCCGCGGTCAAGGCCAGTTCACAGCCACCGGCAAGCGCCCAGCCCTCCACCGCCGCAATCAGAGGCTTGGTCGGGGGACTTTCGGTGAGCCCGGCAAAGCCACGGCCCGGGATCGATGGTGACTCGCCACGCAGGAACGCCTTGAGATCCATACCCGCGCAGAACGTTCCGCCGGCCCCCGTCAGGATGGCCGCAGTGAGATCGTCACGGGACTCCAAGTCGTCGATCGCCGCGGCGACACCGGTGGCCACCGAGCTGTCGACCGCGTTCTTGGCTTGCGGGCGGTTGATCGTGATAACCATGACCCGGTCGGCTGTGTCTACCAGGACGGTTTCGGTCACTATTGCCTCCTCAAGTTTTACCGCTACCGCTTCCCGCTAAGCCGAGATGCGGTCCCACAACTCACTTTCGCCTTCTGATCGAACCCTTGCCCCGAGGCGGCGGCAGTAGGCGAATTCAGACTCATCGGCATCTCGCAGTGCCCACAACTTGCTGGTGTAGCGATGGAGGCCGTACTCGGCCGTGATGCCCACTGCGCCGTGCAGTTGGTGAGAGGTCCGTGCTACCAGAGTCCCCGCGGTGGCCGCGCTGATGCGGGCCGCCGACACCGCGCCGAACCGTTGCAGCGCGGGCGTGTGAGCTTCCGCGCATGCCGTCGTCGCGCGTTCCAACGCCGACTGGGCGAACCTGATCCGCACCGCCATCTGCGCCAGAGTCGTCGACACCGCGGGAATCTTTATCAACGGCGCACCGAATTGCTCGCGCTCCGTCACGTACCTGCGCGTCAGCTCGTATGTCCCCCAGGAGGTGCCGAGCAACGCGGCCGAGCGAGCAAGAGCCAGAAGATCGATGACCTTGGGGGCCGCAGGTCCCCCCGATACGTGAGCAACCGAAGCATTGTCAAGGCGGACATCTCCATAGGGCAAGTCCGCAATGTCGTGGCCTGGCTCGACGGTGATCGACTCCCCCGCCAGGGGGATGGTCACAACCGAGGATGCGGTCACAATCACGAGGCCGCCGGCGCTGTCGGCGAACGGCACTTGAGCCAAGTTGGCGGTGACCGCTTTTGACGAGACATCCAGGTCAGGGATGGCGACGATCGTGTCGAAACTTTCACCGGCCGAGGCGGCGTCAACGGCGTAGGCAGCCGTCGACGCCTCGACGATCGGAGTGCTCACCCCGGCACGCGCCAGCTCCCGAATGACGACCACCAGGTCGGCCAGGCTCCCACCCGAACCACCTTTTTCTTCGGGCACGCCGATTCCGGCGAGACCCAGTTCGCAGACCTGGCCCCACACCGAAACTGGGTAATCATCGGCATTTTCAGCGAGGTTCCTGATGAGGTCCGTCAGTTCGTGGGCAAATTCACTCACGGCCGGGTCTCGCTCTTCGCGACGATCGAAAGCAGCACATCTGAGGCGCCTCCCCTGATTGTGAACCCGGGTGAGGCCAAAAGCGCTTCTGCCAGTGGGTCGTTGCGTGCCGCCGGTAGCCCTACTCGGCGGGCGAACTCGATCACGTCGTTCTCGAACTCTGTGCCCAGATACTTCAAACTCGCCGCCTCCACGACAGGCGCGCGACCAGCATCGAGGGCGTTGGCGATCTCCCAGCATTGCCGCCGCAACGTGGCCAGGCGGGCGACTAGCGCACCAAGCTCAACATCGTGACGTTCGTCAGAGGTACGGCGGAGGTAATTGAGCGTTTCGGCCAAGAGCGGATAAGTGCTCAGCACCCGTTCAGGACCGCCCCGTTCGAACGACAGCTGCTCGATCACTTGGCGCCAGCCGTTTCCCTCCGTCCCGAGCAGACGATGCTCAGGAATGAAGACGTCGGTGAAGGTGACCTCGTTGAAATGGTGCTCCCCCGACATGTCAGTGATCGGCGAAACCGCAATCCCGGGCGTAGACATGTCTACGACGAATTCCGACAGGCCTTCATGCTTTCGGCCGGCTGAGTCCGTGCGCGCCAACAGATACGCGTGCGTCGCGCGATGCGCGTTACTTGTCCATACCTTGCGGCCGGTGACCGACCAGCCCCCCTCAACCCTCTTCGCCGTCGTACGCACTGCGGCCAAGTCCGACCCTGCCTCCGGCTCACTCATGCCCAGGCAGAAGATGAACTCGGCGCTGATGATGCCCGGCAACAACTCCTTTTGCAGCTCATGGCTGCCGTGACGCAAAATGGCCGGACCGATCTGACGATCGGCGATCCAGTGGGCAGCGACCGGCGCCCCGGCGCGCAGCAGCTCTTCGGTGACAACCAGCCGCGACCGGGCGTCCAGGCCGCCTCCCCCGAATTCCACCGGCCACGTGATACCGATCAGCCCCCGAGCGGCAAGCTCGCGGGAGAAGTCAAGATCGAAGGAGCGCAGCCAACAGTCGCTCCGCGGCGTGTAGCGGCCCGCCGACAGCCATGCCCCGGTCAGCTCGCGCACTTGTTGACGCAGCGCGCCGAGCCGCTGTGCCGCATAAGTATCGGCACCTAGATCACGTTCAGTTGCAGAGGCAGTCTCCGTCATGCCCGGGGGCCCGTCGCCGAGTGGCTCACAGACGTAACAATACATTTTGAGTTTCGCCGTCTCAAATCAGCCGTGCCTCATCACCCCACCGGTGCCGATCACCAGCGCCTCGGCCAGCTGAACAACGGCGTCCAGCTGGGGTCTGCGGTGGGGCACGACTTGGCCGAACGGCCAGCCGACCGGCCAGCCGACCGGCCCTCTAATCTGTTCGAATGAGCCTGCCTCGACACCAGGGCCGCGATCTTGCGTCCGTGAAGGCCGATCAGATTCTGTACGCGGAGGATCTGGCCGTCGGAGACTGGATGGACTTGGGGCCCGTCGAAGTAAGCCGCGACGAAATTATCCGCTTCGCAAGGCAATTCGACCCACTCCCCATCCACGTCGATGGAACCGAATCGCCGTTCGGCGACGTGATCGCCAGCGGCATGCACACGCTCTCGCTGTTCGCGAGCATCTCATCACCCAAGTTCATGGCCCGGCTCGCACTGGTGGCGGGCAAGGGTTTCGACCGGATGCGACTGCCGCATCCCGTCCGTCCCGGCTCGGTGCTGACCGGTTCGTTGCAGGTCGTGGAGGTCAGGATGGGCTCGCGAAAAGCCGACGTGTACTGCCTGTATGAGATGGTGGATCAGAGTGGCGACCTGGTGATGACGATGGTGGGCATCCAGGTCGTTCGCCGCCGTCACCCCGTCGCTGACTGACCCCGCACACCTGGACCGGTGGGGTCGCCAGCGCTAACCTATCGCCATGAGGTTATGGGTGCGTCGTCGGCAAAGGCAGGGACGGTGACGTCGTCACTGCCTAGTCATGAGGCACATACTCCGCACTGGACCGACACCGACTGGGACCGCTCGATCGCGAATCGCACGGTCAACGGCCTGCAGCTGCACTACCTCGACCACGGCTCGGGGCCGGCTGTTGTTTTGTTGCATGGAATGGCCGCGAGCTGGCAGTGGTGGCTCGAGAACATTCCGGCACTGGCCCGGCAGCACCGAGTCATCGCCGTCGATTTGCCCGGCTTCGGCCGATCCGAGCCGTTGCCCGCGCCAGCCGAGATGGCCACGCATGCGCGCACCGTGCTCGATCTGCTGACTCAGCTCGGCATCGGATCTGCAACGGTCTCAGGACATTCCATGGGTGGGCTGGTCGCAATAGAGATGTTTGTTGCCGACCCGCGGCGCGTGCGGAGCCTGATTCTGGTCGACTCCGGCGGTGTTCCCATGTCGGAGCGACGGCTGGCCGTGATTTTGGTAGGGCTGCGGATCGGCGCTGGAATCCTGCGACGACGCGCCATCCGCCGCGCTCTGGCGACCAAGCCATGGTTTCGGCGGCTGGCCCTTCGCGCAGCCCTCCGAGATCCCGGTGCCATGTCGCCGGAGCTGGCGGCCAAGACCATGCCGGTGTTCGGCGGCCCGGGCTCAGTGAACGCCGTCGCCGCCGCCGGTCGCGCCGTGAACGTTACGGTGCCCGAATCGATCACCTGCCCGGTCTTGCTGGTCTGGGGCGAGCACGACGTCATCGTGCCTCCTTGGTGCGCTCACCAAATGCACGACAAGTTGCCGGACTCAGAGCTCGCCGTTTTCGCCGGAGCGGGACACAGCCCGATGATTGAATTCCCGGAACAGTTCAATGATTTGGCGTTGAGGTTCGTCGCCGCACGAAACGGCGACCAAGGAAGCGGCCTGAACGACAACTTGGAGGGGATGGGTAATGAAGGTGCACCTTGAACGTGGCCATGTGCCCGGTGATTGCGCTGGTCGTCGAAGACGGCTAGCCGGAAGCCATGAGATCCCGACGGATGATCTCCCTCATGATTTCATTTGTGCCGCCGTAGATTCGTTGAATGCGCGCGTCGACGAGAGCCTTGGCGATCGGATATTCCGCCAGATGACCGTATTCGCAATGTAACTGGACGCTGGCGTCGATCACGCGGCCCTGCAATTCGGTCGCCCAGTATTTGGCCTTGGCCGCATCAACGGCGGTCAGCGTGCGCCGATTGTATGCGCGCACGCAGCGGTCCAGATACGCCCGGGACACCTCGATGGCCGTCTGCAGTTCCGCCAGAACAAATCCCGGCGCCTGGAAGTCGACGACCCGCTCGCCGGATGCCTGCGGTTGCGCGACAAAACCCATCGTCCAGTCGAAGACCGCCTCCGCGGAAGATTGGGCGGCAATCGCAATCCCAAGGCGTTCAAGCGGCAGGCTTTGCATCAGGTAGGCAAATCCTGCCCCCTCGTCGCCGAGCAAGCTGTCTTGTCCAAGCAGCACATCGTCGAAGAACTGCTCCGCGGTGTCTTGGGCATGAAGCCCAACCTTGTCCAGCTTGCGACCGCGGCGAAATCCCGGTGTGCCGTCCTCGACGAGAAACAAACTGAAGCCACGGGAGCCCGCACTCGGGTCGGTCTTGGCGAACACAATCACGAGATCACAAAGGATGCCGCTGGTGATAAAAGTCTTGGAGCCGTTGAGGACCCAGCCGCGGCCGTCTTTTTTTGCGGTGGTCTGGATGCCGAGCAGGTCGCTGCCCGCCCCGGGCTCGGTCATCGCAATGGCTCCGATGGTCTCACCGGTCGCAAATCCGGGAACCCACCGTTGACGCTGGCCTTCATCGGCATGGCGCAGCAGATAATTCAATACGATGTCGTCGTTGGTGGAGAAGCCCGACTGCAGCGCCGAGGCGCCGACCCGGGCGATCTCCTGCTGGATTACTACCCGATACCGGTAGTCCTCCTCCGCCAACCCGCCGAACTCCTTCGGCGCGGCCAAGCCCAAAAGGCCCTGTTTGCCCGCGGCAAGCCAGGTCTCGCGGTCGATCAGGCGGTCGGCGTCCCACTGCTGCAGCTTCGGGACCACCTGCCTATCCACAAACCCGCGTACCGACGCGCGAAACCGTTCGTGGTCCTCGTCGAACAGGTCGCTGTCCATTACGCCTCCGCACCGCGATCAGTAACCTTGTCATCGTAGATTAAGGCCGGGGGTTGTCGTCGCCCAGTAAGGCCAGACGTTGAGGATCCCGGTCTCGTCTCGCCGGGCACGGCCTGAAGTAGTCACCAACTCGATGCGGACTTAACCCCATGTCCAGGGAATGTTTTCAGGCAACCGCACGCATGATCTCAGGAGATGGGTCGCCACGCCGGCTGCAATTCAGCTGACATTTCTTGATTGACGTCTCATACCTAGTGTCGTAAGTTTAAGGCCGATGGTGGTGTAGTCGAGCTCACAGCACTTGCCGCGTGGGCGCCAGGCCGCGCTCATCGACCACGTCAAGGCTACGACGACAGGGCCTTTTCGCCACCGAGGCGCAGCGCAAACCGAAGGAGGACGATGAGACTCGAAGGCAAGGTTGCCTTGATCACCGGCGCGGGATCTGGCCTCGGCCGGCAAGCGGCGCAGCTATTCAGCGCGGAGGGCGCCAGAGTCGCAATCGTCGACATCGATGCCGATCGGGCCGAACATGCGTCAAAGTTGGTCGAGCAGCAGGGCGGTGAAGCCATCGCGATCACCGCCGACGTCGCCGTCAAAGACCAGATCACCGCCGCTGTCAACGCGACTGTCGACCAGTTTGGAAAGCTCGACATCGCATGGGCCAACGCGGGAATCGTGTCTCGTGGTGGTGCGGCTGCTCTCGGCATTGAGCAGGCCGTCGAGTTTGAGGATTTGACCGAATCCGATTGGCAGCACGTGCTGGGTGTCAATCTCAGTGGAGTTATCTACACCGTTCAGGCCGCGATTCCCCACCTGAAGGCCAACGGTGGCGGCACCATTCTGGCCACATCGTCAGCGGCATCGTTGGTCGCCTACCCGAAGATCGCCTTGTATTGCGCGACAAAGGCCGGAGTAAACGGCCTGGTGCGCGGCTTGAGCCTCGACCTGGGCCGCTACGGAATCCGGGTCAACGCGATTGCGCCAACCCACGGGATGTCGCCCAACTTCTTGATGCCTCCTGGCTCGCCGGTAGTCGGCCAATCCTACGAAGAGACTGCGGGCCCGTGGAATCCGACGGTCTCGCCGATGTCGCTCAAGCTGCCCCGCCCCCCGTCGCTGCTCGACAATGCCAAAGTGGCTTTGTTCTTGGTCTCCGACGACTCGGCCTACATCTCAGGGGCCACCATTGGCGCCACTGACGGGGGCACCCTTGCACGCGTCGGAATGTGGTTCCCCGAAGACCTCAACCCCGAGGCTGTTCCCAACGCGAATTGAGCTGGCGCCGAGGATGACTTCGAATGAATGGAGCGCAGACAGATGACCACAGCAATGGATCGGGTGCCGCCGAATCTGGTCACGGACTTCGACGTTTACGACCCGGGCCTGGCCACCCCGGTGGATGTATTTCAGCAGCGGGTCGCCGAGCTGGCCGCCAAGGGCCCGGTGGTGTATTCGCCGGCTTATGGTGGGCACTGGGTGGTGACCCACTACAAGGAAGTCCATCAGGTCCTGACCGACCCTGAGACGTTTTCCAGCTACCCGAACAACTTGGTCACACCCGTCGACTTCGGCAAGTTCATTCCGCTCGAACTCGACCCACCGGAGCACACTGCCTACCGTCAGGTGTTGCAGCCGCTGTTCAGTCCGCAGCGCATGAAGAAGCTTTCCGACGATATCCGCGGCGTGGTCAACGGGTTGATCGATGGGTTCGCATCAAGGGGGCAGGCCGAATTCATCTCTGAATTCGCCCACGAGCTACCCTCCAGGATCTTTTTGGCTTTGATGGACTGGCCGCTGGAAGACGCCCCGCTGTTCACCGAGGCCACCGATGTCGTGCTGTTCGGCAAGCCGGGCGGTACCCAGGAGGAGTCCGACCAGGCCCGGATCGCGGCCGGCCTGACCGTGGCCGGCTACTTCCAGAAGGTGATCGAGGATCGGCGGAGCAACCCGCGGACAGATGCGACGTCCACCTTGATCAATACCGAGGTCGAACTGTCCGACGGCGCCCGGCTGCTTGAAGACCAGGAACTCATTTTGATGTTCTACCTGCTGTTGATGGGTGGTCTGCACACCGTACAGGGATCGCTGGCATGGGCAATCATGCATCTGGTCGACAACCCCGCCCAGCGGGACCTCATCATCGCCGACCCGGCCGTGATTCCCAAGGCCGTGGAGGAGATTCTTCGCATCGAAGCGGCCGTCGCCGCCGGCCGCCGCGCGACCCGCGACGTCGAGCTCGGCGGGGTCAGCATCGCCGAAGGTGACCAGCTGCTGTTGATGCTTTGTTCGGCGAACCGCGACCCGGATGCGTTTGCCCATCCCGCCAACTTCGACATCAACCGCTCGCCCAACCGGCACTTGTCATTCGGCGCCGGAGTGCACCGCTGCCTGGGCTCACATCTCGGCCGCATCGAGTTGACCATCGCGCTTGAGGAACTGCACCGTCGGATCCCGGACTACCAGCTGGTGGAATCCGATCCGCCCGTCTTCCACTCGACCCAGGTGCGTGGCTGCCTTCGAATGCCCATCACCTTTACGCCAGTGAAGTGACCCCATGACCACATCGCTTCCCCGCCAGGACCGAATCCGTCGGGCACTCGAGTTGTTGCGTAACGAAACGACCGACAAGTTCGACGACGTTCTTGGTTTTGCCGCGCGCGAATTCACGGATCCGGTACTCGCGCAGGAGGAGCGTGATCTCATTTTCGGCCGTGTCCCGTCGATCGTTGCCCACGGCTCCGAAATCGCTCGCCCGTATGACTTCATGACCGTGCAAATGCCACGCAACAACATCATCGTCGTGCGCCAAAAGGACAAGAGCGTCAAGGCGTTCGTGAATCTGTGCCGGCATCGCGGCGCCCTACTGGAGGAGAGCGAGAAAGGTCGTTGCCGGTTTTTCTCCTGCCCGTATCATCGATGGTCCTACGATCCCGACGGATCGCTGCGGATGGTTACCCGCGATGCCACCTTCGGCGAGATCGATCGCAAGGAGCAGGGTCTGGTGGAAGTGCCGTGCGAGGAGCGGCACGGCTTCATCTGGGTGGTCGACAACGCTCACGCCTCGATCGATGTCGCTGCCTGGCTCGGCCCGGATATGGATTCGATCCTGGCCGGTTATCACCTCGATGAGCTCCAGTGCGTCCGGTCGGCGGGATTTGACGAACCGACCAACTGGAAGATCATGCAGGATGCGTTCCTCGACGGCTACCACATCCAGTACGCCCATCCCAACACCGCGGGCAAGATCATCCACACCAATGTCATGGCGTTCGAGGACTTCGGTCGGCATTGCCGGTTCATCGCGCCGCGCAAGTCGATCGACCGCTGGCTCGAGGAAGACCCCGGCGACCGCCAGTTGGACCGCTACGTCACCGAAACACACTTCCTGCTGCCAAACAGCACGCTGCTGCGCCAACCGGATCACTTCCAACTGCTGACCTTCCGGCCCCATCCCAGCGATCCGACCAAGTCCCGGATGGAGCAACGGCTGATGGTCCCGGCGCAGGAAGACTCGGGCATTGACGAGGATCACTGGAACCGCCGGTGGGAAAAGAACTGGGACATTCTCCTTGCGGTGCTGCACAACGAGGATTTTCCGCTGCTACGCAAATCCCAGCTTGGGATGGCCAGCGCCGACGCCGGCGATATGCTGCTCGGCCGCAATGAGACCGCCAACCAGGTTTTCCACCGGGAGACAAAAAAGCTGCTCGCCGAAGGCCGCACCCCATCGTGACAGTTCGATGATCAAATACGAGTGGCGAACTAGTCTCAGTACCGACGAATCGGCCGAACTGTCCGACCTGCTCGCGCGTGCCGCCGAATACGACGCCGAGCCGGAATACAGCATGATCGACTTCTCCGACGTCAATCGTGCAATGTCGCAACCTGATTCGTCGCTGCACCATCTCCTGATTTGGATGCTGCCCCACGCCACCGCCTTGGGTGAGCCTGACCAACCTGAACGCATCGCCGGATTGATCCGCCTGAGGTGCTTACCAGATGGGTCGGCGAACGCGAGCGCCGTGGTCGACCCGCGACTGCGGTCGATCGGGATCATGACGCTACTGCTGGAACGGGTCGGCTTGGACACCACACGTCCCGCCGGCTGGCTGGACACCGGCGCCCAGACGGTGACCGCGTGGGCACAGGGTAACCACCCCGCGGCCGGCCGGCTTTCCAACCGGTTTTTGATCCCGCGTACCCGTCGGGTCTGGAAACTCATCCGCCCGGCTGATGTCATCGAAGATGCAACCGCCGCACCGGTTCTGGAACCTATCGATGATATGGCGCTGGCTGACCTGGGTTGGCTGTCGGCGACCCCTACGAGCGATCACGTTTACGCGCTGCGTGAGGCGGGGCGCATCGTCGGGGTGGCGGCACTGGATCTGCGCACCGCGGCATCCGAGGAGTTCGGCCGCTGCGCCACCATTACATCGGCCCTCACCGCGCCGGCAGCGGATGTGCCGCAGCGCCGCCGGCTACTGGACGGTACGGCAGCCGTCGTCCACGAGGCCGGGATGACCGGCGTGATCATCTACGTCGACTCTGATGACACTGGCATGGTCAATGCCTGTCGATTGGCCGGCTTCCAACACGACCGCACCGACGTGCGCTATCAAATAGGTGGCCAGTAGTGACCGATACGATTCCGGCCGACCTGGCCGGCGCCGTCGAAGCCCACGGCAAAGCCGTTGCCGCGGGCGACAATAAGGCGGTGCTGGCCGATTTCCTGCCCGACCGCGTCGGTCAGCTGATCGCCTCCGCCGACGTACCCTCCCGGCTCAAGGGTGCCCACGTCCGCGCTATCACCGAAGTCGAGCCGGGACACTACGACGCCATCATCCGCTACACCAAAATCGATGACCAATGGTTTGAACTGCGCAGCCGCTGGGTGGGTTTCACCGACGGCAGCTGGCGGGTGGCCAGCGTGCGCAACATCCCCGACACCGCGCCCTGGATTGGCCTCACGGGCCCGTCCCCCGACGGTCTCGACACGACGCACTGGGACGGGCTGCGCGCCGGAAGGCTGCTATTACAACGCTGCCGCCAGTGTGCGACGTGGATCTGGTCGCCGCGCCCGATCTGCCCGGCATGTCATTGTTTCGACCTGGGTTTCGAGGCCGTCGACCCGGTGGGCAGCATCTACTCGTGGACGCGAACCTGGCAGCCGTTCAGCCCGGAGGCCACCGGCCACCTGCCCTACGTCGTGGTGCTGGTGGAACTACCCGCCGCCGGCACCCGCCGGGTCCTGGGCGTGCTCGCCCACGCCGACGGGCTGACCCCGCGCATCGGTGCTGCGGTGCATGGGGTCATCGACCAACCTTCCGACGACCGGTACTGGCCCCTGGTGCGCTGGCACCTCGACCCCGGTTCGGACTTGGAGACACCGTGAGTGGGTTTCGCGCTTCGACCGCGGTCGTGGGAGTTGGTGCCACCGACTATTACAAACGGGGAACCAGCCCGTTGTCTTCGGTGCAGCTGGTCCTGCAAGCGATTCTGCGGGCCTGCGAAGACGCGGGCGCCGACCCGCGCGCCGTCGACGGGTTCGTCTCCTACGCTGGGGATTCCAGCGAGGGGCTGGCCGTGGGCGCGGCTCTGGGTGTGCATGAGGTGCGCTGGTCGACCCAGGTGTGGGGCGGGGGCGGCGGCGGCGGTGGCGGCGGCGGTCAACTGTGCTGCCGCCGCGGTGCACAGCGGGCAGGCCAGCTGCGTCGCGGTCTATCGCGGCCTATCGGAGGCCACCGATGGGCGTGGGGCATACAACAAGGGGCACATGGGCCACCTCTACGCCGCACACGGCATGCTGGCCCCCGCCCAGGTATGCGCGATGCGCACGCAGCGGATGCTCGAAGTCGACGGTGTGCCGCCCTCGACGCTGGAGGCGGTGGCGCTGGCCGGTTATCGCCACGCCCAAAACAATCCGCGCGCCGTGGCCTACGGTCAACCGCTCGATCATGACCGCTACCAGGGTGCCCGGCCGATTTCCGAACCGTTGCGACTTTTTGACTGCTCCCGCGAAAATGATGGCGCCACAGCGATTTTGGTTATCAGTGCCGAACGCGCCGGCGACTACCGCGGGGTGCCGGCGTATATCCTGTCCGGCGTGCAGGGCGCCGCCGCGGGCTGGACCGAGTCGGTAGAGAACGAAGATCGACTACACCAGCGCCGGATTTCATCCCGCTTTGGTGAAGCGACTCTGGGACGGGGCACAACTCACGGCGGCCGACGTCGACGTGGCGCAGGTGTACGAGAACTTCACCGGTCCCGCGGTAGCGTCGATGATCGATCACGGACTGTGCCCACCGGGGCGCCACGCCGGTGAGGTTCTCACCGTCGATAACTTGACTGTCCAGCGCGGTCGCCTGCCCATCAACACCGCCGGCGGAAACATCGCCGAAGGTTTCGTGCACGGTATCGGCCTGGTCGCCGAGGCGGTGCGCCAGATCCGCGGTGGCTCGCCGAATCCTGTTGGAGGCGCCGATGTTTCGCTGCTTATCGGCGGTCCGATGGCCCCACTGGTCAGCTCGACAGTGTTCGGGTCGGCGGCCACGAGTCTGACGCATCGGGGAATCGAGGAGGAACATGGCCGCGACAGTCGGCTCCGCACTGCACTGGTGGGCAAGAACCAAGGGTGACCAGGCCGCGATCCTCCTCGGAGAGGACCAGCTCAGCTATCGGCAACTGCACGACTGGTCCGGGCGGTTGGCGCGGCGACTGGCCGACGATGGCGTAAAGCCCGGCGACCGCGTCGGACTGCTGGCGCCCAACGCGTTGCAGTGGCCAGTGGCGGCCCTGGCGATCATGAAGGCAGGGGCGGTATTGGTGCCATTCAACGCCCGTCTCAAGCCCGCCGAGGTCCGCAAGATCGCCGACGACGCCGGGCTGAGCCTGTTGATCGCCGCGCCCTCCCATACCGCCATCGCACACGAGGCACGTCAAGCCGGCCGCGAATTCGCAGTGCAGTCTTTCGACGGCGTCGACGCCGAGCGAACCGGCGAGCCCGACGATTTCCGCGTCGACCGTGCCGGCGAGGAGCCGATCGCGGTGATCTTCACCAGCGGCTCCACCGGCCTGTCCAAAGGTGTCATCCTGACCAGCAACACCTTGCTGGCCATCGTGCTGGAGAACACGCTGACCGAGGAGGGTTTCCGACCGGGCACGGTGACATTGCTGGTGTTGCCGCTGGCGTTCACCCCGGGCCTGGTCTACGGACTGCTGATCACCACGGTGCTGGGCGGAACCCTCATCGTCGAACCAGACCTCAATCCCTCCCGCGCGGTCAACCTGATCGAACAGCACTCGGTACGTGCGATCTTCGGCGTGCCACTGATCTTCGAAGCCATCTCTCGTGCAGAGGAATTCGATGATGCCGACCTGAGCTCGCTGCAGACCGCGATCGTCGGTGGCGCCGCCGTACCGACGGACCTGCTGAAGCGTTGGGCGGACAAAGGGGTTTTGCTGCGCCAGATCTACGGAATGACCGAGGCCGGAGGCGTGGCCACCGCAACGCAGAAAGCCGACGCGTTGGCCCACCCCGATTCGTGCGGCAGCGGCTCGATCTTCACCGAAGTGGCGGTGATGGCAGACGATGGATCACTGGCCGCACCAGGTCAGCAGGGCGAGATCGTGGTGCGCGGCCCGGGGGTCACGCCTGGGTATTGGGGTGATCCGCAGTCCACCTCCGCGGCGATTCGTAATGGCTGGCTGCACAGCGGCGATCTGGGAACACGCGACGAACAGGGGCGCATCACCTTCGTCGACCGCCTCAAAGACTTGATCATTTCGGGCGGTATCAACATCTCACCGGTGGAGCTGGAGGCGGCCATCGCCAAGTCTTGACGGCGTGGCCGAGGTGGCCGTCATCGCCGCCTCCGACGCCCGCTTCGGCGAAACCCCCGCCGCGATCATCACGGTGGCACCCGAAGCCGAACGGCCTCGACGAGGCCGCGGTGATCGCACACTGCGAACGACTGCTGTCCGACTACAAGGTGCCCCGGTATGTGGTGCTGCGGTCGGACCCGCTGCCCCGGCTGCCCAGCGGCAAGATCGCCAAACAGGCCGTCCGGGAGGAATATCGTGACATCGGCCAACGATTTTCCCGCGCCAGGTGAAGCCGGGTCCCGACGCGGGCGTGCTGTCACCGCCGGGAGCATCCCGCGCCTCGCCCGGCACGGCAGGACCGGTCGGCGCACCAATAGCAGTGTTCTCAGCAGCGACGCCGCCGAGGCACGTCAGCAGATCTTGGCCGCAGCCGAGACTGTCATTGCGCGCTACGGCGTCTCGAAAACCACGATGGATGACATCGGCAAGCAGGCCGGCGTCTCCCGGCCTACCGTGTACCGCTATTTCGGCGACCGCGATAACCTTTTGGGCGCGTTGATCGAACGCCGCGCGCGGATGCTGTTCGGCCGGGCCCGCGACTATATCTTCGGGTTCGAGTCCTTCGCCGATCAACTCGTCGAAGGGCTGTTGTATCTTATCGACCACGGTCGCAGGGACCCGATCGTGCGGATTCTGGTCGGTCCCGAATACCTGGATGTGACCACTCCGATCGTCAACGGATCCGCACTGGTCGCCGAACTCACCGCCGAGATGTGGGAGCCGGTACTGCAGCGGGCAATCCAACGCGGCCGAAATCCGTTCGGACCTGGATGTTTTGGCGGTCGGCCAGTGGTTGGCGTTGGTGCAGTTCATTCTGGTCGGGCGCCGTGATGTTACCGGCGCCGACGATCCCGGCACCCGCATGTTGTTGAAGACGTTTGTCTTGCCGGCGTTTAAGCCCGAGGCCTGAGCCGACGTAGTCGACGCAAGGCTGTCCATGCCTGCCTCGCCGGTCAGCGGCCAGTCACTCCGTAGAGAAGCATCTGCACCGCTTCCTCGATCTGGCGGCTCTTCCCCGGACGGCGTCGATCCGACGGAAAAAGCCAGTCGTCGAGCAACACCAGCGACAGCACCGACCCGACGGACATGGCCACCGTCACCGGGGCATCAAGTTCGCGGAAGTGCCGCGCGACACCGTGCTCCTGCAGCACCAACTGCACGGTGAGCAGATTGTCCGCAAGCTTGCCGCTCACCCGCGCAGCTACCTCGGCTAGTGTCGACTCACCGCCCGTGACACGGGCGGCGACGAGCGTGCGAAATAGCTCTTTGTGCTCGGAGGCTAGGCCGTAGAAGCCTTTGACGAACGAGCGCGCTACCTCTGCCGGATCGGATTCCGATGTCACACTGACGTTCCAGGTCTTGGCCCAGCGATTCACAAATTCGGAGAACGGCGAAAGGATCGTCGTCTCGAACAGCTCCGCTTTGCTTCCGAAGTTGCGGAACAGAACCGACTCGCCGACACCGGCCTCCTCAGCGATCTGACGGGTCGTGGTGCCGTGATAGCCCTGCTCTGAAAAGAGTCGATGTGCTGCTTGCAGGACGAGGTCTCTGACCTCGTCGGCGCCGCGGCGTCCGTTTCGAGGATCTGGCACAGGATTGGCTAACAGTGCGATACGGCCGTCAACGCCGAACTAATCATCCCGGGGCCTCCCTACTGAACGACATTTCCACTGACTCTAACCTGAGTCGCATGCGGCCCTAGATCGCTATGAGACACGGCACTGAAGTCAGCGATAGTGGTGTCCATTTTATGAGCGCCACGAAGCCATGCCGAACCCGCGCGCGGGGCCCGCCGACCGGACGACTACGCAGCGCGCGAGTCTTGATCTTGCCCCTATCGTAAGCGTCACTTACGTCGTAAGCTAGTGCCACTTATCTTTGTGCACTAAGGAGCGGAGTCGCATGGCGAAACGGATTGAGCTCGACTCGGGACTGGCCAAGGCCGCCGTGTGGTCGGGTATCGCGCTGATCGTGGCGATGATCGTGGCGCAGGGGTTCCTGATGCATTTCATCCCGCCGCCATCACCCGCGCTGTCGGCGAAGGAGCTTGCCCAAAGGTTCATCGACCGACGTGACGAAATTCGTCTGGGTTGTTTGATCCAGTGCATCTTCTGGTCGTTTTGGGCGACGTGGTGTATGGCGATCACCATCTTCATCCGCAAGATGGAACGCGGCTGGCCGATCCTGACGTACTCGTCGATCGCGCTGCAGGGCGGGGGCTATGTCTTCTTCATCCTGATTCCGATGACTTGGGGTGTCATCGCGTTTCGGCCGGAGACGCTCGACCCAGCGGTGATGCAAATCATGAACGACTGGGTGTGGTTTGACTTCCTGTTCACCTGGCCGCCATTCGCGTTGTGGATGGCCGTGATCGGCCTGGCAATCATCAAGGATCACAACGTGCCCACGCTGTATCCGCGCTGGGTCGCCTACCTGAACTTCTGGTGTGCAATCTTGATCTTCCCTGCCGGGCTGATTGTGTTCTTCCGCGACGGGCTTTTCGCCTACAACGGTGTCGGCGCCTTCTGGATCCCATTCGCAATCTTTTTCGGGTGGATGATCGCCATGTCAGTGCTCACCCTGCAAGCCATCGATAGGCAGAAGACAAGACAGTCAGAGAACGAACCAGTGATGGCCTCGGTCTGAGGTGGCGGCGTTGCTTTCCGCGAGCGGTCCCGCCCGCCCGCGGAATTCGCTAGACGACAGACCAACCGACGTTTGACCAGGAAGCACAGCCTCGTGCAACCCACGACAACACGGCCGTCGCCAGCAGTCGCAGCAAAGAAGATCCCCGGCGAAGAAGGTGTCTGGATCTTCATTCTCGGCGACATCTGCGTTTTCGCCGTGTTCTTTACGTATTATTTGGTCCAGCGCAGCAAACATGTGGATCTGTTCGATCTATCTCAATCCACCCTGAACAAGAACCTCGGCGCTGTCAACACTGTCTTCCTTCTGGTCAGTTCGCTATTGGTCGTGCTGGCCGTTCGTGCCATGAGAGTGGCCGAGCGGACGCTCGCACAACGCCTGATCCTTGGCGCCTTCCTGTGCGGCGTGGCGTTTATCATCGTCAAAGTTTTTGAGTACTCCGAACGAATAGCGGCACACCAGATCCCAACTACCAATGGGTTTTATCTGCTTTATTTTGTGCTGACCGGCTTGCACCTTTTCCATCTGATCATTGGTTTGGGTGTGCTCACCGCGTTGTTCATCTTGGCCCGAAAGGCCGACCTATCGGAGCACCAGTGGGCGTTCTTCGAGGGCGGCGCGTGCTTTTGGCACATGGTCGATCTGCTGTGGCTGGTGCTATTCCCACTGGTCTTCTTAGTCAGGTGACACGAATGACGGCCCTACTTCGCACACCGGCAACTGCGGTGTGGGTGGTCTTGATCACCGCGACCGCTGTGTCCTGGACGCTCGGGACTCAACACGGGACGCACGATCACAAGCTGGCAAGCGTGATCATCTTGCTGATCGCATTCATCAAAGTCCGCCTGGTCGGCATGTACTTCATGGAGTTACGGGAGGCGCCGAACGTCCTGCGCGGGTTGTTCGAAGCGTACTGCCTCATCGTTTGCACACTGCTCTTGACCGTATTTCTGTGGCTTTGATTCGGTAACCCAAACACGCTGCACCACAATAGCTCTGGTCAGGCGCCACCCACCGGCATCGCGACCCCTGAAGCCTGCGCGAGGTGAACCGGAGAAATCGTCCGCACACGACGCAGTATTTCAAGGAGTAGCAATGGAAGCGAGAGTCCAGCGGGTCCTCATTTGGACGGGCCCAGGCATGATCGCGCTCTGGCTTGGTGCGTTCCTGTTCATCGCGGGGTTCATCCCTCCCTCGGATCCAACCGCCAGCGCGGCCGAGATCGTACGCCTCTATGCAGACCACACCAACGCGATCAAGCTCGGCATGATCATTTCAATGGCAGGCTCAGCTCTACTGGTTCCGTGGGCAGTAGCGATCTCGGGTCAACTCAGACGCATCGACGGCGCGAAGGCGCTCGCCGATGTGCAGATGGTCTCGTGCGCGTTGCTGTCGCTGGAGTTCATCACACCGATCGGCGTCTGGATGGCGGTGAGCTTCCGGTTCGACGATCGTGCACCCGACGTGACCCGTGCGCTTCACGACGTCGGCTGGATCCTCTTTATGACTGTCATCTGGTCACTCTGGGTGCAGCTGATCGCGATTGCTGCCGCGATCTTGATCGACCGTCGTAGCGAGCCAGTGCTGCCCCGATGGCTCGGATACCTCAACCTGTGGGTGGCGATGCTCATCATCCCGGCCGGGCTGGTGTTGTTCTTCAAGCATGGACCGTTCGCGTGGAACGGGGTGGTCGGGCTGTATATCCCTCTAGCGGCATTCGTTATCTGGATGATGTCGATGACCATTACCATCCATCAGAATCTCTCCCGCCAAATCGGAGCAGATATGAGGCTGGCCGAGAAGCAATCGAGCCATTGAACCGCTGACTCACTGCCCGTATGACAGGTACCCCGCGAGTCGCATGCGCTGCGCAGGTGGGTGTGCCGTCGTCAATGACCCGAGGTGCCGCCGCCGACGGCGATCGTGGAGCCGGTGAGGTAGCTGGACGCCGGGCTGGCCAAAAACAGCACCACAGCGCCGATCTCGCGTTGGGTGGCGACCCGTCCCAGCGAACACCCGGACAAGAAACGGTCCAAGGTTTCGCCCGACATGTCGCCGATCATGTCGGTCTCGACGAATCCAGGCGCGATGGCATTGACACGAATGCCTTTTTGCGCAGCCCACTGATTGGACAGGTCTCTGGTCAAACCAAGCCACTCAAGCGGCCGGGTGAAGCCGGGGCCAGCTGGTACCGAATGCGAACGCAGCCCCATCCCACTACGAGGCCGTCGACTCGAGATCCGTTGCTGCCGAACCGAAGTCACCCCAATGCTGCGGCGGCGGCGCCGTCTCCGGCACCAGCGGCGCCGCACCGCGCAGGAAACTGCGGATGGATTCGGCGAACGCCCCTGTCGCGGATCGCCCATTAGCAGCCACCGCCGCGACCAGCGCCGGTTCGGTGGCTGGATCGGCATTGGCGAACGGGCGACTTCTCCCGTCGTCGCCGTGCATCGCCTCGGTGATGCCGGCGCCCAAGGTCAACTTGTCCAGGCCATCAAGAATCAACACCACTTGTTCCAGCGGCACACCGATCTCGATGAGATGAACCGCGGACTCGTTGTAATTGCGGATTAGCACATCGCGGGGCATGAACCGCAGTAACAGAGGCACGGCGTTGTGGTGTCGCAACATCGACTCACGAAACGCCAAGCTCAGCGCGACAAGCCACTCAATCCAATTGGGCACCGACTTGGGGTCGGGCAAGCGTGTCTCGACCACTATTGCCCGTGCGACAGCTCGCAAAATCTCCGCTTTGTCTTCAAAGTGGTGATAGAGCGACGGCGCCTGCACATTGAGCTCCCGAGCGAGCCGAGGCAAGCTGAACGCGTCCAGGCCCTCCGTGTCGATGATGCGCAACGACGCCTCCACCACGGCGTCGCGGCGGATTAGGGGCTTTGACGGACGGGCCATAGTCATAGTATCGACTATTCGCTGCTCGAAAGCAGCAGCGGCGGGATTCCGGAGCCGCGTTAACCTAAGACCAACAGGTTTGCCCTAACCGGGACCGGGCCGCAATGCTGCGGCGCTCTCTGCCTCGGCGCGCTCGGCGATGTGACTGGCGCGCAACATGAGCCAGGTCATAGCCACCATCCAGACGAAGAACGACACGCAGAGCACCCACCAGGCCAATATCCCATTCCAGGCCACGGGGCCGTTGTGCACGAACACGACGAAACTGCCCGGCGCGACGCCCAGCATGGTCCAAATGTTGAGGTAGGCACTCCAGCGTGGCAGAAGTGGCTGCGGACGACGGTCCTGAAACACGACTATCGCGATGATCGCCATCTGGACCATCGCCGTTCCGACTATCCCGACATACGGTAACCACGCGAGGTCGTTGAGCATCTGGATGGTCTCGGGGCTGCGCCCGCTCCGGTAGGCCGCCGTCTGCCAAACCAATTGCGGGAAGAGAAACTCGAGGATCAAACAGGAGCCCGCGATCAACTGGGCCGTTGCCAGCGGCGAATCGCTGCCGGCGATCCGCCGGATCTGGTGGGTTAGCGCCGCGACATAGAACGCGAGGAAAGGCGCTGCCCCGGTGGCGATCCAGATGCCCGTTCGGATCCGACCGCGTCCCGCATTGAACATCCGCGCTACCGCCTCTGCGCTCATACCCGGGGAGGGTGGCGGCACAAAGCGCGCGACCAGGGCGAAGCCGATGAGGAAGAGCGGAGCGAAAGTGATTCCGCCCCAAACGCAAAGCCGCTGCTGGCGTTCAGTCATGGCCGTGTCTTTCTCGTATACCTGCACTAGGACAAGAGCTGGCTGGTGAGCAGCCGCTCGGCTGCTCGCTGACCGGAGATCGTCGCCGATTCAAGGTTCTGGAATGCCTGGGAGTCGCCGGCCAACTGTATTCGCCGGTCCTGATCGCACAGTTGCCGGAACCGTCCAAGATCGCGGTAGAAGCCGACCGTCGTGTACTCCTCGCGCCAACGATGCACGTCGGCGAACTCGATATGATCGGTTGTGCCAGGCAAGATCTGGTCAATCCCGTCCAGCATGGCATGGCGTATCTGGCCGTCGTCGTCGTCCCATTGCTCGGCGCTCCACGAGTCCAGCGCCGCGACGGTGAGCAGCCCCTTGCCGGCAGGGGCGCGGCCGGGCGCCTTGTGATGGTCGAACAGTATTCCGGTGAGGAATGGGTGACTTGCTCGCGGGACGAGAAGGTAAGTGGACTTCACATCCCGGGGACTTCGGGACAGGCCGACCTTCAGGAGGATCAGCTTCCCGTTGCGCACCCGGTCGAGAAATGCTCGCCGCCAACTGTCCAGCCCGGGCAGGATACGTGCCGTCGTCTGCCCGGGAGTCGCGACCACGCACGCCGCCGCGCGGTCGACGCGTTCGACACCCCCCTGGTCCGTCCAGGTGACGCTGACTCCACTGCCGTTGCCCTCGACCGAGGTAACTTCCGCGCCGACTTCAGTTTTCACGTCGCGGGCCAGCCGATCTGTGTAGGAACCCATGCCGTCGCGGAAACTGACCAGCTTCGCGCCACCGAACAGCGCCAGGATCGCCAAGAAATCCGCCCGCGACGCCGTGTCGCCGCTGGTTGCCGCAATGCCGCGGAGCACCGTCTCGGCGAGATACTCCTGTAGTTCCGGGCTCAACCGCGACCGCGACCACACCGACAACGTCTCGGTGTCGTACGGTCCCATCTCGGGCATCCGCGCGTAGCCGGCTCGCCGTGCGCGAACCAGTTCGGGCACGAGTTTGACCAACTCCGCCTTCGCCCGGGCGGACAGCAACCGGGTGCGGATCATCGAGGGCACAAGGTGATCACCATCGAGGTCATGAATGACCCCGTCGCGCACGATGCCCAGGATGAACCCACCCGGCACGATCTCGTCGGCCATCCCGACGTCGGCGGCAGTAGAAAGCAGCGTCCGGTAGGTGGTCGGCAGGAAGAACGCACCCTCATCGATCACGAACCCGTCCCGGTGCGACGTGAGCATCTTGCCGCCCACCCGGTCGGTGGCTTCCATTACCGTCACCGGGATTCCGGCCCGGGATAGCCGATGTGCCGCGGCCAGTCCCGAGGGTCCACCTCCAACGACGATGACGCCATCCGTCATCGCAGCCCTACCGTTTGAAGGCGTCGATGATCTGCAGGTAGCAGTCCTCGGATTCTTCCGCGGTAAATGGAGGCACATAGGACGTGTGCAGGGCGAGATGGGGTAAACCCTTGTAGTTGTCCAGTTTCTGGCGGCACTCCTCCGGTGTCCCGGTGATGGAGAACAGCTCGACAAGCTCTTCGGGGGTGTCCTCGAACGCCGCCAGGCCATTCTGCATCATCGACATGCGCAGCTCGTTGACCAGATCCTGCACACCCTCGATTTCGGCGACCACGTCAGAGACCGGATGCGCAATATAGAACCCGACATGCTTCTTGGCGCGCGCCAGCGCGACGTCTCGGTCGGGGTGCACACAGCAGATGACTTCGCACGCCAGGTCCAACGCATCGGGATCACGACCGGCCGAGCGTGCGCCCTCGGCGATGTTGGGCAGCACAACCTGGTCGAAAAACTTTGGTGTCCATAGATATCCGACCCATCCGTCGGCTTTGGCCCCGCACAACTTCAGCAATTGCGGGCGCATGCCTGCGACGAGTATCGGGATCTGCGGGCGCACCATGTCGCGCAGCCCCCACGGATTGATCGGCGGAGCGGCGAACCGATAGTACGTGCCGTTGAACGGCTCGACCTTCTCACCGGCGAGGTATGCCCAGGACCGACGCAATGCCTCAACGTATTCACTTAGCCGCTTGATCGGCCTCTGGAAGTCGGTGGAGTGAAAGGCTTCCAGAAATTCCGGGACCCCAGTGCCGAGACCGAGCTTCATGCGGCCCCCGGACAGCTCGTCGACGTCGGCCGCCGCATTCGCCGCCTCGAACGGCGAGCGGTTGAGCGCCGTCGCGAGCCCCGTGCACAGCTCCGCGTTCGAGGTGGTCAGCGCCGATGTGCACAGCATCGCGAACGGGTTTCGGTACAGCTCATAGGTCCACACCGAATCGAAGCCCGCCTCATCAGCCATCCGGGCGTAATCCGGTATGCGCGAAAGCGGTGCCGTGCGACTGGGCATCGTGATTCCAAGTTTCAACTGCCTTATCCCTTTCAGGTTGAACTGCCGACGGTTTCGTACAACGCGGGCATAACGGCTCGCGCGAAGCGTTCCTGGTTGGCCACCGCGACATCGCGGGCCAGGTTTCCGAACGCCGAGACGACAATGAGGCCGCCCGCATCGGTGCGGCGCACGATGTCGCGGGTTTGCTCGACGACTTCGTCGGGCGTCCCCCACGGCTGCAGCTCGGCCAGGAAGTGCGCGAATTGCTCGCGGCCGTGTTTGGCGATAGTGCGCGCGATGTTGCCGTAGTACTCATAGCCCGGTATCGCGGCCATTGCCTCATCGGCGAACCCGTAATGATCGATAGTCGAGCGGTAGTAAGCCACGACTTGCTCGAACAGCTGAGCGGCAACGTCGCGGTCCTCATGGCACGCGTTGAAGATCACCACCATCGGCTTCGGCGGGTCGCCGCCCCGATATCGCCGATAGTGCTCGCCATAGCGCTGCAGGTCAGCGACAGTCTGATCCCATGGCTTCTGCAAAAAAATCATGATGCCGGAGCCGAGCCGCGCCATCACTTCGGCGGACTCCGGAGAGATCGATGAGGCGAACACCCGTCCGCGCAACGGCGCCAAAGGAGCCGGCCGCAGCTCAATGCCGCGGATGCGTCCGGTTTCGAACGCGTCCAGCAACTCGGCGGCGCACTGGTCGAAGAGCTGTCGGGAGTGGGCCATCTCGACGCCAAATCCGTCGAACTCCTGGCGCGCCAAACCCCGCCCCATGCCCAGGATCAGCCGCCCGCCCGAGAGGTGGTCGAGCACGCACGCGTGTTCGGCCAACCGAATCGGATCGTGCCACGGCAACACCGACACCATCGTGCCGAGCTTGACGCGCTGCGTTCGCGCAGCAACCCAGGTCAAAAACTGCAGCGGGTCCGTCGACATCGAATACCCCGCGAAATGATGCTCGACTGCCCACACCGAATCGAACCCGAGATGCTCGGCGCGGTCGGCCAGCGTCATCTCCGTCTGCCAGACTTCGCGATCGGGTCGCCCGTCGAGGTTCTGGAAGAAGTGGCCGTGCCCAATGCGCATCTGTCAGCCCCGTTTCCCGCAGCACGCCGATAGCTGAACGATCGTGAACTTGTTACGGAAGCAATATATTCTGAAATATCATAGCAGTCTTCAGATAAGCGTGACCGATCGTTCTCATTCTTTGGCATTCTGGAAAATCCGAGAGCCCGACAGCGGCATCAGTCTCCCGCGTTCGTCGTGGTAATGCCCCAGGCCGTCAACAAGTCGGCAGCGCCTCCTTTCTGACCCCAGTTTGTTGCGTGAGACGCAAAATCGCCGTTCTCAACACATAGAAGGCCACCGGAAACCACAGTCCGAAAACGATGAACGCAAGATAGAAGGCAATCAGACCGTTCCAAGCGAGCGGACCTGTTTTGAAGAAGAAGATCATCTGGCCGGGCAGCAACAAGATAACGAGCCAAAGGTTCGCATATCCGAACCAGCGTGGGAATGCCGGCTCCGGACTCTTGTCGATGAACGCCGCTATCGCGATGGTGATGATCGTCGGGTAGTAGATCGTCAGTCCACCGACCCATTGCAGCCACCCCGCGTCACTGAGGGTGAGTGTCAGTTCTGCCGAGCGTTCGGGTCGATAGATCGAGATCAACCACCACATCGGTGGGTAGAACGTAAGAATGGCCATGCCCACGGCGCCCATCACCTGCAGAATGCTGAGTGGACCAAAGAATCCCTCAATTCGCGAGATGAGGTAGGCCACTGTGGCTCCCAGCGGCATCGCCATAGTGGCCCCCAGCATGGTGACGACCATGCCGGCGCGAATCCAGACAGCATTTTGCTGGTAGGTACTCACTAGCTCACTGGCCGTCGCGGTGGGCGCGATTGGCGGCACGAAACCCGCTAGGCACCACCAGCCCAGAATGAGCAGGACGGGATATAACAGGGCGGCCCACGCCCCAATCATCAGGACCTTGGTATTAACCCGATTATCCATGGCCTGCCCCTTCCGGTGGGCGGTGCGCGCTTTGAGCAGATAGAACTTCGCTCCGGAAGCGGCGCCGCCCTGCCAAGCCTGGCAGCGATGTGGCGGAGTCGCGATCAAAGCGCCGATACCCAGTCGCCCGGGTGGCGAATCGAGCTGTCGTGCAGTAGATTCCGTGAGCGCTCATGAGCTTTGCTCCGCGACGGCATCGAGCGTGTCGAGATCCGTGCAGGCTGTGCAGGTTCGATGCAACGTCTCAAGGGTGACGTCGCGGAGTTGCATGTTGGGCTGTAGCCGGTGGCGTCCGATCGTGCCGAGCCACATCCATGCCGCGTGCGTCATACATTGTCGGTAAGCGAGGAAGGCCGCTTCGGGCTCCGGTGGCGCAACGCCCGCTTCGGCGAGGCGGTCACCGTGGCGCGCGATGAGGTCGCGCTCCCACGCACGGCGGTCTTCGACGACTAGGTGCGAGGATAGGGCGTAGGCAAGATCGCGGGCCCAGCCGCCACGCACGATGCACTGCCAGTCGTAAAGTCCCATCGCGCCGTCATCGGCGACATACCAGTTGCCTGGATGCACGTCACCGTGAAGCATCGTCTGCGGCCCATGGGAAGCGTTGATCTGCATTGCCCGCATCATTGCCGGGTGGAATTCGGTGCGACTCGCGTAGAGCTCCGCCGGATGACTTCGCGACCACGGTCGAACCCGGACAGCACACGCTGCGGTGCATTGAGGGTGACATTGAGCTGAGCGATCCAGTCGTACGAGGTCGGCAGCCAGCTACCGAACATCTTGGCCAACGGCTGCCCCCAGAAGGCTGCGTGCAACCTAGCGAGGGTGTCGACCACCTGCTCCGCCTGTTCGCGGGAGAGCGTTCGGGATAGGACTGTCCCGAACAGGGCGCCACGCGTGACGCTCACGTCATCGGTAATGAGCAGTTGCCGATTGGTCAGCGGGTCGAACGCCGAGTAGATGGTCACGGGCGCCTCAATCTGCAGTGTTGGGCGCACATGTGCGTAGAAGGTGGACTCCGTCCGGCCGAGCGACGCGGCGGCCGACACCAGGCGCGTCGTCAGTCCTGGCGACGACTTGGTGAACAAGTGCTCCGGTAGTCCGGCCTGTCTGCCCTCGTCGTTGTAGCTCACGCGAATCGTCCGCCGCGCCGACGTGCCGTCGTTTCGGGGGCCCAGCTCGAAGGATTCGACCCGCGCGCCGTGGACGCCGTCGCATAGCGCCACGGTCAACCACTCATGGGTGAGATGTTCCGGTGACGGTGGGACCTCAGCCAGCTTGGTCGGCCTGGGATTGATCAGCTTCTCCTTGATGACGTTGAACGCCATCCGACTGGTCAGTCCGATTAGGTCGATGCGAGGTCCATGCGCGACTTGTCGTCTCCTGTTATCTCTCAGCTCCGTTGCCAGACTTCGCGATCGGGTCGCCCGTCGAGGTTCTGGAAGAAGTGGCCGTGACCGATGTGCATCAGTTGCCCTCATTCCGACAGCTCTCCAAGAACTGAACGAACGTAAACGTTCTGCCGCAGTCTCGCACCTAAAGCACCTTAGCAGCGTTTCAAATATTTGTGACCGATCGTTCTCAAAATTTGTTAAGGTAGGCACGTGAGTGGTCTGGTCAGTAGCTTGGGCGTCAACCCGTCCAGCGACCTCAGCGTCTTTCTGTTCTGCGCGATCTTCACCTTCACGGTGGTGACGATCCTCTGGGTGGTGGGCCTGCTGCAGGGCAACCACTCGATGATGGACGGCTGGTATGGCTTCGCCTTCGCGGTTCCGGCGCTGTTCGCGTACCTGATCGTTGGCGCCCAATCGGTTACCGCGTCGTTGCTGTTGTTCATGGTGATGCTGCACGGAGGCCGACTCGGGTGGTATCTGGCCGCGCGGTGGCGTCGATACGTGCCCGTTTACGGCGGCGATCCGCGCTATCTGAACTTCGTCAAGGAGATGTCCCCCGGCTACTGGTGGAAGAGCTTCTTCCGAGTGATGGAGCCCCAGGCCGTGATCATCGTGCTGATCGGTATGCCAGCCGTGGTCGGCATACTGAAGAACCGGGCGCCCAACGGCGGCATCGGCCTGCTCGCATTCGCCGGCCTGCTGGTGTTCATGATCGGGCTTTACTACGAGACGGTGGCAGACGCGCAGCTGCAGGCCTTCCTGGCACTGGATCAGCGGCCGCGCTATCTCAATACCGGAGTCTGGACGCACAGCCGCCACCCGAACTATTTCGGAACCACCACGGTCTGGTGGGGCATGTGGCTGGTGGCCGTCGCCGGCAACCCCGCCTGCTGGTGGTCCGTTGCCGGCCCGATCATCAACACCATCATGCTCACTTCGGTGCTGGGTTCGGCGTTCCAAGACAATTACATGGGCGCGCGGCCGGAGTACCAAGAGCTGATGGCCCGCACCCGCCGATTCCTGCCGCTTCCATTGTCAGCCGACACCATCGCGCGTAACCAGGCCCGGCTGGCCGAGCAGCGCGCCAACGCAAACGCTGGTTGAGATGTATGACGCCATCATCGTCGGCGGTGGCCACCACGGCCTGACCTGCGCCACCTATCTCGCCCGGGCCGGCAAGCGCGTGTTAGTCCTCGAGCGAAGGCCATGGCTCGGCGGCATGACCTACTCGCGCGAAACCGTCTCTGAAGCAACGGGATTCGTGATGAATCCATGCGCGGTGGACCTTCTGTTCACCAACTTGGAGCCATCCATCGTCAGCGAGCTTCGGCTGGAATCCTTCGGCCTGCGCCAAGCCAGCCCGGACCCGTGGGGCGCCTACCTGGGGCCAGAAGGCCAGTCCATCGGGCTGTGGCGCTCGCTCGACCGCACCGTCGAAGAGATCCGGCGGTACTCGAAAAAAGACGCCACCAAGTTCGCGCAGCTTTGCGAGATGTGGTGCGACTTCTGGTATGTGGCGGCGCCGTACCTGATGGACCACCCCACCCGTCCGCGGGCCAAGACGGTCGCCGAGCTGGGCTGGCGGGCCGTGCGCAAGCGCCGCAACCTCGCACCCGTAGCGCGAATGCTGATGGCCTCTCCGCACCAGCTCATCGAGACGATGTTCGAATCCGAAGAGGTGAAATCGCTGCTGGCGATCTACGCCTCGGGCTCGGAAGCGCCGCTGCGGGAACCGGGATCGGGAGCGGTCCTGGGTGTGATCATGCTGCACATCGGGTGGGGTATCAAACGCCCGGTCGGCGGGATGGCCGAGTTCACCAGCGCGCTGGCCGCGTGCCTGCGCCACCACGGTGGCGAGGCCCGCACCGATGCGGACGTTGAGGAGATCCTGGTCCAGGGCGGGCAGGCGGCCGGGGTGCGGCTAGTCAACGGTGAGGTGTTGCACGCCAAGCAGGTCATCGCGGCGGTCGACCCGATCACGCTCATGTGCAAGCTGGTCGACCCGGCCCATGTCTGCGACGCGGTGCTCGACGAAGTCCGCAACATCCGCGTCAACGGCTGGGGCATCAACAACGCCAAGATCGACGTCGCGTTGTCGCGGCGACCGAAGTTGTTGTGCGACAGGCCAGAGCTGTGGGGCAGCTACATGCTGATCGGGGACACCAAGGACTATGTCGACCGCGCTCTCGATACGGCGATGCACGGCTGCATTCCGTCCGAGACGCCGATGTGGGCCCTGATGCCGTCGGCCTTCGATCGCTCGCAGGTGCCGCCGGGAAGCGCCGGCGACACCATGTATCTGTTCTGCCCGCCGTTCCGCAGACCTTCGCCGACGGCAGCGAATGGGCACAGCACCGCGGACCCTTCGCGGCACAGGCGATCCGCAAAGTCGACGAGGTGGCGCCCGGTTTCGCCGACGCCGTCATCGGTAGCTGGGTCAAGAGCCCCAACGAGCTACGCGAGATGACACACGAGGGCAGCTACGTGGTCGTCGACATGTCGCTGAGCCAGATGGTCCCGACCGCCCGACCGCGGCGCTGGCGGGCTACCGCACACCCATCCCCGGCCTGTGGCACACCGGCGCGGGCGCGCATCCGATGGGCGGCGTGCACGGCTGGGCGGGCAGAACCACCGCGCGTACGGTCCTCAAGTCGCTCTGATCAGATTCTGGCGCTGTCGTGCTGCCGCCCCGGGCACTCCATCTTCCCCGGTTCGTAATATCAGAGTATTTTAGAATATCGGCGTCTCATTAAGCGTTCGGCAGCGGGCCGGGCACAAAGCGACACCTAGCCGATACAAACTCCTCACCTTCATATTCAAACGCGACGAATCCAAATGTGTGCTCAACGCAATAGGAGGACCCTGAGAACGATGACCAGCCAGGAGGAGTTGTGGGCCGATCTCCAACGGTGGGGGCGCGAGCCGGTGTTGTCCGAACTGGATGCCTTGATGTGGCGCACGGATCGGCATCCATCGGGTGCTTGGTCAGGTGTTGTTGTGCAACTGCTGGACCGTCTGCCTGATTGGGAGCGCCTTCGGGCGGCACACGAGTGGTTCATTGAAGTCGTCCCGCGGTTTGGGCAGCGCGTCGTTGACCCCGCGCTGCCGGTCGGACCGCCGATGTGGGAGGACGATCCCGCGTTCGATCTCGACTTCCACCTGCGGCGTGTCTCGCTGCCGGCACCGGGCAGCCTGCGCCAGCTTCTCGACTTGGCGCAATCAATCGCGCTGACGCCGCTCGACCGATCCCGCCCGCCCTGGGAAAGCACCCTGGTCGAGGGACTCGACGGCGGCCGCGCCGCCTATATCATGCATGCCCACCATGTGTTCATGGATGGTTTGGCCTTGGCCCGATTGCACGAGCGCGTGCTGAATATGACTCCCGAACACGTACCTGACAAGCCAACGCCACCACACGCCCCGCAGCACCATAGTGCCGTTGGTGTGGCGGCGGCACAGCTCACCAAGCAGATCACGAGCGCCCCGCGGATGCTCGGCGGAGGGGCGCGCGTCCTCGTCCACGCCGCCAGGCACCCGCAAGCGACCGCGGACTATCTCTCGTCGCTGGCCCGGGTGGCTGGCCGACCACCGCGGAACCCTTCGCAGGTGCTGCGCGGCGGCCCTCGCCGCAAGTGGCGGTTTGGCGCAATGGAATGCGAATTCGACGACCTGCGCCGAGCAGCCAAGGCCGCCGGCGGTTCGCTGAACGACGCGTTCGTTTGTGCTCTGTTAGGTGGCTTGCGGCGTTATTGCGCCGCTCAGGGTGAAGAACTCGAGGACGTGCCGATCTCCATGCCGGTCGCAATGCGGACAGCTGCGGAAGCGATGGGCGGCAACAACTTCGCCGCCGCGTACTTTCTGGTGCCGTCTGGAACGGCGGACCCCGCAGAGCGGATCCGCGCGATGCACCAGCGTGTCGATCATATACGCGGCGAACCGGCGCTCGGATTCCTTGGCACCGTCACACCGGTGTTGAACCGAATCCCCTCGGGGATAGCCGCCGCAATTATCGGATCCGTCGGCGGTGCGGTACTGACAACCAGCTCCTGGCCGGGAATCACCGAAGACCGCTACATGGCGGGTGCGAAATTCGAGCGGATGTTTGTCTTCGCGCCGTTGCCGGGCACGGTTCTCACCGCGGCCATGTGCACACATTGCGGCGTCTGCTGCATTGCCATGAACGCTGACGGAGACGTATTCAAAGACACCGACCTGCTGTGGACCGAGATGCAAGCGGGCCTGGACGAGATACTCGCACTTGGCGGCAAGTAGTTCACCTTCAGCGTGTCAAGAGACATCCCGCATCGGGCGCGGGCGGCGACGGTTCCACCAACGTGCTCGTGAGATGCCGGGAATCTTGGTCGTTGGGCTATCAGGTGCGTGCGCGGGCCTGCCCCACTGAGGATCGGCGGCGAAATCGGTAATCAGTGAGGCGAACTCGGCCGGCGCCTCGATCATCGGACAGTGGCCGACGCCGTCGAGGGCGACGAAGCTGGCGTCGGGTATGCGTTCGGCTAGCTCCCGACCTGCCGACGCAAGCAAAACGCGATCCTTGCCCCCCCATACCACCAGCGTGGGGCAGATAATGCGCTCCGGGGTCACCTCGCCCACGGCGACGGCTGCCGCCTCCATCGTTTGGATGAATCCCGGCGATGCCATACGCGGGAAAATCTGACGCCCCAAGTCGGTCGACATCGAGTGGCGATCGCCCAGGGCCGCCACAAAAAACAGTTTCAGGAGCCAGCCCGTGCGCGCCACGAACTCCGATATCCGGCGAATCCCGAACACGGCGTTGAAGATCCGGAACGCGGCCAGTATCAGCGCAAGGCGTTTGGGGCCGATCGGCGATCCTCCGGCGTCGACCAGCGCCAGCCCGGCGACCAGGTCGGGATACTCGCAGGTGAAGCGGATGCTGACCAGCCCGCCCATCGAGTGGCCTACGACGACGGCCTTGGCCAGGCCGAGGTCGCCCATCAGGTCCCTGATCGTGGCGACGTGCTCGTCGAACACGTCACCGCAAGCGATCGGGTCGGAGTCGCCGAACCCGGCCAGATCCACCGCGATGACACGGCAGTCCTGGGCCATCGAGGGCTTGCACCGCAGCCAGAACTGCCAGGATCCGCCCTGGCCGTGGATGAGGATCACCGGGGGACCCGAGCCGATGTCGACGTAGCGGACCCGGCGACCGCGAGTGATCAAGTCATGGGTGTGCCGAGTCCAGTCGATGCGCTGCCACGATTCGTCGAGCGCCGATCGCTTCACCGGTCACCGGCTCCTCTCTGCGGCGTGGCATCGGTCCTGCCGGGCCTCAGCGCTGCCGGATTGCGCTCCGGCGTGACTTATCGATCGCCGGCCGGACCGAAGCATTTTGAGCCGAGCCATTTCAATATAACGGTGTTCTTGCAACAGTCACACTCGTATGCTTCGACAATGAGCGAATCCGCCTTGAGCGCGTTGCCGCCCGGACCCCCGCTCCCTCAGTCGGTGCAGGCCGCGCTGATGCTGCGCTACTGGCCGCGCTTCGTGTCCGCCTGCCGACGCCGCTACGGCAGCGTCTTCACGGTGCGAATCGCGTCGTTGGGAACGATCGTTTACTTCGACGATCCCGCCGACATCAAGGCGGTATTCGCCGGTGACCCAACCATCTATCACGCCGGTGAAGCGAACTCGATACTGGCGGGTGTAGTCGGCGAGAGTTCCGTCCTGGTGATCGACGACGACCTACATCGTGATCGTCGCCGTCTCATGATCGCCCCGTTTCAGCGCGACGCGGTTGCACGCCAGGCTGATGTGATGGCCGAGATCGCCGCCGCCAACATTGCCCGTTGGCCGGTGGCTGCCGAGTTCCCGGTTGCGCCGCGAATGTCGGAGATCACTCTTGAGGTGATTCTGCGGACCGTCGTCGGCGCGACCGATCCGGCCCGGCTGGCCTTGTTGCGCGAGGTGATGCCGCGGCTGCTTAACCTGGGACCTTGGGCGTCACTGTCGGTCGTCAATCCCGGCCTGCAGCGCCGCCGCCCTTGGCGATTCGTGCGTCGCTGCATCGAAGAAGCCGACCGGCTGTTGTATGCCGAGATCGACGACCGTCGTGCTGACCCCAACCTCGCGGAGCGCACCGACGTGCTCGCGATGCTCGTTCGTGCCGGCGACGACGACGCCGGCGACGACGACAGCCGAACGATGACCGACTCCGAGTTGCGCGATCAACTCATGACACTTCTGGCTGCCGGACACGACACCACCGCCACGGCGCTGTCGTGGGCGCTGGAACGACTCGTCAGGCATCCGGACATATTGGCCAAGGCAGTACGTGCCGCCGACGCAAGTGCGGCCGGCGATCCTGCGGGCGACGAGTACCTCGACGCGATTGCGAAGGAAACGCTGCGGATCCGACCGGTGATCTTCGATGTCGGCCGGGTACTGACCCAGCCCGTCGAGCTGGCGGGCTACCACCTGCCCGCCGGCGTCATGGTCGCCCCGGGCATCGGACTGGTACACAGCAGCGCCGAGCAATATCCCGATCCCGACCGGTTCGATCCAGACCGGATGCTCGGCGCCACGCCAGGTCCAACAACCTGGCTACCGTTCGGCGGGGGCAATCGCCGCTGCCTCGGTGCGACCTTCGCCATGGCTGAGATTCGAATCGTCCTGCGCGAGGTACTCCGCCGAGTCGAGCTGAGGACCTGCACAGCCAAAGGCGAAAGACAGAAGGTGAAGCATGTCGTTCTCGTGCCGCAGGGCGGCGCACGCATCTGTGTCCGAGCCACCCGAGACGCCGTGACGGCGTCGCCCGCAACGGCCCAGATGCCCAGCTGTCCCATCGCCACCTCGGACTCAGGTCGTGATTGAGCACCGCCGCAGGTGCTCGCGCACGTCTTCCTGCCATTGACGCAGCAGTGATGCGTAGCCGATTGTCGGAGCTACCATCCACCGGAAGGCGTAGCCGAGGCCAGAGGCGATGAAAGCCTGGGCCTCGCCGCGGGTGTCAATGTCGGTGCGGATCGATCCGTCAGCGACGCCGGTCTTGATCGCCTTCTCGGTGGCCGCCTCGTAGCGGTCCAGCCAGTCGGTGATCCAGGAGCGCAGACTGGGGACCGGTCCGATGGATTCGAAACACAGTGCGTAGAAGCCTCGCATGAGCTCGGGGTTAGCCACCGCCTCGTCATGAAGGCGGTCCACCTGGGCTAACAACTGTTCGAGTCCGGTGCCCGCCGCCGGCGTCGCATCGAGCAGGCGGCTTTCGTACTCCTCGCGCAGCAGCGACTCCAACAACATCTCCTTGGACCCGTACCGAGACTGCACCATCGAACGGCTGTAGCCCGCCCGCTCGCCGATCTCGGCGATGCTGGTGTTCGAGAAACCTTTCTCCGCAATCAGCTCGATGGCTGCCGCGACCAGCCGGCTGGTGGACTCGGCGACGCGCTCACGCTGCGTGCGACGGCGGCGCGGCGTTCGGGCATCCGACACACGCACGAGTGTCTCATCCACAGATCCGCCGGACGGGCCACTCGGCGAATCTCTACTCGGCGCCGTGGGCGAGTCCGCACATAACATAGTTGTTACTCGTATAGTAAGTGTTCTATTGTGATCTGCATGACAGCCGAGGGTTTGTCGCGCCTGAGCGGTGGCGCGTCCACAGTTAAGACGCCGATCCCGAGAAACTCGCTACCAGTCGACTCCGCCAGTACGCCGACGATCAAGTTCACGGCGTTTGGTGGCCTACTGGTCGCCCTGCTCATGGCGTATGTATGGGGCAAGTGGATCGCCGGCCCGAACTTCAAGCCGGTCCTCCGGGGCCGACCCCCGCGCCGGACTGGATGATCTTCGCGCTGCGAACCTTCGAGATTGGCGGCATCGTCCTCGCGGCGTTCGTCATCTGGCGATTTGTCGTGCGGCCCTGGCGGAGGTCCGGGCAGCCGACCATCGACGGGCTGCTGATCATAGGGTTCGCCACCGTTTGGTTCCAGGACCCCTTCTCGACCTACTACGTCAACTGGTTCACCTACAACACCAACCTGATCAACTTCGGGTCGTGGGTG
Source organism: uncultured Actinomycetota bacterium (assembly GCA_963715905.1). Classification (GTDB taxonomy): domain Bacteria; phylum Actinomycetota; class Actinomycetes; order Mycobacteriales; family Mycobacteriaceae; genus Mycobacterium. The sequence goes on from CAVQSX010000003.1 coordinate 79,365, forward strand.
CAGGATGTCCCGGGATGGGTCTCCTACGGTGGCCCAGGCCACACGATCGCAGAGCCGATCGTGTTCATCGGTGCGTCCTACGTCTACTTCTTGTTCATCAGCGTCGTGTTCGGCACCTGGGTGATGCGAGCCGTCAAACGGCGCTGGCAGAACATCCAGGCCTGGCAGCAGATCGTCGTCTGCTTCGTCGCGATGTGCCTTGTCGATCTGGTCTGCGAAGGCCTGATCTGGATGCCGCTGGGATTCTGGTCTTACCCAGGCGGGCATGGGGTTCTCTTCTCGAGCACCTACCATAAGTTCGCCGTGGAAGAGATGGTCCCGATCGGGCTGATGTTCACCGGCCTGTCGGCGCTCCGCTACTTCCGAGACGACCGCGGATACACCCTCGCCGAGCGGGGCGTGGAACGCTTGAAGGGCTCCCCGCACCGGATCACCGTCACGCGCGTTCTGGCTGTGCTGTTCGCTGTGCATGCCATCACGTTCCTGCTCTACACGGTCCCCGCCGCATGGTGGGTGACGCACCCGGTCGCCTGGCCGCAGGACACCATGAACCGCTCCTACTTCACCAGCGGCCTCTGCGCAGGAGGCACCGACCGGGCCTGCAGCGGCCCCGGGGTTCCGTTCGCCACCAACAAATCCACGTACATGACACGCGACGGAAAGTTGGGTTTCTCGCCAGGACATGCACCCTGACCGGGGCAGCACATCACTCACCGGCTCATCCTTAACTCCGCGAAAGTGCAACTACCGACGCATTGCGCCGCCGAGTGGACCCGTCGGTAACTGCACTTTCGCCGCTCGAATGTGGCACCCGCAGCAGGCTGCCGAGGTTGTCGCTGGCGGGCAAACTGCGTCGGCTCGGCCCGGAAACTGCCTGTGGCAGATCCGATTACCGCCGGCCAGGACGCTGGCCGTGGCGTGACTGGATCAGCAGCCGCCCATGGACGGAAACATCGGGGAGCGCCGCCTCAGGCCGCTGGTGCACCAATCAGATTGCGCGCGGCGCGATTTCCGAACTCCACCGCGGTGTTCTGCCCGGCCGCCGACATGAAGTCGGCGGCGTACTGCACCGGCGACGCCGGATCGAGCGCCGCATTGAAGCGCCCGATCTTCTGGTAGGCGCCGATGCGGGTGAACGGCAATGCCCGCAGCCACCGGGTCACATGCGTGAACTCGACGGTGTCGCACAGTTCGGGAAACACCTCGAACACGGTCGCCAGGGTGTGATCGACCACATCCTCGTCGGACGCATGGATCATCCGCTCAGACGCACCGGTCTCCCACAAGCAACTCAACAAGCCGTGTCCGGCCGGCACCCGATCGAGCGCCTTATTGTGGTCGAGGAACATCAGGGCGATGTCGGGATCCTCTACCGACGGGAACATCACGAGAAATGCCGGGCAGTCCGGTGGCCTGGCAGTGCCGACGGCGACGCTGAGGCATTGGGTGTAGCCCAGACTTGTGTCGAGCGGGCCAAGGACGCTGCGATCATCGACGCAGATGGCCGTCGCCTCAGGTAGCGGGCAGGTGACAACACAGGCATCGTAATCCGATGTTGTGCCCGAATATGCCACGCGGACAAGGTTTTCGGTGCGCCGCACCTCGGTGACCGGCGTCTGCAAGTGGACTTTGAGCCGCGCGGCAAGCACCTCGGGCAGCCGGCCCTGTCCTCCGACGGCGGCCAGGATTTTGGCGGTGAAGATGTTGCCGATTCCGGAGAACAATTCCACCTTGGACACCTTGTCGGTGTCCGCGATCAGCATGGTACGCACGATCGGCTCGCACAGGTAGCTGTCGAGTTCGGCGGACAGCGCACGCGTTGCGTATGCGCGGGCGCTTTCGGTGTCGAGCGGTGCGGCCTTGCGCATATCGGTGTAGTCCAGCCGGCCACGCGCCTTGGCCAGCGCCACGTCGAAAGCCAATCGGGGAACACGCAGTTTGGCACCCAGCGAGAGCACACGGGTATTAAGGCCGGAGCGCACCATGTGATCGGTGTCGAGCAGGTGCGTGACGCCTGCGCGACGGATGGCGATATACGGCGCAGTGGGACGCATTTCGAGGCCGAGTTCGCGCGCCAGCGCCAAATAGCTGTGGTACGTCGAACCGAGCGCCGAGGCGCCGGTGTCGATCGCGTAGCCATCGCGGCGCACCGTCTGTACGCGACCGCCGGTGGCGTCAGTGGCCTCGAAGACATCGACCTGCCAGCCGGCCTGCTGTAGGCGATGGCCCGCCGTCAGCCCGGATAGGCCCGCTCCTACGATCGCGGCGCGAGCCATGCTCACGCCGCCTTGGCCGAGGCCGCCGACGCTACGAGCGCGTCGTTGAGCCGATGCAACGAGCGGCGGATGGTGTACATCATCACGAAGAACCAGATCCAGAACGTGGCGTACGGCAGGTAAAAGCCGAACAACCCGTTCCAGGCGAACGGCCCGGTCTTGAAGAAGAAGATGATGCTCAGCGGTATCAGGTCGAGCATGAAGAACACGTTGAACCATCCCACCCAGCGCGGAATGACGGGATCGGTGTCCTCATCGGCCAGTGAAGCGTAAATGATGCTGATAACGACGAAGTAGAACGGCGCGATCACGCCGAGGAACTGCAGCCACGCGATGTCGTTGAGCAGCTGCACAATCTGCGGGTCGCGGTCCGACCGAAACGACGCGGTAAGCCACCAGCCCGCTGGGTATGCGGTTAGTAACACGTTGGTACAGCCGGCAATGATTTGCGAATAGGTCAGTATTCCCGGCTTTCCCTCGACGGCCGCGATGAGCTTTGCGAGCATCGCTGTCCAGGGCACGTAGAACATCGAACCGACGAGCACCAGCACCATCCCGATGCGGATCCCTGCGGTGTTGTCGTGATAGACCCGAGTGATCTGAGCGGCGTCCCAGCACGGCGGTTGGGAGGGAAAGAACCGGGCCAGCGGCCAGATGCCGACCATCAGGAACGCAATGTAGACGTAACCGCTCCATGAAGTGCGCTGCAGGAGTTTCAGATTTGCCTGTGGCGATAGCATTTCGAATCCTCCTTGGTCGCCCGGGATCCTCTCACTGGACTTGGGCCGAGGCATGTGAACGATCGTTGCTGTCGTCGTGCTGACACACACTACCTCGCATCGCACGGCCCTGGCTCTGATATACAGGCCGAAGTAGGCCAGATAAGATTTCCCGTCCGCACCGCTGCAGAATTCTGGTAAACGATAGTTGACAGCGACCATTTATAAGTTTTACTGTCTCAAAATAACCTCCATTACGAGAGTCGCAGAAGCCATAAGGTGCCCCTACCATCGATTGCGAAAATGCGGCGAGCGGTCGCCGCCGGCGCCGGACTCGCCGGCCTAGCGCTCATCGTCGAGAACAACAAGGCACCGGACCGCGCGCCGGCGGGCCACGGCCTGCTTTCGGTGTGCTGGGAGATGTCGGCAGCCGCGGCGTGGATGCAGCGCTCGGACGACGAACTCGTGGCGCGATCGCTGCAAACAGTCCTGCGACTATTTCCGGAGTTACCGGGCACGGCTGATTTCACTTACGTTCGTCGCTGGCCATTGGCGTTGCCGCAGAAACGCGTTGGCGTTTATCAGCGGGTCGCCGAATTCACCTCGAACATCGATCCGGCGTCTCGCATCCAATTCGCCGGCGACTATCTGTCACAGACCGGGCCAGAACACGGCCGTCGCCAGGGGCAACGGCGCAGCGGCGAACTTGCATAGGTAGCAGTGGCATGACTAAATCCGACAGTTCTTAGGAAGGTAGTACCGATGGTTTCTTCGATCCCTACCACCGACCGCGCCCAGCCCGTGGCGGATGTGCTTGTTGACCGTGACGGCGCAGTGGGCGTGATCACCATCAACCGTCCGGCGCGACTCAACGCGGTTACCCCGGAGACCGGTGACACGCTGCGCTCGGCCTTCCTCGAGTTGGAGGCCGACAGCCGGATCCGCGCCGTGGTGCTCACCGGTGCCGGGCGGGGGTTCTGCGCCGGAGCTGACATTTCCGGCGATGTGGGTGATGCCCGCCGGGTCCTGCTGGATGCATGGAACCCGCTGGTGATGACGATGCGGTCACTGCAGTTACCCATCATTGCGGCAATCAACGGTGTGGCAGCTGGCGCGGGAGTGTCGCTGGCGCTGGCGTGCGACTTGCGTGTCGCCGCCGCATCGGCGCGATTTGAGTTGTCGTTCGCAAAGATTGGGCTCATGCCCGATGCGGGCATGACCTGGTTACTTCCTCGCATCGTGGGCCTTGGACGCGCCAACGAACTCGCGTTGCTCGCAGAACGGCTGTCAGCGGCCGAGGCGCGTGATTGGGGCCTGGTAAATCGATTGTCCGAGGACGGTCAGGCGGTCACCGATGCGGTCACGATGGCGCGGCGGTTCGCCGAACTGTCGGTCAGCGTGGCCTCGATCAAACAAGCGCATCATCGAGCCCTCGAAACCGACTTGGCCAGTCAACTCGACTACGAAGCAAACACCCAAGGCTGGCTGCAGCAGCAACCCGACTTCACCGAAGCAACACAAGCCTTCGCCGAAAAACGGCCACCACGGCTGGCGGAACGCATACCCCCAGACAGGACGCGGTGACGCAGACCACAGCTAGCGGACGCGATCACCAAGGGGCGCCTGGAAAATCCCGCTTCAGCTGGCATACCGATCGGGCGGATACCGGGCTCACCGGCCCATCTGCGCTACCGTTGAGAAATGGCCAACCGTAACGACCGTTCAGAGCAGATCCTGCGCACAGCCATGCACCTATTCCACGAACGTGGCTTTGATGGCGTCGGTGTGGATCTCATCGGTGAGAAGGCGGGCGTGTCCGGGCCGGCAATCTATCGCTACTTCAGCGGTAAGGACGAGATCCTGATCACACTTCTGGACGAGGCGATCGACCGGGTACTGATGTCGACGGGTGGCCAGTTCGACGATCCGCGAGAGGAGCTGGAGCATCTGGCGCGAGGGCACGTACAGCGGGCCCTCGAGGACCGTGAACTCATGAGCGTATGGACCAAGGAACAGAACTCGATTCCCAAGGCGTACAGGTCGAGGCTGCGCGTCCGGATCAAGCGCTACGTCGACCACTGGGTGGATTGCCTCCAAGCCTGTTACCCGAACCAGTCGCGCGACGTGCTCAACGCGGCGGTTCACGCGACTCACGGATTGATCGACTCCACCTTCATGTGGCCGGAAAAGTCACTGCTTACTCCGGGCTCGCTGACCTCCTGACCGGGATGGCCCTGCAAGGACTGGAGTGGTTGGGCAGCGACGCGTCGCGCACCCCGTCCGCACCGAAGACCGTCCGGCAAAAGCGATCTCCCATCCGTTCGGCCTGAACTAACACCGCTGCACAGCGCACGTGTGGCCGCTGATCGGGTTCACTCCGCTGCAGGTATCGCACGGAGGCCGAGCCCGTTTGGATCGCCAATCATCAACGGACGTTACCTCGATAGGCGCGGCGACGTTCACCGGCATAAGCGGACGAGGTGCCTCTCCACACCGGCTCCGTCAAGGAGCGATACCGCTTCGCGCCGTCGTGGATGACGGCGCGGAACAGCGTTAGACGGAATAGCTGCTGCGCGAGCCGGGCGCGCCAGGCTTTGATCTCTCCGACGAAGTCGTAACCATCGCGGCGCAGGGCCGACCTGAAGCACAGGCCGATCGCGTACGACACGAAGATCTCGGCCTCGCGCGCGGGGTCGAGGTCGCTTCTGACCGAGCCGTCCGCCTGGCCCGCGGCGAGGTGGTCGGCCAGTTCCGCCTCGTAGTCGGCGATAAGACGGTCGAACCAGCCGGCAAAGTTCTGCAGCGCGGCGGGTGTCTCGAAGGTCAGCACGATCATCGCCCGCATCGTTTCGGGTTCCCGCTCAACCGCGTGCAGCAGGTCGTCGAGCTGACCGAGCACGCGGTCCAGGCCGGTGCCACCACGCTCACGTCGGATGGCGGGAAGCAGCAGATCGGCGAACGTCTCGAAGACCGACTGCAGCAGCGCCTCTTTGGAGCCGTAACGGTCACGGACCATGTTGCGGTTGAACCCGGCGTTGATGCCGATCTCGGCGGCGGTCGTACGCTCGTAGCCCTGTCGGGCGAACAGCTGGATCGCCGACGCGATCAAGCGCGACAGTCGACTCCTCGACGCGCTCCTGATTGGTCCTCGATCGGCGCCTGGTCGCACTGGTCACCTCATGAGTGTACGACGACTCTGTCTGCAGACAGGTAGATATCTGTTCATCGACAGATCGATCTGTTACCGTGGTCACATGCTCGATGAACGCCCGTTCACGGCGAAGAGGCCGGTGGGGGTCGACGCGACGGGCCCGGATCCCGTCGCGGCTCAGCGGACATGGGCGAAGGTCTGGATCGTTCACGGCCTTCTATGGCTTGCACTGATCGCTTACTGCTGGACGATGTGGGTCGTCAGCGGTGACTTCACGCCCAATACCCTCGGCCGGGGTCAAGAGCCCACCTGGTACGTGATACTGGTTCGCTGCGTCGAAGTGATCTTTGGAATTTTCATCACCGGCTGGATCCTGTGGCACTTTGTGATCGGGCCGAAGCTGCGCACCGGCCGTTTCAGCTTTGACGGCCTGTTTTTCCTCGCCGGCTGGTTGATGTTTTTCCAGGAGCCCTGGATCGATTGGACCACTTACCAATTCCAATACGCCACAACGTTCGTCAACTTCGGGAGCTGGCTACCGCACATCCCGGGCTGGAGTTCGGGCAACGGGCAATTGATTCCGGTGCCCATGGTGTATTTCACCGCCTACCTGTGGATGTGCGCGATGTCGGGCTATGCCGGATCCCGGTACATGGCCCATCAGCGCCGAAACGATCCATCGCGCAGCGTATTTCGACTTATCACGCAGACCTTTGCCGTGATGGTAGTCGGCGACATCGTCGTCGAGTTGATTATGACCAGGACTGGTCTGATCAGCTACTCGTCGACCATTCCGGCGCTGACGCTGTTTGCCGGCACCGATCACCAGTTCCCGCTCTACGAGCCGCTGAGCTGGCCGGGGACGTTCATTATCTTGAGCTGCCTGCACTTCTTCCGCGACGATCGTGGCCGGTCCTGGCCCGAACGCGGCATCGACAAACTGAAGTTCAAGCGCGAAGGCGCCAAGACATTCGCAAGGTTCTGCGCGATCGCCGGCGCGGCACAGTTGGCGATATTGATCGCCTTCAATATCCCGTACTCGTTCTACGCGTTGCATTCCGGCCCCATGCCCAAGGCGCACATCGAACGGGCGTGGCGCAACGGTGGGGTGTGCGGCCCCACGACCGCCTTCAACTGTCCCGATCCGAAGCTACCGATCTCACGTCAATCGGCACCGGATCGGCCCGAGCTCTTACCAGAGAGGCATCGATGACACAGCACAGCACCGCCGCCGTGATCGGGGGCGGGATCGCCGGGATGGCGGCCGCCTACGAGCTGAGGAAAGCCGGGTTCCAAGTCACGGTGTTCGAGACCCGCGACCGGGTGGGCGGGCGGATCTGGACAGTGCGCAAAGGCGACTTCGTGATGGACCTGGGTACCGCCGTGTATCTCGGTACCTATCGCGAGGCTGTCGCGATGATCCATGAGGTCGGGTTGACCAACGAGTTCGTCGAAACGCCGGTGATTTTCGGGATGCCGCGGCAAGGCAAGCAGCATTACCTCGATCTGGCAAAGCCGATCCGGGCAAGCCTGGGCGACAAAAGTCATTTCCTGGCCCGCCAAGATCAAAGCGCTGCGATTGTTCGCGGATGTCTTCAAGCACCGGGCAAGCCTCGGCTACGACACCTACGACGAGCTCGCCCAGATCGACAACGAAACCGTGTACGACTACTGCCACCGAGTGCTCAACGAGGAGCTTGCCCGCTACGTTGCCGCGCCGTTGGTCAGCGGCACCTGGGTGCACGAGGATCACGACACCTCGGTGGCCCTGCTGCACTGGACAGTCCGCAACATGCTGGTCAAGTCGGTATTCAACCTGACCTCCGGAGTGGCCGGGCTGCCGATGAAGTTGGCGACACTGGTCGACACCAAGCTCGAGCACACGGTCAGGAACGTCACCGACAACGGCTCTGCCGTCGAAGTCACCTACGCGACAACGTCGTCGGGTGAACAGACCCAAGCGTTCGACACCGTGGTGATAGCGACGACAGCCCAACCCGCGCTGGGCATGTATCCGCAGATGGACGAAAACCACCGCAACCTTTACGAATCGGCCCGGTACCACCGATTGGGCAATGTCTCGCTCGGGTTTTCGGCGCGACCGGACGATCCCGGGACCTTCTCGATGGTCTCCCCCTACGACGATCCCGACACCATCGCGGTGATCGCCGACCACAACAAGGCGCCGGGAAGGGCACCGGCGGGCAAGGGCCTCATCTCGGTACTGCTATCGCCCGCATATCTGAACCGGACCGACGATCGTGATGATGACTACCTGATCGACCATGCGCTGGACCGCGTCAAGTACTACTACGGCAAGATCCCCGGCAACCTGGAGCAGCACGCAGTGGTCCGCTGGCCGGAATCCGTTCCGGTGATCGACAAAGGTCGCTTCAAACGAATAGCCGACTTCCGCAAGAAGATCGACCGGACTTCACGGGTGCAGTTCGCCAGCGACCTGGACCGCATCCCAGGCCTCAACGGAGGGTTGGTCAGCGGCATGGAAGCGGCCGCTCGCGTCTCGGCTCTGTTCGCCGACAAAGCACCGGGCAGCGTTCCTCGGTCGCGACTCATCGGTACCGCGGGAACGTGAGCCGGCGAGAGCCGACTTCAACCGCAGCGCCGTCGGTGCATAGTCCAAGAGAACAGGAGTTCCGGCCATGACAACCTCACTAGTTGCGATCGCCCAACCCCCATGGGGCATGACGACCCCAACGACCGCGCAAACGATCATCAGCGTGATCCTCGCGGTGGCGGTGACGGCCTTTGTGGGCGCCGCCCTGATCGATTGGAGACGCTCCGGGTCGCCGGCCTTCCTTCTGATATTGGCCGGTGGCTACATCTGCTCATTCAACGAAGCGACGGTCGACGTGCTGGGCCATTGCTTCTTCCCCCTCGACGGGGTGATGGGCTATACCGCCTTCGGCCGAGGCGTTCCGGTGTGGGTGGTGCTGGCGTACATCGTCTTCTTCGGCGGGCTGTCGTATGTGATGGCGCTCGCGTTCAAGCACGGTGCCAGCCACCGGGTGATGTGTTACGGCATAGCCGTTTTCGGCGTGCTCAACGTCTTGCTGGAGATACCGATGCTGCGCGCCGGGCTGTACGTGTATTACGGGTATCAACCCTTTGCGATCGGTGGCTTCCCCGTCAGTTGGCTGGTGATCAACAGCCTGGGATCGCTGTTCGGCGCCGTGGTGGTCGTCCGGCTGTCGTGGCTTTTCACCGGCGCGCGGCAGTTGTTGCTTGTGTTCGTGCCGTTCGCGACCTATATGGCGTCTTGGGTGCTGGCGATGCCGTACTTCGCGATCACCAACACCGACATGCCTGCCGGCGTGCGGATGGCGGCGGCGGTGCTGAGCATGGCGCTCGGGCTGATCGCGATCGACGGTCTCATCCGGATAGGAACCGGCCAGTGGCGCCTCCTGCCCCCGCAAATCTCCGATACGCCCGTCGAAGACCGGACGCAGGTGTATTCGCGTTCCTAGGTCACTTTGCGGAACGATCGTTACGAGCGGGCCGCGGAATTCCCATCGAGGGCTGGCCGTGATCGCAGCAAAAGCTCATGAAAAGGACCATATCTTCCAAATTTTATAGCCGCCCCATCCCGACTGATCTAGGATTCTGGCTATGGAAACGTTCGATTACATCGTAGTAGGCGCGGGACACAACGGGCTCTGTGCGGCGGCGACCCTTGCCGAGCAAGGCCGCTCCGTGTGTGTCGTCGAGCGACTGCCGGTGCTCGGCGGTCTTTCAGCCAGCTACCCGTACCTGCAGGATGCGCCGGAGCACAAGCTGAGCATCGGCGCGATGGATGACCTTTTCATGGCGCAGACGCCGCTCGCCCGCGAGATGCGGCTGGCTGACTTCGGTTATGACACAGTCCCGCTCGCGCATCCGTACGGCTGGATGAACGAGGACGGCGACACCCTGCTGCTGTGGGGCGACTTCGCCCGCACGCTTGACGACATCCGCTACTTCTCTCCGAAGGACGCCCGTACCTACGAGCAGCTCCGGGGACCGATCGATTGGATCATGGACCTCATCGACGTCCTCATCGTCCAGGACGCGTCCGCATGGGGGAAGCTTGATTTCGCCAAGTACCTGCTAAGGCACCGCCCCGACCGGGCCACGCGCCGCTTCCTCGGCAGCCTGCTTTCACTGAACGTGTTCGAACTCATCTCGGAGACCTTTGAGTCCGACGCCATGCGCGGCCTGTGGGCCTACTGGTCGTCGATGGTGGGCCCGGCGGACGCCATCGGCTCGGGTGCGTATTTCCTCGGCTTCGCCGGTGTTCACCGTCATCTCGGTGTCCAGCGGCCCCTCGGCGGCATGACAAACCTGGTCGAGGCGTTCAAAGGCAAGCTGGAGAGCCACGGCGGCGTCGTGCGGCTTGGCAACGGGGTGAAGCAGATCGTGGTCGATGCCGGACGCGCGACCGGGGTCCTACTGGAAGACGGCACCCAGCTCAGCGCCCGGCGTGGGGTCGTCTCAAACGCCGCGGCACAGATCACCCTGGGCAAGCTTGTCCCGCAAGAGCAGCTGAGCCGCGAAGACCGCAACAAGGTCGCGCTCATCCCGGCGAATTCGATCAACGCCGCCGCGTTCAAGATCGACGTCGCGACGGCGGGCCGCATCGGCTACCCGAAGGCCGAAGCTGCCCGGGCCAAGCGTGATGGGGAAGATATTCGCACCACGACCTTCATGACGGGGACCCTCGAGGACCACATCGAGCAGATGTACGCGATGAAGCGCGGAGTCAATGTGGATACCCCGCCGGTGTACATGGCCATCCTGTCCGCCCCGGATCGATCGATCGCCTCGGCCGAGGGTGACGTGCTGTACCTGCATTCCAATGTGCCCGCCTATCCCAGCAACGGGTGGGATCTCAACAAAGACGACTACACCGAACAGATCTGGAAATCGGGGCTGCGCTTCCTGGGCGGTCTGGAGACCGAGATCGGGCGGGTCGTGTCAACCCCGCAGGATCTGGCGAGCCGCTTCGCCGCGCCGGCGGGCGCGTATTTCCACGTCGACATGCTGGTTACCCGGTTGGGTAAGAATCGTCCGGCACACGGCCTCGGCGGTTACGACACCCCGATCAACGCGCTCTACCAGACCGGCGCCGGCACTCATCCAACCGGCGGGGTGGTCGGGTGGCCAGGACGGCTGGCCGCGCAACATGCACTCCGTAACGAATAGACGCGACAAGGTAATTCACCCGGATGAGGAGGACGACCGATGCCTAACATGAACCTGACAGCCCAACGGCTGTGCGTATGGTGCGGTCCGATCATGATCGCCGTCTGGGCGTCGGCGTTCATATTCCTCTGCCGCTTCATCCCCCCGCCTAGCCCCGCCAAATCACGTGCCGCCCTGATCGCTCAGTTCAGCGATCACACCAACCTCATCCGGCTCGGCTTGGTGATCAGCCTGTTCTCTTGTGCGCTGCTGGTGCCGTTTTGTGCGGTCATCGCCGCCCAAATGCGCCGGATGGAAGGCGTTCGGTCGGTTCTGGCCGAATCACAGCTGGTATCCGGCGGCTTGTTGTGCGTCGAGTTCCTTTTGCCCTTCGCGATCTGGCAGACCGCGCTGTACCGCCTCCACGAATGGAGCCCCGAAACCGTCCAAATGCTCAATGACATGGCCTGGCTGATGTTTCTCGGGATCATCTCCTCGGCCTGCATTCAAGTCGCATCACTGGGCGTCGCGATTCTGCTCGACAAGGGCGTCAAGCCGGTCTTCCCGCGCTGGTCCGGCTATTTCAACATTTGGGTCGCGATGATCTGGGTACCCGCGGCGATCATCCCGTTTTTCAAAACGGGCCCCTTGGCGTGGAACGGACTTTTCGCCTGGTGGGTCCCGCTGTGCGTCTACTTCTGCTGGTTTGTGTTGATGGTCGTGCTGCTCCTGCGTGCTATCGGCGATGACGAGCGCGCGCAGGCGCCGGCCGACACAAATGACTGGCTCACCGGTAGCAGGTCCGAACTGGCAAGCCCGAACGTGAGCTGACGCCACCGAATCCGCCTTCGCCGGCCAGAGGCCTTGGGACCGTTGACAGACAGATTTTATAGCCGTACTGTCTCAAAATAATCGCGGATGCGCACGAGTCTGGGCCGTGGACACCGCGAGGAAGCGCGTAAATGGACGTTAACGCACCCTCAAAATGGAAGAAATGCAAGAACAACTGACTCGAGCTTGCACCATCGCTGCCCCTGGGATGGGCGGCCCACCATCGCCCAGCTATGACCGGGCGCCGCAGCGGGTTAACGACCGCTATCGTCGGGCGAACCTGGCTTCTAGACTCGGTTGCCGAAATGGTTCGTGACGCTATTGGCAACATCCTCCGCGCCCGCGCAGCGAATACGCCCGATCGCGTGTGCTGCGCCATGGACGAGAACGTCTACACCTACGCCGAGATGGATCAACGGTCGGACGCGCTTGCGGCCGGGTTAGCTCAGTTGGGCATCGGCAAGGGTGAACGGGTCGCGACCCTTGCTCCCAACCGTGCCGAACTTCTCGAGCTCTTCTACGGCGTGGCGAAGACCGGAGCGGCCCAGGTGCCGTTGAACGCATACCTGAAGGGCGAGTTTCTGCTGCACCAGCTGCGCCAGTCCCGATCAGGCATTCTGGTCACCGATGCCGCCGGCCGCGAAGCAGTGGCTCCGGTGCGAAGCCAGCTGCCCGACCTCCGGGCAGTGATCATGCTCGATGAGGCCGAAAACGGTGAAATTCCCTATGCGAGTCTGTTCGACCACGTCGGCACGCCACCACGAGTGGAACTGACCGCGGCCGACACCATGTCGATCCTCTACACCTCCGGCACCACGGGACTGCCGAAGGGATGCGTGGCCAGCCACGGCTATTACTGCCGAAGCGGAGAGATCATCGGCCACGCGCTCGAGGTGGTCGACGGCGATGTCTTGTTCGCCGGCCTGCCGCTGTTCCACGCCGGTGCACGGCTGGTCACCGTCACGCTGCCGCTGGTTTACGGCATACCGGCGTACCTTCAGGGGACGTTCAGCGCCCGCGCGTACTTCCCGCGCGCAAAGGAAGTCGGTGCGACACTGATGATCGCCGTCGGTGCGATGGGTGCAGCAATTCTCGCGACCGAGCCGTCGCCGGCCGACCGCGACCACAAAGTCACGCGGATCATGTGCGCGCCGCTATCGCTCGAGGCGCAGGCGACCTTCCGGGAGCGTTTTGGCGTCGATCCGTGGGTCGACATCTTCGGCCAGACCGAATGCATGCCAACCACATTGACGCCGCTCTCATCGGACCGACGTGACCCGAACGGCTGCGGTATCGGGGCGCCCGACCTCGATGTTGCCCTCCTCGACGACGAGGGCAACGTGCTGAATGGCGAGGCCACGGGCGAGATCTGTCTTCGCCCCAAGGCGCCGTACGCCATGTTCGACGGCTACTTCGAGAACCCGACGGCGACACTCGAGGCACTCCGCGGCCTCTGGTATCACACCGGTGATTATGGTCGGCGCCTCCCCAGCGGGGCGTTCGCGTTCGTCGACCGCAAGAAAGACAGCCTGCGCCGCCGCGGCGAGAACATTTCAAGCTTCGAACTCGAGCAGGCCATCGATGCCCATCCGGAAATCGTCGAGTCAGCCGTGGTTGCGGTGGCATCCGACGCTGGGCGAAGACGACATCAAGGCCTGCGTTGTAACCAGCTCGCCGATAGAACCGGCCGAGCTGTTCGAGTTCTTCAAAAACAACTTGCCCTACTTCGCGATCCCGCGCTACGTCGACTTCCTCGACGCCCTCCCCCGCAACGGTGTTGGCCGCGTGCTGAAGCACAAATTGCGTGAGGCTGGAAACACCTCGGAGACATGGGACTTCGAAGCGATGGATCTGGTCGTCGACCAAAAAGGAGCGCCGTTACGATGGACTTCACTCTGACGCCGAAGCAACAGGACCTGCAGGCTCGTGCCGAGAAGCTCGGCCGGTCGTTCGCCGACCAGGCCCGCGAATGGGACGAGTCCGACGAAGCGCCCTACCGTGAGATCTTCGAACGCGTTGGCGCAGAGGGACTTTTCGGTGTCGCGATGCCCACTGAATACGGTGGCCAGGGCGGCGGCGCGGTGGAGTACCTGATCGTGGTGGAGGCGCTGTTCCGCTATGCCCAGTCCTGGCTGCCACCCGAGCCGGTGTTCTGTACCAGCGGTCCGGGGCCATCGATGTTCCTGCTCGGTGACGACGCCGTAAAGGAGAAGTACTTGCGCGATATCGTCGCCGGCCGTCGCGCCTGCAACATTGCCCTCACCGAACCACAAGCCGGCTCAGCCCTGACTCACCTGAGCACTACCGCGGTTCGCGACGGCGATGCTTATATTGTCAACGGCACCAAGAGCTTCCTGACGGGTTCGAACGTCAACGACCTCAATGCGACCTTCGTGCGCTTCGACGGCGTGCCGGGCGCAAAAGGAATCGGCGCCATCGTGGTGGAGAACTCGATGCCTGGCGTGGAAATCCGGCGCGGCCCGGTGTACATCGGCGATCGCGGAATCCATCACGGCGACATGGTGCTGCAGGACGTCCGGGTGCCCGCCGAGAACATCATCGTCGGCCCGGGCCAGTTCGCCCGGTTGATGACGGCATTCAACCTCGAGCGCCTGCACAATTGCGGCTTCTGGCTGGGCTTCAGCCAGGCCGCGTTCGACGAGGCCGCCAAGTACACCCAGCAGCGCGAGGCGTTCGGCAAGCAGATCATCGACTTTCAGGCGGTCTACCACTCGCTGGCCGACATGTGGGTCCAGATCGAGGCGCTGCGGCTGCTCGCCTACCGGGCGGCGGCCTCGGCGATCGAGGGCCGATTTCCCAAGCTCGCAGAAGTCACTCAAGCCAAGCTGTTCGGCGCCACAATCGGTCCGCAGATCACCCTCAAAGCAATGGAACTGCACGGCGGCTACGGCGTGACTACCGATTTCCCCATCCAGCGCATTCACCGGGATTGCGTCACCAACGTGGTGGCCGGGGGCGCACCGGCCGTGCTGCGCAACGGAGTTGCCGCGGGGCTGTTTCCCGACAGAAGGTTCCCGCAAGCATGACTCTCACGGTAGAGCAGCAGGATTTTCAGGCAGCGGTGCGCGACTTCTGCGCGCGCGAATGCGGCACGCGCGAACAGCGTGACGGCGTTGCTCGACGCCGACGAGGAGGATCAATCTTCGGTCCTCTACCAGAAGCTCGCCGAACTCGGTTGGCTGGGCGTCGCAATCCCCGAGGAGTACGGCGGCTCCGGTGGAACCTACGTGGAGCAGACGATCCTGTTCGAGGAGCTGTGGCGCGGCCTTGCTCCGGTCAAGGCGCTCGGTCCGACGACAACGGTCGCCGGCTGCTACAAGCGCTTCGGTTCCGAAGATCAAAAGCGCGATGCACTGTCTGCCATCGCCGACGGCGCGATCATGTCGATCTCGATCTCCGAGCCCGGCGCGGGATCCGATATCGCGGCGATCGCCTGCCGGGCTGACGCGGTCGGTGACGGTTATGTGCTCACCGGGCAGAAGACGTGGTGCTCCTATGCGCACCGCGCCGGGCGAATCTTGTTGGTCGCCCGCACTAGCCGCGATGGCAAGCCCCATAACGGTTTGACCATCTTCGAAGTGCCCCGCGATAGCGAAGGTATTGAAACCCGCCGCATCTCGACGATGGGCGGCCGCGAAGTCAACGACGTCTTCTTTACCGATTGCTTCGTTCCCGCCGAGAACGTCGTTGGCGAGGTCGGGCGTGGGTTCCCGCAAATTATGGCCGGCCTCGATGGCGAGCGACTGCTTGGCGCAGCGGTCGGCCTGGGCATCGGCCAGCGCGCACTCGACGACACGGTTGCATACATCAAGGAGCGCAAGCAGTTCGGAAAGGCCATCGGCACATTTCAGGTGCTGCGCCACCGGATCGCTGATCTGGCCACCGAGCTCGAGTGCGCCCGCCTGCTCACCTACGAGGTGGCCCAACGACTCGAACGCGGCGCCGACCCAGTCACCACGCGTATGACGTCGATGGCCAAGATCAAGACTTCCGAAGTCGCCAAACGCATCGCGCTCGAGGGCATGCAGATGATGGGCGGCTACGGCTATGCGACCGAGTACGACATGGAAAGCCACGTCCGCCACTCACTGGTGCTGCCGATCTACGCCGGCACCAACGAGATTCAGCGCGAAATCATCAGCGGGTCACTGGGTTTGCGCTAGCGACGTTCACGGAATGCGTCGCGCGGCGTGCTCGCGCAGGCGCGCCGGGGATTTCATCGAACCCGCGCCACACAGATCGCCGCGCCGAACAGTGATAATGACCTCGTGAAGGCGACCGCGACCGAAGCGTCAGATGATGATCAGTTGACGCGGATCGTCGCGGCGGCGCGGCGGCTGTTCGCCGAGAACGGGGTGGGCCGCACCCGGCTGGAGGATGTGTCGGCGGCGGTGGGGATTTCCCGCCAGTATCTCTACCGATTCGTGTCCGGTCGCGACGGGCTGATCGAGCTGGCTTTGCTGGCGAGGTCTCGGGAACTCGGCGCCCAGCTGGAGGCGCGCGCCCACCTCGACGCTGACGACGTGACCGCGGCGGTCGTCGACCAGGTCGTCGCCGGCGCGATGATCGCGCATGACAACGAGTTCGTCCTGTTGGCCGAGGCGATGCCACGGGATCGACTCAACGCGCTGTTGACCAGCGCGGATTCGCCGCTTCACCGCATCAACACGCGGGTTTTCGGTCCCTTGTTCGCGCGCGCCATCGGCACGGGGTTGTTGCGTACCGATGTGTCGGTGGACGCCATGGTGACGTGGCTCCAGGGTGTGATGACCATGCTCGCCGGACGCAGTGACCTCGACAAAGTCTCGATGCACGACGTAGTCGAAACCTTCGTCGTACCCAGCCTGTTTCGTTGACATATTCAGGATTTGTCAAATGGATTCTACTGAATATATGGCCTAGTCGCACATCGATAGTTGACAGTGATTAGTATATGTCATATTTTTGTGATGTTCGCGTCATCGTCGACCAAAGGATTGACATGGCACCGCTAACCGCTTGCCCAACCCCCGCTTCTCGTTCGGGCCCCTCGTCATGGTGACCGTCGCCGGCGCGACCGCTCCGAGCCAGCGGCGGCACCGACACGGTGCCGCAGCCGCGCACGACGAAACCGGTGAAGTTCTGGGCCCTGATCGGCTGCGCCATCTGGGTCTTTCAGATCTACATCTTGTGGAAGTGGGTCACCGGGCCCTACTTCACACCCGTGCCGAGTGGTCCGGTGCAGCCACCGATGGTGATGAAGGTGTCGATCGTCACCTACCTGGTGCTGCAATGGGCGGCATTCGGGTGGCTGGCGATCCGGTGGGTAATCAAGCCCTGGCTGCGGGACCGCCGCATCGGCTTCGACGGTTTGCTGTTCATCGCGTGGGCCGGCTTTTTCTGGTTCTGGGATCCCATGGGCAACATGAACGGCATCACGTTCACGTACAACGCGTGGATCCCCAACATGGGGTCATGGGTCAACGGCATTCCGGGGTGGTCGACACCTGGAGCGCCGGGCGCGCAAGCCCCCGAACCGTGGTTGTTCACCGCAGGCGCCTATTCGGTGTTCTTCGTCGGGATGCCCATCCTCGGCTGCTTCGTGATGCGAAAAGTCAGTCAGCGTTGGCCGCGGACGGGCAAAATCGCTCAGCTGTTGATCGTGTACGCCCTGGTGTTTGTTCTGGAAACACTGCTGGAGGGCTTCTTCTGGATGCGGATGGGTCTCTACACCTACGCCGCATCGCCACCGCAGTTCGTGTTGTTCAGCGATCACTATTACAGATATCCGATGATCGAGTCCCTGTTCTGGGGTGCGGCGCTGACCGCCGTCACATACCTGCGCTCCACGCGCAACGACCGCGGCGAATCCCTTGCGGAACGGGGCGTGAATCAACTCCGTACCACTGAAGGCGCCAAGACGGGATTGCGGTTGATGGCCATCGTCGGCATGAGCTACACGCTGGTCCTGGCCGCGTTTTGGGTGCCTTACTGGCTGGTGTGGAGCGCTCACACCCAAGGCGTCCCGCTGGACATCCAGAAACGTTCCTATTTGATGAATGGCCTGTGCGGGCCGCAAACCAACATCGCCTGCCCCGATCCGAACCTGCCCGCCTTCCGGTCACATTCGATCACGATCACCCCCGATGGAAAGATCTACGTCCCTCCTGGTTCCGAGTTGCCCAATGGCCCCACAACGTTCGATCAAGCAGCCAAGTTGGCCGAGGAGAAGAAATGACGGAACGTGTGGATAGCGCCGGACTCCGGGATCCAGACACCCTTCAGGGGTACGCCTGCATTGCCATCGCGGTCGCACTTGGATTGACGGTCCTGACGATCATGATCCTCAGCGTGGCCCACTGGATCACCCACTGAATCGCCGCCGCAGCGACGTAATCCCGCAACGCCCTGAGCGATTGGAAGAGCACCATGGCGATCATTGAACGAGTTTCGGGCAACGAACCGACCACCGCTCGCGGAGGCCGTCGGTGGAATAGGCACCGTGTCGCGCCGGTTGCCGCGGCCGTTGCCGGGGTGGCAGCCCTGTGCTGGGCTTTTTCGGTCGGCACCACCGAAGTTTCAGGCACCCGGATCGCCAATCCCGATGCGCCCCTGACCCTTCCCGAGATGCGCTGGGCTGGGATATCCACCCATCACTTCTGGATACCGCTGTTCTACGCAATCACCGTCGGGGTGATAGCCGTGATGATCTACCAGTTCGTCCGGCACCGTAGGCAATTCGGCAATCACCACCCGGCGCTGCCCATCTTCGTCGTCCTGTGGTTGCAGGTCCTGCTGGACCCGATCTACAACTGGGGCTTCTACTGCGTCTACGACCCCGCGCTGCTGCATTGGCCCATCACCTGGGCGCCGTTCAACTTCTCCCCCTCAGTCGAACCGCACTGGATTCTGATGGGCGCCTATCAGGTGTTCTTCATCGGGCCCGCCTGGCTGATCCTGGCTGGATACCGCAAGGTCGTCGACCGCCGGGTGACACCGGGATCCTGGGTCGACCGGCACCGGACACTGAGCCTGTTCCTCGTGGGTGCGGTCCTTGGCGGGCTCACCGACATCCTGATGGAAATCTGGATGATCAACATCGGTGTCTACAAGTACACCCAGATCGCTGGGCCGTCGCTCGGGTGGGGAAACGCCCACCTGCAGGTCAGCGAAATCATCTGGGTCGGACTTCTCATCGCAGGCACGGCGGTGCTGATGCGGCGTGACGACAAGGGCCGGTCTTTCGCCGCAGTGTTGGCGAAGTCCAACAGCGTGTTGCGCCGTTTACGGCTGGGCGAATTCGGCACGACGCTCGTTCTCGTCACCGCCGCGCTGGCGATATATGGCAGCTTCTTCATCGGCGCCCGCATCGCGGGACTGGCAACCAACGTGGTCTACGACCACTGGCCCTACCCGGCGATCAAGACTTTCGACCCGGACGGCCGACTGCGCGATGCGGGCATCCCCGGCCCGTACTACGGCGGAACGCTCTGCCTTCGCGACACCTGCCCCGGTCGCTAGCCGGCACCGCGGCGTTTGAGCGCGCCGCGACTAGCCGCGGCGGTACGGAAATTGTGGCGGGTAGCTTCATCCGAAGCCACGCCCGTTGGCGCCCTGATCGCGGTTGTCATTGCGCAGCAACGGGATATCGGGTGCCGGGCAGGCGAGGCCCGGGCCTTCTCCGCAGGTGTAGGTCAGGTACGACCTGGTCTGAATGTCCCGGTTCCACTCTGTTGAATGGGCGCCGAACCAGGTGTTCGGGAGCGTGTACCCGAGGGTCATCGCCAACGTGACCAGCCCGGTGACGGCCAGCATCCGCACGATGGTGACCCGCACGGGCCCAGCCCCCAGCTGCTCGGCTCCGCGTTCAGCCAGCGACTGCCCGCGGTCGTTGGTGAAGTACTTGATGCTGGCGAACATCGTGAAGATTGCACCCGTGGTCAACGCCTCGTTGAGCGGATAGGCGTGGAATGTGTCGGCGAAGATCTTGACATGCCCGCCCGGATACTCCCAGGAGCCTATCGGCATGAAGACGATTCCCTCGAAGACCACGTCGAAGGGCACCATGACAGAAAAGCAGATGCCAACCAGACCGAGGCGGGGCATGCCTGGCCAGCGCGCCTTCGCGCGTCGCATCACGGCCGCACCCATCATCGTCACCAGCAAGAAGATCACGACGTAGGCGCCTGGCACGATCAGCAGCGGATAGGCGACCTGGTGAGCCGGAGTTCCGGGGACAGCGCGCCGGGCAGGCTCTGCACCCACGAGCCCATGTTGAATTGCCAGGCGTTGTAGGTGTACCAGTGGCCGATGTAGGCGCTGAGCGGATCGTGAAATGACAGGTTCAGGAATGCGACGGCCATGAGCCCGTCGAGCCCGACCCGCCGATCGCGCCGCCAGGGCCGCACCACGAACCAGTACAGGGCGCCAATTCCGGCTAGTGGCAGGATAATCTGCAAAAATGTGAGGGCGACCTTCATCCACCCGGGCAGTGGGGTCGGGCCCGGATCGACCCGCCTGAAGTAGGGCCCGCTGATCCACCAAACCAGGACGACCGCCTGGAACGCGATGATGAGCGCCCCGAGCGCGGCCCACCATTTGACGGGGGCGACCGGACCGTCGCCGCCGACCATCGGTCGCGGCTTACCAGCGTGACCGACGCTGCTCATGCTGGAACCCTTCCCTTGTGCGGTCAGCTGTTTGGCAATCCGTCACCGGCAGCCGCCAGCGGAGTTGCAGGCGCTCAATCGGATTGGCCTCACCTGCGGCACCCGAGGTCTATTCTGCGTGACCAGCTTTGGCCTCGCCTTCGCGGGTCAGCCCCGCGGCGAGGATGAGTTCTTCGTGGAGTTCAAACCACACCGTGTGGTATGAGTCGATGAGCGGCCGGGTAAACCAAACGCTGTCCCCGGCCAGCACCTTTGCAAGTGCAGCTGCCAGCTTGTCGGAGTAGTTGCCGAGCCGAGGCAGCTGCGCGGCGGCAGTGGCGATAGTAGGCACCACCCGCTCGTGCACACTGGCCAGGCGGGCGAGCACCTCGGCGTCATAGTCGGCGTCTTCGTGGGTGTTCGGCGCTCCATTCTTGAGCTGCCAGTCCGCCACCAGTGCTTTGAATTCGGCGTTCACGCCGCGGAAGTCGTTGTAGGCGTCGACAATAGCGTCATTGTTGACGCCCGACCGCTCTGCGGCGAGTAGCTCGTTCAACCGTTGCCTGCCATCCGGGCTGAGCTTGACGGCCTTGCCCGCGACCAGGCACCCAGCTTCTGTCAGCTCGGCGACGGTGGCGGCCACACTGGCTGGGTCCGCGTCCACGGTTGCGGCCAAGTCGGCAGGGCTGACCCGACCCTTCAGACGCACAGCCTGTAACACCTTCAACTCATCCATCGCCCAAGTTCCCTTCAGCCGAGCCTGGCCGCCTGGCCGCCAACCATTGGGTCAGGGTCTCCAGCGCCGGGTCGGCATCCGCGTTGGGCGCGATCTCCAGGACACCGTCGAATACCTCACCGGTGGCCCCGTCCACGGTCACTTCTCTTCCGGCAAGGTCTTTCAGAACGCCGACCCCACAGCCAACCACGCACGGGGTGCCCAACTCGCGGCTGACCACCGCAGCATGCGAGGTTGACCCGCCGATCTCGGTCAGGATTGCCGATGCGGCGATCATCCCCGCCACATCAGCGGGGTCGGTAGTCGGCCGGGCCAAGACCACGTCTATGCCTTCGTCGGCGAGATCCTGGGCCTGCTCGGTTTCCAGCACCACACGCCCGCTGGCGGTGCCCGGGCAGGCCGGCTCACCGCGCGCGAGCACCTTCGCCTCCACCCTGGCCCACGGCGCGATCCTCGGCCGGCGCACCGCCTCCATCTGCTCCGGGGTGATCAGCCGCAGAGCCTCGTCCATGGAGACAATGCCATCGTCATACAACGACACGGCGAACCGGACCGCCGCATCGGGAGAGCGCTTGGCGGCCCGCGTCTGCAGCAGCCACAATCGACCCGACTCGACGGTGAACTCGATGTCCTGGACATCGTGGGCCGTGCGCTCCAACGTCGTTGCCGCTGATAGCAAGTCGGCATGCACGTCCGGCAATTGTGCGGCCAGCGCCCGCAGCGGCTGCGGGTCATACCGGCCGGAGACGACGTCCTCGCCCTGGCCCCTGGACAGCCACTCGCCGTAGGGCGCCGGGTCGCCCGTCAGCGGGTTGCGGGTGAACAACACACCGGTGCCGGATCGGTCATCGATGTTGCCGAAAACCATGGCCTGCACCGTGACGGCCGTGCCGCCGTCGTGCGGGATCCGGTGGTGACCGCGATACGACACCGCCCGCGGTGAATTCCACGACCGAAACACCGCGGTTACCGCGCCGAGCAGTTGTTCCCAGGGATCATCGGGTGGTGCGTACCCCACCACGTGCTCGAACTGGTCGGTGAATCGTCGCAACGTGTCCGCTGCATACGCCGCGTCCCCGGTTTGCATGCGCAATCCGTCGGCCACCTCGGGGTTGACCCCGAGGTTGAGCACAGTGTCCATCATCCCCGGCATGCTGCGCGCCGCCCCGGATCGCACCGACACCAACAATGGGCGTCGGGTGTCACCGAACCTGCGTTCAGTGCGTGTCTCTAGACCGCGCATTGCGGCCCGAAGATCGGCAACGACATCATCGGGTAGCGCGCCGCCACCGGCATAGAAACGCGCGCACACTTCGGTGCTCAGCGCAAACGCCGGGGGCACCGGCAGTCCCAGTGCGTTCATCCGGTTCAGGCCGTGCGCTTTGCCGCCAACCAACTCGCGGTCAAGCTCCCCGCGGCCATCAATCCACACCAGCGTCATCGTGGTGCCTCACCGTGACCGACCGTGGTCCACCGAGTCAGCGGGCCCAGTTGCGGGTGCAGAAAATCCACCGCCGACATCACGGCGAAGTTAGCACCGGCTGCGCGGCTTCGAGCCGCAGCACCGCCTTGCGCAGCAGGTAGAAGGCGACGGGGAACCACAGCGCGAAAGTGAGAAAGGCGAGATAGAAGGCGATCAGCCCGTTCCAGGCAAGCGGTCCAGTTTTGAAGAAGAAGATCATCTGGCCGGGCAGCAAAAGGATAACCAGCCAGATATTGGCGTATCCGAACCAGCGCGGAAACACCGGCTGTGGGCTCTTGTCCAAGAAGGACGCAACCGCGATGACGATGACCGTCGGATAGTAAATCGTCAGTCCACCCACCCATTGCAGCCAGCCCGCGTCGCTGAGCGTTTGCGTGAGCTCTGCGGAGCGCTCCGGCCGGTAGATGGAGATCAACCACCACATCGGCGGGTAGAAGGTGAGGACGGCCATGCCGACGGCGCCCATCACCTGCAGCATGCTCAGCGGACCGAAGAATCCCTCGATCCGCGAAATGAAGTAGGCCACCGTGGCGCCCAGCGGCATCGCCATCACAGCGCCGAACATGGTGATCACCATGCCGGCGCGAATTCCCACGGCGTGGTGCTGGTAGATGTCGACAATCTGGTTTGCCGACGCGGTCGGCGCGATCGGCGGCACGAAACCCGCAAGCCACAGCCAGCCGACGATGAGCAGACCGGGGTACAGCAGCGCGCCCCATGCGCCAAACATCAGAACTTTGGTGTTGACCTTGTTGTCCATCATCTCCCTGATTCCAGATTCGACTTCTACAGCTTCTTGAGGACGGTCCTGGCGGTGGTGCGTCCCGCCCAGCCGTGCACCCCGCCCATCGGGTGCGCACCGGCACCGGTGTGCCACAGGCCATTGATCGGCGTCCGGTAACCCGCGAGTGCCGGCGTCGGCCGGTTCGGCCTCATTTGGTTCAGCGACATGTCGACGACGACGTAGCTGCCCTCGTGGGTCATGTGCCGCAGTTCGTTGGGGCTCTTGACCCAGGTGCCGATGACGGCGTCGGCGAAGCCCGGCGCCAGCTCGTCGAATTTCTTCACCATCTGGGAGGCGAACGGCGCGCGGTGCTCCTCCCAGTCGCTGCCGTCTGCAAAGGTCTGCGGCACTGCCGTGCAGAAGCAGTACATGGTGTCGCCAGCGCTGCCGGGAGGCACCTGCGAGCGGTCGGCCGCTGACGGCATGAGCGCCCACATCGGCGTTTCAGGGGGGATCGCGCCGCGCATGGCCCCGTCCAGCGCGCGGTCGACGTAATCCTTGTCGTCGGCGACGAGCAGGTAGCTGCCCCACAGCTCGGGCCTGTCGCACAACAACTTCGGGCGCCCCGAGAGCGCGACGTCGATCTTGACATTGTTGATGCCCCAGCCGTTGATCCTGATGCTGCGAATCTCGTGGGCCACCGATTCGGGCACGTAGGCCGGGTCGACGAGCTTTTGCATCAGCGTCACCGGATCGACCGCTCCGATGACCTGGCGCGAGTGCAGGACCTCACCCGTGACCAGTCGCACGCCGGTCGCGGTGCCGTCGCGCACCAGGATCTCCTCGACCCCGGCGCCGGTGCGGGCCTCGCCACCATGAAAGCGCAGGCACGCCGCGAGCGCCTTGGTGAACTCCGCCATGCCGCCGACGGGACGTTTGATGCCCCAGCCGATGTGCAGCATGATCACGCCCAGGACGGCTCCCGAACCGGGCTCGCGCAGAGGCGCTTCGGAGCCCGACGCGTAGATCGCGAGCAGCGCCTTCACCTCGTCGGATTCAAACATGCTTTCGATGACCTGATGCGGCGAGGCCATCAGCATCCGCACTACAGGCCCGAGGCTCTTATGCTTGCGCAGCACCCGCCAGCCCAGCTCCGCGACCGTCTTGGCGCGCGGGCGGGTGGGGTGGTCCATCAGGTAGGGCGCGGCGACATACCAGAAGTCACACCACAGCCCGCACAGCTCGGCGAACTTCGCGGCGTCCTTCTTGGAGTAGCGGCGGATCTCCGCGATTGTGCGGTCAAGAGAGCGCCACAACCCGATCGACTGGCCGTCCGGACCCAGGTAGGCCCCCCACGGCTCGGGGCTGACCTGACGCAAACCGAACGACTCCAGCGCCAGCTCGTCGATGATGGATGGCTTGAGGTTAGTGAACAGCAGGTCCACCGCGCACGGGTTCATGGTGAACCCGGGCGCCTCGGCCACAGTCTCACGCGAATACGTCATGCCGCCCAGCCACGGCTCGCGTTCGAGCACGACCACCCGCTTACCGGCCCGCGCGAGATATGTCGCGCAGGTCAGTCCGTGGTGGCCGCCACCGACGATGATCGCGTCGTACACCGTCAGACCGCGGCCTTGGCGCGCTGCGCTGCCAGCCGGGCCTCGTTACGGGCAATAGCGGACTCGGACAACGGAATCGGCAGGAAGCGCCGCGTCCGGACCATGAGTTCCTGGTACTCCGGCCGCGAGCCCATGTAATTGTCCTGGAACGCCGAACCCAGGACCGAAGTCAGCATGACCGTGTTGAGGATCGGGCCACCAAAAAAAAGATAGTATTTAGATAGATTGAGATAGGGTTTAGGAGGAGTGGTGAGGAGTTGAATACAGGATGAACAAGCAGAGGAAAAGAGATGTTTGTTGCAGGTGATAGAGGGAGGATAGCCGATGAAGTGTTATGAAGAAGTTAAGTAGGGGAATTTGAGAATTAGTAGGGTGACGTAGGACTAGGGACGCGGAGTAAGAGGGGGTGCAGTAGAACAGCAGCACGGTAGAGCGCAGAGAAGATACGGAACGAGGGGAACGACGTATGCGAAGTAAGGTATACGAGGGTTGCGGAACAAAACACCACAGGACGTAACACGAAGGTGAAGATCGAGCAAACAAGAATGCTTCCACACTCGACGGGTCGACTAGGGAGTGATAAGGGGTTATGTCCTTTGTCACGTTTATACACGTTTATACACGTTTATACACGTTTAGGTGAAAGCGGTTAACATCGGTACCGTTGTTTCTGACTGATCGTTCTCACTTGTGCGGTTAGTGTAGCGCTCACACTCGGCGACGCGACACCTTATTTGTGTTAATTTCTCCGGCACCTCAAAAACCGCTGTTCACGGTTGACAGAAAGTTCCTCAAATGCGAGATTGTTGGCGGCGGATGTCACACGGACACCTCACCGTGGGGTCGGCACGCAGGCTTGACGCTTAGCTTAAGGGCAGCGAAAGACGCTAGAATGGGAACGTACGTTCACTTTACAGATAGCGACTTTTCCGGGATCGGCGGATATCCATGGCTGACAACGGCCACACTCCAAGCGATCGTCAGCTGCTGCTTGCCGTCCGCAGGGCGATAGCGGCCGCACGGTGCGCGGGTCCGGCGGCGACAACGACGTGGCCGCGTCACTTGCCTCCGCCGAGACCGCGCTGGAGTGCTCCTGACTCGGAACCACACCACCGGCGCCGAGGGGGCTTGACTCGCCAGAGCCGGCCGACTCTGGGATAGCCCGCGAAGCGTCCGCCGCCGCCGCCTGCCTCGCCCCACCGGTCGACGTTCATGACGAGGCAGACCTTGACGTCACGCTCTTGGTGCAGGACCTGGATGCGCACCTGCCTGGCACCGGGGATACGCGGATCGTCAGCCTGACCCGACTCCCGGGAGGCTTCTCGCGCGAGACCATTGCTCTCGAGGTGGTGAAGGGCGGGGACACCCAACACCTGATCCTGCGCCGCCAGCGATCGCGCGGCCTGCTCGAGGAAGCCGGCCTGACTGTTCTGGAGGAATATCCCCTGCTTTGCCACCTGCACGACGCCGGACTGCCGGTTGCGGAGCCGTTGTGGGTCGATCCGCACGGCCGCGTCTTCGGAGAGCCGTACCTCGTCGTGCGGCGCGTGCGCGGAGCGGGGCTCGGCACATCGGTCGGCGGCTCGGGGGTGACCGAGGAGCATTTGCAAGCCCTGGCACAACTCCTGGCCCGATTGCATACGTTGGGGTGGCAGACGGCTGCCGAGGCTCTGCTACCCGCGTTCGGTTTGCCGATGGCGCCCGTTTCGCAGTCCGCAGCGACGGCAAGCTACTTGGATCGATGGGGCCGTTATCGCGCTGCTCATGACCTCGAGTTGTCCCCCGCCCTGGTGGAAGTCGAGCACTGGCTGCGGCGCAACATGCCACCTGACGACACAACACCATGTCTGCTGCACGGCGACATCGGGTTGCACAACATCCTTTTCGATCGAGCACATATCTCGGCCCTACTGGACTGGGAAATGGCCCACCTGGGCAGTCCCGCAAAAGATCTCTCACAGGTCCACGCCATGGCGTCCGCGATCGTCGACTGGGACCTGTTCATGCGGTGGTATACCGACGCGGGCGGACACGATGTTCCAGCGGTCGCCTCTCCTACTTTAAAGTCTTCTCGGGCTACAACTACCTGCTGGTATGCGAGACGGCCCGACAGGCCATGCTGACCCGCCCCGAGCCAGACGTGGCTTACGTCGACCTTGCCTTTCCGGTCAGGGCACATTTCTACGCAGAGCTCAGCCGCGCGATTTCGGACGCCTGTTGAGGATCGGATCGATCGGACCGATCGTTCTCAATATTGGACGCATGAGACCAGTTCACCTCATGTACAGCAATCAAAAGATCATGAACACAATGCCATAGCTTTCTGGTAACGTACGTTCACGTTAGCTGGCGACCAAGGTTGGATTCACAGCACCGACGACGGAGACGGCAATGCATCCGAAGAACATCAGGTCGCAGCGGATCGGGGTCTACTGCGGGTGGGTTTTCCTGGTCCTATTCACGCTCGGGTTCGTCGTCCTCGCGGGTTTCATTCCGCCGCCGAGCCCGGCCGCCGGCGCGCTGGAGATCCAGCATCGCTTCGCGGACAACACCCTGCGGATCCGGTTGGGCATGCTGGTCTGCCTGTTTTCGTCGGCGATCTTCTTGTGGTGGCTGGCCACGATCATCACCCAGATCAAGAGGATCGAAGGCCGTCACTCACCAGTTACCTATCTGTGGATCGCAGCCTCAGCGGCGTTCATCATCGAGTTCGTTTATCCGCTGATGTTCTGGGCGGTGACAGCATTCCGGCCTGGCGACTCTGCGGAGCTGGTGCGCAAGTTCAATGATCTCGCCTGGCTGACATTTCTGGGGATCGTATCGACGGCGATAGTGCAGGTCTTCGCGTTCGCCTACGTGATTCTCACCGACAAGCGCACGACCCCGGTCTACCCGCGCTGGTTTGCCTTCTTCAACATTTGGTGCGGTCTGATCTGGGTGCCGGCCGATCTGATCTTCTTTTTCAAGGCCGGGCCGTTGGCCTGGAACGGCATCGTTTCCTTCTACCTGGTGTTCAGTGTCTTCGCGATCTGGGTGGTGGTGGTCACGATCATGACCGGCCGGGCCGTCGACGCGCAGGAGGCCGAACCCGACGACGACCCGCTCGACACCGCCGAACTGGCCGCGCGGGTCGCGGCCCTGGACGCCAAGCTGGACCGGCTCACCACCGAGGTCGGCGGGCCGCCCACCGTGGTTGGCGGGCCCCTGAAAACGACCCTAAGAACAGGATCGGCGCGATGAGCGTCGATACGCAACCCGCTGAGACGGATCTGTCATTCCACTGCCCGGCGAGGGCCAGGTGTGGGATCCGCACACTGTGCACACCCACTACTTCGGTTTCTGCGTTCCCGAGGCCGAGATCGTGTTTTCCTCTACATCCGCTACATGCCGTACTTCCCGCTGTGCCAGGGCGGGGTGCTGGCTTTCCAGGGCCTCGAGAACCTGGCCACCACCGACGCGCTGTTCCACGACTACGAAATCACGATGCCCTGGCCGGATATCGACGGCGGCCGGATCACCACGGCCAATCGGCTGACCTTCGATTTCGTCGAGCCCGGCCGTCGCGCGGTGCTGCAGTACCGCAGCACCGATGGGCAGACATCGTTTGACGTCACGCGACCGCGGTGACGCCACTGCTGGCACGGGGCCACGTGATCCCCGGTGAAGAGCTACATCGGTCGCAGAACCCCAGCGGCAGTGAGCAATTCATGCACTGCACCGGCACGCTCACCCTGCATGGCGAGCAGTATGAGGTGGACAGTTTCTACCGCGTGATCATTCGTGGCGGCAAGTCCGCCTCGAGAGCCGTGATGCCAATATGCATCCGCCCATCTCTGGACACCGATCCATCTCGGTGACGACCTGATGTTCAACCAGGTCGGGATGGAGGTGCTCGATACCGACCCGGACTGGGCCGGGGTGTACGAGTTGCCCGCGGGGACGCCGAACCACCATTTCGCCTGGGTCGTGCGGGACGGGCAGATCCGCCGCGTCGACCACGTGCGGCGCACTGTGACCAGAACACACCCGCTGCTGTTCGCGCCGCTGGCGATGCAGATCGAGGCCACCGACGAAGCAGGTGAGAGCTATGCATTCTCGGGTGAGGCGATCGCGCTTTCGCCGCTGATGATGTGGCCCAACATCGCCGCGTTCGACAGCGTGTTCCGCTGGCGCGACCCTCTTGCTGGGTCGCGTTCAGCACCGTGCAGACCATGCACAACGAGGCGTACGCGCACGCCCTCAAGATGTTGTCTGACCATGTCGGGGTTGGTGCGATTATCATCCCGGTCAAGGAACCGTGGGACCCCACCCACAGCTCCGATCGCGTCACCCACCACTGGACCACGACGAACCTCGGCGAGGCCGTGCCAGGGATCATCACGCCTTTAGGCATGGCGCACTGGGGTTTTCGCGCCCGAACGACAGCCCAGCGCGTCGCGTCTACATCGGGGTGATCTCCAGGCGCGAGCGCGACGCCGATCTAGATCCCGCGGACTGGGTGATCCGCGCCTTCTACGGCAAGATCGCGGTCCGGCTCGAGTTCATGACCATGATCGGTGACCGGATGCCCGGGGTCAGCGGTGAAGACACCTTGGCGAACCTGTTCGGGCAGGCACCGCCGGGCATGCGATACGCGCCGACGGTGCGCCGATACCCCTTCATCGCGGCCCGGATGGCCCACGTCTCGTTGACCATCCAGCGTCGACTGCTGGCGG
Source organism: uncultured Actinomycetota bacterium (assembly GCA_963715905.1). GTDB lineage: Bacteria > Actinomycetota > Actinomycetes > Mycobacteriales > Mycobacteriaceae > Mycobacterium. Next base: position 109,445 of record CAVQSX010000003.1, read on the forward strand.
TCTGCGCGAAGACCGACCGGTGGTGGCGAACCAAAGTCGCCGCAATCCCGGCGATGGACAAGCCCGCGGCGCTGGCCACGGTCGCGGAGTCACTGGTGTGCTTCCAGGCCGCGATGGACACCCATGTGCTGGCGATGTTCGGCAGCTTCCAGCCGATATTCGACATGCTCGAACGGCTGATCACCAGCGCCGGCGTCGGGGACCTCGCGGTCCTCAGCGGCACCGGGGGCGCGGAAATGGCTGTGGTCGGCGACATTTGGAAAGCTTCGCGCGGCGAGCTCAGCCTCGATCAGGTCGTGGGTAATCACGGATTCCACGGGCCGCGAGAGGGCGAGGTCTCCGGGATGGTCTGGCGCGAGGATCCCACCCCGCTGAAAAGCATCATCAATCACTACCGCGACGTGCCCGACAGCGAAGACCCGGCGATCGCCGAACGTGAAAAGGAACGCCGGCGCGTCGAGATGACTTGCGAGGTGCTGGCCGCGCTGCCCGCCGCACGCCGTCCCGCAGCACGGTTCGTGATGAAACTCGCCCGTGAACGCATTCCCGACCGCGGCCGTGGCAAACGCGCATTTCTGCAGACCATCGACATCACCCGGATGGCGGCCCGCCGGGCCGGCGACCACTTCGTCGCCGAGGGACTCCTCAACGATCGCGACGACGTCTTCTACCTCACCGACGCCGAACTGACCCACCCGCTGCCCAGCGATGTCAAAGACCTCGTCGCCGCACGCCGGGCACGCCGGGCACTCTACGAGCGCATCGGTTTCGCCGAAACGACCTGGGCGGGAATGCCCGACACCTACGACCTGTCCACCCGCGCAGACCTGGTCACCGACGACTCCCCGATCCAGGGCACCGGCGCCAGCGCCGGTGTGGTCGAAGGCCTGGTCCGGGTGGTGGAGGACCCCGGCTTTGCCGACGTCGAGCCCGGCGAGATCCTCGTCGCCCCCACCACCGACCCGAGTTGGAGCTCGATCATGTTCGTCTCGGCAGCACTCGTCGTCGACTTGGGCGGAATGCTCAGCCATGCCGCGGTGGTGGCCCGCGAACTCGAAATCCCCTGCATCGTCAACACCCACGACGCCACCCGACGCCTGGCTACCGGTGACCGGGTCCGCGTCGACGGGACCGCAGGCACCGTCGAAATCCTGGCCCGCGCCGGGCGCAGTGTCATGGCCCAAGAGCCGATGTGAAAGTCATCGTCGTCGGCGGCGGCATCGCCGGGATGAGCGCGGGATGGCGGCTGCACCGCGCCGGCTATCAGGTCCGGGTGCTCGACGCGGCGTCCTACGTCGGCGGTCGGATGGCGACGATCGAGCATCGCGGCTTCCGCCTCGACGTGGGTGCGTCGGGCATGTCTACCAAGTACACCCAAATGGTGGAACTCGCCAACGATGTCGGCATCGGCAGCCACTTTCGGTGCACGTCGGACGTGATGGGATTTGTCCGCGACGGCACCGTCCACCGGATGCGCAGCACATCGCGGCTTGACCCGCTGCGCACCCGGCTGCTCTCGACTCGGGCGAAGCTTGTTGCCCCTAAGCTGCTCATCGATACCCGGCGCGTCGGTGACAGGCTCGACTGGTACGACCTCAGCCGCGCCGCAGACTTCGGCGATGAGACCATCGCCCACTACGGTCGTCGACGGCTGAGCCGGAGCTGGTCGAATACCTGGCCGAACCCTTAACCCGCACCATCTTCTTGAACAACATCGAGGATGTCTCCGTCGTCGACCTGTTCTTCGCGATCAAGCGGTTCTTCGGCAGCTCATTGACGAACTTCGACGAAGGAATGGGGTTCCTCTGCACGACCATCGCCGAGCGGCTCGATGTGCAGCTGCGTACTGAGGTCACCAACGTTGAGGAGAGCGGGCGGGGCGTACGCGTGAGTTGGCGCCTAGACGACGAGCCGGAGGTCACCGAGGACGCCGACGCGTGTGTGATCGCGCTGAGCGCGCACCAGATGCTCGACGTGCACGCCGGCCTACCCGCGCAAGCGCGCGAATTGATCCGCTCGCTGAGCTACGCCGATCTGATGTCGGTGCAGATCGCGCTGGCGCGGCCGCCGGACGAATCCGCCGCGGTGGTCAGCCTGCCCCGCAGCGAGCACCCGGACCTGTGCACGATGACGTTCGACCACAACAAAGCACCCGGGCGGGCGCCCGCGGGCAAAGGGCTGCTCAACACCTACTGGGACCCCAACTGGGTCACGCGGCAGTGGCATGCCGATGACGCTCAGGTCGGACGAGATGCGGTGGCCGGTGTCTCGAAGTTGTACCCGGCCGTCGAGTCCGATGTGGAATGGACGCGGGTGCACCGGTTCAAACCCGGCGTCCTGGTCACCAAACCCGGCACCTACACCGCCTTGCGCCGCTTCCATCGCAGCTACGACCCGCGTTCACGCATCCAGATCGCCGGCGACTACGTCGGGGGGTCCACCACCAACTCGGCACTGTGCTCGGGAGAACGCGCAGCGCGCCTGATAGATCGTCAGGCGGCAGCGTTTTCATGACGCAGCTGGTGCGGGATCGCGTGGCGGAGCAGGCCGTAGGCCAGGACCAGGATCCAGAACGCGAAGCTGGCAAGCAGCACCCACCAGGCGATCATGCCGTTCCAGGCGAGCATTCCACTCTTGAAGAACACGATCAGCCCGGGGGGCATGAACGCGATCGCACACCACAGACACGCGTAGCCGATCCAGCGCGGCAAGATCGGATCCTCAGGTGCGTCGCGCAGGATGGCCAGCGCGATGAGGATGGCCTGGACGACGGCGGTGGAGACCACACCCACGAACAGCAGCCAACCCAGATCATGAAGTCGATACGTCATGACGGGATCCAACTCGGGGCGGTACGCGGCGGCCTGCCAGATCATCAGCGGAAAGATGAACTCGAGAACGAACAGGCCGCCCAGGATCATCTGCGCGTAGGCGATCGGCGAATGCCTGCCTTCGATTCGGCGGAGCTGGATCGAGAGGCCGACGAAGAACGTCGCACACAGCGGGGCCGCGAGCATGGTCAACCACAGACCGAGCCTGATCCTAAAGGTGTTGGCGCGGTAGAACTCCGCGACGTCGGCAACGCTGTCCTGCGGCCGCGACGGCGGGACGAAGCCCGCGACTGGCCAGAAACCGACCAGGAAGATGATCAGCATCGCAACGCCGCTCCAGGCGAACAGCCGCTGGACACCGGCGTTCGCACCGGCCCCGTTCACAGCGTCGTGCCCACGGTTCTCACCAGGTCGGTCATTTCGCGATCGTACAAGCGCGAAACGAAGTACGGTTCAGAATGTGGAAACGATCGATTATTCCTCTGGGGTTACCTGCTGGATTTCCAGACTTACAACGGTAGTGACCGCCGCGAACGTTCGTTCCGTCTGATGCAGATCGGGCAGGGCCACATCTTCCAGAACCTCGACGGACGCTCCGGCCACGAGAGTGGCGCACCGAGACGAAACTCGCCGACCGAGCCGGCGGGTCAGTCGAAATCGAGCGCGTGAAACTTGGAACAATTGGTATCGGTGCTGCCGTGGCACGAAGTCTAGGGAGTTGCAATGAATCTCACCGCCAACAAAGTCTGCGCGTGGAGTGGCGTCGCGTTCGTGGTGATGCTCCTGCTGGGCTTCTGGGTGATAGCCGGGTTCATTCCACCGCACTCGCCGCAGAAGGACGCCGGCCAGATCGCCGCCATCTTCAGCGCTGACCCCAACCGCATCCGGATCGGCCTTATCTTAACCGCGTTCGGGGCGGCACTGATCGTTCCGTGGGCGGCGGCGATCAGCGTCCAGATGCGACGCATGGAGGGACCGCAGGCGGTGTTGGCGATCTGCCAGATCTCGCTCGCCGCTCTGCTGGTCCTCACGTTCGAGTTCCCGGTGTTCTTCTGGCTCACAGCGACGTTTCGCGCGGACCGTTCGGCCGAGTCGGTGCAGCTTCTCAATGACCTCGCATGGCTGCCGTTTGTCGGGTTGACGGCCATGACCGTCCTGCAGGCGGCGGTGATCGGCATCGCGATACTCGGCGACGTCGCACCGACGCCGGTGTTCCCGCGCTGGGCGGGCTATTTGAACCTGTGGTGCGCGCTGCTCTTCGTGCCGGGCGCGTTCAACGTGTTCTTCAAGTCCGGTCCCTTGGCGTGGAACGGGCTGATCGCGTTTTACCTGCCGGTCGTGGTCTTCTGCATCTGGTTCATCGTGAACACCTTCCTGGTGCTCAAGGCCATCGGGCAGCAGGAGCGGGCGATCGCCGAGGCACCGGCTGAACTGACGCCGCCGTCCGGGGCGCTCACGATCGAGGCCCTCGCGGCTGAGGTGGCGGCGCTGCGCAAGGAGCTGTCGAACACCAGGACATAGTTGCCCAGGGTCGACTCAGCCCGCGGTCGGCGCGGTCACGAGCTGCGGATCGTCGGTCCCGGTTCGCGCGCCGACGATCCCGTATCGCTCGCCGGAGGCCACCAACCAGGCACCGGCGAGACCACCGAGCACCGAGAACACCCCGAGGGTGATCCACTGCCAGCTCTGGAACGTCGGGCCGAAGTAGATGGTGGTCAAGCTGAACCAGCCCGCTGCCAGCACGATGAAGCCCAGCCACATCAATGCGGACTGCCCGCGCAGCGACTGGCGGCGCAGCGTCAGGGCGAACGCGAACGGCGGATAGACCGCCACGGTCAGGCCGAACGCGATGAGATAAAGGCTGTCGTTGAGGGCGGCCTTGACCATCGTCCAGATGATCACTCCCGACACCACCGCCCCGATCACCAGCCACGAGTACGCCCGCTGCGAGAGCCGGGGGTACTCGCGGGCTCCGAATCGTATCGTCTGGCCGATATAGACCATCTCGGTCAGTGACGTGACGACCAGGGCGAACCAAAAGAGTTTAAGGAACCAGTGATCGTAGGTGCCAAACCACTCGTTGAAGCGGGCCACGTAGGACGTGTCGTGGGCGAACCAGAAGGCAGTGCAGAAGATCGGGAACGCATAGGCGCGATCTCGCCGCGCCACAACGAACGCCTGTTGGAACCAGATGGCCATACCGACGATGGTGATACCGGCCAGCGCGAGCACCCCGACGGTATGCGTGTCGACAACCTTCAGCACAGTCTGCGGGTCATACATAGGCGCACGCTACCAAACCCTGCGGATGACATCCACGATTTATGAGATGGAATCATCTCAAAGTTCGTCGAGGGGCGGGCGTTCACCGCGCCGACCGCAGGCACTCACCCGGCTGGTTGAGGAATGCGTTGTTCGGCCGTGCGCATCTCTGCCAGCACCGAGCGCCGAATGTAGTAGAAGACCGAAATGAACCATGCGCAGAACACCGCCAACGGTATCCAGAACCCGAGCACGCCGTTCCAGGCGAAGGGCCCGGTTTTGAAGAAGAACAGCAACTGATCCGGCAGGAAAAGTATGAACGTCATAACGCTCTGATAGCCGACCCAGCGTGGAAATACGGGGTTTTCACTGTGGTCGTTGAAGACCACGACTGTCAGCACGACGAACATCGGCATGATCAGCGCCAGGCCGCCGATGAACTGAAGCCAGGCGATATCGTTGAGCAACCGGGTGGTATCTGCCGAGCGCTCGTCGGCGCGCCACGTAGTAGCGCGATCCACCACAGCGGCGGATAGAAGGTCAACATGGCGTTGGAGTAGCCGGCCATCGTCATGGTACGGGTCAGTGGTCCGTTGCGGCCTTCGAACCTGGCGACATAGTCGGCGATCGTCGAGGTGAACGGGATGAATGTCGCCGCTCCCCACATCACGATGACCATGCCGAGGCGGATGCTGACCACATCATGGTGAAAGAAACCGGCGATCTCCTCGGCGCTGGCCGACGGCCTGTGCAACGGGAAGAATCCGCCGACGAACCACCACCCTACGAACAACGACACGATGTAGGCGATACCGCACCACGCGCCGACGAGATTAGTCCTTCGAACCACCGATTCGTTCACTGTGCGTACTCCTTTTGTGGCGATTGCTTGTGGTTTCATGTGTGGCATCCCGACCGTCTCTGACCAACATCGCGAAACCACGACTGAACAAGATCAACATCAAGTACCCACACCAGCGCCGCGTCGGTGGATCGAATTCTAGTGCCGGTCAACTCGGTTGGTGGTGCTGTCCCGACGAGGGATGGGAACACCCGGCCCCGGGCAGTCGTAGTTGGTGTTGGGCCCGCACACACCCCCGAGCCGCCACGGTTGGTGCAGGTACACGCTGGACATGTCCGAGTGCAGCGCATACAGCTGGTACGGGATGTTGTAGGTCAGCAGGATCGACAACTGACACATGCCAGCGATCGCGAGGAAGCGAAAGAAGGTCTTCAGCCCGTCACCACCGACCCGAAAGGCGTCGATTCCGCGTTCAGGTAGCGAACGGCCGTGATCGTCACGGAAGAAGTGGAAGCTGGACAAGAACACGTACGTGCCGGCCCAACTGATCGTCTCGTACACCGGAAATTGGTGATCCGTTCCGGCGAAAAGGCTCAGCTGCGGGATGACGCTTCCGTAGCTGAACAGGTTGGTTCTCGTGATGAAGGCTTCCAGCACCAGATCGAACGCGCAGAACGCCAGGTATGTCAACGCAATCAAGCGCAGCTTGCTGATGCCCGGGTCGCGCCGAGTCAGCCAGCCCATGAATCGCGAGCCAGCCATCGCGGGGATCGCAACCAGCCAGAAGTAGGCAGTGCCCGCCCATAATGAGACCGGTATCAACGCAGCGTTCGGCGAGCTCCACCCCGGGATGTGGCCCAGCCAGCTGCCGAAATTGATCGAGGTAGTGCTGTAGAGGAACTGATAGCTCGTCCAGTTGATCCACGGCTCCTGGAAGAACATCAACCCGCATCCGAGGACGAACAATCCGTCAAACGACAGTCGGCCAGTCCGAAGCTTCGGCCGGATCACGAAGAACCACAGGATGACAACGGTGACGACGAGCGCGAAGACTTCCCAGCCGCGCATCAACGCCACGTACCAGCCGGGCTCCTGACCGCGTCCGAGCGCGTTCGTCTTGAAGTCGCCGCTCACCACCCAAGCCGTCCAGCAATAGCAGATCAGCGCCAACCACAGGCCGCCGTGGATAACCCACAGGGTCGCTGTGTTGCGTTGGGCGACTTGGCGATCGACTACCAGATCGCGGTCTAGGGTCGCCATGGCGCCCTGGGCATCGGCACGCCGGGTCCCGGGCAGGTTCTGCCGTCGCTGCCCGAGGCACACATGTCATTGATCATGTAGGACTTGTACCCGGATGGGAACGGATCGGAATGCACCGCAAACCATTGCTGCGGAACCATGTACAGCACCAGAAATGCCAGGTGCACGCCGCCGAAGAGGGCGAGAAACTTGATCAGCTGTTTGGATTTCGCGCCCACGCGGATCTTGTCGAGGCCGCGTTCGACAACGGTGTAACCCCTGTCGTCGCGGAAGTGACTCAGGCACGCGATCGCGCCGAGTGCGACGCCGCCGAACAGCACGGTCTCCGACAAGGGCACCTGGTAGGTGTGGCCGGCGAACAGCGTGATCGCCCGAATCGCGCCGGGATACGCATATATTCCGGTGCGCAACAACAGGGTTTCGATGATCGTGTCCACCACGATCAGGCCGAAGAAGATGAACACCACGGATCCGGTCGTACCGAGCTGCGGCCTGCGTGCCTTGATCTTGCGCAGGATCCACAGCACGAGGACGACTTGCGAGAACACCAACGCGACGTACCCGGGGATGGTGATGAACAGCGATTCCGGCAGATAGTTCGCGTTCGGGCTGATCCACCCCGGCCACGATCCGTTCGCCCACGCCCCGCGGTTGACGAGATGCGAGTTGTACAGCAGCGAAACCGACGTGTAGTTCATCGACATGTCCCAGAAGAAGATCATGCCCGCGCTCACCGTCAGCATGCCGTCGGTAGTCACGTGTCGTTCCCGCCACCACGGTCGGGCGACCCAGAAGTACAACGCGGCGACGGCGGCCAGCGGCACCGCGATCTGCACCACGGTGAACAGGATCTGGTTGGCCGCCGAGATCTGATCGGGCCCGGGCGGGGTGGATTTGAAGTTGGGCCCGAACACCCATCGCGCCAGCACCACGATTTCGAAGACGAGCAGCACCGCCCCGGCGGCCGCCCATGCGAGCACGGGGCGCCAGGAGGGCGGCACCGCGTCATCCGCTCCGGCGCGCACCTGCGGCCGTGCGTCCTGGCTGACTGGAAGGATGGCGCTCATACTCGTACCCCTCGGGTTGCGGAGAGCTGGTCAATGATCCGATCACCGGCGGCTTGACCGGATACCAAGGCGCCGTTGACGCCCGGGATCGGCCCGATGTCACCGGCGAGCTGGACGCGCGCAGTGGGATCGGTCTCGCGCATGAAGCGGTCCACGGCACGAAATCGTCCCTGGCGCATGATCGGCACGACGTCGCGCCAGCGACCGATCTCGTAATCGACTATCTGCGAACTCAAGTCGCCGTAATACGGTGCGATAAAACGTAGGACGCTGTCGATGACCTTGTCGTCGGGGCTTTCCAGGTTGTCCAGGCACCATTCGTGGCGGCAGAACGTCGTCAGCATGCCGTTGCCCGGTGGGCAGCGGTTGTTGGCCTTGAGGTGGTCCACGATCACACCGCACAGGTCAGGCTGCTCACGCGGCGAACACATGATGTAGGTCGCGGGATTCGCCGGCCGCTCCGACAGCGCGATATGGCAGTTGACGCTGCAGATGTAGTCGGTGTTCTCGTAGTACTCACGCGCGAACCCGGAGATCTGCGGGTAGATCTCCAGCGCGGTCCCGGTCGTGGTGGTGATGACCGCGTTGGCGAATTCCTCGGTCCGCTGCCGGCCGTTTTCGGCGAACGTCACCTCGACTCGGTCGCCGGCATCGGTGACGTTGGTGACGGGCGTGGCCAGCCGCACTTCGGCCAGCTGTGCCGCCATCGCTCGCGGCAGCGCATCCATGCCGTCGTCGAGGCCATAGAAGTAGGGCTTGAAGAAATTCTTCAGCGTCCACAGCAGCTGCCCGACCGACGCGTATGACGGGTCGGACAGCCACGGGCCCCGGACCACCACGGCGGTAACGTAATCGAGGAGTTCCTCGCTGAGTTCGCGCCGGCTGTACGTGCTGACCGTGTCGGTGTCGATCGCCGCGACGCCGGACGCGTCGGTGTAGTTCAGGTCTTTCCAGTGCCTGGCGAGGAAGAACAGCAGCTTGGCGAGCTTCAGCTTGGCGCGCCCGGACAGGTAATGGGTCCCCAGCAGGCTCAGCGGTTTGCTCAGGTCGAGGAAGTTGAGCTCTCCGCCGCGAGGCATCGCCCCGAACGCGTCGAACTTGTGCATCTGTGGACCGAGCCCGACGTCACGCATCTCCTGTGTGGACTCGGCATAGCTGCCGAGATAGATGAACGCCCCGACGTCGAAGACGAAATCGCCACGCCGAATTGTCTTGATGCGACCTCCAACTCGGTCCCCGGCCTCGAACACCACCGGTGTGCCACCCGCCTGCTGGATTCGTCGCGCGGCGCCCAGGCCCGCGATGCCCGCACCCACGATCGCGGTCCGTCCCTCGAAGGTCACCGCTCCACGGTACCGATTTATGATCTATTACTCAAGAATGATTTATTAATCAGATCTAGACTGGAGTGGTGACGACGACCGAAGCGGCGACCGGCATGTCCCGCACGGCGCGCAGGCAGGCCAAGACAAGGGCGGACCTGATCAGGGCCGCGCGCGAGATCATCGCTGAACGCGGGCTGGACGGCCTGCGGGTCAACGACGTAACCCAACGCGCCGACGTCGCGTTCGGCACTTTCTACAACCAGTTCAAGACAAAAGACGACATCGTCGAGGCCGTCGTCGCCGAGACCATCGTCGGCTTGGCGAACTCGATCGCCGACTCCCCAGCGTTCGCCGACCCGGCGGAGGCGCACGTCGCGTCGACGCTGGCAATCGTCCGAATTGCCTATCAAGAACCCGATCTGGCCCGGCTACTGGTGAACCTGAGCCAAGCCGAAGCGCGCTTCGAGCGCATCATCCGCCCCCAGGCGGGGGCATTGCTCGAGCGCGGCGTGGCCGAAGGCGTTTTCGCCATCGATGACTTTGAGACCACGCTGACGATGTCCATGGCGGCGGCCTTCGAGGTTATCCACGGCATCCTGGACGGGCGACTCGGCGACCGAGCCGATCTGACGTGCGCGGAGATCCTGCTGCGAATGGCCGGCGTGCCGCCACGGCGCGCCGCACGCTATGTCCGCGCGGCGAGCGCCGCGTCCTGACATATAGAGATCAGAGATACGACTCGATCAGCACCGTCAACCGCTCGCACGTTTCCGCGTCGTCGGTCAGCGGACTGGCGATCGCCGACACCGCCGCCGCGCGCGGGCGCAAACCCGCACGGACAAGGGTAGCGGTCGCGACGAGCGCACGGGTGGAAGCGGTTTCGCGCAGCGCGGCGTCATCGAGACGTCGAATTGCTTGACCCAGCCGGATGATGTCGTCGAGCACGTCGGAGTCAAGCCCGCTTTCCTGCTGCAGGATCTTCCTCTCGACATCCGGCGGCGGGAATCCCAGATCGATGCCGACCAGGCGCTGGCGCGTCGACATCTTGAGGTCCTTGAGGACGCTCTGATAACCGGGGTTGTACGACACGACGAGCTGAAAGCCCTCTGCCGCTTGCAGCTTGACCCCGCCGAGACGTTCGATGTTCAATTCGCGGCGGTGATCAGCGAGCGAATGCACCGCGACGATCGCGTCTTGGCGGGCTTCAACGACTTCGTCGAGGTAACAAATACCGCCTTGGCGCACCGCCCGCGTCAAGGGACCGTCCACCCACTCGGTTTGCGAATCGCGCAGCACGAACCGGCCCAACAGATCCGACGACGTCATGTCCTCGTGACAACATACTGTGAACAGCGGCACCCCGAACTGGTCCGCCATGTGCTCAACCAGCCGAGTCTTACCGCAACCCGTCGGCCCCTTCAACATGACCGGAAGACCCGACCGCCAGGCCGCGGTGAACACGTCGACTTCATCACCGACGGGGATGTACCGGTGCTTGTTCTGGTCACTGTCACGCATCAAATCCCGCTGATCCATTGTCAATTCGCTCATCCCCACCTCACAGGTTCAAGCATAGGTGTTCATTGCGCCGCGCCTGGCCGCGTGCAGCGACCGCAGGTATCCATGGTGTTCTTCGGACAGCAGCTCGCGTCGCCGCCCGTTGCTGCGGGTCACGCTCAGCGCATTGAGCAACAGGCCGCGCAAGTGCCGCTGAATATCGCCGCTTTGTCCGATCACCCTAAACGACGCGTCCGACCACACGTCCTCGAGAACCTCTGGTTCAGTCGATGACCGGATGCCGATTCCGGCTACGCCGATCCCCTGCAGCACCGCTTCCTTTATCGCCTGCCGCGCATCGGCGCGTGCATAGCGATCCTCGTAGCCGTCGTCGTAAGGCAGGCCGTCGCCGATCACCAGCAGCACCATATTCTTTGCCAGCGCCTGCGATTCCAGGACATGGGTGGCGTGGCGGATCGCTGCGCCGATCCGGGTGAACCCGGACGGTTGGACCGACTGCAGGCGGCGCTTGGCGGCCATGTCGAACCTTGCGTTGAAATTCTTGACCCTCAGAAACCGCACCGCGTCCTTGCCGCGCGAGTAGAACCCATATGTCCCGACCCGGTCACCCAGCCTTTCCAGCGCCACGGTGAGGTCGCCGGCAAGTCGGCGTTCCTCCTCGAACACCACCCGACCGCCGGAGTCTTCCGCGGTCGAACCCGAACAGTCCAGCAGAACGAGGACCGAAAGGTCGCGCATGGTCAACCGACTGCTCTCGTAGATGTACGGATCCGGGTCGTCGCCGTGGCGGCGGTCGGTTTCGTAGTCAAGCAGCGCCGACAGATCCAGCGAATCGCCTTCCTCCTGACGTCGGCGGCGTTGCGGCTCAATTCCAACTCGAGCGAGAGGCCGCTGCAGGAAAGGTCTTGCGGCGTCCTTGTCGGATGCGGACTCGATGTCCGCCGGATCGTATTCGGCGACCGCGCACCAATCGAAGCGATAGGCACCCTTGTGACAGTCCCACTCCGGGTAACGCGTGCCGCCAACCGGAGCCGGTTCAAGCACCGCTGACAGTAGCCGGCCCAGTGAGCCCTTCCTGGCGTTTCGTCCGACGGGTCCGAACCGTTGCTTCCCCACCGGGATTTCGGCAGACCCTTCGTTCTTGTCGCGACCACTGCGACCCATCCCGAGGAGCTTCTGGAGCGCGTCCCCGAGCGGATTGGGCATTCCCGGAGCCGACAACAGATTGACGATCTTGCTTTCATCGCCCTCGTCGTCGGCTCCATCGTCCTGTTGGGGGTCTTCCTGTTCGAGCTGGCCGAGACGCATCAGGTCGCGATCGGTGGGCGAGGCCCGCAGGTCCTCCTCGCTCACCCGCCACAGTCGGGTCGGCTTCAACGCACCGGCCCATGCCGGTAGCGACGCGATGCGCTCGCGGCCTAGCGCACGATTGAGCGACTCTTCGCTGGTGCCCGAGACCAGGCCTAACCCAGTCGATTTGATGCGGCGCATAGTTCGCGCCGGCAGCACGCGATCCAGTTGCTCGGCAACACGGCCCAGTTCCAGAGCGAGGTAGCGCTGCGCCACCGCGGGGCGATGCCGCGCAAGCCGCACCATGAGGTCTTTGCGCAGCGCGCCGCCGGCCAGCAGTGCAGCCTGCACCGCGACCGCGTCACACACATCCGCCGCATCTAGGCCCGCGGCGACGAACACCGTACGCCCGTCCGTGTGGGTAGGTTCGGTATGCGTTGCTTCGACGGTCAACGGCCGTGAAGCGATCGCGGATGCCAGGACAGCGAATCTGGTGATTGAGGAAATATCGCGCCTCGCACTACTTCCCGCGGTCGAAGGGCACCACGCTCGGCAGCGTGGTATTGGGAGGCACGACCAGGTTGCCGTTGGGGTCCAGGTGCGCCGACCCCCCGTTGGGGTCGTGGTTGTTGTTGCGGAACTGGGGAACGGCCGGCCCCGGGCACATCTGGTCGGTGCCCTCACCGCACAGACCATTGGTCAGATACGAGCGCTTCTGCAGGTCTGCCGGCCAGTCGGCCATCCGCGTCGCGGTCCATGTATTGGCCACGTTGTACAGGCCGAAGAACAACATGTTGACAAAACCGATCATGGCCAAAGCCCGCAAGAGACTCTTGCGACGATCCGAGACCTTTAGCGACTCGACACCGCGGTCGGCGAGCGTTTCGCCGCGGTCGTTTTTGAAGAAGCGCAAAATGGCAACCGACGCGAAAGCCGAACCGGCCGTGATCATCTCGGTCAGTGGGAACTTGTGGTAAGTGTTCGGGAAGATGTTGAAGTGCCCGCCTGGGTACTCCCACACCCCCAGCGGCATGAACATGACGCCTTCCAACACGATGTCGAAGGCGAACATCGCGGCAACGCAGATGACGCCGAGTTGAACCGGGCTCAGCTGCGGCCAGCGGTTGCGCGCGGTGCGCATCACCCAGCTCCCGGCGAACATCGCCACCACGAAGCAGTACACGTATGCCCCGGGAACGATCAGGATCGGCTCGACCAGCATCGCCCCGGGCGCGGCTTTGCCGGTCGCAAAGGGAACGCTATTGACCCAAGAGCCATAGTTGAGTGCCCAGGCATTGTAGGTAAACCATGTGCCGCTGTATGCAGACAGCGGATCCTGGAACCACAGCGTCGCGAACGCGATGGTCAGCGCCCCGTCCACGCTGAGCTTGCCGTCGCGTCGCAAAGGCTTGACGACCATGAAATAGAAGCAGCCCAAAATTGCCGGAATCGCGATGACCTCGAAGAAGACGACTGCGACCTTCATAAAGGTCGGAACCGGTGTCGGACCCACCGGCACGGTCTTGAACAACGGGCCGAGGACCCAGTTGGTCAGCACAGCCACCATGAATACCAGGTAGACGGCGCCGACGGCCGCCCACCATTTCACCGGCGCCGACGTGCGGGGCGCCGCGTCGACTGCTCGAGGCGCGTTTTCCCGCCCCGGATGGTCTAGCTTTTCAGCGGTCTGGGTCATCTTTAGCCCCTTCCTTGGCCTTGTTCAAGAGCGACTCCGACGGTCAGCGGTTGTTGGTGAACCCGGCATCCATCACGTACGTGGTGCCAGTGATGTAGCGGCCCGCGTCCGAGACCAGGTGCATGATCGAGTCCGTCACGTCTTGCGGCTCAAGCAATCCGTTCGGTACCGGCAGCGGATTTTGCAGGTTCTGCGCGATCAACGGGAACTCCTGCACGTACCGCCCGAAGGCTTCATTGGCGATCATCGGGGAGTTGACCCCGGTCGGGTGGATTGTATTCACCCGAATGTTCTCTGGTGCAAGCACATTGGCCCACGAACGCATCAGGCCGACTACCGCGTGCTTGGAGGCGGTGTAACCCAGCACGCCCGGCGAGCCGTCCCCAAGTCCGCCGACCAAGCCCGCGGTGGAGCTGGTGATCACTATCGACCCGCCGCGCCCGCCGGCCCGCAGGTGCGGGATGGCAGGTATCACCGTGTTGAAGACGCCGACGAGCATGATGTCGATGCCGGCCAGGAAGGCCTCGCGCTGCAGGCGTTGTTGCCCGGTGATGGCCATCACCCCGGCGTTCGCCAAGACGATGTCCAATCGCCCCAATTCGGCCACGCCGTCGTCGACGATGCGTTTGACCGCCTCGTGGTCACGAACGTCGGCGACGGACAGCAGCGCCTTGCGGCCGAACTTCTCGATCAGCTTGGCCGTCTCGTCGAGATCGTCTTGGGTGGCAAGCGGGTACTCCACCGCGTCGTCGTTCGCGCAGATGTCGAAGCCGATGATGTCGGCACCTTCCTCGGCGAGCCGCACCGCGTGCGAACGGCCTTGCCCCCGCGCTACCCCGGAGATGAAGGCGACCTTGTTGTCGACGAGTCCCATGCCGTTACTGTCCTTGTCTCCAGTCTCCTCCCGAACGGACGTTCTGCCGACGGGCCCAATTTTTAAGGTTCAACGTCTCATAATTGCCGATTCGAGGCATTTGTGTCAATGGTCACATCGGTCCAAGGAGCGATTATCCTGGCAGAACGATCGTTTACATTGCGAAAAGAAAATCGAGCAAATTGGAGCTGACGATGTCCCAAGACCGCACCGCGCCCCAAACGGCGTGGTGGTACCCAGCGCCGGGCGAGACGGTGGACTGGCTGGCGTGGGCCAACTCACTGCCGTACTGCCGGGACCTCGGACTCGTGTGCGTGGAGTTCAACGCCAGTTCGGCGGTCTTTCGCATGGAACGGTCGACGCTGACCCCCAACCCCAACGGGGCAGTGAACGGCGGCACCGTGGTCGCGGCGGCCGACCAGATCATGGGCGCGATCACCATGCGGATGAGCGCAGAGGGGCTGTTGCCGGCCACCGGTTCCTTACACATTCAGTTCCACCTGCCCGCCCGGGCTCCGTTGACTTTTCGCGCGACCGCGTTGGGCGGCGGCAAGCGAACCAAGTTCGTCGAAGTGGTTGTGGAAGACCGGAACGGCAACCGTTGCGCCACCAGCCAGGGCACGATGATCGCCGGCGGCTCGGCGGGACCACCGTTGCCCAGCTCTTAATGAGACGCTAAGGTTCTAAAATACTCCCCTATCCCGGACAGTAGAGGTACCCCGATGCCGCAGCGCCCGAACGCCCAGATCGTCGCCGATTTCTATGCCGCGCTCAGTGGCGCCGATCCTGACGCGGTAGCGGCGGCCATCGACGCCCACTTTGCCGAGGACGCCGCGATCGAGTGGCCGCCCTCGCTGCCGCATGGCGGACGCATAGAGGGAAGCCGACGACTGCGCGGGCTGTTCACCGGGATCGCCAAGGCCGGTAATCAGGCCGGCGCCACCAACCTCGAGCTGGTGCGGACCATCGGCGACGGCGACCACGTGGTCGCCTGGATCACCTTCGAGTGGAAGAACCCCGGCTCCGATGACGCCGTTCCCAACGCCGCTTTGGAGGTGTGGTCATTCTCCGACGGACTGGTGCGAGAAATCCGGGCGTTTTACTGGGACACCGCGGCTATCAGCCAGCCGCAGAACGCCTGACGCCACAAGCATTGAGGAGAAGCCACGATGTCCCGTAGTGCAGTCATCGTCGATGCCGTCCGGTCCCCGATGGCCAAGGGCAAGCCGCCCAAGGACGGACGGCCCGGCGGGGCGCTCAGCAGCGTTCATCCGGTTGAGCTGTTGGGTCAGGTAATCGGCCAATTGATGGCCCGCAACGACATTGACCCGGCCCGCGTCGACGATGTAATCGCGGGCTGCGTGAGTCAGGTCGGTGAACAGTCCGGCCCGGTTGGGCGTTGGGCATGGCTTTCGGCGGGGCTGCCCGAGAGCGTCCCGTCGGTGGCCGTGCATCGCGCCTGCGGATCCAGCCAGCAGGCCGCCGACTTCGCCGCGCAGGCCGTGATCGCGGGGGCGTGCGACATCGTCGTGGCCGCCGGTGTCGAATCGATGAGCCGGATCCCGATGGTCACCGCGCGGATCGGCCAGGATCCGTTCGGGCCATCAGTGGCGCGAGCGCTATGCGCCGGGACTGGTGCCGCAGGGAGTCTCGGCCGAACTGGTGGCCGCCCGCTGGAAACTCGACCGCGAGTCCATCGATGAGTTCGCCGCCCGATCACATCACGAACGCGGCAGCTGCCGACTTCACCGCCGAGATCGTGCCGATCACCACCCCGGACGGTGGAGTGGTCAATACCGACGAGACCGTCCGGCCGTCGACGACGGTCGAGGGGCTGGCCGCACTCAAGTCGTCGTTCTACTTCCCCCGAGATGGCGGCGCGGTTTCCGGAGATCACCGACTGGCACATCACCCCGGGCAATTCCTCCCAGCTTGCCGACGGTGCGGCGGCGGTGTTGATCATGGGCGACGACATCGCCGAGGAGCTGGGCCTGACCCCGCGGGCGCGTTTCCACGCGTTCGGGCTTGCCGCCGACGATCCGATCACGATGCTGACCGGCCCGATCCCGGCGACCGAAAAGTTGCTTCGGCGGTCGCGGCTTTCGCTGGCCGACATCGACCACTACGAAGTCAACGAGGCGTTCGCCCCGGTACCGATGGCCTGGGCACAGCATTTCGGGGCAGATCCGGCCAGGCTCAACCCCCGTGGCGGCGCCATCGCACTGGGTCATCCGCTGGGAGCGTCCGGCGCCCGGCTACTGACCACGATGTTGAACGCGCTGGAGGCCAGTGGCGGTCGCTTCGGACTGCAGACGATGTGCGAGGCCGGCGGGATGGCCAACGCCACACTCATCGAGCGGCTATGAAATCCGCGAAAGGGAAAGCAGCGCATGCAGATTGAGGGAATCTCCGCAGTCGTCACCGGCGGCGCATCCGGGCTCGGGCGCGCGACGGTCGAACGCCTCCTGGCATCAGGGGCCGCCAACGTGGTCATCGCCGACCTGCCGTCCTCGAACGGTGAAACGGTTGCGAAGGAGCTGGGCGATGCAGTGCAGTTCGTCGCCGCCGACGTCCGCAGCCCTGACGACGTCACCGCGGCGATCAGCGCCGCCGCCGAGTCGGGGCCGCTGAGGGCGGTGGTGCACTGCGCCGGGCGCGGTGGCCCCGTGCGTGTGGTCAACAAGGACGGCACGCCCGGCTCGCTGGAGACCTACGCCGAGGTCATTGGCATCAACCTGATCGGATCGTTCAACGTGCTGCGGCTGGCCGCCGCCCAAATGGCCACCAACGAGCCGCTTGACGGCGATCGCGGGGTGGTAATCCTGACCGCGTCGGTGGCGGCATTCGAGGGCCAAATCGGTCAGATACCGTACGCGTCGTCCAAGGCCGGCATCGTTGGCATGACCATCGTCGCCGCGCGGGATCTGGCGTCCAAGGCGATCCGCGTGTGCACCATCGCGCCCGGCACCTTCGACACACCACTCTTGGCGAAGGTGTCCGACGATGTAAGAGCATCGCTGGCGAAGACCGTGCCACATCCAAGCCGACTCGGTGAACCGGATGAATACGCCCGGCTCGCGCTGGCGATCATCGACAACGGCATGCTCAACGGCGAAACCATCCGGCTCGACGGCGCAATCCGGATGGCGCCGAGGTGAATTCGAGCCGTCGGCGTATCTACGGCGACGACCATCAAGCCTTCCGCGAAAGTGTCAAGCGGTTCATCGACACTGAAGTTGCGCCGAACCTCGACGAATGGCGCCGTGCTAATTGCGTTCCGCGCAGCATCATCGCCGCCGCCGGAAAAGCAGGATTTCTTGGCACCGTAGTACCCGAGGAGTTCGGCGGCGGCGGCACCGCCGATCTCGGCTTTCTCGCGGTCCTGATCGAGGAGACAATCGCGGCCGGGGCGACCGGCCTGGCCTTGCTCTGGGCGCTGCAGGCCGGCGTCACAATCCCGTTTTTGCTCGAGCACGCCACCGCGGCCGATAAGCAGCAGTGGCTACCGGGACTTAGCAGTGGTCAATTGATCGCCGTTCCCGCACCTGCCGCGTTGTCGAGTGTCGCCGCCGCGCGCATCGCCGACGCGCTGCTGGTGCAAAACGACAGCGGCGGCGTTGCCCTGGTTCCGCTCGACCAACCGGGCGTCACCGTCATACCGATCGACGAGAACCTGGCCGGACGCGACGCTGGACTGGCCGATGTGACAGTTCAGCGACGTCGACGCGAAGACCGACCTCGCCTGCCCCGACCGCGTTGCATCGCGACCTCGACCTATGGTTTGCCGTGTTGGCGCTGGCGAGTGCGCGCACCGCGACGGCGTTGGCGGTCGATTACGTGCACGCCAGAAAGGTATTCGGCCGTCCACTGGCCGAGTTCGAAAACACCCGGTTCCGGTTGGCCGAACTCTGGGCTGAGCTGGCCAGCCTGACTGCGTTCGTCGATTCCTGTGTGCACGCGCGCAGCATCGGCGCACTCGATGTCGCCGACGCGGCGGCCGCTCGCCTTACCGCGAGCAGGGTCTGCGGCCAGGCCGTCGACCAGTCCCTGCAACTGCATGGAGGGTACGGATACATGCGCGAATACCCCATCTCGCACGCATTCGCCGACGCCCGCTTCCTCCAGGTGATGGCCTCGGCCTATTCCAATCCCCGCGAAACGCTGGCGTCGACCGTGGCTCTGGATGCCATGTCGCAGCAGTGAACACCTACGATCCCCGGACCACACTCGATGCGATCTCGCGCAATGAACTAGGGCGGATCAGAGTTCGACGACGAGGAACACCAGCCCCTCTTTGTTCGCGACAAGGAAGTCAGAAAACAGGCGGTGGCCTAGTCCGTGACGGTGTGGTGCACAGCATCGTCGACGCGCACCTGCCGAAGAACCGTGCAGGATTCGCGCAGCATGTCGTCGTCGACTTGGCCGATGGCTCCGAGGTGACGCTAATTCGCGGCCAGCGAGTATGGGGCGGCTGGTGTCCCTCGGTCTTCCCGAGCGGAATGGTCCCGCCTTCAGCGCCTACGACGAGATCGTCGACTGGACTGGAACCAACGGCGAAGTGGCCTTCGGCCTCTCCGAATACGGCCAAATCCGGAACGTGTACTGACGGCTCCGGCGACCTGCACCACCGCAGATCGTGCGGGTCTGGTCATCGCAGCTAAGGCTTGACGAAGATGTCGAGAGCTACGAGAACCACGAAAACAGCCAGCACGTAACCCTCGAACAATGCCCGCAGGGCGAGCGGCGCGACCCGCAGATCCATGAAGTGGATGCCGATCAGCCGTACCTTGAGCATCGCGATACCAACGATTATCAGGGCACCGACCGAAGCGAATCCGGCGCCCTGTTCGACTCCGACCAGAAACGACCCAAAGGTCAACGCCAGCAGCAGCACCCACACCAGGGTTACCCGACGGGTTGCGGTCATCGTCACCTCACCAGATAGAACAGTGCGAACAGGACAACCCACAGCAGGTCGACCATGTGCCAGAAGATTCCGCCGGTCTCACACAGCCGCGCCTGCTTATCAGTGAACTCAGGTTGCCGGACAACCACGATCAGCCGGCTCAAGATGGCGAGACCAATCAGCACGTGCAGCAGGTGGATGCCGGTGAACATGAAGTAGTAGGAGAAGAACTCACCGCTGCCGACTCCCTTGCGAGCGGCGAACAGCTGGGTCCATTCGATCGCCTTGACGGCCACGAAACCGGCTCCGCAGCACAACGCGGCCGTGATCAGCCGCCATGCGCCCGCGTGCCGCCCGGCGAGGACTCGTTGGATGGCCAGCACCACCAGCAGCGAACTAGACAGCAGCAGAACGGTATTAAGGGTGCCCAGCGCGACGTGCAACTCGGCGTGGTCGCGTGCGAAAACTGCAGGGTTCTTGCCGCGGGAGTACATGAAGGTCGCGAAAAACAGAGCGAACACCGTCATGTCGCCCAGTACGAAAACCCAGATGCCCTCTTCGCCAGGGACACGTCGGGCCCGGTCGGCGACCGTGCCGGGCTCGCCCGATTGCCGGAGTAAGGTCATTGCTGCGATTGACTCCGCGCAGCTTCAGGTGCCGCAGAGGCGGCCGAGTTCCCTCTGGGGCCGCAACGCTAACCCACAGTTGCCACGCCATGATCAGGAACCAGAGTCCGAAGAACACCGCGACCATCCAGAACGCCAGCAGGCCATTCCACGCGAACACGCCGTCCTTGAACAACACCACCAAACCGCCAGCGGCGAAGATGAATCCACACCAGACGTTGAAATAGCCCAGCCAGCGGGGCCAAATCTCACGTGTCGCAGCGAAGATGGCAAATCCAATGGCCAGGCACTGGATCGTGGCGGCCGGCCAGTTCATCACGAACGGCAGCCAACCGAGGTCGTTGAGCGCCTGGGTGATCTGCGGATCGCGCTCGGGACGGTAGGAGGCAGCGGCGAAGGCGAAGGTCGGCATAATGATCGCAACCACAGCTAACCCCGTCCCAACAAGTTGGGTGTAGGCAAGCGGGGAGTACCGTTCCCCATCCATCTGCCTGATCCGGATCGCGAGGAGCGCACCGAACGGTGCCTGTAAGCCCGAAGCGGCCAGCAACAAGACAAGCCCCATCCGTTTCAGGCCGGTATTCGTCGACCAGAAAATGAGCTATCTCATTGGCGCTCCGCATTGGTGATATCGGCGGAAGCAAACCGGTCATGATGATCGCCGGGAACAACAGCAGCACGAACGCCGCGCCGCTGATCGCCATCGTCTTCTGAATACCCGGTGTCATCGCAGAATTCCCTTTGGTTCCCGAGGCTCAAAACGCTTTAGCCGCCAGCACATTTCGATATCTCGGCCGCGAACGGGCCGTTGCGTGGTGGGTCGTCCAGGCCTGGCCTGAACGACCCATCACGACGATCGCTCAGACCGAGGCTTCGTGCCGGGGAGTTATCGAGCTTGCACCACTTGCGATTACGGTTGGGCCGACCACCAGTGCCTGAGAAGGATCCTCGGGATTGGTGGCGATCCCGTCGCCGGGTCGTACGCCGCCCTCCTCGCACATCTTCTTCCACATGGCCATCCGGACCGCACGAGTCGGCGTCACCTTTCCGTAGGCGAAGATTCGCCAGAAGGTCCAGTGTGGCGCAGGTAGCGACTTCGGCCGTCCGACGAGGTGGTGCAGCACGAACATCCAGCCGACCATCATCGCCATCATGATTGTCGTGGCCACCCAGCGCGCCGCGACCGGCAGCGTCGAATTGTGCGCGAGAAGATGCACCCAGCCCACCCCGAAGTAGTTCATCATCATGCCGGTGGGCGCCACGATCAACAGCCAAAGTTTGCGGGCGCCCTTCAGTCGGGGCACCGCAAAAGCCAACATCGCGCCAATCGTGACAAATGAGCCGCCATTGATGAAGCCCCACCAGTATGGGAATCCGAAGAACTTGTACGGCTGCACGCCGTAGTACTCGTAGGTTCTCAAGTTGATACCAATCGTCTCCATCACCGCGTCTGTAATAATGCCCAGCCCGAGCAACATGATGAAGTGCTGACGGTGCGCGCCGTTGCGGATGACGAAGTAGCAGAAGTAGGACTCAAGACCCAGAAACGCTACGTAGCACAACGGGATCAGCGCCGGCACGGTGATGCCGAAGTTGGTGAACGCGGGCACCAGGTTCTTGGCCCAGTGCAAGTGGCCCAGCATGTCGAGCATGGGTTCCACCTGGCTGCACAGCAAACCGCTGCCAATGACCAGCAACGGGGTGTAGTTGCGACTCCGCACAGCGGCCCTGATTGCCCACGGGAGCGCAAAGATCACAGCGGCGGCGCCGGCGATGAAAAAGAAGGTGAGCTGCGCTGGGGCACTGGCGACGAAGTCGCCGGGGCTCGGCTTGATGTTTGGGGGCCATCCTTCGTCGCCGACCAGCGGCCACCAACTCTGACTGAGCATCG
Source organism: uncultured Actinomycetota bacterium (assembly GCA_963715905.1). Taxonomy (GTDB): domain Bacteria; phylum Actinomycetota; class Actinomycetes; order Mycobacteriales; family Mycobacteriaceae; genus Mycobacterium. Next base: position 131,793 of record CAVQSX010000003.1, read on the forward strand.
AACTCATCGATTTCGGACCTTTCTGCCTACCAAGGCCTTGCACCGCTGCTGAAGTGGGGCTGTTCGGGCCCAGCCGGTGTGGACAAGCTCACATTAACATGATGTCCAGACAGCGTGTATACCTGTTTTGAATAATGCTTAGATTCGCCCTATGGGAGACCGCGAGATGCGCAGATCGCATGTAGGGTTTCGGCGATGACCGAAATGACGCGACGCGCGGTCGGTCGACGGCGAGAGGTGGACACCGACAGAGCATCGGCGGAAAGCATCTTTTCGGCCACCTCGCGCCTGCTGGCACGGCAATCGTTCGGTGACGTCAGCGTTGCACAGATCCTGACTGAGGCGAAGGTCTCCAGGGCGACCTTCTACTTCTATTTTGGTTCTAAGTTTTCCGTTCTCAGTGGCCTGCTCGAGCGTGCGATGAACGATATCTTCGAGACGGTCCAACCTTTCCTGGCTCGATCTCCGGAAGACCCGCCGACGGTTGCCCTGGAGCGCAGCATCAGGGCTGTCACGCGGGCCTGGCATCGTCACCGTCCGGTGCTGCAGGCAGCGAATCATCACTGGCACTCCGAGCCGGAGGTGCGCAGTCTCTGGTTGGCAATCGCGGAGCGCTTCATCGCCGCTGGCGCTGTCGAGATCGAGCGCGAACGCGCCGCGGGAATAATCACCTCGCAAGTGCCCAGCCGGACGCTCGCCGCGACCCTGTTCTGGGGCACAGAACGGGTGCTCTACATCGCTGGGCTGGGAGTTGAACCGAGCCTCGCCGATGAGGAGGGCGCGGTCGACGCGTTGGTCACCATGTGGCGCGGCACCCTGTACGGGTCCTGATGCGCCGGTTCCGGTGCCGGCCCGTCCATCGCACGCGGATCAGTGGGCGACAATCCCAGGTCAACGACCCGCGCGGGGTGGCCTGTCTGCATCGCGTGGCTTTCGAGATCCAGCCGACCGCGGTCTGGTCATCTCGGGTGGCATTCACGACGTATCGTCACGACACTCAATACCGCGCAGCGTGAGTGCTACCACCTCATTCAAGATGCGATCCTCCGCGGGACGATCTGTTGGAGGAAAAAGAAAATCGTCGTAAAGCACGAGTGACAGCACCATCGCGGTCACACACCTGACGACTACGGGAACGTCGACGCCGGTCAGTCCCTGAGCATCGATCGCGCTCTGAACTCGGTCGACGACGCTGCCCAATTCTCGACTTAGCGGAGACTCGTCCATCTCGTCGCGTGGTGGGCCGTGCAGGTACGCGGTGGTCAATTCACGATTGCTCCGGAGCAGCTTCACCAGGCTCTTCATGTAGAGGCGAACGGCAGCAGCGTTATTGGCCTGGACAGGGCCTAAGAAGTCCCAATCTTGCAGAAACCCTGCGATCGCCCTGTGTAGCGGCTCTTCGACCGCTCTATCAAAGAGTCCCTGTTTGCTGCCGAAATGGCGATAGATCGCGGCCGCTGTCGTACCCGACTCGCGTGCGACATCACGGGTGCTTGTACCCCCGTAGCCGTGGATCGAAAAAAGGCGGCGAGCCGAGGACAAGATGAGGTTCCGCACCTCTTCGCTGCTCCGTCGGGTTCGCATCGGGGTATCGATCGTGTTCAGACGGTAGGCGAGAGCGCATCGAGCCGAGCACGCAGTTGCATCACTTCACGTTCGAGGCGGATGTCTCGTGCAGTCGGCAGATCGTCGTCGGCGTCGATGGCACGCAGCAGGCACACGAAGTTGGGCACAAACCACAGCAGGAAAGCGAACACCGGTACCCACCAGACCAACACTCCGTTCCAGGCGAGTGGTCCGGTTTTGAAGAACACCAGAAAGCTGGCGGGTACGAATGCCAAAGCAAGCCAAAGATTTACGTAGCCAAGCCAACGAGGGAATACCGGCTTCGGGCGTCGGTCGATCAGAACGGCGACGCCAAAGATCGCCAGCTGCAGAACAAACGTCGAGACCACTCCGAGGAAGAAGAACCAGCTGATGTCATACAAAGCCCGGGTGACGTCCGGGTGCTGATCGGCCCGGTAGGTCGAGACGAGCATAAAGACGTACGGGATTACGAATTCGATGGTTGCGAGGGCACCTAGGGCCAGTTGGCTGTAGGCCATGATTGGTCGACGTCCTTCGATCCGCAGCATCTGAATCGTGAAGGACGCGAGGAACGGCATCAGCAGCGGGCATGATGCCAGACAGATCACGATGCCGACGCGGATGCCTGTGCGGTGCTGGTTGATCATCGCCGCAACCTCGGCCGCGCTTTGGTTTGGCGACGGCGGCGGGAAGAACCCCGCTAGCACGAATCCGATCACAAACAACACGCCCATCAATGGGCCCGCCCAGACACACGCCTTCTGAATCACGCGGCTGGTCCCCATTTCGGCCATGTCTAGTACCACCAATGCTCATGCGACACTAGATATCGATTGATATCTAGTTGAGTATCAAACGATATCTCTCCGGTCGTCGGCAGTCGAGCGATTTCGAGATATTTACTGACGGCCGTGCCGAGCCCGCGGCGCGGTCAACCGTTCAGATGCCGCCGCGGGCGACGAGTTGGGCGGCGATCACATTGCGCTGTATCTCATTGGTGCCTTCGCCGACGATCATCAATGGCGCATCGCGGAAGTAACGTTCGACATCGAACTCTGTGGAATAGCCATAACCGCCGTGGATCCGCACCGCGTCCAGTGCGATCTCCATCGCCACCTCCGACGCGAAGAGCTTGGCCATACCGGCCTCCATATCGGAGCGCTCACCGATGTCATAGCGCTCGGCGGCGTAAAGGGTGAGTTGTCGGGCGGCAGTGAGTTTTGTTGCCATGTCCGCCAAATAGTTGCCCACCGCTTGGTGTTTCCAAATCGGCTTGCCGAAACTCTCGCGCTGCTGCGCATAGGCGAGCGAGTCCTCGAGGGCGGCGGTCGCCACCCCGAGCGCGCGGGAGGCGACCTGAATGCGGCCGGTCTCTAGGCCTTTCATCATCTGCGCAAACCCCTTGCCGGGCACGCCGCCGAGGATTGCCGATTCAGCAATGCGGTAGCCATCGAAGGACAGCTCACAGCTCTCCACACCCTTGTAGCCCAACTTGGGCAGATCCCGCGAAACCGTCAGGCCCGGACCGTGTTCCACCAGAACGATGGAGATGCCGCTGTGCCTCGGTGTCGCCTTCGGATCGGTCTTGCAGAGCAGGGCAATCAGGCCTGAGCGGCGCGCGTTGGAGATCCAGGTTTTTGCGCCGGTAATCACCAGGTCCCGACCGTCGGGAACGGCGGTCGTCGTCATGTTCTGCAGGTCTGAGCCACCGCCGGGTTCGGTGAGCGCCATCGTCGCGCGGACCTCGCCGGTAGCCATCGCCGGAAGATAGGTCTTCTTCTGCTCGTCGGTACCGAACAGCGTCAGCAGTTTGGCGACCACGGTATGCCCGCCCATGGCGCCGGCCAGGCTCATCCAGCCACGCGCCAACTCCTGGGTCACCAACACATAGCACGACATCGACACCGGCGAGCCGCCGTAATCTTCGGGGATCGCCAGTCCGTAGATCCCGATCTGCTTCATTTGGTCGATCCACTTTTCGGGATATTCGTTGGCGTGTTCGACGTCGCGCACCGTCGGTTTGACGTCGCGATCGATGAACGCCCGGACCGTCTCGACCAGTAGGGTTTCTTCATCGGTCAACGCAGAGCTCACACCCATCACCTCTCAACCAGAGATTTTATTCTAGATTAAACGCCTGGCCGGGACCTCGGGTCTTCGGGTGTGCGCTAAGTCGCGTGCCCGGCTCTGGCTTCCTCTTCGCGAGTAAGGCCCGAGGCGGCGATTAGCTCCTCGTGCAGTTCGAACCACACCGTGTGGTAGGAGTCGATGATCGGCCGGGCTAACCAGATCGTGTCGCCAGCCTTGACCTTGGCTAGCGCCGAGTCCAGTTTCTTGGCATATGCGCTCAGCCGGGGCAACAGTGTGGTGACCGCGGCGATGATGGGCAACACCTGGTTATGCACGTCGTCGAGGCGGTTCAGTACAGCGGCGTCATACTCGGGGTCGTCGTGTGGGTTGGGTTGACCGTCCTTGATCTGCCAGTCCGATACCAGAACCTTGAACGCGTTGTTGACGGCCCGGAAGTCGTCGTACGATGTGCCCAACACGTTCTGGTCGACACCCGAATACTCCTCTGCCAATAAAGCATTGAGCCGCCCGCGTCCCTCGGGGCTGATACGAAGCGTCTTGCCTTGGACCAGCAGACCCGCTGCGGTCAATTGCGCTAACGTCGCCGCGACGTCGGCGGGGTCTTCGTCAAGAGTGGCAACGAGATCCTCTTCGCCCACACGGCCTTTGAGCCGGACGGCCTGCAACACGGTCAACTCAGACATTCGCCAGTCCCTTCCTGTCCTCGTTCAGTCGTAGCGCGATCAGCATGGTGATCAGCGGATGGGGTGAGACGACGTCTGTGTGACCAGCGGCGAGCGCGTCGGCTACCGCCGCCGGAGACGTGTCGGCCAGCACCGCGTAGTCGCCACTGCCTATGACGCCCGGATCGGGCTGATGCCTCGGGCGATGTCGGCGAGCTCGGCCAGGTCGGGTGAGTCCGTCTCGGACCAGGCAGTGCGTTCGAGGACACCCTCGCGCACTTCGCCTTCGTCGCCGTCGACGGTGATCATCCTGCCGACAAGGGCCGCAACCACCCCGGCGCCGCACCCGACCACGGCCGGTCGACCTATCTCCCGGCTCACCACCGCGGCATGCGACGTCGCTCCGCCGGTCTCGGTGACAATGCCTCGGGCGGCCAGCATGCCCTGCACGTCGTCGGGACTCGTTGCCGCACGGACCAAGATGACGTCTTCGCCTTCTTCGGCGGCATCAAGGGCGTCGTCGACATCGGCGTAGGCCTTGCCGGATACCACGCCCGGGCACGCCGACAGGCCTTGCGCTAAAAGCGTTGCCGCAAGACGGGTTTCCGGTTGCAGCGAGGGCGCGAGCAGCGTCTCGATGTGCGTCGGAGTTACCCTGCGCAACGCCTCCGGGTCGTCGATCAATCCTTCGTGGCGCAACTGCAATGCCAGGCGCACCGCAGCCTGAGCTGACCGTTTGGCTGTCCGGGTCTGCAGCAGCCACAGTTTGCCCTCTTCGACGGTGAACTCGATGTCCTGCACGTCGGCGCCAACCCGCTCCAGCGACCGCGCCGCGGTCATGAGCTGCTCATAGACGGCCGGTTGCTCGTCACGCAGTGCGGCGATGGGTCCGACGTCTGCAGTGCCCGACACCACGTCCTCACCCTGGCCGTTCGCCAGCCATTCGCCGAACGGCTCGTTGGCTCCGGTGATGGGATTACGGGAGAAGAGGACGCCGGTGCCCGAGTCGCGCGCCAGATTGCCGAACACCATGGCCTGCACGATGACCGCGGTGCCCGCTTCGTCGTCCAAGCCGTGATGGGCTCGGTAGCTGATCGCGCGGGGGCTCTTCCACGACGCGAAAACGGCCTCGATGGCCCCGCGCAGTTGCGCCCAGGGATCGGTAGGAACTTGGACGCCGGCGTCACCACCCAACACGATGCGGCGGTACATGTCGGTAAAGCGGTTGCGGGTGTCGCGGGCGAACTCCGCGGACCCAGCACCTGCGAGCGCTGCCTCGACAGCGTCGTCGATGCCCAGGTCGAGCACCGTGTCCATCATCCCGGGCATCGATTGCGCCGCCCCACTGCGCACACTGACCAGCAGCGGCCGCGGACCGCGCCCGAACGTGCGTGACGTCTCGGCCTCGAGCCATCCCATCTTGTCGCGCACGTCTTTCCAGATTTCGTCAAGACAGCTTTCCGGGTTGGCAAAGAACCGCGCGCAAACGTCGGTGGTGATGCAAAACGCCGGCGGTACGGGCAAACTCTGCCGTCGCATCGCATCGATTCCGTAGCCCTTGTTGCCGAGAATCTCACGGGGAAGGCAGCCGTGGCCGTCCAGCGTGACGACCAGGCGATGTGCTTCACCCGTTGTTTTTGACATGAGATTAGATTCTAGCCGAGCGGGTTCATTCGCAATGTTGACCTTCGCACTTCCCGATAAGCGGTTTCAGGCCGGTATCGCTTCTGCGGCTGGGTTGTCGTCGCGTTCCCGGCGGGCCACCGCAATCACAAGATACGCCGTGACGCAGATCCAGATGAAGAAGATCGCGACGCCGATACCCCAGACGATGATCCCGTTCCAGGCCAGCGGCCCTTCCTTGAAGAACACCACGAGGCCTGCCGGGAACACCCCCAGCACCGCGAAGAAGTTCAGGTAGGCGTACCAGCGTGGGTACACCGGCACCGGGTTGCGGTCCTGCAGCACGATCACACCGATGATCGCGTTCTGCACCAGCACCGTCGTGGTGGTGCCGATGAACGTCAGCCATGCCACATCGTTGAGTGCCTGGGTGACCACCGGATCGCGCTCGGGCCGGTAGGCAACGCCCTGCCAGAGCATCAGCGGCAGAATGATTTCCAGCACGGTGCACGCCGCGGCGGCGAGCTGGGCGTAAACCAGGGTGCGCGGTGCGCCTTCGATCCGCCGCATCTGGGCGGAGATCACCGCGTAAAACGGTGCGAGTAAGCCGGTTCCCAGCATGGCGATGAACAGGCCGAGACGCTTGTTGACGGTGTCGTGGGCGAACCAGGCGGCGATCTGCTCGGCGCTCAGCGACGGTGCCGGTGGCCAGATGAAGTGACCGATCGGAAGCAGACCGATGAAGAACAGCAGCGTCATCAGTGGGCCGCACCACGCGCACGCAACCTGGTTGCGATAGGTCATAGCGCCACACCTTTACGCTCGGCCAATCGGGCCACCTCGGCGCGCAGTTCGCGCAGCTGCTCAGCCAGATCGGTTTCGGCAGATACAGATTGCAGCTCGGCGTCTTCTGCGTCGATAGCCTTCAACAGCAGCACCGACATGGTGACCATCCAAATCGCGAAGACGGTCAGCGGCAGGTACCAGGTGAGTAACCCATTCCAGGCAAACGGGCCGGTGTGGAAGAACACCGACACCGTGCCGGGTAGGAACAGCATTGCAACCCAATAATTCAAGTAGCCCGCCCACCGCGGGAACACCGCATTCGGTCGGCCGTCGCGGGTATCCAGGAAGATCGCGGTCCCAATGGCAAGGGTCTGTAGCACCGGAGTCGAAGTGATCGCAACGAACAATAGCCACGCGGTGTCGTTCATCGCCAGCAAGATCTGGGGATCGCGGGCGCGGAAGGTCATGGACTGCCAGATGATCAGCGAGATGATGAACTCCAGCACGAAAAGCGCACCAACGGCAAGGTTGGTGTAGGCAAGTGCGGCCACCCGCCCCCGCATCCGTTTCATTTGCGCGGTGAGCACCGCGCTCCACGACGCCAGCAGCGCCGCCGCGAACAACGAGACGATCATGCCGATGCGGATCCGGACAGCGTCGCCGGTGAACAGCGTGGCCAGCTGTTCACCGGTGAGTGTCGGAGCCGGCGGTGGGATGAATCCAGCTATCGGCCAGAAGCCGATGAAAAATAGAGCGATACAAGCGATTCCGCTCCACGCGCACAACCGCTGAGCCGTGGTGTTCATGGTGAGACCTCCCCGTCGAGGTGTTATTTCTCCGCCCGCTTGATCAACTGCACCGTGCCGGCAGACCCGTCCACCCGGACCAGGTCCCCGTCGCGCAGCACGCGGGTTCCGTTGCCGGTGTTGACCACGCATGGCAGGCCGAGCTCCCGCGCGACCACCGCGGCGTGGCTGAGTACACTGCCGATGTCGACGACGAGCGCCGATGACACGAACATGATCGACGCCCAACTGGGATCGGTGGTCGACGCGACCAGGATCTCACCGGGTTCGATCTCGACCACCGCGGGGTCGTGCACGACGCGCACTGGGCCTTCGACAATCCCACTGCCGGCGCCGATCCCGCTCAGCAGCGCGTCATCGGTGGCTCGGACTCAGTTTCGGAGACGACCGTCGGCTCGGGCGTGCCGCGCCACCACGTCGGCAGTTCCAGCCGCTGATACTCCGTTCGCCGCTCCCGGCGGCGCGCGACCAGATCCTGCGCACCGTCGGGCAACTCGCCGACGATCTCGTCGACGGTCAGGTAGAACACGTCCTCCGGCTCGTCCAGGACGCCGGCATTGGCAAGGTGTTCGCCCACCCGGCGGGCAGCGGCTCGCGCAACGTCGAGTGCCTGCAGGAAAGATGCCTTGCCGACGCCGCGCAACGGGATGGTGCGTGCGGCGCGGTGCAGAAGTAGTCGTGCAGCGGGGCGCGCCGGGGCGGGCAGCGCAGCCAGCAATTCGGCTTGCATCTTCGGCAGGCGTTCGCGCACCGCGCGCTCTCGCGCGAGCGGGCTGGCGCTGTCGTCGGTGGCGGCGTAGCGCTCGATGACGGCGGCCAGCGGAGCTGGATCTTCTCGCCACACTCGGCTGGAAATCTCTCCTTCCAGCGGGCCATGGAAACCGTGGTTTGCTACGACCTGCTCGAGGGTCAGTTCACCGCGGGAGGCCCTCCAGATGTCCTCGACCATGGCCATTTCCGCTCCCCCGGAGCCGGACAGCACACCGACGTCGCCGATGCCGGTGCGTTTTACGAGTGCAGTCAGCGCGTTGATCAGCGGGGTGATCGCCGCGAACAGCGCGATACCGTGTGCGGTCATCGTTTCGGAGAACCGCCGGGTTGCGCCGTCGAAGATCGCCACCGCGCCGGCGAGGTCCGTGCCGGGGAGCCGCAGAATCTCGCTGCGCCACCAGGCGCTGACCTCGGGGGCCAGCTGGCGCACCGTGCGGGGCATCGTCAGCGCGGCGTACGGGAGCCGGTAGGAGATGACCGGATAGCGACGCCTCGTCGGCGCGAACGTCATCGTCGCAGGCGCCTCCCCCAGCATGCCGGCGATCGCGACTTGTCCGGTGGTGCCCGGCATCCGGTCACCAACAGCGGCCAGCCACTCGGTGCGCATCGCGATACGGCCGAAGAACGATGTGATGATCCGGTCGGGTCCCGGCGGCGGCTGTCGGCGCTCGGAGGTTTCGAACACCCCGATCGCGTACGAGAGGTCCCGGCACATCCGGTCACCGATATCCGACCAAATCGACCAGCCCAGCGGCGTCGCGACACCCGGCAGAGCCTCACCCACATTAACTGTGGACCAATGGGTTTCCGGCCTGCCGGGTTGATGCAGCGGATCCCAGAAGTCGGTCACGCGAGTCTCACTGATCGTTCCGTGTGGCCGTAGCCGATCTCACCGTCCCACTCGAAACGCGACAGGCTCTCGAAGTTCGCCGTCGCGGTGACCGCAGGGTCGTAGCCGATACAGATGTCGTTGGGGCCGTCGAACCCGTTCGGGAATGGATGCAATATCTCCGCACTTATGCGGTGCTCCCCGAGTTCGAGGACGTAGGGGTCCGCATGCTGCGCGCGTTCGGTCAGCACCGGCGAGTTGTGCAGGTCCACCGCGGTCAACACACCGTCTTCCTGGACGACGGCGCGGGTCAGGTAGCTTCCATCGACGACAAGGTGCAACAGGATGAATCCGCGCCCGCTGGGGAAGTTCGCCCAAGACCAGATATGGCTGGAGAAAACCGTGAAATCTCTCGCACCACTGGTGTGATCACGTAGTCCCTGTCCGTCGAACGCGATCGCCTCCCCACCGATCGTGAACGTGCCACGGACGCTGACTAGCTGTTCGTAGTGCAGCTTGCCCCATTTGTGCGCATCCTCGACTTCCCCCCAGTCCCACACCGCGCCATGACAATTCAGCGTCACGTCAAAGCCCACACGTTCGTGACGCTGATCGTGCGCCATACCGCGATACAGGCGATCCACGGTGGTGCGGATCGACCCGCCGTCCCGGCTCACCCGCCACGACCGGAATGGCTCCACACACTGGAATGCCATGGTGGCACCGCCCGGCCCACGCGGGGTCTCGTTGCGGCCGTAGCCCTTGTTGACCAGCCGCTCACCGCTGGGCAGGTAGACGATCGACAATTCACGCCACAACGTGGGGTCGAACGGGGCACGCCCAAGATGGGTCCACAGCCCGACCTGGCTGGCCGGATCGTAGGCGACGAAGCAATAGTTCTCCGTCCACAGCGGGATGTCGGGATAGCTCTGCACCGGGAACTCGGACTCCGGGGTCAGACCGGGCGGAGCAGAGACGGAACTCACGGCCGCCGACCGCTTTCGTCCCAGGCCAACACCAGCTTCTCCGGGCCACGAAACAGGAGCGCATCGTGGTCCCATTCAAGTTCCTCGATACTCAACCCGCGCAGTCGGGTGAGCAGCGCCTCGACACCGATACCGATCACGGCACGAGCCATGTGCTGGCCCGGACACTTGTGCGGGCCGTGGCCGAACGCAAGATGGTCTGGAGGCACGTCGCGAGCGATGTCGAACTTCTCGGCGTGGGGACACCAGCTCTCGTCATGATTGGCCGCCGACAGGTAGATCATGATCGGGGTGTCAGCCGGGATGTGGTGGCCACCCAGCTCGATATCCTCAGTGAGCAGCCGGTGTGTGCCGTGCACCGTGCCAATATGGCGCAAGATTTCCTGGACGGCGTTGGGCAGTAACGACATATCCCCTTGCAACGCCGCCAGCTGGTCCGGATGGCGAAGCAGGGTGACCATCGCGTTGCAGATGGACAGCGCGCTAGTATCGTGCCCGCCGACGTAGATGCTCCACAAGTTGGCGATCAGCTCGTCCTCGGTGAGCGTACCGTCGTCCGTGTCGGCGATCATCTTGTTGACCAGGTCATCCTCGGGTGCGGCGCGCCGCTTGGCGACCAGGCCCCGAAAGTAGGTGTCCAACGCGATCATCGAGTCGTTGGCCACCTTTAACTGCTTGGCGTCCAACGGGAGCATCTGGATCGCGAGTTTGAAACCGTGCATCCACTGGTGGATGTCGACCTCGTCCTCGCGGGGCACCTGGAGCAACTGGCTGATAGCAGACAGTGGCAGCGGCGATGCGTAGGCGGCCATCAGCTCGACCCGGCCGGGGCCGCCGTTCGGATCGACGAACGCATCGATCAGTTGGTGTGCGCGGTCGGTGATCGCGGGCCGTAGGCTGTCAATCAGGCCAGGCCGGAAGTTGCGCTGGAACGTTCTACGCACCCGGCTGTGGTCGTCCCCGGACTTCATCAGCACGCTGTCGGCCATCAGCGTGAAGTACGGTTCGTCCACCACGCCATCGCCGTGGCGCATCCGCTGGAACTGTTCCCACCGCAGGTCACCGTCCTTGCGGGCCAATACCTCCCAGGCTGGGTCGTGCCCGGTCACGACGTAGGAACCGAGGGCCTCCGCGTGGAAGACCGGATCGATGGACCGCAGTCTGGCCAAGATCGGGAACGGGTCAACGGCCAGTTCGGGATCGAGTGGATTGAAGACGTAGTCATGTTCGGCGGTGGTCATGCTGACTCCTCTAGGCTCCGGTTTCTCCAGGCTTCAATCAACTTGGCATTCTGGGCGGGAGTGCTTCCATACGTGGCTATTTCGTCAGCGCCGGCATCACGGAACCGCTGCAGCGAGGAGACGCACTCGTCAACCGATCCAATGGCACAGGTATCGATCATCCACTCGTCGGGAATGATCTTGGCCGGTTCCAGCAGCTGGTGGCGATGGTATAGCCGATCGGCCACCTTCTCGTTGGCGGCCAGCTGCCGATGAGCTCGCAGCTCGTGCAGCACCGACAGGTGCCAGCCGTTCTCCTCGGCCAGCGTCTCGCCGTAGCCGGGGTACTGCAGGTAGCCGACCGCCCGACCGTGCGCCAGCGAGCGAGTCTCGATGTCATCGAGACCCGGCGCCGTGATGACCGCCTGACAGATGTGGATCTCATTGGGATCCCTGTCGATGCGCTCGCAGGCCACCCTGATGCGTTCGACCGCGTTGGCGGTTGCCTCTGGAGTGAGCACCGGCGGCAGCAGGACCCCGTCGAACGACGAGGCGAGCAGTTCGGCACCCTTCTTTCGCGCGAACGTACCGAACCAGACAGGCGGCGCAGGCCCGGGCACGATCTCGGAGAACGCCAATGCGGGAAACCGGCCCACCGGCCCGTCGTAGGAAACCGTCTCGCCGCGCCAGAGCCGGCGCAGGATGTCGACGTAGTCGGCCATCTCGGTGAAGTTCGGCATCCGCAGCCCCATATCGCGCCAGATGGCGTCGGTGCCGCGGCCTAGCCCGAGGGTGAACCGGGGACCGTAGCAAGCCTGCATCGTTGCCGCCAGCGCCGCCATTAGCCATGGTTGACGAGTCGGCGGGCACACCATGGCCGTCCCTAACTCGATGCGCGATGTGCGGGCCGCGGCGCCGGAGAGGATGACGTCGGCCTGCTTGATGTCCCAGCGTTCTGACAGGAACGCCGCGCGGAAACCGAGCCGCTCGGCGTCAACGGCGTCCTGAATGCCCTGCGCGGGGGTGCGTTGGTCGGATTCGTAGTCGACGTCGCCCTGGACCGCGCTCACCGCACCGGAGATGAGGTACGCGCTGAGATCCTCGACGACATCGTCTGCGCCTTGGGTCATTCGGTCTCCACCGTTCAATGTCACACCTGCTATTCGGGCTTTTGTCCTTACACTCGTAAGAAGCCTAGGATGAGTTCTTACACTTGTAAAGGAAAAAGCTTTGATGGCCACGCGCGAAGGGCCCCGTCGCCGACCCAAGCCCACGCTGAACCGCGAGGTGGTGATCGAGGCCGCGCTCGACCTCATCGACAGCGAGGGCCTGGCCGCGTTGAACCTGCGCAAGCTCGCCGGTCGGATGGGCATCAGTGCGATGACCCCGTACCACTATTTCGAAGACAAGGCGGACCTGCTCGCCGCCATGGTGGGGTATGCGATGGCTCCGCTGGCCAGTGACCTCGATCCGAACCTGTCCTGGGACAGGCAGATCGACGCCGCGATGCGGGATCTGCATGGGACGCTCAAGCGCCACCCGGGCGTCGTTGAACTCGTCATCGCCGAGTCCGACACCCTGCGACTCGACGAGTTCCGCCAAAGCCTGATCACCACGTTGCAAAAGGCGGGGCTCTCGCGCGGCCGCAGCGCCGACGTGCTGCGCTCGCTGACCAGCTACATCCTGGGCTACACACTGCTAGGCCGGTTGCGCCCGCAGCAACCGAGCCGCACCGCTCCCCCGGATTCTTTCGACCTGGGCCTGGAGATGATGATGCGCTCGCTGCGCGAGGAAATCGACGGTCGCCGACAGCCCTAGCCGTCAGCAACAACCGGCGCTCACCGCCGCCTTCACGAGAGTGCGCGGATGCCGGAGCGGACCTCGTCGACGAAAGTCTCCGGTTGTTCCAAAGCGGCGAAGTGGCCACCTGCTCCAGGTAAGCCGGTAGTCCCCCGACGGCCTGCGCCTCGCACAACGTGATCCGCGATCCGCGGCGATCGCCCTGTTTGGCGCCGTGGCTACCAGTGCGCTGACCTACCTGATCACCGACAACACCCTCGACGAAGCCCAGATCACCAGAACCATCCAAAGCATTCCGTTAGAGGGTCTCCGACCCCGCTGAGCACCAATCTGGACGAAGAGCGGGCGTCGTCGACATAGCGAATCCCTTCCGATAGGATTTTAATGACGGTTAGATTCAAATCAGAGCGGGTAGCGCTCGCTCCGGGCAATCGAAGGACTGGTCATGACGGACACTCCCGCACCACGTGAGGCCGACGTTGTCGTTGTCGGATCCGGACACAACGGGCTGGTCGCGGCCGCATATCTGGCCAAGGCCGGCCTCGACGTTCTCGTGGTTGAAGCCTCCCCCACAGCCGGCGGTATGACGTCGACGAATCCCTTTGCGCCCGAGGCGCCGGAGTACACGATCAACGAGGCCTCGATCCAGGCTTCGCTGTTCCGCACCACCACCATCGACCGCGACCTCGGACTTTCGCGCAACTACGGCCTGCGCCAGACAGTCATCGACCCCGCGCACTTCCAGCTCTCCGCCGATGGCGCGTCGCTGGGGTTGTGGCGCGACCCTAGTAAGACCGCGGCCGAGCTGGCGTACTTCTCGAAGAAGGACGCCCGTGCGCTGCTCGAACTCTACGAGGTGATTGACGCAGCTGTCGCGATCGGCCTGCCGATGATGCAGACCAGCGTCACCGAGCCGGAGATCAAGAACGTTCTCAAGTCGGTGCGCGCGGTGGTGAAGAACCGTAAGCAGCTGGCCGCGCTGGGCCGCTGGATGTCGAGCTCGCAAGCCGAGGCCATCGAAGAGAGCTTTGAGCACGACATGATCCGCGCGCCGCTCCTGTCGAGTTTGCCATTCATGCCGTTCGACGCCGATATGTCCGGCTGGTCACTGATCTACCTGGGTGTGCTGAGCAAGTACGGCGTGGCGATGTTCCACGGCGGCACAGGGTCCTTGCCCAAAGCGCTGATCGGCGTCATCAAGGACAACCACGGCGACGTGATCACCAGCTCGCCCGTCGAGGAGCTGATCATCACCAACAACCGCTGCACCGGCGTTCGTATCAAGGGCGGCGCCGAAATCCGTGCCCGCCGTGCGGTTCTCACCGCGTGCAGCCCGAGGACCACGTTGACCCGGCTGCTGCCACGCGGCGTGCTGGAGCCCAAGAAGCAGAACGCCGCCGACCACATTCCGACCCGCAAGCGAGGTATCGCCGACGCCAAGGTCAACGTCGCGCTGTCCGGCCGGGTCGACATGTCCAAGCACGAGAAGTGGCGCGGCGACGGCATCGACCTGCGGCAGGCTTGCAACTGCTACCACACCTACCAGCAGGCTCTCGATGCCGCGAAGGCGTGTGTGCGCGGCCAGGTGCCCGACGCGATCCCCGGCCTGGCCCAGGTGACCAACTCTTTTGACCCGTCAATGTCGCCTCCGGGCAAGGACTTGTGGTGGTTCTGGACCGGCTTGACCCCCTCTTTCCCCGAGGATGGCTGGGACGTCGCCCGCAAGAAGATCACCGACAGCATCATCAAAGACGCCGAGATCTACTACAAGGGCGTCGAGGACATGCAGGTCGCGGTGCGCCCGCTGGTGCTCCCCGATATCGAGGAGCGGTTCTGGGCCATCGACGGCTCCGTGTATCACGTCGACCCGACCATCACCCGGTTCGGCCCGAACAAGCCGGTCGCCGGCTTCGCCGGGTACAAGACTCCGGTCGAGGGCCTCTACCTCACCGGGTCGGGCACGCACCCGGTCGCCGGGATCAGCGGTATGCCCGGCCAGAACGCGGCACGCACCATGCTCAAACACTTCCATCTCGAGGACAAGGGTGGCCGACTGGGCGTGCTCAAGGAGCTGGTGACGCGGCGCAAGAAGGCGGAAAGCGACCCATACTCCAGCGGGCAGAACGATCCATTCCCAGGCCAGTTCTGATCGGACGGTCGCGAAAGTTATTGCTCTCTAGGCTTCCTCGATCGAAAGCGCACCGGTCGGGCAGTCTTTCACAGCGTGTTCGACAGCTGCGCGTTCGTTCTCCGGCGGTTCGGGATTGATTGCACGCGACTGGCCGTCTTCACCTACCTCAAACACCGCCGGTGCGGCTACCTCGCACAACCCGATTCCCGAACACTTAGCGGTGTCGACGCTCACTTTCATCAGAACAGCCTCCGCATGATGTTCAGGGACCGCTGGCTGTACGGCGGATAGACCAACCGGGGATCAGGTTTCGCCGTTTTGGACAACACTGCGCGGCGGTGGCTGAGCGTCTCGAAGCCCCACTTGCCGTGATAGACACCCATGCCACTGGCACCGACGCCACCGAACGGCAGCGACGGCACCAGACAATGCATGGCAACATGGTTGATTACCGCGCCGCCGGATGGGATGCGGTCAATCAGGTCGCGACCAAGCTGCCCAGAAGCAAAGACATACAGCGCCAAGGGCTTCGGACGGCTATTGACGAAATCGACCGCGTGGTCCAGCGATTCGATCGATAGGACAGGCAGTAGCGGGCCAAAGATCTCATCTGACATCACCGGATCAGCCGGCGAAGGGTCGACGATCACAGTGGGTTCGATCCGAAGCGTGGCGGTATCCGACCCGCCTCCGATAACCACCTTGCCGTCGGTGGTACTGATCAGCGAAACCAACCGATCGAACTGGCGTTGGTTGACGATCGGCAATGCCGGATCCCGCTCGCCGGAGCGGAAATCGCGGACGTTAGCGACGATCTTGCCGACCAATTCGTCGACGATCCTGTGATCCGCCAGCACGTAGTCCGGCGCGATGCAGGTCTGACCGGAATTCAACAGCTTCACCCAGGCGATGCGCCGCGCGGCGACATCGATGTCGGCGTCGGCCGCAACGATCACCGGACTCTTGCCACCCAGTTCCAGGGTGACCGGGGTCAGGGTCGGCGCCGCCGCGGCCATGATCTTCTTGCCGATCTCAGTGCCGCCGGTGAACAGCACATGATCGAATCCAGCCGCGAGCAACTCCTGGGTGACGGCGGCATCGCCCTCGATGACCCGGACGGCCTGTGGGTCGACATACTGCGGAAGCAGCCGCGCCAACAGCGCCGACGTGGCGGGCGCCAACTCGGACGGCTTGATGACCGCACAGTTGCCGGCCGCCACCGCGGCCACCAGCGGCGCCAGGCTCAGATAGAGCGGGTAATTCCATGGCCCGATTACCAACACCACGCCCAGCGGGTCATATTGCACCCACCCGCGGCCAGGCAGCTGCGCCAAGGGCAATGACACCCGCCGCTTGCGCATCCACTTCTTCACATGCTTGCGTGCATAAACAGCTTCGCCCTTGGTCGAGGCGATATCACCTAGCCACGCCTCCGCCGGCGGGCGACCCAGGTCGTCGGCCAGCGCCGCGGCGATGTCCGCCTCCCGCTCCCCGACGAACCGCTCGATCCCGCGCAGCTGTTCCAGGCGCCATTCCAAGTCGCGGGTGCGGCCGGTCGCGAAGACCCGGCGGAGGTCGGCAAGCACGCCGGCGCTACCGGTCGTCTGCACTGCATGAATAGTCATGGATTCTCCTGATAAAGTCAGATTTCGGGAGCCGGCACGACGGCGCTCGCAACCGCCCCGGTGATCCCACCGTCGACTGCAAGCGCCTGACCGTTGACCCATCGGGCATCGTCAGAGGCCAAAAACAGCACTACACCGGCGATATCGTCTGGATCGGCATGCCGCCCCAGCAGGTTCTTCAATCCGTCGAGGGTGTCCTTGCCCATCGACTCCTCGAAGTCAACCAAGATCGGCGTCTCCACCGGCCCGGGCAGCACCGCATTGATGCGGAATCCCATCTCCGCCAACGCCAAACCCATCGACATGGTGTAGACGGTGCTGACTTCCTTGGAGAAATTGTAAGCATTACCCTGCTGCGGATTGGCCTTGAACCAGGCCGCGCCTTCCTCGAAGGTATCGGTGGCGAGCAGATCACGGATCATCTCGAGCCGCTGCGGCCAGCCAAAGCCGGCGGTCGACGACACGATGGTGACCGAACCGCCCGGTTTCAGGCGCTCGAAGAACGACTCGGTCAAGTGGCGCACCGCGAGGCTGTTGACGGCCAGCACCAAGTCGGCGGGCGCGGTACCGGGGATGCCGGCAATGTTCATCAAGCCGTCGAACTCGCCGCCAAGTTGCTCCACGGCGGTGTCGATGCTGTGCGGGTTTGCCAGGTCGACCTCGATGTGTCGGGTCACCTTAGCCGTCGGTTGGTTGCGGTCCAGGCAGTGGACTTCCGCACCGGCGGACAGCAATCGCTCGGCGACCGCATGGCCGATGCCTGATGCCGCGCCGGTTACGACGTACCGTTTGCCCGTGAAATCGGCCATGGTTCTCCTAATCGAGCGTGTAGGGCAGGGATTTGACTGCGGTGATGAAGTTTCCGGTCAGGTACTCGGGTTCACCGACCCGCAGCTTCGGCGCCCGGAAGATCAGTTCGCGGAAGATCGACTCCAGCTGCATCTTCCCCATGAATGCGCCCATGCAGAAGTGCGGGCCACCACCGCCGAATGCGACGTGGGGGTTGGGCGATCGGGCGATGTCGAATTCGTAGGGGTTGGCAAACACCCGGTCGTCGCGGTTTGCCGACGAGTAGACCATCGTCACCCAGTCGCCCTCGCGGATGTGCTGGCCGTGTAGCTCGGTGTCCTGGGTGACGGTCCGCCGGAATGTCATCACCGGGGTCGTCCAGCGGACGAATTCCTCGATCGCGACCTTGATACGGCCGTCAAAATCTTTCTCCAGCAATGCTTTCTGCTCGGGGAACTGCTGCAGGGCAATTGTCGTGAACGCGGTGGTGGTGCGGGTGGTGTCATTACCCGCCACCGAAAGCAGGACGAAGTAGGGACCCAGCTCGTCATCGGTGAGTCGCCGACCGTCGACCTCGGCTTCCACCAGGGAGGTCATCAGGTCGTTCTGCGGATGTGCGCGCCGCGCCTCGGCCAAACCGATTCCGATATTGAGCAATCCGACAAGGGAATCGGTCAGCACTTCGGCGGGTTCGCGACCCGCCGCGATATCGGGGTCGGCCCAGGCCACCATGCCCTCGGCCAGGTGCGCCGCCTCTTCGCGCTCTTCCTCCGGCAGGCCCAGCATCTCGTAAATCGTCCACATCGGTAGCCGTTTGGCCACCTGCTGCACGAAGTCACCGTCCTTCGTCTTGATCAGATCGTCGACGATCGATTTAGCCTGGTGCTCGATCTGGTCCTGGATCTTGGCGACCTGTCGCGGCGTGAAGACCGAGCTGACGAGCCTTCGCAGGCTCGAGTGCTTTGCACCGTCCATGCCCAGGAAAGACTGAGTGGCATCGAGCATCTCTTCGGGAACGGCCTCGAATGTGATGCCTTGCCCGGAGCAGAAGATCTCGGGGTTCTTGCTCACGTAGCACACGTCCTCGTGGCGGGTGACCACCCATACACCGTCGATCTCGGGTTCCATCATGGAGCCCTCAATGGGTCGGTGCCAGCTGACGGGGCGTTCGTCGCGAAGGATCTTGAATGCTTTCTCGCGCTCGTCGAAGCCTTGCGCCCAGAAAGCCTGCGACGAGATGTTTACCGGGTCGAACGGTGGGCGGCCAATCTTCGGGGGTGTCTCAGTACTCATGCGTTTGCCTCCAGGTAGCGAGCTTTAAGGCTTCTCTTCACGAGCTTTCCGGTGGCCGTCCGGGGTAGCTCGTCGACGAAGTCGACGGTGCCGGGGGCTTTGTAGTGGGCGATTCGCTCCCGAACGTAGTTGATGATCTCGGCGGCCAGTTCAGCGGATGCTGCTGTCCCGGGCCGCAATTGAACGACGGCTTTGACCCGCTCGCCCATTTCCGGGTCGGGCACGCCGATGACCGCGACATCGAAAATCTTCGGGTGCAGCGCCAGGATGTTCTCGACTTCTTGCGGGTAGATGTTCACCCCGCCGGAAATGATCATGAATGCCTTGCGATCGGTCAGGAACAGGTAGCCATCCTCATCGACATAACCGATGTCGCCAACGGTAGACCAATTCCGGTGTTCCGGATGCCTTGATGAAGAGGTCTTTTCGGGATCGTTGTGATATTCGAACGGCACGACGTCGCGTTCGAAGTAGACGGTGCCGATCGTGCCCGGGGGTAACTCGTTGCCATCGTCGTCGCAGATGCGGAGGACACCGAGCGCGGCTTTGCCAACCGATCCGCGCTTGCTTTTCCATTCAGGTGTGGTGATCACGGTGCTGCCGTGCTGTTCTGTTGCACC
The DNA here is from genome assembly GCA_963715905.1 of uncultured Actinomycetota bacterium. Classification (GTDB taxonomy): domain Bacteria; phylum Actinomycetota; class Actinomycetes; order Mycobacteriales; family Mycobacteriaceae; genus Mycobacterium. The sequence continues at coordinate 151,412 of CAVQSX010000003.1, forward strand.
GTAGTATTCGACTAGGATCGGGCCCCACCAGTTGATCATCGCGTCTTTGACATCGGGCGGGCACGGGGCGGCGGCATGCACCGCCATCCGCAGCGAGGAGACGTCGTAGGCGGTGCGGATCGCGTCGGGCAGTTGGAGCATCCGGACGAACATCGTCGGGACCATCTGAGTGACGGTCACCCGATACTTCTGGATAGCAGCCAGCGCTTTCTCCGCGTCGAAGCGCTCCATCAGAACCACCGTGCCGCCCAGCGCCTGAACGCCGCTGCACCACTTCAGCGGAGCGGTGTGGTAAACCGGCGCTGGCGACAAGTACACGTCATCGGCGGAGATCTTGAAGACATGCGCCAACAGCCCGACAAGCGGATCCCCGGGTTCGTCGACCTGGATTGGCAGCAAATGGGGCTTGATGCCCTTGGGCCGCCCAGTGGTGCCCGAGGAGTACAACATCTCCGAACCGCGTGGCCGATCGCTCAGTCGTGGTCCCGCCGCGGCCAACAGCTCGCCGTACGATAGGTAACCGGCGATGGCCCCTCCGAATGAATACCACTGTTGCACTTCAGGAACCAGGCCGAGCACTCGCTCGGCCAGTTCCCGCACACCAACGGATGCTATGACTACCCGCGCCCCGCTATCCCGCACGATGTAGGCCGCTTCCTCTGCCGACAGATGCCAGTTCACAGCGGTGATGTACAGACCGGAACATAATGCAGCCCAATAGATCTCGAATGCTTCGGCCGCGTTGTCGGAGAGCATGGCAACGACGTCACCTTTGCGCAAGCCCAATCCGTGCAGCGCCGCCGCCAAGCGAGCCGAATTGTCGTCGAGTTCTCCGTAGGTCAGCACTCGGCCCGACTCGGCCATGACCACGGCCGGCCGATCGGGCGCAGACGCCGCGTAGGTGCCTGGAAACATGGGTTTAGACGAGCAGGTCGTCGCGACCGTCATTCTTGAGTCGCTCAATATAGCCTGGGTAGAGCTTCTTGCCGAGCGGAGCCAACTTGAGCAGGCTCCCCACGTTGCCTTCGACCTTGATCTTCTTCTTGGCCATGGCCAGCGGCAAGTTAACCTTGCCCTGCCAGTATCCGTTGCCGGTGTCTGCCGTCATGAACATCGTCGCTGTCGGCGCAGGTCCACCCTGTAGGCCTTCGCGTACCGACTTGTTTGCCATGTCAATGACGACGACAGACTCGGGATCGGTGAAGTCGAAGGCGACCACGAGGCCGGTGTCGACCAGCTTGGGACCGATCTCCGCGTCGTCGAAGGCGGTCTCGAAGATGCCGCCGATGTATTTCCTGACCTCCGCCGCGTCCTTGAACCCCATTGTTCTCCCTCTAATCTACTTTCGATTAAATTTCTACTTTAGACGGCTGTGCGTTTCGGGTTGGAACCCAGACCCCAGGCTATGACCCCAGTCACAAAAACGCTACCATAAGTTGACTTATGGTCAAGACTCCACGTTGGCGCGGATGCGCGCTGGTCATCGCCGGCGCTGTGGCATTTGTGATCGTCTGGGAGTACATGAAGGTCGTTTGGGACGATCCGCTCTACCAAGCGGTGCCGGCGATCACGCTGTTTCTACTGCCGCTGGCGACCACGGCCCTGCTGTTGCGCCGGCGCTCCGCGGTGGCGCAGTCTCCGGTCATCTACGGACGTTTTGCCGCAATGGTCGTGCTTTGGTGGGCCGTAACAGCCGGCTATTACGGCGGCAGCTTTGCGAGCTGGCAGTACCTGCTCACCGGTGTCGTCGCATTCATCATGTTGGTCGGCGTCAGCGTGGCCGTCGCGCGGATGCGGATGAACGCCGAAAAGGGAGTCCCCGCCTCCGCTTGAGGCTTGCCCCAAGCCATCCCGGCCGGTGAGGTCGAGCACGGACACGCCCAAATCGTGTCGTCAACGCCTCGTCGATCTGAGCTGCTCGATGAGCTTGTACTTCTGGACCTTGCCGGTCGGCGTGGTCGGCAGATCCTCGGCGCGGTAGAACACCACCCGCTTGGGGACCTTGAAGCGTGCCAGCTTCGCGCGGCAGATATCGAGCACAACGTCTTCGGTAAGTGTCGATTCTCCGACCGGAACCACGACGACACAGCCGATCTCACCCCAGCGGTCATCGAGCAATCCGATGGCGAAAACCTGGCTGATCTCGTCATGTTCCGCTAGCAGATCCTCAATCTCCTTGGGCATCACCAGTTCGCCGCCACTCTTGTAAAGCTCTTTGCGGCGACCGGTCACCTGAAGATAACCATCGGCGCGCACCCGACCAAGGTCCCCCGAAAACAGCCAGCCATCCCTGAGGGTCGCGGCGGTCTCCTCGGGGCGATTCCAGTACCCCAGCATCGCCGTCGGCCCGAGCCGAGGCTAGCTCGCCCACCCGGCCGGGCGGCAGATCTTCCGCTGTCTCGGGATGCACCGCCTTATAAGTGACGAGTACATCGGTGCCCGGAACCGAAGCTGCACCAGCCATCTTCGGCTTGCCGACGGTTTCGGAAGTCAGTTGCAGCGGGTCTTCGGGCCGCGTCAACGTCATCGCACCGCCGGCCTCGGTCATGCCATAGCCGGTGACGATCTCGCTGACCCCAATTTCTTCTTCGATCTGCCGCCACAGCCAGATCGGCGCCGGAGCCGATCCGCACAGGATCGCGCGCAGCGAACCGAGGTCGTAATCCTTTCGGGCCGAGCTCTCCACCAGCGCTACGGCCATCGTGGGCACACACAAAAGGTCGCTGGCCCGGTGGCGCTCGATCGCGGCGAAATAACCCTCGGCGCTGAATATCGTCAGCGGGATGATGGCACCGCCCACGAACATGACGGACAGCAATCCTTCGATGTAGCCGAACATGTGATAGCAGGGCAACGAGAACAGTATTCGCCTGCCGTCCTCGTAAGCTCGCGTAAGGGCCGATGCATAGGCATTTCGCAGCACCGCGTCGTGGGTAACCAGTACCCCCTTGGGCGAGCCGGTGGTGCCGGAGGTGTACAGCATGTCGCTGGCATCGTGGGGATCAGCGGCCAAAGCGCCGCTGGCACCAGGATTCTCGTCTCCGAGAGCGCCGAGGCCGGCCACCGTCAAGCAACCCGGCCGCGCCCGGCCATCGGTATCGAGCAGCACCACGGTCCACGGCGCGCCCGACGCCGGAGCATCCCAGCCCGGCGTGATGCCATCAAGCATCGCTTGGTAGTCGAGGCCCCGAAACCCCGTCATGGTGACCACGACCCGACACGCTGAGTCGGCAAGAACGTAGCGCAATTCATTCTGCCGGTAGAGGAAGTTGAGCGGGACCGCGATCGCCCCGACCCGAGCGATCGCGAACTTCACGGTGACGAACTCCGGGTAATTCGCCATGATCATGGCGACCCGATCGCCTGGGCGAACACCCAGTGCGGCAAGGCCGTCGGCCAGCCGTCGAGATTCGGCCGCAACGTCGGCGTAGCTAAGCCGCGCGTCGTCACTGAGGACGAAGGGTCGGCTGCCATAGCGGCCAGCGCAGGTGTCAAGCCAGTCGGCGAGCGTCTGCTCTCGCCACAACGGGAAGCGCTGGCGAAGCGCTTCTCTTCGCGCCTCGATGTCCGTGGTCAACAGCTCGGCCGAACCATGTTGGGGACGTTACTATCCCACTGGATTGGTGCCGAGCTTGGCGTCCGACATGTCGCTGATCTCCGCCCAGCGCTTGGTGATCTCTTCGAGACTCGGCGGTTTGCCGAACGTGACACCGGTGTTCTGGAACTGTGCCACCCGCTGCACCAGCCCACCACCGACGACGAACACCGAGCCGGACTCCTGATTTTCCTCGGACAGCAGGTAGCCGACGGCCGGTGCGACGTGGTCTGGACCCAGCTTGTCCAAGACCTCCTGCGGCGCAACATCCGCGGTCATCCGGGTGGCCGCCATCGGAGCGACCGCATTCGCGGTAATCCCGTACTTGGCGCCTTCGATCGCCAGGGTGTTGATCAGGCCGACCAACCCCAGCTTGGCGGCCCCATAGTTGGCCTGGCCGAAATTGCCGTATACCCCGCTGGTCGAGGCCGCCATCACGACGCGCCCGAACTTCTGCTCACGCAAGTGGGGCCACGCGGCGCGAGTGACGTGGTAGCCGCCGTAGAGGTGGACTTTGATCACGGCATCCCAGTTCTCATCGGTCATCTTGTGGAATGCTCCGTCACGCAGGATGCCCGCATTGTTGACCACACCGTGCACGGCTCCAAAGTGCTCGATCGCGGTGGCCACGATCGCCTCGGCGCCTTCCCGCGTGGCCACGCTGGAGTAGTTCGCGACCGCCCGTCCACCGTTGCCGCGGATTTCCTCGACCACCGTGTCGGCCATGCTGGTGCCCGATCCGGAGCCGTCTCGAGCCCCGCCGAGGTCGTTGACCACGACGAGGGCGCCGTTGTCGGCGAGGAACCGTGCATAGGACCGACCCAACCCTCCTCCGGCCCCCGTGACGATCACGACCTTGTCCTGCAGTCCGGGCACTTCTGTATCCTCCACTGTTGCGATTTGGCTGGCAGTTAGTTTAAGCCATTTTAAAATCTTGACGCACGGCTGGGTTGTGCCACCAGCTTGTGTGTCCGCCACCGACGGACGGCCCCGTATCCGACGAAATCTTCGTGTCTCGGACACGAGCAGGGATTCCAGACACTGACTACCAACTAGAGTCCCAGACATGGTGAGCGGCGTCTCCCGGGTGGCCTACCTCGAAACGGGCCTCGACGTACTGTCCGACCTTGGCTATGGCGGGCTCAAACTGGCCGAAGTGTGCAACCGGCTCGGGGTCACCAGCGGCTCGTTTTACCACTACTTCGACAACTGGCCGACGTACACGAAAGAGCTGGTGGAGCACTGGCGGCAGGCCAACACCATCCGGCTGGTGGAGTGGATCCGAACCGAACCCGATCCGCGACGGCGCCTCGACCGCATCATCGATATCGGGTTGAATCTGCCCCACGGCGCCGAAGCCGCGATCCGCTCCTGGAGTAGCGCGGACCCCGATGTGCATGCGGTACAAGTGGACGTCGACAACGAACGCCATGGGATCCTGCGCGAGTCCGCGCTCGAGATCCTGCGCGACGATCGGCAGGCGCGGCTGTTCGCCGACTGGGCGGTCTACTTGCTCGTCGGCTACGAGCAGGCGACCTTGCCTCCTGACAAGGCGGCTCTGGAGTGGATCGTCGGTCAGCTACTCGATGCGCTCGACGCCGGACGGTTCGGCTCCGTCCCCCACGGTTGAGTTCGCGGCATAGCGCCGCATGTTCTCGCCCTAAGAATTGCGCTTCGGCACTTCGCCTTCCGGCACGCGCAGGCCGCGGACGGTGAGTTGCGTCATGGCGTCGATCATGCGTTTGTAGGAGACCTTCTTACCCAGGCCCATCCAGTCGCCGTGCAGGGCGGTCGAAAGCACCATCGCGAACATTGCGCGCACGGTGGGGCGGAGGTCGAAGTCGGAGAACTGCGCGTTCTGCGGCCTCGGTGGCGACGACTTCCTCGAAAAGCACTAGTATTCGGTCGAACGCGGCGTCGATCTGCGCCGAAGATTCGGGGCTCAGCTCGTCGTACTCATGCGCCGACATCAGGGCGAGCAGGAGTTCACGTTCGCCGTGGAGCACGTTGAATAGCCCTGTGTAAAGGGCTATTCCTTCCTGTTGCGGGCTGAGCCTTCCGTGTTCCCGTGACCGGTAGTCGCTGACGTAGTCGTCCATGAACTCGGTGAAAGGAGTGATCACCGCCTCTTGGAAGAGATTTGCCTTAGTGCCGAAGTGGCGGAAGATCATCACTTCGGTTAGTTGGGCGCGCTTGGCGATGTCGCGAGTCGAGGTGCCTTTGAATCCCTTTGCGGCGAACACTTCTCGGGCCGCACGCAAAATCAGCGTGCGGCCGTGCCCATGGACGTTACTACGGGTGCGTTCAGTGGCGCTCACCGGTTCACGGTAATCCTCGGGGAGACGGTGTGGTAGCGATGACACGGCAAGCACGGGTGTGTCAGACCAGACGGGATGCGCACTCGTAACGGAATCGGCGGTGCAGCAGCCAGGCATTCATGAATGTTCCGGCGACGAAAACCAGGGTAGGGATCCAGAAGCCGATGATGCCGTTCCACGAGAAGGGCCCGGTCTTGAAGAATACCGCCAAGACGCCGCCACCACCCGTGACAGCAACCCACAGGTTGCAGTAGGCGGCCCACCGCGGCCAGGCCGGTTGGCGGCGTCGGTCGATGAACGCGGCGACGGCCATGCAGACATATTGCATCGAGTAGGTGGGGATGAAGATTGTCCAGCACAGCCAGCCGTAGTCGTTGAAGGCACGGATGATCTCCGGGCTAATCTCGGGCCGGAAGCTTGCCAGCAGCCAGAAAAGGCAAATGATCTGGAATATCACCGTCAACATCACCGCGGCGCCGTACTGGATGGGCGCCAGCAGCGCGTTGGGGCCCTCGATCTTCTTTATCTCCGCCGACACGACCGCGAAGAATGGCAGCAGCAGCGCCGAGCCGAACATGGCGCCGATCAACCCGGCGCGGATCGCGGTGCGATTGTTCGCGTAGAACTCGGCGACGTGGGCAGCGCTCCACGACTCGCCGGGCGGTGGGATGAACCCGGCGATGACAGCAAAGAAAACGCCGAAGGTGACCACGCATACCGGCCACGCCCATATGCAGGCCAGCCAGATGCGGCGTCGGGACAAGTCGTGCTGGTGTGCGATGTCGTCGATCGTGGCGGTCACAGGTTGTTCCTTTCGACGGAAATCCCTACTCCGCAGGGCTTTTAGGCTTCTCCGTATCGGACGGTCAGGGCGTCACCGACCACCCCGAACCGGATTTGCCACACGGCCGCGTCGCAGGCTGCGCAGTACCGCTCGGGCCGCCTGCTGACCAGGAATCCCGCAGATGCCGGCGCTCGGGTGGGTGCCGCCGCCGGAGATGAACAGTCCATCGACCGGGGTGCGGTAGCCGGCGAATCCGGGTGCGGGCCGCAGCGGTCCGAATCGGGTGGCGACCGGGTCGACGTGATAGACGTTGCCGTCGGGGGAGCGAAAACGGGCCGCGATGTCCTCCGGGCTCTGCTGGCGGCGGTCGATTTGGAGTTCGCGCAGCCCGTCGATGTATTTGGCGGTGTGCTCGAGGACCCTATCGGCGGTGGGCCCGACGAGTTCTGACCATGGCCGGGTCGGGTTGGCGGGGGTGATGCCCGACCAGAACCAGAAGGTGTCCTGCCCGTCGGGGGCCTGGGTGGGGTCGATACCGGTGGGTACGATGGCGAATCCCGGTACCGGGTCGGGCACCTCACCGCGTGCGCAGGCATGCCAAGCCTCGACATGGTCGTCGAAGCTGGTCAGGCACAGCGCCGGCTTGCGCAGGTCGACGTCATCGCGGCGGTTGGCCTGATGCGCCGACAGGGCGGCCCGCCCGCCCAGCGCCACATCGATCTTGAACGACGACGCGTTGGTCGATGCGGTGGGAATGTGGCGCACCCGGTGGGCAAGTTCGTCGCTGAGCACCCCGTCCGGAAGCCATTGCGACAGGGCGACCTTGACGTTGTTGGTGGTAATGACCTGGCCGGCGGTGATCTGCTCGCCGGTGTCCAGCCGTACACCGGCGACTCGGCGGCCGCGCATCAGCAACCCGTCGACCACCGCGCCGAACCGCAATCGCCCGCCCGCGGCGGTAAAGCAACCCGCCAAGGCATCGGTGATAGCCCCCGTGCCGCCTTTGAACCGCCCCACACCCGAGCGATGAATCAGGCCAAAGTAGATGAGCACCCACGCGGTGCCATCGGCGAAGATCGGCGCGAAGCACGGTACGGCTGCAAGCAGCGCCTTGACCCGGCGATCGCGGAATCGGCTGTCGATGAATTCCGCCTGCGAGGTCGTCAGGAACTGAGCCAGCGGGCCCAACCGGCTGGGGTGCCGGGCGGATTTCAGGGCGCCGCCGAGGATCCCGCCCGCGCGGGGGCGCAGCGGGTTGGAGTTCATGTAGGGCACGACGATGTTCATCGCCGCGTCCAGCGCATTGGCTAGTTCGATGTATGCGCGCGCATCGGTCAGGCGAGAATCGCCGGATCTCGTCGGCGGTGCGGACTGGGTCGCGATGGATACACAGTGAACTGCCGTCGGCGTCGAGGTAGGCGTACGGGGTGTCGATGTCCAGCTCCCGCAACCCGAACCGGTCCAGCTGCAGGTCCTTGGCGATCGTGGTGGTGCGCCACAACGACGAATCCATCGCGCCCTCGTTGACCAGGTGGCCGGGCGCTCCCGCGAGCACCGGTCTGGTCGATGTCATCCCGCCGACCGCATCGGCGGCCTCGACCACCAGTACCCGCAACCCCGCCCGCGCCAGATAACAGCCGGCGGTAAGTCCATTGTGGCCCGCTCCGACGATCAACACATCCGGGGCGGCGGCGTCGAGCGCCATCAGCTGAGCCTTTCTGATGATTTTCGGTCGAAGCTTGCGCGGGTAGGTTATATAGTGCTTACTATATGAGGTGTCTCCGACTGTCCCTCAACGCATCGGCTATGTCAACCATCTGCCCGAGAGCGATCAAGGATCCTGGTCCGCCAGCGAATCGAAGGAAACTACGTGACATGAACGCGCAAATGATGTTTCAGCGCATCTGCGCGATCAGCGGCATCATCTGCCCGCTGCTGTTCTTCGGCGCATTTGTCTGCTGCCGGGTTCATCCCGCCCCTGGCCCCGTCCTCCACGGCTGCCGAGATCGCCGGCCATTACCGCGACCACGCCACCGGCATCCGTCTCGGGGCGGCGATCATGCTGCTGTCCGGCGCGTTCTACGCGTCGTACACCGCGGTGATCTCCGCTCAGATGCATCGCATCCGGGCGGTCCATCGCGCAGTGGTAAACACTCAGACCATCGCCGGAGCGTTCGGCTGCCTGACGTTCCTGGTCCCGGCGATGTTCTTCGCGGTCACCGCGTTTCGGCCCGGACGTCCGGATGAGTGGACGCTGTTGCTGAACGACATGAGCTGGATCTTTCTGGTCATGCCCTGGCCGCCGTTCATGATGCAGAACTTCGCCTTCGCGTTCGCCATCCTCAGCGACAACGGCTCGGCCCCGGTGTTCCCCCGCTGGCTGGCCTACGTCAACATCTGGGCACCGATCACTTTCACGCCTGGCGCGATCCTCCAGTTCTTCAAGGATGGCCCGTTTGCCTGGAACGGCATCTTCGTCTTCTGGATCCCCGCTTCCGTCTTCGTGATCCAGTTCATCGTCAACGTGATCTGGCTACTCAAAGCGATCAATTCTGAAGCACGCGAAACCGTCTCCGCCCTAACCGCATTCGAGACGACGTTAGCGTCTCCCGGCTGACAGGCTTACGTCAACATCTGGGCTGAGCGGCCAGGCGCAGCGACAAGGAGGAGTCAGTGAATCCACCGATGGATGCACCGATCGACATGGTCGGTCAACCCCTTGTGGCAGTGGACCTTCGGGACGTTGCACTTCGGGATCGCTGGTTTGACCATCTATCTGGCGCTGCGCAACCCGCTGCGCTACCGCGACTGGTGGGAAGTGCTGTTTCGCTCGGTGATCCTGTGCAGTGGGGCTTTAGGAGCGGTTGTTTTCGAGGGCGCGGTCGACCGGGCCGGAAAACTTTGGTACGCAGAGTATGGGGCGTGGCCGCTGGTGCAGTTCTGGGGAACCCATGTTCCGCTGTGGGTGGCGCCGGTTTATCTGTGGTTTATCGGCGGTGGCTCGCTGTTCATCATCCAGCGCGTGCGCAGTGGTTGTCGGCCAAAGGATTTCCTGTACATCTTTGGCGGGATAGCGATCGCCGACCTGCTGCTCGAGGTCCCGATAATCAAGATCGCCAAACTTTATACCTATTACGGAGCCAATCAGCCGTTCTTCAATCGGCACTGGTTCCCGCTGCCACTGTGGTTCATCAGCACCAACCGCCTGTTCGATCTGGTGCCGGCGCTGCTGATCCTGTTGCTGATGAGTTTCCGGACCAAGTGGGTGATCGCCCTGATCCCGTCCGTCATGTTCGGCTCGATGTATATGTCATACGCGTTTGTCACCTGGCCAACGGTGGCTGCACTTCATTCCGGCGCCAGCCCGCTCGTCGCCGGCCTCGCCGCCACGTACACCATCGTTCTCGGTGTGGCTGCCACGTTCGGCGGCGCACAACTTGCCCCCCGAATGAGGAATATCATGAGCCACCACGACGGACCGTCGGCCCGACGCGGACAGCCCTCGCAGGACGCCGTGGTAACTCAACTGACCACAAGCGCGCGGTGATCACGTCCAGCTGACCGCGCGTTTTAGCGACCCGGTCCTCGACTTACCACCGATACGAAGGAGACGCAGCGGCCCGGCCGCCCGCCGAGGTTGTGGGTAAGCGCGGTATGCGGGTCGGGCAGTTGTCGTTGACCGGCCTCACCGCGAAACTGCAGCCAGGCTTCGTAATGCATCCGCAGGCCACTGGCACCCACCGCGGCGCACACCGATGTCGCCGCCGGCCAGCCGGTAACGAGGCAGGTAGGTGGCGTACTCAACGAGACCCTTCATCAGGAGGCCCCGCGGAAGATGGCTGCCATGCCCTGCCCGCCTCCGATGCACATGGTCTCCAGCGCCAGGCCTCCGCCCCGGCGGCGCAGCTCGTGCAGCATCGTGACCAGGATCCGCACGCCGGTCGCACCGATGGGGTGTCCGAGCGAAATGCCCGAACCGTTGACATTGAGCCTGTCCTCGACGTCGTCGAGCTTGACGCCCCAGCCGGCGAGCACCGCGAGCACCTGCACTGCAAACGCCTCGTTAAGCTCAATCAAATCCATCTCGTCGAACCCCAACCCCGTTCGGCGGAATAGCTTCTCGACCGCGCCGACGGGCCCGATGCCCATTCGCGACGGTTCGCATCCGACCGCCGCCCAGCCTTCGAGGAAGCCAAGCGGCTCCAGACCGAGGTCGTCGAGTCGTTCCTCGGCCACCACCAGGCACGCCGCGGCGGCGTCATTCTGCTGGCTGGAGTTACCGGCTGTGACGGTGCCGTCCTTCGCCAGGGGCCGCAGTCGGCCCAGCGTTTCGGGGGTGGTGTCGGGACGGATGCCTTCGTCGCGATCGAATTGCACCGGTTCGCCTTTGCGCTGCGGCACCTGCACGGCAACGATCTCGTCGTCGAAGCGGCCCGCACGTTGAGCGGCGGCGGCACGCTGATGGCTGCGCACCGCGAAGCTATCGGCGGCCTCACGATCGATCCCGTAGTCGGCGGCCAGGTTTTCGGCGGTCTCGATCATGCCGCTGATCGCGCCGAATCGCCAGATTGGCTGCGATAACTCGCGACCGCGGTCGAGCCGGTCGTACAGCAGCTGGTTGCCGGACCGCGAACCCCACCGCGCGGTCGTGGTGTAGTGCTCGATATTGCTCATCGACTCGACACCGCCGGCCAGCACCACGTCGGCGGCTCCTGTCTGCACGGTCATCGCTGCGGTGACGACGGCCTGCAGCCCGCCACCGCAGCGCCGGTCGACCTGCAGACCGGGCACGCTGATCGGGAGGTCCGCGTGCAGCGCGGCCCAACGTCCGATGCACGGCGCCTCGGAATTGGCATAAGACTGTGCGAATACGACGTCTTCGATGGCCGCCGGGTCCACGCCGCTGCGCTCGACGAGAGCCGTGATCGCCTTCGCCGCGAGGTCCTCGGCCCGCAGCGGTCGCAGACTCCCACCGAAGGTCCCGACGGCAGTTCGAACAGGGCAAACTATCGCGGCGCGTCTCACGTGTCACCTCGCCAGCGCTCGGCGGATGGGTCGATCAGAGCGGTCAGCCGATCGTCCGAGAGCCAGATGATCGTCTCCAATTCCAATGCGTCGAGGTAGCGGACACGACCGGAGCGAAGATCCTCCAACCGCAGGCGAGCAGAATTACCGGACATGTCGAAATTTACTGATACTTGCGCGAACTCACTGCCGATCACCGGACCCACCCGAGGTACGTCTACCGCATCGCTATCACCGAATTCAATCGTCATAGCGGCTCAGACGAGAAAGCCCAGTGTCGGAATCGGCTGGCCGTTGTCGACTAGCACAACCTTCTTGTACGCCAGCCGCAAGTCGCCGTCATGGCGTCGCAGCCGGTAGGTGGTCCGACCGCCCCACAGGTGAGTTCCGCGCGCGCGGGACTCCAGCACCAGGAAGTTCGCGCCTACCTCCAAGTCTACGCCACCGCCGGAATTGGCTCGGCCGCCCAGGAATTCAATATTTGACAACAGTCGCCGTAAGTTTGACTGTGGCGCCTGAGCATAACGTTTGCCGGTGCGAACCTGCTTGAGCCGGGTGGCGATGCGCCTGCGGTTGTCGTAGATCACCGACATCGTGCGCGACGGGTCGTTGGTTGTGGCCACTGGAACCCAGTACAGCGCATCGTCGGTCCACAACGCTTCCCAGGCGTCGTAGTCGGACTCGTCGGCGTACCGGGCTTCGCGGTAGAGGAACTGCTCCACCTCCCACCGGTCGAATCCGTCAGGTATCGGCCCCAGCGTGGCGGGCTCGTCCAGCGCAGTGCTCATAAGCGCCGCTCCTCCTCATCGCTTCGCTCTGCATCGTCGCCGGCTCTAGTCATCGGCGCCGCTCCTCCTCATCGCTTCGCTCTGCATCGTCGCCGGCGGTCACAGTTCCGCCGCCATCAGCGTTTTGTACTGCGACCAGAAACCGCGCATCCCGGTCTCATCGGTGGCTCCGCCGACGGTGAAACCGTTCTCGTCGACATGTTCCCGGTTGAGCCCGCGGCGTACGTCCAGCCATTCCGGTGTCAGACACTCGAGGCCGAGTTGGTTGCGCTCGTACATCTCGGTGTCGTCCGCCAGCAGCATTCCGGCAGGCCCCACAGAGCCCAAGCATTGCGACACCATGCGTTTGTTCAGCTCTGCTCCACCCACCAACTGAACCGCGGTGGAGTACTGGACGCACTCGCCGACGGCGACCGGTTGGATATTGAACACCTGGATCTCGGCGATGAACAGATTCGGAAAAATCATCACATGCGGGCCGCCTTCAATCATGATCTTCTCGGCTTCCTCGCCGTAGCGATTGCGCATCGCCGCTACATAATTGGGCACCCGGGCCTCGGTGGTGCCGAACCAGCGCATCGGCTCGGCGAATTGACGGAATTCCGGGCGCAGATCGTTTTCGCTGTGACCCTGGCCCAGGTCTCGCGTGACCGCCGTCGAGTTATCGCTGTAGAGGGCGCCGATGGGGCTGCCAGTGACGCCGAAAATCGAGCCATGCACGAACTGCGGGTGATATCCGTCGGTTTCGTTCTCGGCCAGTAGCTTCCAGTTCGCGCGCGTCTGGTGCTGCAGCCATCCCGCGGTAAGCTCGACCGCTCCTTCCGGCGACAGTTGGGCCAGCCGGTCGATCTCGCCCGCGGCGGCGCCGAGATGCTCGACAAGTCCGGGACCATCCGCGGCGAAGCTGCCGAACACGAAGCCCCGGTGGGTGTCCATTCGCGGAACCTGTCCCAGGTTCAGGTCCAACTTGCGCTGGCCATAACCCTTGAAAAAGGGGAATCCGACAAGCTCACCGTTATTGCGGTATGTCCAGCCGTGATACGGGCAGCGGAATGTCGACGAATTACCCCGGGCGTCGTCGCAGACTTGATTGCCACGATGTGCGCAGCGGTTGAGCAGCAGATGCAGCTCTCCGTCACGATCACGGGTCATGATCACGTCTTGCAGCCCGAGTCGCTTACGCACATAATCACCGGGCTGTGCCACTTCGCTTTCGTGACCGACGAAAACCCAAGTGCGGTACCAGATCTTGCGCAGCTCCTCGGCGAATAGAGCCGAATCGGTGTAGAGTGATCCGTGCACCTTGTCGCGTTTGATCAACTTGTCGAAGGGGCTGCCGGTTGCGGCAGCCGGCTCGCTGAGTGAGGTCACTGGCTGGGCTCCTCTCGAAACAGTTCGCGCAAGCTACCCTGCGCGATGAGGTCGGGTAGAGCGAATTTGCGCACCTTCCCGGTTGGCGTTTTAGGCAGGTCGTCGGCGACGAACCAGCGTTGCGGAACCTTATGCGGTGTCAAGTGTTTGCGTGCGTGAGCGGACAAGAGGTCGGCCGCATCCGCCGGCACTGGACCACAAGCAATGATGACGACGGCCACGATTTCGCCCAGTCGATCGTCGGGGAGGCCGAAAGCGCACGCCTCGGCCACCATCTCATGTCCGGCCAGGCACACCTCAACCTCGGCGGGGGCAACGTTCTCGCCGCCGCGAATGATTAATTCCTTGAGCCGGCCTGTGTGGGTCAGGTGGCCGCGATCGTCCATGACACCGAGATCCCCGGTGTGCACGAACCCGTCGGAATCGACCACCGCAGCGGTGGCGGCGGGGTCGTGAAGATAGCCGATCATCTGTTGATAGCCACGCGCGCAGATCTCACCTGGGTGCCCCACAGGCACGACTGCGCCGGTGACCGGGTCTACGACTTTGCAATCAACCTGAGGAAGCGGCGTGCCCACTGTGCGGAGTTGGTCCTCGCGGGTGTCGTCTGGCCGTGTCGCGGTCAGAACGGGCGAGAGCTCGGTCTGACCGAACACGTTCACCACCCTGGCCCCGAATGTGCGCTCGGCGGCCTCGATCAGGTCAGCGGGAACGGTGGACGCGCCACCCAGACACGTTGACAGCCGCGCTGCCGGCGCGGCGGAGTCGCGCTGCGCCGCAACGAGCGCCCTCAGCATGGTGGGCACGAAGAACAGCACCGTCACGTGCTCGCGGCGCATGGTATCGAGCAATACCGTCGGGTCAAACCGATCTACCAGCACCTCGGTGCCGCCGATCCACAGCGGGCCCAGGGTGCCCACGACGCAGGCGGCCGTGTGGAACATCGGCAGCGGGTTCACAGTGACCGCACCCGCCGGGATGCCAGCGGCCTCCATGGTCAATTTGGCTACGTTTACCAGGGAACGGTGCCGCAACAGCACGCCTTTGGGTGTGCCGGTGGTTCCCGAGGTGTATTGCAGCATCACCGCCTGCTCGGGGTCGGTGGGCGCGCGGGCGATGACAGCCGCATCGATATCGTCGGTTTGCCACTCGGCGCGGGATGAAAGGCTGATGGTGCGCACGCCCAGGGAGCGCGTATCGATCTCGCCGACAACGGCCGCGTTGTCGTAGTTGCGACTACGGTCCGCGTGGATCAGCACCCTGGGCCGGGAATGCCGTAACGCGTGTGCCAGTTCGGCGGGACGCAGCGCCGGGTTCAGCGCGACGAGAACGACACCCGCAAGTGCCGCGCCGTACTGAATCATCGTCCACTCCACCATGTTCGGCGCCCATAGCGCAACGTAGTCGCCGGGCTCGGTGAGGCGTGCCAGTGCGGAAGCTACCCGGCAGGCTTCGTCGAAGAGCTCGCGGTAGGTAAAGCGGGTCTCCGCCCTGTCGTCGTGCGCAGGGCCCACCAGCGCTGTGACGTCACCGTGCGTGCAGGCCCGCTCGGCCAGCAAGGCACCGACGGTGTACTCCTCCAGCTCAGTGCGGGTGTCGGCGCTGAGATAGGACCAGCCCAGGCGCGCATGAAGTTTCGCCGTCATGTCGGTACCGTTCCGAACTGCGGGCGTCGTTTCGCGCGGAAGGCCGCGATTCCCTCGGCGAAGTCGTCGGTGTCGAAGAGTTGAGCCTGTTGTTGGGCCTCGAGATCAAGGAGTTCGAAGGGACTGAGCGCGAATCCGGCGGCCAACAGCGACTTGATCACCCCGTAAGCCTGCGTGGGGCCGGCGGCCAGCCGCTCAGCGTCAGCCAGTGCGGCCGGTAACGCCGCACCGGGCTCGGCGAGCGCATCGACGAGTCCTATCTCCAAAGCCGTTGGCGCGTCGATGGGAGTCGGCATCATCAACATCTGGCGCGTGCGAGCGATGCCGACTCTGGCCGGCAGGGATGCGAATGTGCCCATGTCACCGGCCAGTCCGACATTGGTGAACGTTGTCGCGAAACGCGCGTCGCTCGCGGCTACGACGCGATCGCATGCGGCGGCCAGCGCGACACCCGCACCGTAGGCGCTACCCTCCACAGCGGCGACAACGGGCTTGGCTGCGTTCCAGATAGCACGAATCACCCTTTGCGCCAACTGCGTCCGCTCCATCGCTCGCTCGGGCGACATGCGCTCCATCGAGGTGATGTCTCCGCCCGCGCAGAACGCGGTGCCGGCGCCGGTAAGTACTATCGCTCGGATCGAGTTGCCCGCGCCAGCACTCTCGATCGCATCGGCAAGCTCAAGCCGGACTGGAATGTCGATCGCGTTGCGCTTGTCGGGACGGTTCAGCGTGACGATCCGCACCGCGCCGCGATCCTCGACCAGGACAGCACCAGTACTCATTGTCCGGTGAAGTTCGGTTGGCGCCGTTCGATGACAGCCCTCAGGCCCTCGAGTGCGTCAGCCGTTCCGGACAACTCTGAGACGGTCCGGGCTTCTTCGGCCAATCGTTGTTCAACCGATGCCCCCAACCCGCTCCAGACCAGCCGCTTGGTGGCCGACAATGCCCGGGGCGGCAGCGCGGCCAATTCGGTCGCGATTTGCTCCGCACGGCTGCAGAGTTCGGCATCATCGACAACCTCAGTGACCAATCCGATCTGTAGCGCTTCGGTGGCGCTCAGCGTCGGGTTGGTCAGCAGGATGCGCAACGCCTGACGCAGACCGACCAGTTGGGTCAGCGTGACCGAGGAGCCGCCGTCGGGTGCCATGCCGACCCGAACCGCCCCAGAGAAGAACTTTGCCGATCGTGCCGCGACGACGATGTCAGACGCACACACTAATCCCAACCCGCCGCCGCCAGCGGCAAAGCCCTGCACCGCAGCCACCACCGGCACGCGTAGCTGGATCAACGCTGCTGTGGCCAACTGCAACCACGCCGTGGCCTCGCGCAAGTAGTACGGAAGGTCCGCCCCCTTCGACTCGAAAGTACGGATGTCGCCGCCCGCGCAGAAGTTTCGGCCTTCACCGGTCAGTAGCACGACCCGCACGGCGGGATCTGCGTGGCATGCCAACGCCGCCTCATGCAGCGCCTTGAGGAACTCGACGTTCATCCCGTTGGACGCCTCGGGTCGGTTCAAGCGCAGCCGGGCGACGCCGTCTGCGACCCCGAGCGCGATGGGCGCGCTGGTTTCTACGACACTCATAAGCCGGCTCCTCGCTGCCGAAAGGCGGTCACACCGTGCTGTCCAACGTGCCCGCAGATGTGGTCAACTACGCAATCGATTTCGTGTTCCAATCCGGTGGGTAGCGCAGCCTCGAGGCCGGCGTACACGAGCCGCTTGATGGAGATCACAGCCTCCCGGCGCCGCGCGGCCAGATCCGAGACGAACCGGTGGACACTGCGGCTGAACTCGGCCTGCGGAAAGCTCCGATACGCCAGCCCGCGGCATGCGGCGTCCACACCGGACATGCGGTCACCGGAGAGCAGCAGACCCAGCGCCGCCTGACGACCCACCAAGCGGCTCAACCGCTGGGTGCTGCCCCCACCCGGGATCATCCCAAATTTGATGTGGTTGTCGGCGATCTTGGCGTCGTCGCTGACCAGCACGATGTCGCTGGCCTGCATCAGCTCAAAGCCGCCGGCCATGGCGACACCCTCGACTGCGGCGACCACTGGGACATCGACACGGGCAATGGCCGCGCAGGCACGGCGAAACGCCTCGAAAAGTGATCGTAACGCGTCCGGGCCGTCCGATCGCAAAAGCTCCACCTCGTTGAAATCACCTCCCGCACAAAAATTTCCGCCTGCGCCTTGGATGACGACAACGTTCACACCGGGATTGCTGCCCAGCTCGAGGATGGCCCGCTCCAATTCACCGCTCAACGCGACGGTGAGAGAGTTCATCTGCTCGGGTCGATTGAGCGTGATCGCCCCGATCCCATCGGCGACATCGCGGAGTACGAGCGTCATATGTTGCGCCCGATATCTCGGGGGGGGGGGGCGATCGGGCGAACTCGATTCCGATACCCTTACCTGCGTCGGTGCCGACGGCGACACGCTGGTCAAGGAGCGACTCAGCCATGAACTAACCCTTCTCATCCGACCCGCGATCATTATTTCTAATCCACGTTAAACTACCATGGCGGCGGTCACAACAACCGCTCACGAGAGGGAGCAGAGCATGGACCTTGGATTGACTGGCGCGCGAGTGGTCATCACCGGAGGCGCGTCCAACATCGGCCGCGGCATAGTCCACCAGTTCGCCGCGGAAGGCGCCCGCATCGTGATCAGCGACATCGACAAGGCGCAGGCGGAACGGGTTCGCGGCGAAGCCCAGGCCAAGGGCGCGGCAAGCGTGGAACTCGCGATCGCCGATCTGACGGCTCCCGGCGGAGCCGACACCGCGATCGGGACTGCCGTCGAACACTGGGGCGGCATCGATGTCCTGGTGAACAACGCAGGATGGAGCGTGCCCGGATTCATCGAGACCGACACCGACCGCGACAAGTGGCAGCGCACCATCGAAATCAATCTCTTTACCGCTGTCGCCGCCACCCAGGCCGCTATCGGCCCGATGAAAGAGGCCGGCGGCGGCGCGATCGCGTTCATCGCCAGCGACGCCGCATTCGGACAGATCCGCCAAGGTGTCTACGGTGCGTCGAAAGCTGCGGTGGTAGCCCTGGCCCGCACCGTCGCACGCGAACACGGCCGTCACGGGATCAGGTCCAACGTCATCTGTCCTGGCCTGGTAATCCCCGAGAGCCCGGAAGCGGTCGGTCAATCGAGTCTCTGGTCCGTGGGTCTTGACAACGTCTTCAACCAGGACCAGATCGACTACATGATCAAGGGAACCCCGCTCCGCCACCTGACCACTGCAGAGGACATCGGCCGGGCCGCTGCGTGGTTCTGCTCACCGACAGCGGCTCGGCAGGTGACCGGGCAGCTCATCTCGGTCAGCGGCGGGTACACAATGCCCTAGACAGGGCGGATGTCCTAGAACCCGGACGCGGGCGGAACTGCCGGCGGGCGGTAGCCCTCCGCCGACTTACGCAGCTGCCAGATCTGGGCGGGGCACAAATTATCAACGGCGTACGAGACGAGATAGTTGGCCGCGAACTCGTCGTTGGGAGTTACGTCGCTTTTCACGTCACCCATTAATTGGGGGTATCCCTCGCCCGCTGTGACCTTGTCGCAGATCCCGTAGCCATACCCGATCGCGTCGTTGTTCGGAAAGTTGTAATGCCGCCGCACCGACACGTTGTACACGTACTCCACCTCTGGAGCGGGCTTGGCGTGGGCCTGAGGCGCCAGCGTTCCCGCGGCGCCGCCGACGGCGACCGCCACGCCAGCGACGATCAAGGCAACAACTGACGTGCGACGCTTCATGGCTAACATCCTTTCAATCGTTCCCGCGGGTTAGATTTACCAGACGAACTCACGCCTGGCTGGTGATCCTGTCGTCATGTGGGCCTCACCGACCGGCGAAGTTGGCGGCGCGGCCTTCTTTGAACGCGGCGATACCCTCGAGTAGGTCGTCACTCGTCAAGGTGCGCTCTTCGAGTTCGAAGGCCAGTTCAACCACTTCTGCGGCCCTAAGCGAAGTCACATGGTTCAGCGCACGTTTGGTGCCCTGGACGGCCAGCGGCGCCAGAGCCGCAATGCGCCTTGCGATTTCGCGAGCGCACGGCAGAACATCGCCCGGCTCGTCGACGATGTCAGTCACAATGCCGAATTGGTAGGCGGTAGTCGCGTCAAGCGCATCACCAGTAAGCAAGTGACGTCGAGCTCGCAGCATGCCGACCGCCTGAGGCCACACCAGACAGCCGCCGTCGCCGGCAACGAGACCGACCTTCACGTGAGTGTCAGCCAGTTTCGCGGTCCGTGCTGCAACCACAACATCGCACATCAGTGCCACCGTCGCACCCAGGCCAATCGCTGGGCCCTGCACCGCCGCCACAATGGGCTGGGGCAGGTCAGAGAAAGACCGAATGAGTCTCAAGCCGGCTTCGACCGTTTCGCGTCGCGAATCGGTGTCATCGTGGGCGGCCTGCATCAATGCAAAGTCCCCACCCGCGGAGAACGCCTTTCCGGTGGAGCCGAGCACGATCGCGCGGATGTCATCGTCTTTCGCGAGCTCATCGAGTGCCGTTGCCAGTTCGATCCAACTGATTGTCGAACCGATTCAACAGTTTTGGGCGGAACAAGGATATCTCGCAGACGCCGTCGTCGCCGGAGCTTATGGATAATGCTTCAAGGCTGGTGCTCATGAGGCCTTCCCCTACTATTGAGATTCCGAAGCTCATAAATCTGTGTGTAAATCTACATGATCGAAGGTGATACTTAAAGTGGTATTGTTGACGTCGACGATGGTGTGCGGATTCACGTGCAGGATCTCGGCGATGGCCCGCCGTGGCGCTTATTTCCGCTCGGCCTCGACAGAGCGTGGGATCGGCAGGTGGCGTGCTCACCGAGCGGGGCTCGCGTCCTGTGCGTGGACCAACGGGCGACGGGTTCTCCTGACAATCCGCTGCATGGCTACGACGTCGACGCCTCGCGGCCGATCTCGTCTCCGTGCTCAACCGGCTCGAATCGGTTGCGTGACGGTGGTCGGCCATACATTCGGTGGGCAGGGTGCCTTTCGCGCCGCCGCAACCGCGCCGAATTGGTCAACGGTCCCGTGCTGGTCGGTTCGAAGCGTTCGCGCCAGCCGCAGCAAAATTTCCCTTCGGTGGCCCGCCCGGGCCGATGTTGAAGGGGACGGTGGCGGAAGAACACACCAACCGGGTAGGAGCCCGCTACCGCACGATCGCATCGGCGTTCGCGCACGAGCCGGATCCGCGAACGGTCGATTGGCTGGTCCGCTGCTCGCTCCGGATGCCGTCGTGGGCCGCGACCGCCTGTTACCGGACCTTGCTGACGACCGATCTGCTGGCCGACATCCCGCGCGTCACGCAGCCGGTGCTGCAGATCATCGGCGTCGCCGACCGGTGCACTCGGCCAAGGGCGCCCGTTGGTTACAGCAACAACTCCCCGATGCCACCCTGGTGGAAATCCCCGATTGCGGACACTATCCGATGCTCGAGGAACCGGACGCGTTCGAATCCGCGCTGCTGAAATTCGTCAGCGCTTAGCTGCCGGCGCCTGCTCCAGTGCCAGAACCGACGCCAGCGCCATTTCGGCCAGCAGCTCTTCGGCTTGCTTTGCACGCCGCCCGCCCGGTGGGCGCAGCGCTTCGGACAGCAGCAGCAATTGGGCACCCCGCGTTGCGGTGATGATCTCGTCGATCGAACGATCGGGGTAGCACCGCTTCAAGCAATCGGTCCAGCGCTGATTGATACGGCGATGTCGACGATCGTGTTCGCGGCGATAGCGGTCCGCGAGCGAGCGCTGCTCGCGCAGCCAAATCGATACCAAGCGTTCGTGGCTCTTGGCCAGCCCCACAAACGCGCGCACCAATTTGTTCAGCTCAGCGGTCGGATCTTCGTCGGGTTCCCCGAGCCGCACCAGAATGGTGTCGAGGGTCTTGTCGAACAGGGCGGCCAAGATCGCGTCCTTGCTCGGAAAGTGACGATAGATGGCCGACCCGGTGGTGCCCGCGACTTTGCCGATCTCGTCGA
The DNA here is from genome assembly GCA_963715905.1 of uncultured Actinomycetota bacterium. GTDB lineage: Bacteria > Actinomycetota > Actinomycetes > Mycobacteriales > Mycobacteriaceae > Mycobacterium. The sequence continues at coordinate 172,935 of CAVQSX010000003.1, forward strand.
CGCCCACGCCGTCGAAACTGCGCTCGAAGAACAGTTTCTCGGCGGCAGCCAGGATCTTTTCGTCGCGCGTCACGCTAGCAGCCTCTCACAGGCCAAGGGTCTGTCCGACGATGACCTTCATGATTTCGCTGGATCCGCCATAGATCCGGGCCACGCGGCCATCGAGGTAGGCGTTGCCGAACCGGGAGTCGGCCCGCAACACGGTCGAAGGTTGCGACAGCGTCAGGCATCGGTCTAAAACCCGGCCCTGCAACTCGGTGCAGTAGAGCTTGGTGATTGCCGCGTCGCCGCCGCTCAGCCCACCTTCGACGTGGCGTAACAACGCTTGGTCGATAAGTGCCTGACCGGCGGCGACCTCGGCCGCGCACTGCGCCAGCGTGAACTTGACCTCCTGGCCCGCGCCGCCGCCGCGTTGGTGCTCCTCGACCGCCCAAGAAAGCGCCGCGGCGGCCGCGGCCTGCGAATTCACCGCAATCGACAAGCGTTCCTGTGCGAGATTCGACGTCAGATAGGTAAAGCCTTCATTCTCCACGCCGAGCAGGTTTTCGACGGGGATTCTCATGTCGGTGAAGGAGATCTCGGCGAGGTCCTGCGCCCGAAGGCCCAGCTTGTCGAGCTTGCGGCCGGCCGCGAAGCCAGGTGTCGAGGTGTCAACGAGCAGCAGGCTGATGCCCCGCCGACCCGCATCCGGATCGGTCTTGACCGCCAGGATCACCAAATCTGCGGCGGCGCCATTGGAGATGAAAGTCTTAGCGCCGTTCACCACGTAGTGATCCCCACACCGGCGAGCCCGCGTCGACATCGCCTTGAGATCTGACCCGGCCCCTGGCTCGGACAGCCCGAGCGCGGCAACAACATCACCAGAAACCATCCGCGGTAGCCAGGCGGCGCGTTGTTCGGGGGAGCCATGGTGCAGCAGATAAGGCAGACAGATATCGGTCTGTACGCGCAAACCGCCGATCGCCAGGCCAAGCGCCTGGATCTCTTCGGTGACCACGACACTGTGTCGATAGTCTGAACCGGGCAGGCCACCGAATTGCTCGGGCACACCAATGCCCAGTATGCCGACGTCGGCCGCGGCTCGCCAAAACCGTCGCGACGGCTTCCCGTCGGTAAGCCAAGTCGAATATTCCGGTACCACATCGGTCTTCGAGGAACTGGCGCACCGCGTCACGGAACTGCTCTTGCTCCTGGGTGAAAACCGACCGGGTTGGCGAGATCCTCACTACCGGAAGTCCATCCAGTGACCATGCGGGGTCCATCCGAACGCAAACGGCAATTCGATGGTGCAGATCGGCCCTTTGGTAACGTCATCGGTGTCGAAAATCAGGTACTCGCCGCGTTTCTCGGCCCACCAGGACACCGGCACGATGACGTAGCCGTCGCCCTCGGGCGAATCCTTATGGCGTGGCGCGAAACTGGCCTCCAGCACCGCGGCCGGCTCGTCCGTCACGGATCTGGTACACCTGTTCGGACAAGGTCTCCATGTCGGTAACCACCAGGCTGTTCATCGACATCCCGTTGCGCTTGACCACGCCGCCAACCTGGTAGCCCCATCGGTAGCCCTTGCCGAAAAACCGCTCGTCGACCTTCGGCAGTTCGCTCGGCCGGTCCGATAACTGCTCGCTCGTCGCGTCGCCGGTAGCCAGGTCTACCGTCCAGCGCCCCAGCCTGCTCGAGGCGATCGAGAAGAACAGTGCGACTTCGTCTCCCTCGGCGAAGTCCTGCTCAAACGGAAACGGCGGCCGGTTGAAGATCGGCGCGTCCAAGAGCAGCTTGCCGTCGCGGACATTGGCCTGCATCGTGTGCATCACGTACTGCGTGGGCAGTCCCGTGGTGATCCAGCGGATGTCAGCTTCCGTGTCGTCGCGCGGAATCAGCGCCAACGTGATCGGCAGGTCGGTTTCCCAACCCCAGATTCCTAGCCCCTTCGCGATACGCTCCTTGCTCACAGTGAAGGGCTGAAACGGCATCACGATCCATTCGGGGGTGAGCCAAATGTCATGAGCCACCGTGTTGTACGGCGCATCCCACAACTCGCGGGAATCGACCCGGCCATCAGGGTGAACGGTGTGCAAGGTGACGAATGGCGAGGTATCCCGGTAGGTCCAGCCATAGAGCACGCCCGTGTCATGATCCCATTTCGGGTGGGCGGCAAAGGCGCAGTCGCCGAAGACCACCGGGTCGTGCAGCCCCGGCGACAACGCCGGCGACCAATCCACGATGCCCTTGGTGTCCAACGTGATCGGGTCTATGGCGATCGGCGCGCCGCCCTGCTCTCCGGATACCACCATCTGGCCGGCGAACGGGAACACGTTGATGTTACTCACACCCTGCGGGGCATGTAGATTGTAGCGGTCCCGTTCCACGTCGCCGTAAGCGAAGTCACGCCAGTCATGGAAGCCACCATCCGTCCAGGCGAACATGCCGCGTTGGTGATTCTCCTCCAGCAGGTATTTCGGCGTCCGTACCCAGCGGTTCCGGAAGTCCGCGCGCCCGTTTTCGAACGTGATCGCCTGGACCATGCCGTCCATACTCAACAACGGGTTGGTGCCTTGTTTGGTCGGTCGCTTCCAGGTCGGCCCCACGCGGTAGTAGCCACCGGCGAGATCTTTGGGGATCTCGCCCTGGCTGACGATGCATTCTTCGACGGTAGCCTCGAATCGCATCGGCGCGAACGGTCCTCTGAGCGCGGTCTCTTGCGGCAGCGGATATCCCATAAAGCTCCCTCTCAAGCGTAAACGCGGACCTTATCAGCGCGACTCATCGATCGTAAACGTTCGTTATCCAAATCGCTTGTCCGACAGGCTCTGGATGGTCAGCCGGGTCAGCCAAGCGCGGGACTGTCCCCTGACGCCATCGTATCCTGGCAGTGCCTGCTATCGGCGATGTTGACCAGGCAGGAGCCCCCGCCTACTATTCGAGACGAGGCGACTCATAATCGCTGCGAGAATCGCGGGCGCTGGCCATTGGCCACCGCGAGCGGTCGTTCTGCTAGGGAGCATAGATGGACGCGGTGGGACTCACCGAGGAGCAACGGGACTTCGCCGTCGCTGTCCGCGAGTTCTGCCGCAAGGAATGCGGCACCCGCGAACAGCGCGATGCATTGACCGACAATGGCGCCGAGCAACACCATGCGCGGCCTGTACCAGAAGCTAGCAGAGGTCGGTTATCTCGGCGTGTCAATTCCCGAAGAGTACGGCGGCAGCGGCGGCGGGCTCACCGAGCAGGTGATCTTGTTCGAGCAACTGTGGCGGGGCCTCGCGCCGGTCCACGGAGCCGGCAGCTCCCATACCGTCGCCGGCATCTACAAGAGGTTTGCCACCGAGGAACAGAAGAAGGCCGCACTGGGCTCGATCTGCTCGGGCAAGGTGATGTCGATCAGCATTTCCGAACCCGGCGCCGGCTCGGATGCGTCCGCGGTCAGCTGCAAAGCCGAGAAGGTCGAGGGCGGCTGGCGCGTGCACGGCCAGAAGACGTGGTGCTCCGACGCGCAATTCGCCACCACGATTCTGGTCGTCGTGCGCACCGCGCGGGGTGTCCGTCCCCACGACGGCCTGACACTGCTAGAGGTGCCCGCCGACGCGGAAGGCCTCCGAATCCATCCGATCTCGACGATGGGCGGCAGCGAGGTCAATGACCTGTTCTTCACCGATGTCTTCGTTCCCGAATCGGCCGTGGTGGGGACCGAGGGCAACGCGTGGAAGCAGATAATGGCCGGGCTGAACGGCGAACGACTGGTCTGCGCTGCACAGGGCCTGGGCATGGCGCAGCGCGCCTTCGACGACTTGCTCGCCTACGTTACCGAGCGCGAACAGTTCGGCGCGCCGGTCGGGTCGTTCCAGGCACTCCGGCATCGCATCGCCGACCTGGCGATCGAGATCGAAGCCGCACGGGCGCTCACCTATGCGACCGTGCACCACATTGAGCATCAGATCGGCACACCCGAGGAGTGGGTGCGTGCGACGTCAATGTCCAAGGTCAAGGTAACCGAGACAGCGAAAAAGGTTGCGCTGGAAGGCGTCCAAATGATGGGCGGCTACGGTTACAGTACCGAGTTCGACATGCAGCGACACCTTCGACTGAGTATCGCTCCCACAATTTACGCGGGGACCAACGAGATCCAGCGCGACATCATCTCCTCCACGCTCGGCCTCCGACCAGCACCTCGCTGAGGCGGATCGCCAAGCGCCGACCTTGACAGGAGCCGCATGACCATTTTTAATTGAGACGGTCAGACTCATAATCACTGCAGGGCGCGGGAGAAGACGGACGCGGTCTGCCGAAACGCGAGATGCCGATTGAGTAAAGGCATAGATTGGTTCTCCAGGAGTGGTTCAGCTCGGCCATCCACCTGACCAGCCATCACATATCGATAGGACTCGACATGACAGCCACCAAACCGGTCATCAGCGTGTTCGACTCGGAAACTTATGCCAACGGCGACCCGACCACCTTCGGCCTCCCGCTGGACCAGTACACCTACCTGCGCGATGAACAGCCCTGCTACCTGCACGAGTTCAACGACCCGATGCTGATCGACCGGGCATGGGTAATCAGCCGCAACGAGGACATCTGGGCCGTCGACAAGAATCAGGAGCTGTATTCGGCGGCCGGCGGTTACGTCAACATGTGGCGGGTCGCCCCGATCTCGCCGAATCCGGAGCTGGGCGGCAAGCCCGCGATGCTGGTGATGGACGGCGAGAAGCATCGCGGCCAGCGCGCCGTGATGAGCAAGGGCCTCGGGCCGACGATGGTGAAGAAACTCGAGGAGAAGTTCCGCGAGTACGCGGTCAACATCGTCGACGCGGCGTTGGAGAAGGGCACCTTCAACTTCGTCGAGGACATCGGCCACGCCATGCCGATGGAGGCACTCGGTGACGTGCTCGGCGTGCCCAAGGGCGACCGCCCCCAGTTCTTCAAGTGGGTCGACACCTTTGCCGCCCCGTTCGACACCCGCATCACGCCGTCGTTCGAGTACGTCATCACCGCGATCATGAGCCTGCTGAACTACGCGACCGAGCTGGGCGAGCAGAAGCGGCTGGAGCCGGGTGACGACGTCATCACGAAGCTGGTGCAGGCCGGTGCCGACGTGATCTCGGCCGACGAGCTGCAGGGCAATGTCGCGCTGCTGGCCAGTGGCGCCGCCGAGAGCACCAGGACCGCCCTGTCGCACGGCATCTGGGAGCTGATGCGCCGCCCGGACCAGATGGCCTGGATGCGCGAGCACTCCGACGACATCCCCGCCACCGCCATCCAGGAGATCGTCCGGATCTCTTCGCCGTTCACCCACCTGGTGCGCACCGCGACCGCCGACCACGAGTTGCACGGCCAGGAGATCAAGAAGGACGACATCGTCCTGATGCTCTTCGCCGCAGGCAATTTCGACGAGCGGGTGTTCGACAACCCGACCGATTTCGATCTGTCCCGTGAGAAGAACCCGCACGTCAGCTTCGGCCGCGGTCCGCATCAGTGCCTGGGCAAGCACGTAGCCTCACTGGAGATGAAGATCCTCTTCGAGGAGCTGCTCCAGCGCACCAAGGACATCAAGCCGGCCGGCGATATCAGTTACCTGCGCGATGCCTATTCGCGCGGCGTCTACCAGCTGCCGGTCACCATCACACCGGCCTGAGGGCCGGGCCAGAGAGGCCGGGAGCCATGAAAGTCATCGTTGAATTCGATCGGTGCGAGCTGCACGGGGATTGCGTGCTGGCCGCCCCGGAGGTCTTCGATATCGGTGACGATGACGACGTGGTATCGCTTTTGAATGACGAGCCCGGCGAAGAGTTACGCGCCAAAGTCGAAGAGGCTGTGCGCAACTGTCCCGTCGCCGCGATCCGGCTGCAGGGCTGACCTTCGTGCGGTCGATCGTGGTCGTGGGTGCCGGCCTGGCCGGCTTCCGTGCCGCTCAGTCGCTCCGCAAGAACGGCTTCACCGGCACGCTGACGATCATCGGCGATGAGGTGCACCAGCCCTACGATCGACCGCCCTTGTCCAAGCAACTGCTGTCGGGGATCTACACCCGCGATCAGTGCATGCTGCCCGGTGAGGTCGAGAACGTGACCTGGCTGCTCGGCCAGCCGGCGGCCGGCCTGGACCGCGGCCGCGGCGTGATCACCATGGCCGACGGAACCGAGGTCGGCTATGACGGCCTGGTCATTGCCACCGGCCGCCGTGCCAGGCCGTGGCCCGGCCGCACGCCGGCCGACGGAGTCATGGTTCTGCGCTCGTTGGACGACGTCGAACGCTTTCAGGGCGCGGTGGCCGATGACTCCAAGGTGGTGATCATCGGCGCCGGCTTCATCGGCTGCGAGGTGGCCGCCACCCTGCGCCAGCGGGGCGTTGACGTCACCGTCGTCGACGTCTGCGAATACCCGATGCCCGCGGTCGGCCCCGAAGTCGGGAAACGCGCCATCGACCTGCACACCGCGCACGGAGTGAAGTTCCGGCTCGGCCAGGGCGTCGCATCGATCGACGGCACCGATCGGGTCACGGGGTTGACCCTGGCCGACGGTGAACGACTCGACGCCGACGTGGTTCTCGTGGCGATCGGCACGGTGGCGAACTCCGAGTGGCTGGCCGGAACCGGCATCGCCCTCGACGGCGGCGCGGTGGTCTGCGATATCTACTGCGGCGTGCTGGACAGCACGGGCGAACCGA
>CAVQSX010000004.1:0-36097 GCA_963715905.1 uncultured Actinomycetota bacterium
TCGAGAGCTACGAGAACCACAAAAACGGCCAGCACGTAACCCTCGAACAATGCCCGCAGGGCGAGCGGCGCGACCCGCAGATCCATGAAGTGGATGCCGATCAGCCGCACCTTGAGCATCGCGATACCAACGATTATCAGGGCACCGACCGAACCGAATCCGGCCCCCTGTTCGACGCCGACCAGAAACGACCCAAAGGTCAACGCCAGCAGCAGCACCCACACCAGGGTCACCCGACGGGTTGCGGTCATCGTCACCTCACCAGATAGAACAGTGCGAACAGGACAACCCACAGCAGGTCGACCATGTGCCAGAAGATTCCGCCGGTCTCACACAGCCGCGCCTGCTTATCGGTGAACTCCGCTCGCCGGGTGACCACGATCAGCCGGCTCAAGACGGCGAGACCAATTAGCACATGCAGTAGGTGGATGCCGGTGAACATGAAGTAATAGGAGAAGAACTCGCCGCTACCGACCCCTTTGCGGGCGGCGAACAGCTGGGTCCATTCGACGGCCTTGACGGCGACGAAGCCCGCTCCGCAGCACAGCGCGGCCGCGATTAGCCACCATGTGCCCGCGTGCTGCCCGGCGAGGACTCGCTGGACGGCCAGCACCACCAGCAGCGAACTAGACAGCAGCAGAACGGTATTGAGGGTACCGAGCGCGACGTGCAACTCGGCGTGATCGCGGGCGAACACTGCAGGGTTCTTGCCGCGGGAGTACATGAAGGTCCCGAAGAACAATGCGAACACCGTCATGTCGCCCAGTACGAAAACCCAGATGCCCTCTTCGCCAGGGACGCGTCGGGCTCGGTCGGCGGCCGTGCCGGGCTCGCCCGATTGCCGGAGTAAGGTCATTGCTGCGATTGACTCCGCGCAGTTTCAGGTGCCGCAGAGGCGGCCGAGTTCCCTTCTGGTGCCGCAACGCTCACCCACAGCTGCCACGCCATGATCAGGAACCAGAGTCCGAAGAACACCGCGACCATCCAGAATGCCAGCAGGCCATTCCACGCGAACACGCCGTCCTTGAACAACACCACCAAGCCGCCAGCGGCGAAGATGAACCCACACCACACGTTGAAATAGCCCAGCCACCGGGGCCAAATCTCATGTACCGCACCGAAGATGGCAAATCCAATGGCAAGGCACTGGATCGTGGCGGCCGGCCAGTTCATCACGAACGGCAGCCAACCGAGGTCGTTGAGCGCCTGGGTGATCTGCGGATCGCGCTCGGGACGGTAGGAGGCCGCGGCGAAGGCGAAGGTCGGCATAATGATCGCTACCACCGCTAACCCCGTCCCAACGAGTTGCATGTAGGCAAGCGGGGAATGCCGTCCCGCATCCATCTGCCTGATCCGGATCGCGAGGAGAGCGCCGAACGGCGCCTGCAAGCCCGAAGCGGCCAGCAACAAGACAAGACCCACCCTTTTTAGGCCGGTATTCGTCGACCAGAAAACGGCTATCTCATTGGCGGTCCGCATTGGCGATATCGGCGGAAGCAAACCGGTCATGATGATCGCCGGGAACAACAGCAGCACGAACGCCGCGCCGCTGATCGCCATCGTCTTCTGAATACCCGGTGTCATCGCAGAATTCCCTTGGTTTCCGAGGCCAAAAACCCTTTAACTACCAACATATTTCAACGTCTCGACCGCAAACTGCCCCTCGCGTCGTGGGTCGTCCAGGCATGCCCTGAACGACCCACGACGACGATGGCTCAGACCGAGGCTTCGTGTCGGGGAGGAATTGAGCTTGCGCCACTTGCGATTACGGTTGGGCCGACCACCAGCGCCTGAGCAGGATCCTCGGGATTGGTGGCGATCCCGTCGCCGGGTCGTACGCCGCCTTCCTCACACATCTTCTGCCAGATGGCCATCCGAACGGCGCGGCTCGGCGTAAACTTTCCGTACACGAAGATTCGCCAGAAGGTCCAGTGCGGCGTATGTAGCGACTGTGGCCGCCCGACGAGATGGTGGAGCACGAACATCCAGCCAACCATCATCGCCATCATGATTGTCGTGGCCACCCAGCGCGCCGCGACCGGCAGCGTCGAGTTGTGCGCGAGAATATGCACCCAGCCCACCCCGAAATAGGCGAACATCATGCCGGTCGGCGCCGCGAGCAATAGCCATAGTTTGCCGGCACCTTTGAGGCGCGGCACCGCGTAAGCCAAGATTGCGCCGACGGTGACAAACGAGGCGCCATTGATGAAACCCCACCAGTATGGGAAGCCGAGGAACTTGTACGGTTGAACGCCGTAGTACTCGTAGACTCTCAGGTTGATACCGATCGTCTCCATCAGCGCATCGGTGACGATGCCTAGCCCGAGCATCATGATGAAGTGCTGGACGTGTGCACCATTGCGGATGACGAAGTAGCAGAAGTAGGCCTCAAGACCCAGAAACGCCACGTAGCACAACGGGATCAGCGCCGGCACGGTAACGCCGAAGTTGGTGAACGCAGGCACCAGGTTCTTGGCCCAGTGCAAGTGGCCCAGCGTGTCGAGCATGGGTTCCAACTGGCTACACAACAAACCGCTGCCAATTACCAGCAAAGGGGTGTAATTCTTGCTCCGCACTGCGGCCCTGATCGCCCACGGCAGCGCGAAAATGACCACGGCGGCACCGGCGATAAAAAAGAAGGTGAGCTGCGCCGGCGCGCTGGCGACGAAGTCGCCCGGGCTCGGCTTGATGTTGGGGGGCCAGCCTTCGTCGCCGACCAGCGGCCACCAACTTTGACTCAGCATCGAACTCATCGATATCAGACCTTTCTGCCTATCAATGCCTTGCACCGGTGCTCAAGTGCGGATTTTCCGTGCGAGTGGCGACGGCAAACCCGCCTCGGGTGTGGACCAGCTCACACTAACACGCTGTCCATACAACGTGTATACCTGTTTTGGGAACGCTTACATTCTTCTTGTGGGAGACAGTGAGATGCACATATCGCGGGTAAGGTCTCGGCGATGACCGAAGTGACGCGGCGAGCGGTCGGTCGACGACGAGTGGCGGACACTGACAGAGCATCAGCCGCGGAAAGCATCTTCACGGCCACCGCGCGCTTGTTGGCACAGCAATCGTTCAATGACATCAGCGTTGCACAGATTCTCACGGAGGCGAAGGTCTCCAGGGCGACCTTCTACTTCTATTTCGGTTCCAAGTTTTCCGTTCTCAGTGGCCTGCTCGAGCGCGCAATGAACGACATCTTCGAAACGGTCCAACCGTTCCTGGCTCGATCTCCCGAGGACCCGCCAACGGTTGCCCTGGAGCGCAGCATTAGGGCTGTCACGCAGGCCTGGCATCGCCACCGTCCGGTGCTGCAGGCGGCGAATCATCACTGGCACGCCGAGCCGGAGGTGCGCAGTCTGTGGTTGGCAATCACGGAACGCTTCATCGCCGCCGGCGCTGTCGAGATCGACCGCGAACGCGCCGCCGGGATAATCACTTCGCCAGTGCCGAGCCGGACGCTCGCCGCAACCCTGTTCTGGGGCACGGAACGGGTCCTCTACATCGCTGGGCTGGGGGTTGAACCGAGTCTCGCCGATGAGGAGGCCGCGGTTGACGCGTTGGTCACCATGTGGCGTGGCACCCTGTACGCGCCCTGATGAGCCGGTCGTCGTCAGCGTCCGCGGGTCGTGGGGACATAGGTGGCGCGGGTTCGCCTGCCTCCACCGCGTGGCGCCGGAGATCCAGCCGACCGCTGTGCGATGGCGCCGTGCGGCAGAATCGATGAACCGTCACGACGTTCAATGCCGCGGAGCGTGAGAGCTACCACCTCGTTTAAGATGCGATCCTCCGCGGGACGATCTGTTGGAGGAAAAAGAAAATCGTCGTAAAGCACGAGTGACAGCACCATCGCGGTCACACATCTGACGACTACGGGAACGTCGACGCCGGTCAGTCCTTGAGCATCGATCGCGCTCTGAACTCGGTCCACGACGCTGCCCAATTCTCGGCTTAACGGAGACTCGTCCAGCTCGTCGCGTGGTGGGCAGTGCAGGTAGGCGGTGATCAATTCGCGATTGCTCCGGAGGAGCTCCACCAGGCTCTTCATGTAAAGGCGAACGGCAGCAGCGTTATTGGCCTGGTCGGGGCCCAAGAAGTCCCAATCTTGCAGAAACCCTGCGATCGCCCCGCGCAGCGGCTCTTCGACCGCTCCATCAAAGAGGCCCTGTTTGCTGCCGAAATGGCGATAGATCGCGGCCGCAGTCGTACCCGACTCACGTGCGACATCACGGGTACTTGTACCCCCGTAGCCGTGGATCGAAAAAAGGCGGCGTGCCGAGGACAAGATGAGGTTCCGCACCTCTTCGCTGCTCCGTCGGGTTCGCATCGGAGTGTCGATCGTGTTCAGACGGTGGGCGAGAGCGCATCGAGCCGAGAACGCAGCTGCATCACTTCACGCTCGAGTCGGATGTCTCGTGCGGTCGGCAAATCGTCGTCGGCGTCGATGGCGCGCAGTAGGCACACGAAGTTGGGCACGAACCACAGCAGGAAGGCGAACACCGGTACCCACCAGACCAACACGCCGTTCCAGGCAAGTGGTCCGGTTTTGAAGAACACTAGAAGGCTGGCGGGTATGAATGCCATGGCAAGCCAGAGGTTTACGTAGCCAACCCAACGAGGGAAAACCGGCTTCGGGCGTCGGTCGATCAGCACGGCGATACCAAAGATCGCCAGCTGCAGAACAAACGTCGAGACCACTCCGAGGAAGAAGAACCAGCTGATGTCATACAAAGCCCGGGTGACGTCCGGGTGCTGATCGGCCCGGTAGGTCGAGACGAGCATAAAGACGTACGGGATAACGAATTCGATGGTTGCGAGTGCACCGAGGGCCAATTGGCTGTAGGCCATGATCGGTCGACGCCCTTCGATCCGCAGCATCTGAATGGTGAAGGACGCGAGGAACGGCATCAGCAGTGGGCATGATGCCAGGCAGATCACGATGCCGACGCGGATGCCTGTGCGGTGCTGGTTGATCATCGCCGCGACCTCGGCCGCGCTTTGGTTTGGCGACGGCGGCGGGAAGAACCCCGCTACCGCGAATCCGATCACAAACAACACGCCCATCAATGGGCCCGCCCAGACACACGCCTTCTGAATCGCGCGGCTGGTCCCCATTTCGGCCATGTCGAGTACCACCAATCCTCACGCGACACTAGATATCGATTGATATCTAGTTGAGTATCAAACGATATCTCTCCGGTCATCGGCAGTCGAGGGGTTCCGAGATATTTACTGACGGCCGTGCCGAGCTCGCGGCGCGGTCAACCGTTCAGATTCCGCCGCGGGCGACGAGTTGGGCGGCGATCACATTGCGCTGTATCTCGTTGGTGCCTTCGCCGACGATCATCAATGGCGCATCGCGGAAGTAACGTTCGACGTCGAACTCTGTGGAATAGCCATAACCGCCGTGGATCCGCACCGCGTCCAGCGCGATCTCCATCGCCACCTCCGATGCGAAGAGCTTGGCCATACCGGCCTCCATATCGGAGCGCTCACCGCTGTCATAGCGCTCGGCGGCGTAAAGGGTGAGTTGTCGGGCGGCAGTGAGTTTTGTTGCCATGTCCGCCAAATAGTTGCCCACCGCTTGGTGTTTCCAAATCGGCTTGCCGAAACTCTCCCGCTGCTGCGCATAGGCGAGCGAGTCCTCGAGGGCGGCGGTCGCCACGCCGAGCGCGCGGGAGGCGACCTGAATGCGGCCGGTCTCCAGGCCTTTCATCATCTGCGCAAACCCCTTGCCGGGCACGCCGCCGAGGATTGCCGATTCAGCAATGCGGTAGCCATCGAAGGACAGCTCACAGCTCTCCACACCCTTGTAGCCCAACTTGGGCAGATCCCGCGAAACCGTCAGGCCCGGACCGTGTTCCACCAGAACGATGGAGATGCCGCTGTGCCTCGGTTTCGCCTTCGGATCGGTCTTGCAGAGCAGGGCAATCAGGCCTGAGCGGCGCGCGTTGGAGATCCAGGTTTTTGCGCCGGTAATCACCAGGTCCCGACCGTCGGGAACGGCGGTCGTCGTCATGTTCTGCAGGTCTGAGCCACCGCCGGGTTCGGTGAGCGCCATCGTCGCGCGGACCTCGCCGGTAGCCATCGCCGGAAGATAGGTCTTCTTCTGCTCGTCGGTACCGAACAGTGTCAGCAGTTTGGCGACCACGGTATGCCCGCCCATGGCGCCGGCCAGGCTCATCCAGCCACGCGCCAATTCCTGGGTCACCAACACATAGCACGACATCGACACCGGCGAGCCGCCGTAATCTTCGGGGATCGCCAGTCCGTAGATCCCGATCTGCTTCATTTGGTCGATCCACTTTTCGGGATATTCGTTGGCGTGTTCGACGTCGCGCACCGTCGGTTTGACGTCGCGATCGATGAACGCCCGGACCGTCTCGACCAGTAGGGTTTCTTCATCGATCAACGCAGAGCTCACACCCATCACCTCTCAACCAGAGATTTTATTCTAGATTAAACGCCTGGCCGGGACCTCGGGTCTTCGGGTGTGCGCTAAGTCGCGTGCCCGGCTCTGGCTTCCTCTTCGCGAGTAAGGCCCGAGGCGGCGATTAGCTCCTCGTGCAGTTCGAACCACACCGTGTGGTAGGAGTCGATGATCGGCCGGGCTAACCAGATCGTGTCGCCAGCCTTGACCTTGGCTAGCGCCGAGTCCAGTTTCTTGGCATATGCGCTCAGCCGGGGCAACAGTGTGGTGACCGCGGCGATGATGGGCAACACCTGGTTATGCACGTCGTCGAGGCGGTTGAGTACGGCTGCGTCATACTCGGGGTCGTCGTGTGGGTTGGGTTGACCGTCCTTGATCTGCCAGTCCGATACCAGAACCTTGAACGCGTTGTTGACGGCCCGGAAGTCGTCGTACGATGCGCCCAACACGTTCTGGTCGACACCCGAATACTCCTCTGCCAATAAGGCATTGAGCCGCCCGCGTCCCTCGGGGCTGATACGAAGCGTCTTGCCTTGGACCAGCAGACCCGCTGCGGTCAATTGCGCTAACGTCGCCGCGACGTCGGCGGGGTCTTCGTCAAGAGTGGCAACGAGATCCTCTTCGCCCAGACGGCCTTTGAGCCGGACGGCCTGCAACACGGTCAACTCAGACATTCGCCAGTCCCTTCCTGTCCTCGTTCAGTCGTAGCGCGATCAGCATGGTGATCAGCGGATGGGGTGAGACGACGTCTGTGTGGCCAGCGGCGAGCGCGTCGGCTACCGCCGCCGGAGACGTGTCGGCCAGCACCGCGTAGTCGCCACTGCCGTAAGCCCGGATCGGGCTGATGCCTCGGGCGATGTCGGCGAGCTCGGCCAAGTCGGGTGAGTCCGTCTCGGACCAGGCAGTGCGTTCGAGGACACCCTCGCGCACTTCGCCTTCGTCGCCGTCGACGGTGATCATCCTGCCGACAAGGGCCGCAACCACCCCGGCGCCGCACCCGACCACGGCCGGTCGACCTATCTCCCGGCTCACCACCGCGGCATGCGACGTCGCTCCGCCGGTCTCGGTGACAATGCCTCGGGCGGCCAGCATGCCCTGCACGTCGTCGGGACTCGTTGCCGCACGGACCAAGATGACGTCTTCGCCTTCTTCGGCGGCATCAAGGGCGTCGTCGACATCGGCGTAGGCCTTGCCGGATACCACGCCCGGGCACGCCGACAGGCCTTGCGCTAAAAGCGTTGCCGCAAGACGGGTTTCTGGTTGCAGCGAGGGCGCGAGCAGCGTCTCGATGTGCGTCGGAGTTACCCTGCGCAACGCCTCCGGGTCGTCGATCAATCCTTCGTGGCGCAACTGCAATGCCAGGCGCACCGCAGCCTGAGCTGACCGTTTGGCTGTCCGGGTCTGCAGCAGCCACAGTTTGCCCTCTTCGACGGTGAACTCGATGTCCTGCACGTCGGCGCCAACCCGCTCCAGCGACCGCGCCGCGGTCATGAGCTGCTCATAGACGGCCGGTTGCTCGTCACGCAGTGCGGCGATGGGTCCGACGTCTGCAGTTCCCGACACCACGTCCTCACCCTGGCCGTTCGCCAGCCATTCGCCGAACGGCTCGTTGGCTCCGGTGATGGGATTACGGGAGAAGAGGACGCCGGTGCCCGAGTCGTGCGCGAGGTTGCCGAACACCATGGCCTGCACGATGACCGCAGTGCCCGCTTCGTCATCCAAGCCGTGATGGGCGCGGTAGCTGATCGCGCGGGGGCTCTTCCACGACGCGAAAACGGCCTCGATGGCCCCGCGCAGTTGCGCCCACGGATCGGTAGGAACTTCGACGCCGGCGTCACCACCCAACACGATGCGGCGGTACATGTCGGTGAACCGGTTGCGGGTGTCGCGGGCGAACTCCGCGGACCCAGCACCTGCGAGCGCTGCCTCGACAGCGTCGTCGATGCCCAGGTCGAGCACCGTGTCCATCATCCCGGGCATCGACTGCGCCGCCCCACTGCGCACACTGACCAGCAGCGGCCGCGGACCGCGACCGAACGTGCGTGACGTCTCGGCCTCGAGCCATCCAATCTTGTCGCGCACGTCTTTCCAGATTTCGTCAAGACAGCTTTCCGGGTTGGCAAAGAACTGCGCGCAAACGTCAGTGGTGATGCAAAACGCCGGCGGCACAGGCAAACCCTGCTGTCGCATCGCATCGATTCCGTAGCCCTTGTTGCCGAGAATCTCACGGGGAAGGCAGCCGTGGCCGTCCAGCGTGACGACCAGGCGTCCGCTTCACCCGTTGTTTTTGACATGAGATTAGATTCTAGCCGACGGGGTTGATTCGTAATACCAGCATCTGCCGTATAGGTGCACAGCGGTCGGCGTCATGTGGGAGGCGCTAGCGCCGATTCGTCGTAGCCGTCGGGTGGACGGCGCGACAGGCCCCACACCGCCAGCTGCGTGAGGCTGTCAAGGAACTTGGTCTGGTCCTTCGTGGTGCCCGGTGGGAACAGCCAGCGGTCGAAAGCGATGGTGCCGAAAACCATTGCGGCGATTTGCCTTACCGCGAGGTCGAGGCCTTCACGGTCATACCACCCCACCCGTTCGGACTCATATACTCCGATTAGGAGTACCTGATCAAATAGGCGGTCAATCGCGGTGACCAGCTCCTCGACAAGATCGATGTCCAACCCGTCAGCGCTGACCAGGGCGATTAGGGAATCGCGATGGTCTATCAGGTTCGGATAGAGGTCACGGAGAAACGCGTGGGCGAGACGGTAGGACGTCCACGGTTCGTTGCGCTGGGACCGCCAGCTATCGGCGAACTCCTCGATCGCGCCGATCAACGGAACCAACGTTACCTCACGGAAAAGATCAGTCTTGGCCGGAAAATGCCGGTACATCACCGACATCGAGACGCCGGCCGATTCGGCGATGTCCTTGGTCGTGACTTCGGCGTAGGGACGCGCGGCAAAGTGTTTACCCGCAGCCTCCACCAAGTCGGCGCGCACCTCGCTGGACCGTCGCCGACCGGTGCGCGGTTCGTCAGACGATGGCGTACTCACGCCACGATCGTAATCCCGCGGCGACAGATAACTGGGCGCGTCGCGGAGGCCCGCTGGAAGTCGGAGAACGACGGTCTCCGTAACGCATCCACGTAAGAAGCTTAATTTCTTACTATAAGAGATATTGACTCTTGACAACTTGGTTTCCTCCATGCGAGGTTGGGCATCGCGCGATACGCATATCGCGCGACGAGCCGCAGAGAGGCGGTCGGCTTGAACACCTCGACGCAACGGGTATGCGCCTGGGCAGGTATAGGTTTCACGGTCCTGTTCTGCGTAGGCTTCCTGATCGCGGGTTTCATCCCGCCGCCGTCACCGCGGCTTGCGGTCGAGCAGGTGGCGCAGTTCTACAGCCACAACGCCTGGCGGATCCGGATTGGATTGCTGCTCGCGACGCTTGCATCGGCCCTGCTGCCGTTATGGGTGGCGGTCATCGGCGTGCAGATGCGCCGCGTGGAGGGCCAGCATTCGCCCTTCGCTTTTGCTCAGATGCTCGCCGGTGCCTGCCTGGTCCTAGACGTTCCTGTTCCCGCTGCTGGTTTGGCAGACCGCCGCGTATCGCAGCGACCGCAACCCTCAAATCGTTCAGATGCTCAACGACCTCGGCTGG
This sequence comes from uncultured Actinomycetota bacterium, assembly GCA_963715905.1. GTDB lineage: Bacteria > Actinomycetota > Actinomycetes > Mycobacteriales > Mycobacteriaceae > Mycobacterium. The sequence goes on from CAVQSX010000004.1 coordinate 10,088, forward strand.
CTGCCGTTCTTGGGAATCGCCTGCACGGCGGTAATGCAGGGTGTGGTGATCGGTGTCTTGGTCTTGCGCGACAAGCGGCCGAAGCCACTCTTTCCCAGGTGGACGGGCTATTTCAACATCTGGGTGGTCATCATGTTCGCCCCGGCGAGCTGCGTGGTGCTTTTCCACGACGGTCCACTGGCGTGGAATGGCCTCATCTCTTGGTGGCTGGCGCTCGTGACCTTCTTCGCCTGGATGGTCGTCGTGACCTGGATGTTGTTGCGCGCCATCACACAACAGGCGGCTCACCCCGAAGATGCCGAGGGCATCGCCGCGGCCGCACCGAGCAATGCCTCGCTGCAGCGTGAGGTCGCCGAACTGCGGGGTGTCCTAGAGCTAAGCGGCCTGCTCGCGGGGAGGCAAGACGCCAACCCGCGCACTGCACCATGACCCAAACGCAGGCCGCGGTCGTCGTGACGGTACCGACGGACTGGAAATTCAGCCCAGCATGGGCCAGTCGAGTCGTGTCTGCCCACCATCCGGGCGCGATTGTCGAAACGGTGGGGATCGACCCTATCGATCAAGGCACCACCAGCCGAGCCAGGATCCACCTGACCTACCTGGACGGCGACGGCCCGGCGACGCTTTTCCTCAAGGCCCAGGGTCGTCTGAGCCACCGTCTGATGCTTAGCTCGCTGGCTCTGCTCACGCCCGAGTCCCGCTTGTTCGCAACTGGAGGATTAACCCTTGCGCGGCGCCCAATCGTTTATGCCGTCGGAACGGATCGGCGTCGCCTGAATTCCATCGTCGTCATGGAGGACGTTGTTGCCAGCGGAGCCGTGCCCAACATCGCTACCTCCCCAATTTCCGTTGACGAGGTCGCCCGTGGACTCGATGAACTGGCCGAGCTGCACCGCGGCTTCTGGAACCACCTACCGCCCAGGCTTTCCTGGGTACGGCCGTGGCGAATCCAACACGGCTGGGCCCTGCTGGCATTGATCGGTGGTATCAAAGGCCCGCGCCGACTCGACAAAGCTGGTCGTCTCGACATTCTCCCCGAACCGGTGCGCCGTTGGGATCAGTGTCTACGGCTGGCGCAGCGTAGCGCCGAACTCTCCCAGCGGGGGCCTCAGACGCTGCTGCACGGCGACACCCATATCGGCAACACGTACACGATGCCGGACGGTGCGGTGGGGTTCCTTGACTGGCAGTTGGTACGCCGCGGCAACTGGTCGCACGACGTCGGCTACTTCATCACCAGCGCCCTTACCGAAGTGGATCGGCGCGGCCACGAGCGTGAGCTCCTGGCGTACTACCTCGACGCGCTCGGTATCCCGATGGCGCCCGACGACGCGTGGCGAACATATCGGTGCACCCCGGCCTACGGCCTGACGGCCTGGCTGGAAACCTATGCCAGTGCCGACTATCAGTCCGATGACGTCAGCCTGACGTTGTTGCAACGCTTCGGAACTGCCTTCAACGACCACGACACCGCCCGCCTGCTCAATTGACTGCCTCGACGACCTACGCACAGGAGATCGAATGACCAAACCAGTTACGGCCAACCCCAAACCTCAGGGTCCGGTCACCAACCTCGCGCCGCGCGTGGACGATTTAAGTGCCTATATTGCCGGCGGCCGGATCAAGAACGCCGCTGAGGCCATCCAGCAGGCTATCGACGCTGAACAGATTGGTTACCAACGCATTTGGCTCTCCGAGCGTTACGACCTGAAAGAGGCCGGCGTACTACTCGGCGCGATGGCCGCCCGTACCTCACGGCTCCAACTCGCAACCGGTGCATTGATCCCGTCGTCGCGGCCGCCGATCGTGACCGCAGCACTCGGTGCCACACTGCATTCCGCCTTCGGGCCACGGCTCACCCTCGGCCTGGGCCGCAGCATGAGCGCGTACATCTCGAACTCGGGCATTGGAACGGTCACGCGTGCAGCACTTTTAGACTACGCCGACATCTACCGACGACTTTGGCGCGGTGAAGTCGTGAACAGCGACGGACCCGCCGGACGATTCGAGGGCTTGCATATGGCCGACCGCTACGACGGAACCCCGCCACAGATATGGGCGGTGCATTTCGGCGGGCCGAAAGCGTGCCGGATGTCGGCGTCACCGCTCTTCGACGGGGTGTACCTACAGCCATTCCTCACCCTCGAGGCTGTCGCCAACTCCATCGACGAGATGCGGCGGGAATGCGAACGCATCGGGCGTGACTTCTCCACCTTGCGCATCTGCCTGCCACTGGTATCCGTAGCCGAAATGCCAGACGATGAAGCACGTCTACAGATGCACGCCCGTATGGTCACCTACCTGGGCCAGCCGGGCATGGCCACGGTCTACGAGCGACTCAATGGATGGGACTGCGGACCAGCGAAGCGAATTCGTGCTCACCCTATGTTCAGTCGTGACCCCGATCGAATCGATCACCACTTCCACCGGTCCGAACTCGCCGAGGTCGCCAAGATGGTCCCCGACGAATGGATGTACTCCACATCGCTTGCCGGGTCACTCGCGGACTGTGTGAAGACCATCGCTGCCTACCGCGGGCTCGGAGTGGACGAGATCTCCACGTATGGAACAAGTCCTGCACAGAACGCCGGGCTGGTCAACGCCTGGCGTCAGCATGCGCAAGACAAGGCAATGGAGGTGTGTTCATGACCGTCATCGAATTCAACCCGCTGGCCCCCGAGATGGCGATCTACCCATACCCGGCCTATCAGCAGCTTCGCGAATCAAGCCCGGTTCATGAGATCGGCGGGCTGGGAATCTATGCACTCTCGCGCTACGACGACGTTGCCGCATTCTACAAAGATCGTCGACTCTTCATGAAGTACACCGATCGCGAGACATCCCGCTACGGAACACAAGTCGTCGACGAACCCTTCTACCGATACTTCGTCCAGATGGCCCACGTCGCCGATGCCCCGATGCACACCTCGCTGCGGAAAATGTTCCAGGCAGCCTTCACCGTGAATCGAGTCAACGCACTTCGCCCGCGCATCAAGGCGATCGCCGAAGAGCTCATCACCGCCAAGCTCGACGCTGGGGGGATGGAATTCATCTCCGAGTTCGCTGAGCCATTTCCCCGGATCGTCATCGGTGAGATGATCGGAGTACCTGCCGACGACAACGAGGTCATCGGCAAATGGGCACTCGAACTGGGACCTGCATTCGAGTTTCTGCCGATGAGCCCGGAAACCAAGGCGACGGTGAACGACCGCGTCGTGCGGCTGATGGGGTACTTCATCGGCCTGGCGCACAAACGGGCGACCGAACCATGCAACGACTTGTTCTCGGCGATGGTGCAAATTGCCGACCAGTCCGGCGGAGAGATCACCCGGGAGGCGGTCGCGGCTAACGCGGTTTTGCTTTACATCGGCGGGCACGAGACAACCGGCGGTGCCCTGGGGCTTTCGCTGCTGTCGCTGCATCGCCATCCCGGCAGTTCGAGCGTCTGCTCGCGGATCCGTCGTTGGTTCCGCGGGCCGCCGAGGAGTTATTGCGATTCGACACCTCAGCCCAGGGGACCGGCCGGATCGCGGGTGAAGACGTTGTCTATGGTGATGTGACAATTCCCTCGGGCAGCATGATCCTGGCGTACATCGGGTCAGCGAACCGCGACTCCGCGGTCTACAAAGACCCCGATGTGCTTGATCTTGACCGCGTGCCCGAGTCCCGGCAACTCGCGTTCGGCCCAGGCCCGCACCAGTGCGTCGGTCACGCACTCACGCGCCTAGAGCTCGAGGTGTTCCTCGAGGTCCTCATCGAACGGTTCCCGCGCCATCAGTTGAGCAGCCTGGACCCTCAGTTCCGGACGTTCCCGCTACTGCGCGGCATCGTGAACATGGAGATGGCCTGGTGAGCATCGGTCCGAGCGCAGACGATTCGCTGCTGAGCGAGACCTCCCCGCCTGGCATCCGCTGGACGACGGTGAACATGGCCGAGGTGCTGCCCGGCGTATTGACACCGTTGGCCTGGACCTTCTGGCGTGACCCGTGTGAGGCCGGGCTGCGCGCCGCTTTCGCAGATGCCGGGGTTCTTCCGGCGCAACAGGTCACGGCCCCTGAAAGCCTCGACCGCCGGCTGACGGGGCTGTTTTATGGTCGCCTGGCCGGGAACCTGACATTCGTCTGCGAACTATGCGATCTGATGCCCGGCTCCTCCGGCGCGGCGTTCGAAGAACAGGTCTTCGGCCGGGCCGACCCCGATGCCGAACGGCATCCGTCGGTCCGTCGATATCCGATGGTCGCAGCCAAGATGCCGATCAATCTCGCACTGCTGCCGCGTCGGCTGCGGTCGTTGAGATCGGCGATCGACACGTGGTGGCGGGCGGCCACCGGACCTAGTCCGACCGGCTCGCCTGAGGCGCGACTCGAGCAAGCCAGAAAGCTGCTGGGTCAAGCAATGCGCCGTCACATGCTGGCATCCCTTGCCGCCCAGGGGTGTTACGACCGTGTCACACAGCTTGCCGCAGCAGCCGGCCGGCCCGGTCTGGAGCTGGACCTGATGACCGGGTACGGCGGCATGGAAGAAACCAACGTCAGCGCCGATCTATGGGACGTCTCCCGCGGCGACATGACAATGCGGGAATTCCTGGGACGTCATGGTTTTCACGCACCCAACGAAGGCCAACTCGCCAGCCGATCGTGGCGTGAAGACCCCCGCGCGATCACCGAGATCACCCGGAACTACCAGCGCATGCGTGACGACCAAAGCCCAAAGCTACGCGAAAACGCCCAGATCGACACCCGACGACAGGCCGAAGCCACGCTGCTTGCAGCCTTGCCGCGCTCCCAACGGCCCGCCGCAAGGCTCACCCTCTCCATTGCAGCGCGATTCCTGCCGATGCGCGAAATCGGTAAAACATCCTTCCTGCAGACCATCGACGGCGGCCGGGCGGCGGCACGCGAGATCGGTCACCGGATGGTCCGCGAGGGCAAGCTTGACGACCGCGAGGACGTGTTCTTCGCGACGCTCGACGAGATATACGGTACCGATCCGCGCGACCTCAAGGAGCGTGTCGCAAAACGGCGTCGACGCCACGCCGAGTACAGCGAGCTGCAACTTCCCGAACGCTGGATCGGCATACCAGCTCCGGTGGCGCGAAGTTCGCAGAAGGTAGGGCGGGGCACCACCGTCACCGGTGTGCCGGTCAGCTCCGGCATTGCCGAAGGCCGGGCACGCGTAGTCCATGATCCCGACGCCGCCTACGATTTCGATCCCGGCGACATCTTGGTCTGCGAGACCACCGACCCCAGCTGGGTAGTGCTATTTCAGCTCGCGGGCGCCGTCGTCATCGACGTCGGAGGCTCGATGAGCCACGGCGCGATTGTCGCGCGCGAACTAGGCCTGCCTGCCGTCATCAACACTCGCGTCGGCACCCAGACCATCGCCGACGGCGATCACATCCGCGTCGACGGCTCCGCCGGCCGCATCGACATCATCACCCCCGCAGCCAGGAGCCCGCATGCCCCTTGACCGTCATGGACCCGAAGTCGACCTGCTCTACCCGCTTCCACCAGATGGCCAAAGCTGGGACCATCACCGGGTCTACACGAACTACTTCGGATTCAGCGTCCCGGAGCACGGACTGGGCATCTTCGTCTACCTGAGGTGTCAGCCCGCATTCCCGATGTGCCAGGGCGGCGTCATGTTCTGGCAAGGCATGGACAATATCGACGCCTTGGACGCAGAGTTCTTCGACTACGAGATCTCCATGCCCTGGCCCACCATCACCGAAGACTCTGTGACCACAGCCAACGGATTGCGCTTCGAGTTCATCGAACCCGGCCGAATCATTCGGCTCACGTACACCAGCAACGACGGCACCAGTCGCATGGACGTCACCGGCACGGCCGCAACACCGATGGTCGCCCGCGGCCACGTGACCCCCGGCGAGGAGAACCACTTCAACGGCGTCCGCCAGCCCGGCGGTTTCGAGCAATTCATGCACTACACCGGCGAAGTGGTCGTCAACGGCACCACATACACCATCGACGCCTACGACGTCCGCGACCGGTCCATTCATCAGCTGCGCACAGAACGCCAGGACGCCGTTCAGGTTCCCCCGACCTGTTGGGCACCAATGTACTTCGGTGACATCGCCCTTAATCACGGCGGATTCGAAGCTCCCGACACCGACCCTGTCTGGACCGAGGTGTACACGCTGCCCCCGGAAAAGCTGGTACCGGTATCCGGCTGGATCTACTTGGTCGACAACGACGAAGCTCTGCGCATCGTCCGCACCCACCGCCATGTCCTAGAACACCACCCACTGAACTTCATGCCGATCCGTCAAGAACTGGAGATCGAGGACGAGCGGGGCCGAATTCGCTGGTTCAGCGGCGAAGCCCTGTCCACCGGGATCATGCCGATGTGGCCCAACACCAACATGCGCTGCGCAGTCTACCGCTGGCAGGACGAAGACAACCGGATCTGCCACACCGTGACCTTCGAGTTGTGGTTCGACCGATGGCAACGGGCAATGAAGCGCCGCCGCGCCGCACTGGAGAGGGGATGAACTCAATGGACAGAATCACCTACCGGAACCAACTGATCTGTGCCTACAGCGGCTTCATCTTCATGGTGCTGTTCCTGGGCGGCTTCTGGGTGATCGCCGGTTTTGTGCCGCCGCCGCCGCCCGGCAATACCGCAGAGAAGACAGCACGATTCTTCCAGCAGAACACGATCCGGATCCGCGTCGGATTGTGGGTCACCATGGTGGGCTGCGCCCTGGTGGCGTCATGGACGGTTGCGGTCAGCGCCCAACTCAAACGAATCCGCGGCGCCGAGGTCCTTGCTCAGCTCCAGCTGATCCTCGGTTCCCTGCTGACCATCGAATTCCTCATCCCGGTGATGATGTGGCAGGCGGCCGCTTTTCGTCCCACCACCGACCCGCAGATCATCGTGGGCTTCAACGACATGGCTTGGTTGATCTTCCTGGGGCTCGTCTCGACGGTGATCCTGCAGGAGATAGTCATCGGTGTCTCGATCCTCCAGGACGACCGCGCGAATCCGCTCTTCCCACGCTGGATTGGCTACCTGAGCTTTCTGACTGCCTCACTAACGATCCCGGGCGGCCTGATCGTGTTCTTCAAGACCGGCCCATTCGCCTGGAACGGGATCATTTCCTGGTGGGTCCTGCTGGTCGCCTTCTGCATCTGGATGATCGCGTTCACCACCGCCCTGATCCGGGCGATCAAACGTCAGGACGCCGAATCCCCAGTCGGGATTGCCGATTAACTACAGACGGCATGAGGAGACGGACATCAATGGAGATGCTTCTGCGACAAGACCTTTTTCGAAATCGGACAGGCGTTCCAACAGAAAGGCCGCTCCGCTACGTCGAGGACTGACGGCAGAGGCCTCGTGATGGGTCCCCCTACACGACAACCGCGATCGCAGATTCGTCGATGACCACGCGGCCGTTACGCTCAATAACGGCCGGCCAATGCCGCCTCACCCATCGACGGCTCATCGCGTTCCCGGCGGGCCGCCGCAATCACAAGATACGCCGTGACGCAGATCCAGATGAAGAAGATCGCCACGCCGATACCCCAAACGATGATCCCGTTCCAGGCCAGCGGGCCCTCCTTGAAGAACACCACGAGGCCGGCCGGGAACACCCCTAGCACCGCGAAGAAGTTCAGGTAGGCGTACCAGCGCGGGTACACCGGCGCCGGGTTGCGGTCCTGCAGCACGATCACACCGATGATCGCGTTCTGCACCAGCACCGTCGTAGTGGTGCCGATGAACGTCAGCCATGCCACATCGTTGAGCGCCTGGGTGACCACCGGATCGCGCTCGGGCCGGTAGGCGATGCCCTGCCAGAGCATCAGCGGCAGAATGATTTCCAGCACGGTGCACGCCGCGGCGGCGAGCTGGGCGTAAACCAGGGTGTGCGGTGCGCCCTCGATCCGCCGCATTTGGGCGGAGATCACCGCGTAAAACGGTGCGAGTAAGCCGGTTCCCAGCATGGCGATGAACAGGCCGAGACGCTTGTTGACGGTGTCATGGGCGAACCAGGCGGCGATCTGTTCGGCACTCAGCGACGGTGCCGGTGGCCAGATGAAGTGACCGATCGGAAGCAGACCGATGAAGAACAGCAGCGTCATCAGTGGGCCGCACCACGCGCACGCTACCTGGTTGCGATAGGTCATAGCGCCGCACCTTTGCGCTCGGCCAATCGGGCCACCTCGGCGCGCAGCTCGCGCAGCTGCTCAGCCAGATCGGTATCGGCAGATACAGATTGCAGCTCGGCGTCTTCTGCGTCGATGGCTTTCAACAGCAGCACCGACATGGTGACCATCCAAATCGCGAAGACGGTCAGCGGCAGGTACCAGGTGAGTAACCCGTTCCAGGCAAACGGGCCGGTGTGGAAGAACACCGACACCGTGCCGGGTAGGAACAGCATTGCAACCCAATAATTCAGGTAGCCCACCCACCGCGGGAACACCGCATTCGGTCGGCCGTCGCGGGTATCCAGGAAGATCGCGGTCCCGATGGCAACGGTCTGTAGCACCGGAGTCGAAGTGATCGCGACGAAGAGCAGCCACGCGGTGTCGTTCATCGCCAGCAAGATCTGGGGATCGCGGGCGCGGAAGGTCATGGACTGCCAGATGATCAGCGAGATGATGAACTCCAGCACGAAAAGCGCGCCAACGGCAAGGTTGGTGTAGGCAAGTGCGGCCACCCGCCCCCGCATCCGTTTCATTTGCGCGGTGAGCACCGCGCTCCACGACGCGAGCAGCGCCGCCGCGAACAACGAGACGATCATGCCGATGCGGATCCGGACAGCGTCGCCGGTGAACAGCGTGGCCAGCTGTTCACCGGTGAGTGTCGGAGCCGGCGGTGGGATGAATCCTGCTATCGGCCAGAAGCCGATGAAAAAAAGAGCGATACAAGCGATTCCGCTCCACGCGCACAACCGCTGAGCCGTGGTGTTCATGGTGAGACCTCCCCGTCGAGGTGTTATTTCTCTGCCCGCTTGATCAACTGCACCGTGCCGGCAGACCCGTCCACCCGGACCAGGTCCCCGTCGCGCAGCACGCGGGTTCCGTTGCCGGTGTTGACTACGCATGGCAGGCCGAGCTCCCGCGCGACCACCGCGGCGTGGCTGAGTACGCTGCCGATGTCGACGACGAGGGCCGACGACACGAACATGATCGAGGCCCAGCTGGGATCGGTGGTCGGCGCAACCAGGATCTCCCCGGGCTCGACCTCGATCACCGCGGGGTCGTGCACGACGCGTACCGGGCCTTCGACAATCCCGGTACCGGCGCCGATTCCGTTGAGCAGCGTGTCATCGGCCGTCTCGGACTCAGTGTCGGAGATGACCATCGGCTCGGGCGTGCCGCGCCACCACGTCGGCAGTTCCAGCCGCTGATACTCCGTTCGCCGCTCCCGGCGGCGCATCACCAGATCTTGCGCGCCGTCCGGCACCCCGCCGACGATCTCGTCGACGGTCAGGTAGAACACGTCATCCGGCTCGTCCAGGACGCCGGCATCAGCAAGATGTTCGCCCACCCGGCGCGCCGCCGCGCGCGCAACGTCGAGCGCCTGCAGGAATGATGCCTTGCCGACGCCGCGCAGCGGGATGGTGCGTGCGGCGCGGTGCAGAAGTAGTCGTGCCGCGGGGCGTGCCGGGGCGGGTAGCGCAGCCAGCAATTCGGCTTGCATCTTCGGCAGGCGTTCGCGCACCGCGCGCTCTCGCGCGAGCGGGCTGGAGCTGTCGTCGGTGGCGGCGTAGCGCTCGATGACGGCGGCCAGCGGAGCTGGATCTTCTCGCCACACTCGGCTGGAGATCTCTCCTTCCAGCGGGCCATGGAAACCGTGGTTGGCGACGACCTGCTCGAGGGTCAGTTCACCGCGGGAAGCCCTCCAGATGTCCTCGATCATGGCCATTTCCGCTCCCCCGGAGCCGGACAGCACACCGACGTCGCCGATGCCGGTGCGTTTTACGAGTGCAGTCAGCGCGTTGATCAGCGGGGTGATCGCCGCGAACAGCGCGATACCGTGTGCGGTCATCGTTTCGGAGAACCGCCGGGTTGCGCCGTCGAAGATCGCCACCGCGCCGGCGAGGTCTGTGCCGGGGAGCCGCAGAATCTCGCTGCGCCACCAGGCGCTGACCTCGGGGGCCAGCCGGCGCACCGTGCGTGGCATCGTCAGCGCGGCGTACGGGAGCCGGTAGGCGATGACCGGATAGCGACGCCTCGTCGGCGCGAACGTCATCGTCGCAGGCGCCTCCCCCAGCATGCCGGCGATCGCGACTTGTCCGGTGGTGCCCGGCATCCGGTCACCAACAGCGGCCAGCCACTCGGTGCGCATCGCGATACGGCCGAAGAACGATGTGATGATCCGGTCGGGTCCCGGCGGCGGCTGTCGGCGCTCGGAGGCTTCGAATACCCCGATCGCGTACGAGAGATCCCGGCACATCCGGTCACCGATATCCGACCAAATCGACCAGCCCAGCGGCGTCGCGACACCCGGCAGAGCCTCACCCACATTAACTGTGGACCAATGGGTTTCCGGCCTGCCGGGTTGATGCAGCGGATCCCAGAAGTCGGTCACGCGAGTCTCACTGATCGTTCCGTATGGCCGTAGCCGATCTCACCGTCCCATTCGAAACGCGACAGGCTCTCGAAGTTCGCCGTCGCGGTGACCGCAGGGTCGTAGCCGATACAGATGTCGTTGGGGCCGTCGAACCCGTTCGGGAATGGATGCAATATCTCCGCACTTATGCGGTGATCCCCGAGTTCGAGGATATAGGGGTCGGCATGCTGCGAGCGTTCGGTCAGCACCGGCGAGTTGTGCAGGTCCACCGCGGTCAACACACCGTCTTCCTGGACGACGGCGCGGGTCAGGTAGTTTCCATCGACGACAAGGTGCAACAGGATGAATCCGCGCCCACTGGGGAAGTTCGCCCAAGACCAGATATGGCTGGAGAAAACCGTGAAATCTCTCGCACCACTGGTGTGATCACGCAGTCCCTGTCCGTCGAACGCGATCTCCTCCCCACCGATCGTGAACGTGCCACGGACGCTGACTAGCTGTTCGTAGTGCAGCTTGCCCCATTTGTGGGCGTCCTCGACTTCCCCCCAGTCCCACACCGCGCCATGACAATTCAGCGTCACGTCAAAGCCAACACGTTCGTGACGCTGATCGTGCGCCATCCCGTGATACAGGCGATCCGCGGTGGTGCGGATCGACCCGCCGTCCCGGCTCACCCGCCACGACCGGAATGGCTCCACACACTGGAATGCCATGGTGGCACCGCCCGGCCCACGCGGGGTCTCGTTGCGGCCGTATCCCTTGTTGACCAGCCGCTCACCGCTGGGCAGGTAGACGATCGACAGTTCACGCCACAACGTGGGGTCGAACGGGGCACGCCCTAGATGGGTCCACAGCCCGACCTGGCTGGCCGGATCGTAGGCGACGAAGCAGTAGTTCTCCGTCCACAGCGGGATGTCGGGATAGCTCTGCACCGGGAACTCGGACTCCGGGGTAAGACCGGGCGGAGCAGCGACGGAACTCACGGCCGTCGAACGCTTTCGTCCCAGGCCAACACCAGCTTCTCCGGGCCACGAAACAGGAGCGCATCGTGGTCCCATTCGAGTTCCTCGATACTCAACCCGTGCAGTCGGGTGAGCAGCGCCTCGACAGCGATACCGATCACGGCGCGAGCCATGTGCTGGCCCGGACACTTGTGCGGGCCGTGGCCGAACGCAAGGTGGTCTGGAGGCACGTCGCGGGCGATGTCGAACTTCTCGGCGTGGGGACACCAGCTCTCGTCATGATTGGCCGCCGACAGGTAGATCATGATCGGGGTGTCAGCCGGGATGTGGTGGCCACCCAGCTCGATATCCTCAGTGAGCAGCCGGTGTGTGCCGTGCACCGTGCCGATATGGCGCAAGATTTCCTGAACGGCGTTGGGCAGCAACGACATATCCCCTTGCAACGCCGCCAGCTGGTCCGGATTGCGAAGCAGGGTGACCATCGCGTTGCAGATGGACAGCGCGCTGGTGTCGTGGCCTCCGACGTAAATGCTCCACAAGTTGGCGATCAGCTCGTCCTCGGTGAGCGTACCGTCGTCGGTGTCGGCGATCATGCTGTTGACCAGGTCGTCCTCGGGTGCGGCGCGCCGCTTGGCGACCAGGCCCCGAAAGTAGGTGTCCAGCGCGATCATCGAGTCGTTGGCCACCTTTAACTGCTTGGCGTCCAACGGGAGCATCTGGATCGCGAGTTTGAAACCGTGCATCCACTGGTGGATGTCGGCCTCGTCCTCGCGGGGCACCTGGAGCAACTGGCTGATGGCGGACAGTGGCAGCGGCGATGCGTAGGCGGCCATCAGCTCGACCCGGCCCGGGCCGCCGTTCGGATCGACGAACGCATCGATCAGTTGGTGTGCGCGGTCGGTGATCGCGGGCCGCAGGCTGTCGATCAGGCCGGGCCGGAAGTTGCGCTGGAACGTCCTGCGCACCCGGCTGTGGTCGTCCCCGGACTTCATCAGCACGCTGTCGGCCATCAGCGTGAAGTACGGTTCGTCCACCACACCGTCGCCGTGGCGCATCCGCTGGAACTGTTCCCACCGCAGGTCACCGTCCCTGCGCGCCAATACTTCCCAGGCTGGGTCGTGCCCGGTCACGACATAGGAACCGAGGGCCTCCGCGTGGAAGACCGGATCGATGGACCGCAGTCTGGCCAGGATCGGGAACGGGTCAACGGCCAGTTCCGGATCGAGTGGATTGAAGACGTAGTCATGTTCGGCGGTGGTCATGCTGACTCCTCTAGGCTCCGGTTTCTCCAGGCTTCGATCAACTTGGCATTCTGGGCGGGAGTGCTTCCATACGTGGCTATTTCGTCAGCGCCCGCATCGCGGAACCGCTGCAGCGAGGAGACGCACTCGTCAACCGATCCGATGGCACAGGTATCGATCATCCACTCGTCGGGAATGATCTTGGCCGGTTCCAGCAGCTGGTGGCGATGGTATAGCCGATCGGCCACCTTCTCGTTGGCGGCCAGCTGCCGATGAGCTCGCAGCTCGTGCAGCACCGACAGGTGCCAGCCGTTCTCCTCGGCCAGCGTCTCACCGTAGCCGGGGTACTGCAGGTAGCCGACCGCCCGACCGTGCGCCAGCGAGCGGGTCTCGATGTCGTCGAGACCCGGCGCGGTGATGACCGCCTGACAGATGCGGATCTCATTGGGATCCCTGTCGATGCGCTCGCAGGCCACCCTGATGCGTTCGACCGCGTTGGCGGTTGCCTCTGGAGTGAGCACCGGCGGCAGCAGGACCCCGTCGAACGACGAGGCGAGCAGTTCGGCACCCTTCTTTCGCGCGAACGTTCCGAACCAGACTGGCGGCGCAGGCCCGGGCACGATCTCGGAGAACGCCAACGCGGGAAACCGGCCCACCGGCCCGTCGTAGGAAACCGTCTCGCCGCGCCAGAGCCGGCGCAGGATGTCGACGTAGTCGGCCATCTCGGTGTAGTTCGGCATCCGCAGCCCCATATCGCGCCAGATGGCGTCGGTGCCGCGGCCTAGCCCGAGGGTGAACCGGGGACCGTAGCAGGCCTGCATCGTTGCCGCCAGCGCCGCCATTAGCCATGGTTGACGAGTCGGCGGGCACACCATGGCCGTCCCTAACTCGATGCGCGATGTGCGGGCCGCGGCGCCGGAGAGGATGACGTCGGCCTGCTTGATGTCCCAGCGTTCGGACAGGAACGCCGCGCGGAAACCGAGCCGCTCGGCGTCGACGGCGTCCTGAATGCCCTGCGCGGGGGTGCGTTGGTCGGACTCGTAGTCGACGTCGCCCTGGACCGCGCTCACCGCGCCGGAGATGAGGTACGCGCTCAGATCCTCGACGACATCGTCTGCGCCTTGGGCCATTCGGTCTCCACCGTTCAATGTCACACCTGCCATTCGAGCTTTTGTCCTTACACTCGTAAGAAGCCTAGGATGAGTTCTTACACTTGTAAAGGAAAAAGCTTTGATGGCCACGCGCGAAGGGCCCCGTCGCCGACCCAAGCCGACGCTGAACCGCGAGGTGGTGATCGAGGCCGCGCTCGACCTCATCGACAGCGAGGGCCTGGCCGCGTTGAACCTGCGCAAGCTCGCCGGTCAGATGGGTATCAGTGCGATGACCCCGTACCACTACTTCGAAGACAAGGCGGACCTGCTCGCCGCCATGGTGGGGTATGCGATGGCTCCGCTGGCCAGTGACCTCGATCCGAACCTGCCCTGGGACAAGCAGATCGACGCCGCGATGCGGGATCTGCATGGGACGCTCATGCGCCACCCGGGCGTCGTCGAACTCGTCATCGCCGAGTCCGACACCCTGCGACTCGACGAGTTCCGCCAAAGCCTGATCACCACGTTGCAAAAGGCGGGGCTCTCGCGTGGCCGCAGCGCCGACGTGCTGCGCTCGCTGACCAGCTACATCCTGGGCTACACACTGCTCGGCAGGCTGCGCCCGCAGCAACCGAGCCGCAGCGCTCCCCCGGATTCTTTCGACCTGGGCCTGGAGATGATGATGCGCTCGCTGCGCGAGGAGATCGACGGTCGCCGACAGCCCTAGCCGTCAGCAACAACCGGCGCACACCGCCGCCTTCACGAGAGCGCGCGGATGCCGGAGCGGACCTCGTCGACGAAAATCTCCGGCTGTTCCAAAGCGGCGAAGTGGCCACCTGCTCCAGGTAAGCCGGTAGTCCCCCGACGGCCTGCGCCTCGCACAACGTGATCCGCGATCCGCGGCGATCGCCCTGTTTGGCGCCGTGGCTACCAGTGCGCTGACCTACCTGATCACCGACAACACCCTCGACGAAGCCCAGATCACCAGAACCATCCAAAGCATTCCGTTAGAGGGTCTCCGACCCCGCTGAGCACCAATCTGGACGAAGAGCGGGCGTCGTCGACATAGCGAATCCCTTCCGATAGGATTTTAATGACGGTTAGATTCAAATCAGAGCGGGTAGCGCTCGCTCCGGGCAATCGAAGGACTGGTCATGACGGACACTCCCGCACCACGTGAGGCCGACGTTGTCGTTGTCGGATCCGGACACAACGGGCTGGTCGCGGCCGCATATCTGGCCAAGGCCGGCCTCGACGTTCTCGTGGTTGAAGCCTCCCCCACAGCCGGCGGTATGACGTCGACGAATCCCTTTGCGCCCGAGGCGCCGGAGTACACGATCAACGAGGCCTCGATCCAGGCTTCGCTGTTCCGCACCACCACCATCGACCGCGACCTCGGACTTTCGCGCAACTACGGCCTGCGCCAGACAGTCATCGACCCCGCGCACTTCCAGCTCTCCGCCGATGGCGCGTCGCTGGGGTTGTGGCGCGACCCTAGTAAGACCGCGGCCGAGCTGGCGTACTTCTCGAAGAAGGACGCCCGTGCGCTGCTCGAACTCTACGAGGTGATTGACGCAGCTGTCGCGATCGGCCTGCCGATGATGCAGACCAGCGTCACCGAGCCGGAGATCAAGAACGTTCTCAAGTCGGTGCGCGCGGTGGTGAAGAACCGTAAGCAGCTGGCCGCGCTGGGCCGCTGGATGTCGAGCTCGCAAGCCGAGGCCATCGAAGAGAGCTTTGAGCACGACATGATCCGCGCGCCGCTCCTGTCGAGTTTGCCATTCATGCCGTTCGACGCCGATATGTCCGGCTGGTCACTGATCTACCTGGGTGTGCTGAGCAAGTACGGCGTGGCGATGTTCCACGGCGGCACAGGGTCCTTGCCCAAAGCGCTGATCGGCGTCATCAAGGACAACCACGGCGACGTGATCACCAGCTCGCCCGTCGAGGAGCTGATCATCACCAACAACCGCTGCACCGGCGTTCGTATCAAGGGCGGCGCCGAAATCCGTGCCCGCCGTGCGGTTCTCACCGCGTGCAGCCCGAGGACCACGTTGACCCGGCTGCTGCCACGCGGCGTGCTGGAGCCCAAGAAGCAGAACGCCGCCGACCACATTCCGACCCGCAAGCGAGGTATCGCCGACGCCAAGGTCAACGTCGCGCTGTCCGGCCGGGTCGACATGTCCAAGCACGAGAAGTGGCGCGGCGACGGCATCGACCTGCGGCAGGCTTGCAACTGCTACCACACCTACCAGCAGGCTCTCGATGCCGCGAAGGCGTGTGTGCGCGGCCAGGTGCCCGACGCGATCCCCGGCCTGGCCCAGGTGACCAACTCTTTTGACCCGTCAATGTCGCCTCCGGGCAAGGACTTGTGGTGGTTCTGGACCGGCTTGACCCCCTCTTTCCCCGAGGACGGCTGGGACGTCGCCCGCAAGAAGATCACTGACAGCATCATCAAAGACGCCGAGATCTACTACAAGGGCGTCGAGGACATGCAGGTCGCGGTGCGCCCGCTGGTGCTCCCCGATATCGAGGAGCGGTTCTGGGCCATCGACGGCTCCGTGTATCACGTCGACCCGACCATCACCCGGTTCGGCCCGAACAAGCCGGTCGCCGGCTTCGCCGGGTACAGGACTCCGGTCGAGGGCCTCTACCTCACCGGGTCGGGCACGCACCCGGTCGCCGGGATCAGCGGCATGCCCGGCCAGAACGCGGCACGCACCATGCTCAAACACTTCCATCTCGAGGACAAGGGTGGCCGACTGGGCGTGCTCAAGGAGCTGGTGACGCGGCGCAAGAAGGCGGAAAGCGACCCATACTCCAGCGGGCAGAACGATCCATTCCCAGGCCAGTTCTGATCGGACGGTCGCGAAAGTTATTGCTCTCTAGGCTTCCTCGATCGAAAGCGCACCGGTCGGGCAGTCTTTCACAGCGTGTTCGACAGCTGCACGTTGGTTCTCCGGCGGTTCGGGATTGATTGCACGCGACTGGCCGTCGTCACCTACCTCGAACACCGTCGGTGCGGCTACCTCGCACAACCCGATTCCCGAACACTTAGCGGTGTCGACGCTCACTTTCATCAGAACAGCCTCCGCATGATGTTCAGGGACCGCTGGCTGTACGGCGGATAGACCAGCCGGGGATCAGGTTTCGCCGTTTTGGACAACACTGCGCGGCGGTGGCTGAGCGTCTCGAAGCCCCACTTCCCGTGATAGACACCCATCCCACTGGCACCGACGCCACCGAACGGCAGCGACGGCACCAGACAATGCATGGCAACATGGTTGATCACCGCGCCGCCCGACGGGATGCGGTCAATCAGGTCGCGACCAAGCTGCCCAGAAGCAAAGACATACAGCGCCAAGGGCTTCGGACGACCATTGACGAAATCGACCGCGTGGTCCAACGATTCGATCGATAGGACAGGCAGCAGCGGGCCAAAGATCTCATCCGACATCACCGGATCAGCCGGCGAAGGGTCGACGATCACGGTGGGTTCGATCCGAAGCGTGGCGCCATCCGACCTGCCGCCGGTGACCACCTTGCCGTAGGTGGTACTGATCAGCGAAACCAACCGATCGAACTGGCGTTGGTTGACGATCCGCAACCCCGGATCCGGCTCGCCGGAACGGAAATCGCGGACGTTGGCGACGATCTTGCCGACCAATTCGTCAACGATCCTGTGATCCGCCAGCACGTAGTCCGGCGCGATGCAGGTCTGACCGGAATTCAACAGCTTCACCCAGGCGATGCGGCGCGCGGCGACATCGATGTCGGCGTCGGCCGCAACGATCACCGGACTCTTGCCACCCAGTTCCAGAGTGACCGGGGTCAGGGTCGGCGCCGCCGCGGCCATGATCTTCTTGCCGATCTCTGTGCCGCCGGTGAACAACACATGATCAAATCCAGCCGCCAGCAACTCCTGCGTGACGGCGGCATCGCCCTCGATGACACGCACGGCCTGGGGGTCGACATACTGCGGAAGCAGCCGCGCCAACAGCTCCGACGTGGCGGGCGCCAACTCGGACGGCTTGATGACCGCACAGTTGCCGGCCGCCACCGCGGCCACCAGCGGCGCCAGGCTCAGATACAGCGGATAATTCCATGGCCCGATTACCAACACCACGCCCAGCGGGTCATACTGCACCCACCCGCGACCAGGCAGCTGCGCCAAGGGCAGTGACACCCGCCGCTTGCGCATCCACTTCTTCACATGCTTGCGTGCATAAACAGCTTCGCCCTTGGTCGACGCGATATCACCTAGCCACGCCTCCGCCGGCGGGCGACCGAGGTCTTCGGCCAGCGCCGCGGCGATGTCCGCCTCCCGCTCCCCGACGAACCGCTCGATCCCGCGCAACTGTTTCAGGCGCCATTCCAAGTCGCGGGTGCGGCCGGTGGCGAAGACCCGGCGGAGGTCGGCAAGCACGCCGGCGCTACCGGTTATCTGCATTGCATGAATAGTCATGGATTCTCCTGGCCACCTCAGATTTCGGGCGCCGGCACGACGCCACTCGCCACCGCCCCGGTGATCCCACCGTCGACCGCAAGCGCCTGACCGTTGACCCATCGGGCATCGTCGGAGGCCAAAAACAGCACCACATCGGCGATATCGTCTGGATCGGCGTGCCGCCCCAGCAGGTTCTTCAATCCGTCGAGGGTGTCCTTGCCCATCGACTCCTCGAAGTCAACCAAGATCGGCGTCTCCACCGGCCCGGGCAGCACCGCATTGATGCGGAATCCCATCTCGGCCAACGCCAAACCCATCGACAGGGTGTAGACAGTGCTGACTTCCTTGGAAAAATTGTAAGCATTACCCTGCTGCGGATTGGCCTTGAACCAGGCCGCGCCCTCCTCGAAGGTATCGGTGGCCAGCAGGTCACGGATCGCGTCGAGCCGTTGCGGCCAGCCGAAGCCGGCGGTCGACGACACGATGGTGACCGAACCGCCCGGCCTCAGGCGCTCGAAGAACGACTCGGTCAAGTGGCGCACCGCGAGACTGTTGACGGCCAGCACCAAGTCGGCGGGCGCGGTACCGGGGATACCAGCGATGTTCATCAGGCCGTCGAACTCGCCATCAAGTCGCTCCAACGCGGTGTCGATACTGTGCGGATTTGCCAGGTCGACCTCGACGTGTTGGGTCACCTTAGCGGTCGGTTGGTTGCGGTCCAGGCAATAGACTTCCGCGCCCGCGGCCAGCAACCGCTCGGCGACCGCATGGCCGATGCCTGATGCCGCGCCGGTGACGACGTAGCGCTTGCCGGAAAAGTCAGTCATGGCTCTCCTAGTCGAGGGTGTAGGGCAGGGATTTGACTGCCGTGATGAAGTTTCCGGTCAGATACTCGGCCTCACCGACCCGCAGGTTCGGCGCCCGGAAGATCAGCTCGCGGAAGATCGATTCCAACTGCATCTTCCCCATGAATGCACCCATGCAGAAGTGCGGACCACCACCACCGAACGCGACGTGGGGGTTGGGCGCTCGGGTGATGTCGAACTCATAAGGGTTGGTGAACACCCGCTCGTCGCGGTTGGCCGAGGAGTAGACCATCGTTACCCAATCGCCTTCGCGGATATGCTGCCCGTGTAACTCGGTGCCCTGGGTGACGGTCCGCCGGAATGTCATCACCGGGGTCGTCCAGCGGACGAACTCCTCGATGGCGACTTTGATGCGACCGTCAAAATCTTTCTCCAACAATGCTTTCTGCTCCGGGAACTGCTGCAGGGCAATCGTCGTGAATGCGGTGGTGGTGCGGGTGGTGTCATTACCCGCCACAGAAAGCAGGACGAAGTACGGACCCAGTTCGTCGTCGGTGAGTTGCCGCCCGTCGACCTCGGCCTGCACCAGGGAGGTCATCAGGTCGTTCTGCGGATGTGCACGCCGCGCCTCGGCCAAACCGATTCCGATATTGAGCAGTCCGACAAGGGAATCGGTCAGCACTTCGGCGGGATCGCGACCCGCCGCGATATCGGGGTCGGCCCAGGCCACCATGCCCTCGGCCAGGTGCGCCGCCTCATCGCGCTCTTCTTCGGGAAGGCCAAGCATGTCGTAAATCGTCCACATCGGCAGGCGTTTGGCCACCTGCTGGACGAAATCACCCTCCTTCGTCTTGATCAGATCATCGACGATCGATTTCGCCTGGTGCTCGATCTGGTCCTGGATCTTGGCGACCTGTCGCGGCGTGAAGACCGAGCTGACGAGCCTTCGCAGGCTCGAGTGCTTCGCACCGTCCATGCCCAGGAAGGACTGAGTGGCATCGAGCATCTCTTCGGGTACGGCCTCGAACGTGATGCCCTGCCCCGAGCAGAAGATCTCCGGGTTCTTGCTCACGTAGCAGACGTCCTCGTGGCGCGTGACCACCCACACACCATCGATCTCGGGCTCCATCATGGAGCCCTCAATGGGGCGGTGCCAGCTGACCGGGCGTTCGTCCCGAAGGATCTTGAATGCCTTCTCGCGCTCGTCGAAGCTTTGCGCCCAGAAAGCCTGCGACGAAATGTCGACCGGGTCGAAGGGCGGGCGGTCGATCTTCGGGGGTGTCTCGGTAGTCATGCGTTTGCCTCCAGATAGCGGGCTTTGAGAGTTCTCTTCACGAGCTTTCCGGTGGGTGTCCGGGGTAGCTCGTCGACGAAGTCGACGGTGCGAGGTGCCTTGTAGCGCGCGATTCGGTCTCGGACGTAGTTGATGATCTCGTCGGCCAGTTCGGCGGATGGTGTTGTCCCGAAGCGTAATTGAACGACCGCTTTGACCTGCTCGCCCATTTCGAGGTCAGGCACCCCGATCACCGCAACGTCGAAGACCTTAGGGTGCAGCGTCAGGACGTTTTCGACTTCCTGCGGGTAGATGTTCACCCCACCGGAGATGATGACAAATGCCTTGCGATCGGTCAGGAACAGGTAGCCATCCTCGTCGACATAACCGATGTCGCCGACCGTAGACCAATTCCGGTGTTCCGGATGCCTTGAGGAAGAGGTCTTCTCGGGATCGTTGTGATACTCGAAGGGCACGACGTCGCGTTCGAAGTAGACGGTGCCAACCGCGCCGGGGGGTAGCTCGTTGCCGTCGTCGTCGCAGATGTGCAGGACACCGAGCGCGGCCTTGCCAACCGACCCACGCTTGTTTCGCCATTCAGCGGTGGTGATCACCGTGCTGCCGTGCTGCTCTGTCGCACCGTAGTATTCGACTAGGACCGGGCCCCACCAATTGATCATCGCGTCTTTGACGTCGGGCGGACAGGGAGCGGCGGCATGCACCGCCATTCGCAGCGAAGAGACGTCGTAGGCATTGCGGACGGTATCTGGCAATTGGAGCATCCGGACGAACATCGTCGGGACCATCTGAGTGACGGTCACCCGATACTTCTCGATAGCGGCCAGCGCCTTCTCCGCATCGAAGCGCTCAGTCAGAATCACCGTGCCCCCCAGCGCCTGAACGCCGCCGCACCACTTCAGCGGGGCGGTGTGGTAGATCGGCGCCGGCGACAGGTATACGTCGTCGCTGGAGATCTTGAAGACATGCGCCAACAGCCCGACAAGCGGGTCGCCGGGTTCATCGACCTGAATCGGCAGCAGATGCGGCTTGATGCCTTTGGGCCGTCCAGTGGTGCCCGAGGAGTACAACATCTCCGAACCGCGCGGCTGATCGGTCAGCCGTGGTTCTGTTGCGGCCAAGAGCTCGCCGTAGGGCAGGTAACCGGTGATAGCACCGCCGAAGCCATACCACTGCTGGACCTCGGGAACCAGGTCGACCAGCCGCTCCGCCAGTTCTCGCACGCCAACGGAGGCTATGACTACCCGAGCCCCGCTGTCCCGCAGGATGTAGGCCGCTTCCTCTGCCGCCAGATGCCAGTTGACAGCGGTGATGTACAGACCGGAACGCAGTGCGGCCCAGTAAATCTCGAATGCCTCGGCGGCGTTGTCCGAGAGCATGGCAATAACGTCACCCGTGCGCAAGCCCATTCCGTGCAGCGCCGACGCCAAGCGAGCCGAATTGTCGTCGAGTTCTCCGTAGGTTAGCGTTCGGCCCGACTCGGCCATGATCACGGCCGGTCGGTCGGGCGCAGACGCTGCGTGACTGCCTGGAAACATGGATTTAGACGAGCAGGTCGTCGCGACCGTCGTTCTTGAGTCGCTCAATATAGCCGGGGTAGAGCTTCTTGCCGAGCGGAGCCAGCTTGAGCAGGCTCCCCACGTTGCCTTCGACCTTGATCTTCTTCTTGGCCATGGCCAGCGGCAGGTTGACCTTGCCCTGCCAGTATCCGTTGCCGGTGTCGGCCGTCATAAACATCGTTGCTGTCGGCGCCGACCCGCCCTCCACGCCTTCGCGGACCGACTTGTTTGCCATGTCTATTACGACAACAGCCTCGGGATCGGTGAAGTCGAAGGCCACCACGAGTCCGGTGGCGACCAGCTTGGGACCGATCTCCTCATCATGGAAGGCGCTCTCGAAAATGCCGCCGATGTACTTCGTGACCTCCGCCGAGTCCTTGAACCCCATTGTTCTCCCTCTAATCTACGTTCAATTAAATTTCGACTTTAGACGGCGCTGCGCTTTGGGTTGGAACCCAGACCACAGGCTATGACCTCAGTCACAAAAACGCTACCATAAGTTGACTTATGGTCAAGACTCCGCGTTGGCGCGGATGCACGTCCCCCCTTTTTGGGCGAACACCACAGAAAAACCCACAACATATACGACACGCGAGCGACTCCCCACCCCCCCAACAACACCCCCCCCCTCCCCTTGGGTTTCCTTTGGCCCTCTATAAAAAATATCTCTCTTCACCCCCCTCGCCTTAACCCCCCGCGTGAGGGCCGGCTCCATCCCCCTCCCCTCTTCCTTTCTTCGGTTCCCTCCCCCTCCCTTGTCTCGGCCCCCTCCATAATTCGTTCCCTCCCATAGACCAACCGTTTCTTCACTCTTTCTTGCCCCGCCCGCCCCCCGCCCCCCTTCCCCCATGTATTTTCTTCCTTCCGCCGCGGGGGCCGGCCGCCCGCACTGGTCGTCGCCGGCGCAGCGGCATTTGTGATCGTCTGGGAGTACATGAAAGTCGTTTGGGACGATCCGCTCTACCAAGCCGTGCCCGCGATCACGCTGTTTCTGCTTCCGCTGGCGACCACGGCCCTGCTGTTGCGCCGGCGATCCGCGGTGGCGCAGTCTCCGGTCATCTACGGCTGTTTTGCCGCAATGGTCGTGCTCTGGTGGGCCGTGACAGCCGGCTACTACGGCGGCGGCTTTGCGAGCTGGCAGTACCTGCTCACCGGTGTCGCCGCATTCATCATGTTGGTCGGCGTCAGCGCGGCCGTCGCGCGGATGCGGATGGATGCCGAAAAGCGAGTCTCCGCCTCCGTTTGAGGCTTGCCCCAAGCCATCCCGGCCGGTCAGGTCGACCACGGACACGCCCAAATCGTGTCGTCAACGCCTCGTCGATGTGAGCTGCTCGATGAGCTTGTACTTCTGGACCTTGCCGGTCGGCGTGGTCGGCAGATCCTCGGCGCGGTAGAACACCACCCGCTTGGGTACCTTGAAGCGTGCCAGCTTCGCGCGGCAGATATCGAGCACAACGTCTTCGGTAAGTGTCGATTCTTCGACCGGAACCACGACGACACAACCGATCTCACCCCAGCGGTCGTCGAGCAATCCGACGGCGAAAACCTGGCTGATCTCGTCATGTTCCGCCAGCAGATCCTCAATCTCCTTGGGCATCACCAATTCGCCGCCGCTCTTGTAAAGCTCTTTGTGGCGACCGGTGACCTGAAGATAACCATCGGCGCGCACCCGACCAAGGTCCCCCGAAAACAGCCAGCCATCCCTGAGGGTCGCGGCGGTCTCCTCGGGGCGATTCCAGTACCCCAGCATCGCCGTCGGCCCGGCCGAGGCTAGCTCGCCCACCCGGCCGGGCGGCAGATCTTCCGCTGTCTCAGGATGCACCGCCTTATAAGCGACAAGTGCATCGGTGCCCGGAATCGATGCTGCACCAGCCATCTTCGGCTTGCCGACGGTTTCGGAAGTCAGTTGCAGCGGGTCTTCGGGCCGCGTCAACGTCATCGCACCGCCGGCCTCGGTCATGCCATAGCCGGTGACGATCTCGCTGACCCCGATTGCTTCTTCGATCTGCCGCCACAGCCAGATCGGCGCCGGAGCCGATCCGCACAGGATCGCGCGCAGCCAACCGAGGTCGTAATCCTCTCGGGCCGAGCTCTCCACCAGCGCTACGGCCATCGTGGGCACACACAAAATGTCGCTGGCCCGGTGGCGCTCGATCGCGGCGAAACAACCCTCGGCGCTGAATATCGTCAGCGGGATGATGGCACCGCCCACGAACATGACGGACAGCAAACCTTCGATGTAGCCGAACATGTGATAGCAGGGCAACGAGAACAGTATTCGCCTGCCGTCCTCGTAGGCTCGCGTAAGGGCCGATGCATAGGCGTTTCGCAGCACCGCGTCGTGGGTAACCAGTACCCCCTTGGGCGAGCCGGTGGTACCGGAGGTGTACAGCATATCGCTGGCATCGTGGGGATCAGCGACCAAAGCGCTGCTGGCACCGCGATTCTCGTCTCCGAGAGCGCCGAGGCCGGCCACCGTCAAGCAGGCCGGCCGCGCCCGGCCGTCGGTATCGAGCAGCACCACGGTCCACGGTGCGCCCGACGCCGGAGCATCCCAGCCCGGCGTGATGCCATCAAGCATCGCTTGGTAGTCGAGGCCCCGAAACCCCGTCATGGTGACCACGACCCGACACGCTGAATCGGCAAGGACGTAACGCAATTCATTCTGCCGGTAGAGGAAGTTGAGCGGGACCGCGATCGCCCCGACCCGAGCGATCGCGAACTTCACGGTGACGAACTCCGGGTAATTCGCCATGATCATGGCGACCCGATCGCCTGGGCGAACACCCAGTGCGGCAAGACCGTCGGCCAGCCGTCGAGATTCGGCCGCCACGTCGGCGTAGCTAATCCGCGCGTCGTCACTAAGGACGAAGGGTCGGCTGCCATAGCGGCCAGCGCAGGTGTCAAGCCAGTCGGCGAGCGTCTGCTCGCGCCACAACGGGACGCGCTGGCGAAGCGCTTCTCTTCGCGCCTCGATGTCAGTGGTCAACGGCTCGGCCGAACCATGTTGGGGACGTTACTATCCCACTGGATTGGTGCCGAGCTTGGCGTCCGACATGTCGCTGATCTCCGCCCAGCGCTTGGTGATCTCTTCGAGACTCGGCGGTTTGCCGAACGTGACACCGGTGTTCTGGAACTGTGCCACCCGCTGCACCAGCCCACCACCGACGACGAACACCGAGCCGGACTCCTGATTTTCCTCGGACAGCAGGTAGCCGACGGCCGGTGCGACGTGGTCTGGACCCAGCTTGTCCAAGACCTCCTGCGGCGCGACATCCGCGGTCATCCGGGTGGCCGCCATCGGAGCGACCGCATTCGCGGTAATCCCGTACTTGGCGCCTTCGATCGCCAGGGTGTTGATCAGGCCGACCAGCCCCAGCTTGGCGGCCCCATAGTTGGCCTGGCCGAAATTGCCGTATACCCCGCTGGTCGAGGCCGCCATCACGACGCGCCCGAACTTCTGCTCACGCAAGTGGGGCCACGCTGCGCGAGTTACGTGGTAACCGCCGTAGAGGTGGACTTTGATCACGGCATCCCAGTTCTCATCAGTCATCTTGTGGAATGCTCCGTCACGCAGGATGCCCGCGTTGTTGACCACACCGTGCACGGCTCCAAAGTGCTCGATCGCGGTGGCGACAATCGCCTCGGCGCCTTCCCGGGTGGCCACGCTGGAGTAGTTCGCGACCGCCCGTCCACCGTTGCCGCGGATTTCCTCGACCACCGTGTCGGCCATGCTGGTGCCCAATCCGGAGCCGTCTCGAGCCCCGCCGAGGTCGTTGACCACGACGAGGGCGCCGTTGTCGGCGAGGAACCGTGCATAGGACCGACCCAGCCCTCCTCCGGCCCCCGTGACGATCACTACCTTGTCTTGCAGTCCGGGCACTTCTGTATCCTCCACCGTTGCGATTTGGCTGGCAGTTAGTTTAAGCCATTTTAAAATCTTGACGCACGGCTGGGTCGTGCCGCCAGCTTGTGTGTCCGCCACTGACGGACGGCCACGTATCCGACGAAATCTTCGTGTCTCGGACACGAGCAGGGATTCCAGACACTGACTACCAACTAGAGTCCCAG
>CAVQSX010000005.1:0-17735 GCA_963715905.1 uncultured Actinomycetota bacterium
AGAGCTGAACCACTCCTGCAGAACCAATCTATGCCTTTACTCAATCGGCATCTCGCGTTTCGGGAGACCGCGTCCGTCTTCTCCCGCGCCCTGCAGTGATTATGAGTCTGACCGTCTCAATTAAAAATGGTGATGCGTCGCCTGTCAAGGTCGGCGCTTGGCGATCCGCCTCAGCGCGGTGCTGGTCGGAGGCCGAGGGTGGAGGAGATGATGTCGCGCTGGATCTCGTTGGTGCCCGCGTAAATTGTGGGAGCGATACTCAGTCGAAGGTGTCGCTGCATATCGAACTCGGTACTGTAACCGTAGCCGCCCATCATTTGGACGCCTTCCAGCGCAACCTTTTTCGCTGTTTCGGTGACCTTGACCTTGGACATCGACGTTGCACGCACCCACTCCTCGGGTGTGCCGATCTGATGCTCAATGTGGTGCACGGTCGCATAGGTGAGCGCCCGTGCGGCTTCTATCTCAATCGCCATGTCGGCGATGCGATGCCGGAGTGCCTGGAACGACCCGACCGGCGCGCCGAACTGTTCGCGCTCGGTAACGTAGGCGAGTAAATCGTCGAAAGCGCGCTGCGCCATGCCCAGGCCCTGTGCAGCACAGACCAGGCGTTCGCCGTTCAGCCCGGCCATTATCTGCTTCCACGCGTTGCCCTCGGTCCCCACCACGGCCGATTCGGGAACGAGGACATCGGTGAAGAACAGGTCGTTGACCTCGCTGCCGCCCATCGTCGAGATCGGATGGATTCGGAGGCCTTCCGCGTCGGCGGGCACCTCCAGCAGTGTGAGGCCGTCGTGGGGCCGGGCACCCCGCGCGGTGCGCACGACGACCAGAATCGTGGTGGCGAATTGCGCGTCGGAGCACCACGTCTTCTGGCCGCGCACGCGCCAGCCGCCCTCGACCTTCTCGGCTTTGCAGCTGACCGCGGACGCATCCGAGCCGGCCCCGGGTTCGGAAATGCTGATTGACATCACCTTGCCCGCGCAGATCGAGCCCAGTGCCGCCTTCCTCTGTTCCTCGGTGGCAAACCTTTTGTAGATACCGGCGACGGTATGGAGCTGCCGGCTCCGTGGACCGGCGCGAGGCCCCGCCACAGTTGCTCGAACAAGATCACCTGCTCGGTGAGGCCGCCGCCGCTGCCGCCGTACTCTTCGGGGATTGACACGCCGAGGTAACCGACCTCTGCGAGCTTCTCGTATAGGCCGGCATGGTGTTGCTCGGCGCCATCGTCGGTCAATGCGTCGCGCTGTTCGCGGGTGCCGCATTCCTTGCGGCAGAACTCGCGGACAGCGACGGCGAAGTCCCGTTGCTCCTCGGTGAGTCCCACCGCGTCCATCTATGCTCCCTAGCAGAACGACCGCTCGCGGCGGCCAGTCGGCAGCCTCCGCGATTGTCGCAGCGATTATTGAGTCGATTCGTCTCGAATAGTAGGCGGGGGCTACTGCCTGGTCAACATCCTCGATAGCAGGCACTGTCAGGACACGAAGGGGTTCCCGGGACAATCCCGCTCCTGGCTGACCCGGCTAACCATCCAGGCCCGTCGGGCACGCAGTGTGGATAACGAACGTTTACGATCAGCGAGTCGCGCTGATAAGGTCCGCTTTGACGCTTGAGAGGGAGTTTTATGGGATACCCGCTGCCGCAAGAGACTGCAGTCAGAGGACCGTTCGCGCCGATGCGATTCGAGGCTACCGTCGACGAATGCATCGTCAGCCAGGGCGAGATCCCCAAAGATCTCGCCGGTGGCTACTACCGTGTGGGGCCGACGTGGAAGCGTCCGACCAAACAAGGCACCAACCCGTTGCTGAGTATGGACGGCATGGTCCAGGCGATCACGTTCGAGAACGGACGCGCGGACTTCCGGAACCGCTGGGTACGGACGCCGAAATACCTGCTGGAGGAGAAACACCGACGCGGCATGTTCGCCTGGACGGACGGTGGCTTCCATGACTGGCGAGATTTCGCGTACGGGGACGTGAAACGGGATCAGTACAACCGACATGTCCCGCAGGGCGTGAGCAACATCAACGTGTTCCCGTTCGACGGCCATATGGTGGTATCCGGAGAGCAGGGCGGCGCGCCGATCGCCATAGACCCGATCACGTTGGACACCAAGGGCATCGTGGATTGGTCGCCGGCGTTGTCGCCGGGCCTGCACGAGCCGGTGGTCTTCGGCGACTGCGCCTTTGCCGCCCACCCGAAATGGGATCACGACACGGGCGTGCTCTATGGCTGGACCTACCGGGATACCTCGCCGTTCGTCACCTTGCACACCGTTCACCCCGATGGCCGGGTCGATTCCCGCGAGTTGTGGGATGCGCCGTACAACACGGTCGCTCACGACATTTGGCTCACCCCCGAATGGATCGTGATGCCGTTTCAGCCCTTCACTGTGAGCAAGGAGCGTATCGCGAAGGGGCTCGGAGTCTGGGGTTGGGAAACTGACCTGCCGATCACGTTGGGGCTGATCCCGCGCGATGACATGGAAGCCGACATCCGCTGGATCACCACCGATTTGCCCCCGCAGTACGTGATGCACACGATGCAGGCCAATGTCCGCGACGGCAAGCTGCTCTTGGACGCGCCGATCTTCAACCGGCCGCCGTTTCCGTTTGAGCAGGACTTCGCCGAGGGGGACGAAGTCGCACTGTTCTTCTCGATCGCCTCGAGCAGGCTGGGGCGCTGGACGGTCGACCTGGCTACCGGCGACGCGACGAGCGAGCAGTTATCGGACCGGCCGAGCGAACTGCCGAAGGTCGACGAGCGGTTCTTCGGCAAGGGCTACCGATGGGGCTACCAGGTTGGCGGCGTGGTCAAGCGCAACGGCATGTCGATGAACAGCCTGGTGGTCACCGACATGGAGACCTTGTCCGAACAGGTGTACCAGATTCGCGACGGAGAGCCGGCCGCGGTACTGGAGGCGAGCTTCGCGCCACGGCACAAGGATTCGCCGGAAGGTGACGGCTACGTGATCGTCCCGGTGTCCTGGTGGGCTGAGAAACGCGGCGAGTATCTGATTTTCGACACCGACGACATCACCAAGGGACCGATCTGCACCATCGAATTGCCGTTTGCGTTCGGGTGGACCCCTCATGGTCACTGGATGGACTTCCGATAAGTGAATATCACCCACACCCGGCCGGTTTTCACCCAGGAGCAAGAGCGGTTCCGTCACGCGGTGCGCCGGTTTCTCAACGACGACGTGGTATCCGAATACTCGGCTTGGCTGGCCGACGGGAAGCCGTCGCGCCGTTTTTGGCGGACCGCGGCCGACATCGGCATTCTCGGGATCGGCGTGCCCGAGCAGTACGGCGGCATGCCCGGTTCGGACTATCGGCACAGCGCTGTCGTAACCGAAGAGATCCAGGCGCTGGGCCTGGCCATCGGCGGTTTGCGCGTCCAGACCGACATCTGTTTGCCCTATCTGCTGCACCACGGCTCGCCCGAACAGCACGCCGCCTGGCTGCCGCGGATGGCGTCCGGTGATGTTGTCGTGGCGCTCGGTTTGTCCGAGCCGGGGGCCGGGTTCAGATCTCAAGGCGATGTCCACGCGGGCTCGCCGTTGCGGGGACCACTATGTGGTGAACGGCGCAAAGACGTTCATCTCCAATGGCGCCGCCGCCGATCTGGTGATTCTGGCGGTCAAGACCGACCCGGACGCGGGCCGTCGCGGCATCAGCCTGTTGCTTGTGGACACCTCGACGCCCGGCTTTGCGCGGGGGCGCAAGCTGGACAAGCTGGGCCTTCGCGCGCAGGATCTGGCAGAGATCTCGTTCACCGACATGAGGATCCCCGTCGCGAACCTCCTCGGCGTGGAGAACGAAGGATTCACCTATCTGACATCAAATCTCGCGCAGGAACGCTTGTCGATAGCGGTGAATTCGCAGGCCGCGGCCGCCGCGGCGCTTTCTTGGGCGGTTGAAGAGCACCAACAGGGCGGCAGCGCGGGCCAGGAGGTCAAGTTCACGCTGGCCCAGTGCGCGGCCGAGGTGGCGGCCGGTCAGTCCCTCATCGACCAAGCGTTGTCGCGGCACGTCGAGGGGCGGCTGAGCGGCGGGGACGCGGCAATCGCCAAGCTCTATTGCACCGAATTGCAGGGCCGGGTGGTGGACCGGTGCCTGGCGCTAACGCACCCGTCGACTGCGCTGCGGGGCGACTCACGGTTGGGCAACGCCTACCTCGATGGCCGGGTGAGCCGGATCTATGGCGGATCCAGCGAAATCATGAAGGTCATCATCGGGCAGACCCTCGGCCTGTGAGAGGCTGCTAGCGTGACGCGCGACGAAAAGATCCTGGCTGCCGCCGAGAAACTGTTCTTCGAGCGCAGTTTCGACGGCGTCGGCGTCGATGAGATCGGCAAAGTCGCGGGCACTACCGGGTCGGCCATCTATCGTCACTTTCCGAGCAAGGACGCCATCTTGGCGGCCCTGTTCGACAAGACCCTCGACACCATTCTGGTACGGCTCGGCGAGCCCGACGAAGATCCGACGGCTGAGCTGAACAAATTGGTGCGCGCGTTCGTGGGGCTGGCCAAAAGCCACGAACGCTTGGTTTCGATTTGGCTGCGCGAACAGCGCTCGCTCGCAGACCGCTATCGCCGCGAACACGACCGTCGGCATCGCCGTATCAATCAGCGCTGGACCGATTGCCTGAAGCGGTGCTATCCCGATCGTTCGATCGACGAGATCATCACCGCCACGCGGGGTGTGCAATTGCTGCTGCTGTCCGAGGCGCTACGCCCACCGGGCGGCCGGCGCGCAAAGCAAGCCGAGGATTTGCTGGCCCAAATGGCGTTGGCGTCGGTTCTGGCGCTGGAGCCGGAGCCGGCGGCTAAGCGCTGACGAATTTCAGCAGCGCGGATTCGAACGCGTCCGGCGCTTCGAGCATCGGATAGTGGCCGCAATCGGGGATTTCCACCAGGGTGGCATCGGGGAGTTGTTGCTGTAACCAACGGGCGCCCTTGGCCGAGTGCACCGGGTCGGCGACGCCGATGATCTGCAGCACCGGCTGCGTGACGCGCGGGATGTCGGCGAGCAGATCGGTCGTCAGCAACGTCCGGTAACAGGCGGTCGCGGCCCACGACGGCATCCGGAGCGAACAACGGACCAGCCAATCGACCGTTCGCGGATCCGGCTCGTGCGCGAACGCCGACGTGATCGTGCGATAGCGGGCTTCCACCCGGTTGGTGTGCTCTTCGGCCACCATCCCCTGCAACATCGGATCGGGCGGCCCACCGAACGGGAAGTTTTCGCTGCGGCTGGCGCGAACGCCGTTCGACCCGACCAGCACGAGACCGGTGACCAGTTCCGGCGCGGTTGCGGCAGCGCGAAAAGACACCTGCCCACCGAATGAATGGCCGACCACCGTCGCGCTACCGATGTCGAGCCGGTCGAGCACGGTGACGAGATCGGCAGCGAGGCGGTCAATGTCGTAGCCACGCAGTGGGTTATCGGAAAACCCATGGCCTCGTTGGTCGACGCAGACTACGCGAAGGTCGCGCTCGGCGAGCACGCGCACCTGGCGATCCCACAGCTCGTGGTCGAGGCCGAAGCCGGAAATCAATACCACGACGGGACCTTCGCCCAGGTCTTGCACGTGCATCCGTACGCCATCGTCGACATCGACAAATGCCACTTTAGGTATCACCTTCGATCATGTAGATTGGCCCGAAGATTAATGAGCTTCCAAATCTTAATAATACGGCGGAAGGTCTCATGAGCACCAGCCTCGAAGCATTATCCATAAACTCGGGTGGCGATGGCGTCTGTGAGATTTCGCTGATTCGTCCAGATCTGTTGAATAGGTTGATGTGGCTACCGCCTACTAATTCGGCAGTGTGACTGACATCGTTGACGAGCCGGGCGATGTACGGTCTTGCGCTCGCGAAATCGCAAGGCGCATTGCGGCTCTGGCGCCGCTGGCCGTCCAGGGCACCAAACGTGCGCTGAACCATGTGACTTCGCTTAGGGCCGCAGAAGTGATTGAGCTGGCCTTCGAACTCGAAGAGCGCACCTTGACGAGTGACGACCAACTCGAGGGTATCGCCGCGTTCAAAGAAGGCCGTGCCGCCAACTTCGCAGCCGAACGGGAAGGCATATCGCCAGCCAGCTGCGACGCAACCAGTTGCTGCACCAACGCCGCCGGGTACAGCGGGGTCTTGACAACTGCTCAGGAATTTGTTGATGTCCTTGGATCTAGACCCGCCTAAGCCAGTGTTTCATGCCAGGGGAAAACACATGAGTTCGTCCGTTGACTCCAACGCCCGCGACGAGCTCCGGAACGGTCTGCAGAAGGACATGGGGCGGTTGCATGGACGCAGCGGCACAGCGATCCACCAGCGGCTCGTCCGCCGGCGCAACTGTAAAGGATGTCAGCCATGAAGCGTCGCACGTCAGTTGTTGCCTTGATCGTCGCTGCCGTGGCCGTCGGCGGCGCGGCGGGAACGCTCGCGCCTCAGGCTTACTGCCAAGCCCGGTCCAGAGGTGGAGTACGTCTACAACGTGTCGGTGCGGCGGCATTACAACTTTCCGAACAATGACGCGATCGGCTACGGCTACGGGATCTGCGACAAGGTCACCGCGGGCGAGGGATACCCCCAGGTGATGGGTGACGTGAAAAGCGATGTAACTCCCAACGACGAGTTCGCGGCCAACTATCTGGTCTCGTATGCCGTTGATTTGTTGTGTCCCGCCCAGATCTGGCAGCTGCGGAACTCGGCGCAGGGATATCGCCCGCCACCCGGTCAAGAGTATTTCGGCGGTCCCGGCGCCGAATGAACCGCCGCTGGACCGGTCTTACGGCCTGCGGGCGTGACCTGCCTGCGGGTAGGGCATCCGCCCTG
The DNA here is from genome assembly GCA_963715905.1 of uncultured Actinomycetota bacterium. Classification (GTDB taxonomy): domain Bacteria; phylum Actinomycetota; class Actinomycetes; order Mycobacteriales; family Mycobacteriaceae; genus Mycobacterium. The sequence continues at coordinate 6,842 of CAVQSX010000005.1, forward strand.
TCTAGGGCATCGTGTACCCGCCGCTGACCGAGATGAGCTGCCCGGTCACCTGCCGGGCGGCCGTCGGTGAACAGAACCACGCAGCGGCCCGGCCGATGTCCTCTGCGGTGGTCAGGCGGCGTAGCGGAGTCCCCTTGACCATGTAGTCGATCTGGTCCTGGTTGAACACATTTTCCCCGCCGACGGCCCAGAGGCTCGATTCACCGATCGCTTCCGGACCCTCGGGGATCACCAGGCCAGGGCAGATGATGTTGGACCTGATCCCGTGCCGGCCGTGTTCGCGTGCGACGGTGCGGGCCAGGGCTACCACCGCAGCTTTCGACGCGCCGTAGACACCTTGGCGAATCTGTCCGAATGCGGCGTCGCTGGCGATGAACGCGATCGCGCCGCCGCCGGCCTCTTTCATCGGGCCGATCGCGGCCTGGGTGGCGGCGACAGCGGTAAAGAGATTGATTTCGATGGTGCGCTGCCATTTGTCGCGGTCGGTGTCGGTGGCAATGAATCCGGGCACGCTCCATCCTGCGTTGTTCACCAGGACATCGATGCCGCCCCAGTGTTCCAGGGCAGTCCCGATCGCCGTGTCGGCTCCGCCGGGAATCGTCAGATCGGCGATCGCGAGTTCTACGCTTGCCGCGCCCTTGGCCTGGGCTTCGCCGCGAACCCGTTCCGCCTGCGGCTTGTCGATGTCGCTGATCACGATGCGGGCGCCTTCCGCCGCGAACTCGTGGACGATGCCGCGCCCGATGTTGGACGCGCCTCCGGTGATGACCACGCGTGCGCCAGCCAATCCAAGGTCCATGCTCTGCTCCCTGTCGTGGGCGGTTGTTGTGACCGCCGCCATGTTAGTTTAACGTGGATTAGAAACAATGATCTCGGGTCGGGTTGAGGAGGGCTATTTCATGGCTGAGTCGCTATTCGACCAGCGTGCCGCCATCGTCAACGGCGCGGACCAGGGGATCGGGCGCGAGATCGGACGATCGCTCACCGGACGCGGCACCCGGGCCGTACTCGCTGGAATCGACCCTGAACTTCGCGGCGAGGATGCCGCCGAGATCGGCGGGGGGCCAAACATATGACGCTCGTAGTCTGCGATGTCGCCGATGGGGTAGGGGCGATCACGCTTAATCGACCCGAGCAGATGAACTCCCTCACCGTCGCGCTGAGCGGTGAACTGGAACGGGCCATCCTCGAGCTCGGCAGCAACCCCGGGGCTAACGTTGTCGTCATCCAGGGTGCAGGCGGAAACTTCTGTGCGGGAGGCGATTTCAACGAAGTTGAACTACTGCGGTCGAGCGGCCCGGATGCCCTGCGCGCACTGTTTGCGGCGTTTCGCCGCGCCTGCGACGCCATCGCCCGCGTCGAGGTCCCAGTGGTCGCCGCAGTCGAGGGTGTCGCCATGGCCGGCGGCTTTGAGCTGATGCAGGCCAGCGACATCGTGCTGGTCAGCGATGACGCCAAGATCGCCGACAACCACATCAAATTCGGGATGATCCCGGGTGGGGGCAGCACCCAGCGGTTGAGCCGCCTGGTGGGTCGTCAGGAGGCGCTGGGTCTGCTGCTGTCCGGCGACCGCATGTCCGGTGTGGACGCCGTACGCCGCGGTCTGGCGTATCGGAGCTTTCCCCAGGCGGAGTTCAGCAGCGGCGTCCACCGGTTCGTCACGGATCTGGCCGGGCGCCGCCGTGAGGCCGTGATCTCCATCAAGCGGCTCGTGTACACCGGCATCGAGTCAGCGCTAGCCACCGGGTTGGAACACGAAATCGATTGCGTAGTTGACCACATCTGCGGGCACGATGGACAGCACGGTGTGACCGCCTTTCGGCAGCGAGGAGCCGGCTGATGAGTGTTGCAGAAACCAGCGCGCCCATCGCGCTCGAGGTAGCCGACGGCGTCGCCCGGCTGCGATTGAATCGACCCGAGGCGTCCAACGGGATGAACGTCGAGTTCCTCAAGGCGCTGCATGAGGCGGCGTTGGCGTGTCACGCAGATCCCGCGGTGCGAGTCGTGCTCCTCTCGGGTGAGGGCCGAAACTTCTGCGCGGGCGGTGATATCCATACCTTCGAGTCGAAGGGAGCGGATCTTCCAGACTACCTGCGGGAGGCGACGGCGTGGTTGCAGTTGGCCACCGCCGCATTGATTCAGCTCCGCGCACCGATAGTGGCCGCGGTGCAGGGCTTTGCCGCGGGCGGCGGGGGGCTGGGATTGGTCTGCGCGTCTGACATCGTCGTCGCGGCGCGATCAGCAAAGTTCTTCTCGGGGGCGGTTCGGGTCGGCATGGCACCCGACGGCGGCTCCTCGGTCACGCTGACCCAACTGGTCGGTCTGCGTCAGGCGTTGCGGATCCTGCTGACCAACCCGACGCTGAGCGCCACCGAAGCGCTACAGATCGGATTGGTCACCGAGGTTGTCGATGATGCCGAATTAATCAGCCGCGCAGAACAAGTCGCGACCGAATTGGCCGCTATGCCGCCCCGGGCATTGTCGGCCACCAAGCGGCTGATCTGGAGCGGGTTGGGGGCATCGGTCGAACAACGATTGGCAGAAGAGGCGCGCACCGTCTCCGAGTTGTCCGGAACCGCTGACGCACTCGAGGGCCTGAGAGCCGTCATCGAACGGCGTAAACCGAACTTCACCGGACAATGAGTACTGGTTCTGTCCTGGTCGAGGATCGCGGCGCGGTGCGGATCGTCACGCTGAACCGGCCCGAAAAGCGCAACGCGATCGACATTCCGGTTCGGCTGGAGCTTGCCGATACGATCGAGACTGCCGGCACGGACAACTCGATCCGGGCGATAGTGCTTACCGGCGCCGGGACTGCGTTCTGCTCGGGCGGGGACATCGCCACGATGGAGCGAATGTCACCCGAGCGGGCGATGGAGCGGACGCAGATGGCGCAGAGGGTGATTCGCGCGATCTGGAGCGCAGCAAAGCCCGTTGTCGCCGCGGTGGAGGGTAGCGCCTACGGTGCGGGCGTCGCGCTGGCCGCCGCATGCGATCGGGTCGTCGCCGCGAGCGACGCGCGTTTCGCAACAACGTTCACCAATGTCGGATTGGCCGGCGACATGGGCACATTCGCATCTCTGCCTGCCAGGGTCGGCATCGCCCGCGCGCGGCAGATGCTGATGATGCCGACTCCCATCGACGCACCGATGGCGTTGGAGATAGGACTCGTCGATGGCCTCGCCGAGCCTGGCATGGCGTTATCTGCCGCACTGGCCGACGCCGAGCGGCTGGCCGCTGGCCCCACGCAGGCGTACGGGGTGATCAAATCGTTGTTGGCCGCCGGATCCGCGCTCAGTCCGTTCGAACTCCTCGACCTCGAGGCTGAACACCAGGCTCAACTTTTTGACACCGACGACTTTGCCGAGGGAATCGCGGCCTTTCGCGCGAAACGACGCCCGCAGTTCGGGGCGGTACCGAAATGACCACGAAACTGCATGCGCGCCTGGACCGGTCCTATCTCAGCGCCGACACCAGCACTGAGTTGGAGGAGTACACGGTCGGCGCCTTGCTGGCCGAGCGGGCCCGCACGCACGGCGACGTCACAGCTTTGGTGGGCCCTGCCCACGACGACGGGGCGGAGACCCGGTTAACCTACCGCGAGCTCTTCGACGAAGCCTGCCGAGTCGCTACCGCACTGGCACGCCTCACCCAGCCCGGCGACTACGTTGCGCTTTGGTCGCCGAACGTGGTGGAGTGGCCGATGATCCAGTACGGCGCGGCACTTGCCGGTGTCGTTCTCGTCGCGTTGAACCCGGCGCTGCGTCCCGCCGAACTGGCGTACGCGCTGCGGCACTGCCGGCCCAAGGTGCTGATCCACGCCAACAGTAGTCGCAACTACGACAACGCCGCCGCGGTCGGCGAGGTCAATACGCGTACCCTCGGTGTGCACACCATCAGCCTGTCATCTCAGGCCGGGTGGCGAAGCGACAATATCGATGCCGCTGTAATCGCCCGCGCGCCCAAGGACTCCGAGCAGCCAGTGATGCTGCAGTACACGTCGGGAACCACTGGCACACCGAAAGGGGTGCTGTTGCGACACCGTTCCCTGGTCAATGTCGCCAAATTGACCTTGGAGACCGCTGGCATCCCCGCGGGTGCGGTCACGGTGAACCCGCTCCCGATGTTCCACACGGCCGCCTGCGTCATCGGCACCCTGGGCCCGCTGTGGATCGGTGGCACTGAGGTGCTGTTAGGTCGGTTCGAGCCGGCCGCGGCGCTCGATACTATGCGCCGCGAGCACGCGACGGTCCTTTTCTTCGTACCCGCGATGCTGACGGCTCTCGTTGCGGCGCAGCGCGACTCCGCCGAACCGGCGCCACGACTATCAACCTGCCTGGGCGGCGCGTCCACCGTTCCCGCTGAGCTCATCACAGCCGCCGAGAGCACGTTTGGGGCGACGGTGGTGAACGTGTTCGGTCAGACCGAACTCTCGCCCGTGCTCACCGCGACACGGCCAGACGACACCCGTGCGGACCAACTCGGCACAGTGGGCATGTCGCTTCCTCAGGTTGATTGCAAGGTCGTCGACCCACTTACCGGTGCTGTCGTGCCGGTGGGGCACCCAGGGGAGATCTGCGCGCGTGGCTATCAGCAGATGATCGGCTATCTTCACGACCCGGCTGCCACGGCGGAGGCGGTGGATGAGGACGGGTTCGTGCATACCGGGGATCTCGGTGTGATGGACGAGCGCGGCTACCTGACCCACATAGGCAGGCTTAAGGAGCTGATCATTCGCGGCGGCGAGAACATCGCCCCCGCCGAGGTTGAGGCGTGCCTGGCCGGGCATGAAGTGGTCGCCGAAGCCTGCGCTTTCGCCCTCCCTGACGATCGACTGGGCGAGATCGTTGCCGTCGTCATTGTTGCCCGTCGTTCATTGCCGGCGGATGCGGCTGACCTGTTGTGCGCGCACGCCCGCAAACACTTGACACCACATAAGGTTCCGCAGCGTTGGTACGTCGCGGACGGTCTGCCCAAAACCCCAACCGGGAAGGTGCGCAAGTTCGCCATACCCGGCCTGATCGCGCAGGGTAGTGTGCGCGAACTGTTTCCAAAGGAGCCCAGCAAGTGACCTCACTCATCGAGCCGGCCGCCGCAACCGGCAGCCCATTCGACAAGTTGATCAAACGCGACAAGGTACATGGGTCGCTGTACACCGACCCCATTATCTTCGCAGAAGAGCTGCGCAGGATCTGGTATCGCACTTGGGTTTTCGTGGGCCACGAAAGCGAAGTGGCGCAGCCCGGCGATTATGTGCGCAAGAGGCTCGGGCTACAAGACGTGATCATGACCCGTGACCGCGACGGAGAACTGCATCTGCTGCTCAACCGCTGCGCACACCGCGGCAACCAGGTCTGCGATGACGCCCAAGGTAATTCGTCAACATTTCGCTGCCCATATCACGGCTGGACATTTCGCAACAACGGTGAGCTTGTCGGATTCCCGTTCTTCAAGGGCTACGGTCAGCGCAAGTTGGACCTGAACCTGGGACGGGTTCCTCGAATGGACACCTACCGAGGTTTCGTGTTCGGCAGCTTCGCCGCGGATGGTCTCGGACTTGTCGAGCATCTCGGCGCCGCCGCGGGCGAGATCGACCGGCTGGCCCAATTGTCGCCGGAAGGCGCGGTCGAGCTCACCGCGGGATGGCTGCAGCACCAGACGCGTGCGAACTGGAAGCTACTGGCCGAGAACGAAACCGACGGATATCACCCTCAGTTCGTGCACGGCTCAATTTTCGGCGTCACCGGCAGCCCCATCGGTGCCCTCTATAGCGACACCTCGACGGCGGTCACGCGCGACCTGGGCCAGGGTCACAGCGAAAACGATCTGCGGCCGGAATTCCGGAAGTTCGCCGAGCCGATGCGCTGGTTCGGCACCACCGAGGCCCGGGTGCCCAATTATGTGGCGGCGATGCGTAAACGCTACGGCGAGGAAGCCGAAAAGATCATGATCGAAGGCGGCCCGCACGTGATGATTTTTCCGAACTTGTTCATCGCCGAGATCCAGGTGTTCAATATCCAACCGGTCACCGTCGGCGAGTGCATCCAGTACTCGACCGCGGTTCAGTTGGTGGGTGCAGCAGAGCTGAACAAACGCATGGTGTCGCAATGCATGGGCTCTGTCGGGCCGGCCGGAATGCTGCTGGCCGATGACACCGAAATGTACGAGCGCAACCAACTCGGCCTCGAGTGCCTGACACCGGAATGGCTGGATGTACGCCGCGGCCTGAACCGGGAACAGGCCGACGAGAACGGTTTCACTGTCGGCGGAGCTACCGATGAGACCGGGATGCGCGGTTTCTGGTCGCAGTACAAGATGCTGATGGAGACCGAATTATGAGCACTACCCTGGACGACCACGCCGCTGTAGGGCCATTACCTGAGGGCTTCGATCGTTTGGAGGTCGAGCAGTTCCTCTATCGCGAAGCCCGGTACGCCGACGAGTCCGACTACGACGCCTGGGAAGCGTTATGGACCGAGGACGCGCTGTACTGGGTTCCAGTGGCCGCCACCAACGACCCGTCGCGCACGATGTCGGTGATCTACGACAACCGCAGTCGCATCGCTACCCGGCTCAAGCAGGTTCGCACCGGCAAGCGTTACGCCCAGGCGCCGCCATCAAATCTGAGGCGACTGCTATCCAATATTGAATTCCTTGGCGGCCGGGCCAATTCCGGCGGCGGCTTAGACCTCGAGGTGGGCGCGAACTTCATAGTGTTGGAGTCTCGGGCGCGGGGCAACCACTTATGGGGCGGTCGGACCACCTACCGGCTGCGCCGCCAGGACGGCGACTTGCGGCTGGCATACAAGAAGGTTGTGCTCGTGGACAATGGCCGACCGATTCCGACACTGGGCTTTCTCATCTGAGCCGCCATGACAATTGAATTCGGAGATAGTGATTCCGTGGACGTGGCTCGGGTGGGTCCGGTCATTAACAGTGAATTTGCACAAATTTCAGTGAATTTCGACACTTCCGGCAATTCTCCGCGTCTGCGGTTGGAGGATCTTCGCTCTGGTCGCGTCCGCTACCTTGATGCGCTGGAACTGGAAACGATCATCTGGCTGCCAGACGAGCGGCTGACCGCTCTGATCGATCCTTCCGCCGGGCGCTGGCGAGGCGATACGTGAGACGCGCTGCGATAGTCTGTCCAGTTCGAACCGCCGTCGGGACATTCGGCGGGAGTCTGCGACCGCTGCGGGCCGAGGACCTCGCCGCGCAGGCGATCACTGCTCTCGTCGAGCGCAGCGGCGTCGACCCGACAGCCATCGAAGACGTCGTATTCGCGCAGTCCTACGCCAATTCCGAAGCGCCGTGCATCGGACGTTGGGCCGCGCTTCACGCCGACCTCCCGATCAGCGTGCCCGGATCGCAGATCGACCGGCGCTGCGGCGGCGGGCTACAGGCCGTCGTCACCGCAGCGATGACCGTGCAGACAGGAGCCGCTGACGTCGTGCTGGCCGGTGGTGTCGAGTCGATGAGCAATATCGAGCACTACACCACGACCGCGCGGTGGGGCTCGCGGTCCGGCAACCAGATGCTGTACGACCGGCTCGACCGTGGTCGTGAATTGTCCCAGCCGATCTGGCGATTCGGCCCGATCAGCGGCATGATCGAGACCGCCGAGAACCTGGCCGCCGACTACGGGATCGATCGTGAAGCCGCCGACAGCTTCGCGGCGCGCAGCCATCAGCGTGCCGCCGCCGCTCAGCGTGCGCGCCGCTTCGACGACGAGATCGTTGCCGTGCAGGTGCCGCAGCGCAAAGGCGAACCGGTGCAATTCGATCGCGACGAAGGCATCCGTCCCGACACCACCCCCGAAACGCTGGGCCGACTGCGGCCCCTGGCGAAGGACGGCACCGTCACAGCCGGTAACTCCAGCCAGCAGAATGACGCCGCCGCGGCGTGCCTGGTGGTGGCCGAGGAACGACTCGACGACCTCGGTCTGGAGCCGCTTGGTTTCCTGGAAGGATGGGCGGCGGTCGGATGCGAACCGTCGCGAATGGGCATCGGGCCCGTCGGTGCGGTCGAGAAGCTATTCCGCCGAACGGGGTTGGGGTTCGACGACATGGATTTGATTGAGCTCAACGAGGCGTTTGCAGTGCAGGTGCTCGCGGTGCTCGCCGGCTGGGGCGTCAAGCTCGACGACGTCGAGGACAGGCTCAATGTCAACGGTTCGGGCATCTCGCTCGGACATCCCATCGGAGCGACCGGCGTGCGGATCCTGGTCACGATGCTGCACGAGCTGCGCCGACGGGGCGGAGGCCTGGCGCTTGAGACCATGTGCATCGGAGGTGGGCAGGGCATGGCAGCGATCTTCCGCGGGGCCTCCTGATGAAGGGTCTGGTCGGCTTGGTTGGGTATGCCAGCTACCTGCCTCGTTACCGGCTGGCCGGTGGCGACATCGGTGTGCGCCGCGGTGATCGGGTGGTTGCCGCGTTCGACGAGGACAGCACCACCATGGCGGTCGCGGCCATAGCCGATGTACCCCTTTCTCGTTCGGCGAATGCACTGTATTTCGCCACCAGCACGCCGGCTTACGCGGACAAAACCAACGCCACCGCGATCCACGCCGCGCTCGGTTTGCCGCTCGACGCCCTAGCCGTCGACTTCTGCGGATCGGGACGCAGCGGTTTTGCCGCCATCCTCGCCGCGGCGGGCGGCGGCGGGATTGCGGCCAGCGCCGATGTCCGGGTGGGCCGGCCGGGATCGGCCGATGAAAAGCTCGGCGGCGACGGCGCGGCGGCCCTGCTGTTCGGCGCCGACGAACCGGCCATCGCCGAGGTGCTCGCGACGGCATCGCTGACAGCGGAGTTCATGGATCGCTGGCGCGCAACGACGTCGGTGACCGGCGAGCAATGGGAGGAGCGGTTCGGTGCCGAGCGTTACGCGGCCCTCATCCGGGCCGCGGTCGAGCGGATATTGGACGCGGCGGGACTGACTGAGGTCGACCACGTTGTGCTTACCTGCCCGAACAGCGGGATCGTCAAGCGCGCGACCACGTTGGTTAAAGGGGAGAAGTCGGTTGTCACGTCGCCGATCGGCTTCTCGGGTGCCTGCGATGCCGCGCTGGGACTGTGCACCGTGTTGGACACCGCCGAGGCCGGGGAAACCGTGTTGATGCTGTCGGCCGTTGACGGTTGTGATGCGATGCTGTTGCGGACCACCAGTGCGCTGTTGCAGGCGCGGCAACCACATCCGGTCAGCGCACAACGCGCCGGCGGCCTGCCGGTCAGCTACCTGACCTACCTGTCGTGGCGCGGGCTCGTTGAACTGGAGCCGCCCCGTCGTCCGGAACCGGACCGGCCGTCGGGACCTGCCGCCGGTCGGTCCGCGCTCTGGAAGTTCGGGCTCTGCGGCTCACGTTGTGACGCATGCGGGTTCATTCATCTGCCGCCGGCTCGCGTCTGCAAGCACTGTGGCGCAACCGATCAGATGAGTGGCCTACCCGTCGCCGGCCAGCGGGGCACCGTCGCCACGTGCACCGTCGATCATCTCGCCTACTCACCATCGCCGCCCGTCGTACAGGCCGTCATCGATGTGGCCGGTGGCGGGCGATTCACCTGCGAGGTCGCCGACGCCGAACCGGATCGAGTACGGGTTGGGTCGCCGGTGGAATTCACCTTCCGTCGCCTGTTCACCGCGGGTGGCGTGCACAACTATTTCTGGAAGGCCCGATTAGACGGGAGAGCCAGTGGCTAGCAGGGGCGTAGCCGGCAAGGTGGCGGTGGTGGCAATGGGCTGCTCGCGGTTCGGCGAGCGCTGGGACAACTCCATCGACGACTTGCTGGTGGAGGCGGTCGCAGAGTGTCTGGCGTCAGCCCCCAAGCTGGACAGGGGCGATATCGACGCCTACTGGCTCGGCACCCTGAGCTCGGGGATGTCGGGTTTGACTTTGAGCCGGCCGTTGGGCATCGGGGACAAGCCGGTCACTCGGGTCGAAAACATGTGTGCCAGTGGGTCGGAGGCGTTCCGTAACGCATGCTATGCGGTCGCCGCCGGCGCGTACGACCTTGTGATGGCGGTCGGAGTGGAAAAGCTCAAAGACTCGGGCTTCTCGGGTTTGTTGCGCCAGGACCCGCCCGGCGACGGCACCGCGCCCGAATTGTCGATGACCGCGCCTGCGGCATTCTCTTTGCTCGATCCCGCTTACTGCGCGAAGTACGGTGTGCACGCCGAAGAGATGCGTAACGCGATGACGCACGTGGCGTGGAAAAACCATGTCAACGGCGCCCTTAACCCGAAGGCGCAGTTCCGGTCTCCGAGTTGCCAAGGAGACAATCGACAACGCGCCGAAAGTGGCTGGACGGCTCGGCGTGTTTGACTGCTCTGGGGTCTCCGATGGCGCCGCCTGCGCCATCATCGTGCCGGCCGAGCATGCGCTGCGCTACACCGAAACCCCGATGTACGTGCGGGCACTCTCGCTGATCGCCGGCTCAGGGCTGGGTGCGACGGACCCGGATTACGACTACACCAGCTTTCCCGAAGTTGTGCGCTCCGCCCGTGATGCCTACCAGCAGGCCGGTATCGACGACCCGCGCACAGCCTTCTCGTTGGCCGAGGTACACGATTGTTTCACCCCGACGGAGATCGTGCTGATGGAGGACCTCGGGTTTGCCGATCCCGGCCAGTCGTGGAAAGACGTGCTGGCGGGGGATTTCGACGCCGATGGAAGATTGCCGATCAATCCCGACGGGGGTTTGAAGTCGTTCGGACACCCAGTGGGTGCCAGTGGCCTGCGGATGCTTTACGAAGCCTGGCTGCAGTTTCGCGGTGAGGCCGGTCAACGACAACTGCCCGACCCGCACACCGCGCTTACCCACAACCTCGGCGGGCGGCCGGGCAGCTGCGTCTCCTTCGTATCGGTGGTAAGCCGAGGACCGGGTGGCTAGACGCG
>CAVQSX010000006.1:0-11530 GCA_963715905.1 uncultured Actinomycetota bacterium
TCGCCGGTATCACCGCCGCCGGCGACGGCGCGGCATGGCCACACCGACACGGCGCGACGCCCGTGTGCATCGAGCACTGGTCCAACGCCAGAGACATGGCGGACTGCGCAGCGGCGAACCTGCTCGCGGGGCCGGCCGAGCGGCGACCGCTGAATTCGGTGCCCGCGTTCTGGTCCGATCAGTACAACATCAAAATCAAGTCCGCCGGATATCTGCGCGCGGCCGACCGCTTCGCAGTCGTTTCCGAAGACTGGGACAACGTCGAGAAGCCATCGCTGTTAGTCGAGGCGCTCCGCGGAGACGAGGTCGTCGGCGCCATCGCGATGAACATGAACAAGGCTATCCTCGGATATCAGCGCTCGCTCGCGGCTTCTCCCGCAGCCCAGTGACTTTGTGTATTGAGACGTGCATACTCATAATATTTGTTGCAACCGACACCGTCAGCGAGGACCGGCACCATGACGACTACCGAGGATAAGACCACAGACAGCACCGACGCCCCACCGGCACGCGAATCGGTTGTCGAGGTACGCAACCCGGCTGACGGTTCGCTGGTCGGAGTGGTTCCAGACATGTCGGCCGACCAAGTGTCGCGGCTAGCCGGCGAACTCCGCTCGGCTCAGCCGGCCTGGGAGGCGCTGGGACCGGAAGGCCGTGCGGTCTATCTGCGGCGGTGGCTGGATTGGATTGTCGACAATCAAGACCGCATTCTTGGCCTGGTGCATCGTGAGGCTGGCAAATCCTGGGGGGATGCGCAGATCGAGCTGCTGGTGTGCATGGAAGTGATCAACTACTACACCAAGCACGGTGCAGAATTCCTGGCCGAGGAGACCCGCCGCCCACACGGACCGGCGTCGGCAACCAAGGGGCTCCGAATCCGCTACCGACCTTACGAACTCGTCGGCGTGATCACCCCCTGGAACTATCCGGTGGGGATGCCGATGCTCGACGTCCCACAGGCGTTGATGGCGGGGGCGGCCGTACTCACGAAGCCTTCGGAGGAAACACCGCTGGGCTGGGCCGAGATCGTGCGTGGCTGGAACGAGGAGATCGGCGCGCCGCGCGTACTGGGTTGCGTGACGGGATGGGGCGACACCGGCAGGGCAGTCGTGGACGCCGTCGACATGGTGCAGTTCACGGGATCCACCAAAACCGGCCGCCAGGTCGGCATCCGCTGCGCGGAACGGCTGATCCCGGTCAGCCTCGAGTTGGGCGGCAAAGACGCGATGATTGTGCTGTCCGATGCCCCGCTGCAGCGAACCGTGCGCGGAGCGATCTGGGCCGGCCTGTTCAACTCGGGCCAGTCCTGCGTCGCCGTCGAGCGGATCTACGTCGAGGATTCGGTATATGACGAGTTCACGTCGCGTCTGATCGACGAGGTGAACAAGCTCCGCCAGGGCCATGATGCACCCGGCAGCTTTTCCGCCGACATCGGCGCGCTGGCGAACGAAGCGCAGATGGCGATCGTCGAGCGCCACGTCAGCGACGCGGTGGCTCGCGGGGCACGCATCCTGACGGGCGGAAAGCGGGCCGAGCGGGGCCTGTTCTATCCGCCGACCGTGCTGGTGGATGTCGACCACACGATGGCCTGCATGCGCGAAGAGACGTTCGGGCCGCTGCTGCCCATCATGAAGGTCTCGAGTGAAGACGAAGCCATCGCTCTGGCCAACGACACCACTTACGGCTTGGGCGCCAGCGTTTGGACGGCGAGCAAGGAGCGCGGCGAGCGGGTCGGCCGGCGGATCGAGGCCGGCGGCGTCAACATCAACAACGCGATGATGCACGTATTCCAGTTTCCGCTGCCGATGGGCGGCTGGAAGGAATCCGGTCTTGGTCACCGGATGGGTGGGCCCGACGGCATCCGTAAATACTGTCGCGCGCAGGCGGTGGTCACCGAGAAGCTCAACCTGCCCACCGAGACACATTGGTACCCCTACTCGCCACGCAAGGCTCGGATCTCCGGCGCAGTACTTCGGCTGCTCGAAATGCACGACTGGCGTCGCAGGCTTGGCCGGCGCCCGAAAGGATAATCGCCCGACTTGGGCTTGGCTCATGTGCTCTGTTGGCAAATGGTGCTGGCCCCAACCAAGAACGAGACTGCCGATCGGGGCGGTACTGCATTCTCTGCGCACAGAAATTCAAGACGACTTGTCGACCTCATCACCGACGCATCATCGGGGCCGCCTAGGCGGACAACTCTGCAGCCTCAGATGAGGCTCTCACCTCGTGATAGTCGGTTGGGTCGAAGTCGCGCAGCCGTTCCCAGTAGTCGACGTACTTCCACGGACTACTCACAACGATGCGACCGGCATCATTGCGGTAGTAGGTGGTCATCCCCTTATGCGACCAGATCATCTGCGCCAAGGCTGCATCGAGCTCTTCGTTGTACTGTGCGTACGAGCTACGATCGACCTCGACCGCGGCGATCTCACTGACCAGCAGATGGCGGATCGCCTGCATTATGTACCGGACCTGAAATTCAGTGGCATGGATCGCACTTCCGCCGTGGCCGGCATTGGTGTTCGGGCCGTTGACGACGAAGAAGTTCGGAAAGTCCGGGACAGTCACGCCAAGGTATGCCCGGGCATCGTTGAGACCCCACTGCTCACGCAGCGTCGTGCCCGATTTTCCGACGATGTCCATCGGCCAGAGGAACTGCAAAACCTTGAAACCGGTTGCCAGCACGATCACGTCGGCCGGCACTTCGACTCCCGAGCGGGTCACGACGTTCTCTCCGTTTACCCGATCTACCGCTTCGGTGACCAGCGTGACATCGTCACGGCACATCGTCTGGAACCAGTGGTTATCGATTAACGGACGCTTACCGTATGGCGGATACTCCGGCAGACAGGCGTCTAGCAAATCCTGACCGATAGCCGAGCTGCCCCTTGATGTACTTGGTGAGAAATACCCGGTGGCGATCGTTGGTCTCATTGACAGCGCGGTCCGGATGGGGCCAGTCCGGATCGATCTGTAGCGACGAGTGCAGTCGGTCGCTGAAGTTCCAGAACGACCGCAGCCGGTACCACTGAATGTAGAAGGGAACCTCATGCATCAGAAAGCGGACGGTTTCTTTAACCGCGCGATGATAATTGGGATGCGGCACAGCCCATTGCTTCGATCGTTGAAAGACGGTCACATGACTGGCGGCATCGACGATGGACGGCACCACTTGCATCGCGCTAGCGCCAGTCCCGATCACAGCGACGCGTTTGTCGGTCAGGTCGACAGATTTATCCCACGCCGCGGTATGCATGACCGGTCCAGGGAATTCATCCAGCCCGGGAATGGGCGGAACCGATGGCCGGTTCACCATGCCCACGGCACTGATCAAGACGTTTGCCCGCAGCGACTCCACCTCACCGTTGGCGTCTCTGACATCGATCTGCCATGTCGCATTGGTGGTCTCGTAGCGCGCACGCAACACCTCGGCCCCGAATCGGATGTGCCGCTTGACATCGAATTCGGACGCGACGCGCTGAATATAGTCCTCGACCTGGTCACGCTTGGCGAAGTACTCGGTGATGTCGGGGTTGGGCGCGAATGAGAAAGCATAGAGATGACCCGGCGTATCCACGCCACAACCCGGATATATGTTTTCCAGCCAAGTGCCACCCAGATCAGCATCTTTTTCCAGCACAACGACGTTGACACCGGCGGCCGCAAGTTTCATTGCCATGCAAACACCGGACAAGCCCGCTCCGATGATGACTACACTGAAGTCCTCGGGTATCGATTCGGCTGGAATCTCGACGTCGCGTGAGATGAAACCCATTTCCTCGGAAAGTAGTTCGCCGTATTCGACCGAGACCTCTTCAACCATCGCGCAGCCAAGCATGCGTGTCACCTCGTCCGGGGGAGGCGTGACCGGTTGAAGTCGCCCTTCGTAGAAGGCGACGACTGCCTCCAGCGCCGACACCCGCACCTCGGCCTGAAGCTTGGATGAAAGTCCGCCGGAGTCGTTGTCATCCAGTGGCTTTCCTCGCACCGGCCGATATGGTGAACGAGTCCATTTGCTATCACCGGTGAGGTGCTGCAAGACGAGTAGCAACGTCGGAAGGTTGGCATCTTCGAGCGCTACCTGAAGTCTCTCAAACCAGTTGGGAATCCTCTCCCAGGGCGCCGACACGGCAGTGGTCATAAGTGTTACTCCGCCTCCGACCGTTAAGTCACGACACACCCGACCGCTCCGGACGGCGGACCTTACCTCAGCGTGTCACCAACTTCGATTTTTGAACTATCGCGTCTCAATATAGGGCAGATGTCGCTGTCGGCGCAATATGTCCCGCCGAATGAATACGCAAGAATTTCCTCGCCGTCGGCGCCGCCATGAGCGATGGCGATGGCTCACCATATGGTGAACGATCGTGTACACGGGCCGTGATCGCCGGGATGCTCCATCCGAGAGGGACAATCACAGATATTTAGCGGCTGGAGGTGCGTTGACGCCGCCGCGGCGCGCCGGACTTGCGGTCTCCATTCCCTGGGGGCGCATTTTCCAGCCGCAGCAGCCGGATGGCGTCGTCCGCGATCTGTGCTGACGTGATCTTCTCCTTTGGCCGGTACCATCGCGATACCCAAAGGATCATCCCGAGGATCAGTCGTGTGGTGACGACCAGATCACCCTTTTCGATGTAGCCGGCGTCCATATTGGCGGCGACCACCGACACCCACAATTTTTCGAACTGCCGACTCCACTTGTGCCAACGCTGGACGACATCGCCGGGCAGATCGCCGCCGTCGAAGAAGACGGGCATGTAGCTGCGCATTTGTACCGCAGCTTCTGCCTGTAGCCGAACCATCGCTTTTAGCCGCTCTGCGGGATCGGCAATGTCACGAATCGCCGACTCGACTTGCTCAGTGATCTCACGCGTGCTGCGTTCGAAAAGTATGCCGAGGAGATCCTGCTTGGTCGGGACCGTGCGATACAGCGTCGCACGTGAGACCGACAATTTCTCGGCGGTGTCAACGATGGAAACCGCCTCGTAGCCACCCTCATGGAATAACTCCGCAACCGCGTCGGCGACCGCGTCCCGGTCGATTGTCAGGCGGGGCCGGCCGCGAGGGCGGCCGTTGGGAGTGGCGTTCTCATTTTTCGGCACTGGGCTCCTTAAATTTCTACCCAGTTTAGAGGCTGCGAGTCGCATAAAGCGGGCGACGAGCGCGCGCCGCCATCACGCGAACACGAACATGGCCGTTAGCAGCACGAATAACCCCACGCAATAACCCTCGAAGAGACCGCGTAACACACCCGGAGCCATTTTCAGCTCCATAAAGTACAAGCCGACCAGGCGAACCTTGAAGATCGCGACGGCGAAGATCACCAGGCTGGCCGGGAGATGGTGCCCCTCGCCGAATCCGTGGTTGGTGCCTAATGCCCACGACACAATAGTCAGCGCGCACAGCAGGAACCAGATCAGCGAGGCATTTGTCCGTACCACCGTTCTCATGCTCACCTCACCAGGAAGATCAGGGGAAAGATGACGATCCACAGCAGATCGACCATGTGCCAAAAGCAGGCGCCGCCCTCGAAGAAGGCCATATGTGTCGTGGTCGGCTCCGGTTTGCGGGCCAGGGTCGACAGGACCGTCAGCACGATCAAGCCAATGATCACATGCGCCAGATGCAGCCCGGTCAGCACGAAGTAGTACATGAAGAATTCGTTAGTGCTAGGGGTGATCCCGGCGGCGACCTTTTCGTGGTACTCATAAGCCTTGATCCCAACAAAGCACGCGCCCACCAGCACACCACCCAGGGTCAAACGCCTGGCAAGGTAACGCAGTTCGGGACGACGCAACGCGCGTGTCGCAAAGACGACGAGAATTGAGCTCGTCAGCAAAACAAGTGTGTTCGTTGCTCCAAGGGCTCGATTGAGTGCCCCCTGGGACTCGGCGAACAGCTCTGGCCGAGCACCCCGCTGATGCAGGTAAACGGTGAACAACACAGTGAACACCAGCATGTCGCCGAATAGCAGCACCCAAATGCCGGGCTCGCCGGGCACATGCCGTTGGCGTTCGTGTGACGCGTTACGATCGGCGTCGTCGGCGGCACGCGCCAAGCCGATCGCACCGGTCATCTACTCGCCCTTTGCCACGTATGCCATATGTCGCCGCATCTTTGAGATTACAAGTCTCAATAGTAAGCATGGGTACCTAATTCGTCAACGAACATCACTGGTAGGAACGATCGCTCACATCGAATTGATATTGTTGCATCCGATCTCGTAGCGTGAGCGCCGAGTTGTACATGCGGTCTCGAGCGGCCGCGACCGTATTCAGAAAGGGGCTAGATGGATCACGTTTTGCTTCAGGTTGACAGCGGTGTCGCCCTGATCACCGTCAACGACCCCGACCGGCGCAACGCCGTCACCGACGAAATCTCCGCGGGCTTGCGCCTCGCAGTTCAGGACGCGGAAAGCAATCCGAAGGTACATGCCGTGGTCGTCACGGGCGCGGGCAAAGCGTTCTGCGCCGGTGCCGATCTCAGCGCCCTTGGCGCCGCTGCCGAGCGCGGGCTACGCCGCCTCTACGACGGATTTCTGGCCGTCGCCGACTGCACGCTGCCGACGGTCGCCGCCGTAAACGGGCCGGCCGTCGGAGCGGGCCTCAACCTCGCGCTGGCTTGCGATGTGCGGATCGCCGGACCGGCAGCGCTATTCGATGCCCGCTTCCAAAAGCTCGGCATCCACCCCGGTGGCGGCATGACCTGGATGCTGCAGCGCGCCGTCGGACCCCAGTTGGCCCGCGCCGCACTGTTGTTCGGCATGCGCTTCGACGCCCACGCCGCCGTCAGCCATGGTCTGGCGCTCGAGATCGCCGATGATCCTGTCGCGGCCGCCCGGGAACTGGCTGCCGGTCCAGCATCGGCCCCGCGGGAAGTCGTGATCGCGACGAAAGCCACCATGCGGGCCACTATCAGCCCGGGCAGCATCGATACCGAACTGCACGCGGCCGCCGTTCGCGCCGAGTTGGCGCCACAGGCCGCGTCGATTCAGGCACCGGACTTCGCGGAACGGCTGGCCGCGGCGCGCCGCAAATAATCAACCCTACGGTACAGTCAGTCTACGAACGATCGTTCGCATTCTCGCCATATCCGTTCGGCGTGAAGATCCCTACCCTGAGTTAGTCGCTCGCTGCGCCTCGGACCCGATCGTCGGCGACAAGTGGCCCCAACCGACCTCGACTAACGAGGTCATCGTATCTCAGGCCTCTTGGGGCGGCCGTGGTGGAAGTCGCCGCCCACCGAGTTGCGGTGCCGCCGACCTAGGGTGTCCCGAACGCCGAAGTCGTCCCCACATCGTGAAAGTTTCTCCGACCGTGTCACCACTCAATAGCTGCCGCTTGGCCGACCGCACCCAGCCATAGCCGCTCAGGATGGCGCAGGACTGCGCGATTTAAGTTGGTTCAACAGCGCAGTTTCTACGGGTAGGCGCGACAGCCGCGTTAGTTCGAGCCGTAATAGGGCGGCGGATAGTGGCCCCTGAGGAGCCACGCGAACGCCGAGAGCCCGTATTCCAACTCGTCACTCGCGTCGTAGTCGGGGTCTGGATCCATGTGGCCACCTTCCGTCCAACATCGACAACGTCTCACACCAACCCAGCAGAGTCTATGTCGTAGATCGTTTGAGCGAAAGATCGTTCACGCAACCCGCCGACGGGTCGGATGTAGGCAACTGGTCCGTTGGCACTCGACTTTGTGGCATCTTGCCGCGTTGCCCCGAGGAGTGGTTCACTGATCGGCAAATGCAGATACCGATCTGGTGTAGCTATAGGCGAACGAGGTTGATGTGAAGGGTATGTCGACGCGGCTACGGATTCTTTGCGCGGCCATGCTCGCCCTCGTGTTGAGCACTGCAGCGAGCGCCGGTTGCACCGCTATTGCCAAAGCGGTGGGGAACGTCGAGTCGCTGATGGTGCCGTCGGCGGCGATGGGCCGCGACATCCCGGTGACTTTTATGGGCGGCGGTCCACACGCGGTGTACCTGCTGGATGCGTTCAACGCCGCCCCGGGCGTTAGCAATTGGGTGACGGCGGGAAATGCGATGAATACGCTTGCGGGTTCAGGTATCTCGGTGGTGGCACCCGCTGACGGCGCCTACAGCATGTACACCGATTGGGAACAGGACCGCAGCAAGCAGTGGGATACATTCCTGTCGAGTGAACTCCCAGACTGGTTGGCTTCCAACAAAGGGTTGGCGCCCGGCGGACACGGCGTCGTCGGAGCCGCACAAGGCGGTTACGCTGCCGCGGCGCTCGCCACGTTTCACCCCGACCGGTTTCGCTACGCTGGATCGCTGTCGGGAGTGCTCGCTCCCGAGAGGACCGGCGTCGACGGTGCTATCACTGCCGGTCTGAAGAATGACGGTGGCGTCGACACGGTGAACATGTGGGGGGCTCCCCAGTTTGGCCGGTGGAAGTGGCATTCCCCGAACGCACACGTCCAGCTTCTGGTTGACCAGAACACCCGACTGTGGGTGTACAGCCCGCACAGCGGGAGCCCGAGCGATGGTGCCGCAGTGATCGGCTTCCCAGATATCTGGCAAAGCACCTGCCGTGATTTCTACGCCGACTACCGCGCGGCCGGCGGCCACAACGGCCACTTCGATCTGGGAGCCGGCGGGGGCAACGACTGGCCGACGTGGGGCCAGCAACTGGCTGCCATGTCGAGCGATCTATCCGCAAACGTCAGGTAACACTCGTAGCGCGCCGCGCGCCGGCCAAGCGGCTCTGGTGGGGTCAACTAAAGTCGTCAGCACGACACCTTGATCTTGAACGGCGCCGTCGTGGGCTCGGGCGATTTCGTGCCGTAACCGGATGCGGCACCGGCGATGTTGTAGGTGTTCTCGGTCAGTGCCACGGTGGCGTCACCTCCTCCAAGCCCACGGTTGTAGTCACCGGAAAATCCGTCGAGGTTACGGATCCGGACCAATTCAACCGCAAGTCTGCCGGCGTTAGACACCATCACGGTCGCGCCCGACGCATCGTCGCCGGTGGTGATCGTGGTCATGTACTGCTCGGGTGGCGCGCAGTGCACCAGCCGGGTGGTGGGGAGGTCTTTGCCGTCGACCGTGAGCTTGGCCGTGCCGGGGGCCAACGTCCCGGGTTCTTGCTTCGCGGACAGGCCCTCCGATGAGCAGCCGGCGCTGCCACCGATCATCAATGCGGCCGCAGCGATGATCAAGACGACCCTGTCCTTCACGGCAATCCTCCTCTTCGCGGATCGTTTCCGGAGTCTATCGGCAACATAGGTCGGTTGGAATAGCGATTTTGAGACACAGCGGCCAGAATTTCCGGCCCTCGCAAGTTGCGGATGTGCAAGCAGTGATTGGCAGGTGGCCACCAACGGTTCACAGGCTTACGTACAGACGGAGCCAACCCCGCCCGCAGGGGCGGTCCAAAAACACCTCCCACGGCTGAGCGCATCCGTGGCGGAAGGAAATTCGAGAACGGCGCTGAAAGCGATCGCGATTCATGGACCTCTCGGACCGACTGTGCAAAGATCCTACGTTATGAGAGTCAGCGATGTCACACGATACGCAGCGACGCTCCCGAAGTTGGCCGTTCTCGGTGCCGGGATCTTCACGCTGTCCGCCATCAGCGCCGCGCCACTAGCTAACGCGGACAACAACCGGCTCAACAGTGGCGTCGCCCAAAGCGTCTACGGCATCCAGCACCAGGCCGGCTGCGCAACCAACCTGAAGACAAATCCGGCGCTCGAGCTGGCGGCACAATGGCATGCCGACGACGAACTCAACAACCGAAGCCTTGACGGTGACATCGGCTCGGACGGGTCGACGGTCCAGGATCGCGGCCGAGCCGCGGGCTATAAGGGCTCGGTGGCCGAGACCGTCGCCATTCTACCGTCGGCGGCGATCAATGGCATTGACATCATTGGCAATTGGTACTACCGCCCCGACTACTTCGCAATTATGTCCGACTGCGCCAACACCCAAATCGGAGTGCGGTCGGTGAACAGCCCGGACCGCAGCGTGGCCGTGGCCGTCTACGGCCACCGGCAGCCTAGGCTGCGTAGTTGATAGTCGCGGCCGTCGATAGTTGCGCAGAATGGTGCGATCATGTTGCGGCGCAACGACTCGGGCTGGACCGAGTGAGAAAGGCGGCTTCAGCAGCGCCCGATTCCGCGACACCGATACGGGCGTGAATAATTCGATTTGCGCTACGCTAGCTTGATGATCCGATTGTTCGGAGCACTTTCTGCGGTTTTCACGATTTTCCCCATCGGGGTCGGCTGCGCGGCCTCAGCGGCTGGGTCGCCACCTGGTGGGACCGGACAATGCTCGTTTGTGCTCGAGCCCCCGAAAGTGGTGAATATGTCGGGCGTCAATTACGTGACCGCGACGGTGCACACAGGATCATGCACGCTGCACGCCCACACAGAGACAACGGTGTGCTTGTCCGTTGAGGGGGAGATTCGGCCGGACAGTGCGCAACCGGATACGACCCCCTACCCGCGGTGGTCTACTACCCCTACCGACCCGGTGCGACATATGTCGTCAAGGGCCAGGGCTGCAGTGACGTCATGGAAGGCAGCGATAGCCCGACCACGCCCACGACAATTTGCCAAGACATCTCGCCCTCGCGCGTCACCCTCTAGCGAGCAACACTACTTAGTCTTAGTCCCGCCGAAAACGAAGAAGACCGGATCAAATAACGACCTAGACCGGATCCAATCCGGAAATCAGCCAGCGACCGGCGACCTTTTCCATCGTTACCCTGACACTGGTCGTGCTGTCGGAGGGCGGATCCTTGTCGACGACGGCGGTCTGGTCGACGAAGAGCAGGGCCACCGCGTGATTGGGAGTCGCGGACACCGAAGCCGCAGCGGGCACAGTAGCCTTCGCAGAGATGTGCCCCCGCTTGGCGCCGGGGATCACCACGTCGTTGATCAGTTGCGAGTAGGACTCCTTGAACGTGCCGGTCAACCGACTTTTGGCAGCGTCCAAATCTTTTTCCACGGTGGCGGACTGGTAGGACAGCAAAGCGATCGTGGAATCTTTGGCGGCCGCGACCGATTCGATACGCGCGATCTGCGACTCACGCGCCAAGGAGTCCTGCCACTTCAAAAAACCAGCGGCCGGCCCAGCAACAGCGCTACACCGGGTATCACCCCGTAGACGACGACGTGTGACCAGCTGATCCGGCGTTTGGCCTTGGCCGGTTCGCCCTGCTCGGCCTTCTCTTCGGCTTCCGCGTCTGCCTGCTCTTCGGCTTGGGCGTCGTCGGAGATGGCGGCCTCGGCATCGCTGGCGTCCTCGGCGTCCACCGGAGCCGCGGCGTCCGGAGAGTCCTTCGCTTCGTCTTTTACTGATTCCTCTTCGGCCTCATCGGAATCCGGCTTAGTCGGGCCCCCAGCACCCGACCGTTCAACCCGGCCCGGTCGACGGCCGCCGTCGCCACGGGGGGCCCGCGTCTGGCCGATCCAGGGTTGGGCCTTCGCCGCCGGCTTCTCATCGACGTTTGCATCATCGGAGGTCACGGCTTTGGCCTCGCGGGGGTCCTGGACGCCCGCCG
>CAVQSX010000007.1:0-242799 GCA_963715905.1 uncultured Actinomycetota bacterium
GCAGGGCCGGATTGATCAAGCCCGGATATATTGTCCGGCAATGCTTTCGAGAGCGAGTCGCTGTGCACGCCGGGCCACAACAGCGACGGCCAGGCTCACCAACAGTGCCAGGTACAGCCCGATGTCGGACCAGGTGCGCCGGTCGCCGTTGGTGAACGGCACCCACTTCCATGGTCGCAGCCGGATGGTTCCCGGCCGGGCCCAGAACAGGATGCCGCCGGTCATCGGCTTGACCTTGCCGGCCAACGGTCCCCACGAGCCGGCCACGCCGATGGCCTCGAGGAGCACCGTCCACAGGATGACCTTCTGGTAGACGATCGGCTGGTTCCACCATTCGGTCACATGCCAGAAGGCGGGCAGCCCCGACGTCGCCGTCGCGACGGTGATGCCGCCGAGCGCGAAGAACACGACCAGCTTCACGATGTAGATGGTGTGGATCATCTTCGGTGAGCCGAAGCCGTTTTCGGCCCAATCGATGGCGAGGATCCGCATCCGTTCCATCAGTGGCTTCTTCAGGAAGGTATCCGGATCGACATCGGGGAGATACGGCTTGGTGAACCCCATTGTAGTGGCTCCTTTCTTGCTGGTCTTCAGGATCGCAAGTGGCCGTAACGTTAGGAGTCGGGCGTGCGAAAACAGTGGTCGCCGACGAAGATGCGTGCCGGAGTTGTCGCCGAAAGACAACTGTGACCGCGTAAATCGGAACACGGTGACAGCGAGGTCTACCGTCAAGAGGGTGGCGAAAGCGCAGATCGACAGCGACGTTGAGGTCAGCCGCCACGTCGCCGAGACCGCCGAACGCTTGCACGATCGGCTGGCAGACTGTCGTCGCTGATGCACCGTTCCCTCGAAGATCAGATCCCCGAGCTGCCCGAAGACGAACGATTAACGGAACTGCTCGGGGCCAGCGTCGAGGGAAACGTCGACACCGTTCTGCATGCGTTGCGCTACGACATAGCCGTAGAGCGGGTCGAGGCGCCCACCGCAGCGCTGGAGTACGCCCGGCGATTGGCGCAACACGGGGTGCCGGTCAACGCGCTGGTTCGCGCCTATCGGCTCGGTCAGCGGCTGATGAATGAGCTGGTATTCGCCGAATTGCGCGCGCTCGATATTTCCGAGAAAATGAGGTACGCGGTCATCGAGGCAATCACCGCCACGCTGTTCGAATACATCGACTGGATGTCCCAACAAGTCGTCGCCGCTTACGAAGACGAACGTGAACGCTGGCTGGAGAACCAGAACAGCCTTCGCGCCCTGCGGGTGCGGGAGGTCCTGGCCGCAACGAAGACCATCGACGTGGATGCGACGACCACGTCGATCCGATATCCACTGCGGTGGCATCACCTTGGGCTCGTCATGTGGTATCCGGACGCAGGCGCCGAAGGCGACGAACTTGCCCGACTGCAACGTTTTCTTCGCGAACTGGGCGAAGCCGCCGGTGCGGCCGACGGCGCGCTCTTCGTCGCCGCCGATCGGACGTGCGGATGGGGTTGGCTGCCGTACCGCGCCTCGAGGCGAGTGGCCGATGTCGCAGCGAAGGTTCGCCAGTTCATCCTGACGCGGCCGGATTCTCCGAGTGTGGCGATCGGGACGGTGGCCAGCGGCGTCGAGGGTTTTCGCCAGTCGCACCGGGAGGCCGAAAGCGCCCGCCGCGTTGCGTTGGTCGGCAAGCGGGAGCCGACGGTGATCGCGGCGACCGACCCTGGGGTGTCCGTCGCGGCGCTGCTGAACGGCGACGTTGCCGATACCCGCGCCTGGGTGGCCAAGGTGCTCGGTGATCTGGCGGGCGACGACGAGAACGACGCGCGGTTGCGTGAGACGTTGCGCGTGTTTCTGGGTTGCGGTTCCAGCTACAAGGTGGCGGCCGAGGAACTCAATTTGCACTTCAACACGGTGAAATATCGGGTGGGCCGTGCCGTTGCCCGGCGCGGCCGGGAAATCGGCATCGACGAAGATCGGCTCGACGTCGAACTGGCGTTGCTGGTCTGCCATTGGTACGGCGCCGTCGTTTTACAGGCCGATGAGCGGGCGAAAACCGCACTCACGCGGCGGCGGGCGCGGCTGGATGCGGGGATGCGGTGCGCCGCGGGAAGTTCGCCGCAACACGATCTTCGGTGCAAGTCCGCGCTTGGCCGGTGAGAAGGTGCACAACGGTGATGATTGCCGGCAGGAGTACGGGGACAAGACCATCAGCATGATGAGGGTGGGTAGCAACATGGTTTCACCTAACTTGTGACTGAATATGCTGTGGCATCGGATGATTCGTACGGACGACAATGATTCGCGGGAGCGTGGTGCGGTATTCGAGCTGAAACTTATCGACGACGTCGCAGCACGGCGATGTCCTTGATCGACCAACTTGCGGCAAGCTGTTGTCTTCTGGCGACAAACCGTCGCGGGAGTGTTCCATCAGCGCGTCCGCGCGTCATACACCAGCCGTTTCGGCCCGACATTGTTTGCGAAACTGCGGACGATGCGCAATTGTGTCGCTGCGGACATTTCCTTTACGCCAAATGTGGCGAATGATATGTGAATGACTATTAGCAA
Source organism: uncultured Actinomycetota bacterium (assembly GCA_963715905.1). Classification (GTDB taxonomy): domain Bacteria; phylum Actinomycetota; class Actinomycetes; order Mycobacteriales; family Mycobacteriaceae; genus Mycobacterium. The sequence goes on from CAVQSX010000007.1 coordinate 2,548, forward strand.
CGAAAAGACCGCTTTCGAAGGTCCACTGCATCAGCTTGCCCGCAGCGCGTGGCAGATGCTTCTCCTGATCGGCGTCCTGGCTGTTGCGTTGGGTGTCATTATCCTGGCGTGGCCTGGCAAGACATGGGTCGTGGCGGGGATCTTGTTCGGCATCTACCTGGTGGCGTCCGGTTTCGGCTACATGGTCGCGGCTTTCGCCACGCACGCCGGCCCTGCAATGAGGGTGTTGGAGTTCCTCACCGGCGCCGTGTCGCTGGTGCTGGGGTTCTTCTGCTTCCGCGACGTCTTCGAGTCGATCGTGTTTTTGGCCATCTGGATCGGCATCAGTTGGCTTTTCCGTGGGGCGACTCTGCTGACTGCGGCTTTGGCCCTGGACCACGTCCCCGGACGGGGCTGGCAGGCGTTCGTTGGCGTGGTCACGATGATCGGCGGCGGAGTGCTGATCATCTCTCCGATCGGTTCGGTCGCGATCCTGACCCTGGTTGCCGGCTGGTGGCTGATCGCCATCGGCATCGTGGAGGTCATCAACGCATTGCAGGTTCGGCACCGGCTGAAGGCGCACACGGCTTAAGGCAGTCGCCGCTCGACCTCGAAAGCCAGGCACAGCTCGGCGAGATCCTTCGGCCGGGACAGTGATCGGCTGGTCAATTCCTCGATGCGGTGCAGGCGGTGCCGCACGGTGTTGGGGTGGCAATAGATCGTCGCGGCGGTGTCGTTGGCGGAGCCGCCCGCCTCCACCCAAGCCCGGAAGGTATTGAGCAGCAACATGCGTTCCTCGGCCGGCAGCGAGTTCAGCGCCCCGAGCACCGACGACCTGATCTTCGCCATCACCTCAGGGGCGCTGACCGCCGCGACGGCAAGCGGGGTGTCGTCGAAGACGGTGACGAGCGAGTCGGCCAACGGCTTTCCGGTGACCGCCAGCCGGGCGAATCGAAGCGCGTCGCTGGTTTCGGCCAACTCGTGAAACGGCGGACTGATGCCGACTCGGGCGGTCGCGGCCTGCCGGAGCACCTCGACAAGGGTGCCGAGGGCGGCCGGTGTCGCGTGGCCCCGCAGATGGACGATGCCGACCTGTAAGTCGGGCAGCAGCCGCCACGCCGATCGGATGTCGCGGATGGAGAGCTTGTTTTCGATTGTCGGTAATCCGAGCTTCCCGATCGCCGGCAGCTCCGCCGCCACGACGACATAGGGTCCTGAGGTGGGTAGCCGCAGCAGATCTGCTGCTTCCCAAAGGCTTTGGCTGTCGGTGATCCGGTGGGACAGCAGCGCTTCCACCAACGCCGACGCTCTTCCTCCCGCTCCAGGATCTGCGCGGTCAGTTGTTGGCGATAGGCGGCGCTCATCGCCTGGGTGAAGGTGTCCTGCGCAATGAAGACCCGTGCGGTGGCATCCAGGATCGAGTCGGTGGGTATTGCGGCGGCGCGCGCGGTGGCGATGGTCTGCTCCCACATGAATCGGAATCCGATCCGGTAGGCGGTCATGACCGCCGGCAGCGGCACGCCGGCGAGCGCGCGCGCGGTGCCGGTGTGCTCGGCGGGCGACACGTCGACGTCCGCGTTCCCGGCGAGCGAGTCGAAGATGAACGTCACGTTTGCCACGCAGCTTTGGGCTACTTGGTCTTTTGCGACGACGGTGCCGTCGCGGTATGCCTCGATCTCCCGGCAGAGCAGATCGGCCATCCTTTTCCCAATTTCGCGGCCCGGGCCAGCATCAGCTTGCCGAGCTCGGCGATGTGCGGATCAGGGGCGGCGCCTCGCTGGTCGCTGCCGGCTTTCGATGCCACGCTCATACCCCGAACCCTATTCCGGAAATTGCTTGATGTGGATGGTCACATCGAGCCGATCTTCTTGTTGTTTTCCGCGACATTGTGGTGCGGGGACGCCCTGATGATGATGGAAACCAGCAGCACCAACCATTCGGAGGCAGACCATGACCGCTCTGAGCGCCAATCTGATCGCATCAACACATCGCCACCCCGAACGCGTTGCGTTGCGTTGCGAGGATCTCGAGTTCACCTTCGCCGAGTTCGACGCTGCGGCCGCGCGGGTGGCCACGCTCCTGGAGCAGGCCGGCGTCGAGCCGGGCGATCGGGTGGGGGTGATGCTGCCCAACACGCCCGCCTTCGCCATCGTGTTCTACGGCATCATGTACCGCGGCGCCGTCGCGGTTCCGATGAACCCACTGCTCAAATTCCGCGAGGTGTCCTACTACCTGTCCAACAGCGGCGCCAAAGCGCTGTTCGCGGCGCCCGCTTTCGCCGACGAAGCCACCGCCGGCGCCGACGAAGTGGGCGCTCAGTGCTGGCTGGTCGATGATGCCGCGCTGGCCGAGCTGATCGCCGACTTGCCCCGCCAGGATGCACCGGTGGAACGCGGCCACGACGACGTCGCGGTCATCCTGCACACTTCCGGCACCACCGGCAAGCCCAAGGGCGCGATGCTCACCCACTCCAACCTGGGCCGCAACGCCGAGGTCAGCGTGCGCACCCTGGTCGAGACCGGTCCGGACGATGTGGTGATGGGTTGCTTGCCGCTGTTCCATGTCTTCGGCCTGACCTGCGGGCTCAACGGCTCGGTTCTGTCCGGCGCGACGTTGACGCTCATACCTCGGTTCGAGCCGCGCAAGGCCCTCGAGGTGATCCAGCGGGACGCAGTCACGGTGTTCCAGGGGGTACCGACGATGTACTCGGCGCTACTGACCGTGGCAGATCAGGCTTCGCCGGCGGCGACGCGCAGTCTGCGGACCTGTGTCTCCGGCGGTGCGGCACTTCCTGTTCAGGTTCTCGCCGATTTCGAAAAAGCTTTTGGCTGCGCCGTTCTCGAGGGTTACGGACTTTCCGAAAGTTCTCCGGCGGCCGCGTTCAACCATCCGCACCGGGAGCGCAAGGTGGGTTCGATCGGCACCCCGATCGAGGGCGTCCAGATGCGGGTAGTCGACTTGGACGGCGTCGAGGTGCCACAAGGGCAGACCGGCGAGATTCAGATCCGTGGCCACAACGTGATGAAGGGCTATTGGAACCTGCCCGATGCAACCAAGGCCACCATCACTCCCGAGGGGTGGCTCAACACGGGCGACGTGGGCCGCGTCGACGAGGACGGCTACTTCTACATCGTCGACCGCACCAAGGACATGATCATCCGCGGCGGGTACAACGTCTACCCGCGCGAGATCGAGGAAGTGTTCTACGAGCATCCGGCGGTGGCCGAAGCCGCCGTCATCGGCATCGCGCACGACTCCCTCGGTGAGGAGGTCGGAGCCGCAGTCGCTCTCAAAAAAGACGCGACAGTGACTCCGGAAGAGCTGCGCGACTACGTCAAGGCCCGGGTGGCCGCATACAAGTATCCCCGCCAGGTCTGGCTCGTCGACGCGCTGCCCAAGGGCCCCACCGGCAAGGTCCAAAAGCGCGACATCACGGTTCCCGAAACTGAAAGGACACAATGATCATGGCTTCCGCGCCGAAAGCCTTAGTTCCAGCGGCCAAAGCCGACGAACTGGCCGCCCCACTCGACCTGCTCCTCGACGAGCGCCACCAAGCCGTTCGCCAGCCGCATGATGCCGAACGCCACCTGGGCCCGCTTCGGCGCCAACCTCGCCCAGCACCCCGGTGCCGTGGCCGACCGGGTCGGCGCGCTTACTCGCGAACTCGGCGCGATCGCGGCGGGCAAGTCCCACCGTGCCCCAGCGCGAGCTGACAAACGCTTCACCGACCCTGCCTGGCAGGAGAATCCGCTGCTGCACCGGATCATGCAGGGCTATCTGGCGGGCGCTGAGACCGCCGAGGGTCTACTCGACGACGCGCAGCTGGATTGGCGTGACAGCGAGAAGATGCGGTTCGTGATGGACAACCTGGTCGAGGGCTTGGCACCGACCAACAATCCGCTGCTCAGCCCGCTCGGCTGGAAGGCGCTGATCGACACGGGCGGCCTGAGCGCGCTGCGAGGTGTGAAAGCTTTTTCCCGAGACATGCTTTCGAAACCTCGGGTGCCGGCGATGGTCGAGCCCGACGCGTTCGTAGTTGGCGAGGACCCAGGGGGGCTAGCGATCACCAAGGGTGCGGTGGTGCTGCAAACCTCGATGTTCGAACTGATTCAATACGCACCGCAGACACCTAAGGTGCGCGCCGTTCCGTTGCTCATGGTGCCGCCGGTGATCAACAAGTACTACATCATGGACATCGCGCCGGGGCGCAGCATGATCGAGTACTTCGTGCAGCAGGGCCAGCAGGTGTTCGTCATTTCGTGGCGCAACCCACAAGCCCGCCATCGTGATTGGGGCTTCGACGCGTACGGGGCGGCGATCATCGAGGCAATGGATGCGGTACAGACCATCACGGAAACGGACAGCACACACCTACTGGCGACCTGTTCGGGCGGCATTCTCGCGGCGATGGTCGCGGCCCATCTCGGCAACATCGGTGCGGGTGATCGGATCGCCGGCCTCAGCTTGGCGGTCACCGTGCTGGATGAAAATCGGGCCGGTTTTGCGGCCGCGGCAATGAGCGAGCGCGCGGCACACGCGGCGATTCGAGTTTCGGCCAGAAAGGGCTACCTCGACGGGCGTGACATGGCGGAGATGTTCGCGTGGCTACGGCCCACCGACCTGGTGTGGCGGTACGTCGTGAACAACTATGTGCAGGGCCGCAAGCCGGCGCCGTTCGACGTGTTGTTCTGGAACGCCGACACGACTCGGATGGCCGCCGCCCTACACCGCGACATGGTGCTGATGGGGCTGGGCAACGCGCTTGTCACTCCCGGCGCGGTCAGCATGCTCGGCAGCCCGGTCGATCTGGGCAAGATCACCTCGGACGCGTACGTCATCGGCGGCGTCGCCGACCACATATCTCCGTGGCAGGCCACCTACCGCAGCGCGCGCCTGCTCGGCAGCAAGGACAACCGCTACGTGCTATCGACAAGTGGTCACATCGCGGCACTGGTCAACCCGCCCGGCAATCCCAAGGCGTCATTCCGGGCTGGGCCGGTCGGCCTGGACGGTCCAGAAGATCCGGAAGAGTGGCTGGAATCCGCTCAGAAGTCCAGTGACTCCTGGTGGCCGGACTACGTCAGCTGGCTGGCCGAGCGCAGCGGCCCGGATGTCGATGCGCCGAAAACGCTTGGCTGTGAAGGACTGCCGCCGCTCGGTCCGGCCCCGGGCGGTTATGTGATGGAAAAGTGAAAGCCGCGCGCCGGCTGACAACGGTGAGCACTGTTGGCGAACACCGCTACGTCACGGCCGGCGGTCAGCGGATCCGGGTGAACGTCCGCCCCGGATCCGGCGTTCCGCTGGTGCTGTGCAACGGCATCGGGGCCAGCCTGGAAGTGCTCGATCCGCTGGTGGAGCAGTTGGACACCACGGTGATCAGGTTCGACGTTCCCGGGACTGGAGGATCACCGACATCCATTGCTCCTTATGGATTTCCCTACCTCGCCTGGGTGCTGGGCCGGCTGCTGTCCAAGCTGGAAATCGGCGTGGTGGACGTGCTCGGGCTGTCCTGGGGCGGGGCCCTTGCGCAGCAGTTCGCCTTCCAGAATCCGCGCCGGTGCCGGCGCTTAGTTCTGGTGGCGACCGGTACCGGATTGCTCATGGTGCCGGCCCACCCGAGGGTCCTGGCGAAGATGGCTACCCCGCGCCGGTTCTCCGACCCCGGCTACGCGGCATCCATTGCCGGTGAACTGTATGGAGGTAGCGTCCGCACGCACGGCGACGAGGTGGCGCGCCTGTTCGTGCGGCAGCTACACGCCGGATCAAAGATCGGCTACCTGCACCAACTGCTCGCGGGCTCGGTCTGGACCAGCCTGTTCGCGTTGCCTGCGGTGCGACAAGAGGCCTTGATCGTGGCGGGCACCGACGACCCGATCATCCCGGTGATCAACGCCCACATCATGAACGCGCTGCTGCCCCACTCGCGGCTTCATCTGCACAACGGCGGCCATATCGACCTCGTACAGAACGCCGCCGAACTCGCGCCCGTCATCGAGAAGTTTCTGGGCGATCCCGGAGAACGGCCATGAGCGACAACGACTTCGACAGGTCGGATTTCTACTCGTTTGAGCACCTGCTTACCGACGAAGAGCGTTGTCTGCTTGCATGCGGTGCGCAAATTCATGATGACCGATGTGGCGCCGGTTCTGCTTGAGCACTGGTCGCGTGTCACCTTCCCATTCGAGATCGTTTCCGGGGATGCGCGAACTGGGCGTTGCCGGCCAGCCATACCACGGCTTCGGCTGCGGTGGACGCCGTTAACTGCTCGACGGCATGATCGCGATGGAGCTCGCGCGCACGGACTGCTCGATCGCCACCTTCAACGGTGTGCACGGCTGACTGGCAATGGGGTCGGTCTATCTGTGCAGCGCGAGCGCTTCCTTCCCGCGATGGCTCGCTACGACAAAATCGGTTCGTTCGGGCTGACCGAACCGGAGGTCGGTTCGGGGGCCAAGGACGTCGCCGACCGGCGGGTGAAAGGCTTTGTGGTGGAGAACTCAAAGACACCGCCGAGGTGCTGCGGGTGACCCGCGCCGGGGCGGCGTGGATTGCGGTCGGTTACTCGATGGGTGCCTATGCGAACGCGCTGGCCTATGCGTGCAACCGAAAGCAATTCAACCGCCCGATCGGGGGATTCCAACTGGTCCAGGATCTGCTGGTGCGGATGCCGAGGACCGGCATTCCTCACTGGCGAAGGCGTTTTTCACCGTGCGGATGCGCGAAACCGTTGGCTGGGCGCGCGAACTGCTCGGTGGAAACGGAATCCTCTTGGAGCACAACGTCGGCCGCTTCGTCGCCGACGCCGAAGCCATCTACTCTTACGACGGAACCCGGAAGGTGAACACCCTGATCGTCGGGCGCTCGTTGACCGGTCTCAGCGCGTTTGTCTGACGCGGCGTGCGGCAGCGTGGATGGTGCGGTCGCCAACGTCTACCGAGCGCGTGCCTTCGCAAGCTCACGTCCGCGACGTCGGTACCGCATCGTCATCACGACCACCCCAACGAATACCAGTGCCGCGATGATCGCCCCGACCAGGGAGGCGCCACGGAATCCGGGTGCCTCCACGTCCATGATCCGTTGGCCCGCGTGCGCGGCGCTGCTGCCCCCGAACACAACGCTGAGCGTCATCAGATTCGGCAGGGCGAACAGGAGCGCCGACAAGGCCGCGATGCCGGCGAGGATCCGGCCGCCGCGCTTGTGCCGAACCAGGACCGCCACCAGTACCTGCAGCAACGGCAGCAATGTGCATATGCCGCCGAAGAACAGACCCCAAGTGATACCCCGGGCGAAACCTCTCTCAGACAACTCGCCTATCCGCTCTGCCCACCATCGCGGGAGGAACTCCGCCAGAATGAAAAACACGATGATGAGGGCGGCGGCGAGGATCGCGAACATGATCACTCGCTTGAGCCAACTCGGCATCCCCGACTTCGAGTCTGCCGGTCGATCCGCAGGTTCGGTGGTCACTGGGCACCATCCTTGTTGAGGCCTCGTGCTGAGGTTAGCTCGCTTACCGGCGGGGACGCTGGCGTTTAAGTCGCATTTCATTACTCAGGCCTGAATACCTGCGGTGATCGCGCCGGTTGGCTTTGATCACAGTTGCCAGAGCCGGCGTCGCAATGCGCCGACCAGGTCAGGGCCCGGTGTATCCCGGCGGGTTGACGCCTTCCACCCAGAAGTCCTCGCCGAGTTTCGAACCCGGGATGCAGTCGTACACCGACAAGTCGGTGACACCTGATTCCATCAGTACGTCCTCGCACAGCAACGAGTGCCCGGTGTACTTGCGCGCGGGCTTGTTCAGGACGACGTAGGCCGAGTCCGAGTAGACCTCCGGCTTGCGCGCCCGGCCCATCGCCTCGTCACCCCCGAGCAGGTTCTGCACCGCGGCCGTGGCCACGAGCGTGCGCGGCCACAACGTGTTCGACGCGATGCCCTCATCCCGCATCTCCTCGGCGATCCCCAGCGCACACAGCGTCATGCCGAACTTCGCCATCATGTATGCCGTGGGCTTGAGCCATTTACTGTCGAGCAGCACCGGCGGCGACAGCGTCAGGATGTGCGGGTTTTCCCGGCCTTTCATGTGGGGGATGCACGCGTGCGACACCGCATACGTGCCGCGCACCTGGATGCCGTTCATCAGGTCGAACCGTTTCATCGGCACCTCGGTGATGGACCCTAAGTTGATCGCCGACGCGTTGTTGACGCAGATGTCGATGCCACCGAACTGCTCGACGGCCTTGGCCACCGCGGAATCCACCGATTCCGGGTCGCGGACGTCCCCGACGATCGGCAGTGCCTGCCCGCCCGCCTCCTCGAGTTCCTTGGCTGCGGTGTACACCGTGCCCGGCAGTTTCGGATGCGGCTCAGCCGTCTTGGCGATCAGGGCGATGTTCGCGCCGTCTTGTGCCGCGCGTTTGGCGATCGCAAGGCCGATGCCGCGGCTGGCGCCCGAGATGAACATGGTCTTTCCTTTGAGGGACATGGCGCCACATTAGCTCCCGGCGTGGTCCTGGATTTCATGGGTGCGTCGTCCGCCTGGCGTCCACAGCCGGGCCTGCGACCGGGAACAAGCGAGCAGCAAAATGCTGTTGTTGGGTGCAGTTGCGGGCCGAGAAGGCCACAAAAGTCCATAGCCGTAGGATCTAGCGAGGGGAAAAAGAGTGTCGGTGGCAATCCTGGAACGCCTGGAGCTCTCGCCAGGGGTCTTCGATGGTGCCGCGAGCGAAGGGACCGCGATGGCTGACGGCGATAGGGCGGACAAGTCACCGCCGGACGCGCAGCCAGATCATGACGACACCGTCGCCGAAACCTTGAAAGAGACCGACGCCGAACTGACCGCGCGTTTCGAGCGCGACGCGATTCCCCTGCTAGATCAGCTGTATGGCGGCGCGCTGCGGATGACGCGCAATCCCGCCGACGCCGAGGACCTGCTGCAGGAGACGATGGTCAAGGCCTACGCGGGCTTTCGCTCGTTCCGTGCCGGCACAAATCTCAAGGCCTGGCTGTACCGGATCCTGACCAACACCTACATCAACAGCTATCGCAAGAAGCAGCGACAGCCCGCGGAATATCCGACCGAGGAGATCACCGACTGGCAATTGGCGGCCAACGCCGAGCACACCTCCACCGGTCTTCGTTCGGCCGAGGTCGAAGCCCTGGAGCTGCTGCCGGACACCGAGATCAAGGAAGCGTTGCAGGCATTGCCGGAAGAGTTCCGGATGGCGGTCTACTACGCCGACGTAGAGGGTTTCCCGTACAAGGAGATCGCCGAGATCATGGATACGCCAATCGGGACGGTAATGTCCCGGCTGCACCGCGGTCGACGTCAGCTGCGAGGCCTGTTGGCCGACGTCGCCAAGGAGCGGGGCTTTGTCCGCTCTGAGCAGGCGCACGAGGAGGTGTCGTGATGAGCGAGTTTTCCGGCCCGGCTGAGCCATGCCCCAACGACGATTCCCACGGTTCGGTCGGCTGTGCGGAGGTCATTGCCGAGGTGTGGACCCTGCTCGACGGTGAATGCACCCCAGAGGCCAAGCAGAGGTTGCGGCAGCACCTCGAGGCGTGCCCGGGTTGCTTTAAGCATTACGGGCTTGAGGAGCGGATCAAAGAGTTGGTCGCAACCAGGTGCAGTGGTGAGAAGGCTCCCGAGGGACTACGGGAGCGACTTCGGCTGGAGATCCGCCGGACCACCATCATCCGCGGTCGGTAGTAGCGGCTTTTAGGCGTTTGGCCGCTTGCCGTGGTTGGCCTTGCTGTATTTGCGGTCGCGCTTCTTACGGCCACGCTTGGCCATCTTTGGTACCTCCGTCGTTGCTGAGGCGCCGTTATCGGCACCCGCCAGGTTGCTAACAGTCTCTCATGGGCGCCCGGCCCGCTGTTACGCCCCATATCGAAGCCTGCGCGCCGCTCTCCTGGTCTTGTGGTTCGATATACCTTTGAGCCTGTCAAAAGCGATGTTGGATTAAACGATGGACCTAGTGGCCAGCCTGCGAAGTGGCCGAAACGAGTGGAGTGAAGATGGCCGAGGATGTTCGTGCCGAGATTGTGGCCAGCGTGCTCGAAGTCGTTGTCCATGAGGGTGACCAAATCGGCAAGGGCGACACCGTGGTGCTGCTGGAGTCGATGAAGATGGAGATCCCCGTCTTGGCCGAGATCGACGGCACGGTCAGCAAGGTCAGCGTGTCGGTCGGCGACGTCATTCAGGCGGGCGACCTTATCGCGGTGATCAGCTAGCCGTTGGACATCATAAATTTTCTGTCGCCGGGTAACTGATGTCCACTCTCGGTGAGTTGCTTGCCGAACACACGATGCTGCCAGGCAACGCGGTGGACCACCTCCATGCCGTGGTCGGCGAGTGGCAGCTGGTGGCCGACCTCTCGTTCGCCGATTACCTGATGTGGGTCCGCCGCGACGACGGCGCGCTGGTCTGTGTGGCGCAGTGCCGTCCCACTACCGCGCCGACGGTTCTGCAGACCGATGTCGTGGGCACCGTTCTGCCCGCCGATCGATTGTCGCTTGTCGCCGAGACCTTCACCTCGGGTAAAGCCCAGCTGGAAAGGGTTGGGGGCCAAGAGGATTCGTGGCAACTTCCCGGCCTGCACGTCGCGGCCTCCCCGGTGAGGTACGGCGACCATGTGGTGGCGGTGCTGACGCAGCACCAAACGGCGCTCGCGGCTGGTGAAAAGTCCGGCCATCTGGAGACCGCGTACCGTGAATGCGCCGCGGACCTTGTCCACATGCTGTCCGAGGGCACCTTCCCCGACGTGCGGGACGTGGCCATGTCGCGGTCCACACCACGGGTGGGTGACGGCTTCATCCGGCTCGACGTCGACGGTGTCGTCGCCTACGCCAGCCCCAACGCGTTATCGGCCTACCACCGGATGGGCTTGACCACCGAATTGGAGCGGCACAATTTCATTGAAGTCACTAGGCCGCTGATCTCGGACCCCTTCGAGGCCCAGGAGGTGGCCGAGCACGTGCAGGACTTACTGGCGGGCGGCAAGAGCATGCGTTTGGAGGTCGATGCCGGAGGCGCCACCGTGCTGCTGCGAACGCTCCCGTTGGTTGTGCATGGCTCGAGCGCGGGTGCCGCGGTGTTGATCCGAGACGTCACCGAAGTCAAGCGCCGTGACCGAGCCCTGATATCCAAAGACGCCACAATCCGGGAAATCCACCACCGGGTGAAGAACAACCTGCAAACCGTCGCGGCGCTGCTACGGCTGCAGGCCCGCCGGACGGCCAACGCCGAGGGGCGAGAAGCGCTGATCGAGTCGGTGCGCCGGGTGTCGTCGATCGCGCTCGTGCATGACGCGTTGTCGATGTCGGTCGACGAGCAGGTCAACCTTGACGAGGTTATCGATCGGATCTTGCCGATCATGAACGACGTGGCATCCGTGGACAGGCCGATCCGGATCAACCGGGTGGGTGACCTCGGCGTGCTGGATTCCGACCGCGCCACGGCTCTGATCATGGTGATCACCGAGCTCGTACAAAACGCGATCGAGCACGCATTCGATCCGACGGCTCGAGGAGGCTCTGTGACGATCGTTGCTGAGCGTTCGGCGCGCTGGCTCGACGTGGTGGTGCACGACGACGGCCGCGGGCTGCCCGACGGATTCAGCCTGGACAAGTCGGACAGCCTCGGTCTGCAGATCGTGCGGACCCTCGTGTCCGCCGAGCTGGACGGATCGCTGGGCATGCGTGAAGCCCCCGAACGCGGGACCGACGTCGTGCTGCGGGTACCGATTGGCCGCCGGGCCCGATTGTTGCTTTAGCGCAGAACACAGCAGTGCGGCCCCGACGATGTCGGGGCCGCACTGCGTGGAACTGTGCTCAGACTCCGCTGCGGGCTTTCGTTCGGGCGTTGCGGCGCTTGAGCGCACGCCGCTCGTCTTCGCTCATTCCGCCCCAGACGCCCGCGTCCTGGCCGGTATTCAAGGCCCAACCGAGGCACTCCGTGGTTACCGGGCATCGATTGCAGACCAGTTTCGCATCAGCGATCTGTGCGAGCGCCGGGCCGCTGTTCCCTACCGGGAAGAACAACTCCGGGTCCTCGTCACGACAGACCGCGTTGTGGCGCCAATCCATAACTTGTCACTCCTCACTGAGTGCGCAGCAGGGCGCACGGGCTTTTTTCTTCGGCTTCAAACGCTTGCACTAGAAAAAGGAATCCGCACTCCTACACATTTCTGCATGCAACCTTTTAATCGTTTCACAGGCTCAGTAGATGTCAATAGCGTTACGTTAGCTCGTGGGCTATCTCACTTTGACCTGGTCGTAGTTGAGCCCTCACTCAGTTGTACTACACTCCAGGGCTACTCATGTAGAGATTTTTCTCTCACATCGGCCCGCGAATAGTCGCTAGTGCAGTTCAGGCCGTGTTTTGGTGGGCGGGGCGACTACCGGGAGCAGGTCGCGAACTGCCCGGAACGTCATGGTTTCGCGCATGCCGAGGTACTCCCCATCGAACTGACTCGCGGCCGGCCCGCCGGTGCTAGTGACGCGCAGGCAAGGCGCGTCATCATCGCGGATGAGCTGCTTGGCCTGCGGGTTCGGCCGCTTCGAGAGAATCTGGCTCAGCAATCTCAGCGTGGGGACCACTTTCATGCTGGTGACCGCAAACACACCGAGGCCCGACTCAAAGGTGCAGCCGGGGTTGGTCACCATCGGCCGGTTGTTGCTGTATGTCCACGGAGTTGTGTTGGACACCCAGGCGAAATGCACGCCCGGAACAGGATCGCGGCCCGGTAGCTCGAGGGTGAGGGTCGGTTCGCGGCGGCTGAACGCCACCGAAACGGGCACCGCGACGCGCCAATAGCGCAACGGCGTGACCTTGACTCCCTTTTTCCGCCGCGCCTCCACCCCGGCCACGACCTCCGCATCGACGCCCATCCCCGCGTTGATCACGGCCCACTGCTCACCGCAGTCGATCAGCCCGATTCGGCGCCAGGTCTGGTGTTGACGGTAGTCATCGAGTAGTTGGATGAGCTGGTTGGTGGCTGCGACCGGATCCCGGGAAATACCCAGCGAGCGGGCCAGCACATTCGCCGAGCCACCAGGAACGACGGCCACCGCGGGCACACGCCCACGCGCTGCCGAAGCAGGGTGCCCAAGCAAACCGTTGACCACCCCGCTCACCGTTCCGTCGCCGCCATGGACGACGACTAGGTCCACTCCGTCCGCGGCGGCCGCTCGTCCGAGTTCTGTGCCGTGACCGCCGTGGTTGGTGTGTTCAACGGTGAGCTCGAGGCGGCTCTTGAGCGCATGCGCCAGCAGATCGCGACCGGCCGGTGTGGTGGAAGTGGCTGTTGGGTTCACGATCAGCACGGCCCGCATGAGGCACCAGCTTAGGCCGGGTGACGATGCACTCCGCGGAGCGGCGTGAGGAGGGAGGGGGGGCAATCGGAGGGGGCGGCGTGGCTACGCTGACGCTGTGACAGTCCCCGGCAATCGGGCCGCCCCATCGGCCGTGCGCGCCGCCGGACTTGTCGTCGTTGTGCAGGGTGCAGCAGCGCTGGTGGTTGCCGCGGTGCTGGCGGCACGCGGGATCGCCGGAGCCGATCAGCGTCTGGTCAACGCGCTGGGGACCGCCGCCTGGTTCGCTCTTATCGGGGCTGCGGTGCTGGCCGCCGGCTTGGCTCTGGTGACCGCCAAGCGCTGGGGCCGCGGGCTTGCCGTGTTCACCCAGTTACTGCTGCTGCCCGTGGCTTGGTATCTCGCGGTGGGCTCGCATCGACCGGCCTTCGGCGTCCCACTGGGGATCGTGGCGCTGACCGTGTTGGTTTTGTTATTCAGTCCCGCGGCCATCCGCTGGGCCTCCATGGCAGATCAAGCCGGAGATCAGCGTGACCCGGCCAGCTCGGCCAATGGTGAGCCGGACAGCCGGTAGGTCGTCCATTCGCGTTGTGGTTGGGCGCCGACCCGGTCATACAACGCGATGGCATCGGTGTTCCAGTTCAGCACCGCCCACGACAACCGCGTGTAGCCGTTGTCGAAGCATTCGCCTGCCAGCGCCGCCAGCAGCGCACGGGCCAGGCCGCGACGCCGGAAGCCGGGGCGTACGAAGAGGTCTTCCAGATAGATACCGGCCACGCCGTCCCAGGTGGAGAAGTTGACGAACCATAACGCCATCGCGGCGTTCTCGCCGTGCACTTCGGCGACATGTCCGTGAACGGTCGGAGAATCACCGAAAAGTGCTGCGGAAATTTGTGTTTCGGTAACGGTGCATTGATCGGCGGCCCGCTCGAATTCGGCGAGCGCGTGGATCATGTCGGTGATATCGGGACAGTCCTCCGGGGTCGCACGCCGGATCTTCAACGCTCTACTCCCAGCGCGGCCAGTATCGTGGCGAATTTCGTTGTGGTTTCCTCGACTTCGTCGTCGGGATCGGATTCGGCCACGATGCCGCCGCCGGCGCGCGCAACGGCGGTGCGGCGATCAGCCGAGAGCTGCGCGCACCGGATGGACACCACCCAGTAGCCGTCGCCCTTGGCGTCACACCAGCCCACGGCCCCAGCATAGAACCCGCGGTCGCCTTCCAGCTCGGCGATGAGGTCGGTTGCGGCCTCCGTCGGCACCCCACCGACCGCCGGGGTGGGATGCAGCGCCAACGCCAGATCTATTGCCGTCGTTGAGGCGTCCCGCAACCGGCCAATGATCGGTGTACAGAGATGCCAAACCGCTGCCGTGCGGCTCAATTCCGGCTCGGATGCGATGGTCAGCTCGTCACACAGCGGCTCCAGACTGGCTCGCATCGTTTCGATGACCAACTGATGTTCATGACGGTCCTTGGTCGACGCGGTCAGCGCGGCGCCGTTACCGGCGTCCTGTTCCGGGGCCGCGGCGCGTGCGGCCGAACCGGCGAACGGTTGACACATGACCCGGTCGCCGAAACGGGCAACCAACAGCTCCGGACTGGCTCCCACTAGGGCCGCGCCCGCGTAGTCGTCGCCGGCTGCGGTCAGGTCGACGAGATAGCCGTATGCGGCCGGATCGGCGACGACGAGTCGACGCAGGATGGTGCGGGCATCCAGTGGAGCATCAGCGGACAGCTGTAATGCTCTGGACAGTACAACCTTTCGCAGCGAGCTGCCCGGCGCGGTGAGCTGATCGCGAGCACGTCCGATGCGGGCACGGTAGTCGGAAGGCGGTGGGACGGCGGCGGTGATGCGTACCGCCGGCAGCGGGCTCACTGGCCAGTCGGGCAGGGCGTCGGCGCGCACCACCGCACTGGGCACCAGCAGTGCTGCCGGTCGGTGGACATCGAAAGGCAACGCGCCCAGAACTATTGGAACTGACCCCGAACGCAGGGCCGCTTGCGCATCCTTCACATCGGCGTAGAGCGTCCGCACACCGTCGGCAACCAGACTTCCTCGGGGCCCACACAGTGCGAACGGGGGTTCGATTGTGCTCACCCGGGTTTGATCGCTTGCGGCTGGCCAGTCAACCCCAGCGCAGCGAGCTGTCGTACGCCATGCTCGAACCCGCACACGGCGATCGACCCGGCGAGCATCCAGAACCGGCTGCCCTCGACGAGTGGCAACTCGACCCAGCGCGTGATCACCGAACGGGAGAAGTGGCTGTGGCCTACGAACACCACGTCGCGCGAGCTCATCTGCTCCAACGCCAATGCGACGGCCCGATCGGCTCGGTCGCTGACTTGCGCCACGCCTTCGCCGCCGGGGCAACCGTGCGTCCAGATCAGCCAATCAGGGACCAATTCTTTGATCTGCGGGGTCGTCAATCCCTCGTAAGCACCGTAATCCCATTCGGCGAGCATGGCAGACACCTCATCGACGGCAAGCCCGGCCAACTTGGCTGTGGTCAGGGCACGTATCCGCGGGCTGCTGATCACCAGCGGGTCGGCGAGTTCCAATTCGCGAAGAACACGCCCGGCAAGCTCGGCCTGAACCCGGCCGGTATCGGTGAGTTCAATGTCGGTGCGGCCGGTGTGTTGGCCGGACCTGGACCACGCGGTTTCGCCGTGGCGTAGCAGTACGAGTCGATGATCATGCAAGCCCATGCCGAGGATTCTGCCCCACGACATGCCCGGTCCCTAGGCCGAAGCACGCGGCATCCGAACGTGCCAGGATGGCAATGTGACCCCGCAGCGACGATGCAGAGCGAAGCGATGAGGGCGAGCGGCGCTAGTGATCCCGCAGCGACGATGCAGAGCGAAGCGATGAGGAGGAGCGGCGCTAGTGACTGAGGCCCGGATATTGGCGGTGGCCAACCAGAAGGGCGGCGTCGCGAAGACGACGACGGTCGCCTCGCTGGGTGCGGCGATGGCGGAAAAGGGCAAGCGCGTCCTGCTCGTCGATCTGGACGCGCAAGGTTGTTTGACCTTTTCGCTGGGTCAAGATCCCGACAAGCTACCCGTGTCCGTGCACGAGGTACTGCTCGGTGATGTCGAGCCGAGCGCAGCGCTGGTCACCACGATCGAAGGAATGACGCTGCTGCCGGCCAACATTGACCTGGCTGGCGCCGAGGCCATGCTGCTGATGCGCGCCGGTCGCGAATATGCGCTCAAGCGTGCCCTGGCCAAAATCTCCGACCAGTTCGACGTGATCATCATCGACTGCCCCCCCTCGCTGGGGGTGCTCACCCTCAACGGGCTGACGGCCGCCCACGAGGTCATCGTGCCGTTGCAGTGCGAAACGCTGGCGCACCGCGGCGTCGGCCAGTTCCTGCGTACCGTCACCGATGTCCAGCAGATCACCAACCCCGATCTGCGACTCCTCGGCGCGTTGCCGACGCTGTACGACTCCCGTACTACCCACACCCGGGACGTGCTGCTCGACGTCGCCGACCGTTACGGCCTGCCGGTGCTGGCCCCGCCGATCCCGCGCACGGTCCGTTTCGCGGAGGCCAGCGCTTCGGGCTCGTCGGTGATGGCCGGGCGCAAGAACAAAGGTGCAGCGGCCTATGCCGAGCTGGCGCAGGCATTGCTCAAGCACTGGAAGACCGGCAAGGCACTCCCGACGTTCGCCGTCGAGGTGTAGCCGCTCGCGGCAGCTAGCCCAGGGCGACTACGGTGGCGCCGCGCTGCTCAAACACTCGCGAACCGGAAACGGCCGGGACCACCGCTCTCGCGGGGTCCAGGCTGTCGGGTGCGCGGTTCACCGGGATGTAACGGATGTTTGCACCGCTGGTCGGGTCATAGACGCCGATCGCACCGGTGACCGGCACCAGCAGCTGCCCCGCCATCATCACGCCGGGCCCCAACGGCACCGTCTTCTCGCCTGCGGCAATGGTGTAACGCAATGACAAGTTGGTCACCTCGAAGACCATGACGGTGTCGCCGGTCCACCAGGTCACCAGGTTGCCGGCCTGCGTCACCACGCCGGGGTTTGCCGGCGGCTTGGGCAGCAACGTGCTCGACACGGTGGTGCCGGCCTCGTCAATCACTTCGACTCTGGGCTGTGTGCCCGATGCTCCGGGCAGATACACCGCCGTCTCGTTCTCCCGGACGGCCAGCACCTGAGCCCCCGAACCGGCCCCGATTCCAGGTTCGGCCACTTCATGCTGTTGGGGTTCGTCGTCCTCCTTGCCTGGACGCAGGAGGACGAGCTTCAGGTCGGCTTGATTTTCACAAGCCTCGAGCACCGATACCGCCGACGAGCTGGCCGCCGCTGAGATCAGCTTGCATCCGGAGTGCAGCCCCCGTGCCGACGGCTTCACCCGGGCGTCGGTCTCGCCGTAGGCCAGCATCCGGACCATGTCCGAGCGCCACAGTTCGAGCCGGGTTTCGCCGGCGGACATCACCGTCGTGCCGTCGGAAGAGAGCCGTACCTGTGGATTGGCGTAGCTACTGCGTGCCGGCCCCCGACGGCCGGTCGATGCATCCAAGGTGCTCACCTGCCCGCAACCGCGGTCGTCCTGAAAGACCGCGACGGCGTAGTGGTAAACCCAGGACACCCCGCACAGGTCGCTGTCCCGCGCATAGCTCCAGCGCGATTGACCGGTGGCCGGGTCGCGCCCGTCCAGCTGGCGCCCGTTGCCGGTAGTGACTGTCCCGCCCGCCACCACGGGCGCGGTGGTGGCCGGGCTGGCTGCTGTCCAGAGCTGATTGAGGGTGGCCGGCACTTCGCGGGCCCCAGTGGGGTTGGGTGCAGGAACTGCGGCCGGCCGACTGATGGTGGCCCGCGCGTCACTGGTCCACCAGATCAGCGACGCGGTGACGGCGACGACGACCGCGATCGTTGCGGCCGCCAAAACGTCGGCCTTGGTGCGGCGTTCAGGTCTGACCATGCGTCAGCGCGAGCTCAGCTGATGGGTGCGGTGGCGTCCGCGGGCTTGCGCCGGCGACGACGGCGTCGGGGGGTCCCGGCACTGCCGGCTGGAGTCTCCGCGGGGGCATCGACGGCAGCGCCGTTGGTGCCGGCGGTGGTCGCGTTGCCGCCGGGGTGCCCGCTAGCGGGTTGACCGCCACGGGTGCGGCGCCGCTTTGAGGTCGAGGTCGATGTCGAGCTGGAGCGCTGGCGCGCGGACGCGTCTGACTTGGCTTCGCTTTGCGTGTCGCGACGCTTGACCGGGGATTTGCGTGCCTTGCCCACGGTGCCGCCGGCCTCGGCCGGGATAGACATTTCGGCATACAGGTGCGGCGAATTGGAGTACGTCTCGGCCGGATCGGGGGAGCCCAGGCCCAGCGCCTTGTTGATCAGCGTCCAGCGCGGCAGCTCGTCCCAGTCCACCAGGGTGACGGCGATCCCGGTCTTGCCGGCGCGGCCGGTGCGGCCGATCCGGTGCACGTAGGCCTGCTCATCCTCGGGGATCTGGTAGTTGATGACGTGCGTGATGTCGTCGATGTCGATGCCGCGGGCCGCCACGTCGGTGGCCACCAGCACGTCGACGTCACCTGCGCGGAACGCTTTGAGCGCCTTCTCCCGCGCGATCTGCCCTAGATCGCCGTGTACCGCGCCGACCGCGAAGCCTCGCTCGGCCAACTCGTCGGCGACCTTCTGCGCGGTGCGTTTGGTGCGGGTGAAGATCATCGTCGCCCCGCGGCCATCGGCTTGCAGGATCCGGCTGACCATCTCCACCTTGTCCAGCGCATGGGCGCGGTAGACGAACTGCTCGGTGGTGTCGTGGGTGGCCGCCGAGTGCGGTGCCTCGGCCCGGATGTGCGTGGGCTGCACCATGAAGGTGCGCGCCAGGGTGATGATCGGGTCCGGCATGGTCGCCGAGAACAGCATCGATTGCCGGTCGGCGGGGATCTGCCGCAGGATGCGCTCGATGTCGGGCAGGAAGCCCAGGTCGAGCATCTCGTCGGCCTCGTCGAGCACCAGCACCGACAATCCGCCCAATTGCAGGAAGCCCTGCTGGCACAGGTCGAGCAATCGGCCCGGGGTGCCCACCACGACGTCGGCGCCGGCGCGCAGCGCCTCGATCTGTGGCTCGTAGGGGCGGCCGCCGTAGATGGACACCACAGACAGCTTGCGGCCGTCTTCAGCCGTGAGGTACTGGGCCGCCAGGGTCAGATCCGCGGTCACCTGGATGCACAGCTCGCGGGTCGGCACGACGATCAGCGCGCGGGGCGCGCCGCTGAGCGGCCTTGCCGCGGTATCGGCCGTGATGCGCTGCAGTAGCGGGACACCGAAAGCGAACGTTTTACCCATGCCGGTGCGGGCCTGGCCGATGAGGTCGTCGCCGGCGAGCGCCAGCGGCAGGGTCAGTTCCTGGATAGCGAATGGAGACTCAATGCCCTTTTCGGCGAGTGCGCGGACGATTTCGTCGCGGACGCCAAGGCTGGCAAAGGTAAGTGCAG
Source organism: uncultured Actinomycetota bacterium (assembly GCA_963715905.1). Taxonomy (GTDB): domain Bacteria; phylum Actinomycetota; class Actinomycetes; order Mycobacteriales; family Mycobacteriaceae; genus Mycobacterium. Next base: position 22,289 of record CAVQSX010000007.1, read on the forward strand.
GGGCAAGTTCAGTTGTGTCTGTCAGTTCAGTCATACGTGGTTGACGAGCCTTTCGGAGACGTGATCGGTCTTGTGTCGGTGTTTCTCTGTCGCGGTTCACGCGCGCACGAGTTCCGACTCCGAATACGTCACCGAGTCGCCGGCCCCTGCTCAGCCTGGACTGAGGCAAGGCGGGCCAGTTGTGCACGCACATTTGCGCAGGTAGCGGCAATACAGCCAATACCTACCTGCATGATAGCCCGTCGACAGCTTGCACCCGTTTACTTTTAACCGTGCCCACTACAGTGAACTCCATGACTTCGCCCCCAGCGGACCAGGCGGAAGCCGGCCAGGTGGACGATCCGACGACCGCACGGCTGACGGCGGATCACCCGGGCGTCAACGAGCTCTTCGCCGTGCTCGCCTACGGCGAGGTGGCCGCGTTTTACCGGCTGACCGACGAGGCCCGGATGGCTCCTGACCTGCGGGGACGGATCTCGATGGCGAGTATGGCCGCCGCCGAGATGAGCCACTACGAGCTGCTGCGCGATGCTCTGGAGCGTCGCGGGGTCGACGTCGTCACGGCGATGTCGAAATATGTCCCGGCGCTGGAGAATTATCACCGGCTGACCATGCCGAGCACATGGCTGGAAGCTTTGGTGAAGACCTATGTCGGTGACGCCTTGGCCGCCGACTTGTATCTGGAGCTGGCCGACGGGCTACCCGACGAGGTTGCCGACACGGTGCGTGCGGCCTTGTCCGAAACCGGGCATTCACAGTTCGTCGTTGCCGAAGTGCGCGCGGCCGTGACTACCAGCGGCAAACAGCGCAGCCGGCTGGCGCTGTGGTCTCGCCGGCTATTCGGCGAAGCGATCACCCAGGCCCAGTACCTGCTGGCCGACCACGATGAGCTGGTCGATCTGGTGGTATCGGGCGCCGGGGGCCTGGGCCAGCTCAGTGCGTTCTTCGACCGTTTGCAAAAGACCCACGACCGGCGGATGCGCGAACTCGGCCTTAGCTAGCGGGTGCACGTCGCGATCGCCACGTTGCTGGCGGACGCCACAACCGTTTGTCCCGCGGCGTTGAAGACCGAGCAATCGAGGTGGCTGTAGATGCTGGTCGCGACCACCGACACGGTCTGCACCCCTGGGTTCAGCACGATCATCTTCGACCACGGCAAGGCCACGTTGAACTCGGTGTGGGGGTAGCCCCGGGCGTCGGTGTAGACGATGCTCACCAAGTCGAGGAGCTGTTTTGTCCCGGTCACGCTGTAAACGACGGTGCGCGGATCAAGCGTCGCCTGTGGCGGGACGGCAATTGGCGGCGGCGCCGCGGTGATCACGGCCGTCGGGGCAGGACTGGGCGTTACGACGGTGGTGACCGTCTCCGACGGTGGTTGGGATTTAGCGGTCTTCGGCGCGGCGGGCGCAGGGCTCTGCGTGGTCACCGTCCGGGAAGTGGGTGCCCCGACGGTGGCTTTGGTGGTTGCAGTGTCGCCGCTGTTGATGACGACCGCGGTCGCAATGGCGCCAAGCGCCACCACACAGCCAATGAATGCCGCGGCGGGGCGCCATCGCCGCTCGGTCGTCCAGCCCAGTGCGCCGTAGCCGTCGTCGTCGTAGCCGTCGTCGTCGTAGCCGTCTTCGCAATATCCGTCTTCGTAATACCCGTCTTCGCCGTAGCCGTCCACGTCGTGGAAGCCGGCTCCGTCTGCCTCGTGGTCGGGGTAGTCATGAACAAGGCCATGAACTGGGCCGCCGCGGTCGTGGACTGTATGTCTGATGTTGCCGATGTTACCGATGTGACTACCGAGGATCTGGCGTTGTGCGGCTTGGTGGCCCAGCTGGGAGCCAATCGTTACCTGCCCGACTCTCACCTCGATCGGAGTGCACGAGCAAGCGTCAACTAGCCTGCTGCTGACACGTGTGCGACGGAATGCCAACGGAAGGGGCCACCGTGGAGGTCAAGATCGGTATCACGGACAGTCCGCGCGAGCTGGTGTTCTCCAGTGCGCAGACGCCGGGTGAAGTCGAAGAACTCGTTACAGCCGCGCTCGGCGAGGGTCCTGGTCTGCTGAGCCTGACCGACGAGAAGGGCCGTCGGTTCCTGGTGCACAACGCCAAGATCGCCTATGTCGAGATCGGTGCCGCCGACGGTCGCCGGGTCGGTTTCGGTATCGGCGCGGACGCAGCCGCCAAGGCCGGGAAGGCCGCTAAGAGCGGGTAAGCGGCACGTGCGATAGCCCACCCCAGGCGAACTGCACGGTGCCCTCGACGGCATCCGCCTTGGAAATCGGCCGGTCGGAGTCCACCCAGTACCTGGCCGAGTCGACGCTAATTGCGACCAGGCCCACCGCGATCATCCGAGCGCGGTGCGGGTCAAGCCCGGAATCGGCGCTGATCAACGCGAACACTGCGTCGATGCAGGATTCGGTGGCCACTCGCACCTGCGCGGCAACCTCGGGCTCAGTAACGTAGTCGTTCTCGAAGATCAGCCGGTAACCCTGGCTGTCGTGCTCGATGAAGTCGAAGAACGCCTGGACCGACGCGTGCACCCGTCGCCGGTTGTCTGTAGTTGTGCGCAGCGCCTGCTGCACCCCCGAGACCAGGTTGTCGACGTGCCGACTCAGCACTGCCAGGTACAGCTCCAGCTTGCTCGAAAAATGTTGATAAAGAACGGGTTTGCTGACTCCCGCGCGCTCGGCGATCTCATCCATGCCGGCGGCGTGATAGCCGTGGTCGACGAAGACGTCGCTGGCAACCACAAGCAACTGGCCACGACGCTCGTCGCGGGGCAACCGGTTACCGCGCCGATTCGCCGCCGCAATCCCATCTCCCGAGCGAGCGCGGTCGGCCGGTTTGACGCCACTGCGCTGCGCCGCCTTGGTCAGATCGCTCATCGGGTCCCCATTTGATTCGTTGGCAATTAGCCGCCGACTACACCAGAACCAGCCGCGCGGCTTATCGGACTGACATTACTACCCAACAGGGTTACGCGATCGTCACCGGCGCCGTTGGTGCTGGCAGAAAGGGTGTCGGGTGGCTCATTGGGCGCGCCAGGGGCCCTGTCCGCCGTCGGCTATGCCATCCTGGGGAAATGACGTCTGACCGGCCTGTGCCTGGCACCGGTCGAGTCCCGGTAGTGCGTGACGAGTGGCGGGAACCACTGCGCGCCATGCGGGACCCGATCGAACGAAGTGTCGGGCGGCCGCGGGTCGACCGTGAGCGATCGCAGCAATGGCGCAAACAAAGCTGGTTGGGGCGCTTCGTTTCCACTTACGGTTGGCGCGCGTATGCGTTGCCTGTTCTGGTGACTCTCACCGCGGTAGTGCTGTACCAGACGATGACCGGGCCGGCCGCGAAGCCGGCGACGGGCCAGGCCATGGGTCCGCCGCCCGCGATCGGTGCGGTGGGTACCGCGATCATCGACGCACCACCTCGCGGGCTCGCCGCATTCGACGCGAATCTGCCGGCCGGGACGCTGCCGGACGGCGGCCCGTTCACCGAAGCGGGCGACAAGTCCTGGCATGTGGTACCCGGGACCACGCCGCAGGTCGGCCAGGGCACCGCCAAGGTGTTCCGCTACACCGTCGAAGTCGAAGATGGTCTCGATCCCACGATGTTCGGCGGCGACAACGCATTCGCGCAGATGGTTGACCAGACGTTGGACAATCCGAAGGGCTGGACGCACAACCCGCAATTCGCGTTCATCCGAATCGACAACGGCAAACCCGACTTCCGGATATCACTAGTGTCTCCGGTGACGGTGCGTGAGGGCTGCGGCTACGAATTTCGGCTCGAGACATCCTGCTACAACCCGTTGTACGGGTCGGAACGCCAGGCGCGGGTCTTCGTCAACGAGGCACGCTGGGTGCGCGGAGCGCTACCGTTCGAAGGTGACGTCGGTTCTTACCGGCAGTACGTCATCAACCACGAGGTCGGCCATGCGATCGGGTATCTGCGTCATGAGCCCTGCGACAAGCAGGGTGGTCTGGCGCCGGTGATGATGCAGCAGACGTTTTCCACGTCGAACGACGACGCGGCCAAGTTCGACCCCGAATACGTCAAGGCCGATGGGAAGACCTGCCGATTCAATCCCTGGCCGTATCCGATCGCTTGAGCCTGGAGATGTTCGGTGTCGACATCGTTGCCACCCCTCGTTGAGCCCGCTAGCCGGCTGAGCCGCGAGGAGGTGGCCCGTTACAGCCGCCACCTCATCATCCCGGAACTGGGGATGGACGGGCAGCGGCGGCTCAAGAACGCGCGGGTGCTGGTCATCGGGGCCGGCGGACTCGGCGCGCCGGCGTTGCTGTATCTGGCTGCCGCCGGTGTCGGCACCATCGGCATCGTCGAGTTCGACGTCGTTGACGAGTCGAACCTGCAGCGCCAGATCATCCACGGCGTGGCCGACGTCGGGCGGTCCAAGGCACTGTCGGCGCGCGAGTCGATCGCGGCGATCAACCCGCTGGTGGACGTGCGGCTGCACGAGTTCCGGTTGGATGCGGGCAACGCGGTCGCGTTGTTCGGGCAATACGACCTGATCCTGGACGGCACGGACAATTTCGCCACCCGGTATCTGGTCAACGACGCCGCGGTGCTGGCCGGAAAGCCGTACGTGTGGGGGTCGATCTACCGATTCGAGGGTCAGGTTTCGGTGTTCTGGGAGGACGCCCCCGACGGCCGTGGGCTCAACTACCGGGACCTGTACCCGGAACCGCCGCCTCCCGGGACGGTGCCGTCGTGTGCCGAGGGTGGGGTGCTCGGCATCGTCTGTGCATCGATCGCGTCGGTGATGGGCACCGAGGCGATCAAGCTGATCACAGGTCTCGGGGAAACGCTGCTGGGCCGGCTGATGATCTATGACGCGTTGACGATGACCTACCGCACGATCAGCATTCGCAAGGACCCTGCGGCCCCGAAGGTCACGGAACTCGTTGACTACGAGGACTTCTGCGGCTTGACGGCTGACTTGGTATCCGGGGAAGCCACCGGCTCGGCGATCACGCCAAAAGAGTTGCGCGCGCTGCTGGACTCCGGCAAGAGGGTGGCTCTGATCGATGTCCGCGAGCCGGCGGAGTGGGACATCAACCACATCGAAGGCGCGCGGCTGATCCCGCAGTCACTGATCAACTCGGGGGAGGGGCTGGCGCAACTGCCGCAGGACCGAACGCCGGTGCTCTACTGCAAGACCGGCGTGCGGTCTGCCCAGTTGCTGGCCGCAGTGCGAAACGCCGGTTTCGCCGACGCGGTTCACTTGCAGGGTGGGATCATGGCCTGGGCTGAACAGATACAACCCGACATGGTGATGTACTAACTCGCCGCGCATCGTCGCCCGCTGGTGCTGGATTATCGCGCTCCTCAGCGCGTCGTGCCGACACGCATCGTCGCCCGCTGATGCTGGATTATCGCGCTCCTCAGCGCGTCGTGCCGACACGCATCGTCGCCCGCTGATGCTGGATTATCGCGCTCCTCAGCGCGTCGTGCCGACACGCATCGTCGCCCGATTAGGCTATTCCGCGTGACAATGGAGCCACCGCCCGAGCATGTGCTGTCGGCGTTCGGTTTGACGGGCGTGCAGCCCGTGGCATTGGGCGGCAGCTGGGAAGGCGGCTGGCGCTGCGGCGAGGTCGTGCTGTCGATCGTGGCCGATCACGCCCGCGCCGCCTGGTCCGCGCGGGTGCGCGAGACCCTGTTCGTTGATGGGGTGCGGCTCGCGCGGCCGGTCCGCTCCACCGACGGGCGCTACGTCGTCGCCGGGTGGCGGGCGGACACGTTCGTCGCGGGCACCCCGGAGGCTAGACACGACGAGGTCGTCTCCGCCGCCGTTCGGCTTCACGAGGCCACCGGCAAACTCGAACGCCCCCGATTCCTGACCCAGGGTCCCACGGCGCCCTGGGCGGACGTCGATGTCTTCATCGCCGCCGACCGCGCCGCGTGGGAAGAGCGGCCGTTGCAGTCGGTTCCACCGGGCGCGGGGATCGCCCCGCCGGCAGCGGACGGGCAGCGATCGATCGAGTTGATCAATCAACTCGCCAGCCTGCGTAAACCGACCAAGAGCCCCAACCAGCTGGTACACGGAGACCTTTACGGGACAGTGCTTTTCGTGGGAACTGCCCCGCCGGGGATCACCGATATCACGCCGTACTGGCGCCCAGCATCATGGGCGGCCGGCGTGGTCGTTGTCGACGCGCTTTCCTGGGGCGAGGCCGACGACGGGCTCGTAGAACGCTGGAACGCGCTGCCGGAATGGCCGCAGATGTTGTTGCGCGCATTGATATTTCGGTTGGCCGTCCACGCGCTACATCCGCGGTCGACCGTCGAGTCGTTTCCGGGTCTGGCCCGCACCGCGGCGTTGGTCCGGCTGGTGCTCTAACTCTTGTCCGGAAACTCGTAACGCACGTCGCGTAGCGCGACCCGGCCGTCTACGGCCAGAACCCCCTCGGCCCGAAGCAGTTCCAGCTGGCGGCTGGTCAAATGCGACGCCGGGCGGCCGGACGCGGTGATCACCCGGTGCCAAGGCAGGTCGGAGGAATCGGTCCGCATGATCCAGCCTACGATCCGAGGACTGGAAAGCGCTGCGACGGCGGCGATGTCGCCGTAGGTCGACACCCTGCCCGAAGGAATTGTCGCGACCAGTGCGCGCACCCGCTCGACTTGTTCGTCGGTCACCGGAGCCACAGTCAGCTCACTTTCAGCAGCTTGCGGATCAGGGCGGCGACGTCAGCGGGCCTGGTCTCGGCAACCATGTGATTGCAGTCGAAGTCGAGCAGTTCAAAGTCGGACCCCAGGCGCTGCTGCAGCGGATGCACCAGCCGTTCGGTGACATAAGGCGGCGAGGTCCGCGTCGCACGCACCAGCATCGTCGCGGTTCCCGTGGGCGGTAGCACGATTCCGCGTGCCAATTCACTCCAATAGGACATCATCGCCGGCAAGCTCACCCGCCAGCCGAATCGTCCACTCGGCAGCTCGATCAGGTGCTGGTCGAGATCGGCGTCGAGTACGGCGGGCTCCACATCCGCCCACGAGCCGCCCGCTTTCTCCTGGCGGGCCTCGGCGCGGTCGGGATAGTCGGGCGAGGCCAGCATCGCTTCGGCGATGTGGCGCGTCCAGCTTCCATCCAGCCCGACTGCCGGGTCGAGCAACAGTAACGCGACGACCCGGTCGGGCCGGGCGGCGGCCAGATGCATGGCGAGGCCACCGCCGAACGAATGCCCGACCACCAGCACCGGTCCATCGGCCTGCTCGTCGAGTAGCGCGCTCAGTGCCGCGATATTCGCGTCGATAGTCCATGGGGCGTCCCACGACGATTTGCCGTGACCGATCAGATCAGGTGCCGCGATCACGATTTCGGGCAGATAGCCGGCCAGGTGCCCCCAACGTCGCCCGTGGCCGGTCAGGCCGTGCAGCGCGAGTACCTGTACCGGTCCGGGCGGCCCGAAGCGGTGTACGTGGAGATCACCGGTCACCCGTCGATGATGCCAGGCCGATCAAACTTGTCGGACCGTCGTGGTCTTATGCGGGTATGTCATACACCTGGGGCGCCGAGGCGGACGTTCTTCTGCAACCTGGTGCGCGCGGCCTGCTGCGAGTGCTGGGCGGCCCCGGCACCGGCAAGACCAGCCTGCTGGTCGACGCCGCGGTCGCTCGCATCAGCGCCGGTGTCGATCCGGAATCGGTACTGCTGCTTACCGGTTCCGGCCGGATCGGGATTCGAGCACGCAGCACATTGACCAAGGCGCTGCTGGGAACGGGTGCGGGACGCCTCTGTCCGGTGGCGATCCGCGAGCCATTGGTGCGCACCGTGCACGGCTACGCCTACGCGGTGTTGCGGCGGGCTGCAGAGCGCGCCGGGGATGCGCCCCCGCGGCTGATCACCAGCGCCGAACAGGATGCGATCATCCGGGAACTGCTGGCCGGCGACATCGAAGACGGACCGCACGCCGCGACCTCCTGGCCCAAGCACCTGTGGCCCGCCCTCAGCACCGCGGGCTTTGCGACTGAGCTGCGAAACCTGCTGGCGCGCTGCGCCGAACGCGGCGTGGACCCGACGGAGCTGAAGCGGATCGGCCGCCTTAGCAGCCGTGCCGAATGGGTCGCCGCGGGGCAATTCGCGCGGCAGTACGAGCAGGTGATGTTACTGCGGGCGGCGGTCGGGACGGCAGCGCCGCAGGCGACGACGCCGGCGTTAGGTGCCGCCGAGCTGGTCGGTGCGGCTTTGGAGGCTTTCGCGGTCGATCCCGAGTTGCTGGCCGCCGAGCGCGCGCGCATCCGTGTCTTGTTGATAGACGATGCCCAGCAACTTGACCCGCAGGCGGCCCGACTGGTCCGAATGCTGGCCGCGGGCACCGAACAGGCTGTGGTCGCCGGTGACCCGAACCAGGCGGTGTTTGGCTTTCGCGGCGGCGAGGGCGCCCATTTGTTGGTGGCCGACAGCCCGTCGGTCACGCTGGCGGTCTCGCACCGGTGCGCACCCGCGGTGGCGCGCGCCATCAGCGGCATCGCGTGCCGGCTACCCGGCAGCAGTTCCGGCAGGCAGATCGACGGCACCGGCGCCGACGACGGATCGGTGACGGTCCGACTGGCCGCCACGGCCCACGCCGAGGCGGCGCTGATCGCCGACGCGCTGCGGCGAGCACACCTTATCGACGGAGTGCCGTGGTCACAGATGGCGGTGATTGTCAGGTCGGTCCCGCGGGCCGCCGCGAGATTGCCGCGCGCGTTGGCCGCCGCCGGGATTCCGGTCGCTGCGCCGGCGGCCGGCGGTTCGCTGGCCGAGCAACCCGCCGCGCGGGCGCTACTCACGGTCCTGGCCGCGACGGCTGACGGGCTGGATAGCGAGCGGGCGCTGGCACTGCTGACCGGGCCCATTGGTCGCGTCGACCCCGTCTCGCTTCGCCAGCTGTACCGAACTCTGCGGCGCGCCGTGCCCGATGGTGCGTCGAGGAACTCCGGGGATCTGCTGGTGCAGGCGCTCTCCGGGGGCGTCTCTCTCTCCGGCGCGCAATCGCGACCACTGCAGCGAGTCCGCGCGGTGCTGGATGCGGCGGCTCGCAGCCATCGCGGTGGCGATCCGGGCGGCCAAGACCCCCGCTACACCCTGTGGGCGGCGTGGCATCGGTCCGGCCTGCAACGTCGTTGGCTGGTGGCCAGCGAGCGCGGTGGCTCCGCCGGCGCTCAAGCCAGCAGGGACCTTGACACCGCGACCGAGTTGTTCGCGATCACCGATGACTACGTATCTCGCACATCCGGTGCGTCGCTGCGCGGGCTGGTGGAGCACGTGGCGGCGCTGCAGGTGCCGGGCGTCAATCCTGAGTCCGCGGGTGAGTCTGAGCAGGTCAGCGTAGTCAGCGCGCACGCCGCACTGGGACATGAATGGGATTTTGTGGTGATCGCCGGGTTGCAGGACGGGTTGTGGCCCAACACGATTCCACGCGGCGGGGTGCTCGCCACCCAGCGGCTGCTCGACGTGCTCGACGGCGTTACCGGGGATGCTTCGCTGCGCGCGCCGCTGCTCGCCGAAGAGCGCCGGCTGCTGGTGGCCGCGATGGGCAGGGCCCGGCGCCGGTTGTTGGTGACCGCCGTGGACGGTGAGGCCGGTGGCGCCAGCGTGGGGGTACCACCCGCTTGCGGGGGAGAAGCTGCGTTGCCCTCGGCGTTCTTCTTCGAGATCGCGCAGTGGGCCACGGGCGACGGTGATTCCATTGCGGTGCAACCGATCGCGGCTCCACGCGTGCTATCGACCGCGGCGCTGGTCGGCCGGTTGCGCGGCGTGGTGTGCGCGCCGGACGGCACTATCGAGGATTCGGTGCGCGACTGTGCGGCAACACAATTGGCCCGGCTGGCGAATGCTGGTGTGCCGGGCGCCGACCCGGCCGGATGGCATGGACTCATCCCGCTCAGCACCAGCGATCCGCTGCGCGAAGCGGGGGATCCCGTCACACTCAGCCCGTCGACCCTGCAGACGCTCAACGACTGCCCGCTGCGCTGGCTGGCCGAACGGCACGGCGGAACAAACGCGCGCGATCTGCGCTCGACGATCGGCTCGGTGCTGCATGCTCTGATCGCCGAACCGGGTAAGACCGAATCGCAACTGCTGGCCGGGCTGGACCGCGCCTGGGAGCATCTGCCCTTTGAGGCCAAGTGGCACTCGGCCAATGAGCTGGCCCGGCATCGCGCCATGATCGAGGCGTTCGTCGACTGGCGCGCGCAGACCCGAAGCGATCTGACCGAGGTTGGCGTCGAGGTCGACGTCGACGGAACCCTCAGGAACTCACACGACGGTGAGGGTGAAATTCGGCTGCGCGGCCGCGTCGACCGGCTGGAACGAGACGCCACCGGCCGCCTGGTGATCGTCGACATCAAGACCGGCAAAACGCCGGTCAGCAAGGACGACGCCCAACAACACGAGCAGCTCGCGTTGTACCAGCTGGCGGTCGCCGAAGGCATGTTGCCGGCCGGGACGGAGCCCGGCGGTGCCCGCCTGGTCTACATCGGTAAGACCGGGGCCGCCGGTGTCACCCAACGCGAGCAGGATCCACTCACACCGGGCGCGCGCGACGAATGGCGCAGCCTGGTGCGGCAGGCAGCCGGCGCGACAGCCGGGCCGCAGTTCATCGCTCGGCGCAACGACGGTTGCGCACACTGCCCGATACGGCCCTCTTGCCCGGCGCACGTCACCGGGTCAACCGAAGGGTCAGCAGTATGACCCTCGTCTCGGCGCCGTACAGTCCCGCTGAATTAGCTTGCAGGCTCGGGATTTTTCCGCCCACTGCCGAGCAGGACGCCGTCATCGCCGCGCCGCCGGGCCCACTGGTTGTCATCGCGGGGGCCGGCGCCGGCAAAACCGAAACGATGGCTGCGCGGGTGGTGTGGCTGGTCGCCAACGGCTACGCCGAACCCAGCCAGGTGCTCGGATTGACGTTCACCCGTAAGGCGGCCGGCCAGCTGGCGCGACGCGTCAGATCCCGGCTGGCCCGGTTGGCCGGCGTCGGACTGGACCCGGGCGGCGCAACCGACCCCGCGGCTAGCGAACCCACCGGCGCGCCCGTAATCAGCACCTATCACGCCTTCGCCGGCTCGTTGCTCCGCGAGCACGGCCTGTTGCTACCGGTAGAGCCGGACACCCGGTTACTCAGTGAAACCGAACTCTGGCAGCTCGCCTTCGATGTCGTCAATCGGTATGGCGGCGAACTGAGCACCGACAAGACGCCGGCCGCGGTCACATCGATGGTGCTGCGGTTGTGGGGTCAGCTTGCCGAGCACCTGGTCGACACCCGTCAGCTCCGGGATACCCATATGGAGCTGGAACGGCTGGTGCACAGTCTGCCTGCGAGCCCCTACCAGCGCGACCGCGGTCCCAGCCAGTGGCTGCTGCGGATGCTGGCCACTCAGACCGAGCGCGCCGAACTGGTGCCGCTCCTCGAGGCGTTGCATGAGCGTCTGCGCACCGCGAAGGCAATGGACTTTGGCATGCAGATGGCCTCCGCCGCGCGGCTGGCAGCCACCTTTCCACAGGTCGGCGCCGACCTGCGGAACCGCTACCGCGTCGTGCTGCTCGACGAGTACCAGGACACCGGACACGCCCAGCGCGTCGCGCTGTCGTCATTGTTCGGGGGCGGTGTCGACGACGGGCTGGCGCTTACGGCCGTGGGCGACCCGATTCAATCTATTTACGGCTGGCGCGGCGCCTCGGCGACCAATTTGCCGCGGTTCAGCACGGACTTCCCCCGATCCGACGGCAGCCCCGCACCAGTGCTGGAATTAAGGACCAGCTGGCGCAACCCGCCGCGCACTCTGCAGGTAGCCAACGCGGTATCAGCGGAGGCGCGGCGACGGTCAGTTGCGGTGCGCGCGCTACTTCCGCGACCGGACGCTCCGCCCGGCACCGTCCGCTGTGCGTTGCTCCCGGATGTGCAGGCCGAACGGGAATGGATCGCCGACCACATACAGAGGCATTACCGGCGAGCCCAGATCGAAGGCGCCAGCCCGCCGACCGCCGCGGTGCTGGTTCGCCGCAACGCCGACGCCGCACCGATCGCCGATGCATTGCGTGCTCGCGGAATCCCGGTCGAGGTCGTCGGCCTTGCCGGGTTATTGTCCGTCCCCGAGGTGGCCGACATGGTGGCCATGTTGCGGCTGGTCGCCGACCCCGCGGCCGGCGCGGCGGCGATGCGGGTGATCGCGGGATCACGATGGCGGCTCGGCGCGAAGGATATCGCCGCATTGTGGCGCCGCGCGCAAATGCTCGGCGGGGCGCACCGCCCGGCCGAGGCCCCCACGCCGGAGTCGATCGCGCTGGCCGCCGGCCCAGACACCGACGCCGCGTGCCTGGCCGACGCGATCGTCGACCCGGGCCCGGCCGACGCATATTCGGTTGCGGGATATGGGCGCATCGGTGCGCTGTCTGCCGAACTGAGCGCCCTACGTGGGCACTTAAATCATTCGCTGCCCGACCTGGTCGCCGAGGTGCGCCGCGTGCTTGGCGTCGACTGCGAGGTCCGGGCCTCAGTCTCGGTGTCAGCGCCATCGCCGCAGGCTCTGGGCGCGTGGGCCGGTGCCGAACATCTCGACGCTTTCGCCGACGTCGTTGCCGGCTATGCCGAGCGGAACAGCGCCACCGACTCGATTGCAGCGATGACGGTGCCGGGCTTCCTCGCTTACCTAGACGCAGCCGAAATAGTTGAAAATGGCTTGCCACCAGCGCCCGTAGCAGTCTCTCGAGATCGGGTCCAGGTACTTACCGTGCACTCTGCGAAGGGTTTGGAATGGCAGGTGGTTGCGGTCGCACACTTATCGGGCGGAATATTTCCGTCGACGGCGTCGCGTCGCAGCTGGCTTACGGACGCCTCGGAGCTACCCCCGCTTCTTCGTGGCGACCGCGCCACGGCCGGCTCGTTGGGCGTCCCGGTCATGGACACCTCGGCCGTGACCAATCGAAAGCAGCTGTCGGACACCATCTCCGAGCATCGACGCCAGCTTGATCAACGGCGTGTCGACGAGGAGCGCCGGCTGTTGTACGTCGGCATCACCCGTGCCGAGGACACCTTGCTGGTCTCTGGACACCACTGGGGCTCCACCGGGATCAAACCGCGGGGGCCGTCAGATTTCTTGTGCGAGCTCAAGGATGTCATCGACCGTTCGGCCCAGGCCGGTGATCCCTGCGGGGTAGTGGCATGTTGGGCGCCGGAACCGGCAGATGGTGAACGAAATCCGTTGCACAACAATATTGTCGAGGGGATTTGGCCCGTTGACCCGTTGGCCGCTCGGCGCGGCGACGTCGAACGCGGGGCGGTGCTGGTGGGCGAGGCGATGTCGGCCGACGCCCGCGACTGGGCTACCGACGTCGAGGGCTGGGCCGCCGACGTTGATGCGTTATTGGCCGAGCGGGACCGCGCCGGGCGGGCGCCGGCCCGGATCCTCCCCGGTCAAATATCGGTGAGTGGTCTGGTTGAACTGGCCCGCGACCCGGTGGGAGCGGCACAGCGGATGACGCATCGCCTGCCGACGCGTCCGGATCCGCATGCATTGCTGGGCAACGCATTCCATTCCTGGGTTCAGAAATTCTATGGCGCTGAGTGGCTGTTCGATCTCGGTGACTTGCCGGGTGCGGCGGATTCCCACGTCGGCGACACCCGCGAGTTGGCCGCGTTGCAGTCGGCATTCGCCGAGTCGCCCTGGGCGGCTCGCACACCCGTAGCGATCGAGGTGCCGTTCGAAATGCCAATCGGCGAGACGGTCGTCCGCGGTCGCATTGATGCAGTGTTCGCCGATCCCGATGGCGGGGTGACCATTGTTGATTGGAAGACAGGCCAACCGCCACACGGGACGGAGGCCATGCGGCAGGCCGCGGTCCAGCTCGCTGTCTATCGCTTGGCGTGGGCCGCCTTGTCTGGGTGTCCAGAATCGGCGGTGCGCACCGCGTTCCACTACGTGCGCACCGGCGCCACCGTCGCACCCGACGAGCTGCCCGATTCCAACGAGCTGGCCTGGCTGCTGGCCGGCTCTCGCGCAGACCACGAAGTCGCGGTCTGATGCGATCGAGTATCTGCTGACTGGCGTTCGTGGTTACATTTGAGGCGTGCGGGCGTCGTGCGGTGGTATTCGATGACGGACAGCTGTGCGAAAGGGTAGGTTGCGGCGGCTGGGTGGGCTCGACGAGACGCTGACCGCCCAGCCCGGTCACTTATTGGTTCGCGTGCTCCGCATCCCCGAAGAGCGCGGCAGCCCCGGCCGCGTCATCACCCGCCGGTTGGCCATTGCGTTGGTGCTGTTGTTCGGTGCCGCTTTGGTCGTCTACCTGGACCGAAACGGGTATCGCGATGTGCGCGGCGTCCAGCTGACCTTCCTGGATTGCCTTTACTTCGCTGCGGTGTCGCTGTCGACGACCGGCTACGGCGACATCACTCCGTATACCGAGACCGCGCGTCTGGTCAACACCGTGGTGTTCACGCCGTTACGGATCGCGTTTCTGGTCGTGCTGGTCGGCACGACGCTCGAGTTGCTCTCCGAGCGATCCAGGCAAGGGTGGAAGATCCAGCGTTGGAGGAACAAAGTGCGCAACCACACCGTCGTGATCGGCTACGGCACCAAGGGCAAACGGGCGGTCGCCGCCAGGCTTAGCGATGAGGAGGTCCAGGGCGAGATTGTCGTCGTGGACACCGATCAAAGTGCCCTCGAGCACGCCGCGACCGCCGGGCTGGTCACCGTGCGCGGTGACGCCACCAAATCGGATGTTTTGCGGCTGGCCGGGGCCCAGCACGCGTCCTCGATCATCGTCGCCACCAACCGCGACGACACCGCTGTGCTGGTGACACTGACAGCGCGAGAGCTCGCGCCGAAGGCCAGGATCGTGGCGGCGATCCGGGAGGCCGAGAATTCACACCTTTTGCGGCAGTCCGGCGCGGACGCCGTGGTGGTTTCCTCGGAGACCGCCGGCCGGCTGCTCGGCCTGGCCACCACCACGCCCACCGTCGTGGAGATGATCGAAGAGCTTCTGACCCCGGACACCGGGCTGGCCATCGCCGAACGCGAGGTGGAGCCGTCCGAAGTCGGTGGCTCGCCGCGGCACCTGAGCGACATCGTGCTCGGCGTGGTGCGTGACGGCCACCTGCTGCGCATCGGTGCACCTGAAGTCGACGCCGTCGAAGCGACCGACCGGCTGCTGTACATCCGAAACGCGGGCCACTAGTGGATTTCGAGTTGCAGACTGTTCCGCTGCTTTCGCGTGTCGGCGCCGACAGGGCAGATCAATTGCGCACCGATGTCGAGGCGGCAACCGCGGGATGGGCGGAAGCGGCTCTGCTGCGGGTGGATTCGCACAATCAGGTGTTAGTCGCAAATGGCAGGGTGGTTCTCGGCCGGGCGGCCGCGATGGCCGACACACCGCCGCCGGACGCGGTCTTTCTTGGCCGTATCGAGGGTGGCCGCCACGTCTGGGCAATCCGGGGTGCGCTGGAAGCGCCTGAGGGTCCAGACGCCCAAGCCGAGGTGTTGAACCTTCGCAGCCTTGGCCCGATCTTCGACGACACCAGCAGCCAACTGGTGTCGTCGGCCACCGCATTGCTGAATTGGCATGACAGCGCGCGATTTAGCGCGCTGGACGGTTCGCCGACCAAACAGGCCAGGGCTGGCTGGTCACGCGTCAACCCGCTCAACGGTCACGAAGAATTCCCACGCATCGACCCGGCGGTGATCTGTCTGGTTCATGACGGCGGTGACCGCGCGGTGCTGGCTCGCCAGGCGGTATGGCCCGAACGGATGTTCTCGCTGCTGGCCGGGTTCGTCGAGGCCGGCGAGTCGTTCGAAGTCTGTGCTGCCCGGGAGATCCGCGAGGAAATCGGCCTGACCGTGCGGGATGTGCGCTATCTGGGCAGCCAGCCGTGGCCGTTTCCGCGCTCGCTGATGGTCGGCTTTCATGCCCTGGGTGACCCGGACGAGGAATTCTCGTTCAACGACGGTGAGATCGCCGAGGCGGCGTGGTTCACCCGCGACGAGGTGCGCGCCGCCCTTGACGCCGGCGATTGGACTACTGCGTCATCGTCGAAATTGCTATTGCCCGGATCGATCTCGATCGCCCGGGTGATCATTGAGTCTTGGGCGGCGCTCGACTGAAGCCTTACGTGCACCAACCTCGGCCGGTCTGTCTACCCCTCGACCTGAGCCAGCTTCGCTTTGACCTCGGCCGCGCTCGGGTTGGTCAGCGTCGAACCGTCAGCGAACTTCACGGTCGGAACCGTGCAGTTGCCGCCGTTGACCGAGCCGACGAACTCAGCAGCCGCCGAGTCGTGTTCGATGTCGACCGCTTCGTAGGGGATTCCGTTGGATTTGAGCACCGTCATGAGCCGATGGCAGTAGCCACACCATGACGTCGTGTAAACGGTCAACGCTGCAGTGGTCATGGCTCGTTAACGTAGCAGCGGTTTGTGGCGAGTTGGGCAATTGGGGCGCGCCGCTGCACACGGTTTGTCGGCCGCCGCTGACAAGATGGACGGTATGCCGATGGTCGCCGACCCGTTGACCGCCGGGCTAGATGACGAGCAGCGTGAAGCCGTGCTGGCTCGGCGCGGCCCGGTGTGTGTGCTTGCGGGCGCTGGAACAGGAAAGACTCGCACCATCACTCATCGGATCGCTCAGTTGGTCGCGAATGGTCATGTCGCCGCCGGGCAGGTGCTGGCGGTCACATTCACCCAGCGTGCGGCCGGTGAGATGCGGTCGCGGTTGCGGACGCTGGATGCCTCCGCGCGGGCAGGTTGCGGCGTCGGGGCGGTGCAGGCCCTGACGTTTCATGCGGCGGCACATCGGCAGCTGCGGTATTTCTGGCCGCGGGTGATCGGCGACACCGGCTGGCAGCTGCTGGACAGCAAGTTCGCGGTGGTGGCCAGGGCCGCCAGCCGGAGCAAGATGAACGTCAGCACCGACGATGTGCGGGATTTGGCCGGTGAGATCGAGTGGGCCAAGGCGTCACTGATCGGCCCGGAGGAATACCCGGCCGCCGTGGCCGCCGCCGGTCGGGACATCCCGTTGGACGCCGCGAAGATCGCCGGCGTCTACTCCGCATACGAGGCGCTCAAGGTCCGCGACGAGGCAGTCGCCTTGCTCGACTTCGATGACCTGCTGCTGCATACGGCGGCCGCGATCGAAAACGACGCCGCTGTGGCCGAGGAGTTCCGGGATCGGTACCGCTGCTTTGTCGTCGACGAGTATCAGGACGTCACTCCGCTACAACAGCGGGTGCTTTCGGCGTGGTTGGGCGATCGGGACGACCTGACGGTGGTCGGCGACGCCAACCAAACCATCTACTCGTTCACCGGAGCCTCGCCCCGATTCCTGCTTGATTTCTCGCGGCGTTTTCCCGAAGCAACGGTGGTGCGTCTCGAGCGCGACTACCGCTCCACACCGCAGGTGGTGTCACTCGCTAACCAGGTGATCGCCGCCGCCCGCGGCCGGGTTGCGGGCAGCAAGCTCCAACTGGTCGGCCAACGTGAGCCAGGGCCGGCGCCGTCGTTTCACGACCATCCCGACGAAACCGCCGAGGCCGCCGCGGTGGCCGCCTCGATAGCCCGGTTGATAAAGGCCGGCACTCCGCCGTCGGAGATCGCCGTCCTCTACCGGGTCAATGCGCAATCCGAGATCTATGAGGAGGCGTTGACCGAGGCTGGTATCGCCTATCAGGTCCGCGGCGGCGAAGGATTTTTCAACCGTCAAGAGATCAAACAGGGACTGTTGGCGCTGCATCGCGCGGCGGAGCGAGGGGCCGAGGGCTCGTTGCCGGACGTGGTCCGCAGCGTTCTGGAACCCTTGGGGCTCACCGCCGAGGAACCGGCCGGTGCAAAAGCCCGAGACCGCTGGGAGGCGCTGGCCGCCCTGGCTGACTTGGTCGACGACGAAGTGGCGCAACGCCCGCAGCTGGAACTTCCAGAGCTGGTGGCCGAGTTACGGATCCGGGCCGACTCGCGGCACCCACCTGTTGTGCAGGGCGTCACGCTGGCGTCGCTGCACGCCGCCAAAGGACTTGAGTGGGACGCGGTGTTCCTCGTCGGACTGGCCGATGGGACGCTACCGATCTCGCATGCGCTGGCGCACGGGCCGGAGAGTGAGCGCGTCGAGGAAGAGCGCCGACTGTTCTACGTTGGAATCACCAGAGCCCGATTACATTTGGCACTCAGCTGGGCGCTGTCGCGGTCGCCGGGCGGGCGTCAGAGCCGCAAGCCGTCGCGGTTCCTCAACGGCATCGCACCACAGACACGCGTCGAGTCGGCGCCGAGCAAGTCCCGGCGCAACCGGGGCACTGCCACTCGCTGCCGGATCTGCAACAGCGAGTTGAAGACTCCGGCAGCCGTGCTGCTGCGCCGGTGTGAGACATGCGCCGCCGACATCGACGAGGAGTTGCTGCTCCAACTCAAGGCCTGGCGGCTCGATACCGCCAAGGAACAGAATGTGCCCGCCTATGTCGTCTTCAGCGACAACACACTGATCGCGATCGCCGAGATGCTGCCCGCCGACGACACGGCCCTGATCGCAATCCCAGGTATCGGCGCACGCAAGCTCGAGCAGTACGGGCCTGACGTGCTGGAGATGATTCGCCGCCGCTGAGGGTTAAACATGCAGGTCAGAAAATAGTTTGTCACCGCCTGCTGCTAGCCTTTACCCTCAAGACACAGGCGGATTGCTGGGAGGAGGGCGACCATGATGATCAACAACGCGTTTGCTGCACGCGCCGCTGCCGCGGTACCAGCCGCGCGCACCCCTCATGCCGCCCATGCCGCCGCACCGGCGGTAGCGGCTAAGCACCCCGCCGCCGCTGCGACCGACGCGTCCGTAGGACCTACCTAACGAGCCCAGCTCTCGCCACATGGCCACGGACCCGAAGTCGCAAGGATCCGTGGCCTTCGTTTTAGGGTCGACACCCACAAACCTGGTCCGGATCGCTCGAGAAGGACAGTCACCAGACCAGGAAGCAGGTGAAAAGGACATGTCGGCACCGACAGTCCCCACACAGAAGCTGCCGGTATTGCCGTGTCACGTAGGCGATCCCGACCTCTGGTTCGCCGACAACCCAGCCAACTTGGAGCGTGCCAAGACGCTCTGTGCGAACTGCCCGATCCGGCGCCAATGCCTGGCCGCCGCCCTGGAACGGGCCGAGCCATGGGGAGTATGGGGCGGTGAGATTTTCGAGCGGGGCTCGATCGTCGATTACAAGCGTCCTCGTGGTCGTCCGCGCAAAGATGGCGTCGCGGCCTAGTTAGATCAGCGAAAGTGCAACTGCCAACACATTTCTCGAGAGAGGATGTCGGCAGATGCACTTTCGCGGTATCAAACGACGAAACCGGGGACGAGTTCCTCCGTCAGCGCCTTGATCGGCACATGCGCGTCGAGCTGGCACATAATCGCGGCCACCGACGCGATGACCCGCATCGGTATCACCAGCTTAGGCGGTAGGTCCATCTGCCGGGCCGTCCTGATCTGCGACACCGATCGGTCCATCTGGCTGTAGGTCATCTTCTGCAGCCACTTGCGGGTGTAGTGGAAGACCTCGACCTCGATCGGCTCGACGTACTGGCGCAGCATCTCATCGATATCGCGCACCGAAACCTGCTGGCCCTTCTGAATGAAGCCGGCTTTCTCCATGGTCGGCAACAGCAGGTCATAGTTTTTGTCGCGGGCCAGCCGAATGGTCATCCCGAGTTCGACCGGCAAGCCGCCGGGCATGGGCGCGACGGCGCCGAAGTCGATGACCACCAGCCGGCCGTCGGGCAGCAGCATGAAGTTGCCCGGGTGGGCGTCGCCGTGCAGCATCTCCAACCTGCGCGGTGCGTCGAAGGTGAGTTCCAAGAGCCGGGTGCCGATCAGGTCGCGCTGTTCGGGGGTTCCGTTGCGGATGATTTCCGCCATCGGCAGGCCCTCGACCCACTCCTGGATCACCACCTTGGGCGCGCTGGCAACGACGCGTGGCACCGCGAAGTGCGGGTGATCCGCGTATGCCTTGGCGAACTTGCGCTGGTTGTCGGCCTCTAGCCGGTAGTCCAGTTCCATCTCGGTGCGCTCGATCAGCTCGTCGACGACGCCCTCGATGTCGGCGCCGGGCGAGAGCTGTTTGAAAACCCCAACCATCCGTTGCATGGTCTTGAGGTCGGCCCGCAGGGCCTCGTCGGCTCCCGGATACTGGATCTTGACGGCTACGTCGCGGCCATCGGACCACACCGCCTTGTGCACCTGCCCGATGCTGGCCGACGCCACCGGGCTGTCGTCGAACGAAGCAAAGCGGCCCCGCCATTTGGTGCCCAGCTGGGCGTCGAGCACCCGATGCACCTTTTCGGCGGGCAGCGGCGGAGCGTCTTTCTGCAGCTTGGTCAGCGCGTCGCGGTAGGGCTCGCCGAACTCCTCGGGAATCGCGGCTTCCATCACGGATAGTGCCTGGCCGACCTTCATCGCGCCACCCTTGAGCTCGCCCAGGACGTTGAACAACTGGTTGGCGGCCTTCTCCAGCAGCTCGGCCTGGACGTCGTCTTTTGACTTGCCGGTCAGCCGTTTCCCGAACCCGAGCGCCGCCCGACCGGCAAACCCGACGGGAATACTGGCCAGCTTCGCGTTGCGCGCAGCGCGACCGCGTTTGATGTCCGACACATACCCATCATCCACGACGTCTGGGCCTTTACCGCATCGGTCCGGCAACAATCGTCAGCATGAGCACAACGGGTGCCTGGTCCATTGACGCGCGACGATGGCACTGGCGTTGAGATCGAACTCCAGGGTTGCGTTCAGCGCCTGAGGTGGCCCGAGGTCAGGGGCACCCTCGTGCCCGCGCACCGCCGCGATCACCCGATTCACCTGGCTGAGAGCCAGCGCGGTGGTTGCCAGCAAGGTGGCCCGGTCGGCCACCCCGATGGTGTCTCGCAGTTGGGCGGCGATAGCAGGCCATGCGGCGTCGCGGTCGCTACGGTGCCGGTCCGCACAACCCAAGCAGCTGGTCACGCCGGGGATGACCAGCGGTCCTACCAGTCCGGTGCCGTCTCGGACACGAACCGCGAGGTGGGGTACGCCGTGGCTATGCAGGTCGCGCACCATGCGGGGGTCGGCGACCAGGTAGTCGGCAAGCACCACGAGATCCACGGCGGCGGGTGACACCGCGGCATGCGGCTGGCTGCTGTGCGCAATCCGGGCACCCGAGCAGCGCAGCGCCTCCACGAGCAGGTCCGACAGCGGCCCGCGGCCGTGTACCCGGATGGAGGCGGCCCGACCGCGGGATGGCCGGCAGCCACGGGTCGCGACGCCTGCGCGGACCAGTTGCGCGACGAGATTCGCCAGACCGCCGGCGTCCGCCAGCCCACGGTCGACGGCCTGTCGCTGCAATTGAGCTATCGGTATCGGTGACCGCATGGCCCGCAGTAGCGCGGCCAACTCGGGCGCGGTCAGGCCGCAGGGTGGGCGCACCAGCACAGCCCGGCGCGGATCCCAGCCCACCTGCACCGCGCCATCGGGTCGCAGCAACACCGGCATCGCCGGGTCCAGTGCATACAGGGAAGGCGCGGCCCGCGGCATGAGGTGAGACTGTGCCACGAGCCGGGGAGGCGCCTCGCTCAGTTATCCACAGGACGGCCGGGCCTAGGTGCCGCCAGTGCCGGCTGCGCCGCCGGTTCCGCCGGTTCCGCCGCCCCCGCCGGTGCTGCCGCTGGGACCGAAGCCGGCCTGGCCGCTGATGCCCATGCCACCGCCGCTGCCGACACCGCCGGTGGACCCGGTGCCGCCGTCACCGCCGCCACCGCCCTCGCCGCCGCTGGCGCCAGACCCCCCGGTGCCGCCGGTGTCGGTGCTGCCGCCGCTACCGCCGGTGCCGCCGGCTCCGCCCGTGCCGCCGCCACCGCCGGTGAAGGCCGAGCCGAGCAAGGCGTCGCCACCGACGCCGCCGCTGCCACCCGCGCCGCCCGTGCCGCCGTTGCCGCCGGTAGCCCCGGTGCCGCTGGCGATGCCGCCGGTTCCACCCGGGCCGCCGACCCCGCCGTCACCGCCGGTCCAGGGTGCGTCGGCGCTCGTACCGGCAACGCCGTTGCCGCCGTTGCCGCCGGTCCCACCCGCGCCGCCGGCGCCGCCAGTGTTGGTCATGACGCCGCCGGTGCTGGCGCCGCCGGTGCCGCCGGTGCCACCGGCGCCGCCTTGCGCGCCCGGGTGGGCGGTGCCGCCGTCGCCGCCGCTGCCGCCGGCGCCGCCAGCCTCGACGAGGTCGCCGCTGCCGCCGCTGCCGCCGTTGCCGCCGTCGCCGCCACTGCCGGCTCTGGAGCCGTTGGTCGCGGTGCCGCCGTTGCCGCCGTTGCCGCCTGCTCCGCCATCGCCGCCGCTAGGGCTCAAGAAGGTGCCGCCAGTACCGGCCGTACCAGCGTTGCCGCCGTTGCCGCCCGCGCCGCCGCTGCTGCCGGGCACTTCGGGGATAAAGACGGTGCTGCCGTTGCTGCCGTTGCCGCCAGTGCCACCGACGCCGCTGGCGCCGTCAGTACCGCCGGTGCCGGAATTACCGCCGGTGCCGCCGTTGCCGCCGTTGCCGCCGGCCACACCGTTGTCGCCGAAGCTACTGGTTCCGCCGTCGCCGCCGTGTCCGCCGCCGCCGCCGGTGCCGCCGTTGCCCCAGGTGACGCCGCCGCCGCCGGCGCCGCCGTGGCCTCCGCCGCCGCCGGTGCCGCCTGTGCCGCCGGCGCCGCCAACGTCGGGGTAGTTGCCGCCGCCGTCACCGCCGGTGCCGCCGGCGCCACCGCTGCCGGCGTTACCGCCGGAGCCGCCAGTGCCGGTGGCGCCCCCGATGCCGCCAGTACCGCCGCTACCGCCGCCGCCACCGGCGCCACCGGCGCCGCCGTTGGTGTTACTGGCGCCGATGGGGGGGCCGGGCGTGTCGCCGCGGCCGCCAACGCCGCCGTCGCCGGCGTTGCCGCCGTTGCCGCCGCTTCCGCTGCCGCTGCCGTCGCCACCGTCGCCACCGTCGCCGCCAGCGCCCCCGGTGCCCCCGGTGGTAGTCGTGCCAGTGCTGGTGCCGCCGTTGCCGCCGGTGCCGCCGGTGCCGCCGGTGCCACCGTCGGTGTTACCAGTGCCACCGGCCCCGCCGTTGCCGCCAGCGCCGCCGATGCCACCGCTGGCGCTGACGCCGTAACCCGCGCCGCCGTTGCCGCCGTGGCCACCCGCCAAGCCGACACCGCCATTGCCTCCGGGACCGCCGTTGGCGCCGTTGTCACCGGCGCCGCCGGCCCCACCGGCCCCGCCGAGACCGCCCACGCCGGGCGCGCCGTCCGGACCATCGATGGGACCGAAGATTCCATATTCCGTTGCGTTATAGCCGATGGGGCCTTCGCCGCCGGAGCCGCCCGAACCGGGGCTACCGCCGGCCCCGCCATTACCGCCCGCCCCGCCCGCCACGCCAAAGCCCACGCCGGAACCTCCGGCCCCGCCGGCCCCGCCGTTGCCAGCGCTGCCGCCCGCCCCGCCGGCCCCGGCAGTCCCGTTCACGGCGTTGCCACCGTGGCCCCCCGCCCCACCGGCCCCGCCCGCGCCGGCGCTACCGCCAGCCGCGCCGGGTGCGCCCGCGGCTCCGGCACCACCGGCGCCGCCAGCCCCACCCGCACCGCCCGCGCCGCCGACACCGCCCAACATGGGGTTGGACCCGCCGTTACCGCCGGCCCCGCCGTTACCGCCGGCTTTGCCGGTCGTGCCAGCTCCGCCGGCCCCGCCAGCCCCGCCGTTGCCAGACAGAAACGCCGACCCACCAGCCCCACCAGGCTGACCTGGAGCCCCCGACCCGCCGTTGCCGCCATTGCCGAACAGCCAGCCGCCGTTACCGCCAGCCTGCCCGGTACCCGGTGCCCCATTGGCGCCATTGCCGTACAGCGGGCGCCCGGTCAGTGTCTTCCACGGCGAAAAAACCAGGTCCTGTAGGTCTTGCTCCAGCGTCTGCAGCGGGGACACATTTGCCGCCTCGCTGGCGGCATAGGCACCCTTGGCGGCGCTCAACGCCTGCACAAATTGTTCATGAAACACGGCCGCCTCGGCGCTGAGCGCCTGAAACTGCTCGGCGTGACTGGAAAACAGCGACGCGATCGCCGCCGACACCTCGTCCCCAGCGGCGGTGATCACCGCGGTGGTCGGGGGCATTGCAGCCGCGTGAGCGGCGCTCAGCGACGAGCCGATAGTCGCCACATCAGTCGAGGCTGCCGACAGCATCTCGGGAGCTGCCAAGACATAAGACATCATGGCCTCCTAATCCAACTGCCAATTGTTGGAGGATGAAGAGAGCCATAAGTATGACGGGTCTGACACCGAGCGGACTAAGTAGCCGGCTACTCGATAGCGCTGTGCCTCGAGTGCCTCGGTCAGTTATCCCCAGGACCGTTATCCACAGAGCCGTCCTGGCCGTCTTCCTCGAGCTTGGCAATGGCCTCGTCGATACCACTGGTGTCGCCGCCGACGACTCGGTCGATGAAGCCGGCCGGGTCGTCGAGATCCTCCGCGCGAGGCAGTAGATCCGGGTGTTGCCAAATGGCGTCGCGCGCGTCCCCGCCGGCGGCCTCGGTCAGCCGCTCCCACAGCGCGGCGGCCTCCCTCAGCTTGCGTGGCCGCAGCTCCAGGCCGACGAGCGTCGCGAAGGTTTGTTCGGCCGGACCGCCGCTGGCCCGGCGTCGGCGCAGTGTCTCGCCGAGCGCGGCCGCGCCCGGAATCCGGTCGCCCAGGGCCGCGGTCACCACCACCTGTACCCACCCCTCGATGAGTGCGAGCAGCGTCTCCAACCGCTCCAGCGCCTGCATCTGCGCCGGGGTCGCCTTGGGCTCGAATACTCCCTGTCCGAGCAGGTTTTCGATGGCCGCGGGATCGGACAGCGACGCCGGATTGAAGTCGCGCGCCAGCTCCTCGATTCCGCTCATGTCGATCTTCATACCCGTGGCGTAGGCCTCCACGGCCCCGAGCAACTGGCTGGACAGCCACGGCACGTGGCTGAACAGCCGGTGGTGGGCGGCTTCGCGCGCGGCCAGAAATGTCAGAATCTCGCTACGCGGCAGCTCGAGTCCGGCGGCGAAGGCTTCAACGGCATCCGGCAGTATCGCGGCCACGCCCTTGGGGCCGAGCGGCAGGCCGATATCGGTGGAGGTCAGCACTTCACGCGACAACCTGCCCAGGGCCTGGCCCAGCTGCGAGCCGAACGCCATACCGCCCATCTGCGACATCATCGAAAGCAGCGGGCCGGCCATGTTCTTGGCGTCGTCGGGTAACGCCGATGCCCATACCGTCGAGATCTGCTGTGCCATGGGGTCGCACAGCCGCTTCCAGATTTCCAGGGTGTTGTCTACCCAGTCGCTGGGGCTCCAGCCCACTGCCTTGCTGGTGCCCGCGGGCAACGCGGTAACCCCGTCCAGCCAGGTGTCGGCGAGATGGACGGCATCGATGATCGCCGCGGTGGTCGTGGCCGGGATAGGCGCCACAAATCCGATCGAACTCGATGCCACCTGCCGCGCCAGTTCGTAGTTGACCGGTCCCGCCTGCTTGCCGCCGGCCATCACGGAACTTGAGTTGCTGAACATCTGACCCAGCTGGGTGAAAATCTGGCCCAAGTCGCCCATGCCGAAGTCGCCACCGATGCCGAACGCGCCCAGCGGGTCTGAGGCGCCCGAACCGGCCTCGCGATCCTTCTTCCCGTGTTGGTCGCGGTCCGGATCGTCGTCTCCGGGGGAGAAGCCGAAAGGCAGGTCAGCCATAACGTCAACGGTACTCATAGCGGGCCAGAACGTGCTATCCGCGGTCAAGCTAATAGCTGAACGGGCCCCGGGGCGGCCCCGTCTAGTGTTGTCGGCGTGAACAGGCGGATTCTGACCTTGCTGGTCGCGCTGGTGCCGATCCTGGTATTCGGCGTGTTGCTCGCCGTGGTGACGGTGCCGTTTGTGTCACTGGGTCCGGGTCCTACCTTCGACACGCTCGGTGATGTCGACGGCAAGCAGGTTGTACAGATCGAGGGCACCCAGACCCACCCGACGACGGGCCACCTGAACATGACGACCGTCTCCGAGCGCGACGATCTGAGCTTGGGGGAGGCCTTGGCGCTGTGGCTCTCCGGGCAAGAACAATTGGTTCCGCGCGACCTCGTCTACCCGCCGGGCAAGTCGCGGGAGGACGTCGATAAGGCGAACAACGCAGATTTCAAACAGTCCGAGGACAGCGCGGCGTATGCGGCCCTGGGGTACCTGAAATATCCGGCGGCGGTGACGGTCGCGACGGTGACCGATCCGGGTCCGTCGGCGGGCAAGCTGAAATCCGGCGACGCACTGGACGCGGTCAACGGCACCCCGGTGGCCAATGTCGAGCAGTTCACGGGTTTGCTCAAAGCCACCAAGCCCGGTGACGTGGTGACGATCGATTTTCGCCGCAAGAACGAGCCGGCCGGCGTTACGCAGATCACGTTGGGCACAAACAAGGACCGCGACTACGGCTTCCTGGGCGTCGCCGTGCTTGATGCGCCGTGGGCGCCGTTCGCGGTCGACTTCAACCTCGCCAACGTCGGCGGGCCCTCCGCCGGATTGATGTTCAGCCTGGCGGTCGTCGACAAGCTGACCACCGGTGACTTGGCCGGGTCGACCTTTATCGCCGGGACCGGCACGATCTCCGCCGACGGCAAAGTGGGCCAGATCGGCGGCATCACACACAAGATGGCCGCTGCCCACGAGGCCGGCGCCACGGTCTTTCTGGTGCCCGCGAAAAACTGCTATGAGGCGAGTTCGGACAATCCGTCCGGCTTGCGTCTGGTGAAAGTCGAGACCCTCACCCAGGCGGTGGATGCGCTACACGCGATCACATCGGGAGGCCAGGCCCCAAGTTGCTAGCGGGCAATCGGGCGGCGATGCGTAGAGTTGTGACCGTCGCCGGCTAAGACCCGGCCAATCCAAGCCAGCCAGTTGATCAGGGAGCGTAGCCAGTGGGGATGCGGCCCACCGCAAGAATGCCGAGGCTGACTCGGCGCAGTCGGACTCTGATCATGATCGCACTGGGATTGATCGTTGTGCTCCTTGCCGGTCCGCGGATGGTCGACGCGTACGTCGACTGGCTGTGGTTCGGTGAGCTCGGCTACCGTTCGGTGTTCACCACCGTGCTGGTCACCCGCATCGTGGTGTTTGCGGTCGCGGGTCTGCTGGTCGGCGGCGTCGTGTTCGCGGGGCTCGCGATCGCGTACCGCACGCGCCCGGTCTTTGTCCCGAGTAACGAAGCCGATCCTGTTGCGCGCTACCGCACCGCCGTGTTGGCACGACTACGACTGGTGGGCTTTGGTATCCCGGCCGCGATCGGCCTGCTGGCCGGCACCGTCGCACAGAGCTACTGGGTACGCATCCAGTTGTTCTTGCACGGCTCGGAATTCGGGATCAGGGACCCCCAGTTCGGCAAAGACCTCGGATTCTACGCATTTGACCTGCCGTTCTATCGGCTGGTGCTCAGCTACCTGTTCGTCGCGGTGTTTCTGGCTTTTCTGGCGAACATCTTGTCGCACTACATCTTTGGTGGCATCCGGCTGTCGGGGCGTGCCGGCGCGCTGAGTCGCTCAGCGCGGATTCAGCTGGTCACCCTGGTAGGCGTGCTGGTGTTGCTGAAAGCCGTTGCTTATTGGGTGGACCGCTATGAGCTGCTGTCTCATACGCGTGGCGGCAAGCCCTTCACCGGAGCCGGCTACACCGACATCAACGCCGTGTTACCGGCGAAGCTGATCTTGATGGCGATCGCGGTGATTTGCGCAGCCGCGGTGTTCTCCGCGATCGTCCTGCGGGACTTGCGGATTCCAGCCATCGGTCTGGTGTTGCTGCTGTTGTCGTCGTTGATCGTGGGTGCCGGTTGGCCGTTGATCGTCGAGCAGATCAGCGTGAGACCCAATGCCGCTCAGAAGGAAAGCGAATACATCCTGCGGAGCATCACTGCGACGCGGCAAGCGTACGGCCTGACCACCGACGTGGTGACCTATCGCAATTACACCGGCGACGGGCAGGCGACCGCCCAGCAGGTCGCGGCGGACCGTGCGACCACATCCAACATCCGGCTACTCGACCCAACGATCGTCAGCCCGGCGTTCACCCAGTTCGAGCAGGGCAAGAACTTCTACTATTTCCCGGACCAGCTGTCCATCGACCGCTACCTCGATCACAACGGCTCGTTGCGCGACTACGTCGTCGCGGCCCGCGAACTCAATCCGGACCGGCTGATCGATAACCAGCGTGACTGGATCAACCGTCACACCGTCTACACCCACGGCAACGGGTTCATCGCGTCGCCGGCTAACACCGTGCGCGGCATCGCCAACGACCCCAACCAGAACGGCGGGTACCCGGAGTTCCTGGTGAACGCCGTTGGAGCCAACGGCGGGGTGGTGTCCGACGGGCCTGCGCCGCTGGACCAGCCGCGTATCTACTACGGGCCGGTCATCTCGAACACGCCCGCCGACTACGCCATTGTCGGGCGCAATGGTGCCGACCGGGAATATGACTACGAGACGAACACCGAAACCAAGAACTACACCTACACCGGCGGCGGCGGAGTTCCGGTCGGCAGCTGGATATCCCGAAGCGTTTTCGCGGCCAAATTCGCCGAGCGAAACTTTCTGTTCTCCAACGTGATTGGCTCGAACAGCAGAATTCTGTTCAATCGTGATCCGGCGCAGCGGGTCGAGGCGGTGGCGCCCTGGCTGACAACCGACAGTGCCGTGTACCCGGCGATCGTCAACAAGCGGCTGGTGTGGATCATCGATGGCTACACCACATTGGACAATTACCCGTATTCCGAACTCACCTCCCTGGAGTCGGCGACCGCCGACTCGACCGAGGTGGCGTTCAACCATTTGGGTCCCGATAAGCAGGTTTCCTACATCCGTAATTCGGTGAAGGCCACCGTGGACGCCTATGACGGCACCGTCACGCTCTATCAGCAGGACGAACAGGATCCGGTGCTCAAAGCCTGGATGCAGGTTTTCCCGGGGACCGTAAAACCCAAGAGCGACATCACGCCCGAGCTCGCGGAGCATCTTCGCTACCCCGAAGACCTGTTCAAGGTGCAGCGGATGTTGCTGGCTAAATATCACGTCAACGACCCGGTGACGTTCTTCTCCACCTCCGACTTCTGGGACGTGCCCCTGGACCCGAATCCAACCGCCAGCAGCTATCAGCCGCCATACTATATTGTCGCGAAAAACATTGCCAAGCAAGACAACTCGTCCTCATACCAGTTGACCACGGCGATGAACAGGTTCAAGCGTGATTATCTGGCCGCCTACATCAGCGCCAGTTCTGATCCCGCGACGTACGGCAAGATCACGGTGCTGACCATCCCCGGCCAGGTCAATGGTCCGAAGCTGGCCAATAACGCGATCACCACTGATCCGGCGGTGTCCCAGGACCTCGGTGTTATCGGACGCGACAATCAGAACCGGATCCGTTGGGGCAACTTGCTGACGCTGCCGGTGGCCCAGGGCGGGCTGCTCTACGTCGAACCCGTCTTTGCCTCTCCAGGAGCCAGCGACGCCGCCTCGTCCTACCCGCGCCTGATCCGGGTGGCGATGATGTACAACGACAAGATCGGCTACGGCCCCACGGTGGGCGACGCACTCACTGGGCTTTTCGGGCCTGGCGCCGGTGCGGCCGCCACTGGAATCGAACCCACCGAGGCGGGCGCACCCCCGATCCCGGCGGCGAGCCCGCCGACGCCGGCCGGGACACCGGGATCGCCCCCGGCGCCGGTTGCCGCGCCGCCGGCTCCCGACGGATCGGCCGCGCTGTCACCCGCTAAAGCCGCCGCGCTGCAGGACATCCAGACGGCGATCGGCGCGGCGCGTGACGCGCAAAAGCGGGGCGATTTCGCCGCATACGGTTCCGCGCTGCAGCGGCTTGACGACGCCATCACCAAGTTCAACAATGCCAAGTAGGTAGCCGCTTCGCCTATAGGCCTACCTGGATCGCCCGGCCAAGGAGACGAGATCATGGTCACCCAGTCGACTGACACCATCGCCGGGATCGGCATACCTGACACCCCACTGGTCCGTGAGGCCACCGAGTTCATTCGCGCGTCCGAAACCGAATTGCTCTTCAACCATTCCCGCCGGGTCTTCCTCTTCGGCGCGCTGCAGGGCCGCCGCCGCGGGCTGCAACCAGATCTGGAGTTGCTTTACGTGGGGGCGATGTTTCACGACCTGGGCCTCACCGAGCGCTATCGGACGTCCATAGTGCGCTTCGAGGTCGACGGCGCCAACGCGGCACGCGATTTCCTGCTCGAGCGTGGCGTAGATAAGGCCGATGCCGAAAAGGTGTGGCTGAGCATCGCGTTGCACACCACTCCCGGCGTGCCCGAATTCCTGGAACCCGAAATCGCCTTGGTGACAGCTGGTGTCGAAACCGACGTCCTGGGCATCGGGCGCGACGACCTCGCTCCCGAGGCGCTTGCCGCTGTCACCGCCGCCCACCCGCGCCCCGACTTCAAGCAGCGCATCCTGACCGCTTTCAACGACGGGATGAAGCATCGGCCGCAGACCACATCCGGCACTTGCAACGATGACGTGCTCGAGCGCTTCGACCCGACATTCGTCCGCGACAACTTCGTGGACACCATCCTCAACAACACCTGGCCCGAATAGCGCAACGGCAAGCCCTGGTCGACGCGCGATTTGGTGACCTTCGTACATGTTCGGTAACCTGGTATTTACCAACGCGGGGTGGAGCAGCTCGGTAGCTCGCTGGGCTCATAACCCAGAGGTCGCAGGTTCGAATCCTGTCCCCGCTACAAGCGGAAATGGCCCTCGGAGACTTCTCTGGGGGCCGTTTTCATACCGGGTGTGAGCGACGGTCCTCGGCGATCGGGCCAGCCGCGCTATGGCTGCCGTGTCCCAACTCGACCAGCACGTGTTGCTTGCCGGCCAACCAAAGTGCAGCGGAACACGGGACATTACGACGACCATCGACCAAACTATGTTTATGGCCTATCTCAAGCCCCCGTGGTTCACCGCCAAGATCTTCAACCCGATCGCCATGGCGACCGGGATGAGCAACGTCGAGACGCTGACCCTGACGAAACGCAGCACCAAGGAAGCCCAGAAGATCCCCGTTGTCACGGTTGAGGTAGACGGAGTCAGGTATCTGGTGTCCACCCGCGGCGAATCCCAGTGGGTGAAGAACGTGCGGGCATACCCAGAGGTGAGCCTAGCGACGAAGGCCGGCACGGGCCACTACGTCGCCACCGAGACGCCCGTGCAGGACAGGGGGACGATCCTGGACGCGTACAAAGCAAAGGCCGGAAAGGTGGTCGAGGGCTACTTCGAGAAGCTGCCCGACCCCGCCGATCACCCGGTATTCGCGCTGCACCCCGCGTAGTCGCTGTGGGGTCGTGCCGCAGCCCGCGCACCCCGGGTTGGGCAAGCGGGTTTGGACCTGGCCGAGCACAACGTTGGCGGCGGTCGGAAGTTGCCGATGCCCACGACGGTGGTGGTCGATGACGCCGGAGTGATCCGCTGGATCGACGTGCACCCCAACTACACCACCCGCAGCGAGGTGCCCGAGATCCTGGCCGCGGTGGACGCGGCGAGCTCACCTGGATCGTCGGTGACCGTGCAGGGGCGCGCAGCTTATCGGGGCAACACGGCCTCAATGGCGCTGATGACCTCGGGCGCATCCGGTTCGGTCCGGGGCCGAAACCGATTGACCACCGCACCGTCGGGCGCGACCAGAAACTTCTCGAAGTTCCACTGAATGTCGCCCGCGGCGCCATCGGAATCGGCGGCCTTGGTCAACTCCGCATACAGCGGGTCACGGTCATCGCCGTTGACGTCGACCTTCGCCAATAGCGGGAAGGTCACCCCGTAGGTCGTCGAGCAGAACTCCTGGATCTCGTCGGCCGTCCCCGGTTCCTGGCCCATAAACTGGTTGCACGGGACGCCGACGACGGTCAGGCCACGGTCGCCGTAGTCCTTGGCCAGCTTCTCCAGCGACGTGTACTGCGGAGTAAGTCCGCATTTGGAGGCGACGTTCACGACAAGCGTTGCGCCGTCCGATAATTCGGCTAGCGTGGTCGGCTTCCCGTCGAGGGTGGTCAGAGGGATGTCTTTGAGGGTCACGCCGATGACGCTAACACTGCTTTGACGGGGCAGATTACTCTGTCTCGTCAGGTAGGTCGGGGGCCGATTCGGCGCCCCAGGTCCCCGGCATCATCGGCATCCGCGGGCCACTGCCAAGCGCATCGTCGGCCAGCGTCGCCAAACCCGCCGCCTGCCCTGCACCGGCCTTGGCGGCGGTTCCGGCGAAACCCTGGATCCCCGCGCCCGTAGCCGAGACCCGTTCGCCGCCTTCCGAAGTGCCTTCGTCTTCCAGATCCATGTATTCATAGCCGCGTCCGAGCATTTGCGTCTTGGGTCGCCGGCGCCGCTGTCTTTGGGCCGGCTCCTGGCTCGTCGCCGCTACCACAGCGGCCTCTGCCTCCCCGGCTACCGGTGCCGACTTTCGGGCGCCGAAGCCGGCCGCCCTCGTGGCGGCCGCGCTGAGGTCGCCCACCAGGTAGCCGTAATTCTCCATTCCCGTGCCCATGCCCATACCCATGTTCATGCCCACGCCCGCACCGGTGCCCGTCGGCGGCGCAGGCGTGGGCGGCGGCGGTGGGCCGCCCATGGGGACCGACGCCTGCGCCGCCGCGGGAGCCGGCACCGGCGCCGACGTGGGGGTCGGGATGCTGGGGGCAAGCGCCGCAACGGGCGGCAGGATCGGTGGGGGGACGGGCGGCGGTATGGCGGCCAGCCCCGCCAAGCCGCTGAGGCCGGCGGCCGGTGACAGCGCAGCGCCGGCGCCCAAGGACGCCAAACTCGCAGTCACCAAGGGCGTAATAGCCGGGATTAGCAGCACAATAAATTGCTCGAGGAGAGTCTTTAGCAACGCGATTGTGTCGGTGATGATCGTGCCAACAGCTTCCACGGTCGTGAACAGGACGGTGAAACCAATCGTCGCAGGATTTCCCGTCGCGACCGCGGCTGTCAGATCCAGTGCGATAAACGAGAATGTTTCGGACAGAAAGGCGACATACGAACCAATGTCCAGCGGGTAGCCCAGGGCGAACGCGATGTTGGACGGGCTGAAGAAGATAAGCGGATTGCCGAGGAGCGGCAGGTAAGGGTCAAACCCCGAAAATATCCCTTGAAAGTAGGGGCTATTGAAAAACACGTTGCTCAAAGGTTCTAAATAATTGTTCCAGTAGTTGATGAAACCAATGTTCTCCAACCACTGATAGACCTCGTTCTCCGTGTCGGGGGGAGCGGCAACGATTCCAGCCAGTTGAAGATCCTGTTCCCCAAGTCGGACACGACCGATGCGGGGTTGGTCTTTTCGATCTGCGGCGCCGCCGGGGTCTGCGGCGAGGCCGCTACCGCCGCAGAGGCGACCGCCTGATAGCTGGTCATCACGGTCGCGGCCTGGATCCACATCCGTACATAGTCGGCTTCGTTGACCGCGATCGGGATGGCGTTGATCCCGAAGAAATTCGTGGCCAGCAATACGGCGTTGGTGGCGTGGTTGGCAGCCAATTCGGGCAGGGTCGGCATCGCCGCGAGTGCCGCGGTGTACGCGGTGGCAGCGGCTTCCTGTCGGGCCGCGGTCACTGCGCTGTTCGCAGAGGCTTCCGTCAGCCACGCCAGATACGGGGAGTGCGCGGCCGCGTACGCCGCTGCCGTCGGGCCTTCCCACGCCCCAGCCTGCGTGCTCGCCAGCAGCGCGGCCAATTCAGCGGCCGTCTCGGCGTAGGCGGTGCTCAACGAGTTCCAGGATTGGGCCGCTGCCAGCAATGGACCGGGTCCCGGCCCGCTGCTCAGCAGCGCCGAGTGCACCTCCGGCGGTGCGGCCATCCAGATCGGGGCGGTCACGGGCACCTGCCTGTTAGCGCTTCTGCGCAGGGGATACCGCGATCGCTGGGTACGGCATGCAGCGCCATTTGGCGGCCAAGCTCTCTCCAGGGTGCGTCGCCCCGGGCTAGCAGGATGCAATGACGCGAGTGTCCTGGCTCTCGGATCGCCGCTCGCCTCGCCTTCCAGCCTGTGGCCGTGGCATATGAGGTTCGCTCCCCGATGACAGTGGCGGCACCGCGCCGGATTCACACCGGCTTCCTACGTCGTCATCGCCTTACGGGCAATAGTGTCGCACCTCGTAGGCGGTGCGGGCCACAATTGCGAGGATTTTCTCGATCATGCACCGCCGATCGCCTCACAAAACTATGAGCCTGCCAACCCAACCAGCAGACACGCCTAGTGTGCACGAAGGTCGACCGAACGAAGCTTCGCACACGGAGGAGTCCTCGAATGAAGAATGTGACACGGCTGACCGGCACGGTTGCCGCCATTCTCGGCGCTAGCGTCGTCGCGGTCCCCATCGCGAATGCCGACCAGACGGATGACATTTTCCTGCAGGCGCTGACCCAGGGAGGAATCAGCTGGGCAAACGGCCCGGAGCAAACCATGGTAAGTGTGGGGCATGCCGTTTGTAAGGACTGGTCCGACGGGGCGACGCAGGAACAAACTATCGCCGATGTGAAAAAAGCACTGGGGTTAAGTGACTCAGGCACAGGCTATTTGGTCGGTACGGCGACGCAGTCTTACTGCCCGCAAATACATGCCCCGAACCCACTCCTGACTTAATCCTGCTCCAAGACGCTGCCGAACGCGCGATCAGGCCGGTGGTCAATCCGGCGTCTCCACTTCTTTGATCCGAGCGGTCAACAGTAGGTTGTAGTCCGGACCGTACGACGACGCGCGGACGAGACAGCAGGAGAACGACGTGAAGCCTGGCTACAGCCTCGAGCTTGCAGTCGGTCCGTACACGTTTCCCGCGCGGAGCGCGGGACCATCCGACGGGACGCTCGTGCTCCTGCTGCACGGCTTCCCTCAGTCCTCGTGGGAATGGCACGACCAGATCGACGCGCTGGCGGCGGCCGGATATCGTGCGGTGGCGCCCGAACAGCGTGGCTACTCGCCTGACGCGCGACCGGAGGGGATCGAGGAATACTCCGTCGACCGGCTCGTCGATGACGTCATCGGCATGGTAGATAGCCTTGGCGCCAGCACGTTCCATCTCGTTGGCCACGACTGGGGTGCAATCGTCGCTTGGCATGTGGCCGCTGCCCACCCACAGCGGCTCGAGACCCTGACGGTTGTTTCCGTCCCTCATCCGAGCGCCTGGGCCGCGGCGTTTGCCGACCCGTCGAGCGACCAGCCACAGCGGTCGGCTTATTTGCCCGAGATGAAGAGGCTGGGTTCCGAGGACGGGATGGGGGTGGATTTCCTCCGATTCGCTTTCAACGCCAGCGGCCTCGAAGGATTCGACACCGAGCCGCACATCGCTGTTCTGGGGGAGCGCGAGGCGATGCGCGCCGCACTGAACTGGTACCGGGCCTACGATTTCACAACGATGGGGCTTCCCGACATCACGGTTCCGACGTTGTTTGTATGGTCGCCCGAGGACGTGGCCATCGCGCGCGAAGGCGCCGAGCTCACCGGCCGTCACGTCGACGCACCCTATCGTTTCGAGGTCATTGAGGAGATCGGCCATTGGATCCCCGAGCTGGCAGCCGCCGAGTTCTCCGCCATGCTCCTCGAGCACCTCGCCGCCCACACGACGCACTCCACCCACCGCGAAAGGTCAATCCATGCGAATAAGCCTGATAACTAACCTCAACAACAGCTCGCCGATCGAAACCTGTATCCGCGAGCTGGCCCAAGCACGCGACGAAGGATTCGCTCGGCTGTGGTTCACTCAGATGCCTTTCGACGCCGACCTGCTGACCGTCTTGGCCGCCGCGTTACGTGAAGTTCCCGACATCGAAGTGGCCAGTGGCGTGGTGCCGATCCAAAACCAGCATCCGTCGCTGCTCGCCCAACGGGCCCTCACTCTAAACATCATTGGCGACGGACGATTCACGTTGGGTATTGGCGTCACGCACCGGGCGGTCACCGAGGGCATGTGGGGCATCTCGTGGGACAAGTCGGTAAAGCGGATGTCCGAGTACCTCGACGGCCTGCTGCCCCTCCTCGCGAAGGAACCTGCCGACGCGCCGGGCGAGATGGTCACCACCAGAGGAGCGCTGCAGATCCCGAACGCCCCGACGCCCCAGGTGTACATCGCCGCGCTGGGCCCGCAGATGTTGCGGGTCGCCGGCCGGCGCACCGCCGGAACCCTCACGTGGATGACGGGCCCGAAGACGCTGCGCGAACACGTCGGACCCACGCTGCGTGGCGCAGCCGCCGACGCGGGCCGCGCGGACGGGTGGGTCGCGGTGGCCGCCGCGTTGCCAGTCAGCGTCACAGACGATGTCGACGCGGCCCGGTCACTGGCCGCTCAGCAGTTCGCGATGTATGGCCACCTGCCCTCGTATCGCGCGATGCTCGATAGAGAGGGCTTCGCCGGCCCGGAGGACGCTGCGCTGATCGGCGACGAGTCCACGGTCTGCCGCCACCTCGACGAGCTTCGGGACGCGGGCGTCGACGAATTCGTCGCTATCCCGTTCGACCCGTCGACCGACGGAGGGCAGCGGACGCGCGCGTGCCTGCGGGCGTGGGACGTTTCTAAACCGGCGTAACTTCACGCTGCGGCAGCGGACGGGACCGCACCAGGGTCGGCCACCAGAACCACGGCCCCAGGATGCGGAGTATGCACGGCACCACGAAAGAACGCACGATCAGCGTGTCGAGCAGCAGGCCGATGCACACGGTCGAACCCACCTGGCCAATGGTTCTGAGATCGCTGGTGAGCATCGCCAGCATGGTGAACGCGAACACCAAACCCGCGGACGTCACCACACCGCCGGTGCTGCCGAGCGCGCGGATGAGCCCGGTGTGCAGCCCGGCGTGAATCTCTTCTTTGACCCTGTTGATCAGTAGCAGGTTGTAGTCCGACCCGACCGCCACCAGGATGATGAACGTCAGCGGTAGGACGAGCCAGTGCAGGTGCAGGCCGATCAGATGCTGCCAGACGAGGATGGACAACCCGAACGCCCCGGCGTAGGAGAAGGCCACCGTCCCGGGAATGACCAAGGCCGCCACCAAACTCCGCGTGATGAACAGCATGATCAGGAAGATCAGCACGAACGCGGCGATAGCCGCGATCAACAGATCGGACATCGCGTATTCCTTGATGTCCTTGTCGTTCGATCCCGAGCCCCCGATGTAGACCCTCGCGCCGGCCAACGAGGTCTCTTTCAAGATCGTCTTTATCGCCTCAGGGAATTTTTCGACATGCTCCACCCCTTCAGGGCCCATGGCGTCACCCTCGTGGGTGACGATGAACCGGGCAGCTTTGCCGTCCGGTGACATCATCAACTTCATGCCCGTCTTGACGTCATCGTTGTCGAAACCCTCGTGCGGGATGTAGAAGAAGTCGTCGCTGCGGGACTTGTCGAAGTCGTTCCCGACGTTGATCAAGTCGTCGAAGGTCTGGTCGGTCGCAAGGGACTGCAGATCCGCTGAACCGTAACTGTTGACCAGCTTCCCCTGCAGGGCTTCGGTGTCGTCAGCCGTGGCTTTCAGCTGCGCGATGATCTGCGGGAAGGCCTTGTCGACCTCTGCAAGAGAGATTTTCGCGTACTTGATATCCTCGGCCAACTTGTCGATGTGGTCGAGCGTGTCGAATACCGATCTGAATGTCCAGCAAACCGGAACGTCGAAACAGTGTGTGTCCCAATAAAAGTAGCTTTTGATCGGACGGAAGAAATCATCGAGGTTTGAGACTTCCGCATTCATCTCATTGGTGACATTTTGCAGATCCTCAACGGTCAGGACCGTCTGGTGCAACTCGTCCGACACCTTTTGGAAAAAGCCGATCTCTTTCCGCAAGACCCCGACAGAGTGCGCCTGGATATCTGCCTGCTGGTCGGTATTGGAGTTTTGCTCTCTATTGAACGGGAGCTGTTGACCGTTGCCGCTGCCCTGTGTGGTGAACAAGTAGGGAATGCTGGCGTGTTCGAGCGCCCGGCCCAGGGGCCGGGTCATGCCTTGCACCATGGCCACTCCAGGCAGGCGAATCAGAGCCCTGGCAACCCGGTCCAAGGAGATGAAGTCGGCCGAATTGCGCATGTCATGATCGCTTTCGACCATCAGCATCTCGGAAAACAGCTTGCTCTTCGGGAAGTGCCGGTCAGCCGCCAAAAAACCCAGATTGGCTGGCGCGTCGGCTGGTTGGTACTGACGGTCGTCGTAATTCTGCTGGTACGTCGGGACGAAGACCGCCCCGATCATGACGACGGCCGAACTGGCCGCCAGGATCGGCACCGGCCAGCGCACCACGCTCGCTCCGATCCGCCGATACAGATGCGCCTTCGCCGCCTGCCTCGGGTCGAACATCCCGAAGAGGCTGCCCACCGTCAATATCGCTGGACCGAGAGTCATCGCTGCCGCGATGGTGAACAGCATGCTGATAGCGACGGCCGGCCCCATGGTGTGGAAGTAGTTCAGGCGCGCGAACGTCAAGCAATAACACGCGCCGGCGATCGTCAGTCCTGAGCCGATGATGATGGGCGTAACGCCTCGGTAGGCGATGTAGAAACTGTCCTCCCGGCTTTCACCGGCTTGCCGGGCTTCGTGATAGCGACCCATCAAAAAGATGCCGTAATCCGTTCCCGCGCCCAGGGTTAGCGCGATGACGATGTTCACGGCGAATGACGACAGCTCGATGTATCCGAGATGCCCGAGGGTTGAGATAACGCCCTTCGCTACGAGCATCTCGATGAGGACTCCGAGCAGGGGTACCAACAGGGTGGAAGGAGCACGGTACACCAGCAGCAACAGCACGACGATGAGGATGATCGTCACGATCGTGACGTTGTTCAGGCTGGCATTGGCAATTTGGAGCGTGTCGGAGGCCAGCGGAGCCGCCCCGCTGACGTAGACCTTGAGCCCGGGTGGCGGGGTGTCCTTCGCGACGATGTCGCGGACCGCGTCCACGGACGCGTTCGCCTCAATCTGGCCGATATCGCCGGCCAGACGCAGTAGCACATAAGTGCATTTGCCATCCACGCTTTGCGCCCCCGCTGCGGTGAACGGTTTGCCCCACAAATCCATCACGTATTGCACGTGCCGGGTGTCCTGCTGGAGGCGACGCATCAGATCGTCGTAGTACCGGTGGTCCTGGTCTCCCAGTGGTCGGTTCGTCGCCTCGAACACCACCATGGTCAAGTTGGTCGAATTAGATTCGTGAAACTTTTCGCCGATGTGTAGCAGTGCCCGCTGTGACGGTGCGTAGTGCGGGACCATCGGCCCGGCGAGTTCTTCCGCGACCCGTTCTACTTGCGGCATAAAGGTGTTCGTCGAGACCGAGAGTAAACCCCAAAAGAAGATGATCGGTATCGAAAAGGTACGGACCATTCGGGGGACGAAAGGACGTTTCACCCGAGGCTCGTCAACACGGGGCTCATCGACGCGATGCTCGCTCATGCGGATTTCACCCGGCACTCGACGTCCGCGTTCTCGTGATTATCCGATTGTTCGTCGCGGATCACGCCGTCGACCAGCATCCGGCAGCCCACCTGGCCGCCCTGAACGTGCACCGAGATGCTGCCGGACGCCACTGTGAGCGTGGTTGTCTCGGTATGGGACCACGGCAGAGTTGTGATATCAACCTGATGCGGATGACCGTCGATGTCCACGTAAACGAGCTTCCCGCCGTCGCCGACGGAGCCGAACACCTCGTATGTGATTCGCTTGAGATTGAACTCGTCAGGTGCCTGCGGACCATTGACGGTGATGACCGGCTCCGGTTCGGAGAACTGATGCACTTTCCACATGCACAGCAAGCCCACGCCAACGGCAACGACGGCAACCAGTGGCATCCAGACCCGCTCCAAGACAGTCCTGGTGGTCAAACGACGGCTCACTGGATCACCTTTCGGAACCCGATCGAAACATCGTATTCTCGCCCCCCGGCTCCGGCCGAACGCGATCCAGATAGTAGACGGTCATGTGCCCAATAGGTATATGACCGTAAGACTATCGGCACCGCGCCGGAACGCCAACAGTAAGCGTGCGTCCAGCACGTGCCCATCGCAACGTGCCAGTGCCGTCCAGCGTCAAGCCGCTTTTCGCAGACGCCGTTTCAATAGCGCATGGCGGCGAAGTTGGATGGCCAAGTTCGTGGATGTGAGCATGGGTATCACCCCGAGGAATGTTCGCTCGGAGGGCGTCGCTCCGTGTAAGTGGTAGAGGCTGCCAAATACAAAAAAGCAGCCGAGCATGAACAACGCCCCGGGTATGCACACCGCCCTGATGGCCCCACGATCGGCGACGAGCTGCTTCGCATATACCAACTCATCGGTCGACATCGGCTCGCGTTTGCGCACCTTCTTGATAACCGATTTAGCACTTCCAATTTGTTCGCTTATAGGAAGAGTGGGTCGCCTCTCCAGTTGTCTTACGTACAGAGAGCCGATAAAAGCCAACACCAATGCCAGCGCTAAAGCGGCTATTGTCAGATAACCCCAGTAGAGCTCGCTCATTTTCTAGTCCTTTGCCCCGCTAACGAAGACTCCTCAAAACGCTACCTCGCTGTGTCGGACTGCCGCCACCGGGGAAGATTTGTGGCCGCACTGTGAGTTGGTACCGGTGACGGCACATCCACAACAGGAATGAGGCACCATCCATGACCGCAGATTTGCCCGACAGTGCGCTGGAACTGCGCTCGTTGGTGACGTCGCAGGGCACGCTCGAGCTCTCCCTGCACGACGTCCCCGTTCCAACCCCCGCTGCCAACGAGGTGTTGGTGCGTGTGGAAGCCTCGCCGATCAACCCGTCGGACTTGGGCGTCTTAATCGCCGGCGCGGACCTGACCACTGCGGCGGTGGCGGGCACACCCGAGCGCCCCACCGTCACCGCATCATTGGCAGCGGGCGCCTTGAGAGGGCTTTCGGCGCGACTCGACACACCGCTTCCTGTAGGCAACGAGGGCGCGGGCACCGTCGTGGTCGCGGGGTCGTCCACAGCGGCCCAGGGACTGCTCGGGAAAACGGTGGGGATCGCCGGCGGCGGCATGTACGCGCAATACCGAGCGATTGACGCTGCCGCCTGTCTCGTCCTGCCCGACGGGGCAACGGCGAAGGACGGAGCGTCGTCGTTCGTCAATCCGTTGACGGCCCTGGGGATGCTGGAAACGATGCGGCGCGAGGGTCATTCCGCTCTGGTGCACACCGCCGCCGCGTCGAATCTCGGCCAGATGCTCGTCAAGCTCTGCGCCGCGGACGGGGTGCAGCTCGTGAACATCGTCCGCAAACCGGACCAGGAGGAGCTGCTGAGATCCCTCGGTGCGGTGCATGTTTTGAACTCGGCATCGCCGACCTTTACGGCAGATCTCACCGAAGCGCTGAAAGCGACATCCGCGACGCTTGCGTTCGACGCCACCGGTGGCGGACTGCTGGCGAGCCAGATCCTCAACGGCATGGAAGTAGCGGCCAACGCCACCGCGGCCGAGTACTCCCGCTACGGGTCGGCGGTGCACAAGCAGGTGTACATCTACGGTGGACTCGACACGGGTCCGACGATCCTCAACAGGAACTTCGGTATGGCATGGGGCATTGGAGGATGGCTGCTCACACCATTCCTGGCAAACGCCGGCGCCGAGACCATTGGCCGGCTCCGAGCCCGGGTGGCGGCGGAACTCACCACGACGTTCGCGAGTACCTACACCCGGGAAGTTTCACTCGCCGGCATGCTCAAGCCCGATGCGTTCAACAGCTACGTCAAGCGAGCGACCGGGGAGAAGTTCCTCGTAACTCCGCAGGCGCTGCTTTGACCGCGCCGGTACGGCGTACAAACAAGGGCAACAGTGCAGCTACGTCGCTACTGGCCAAGGCTGCCTGACTCACCGCAAATTAAGCAGCCGGCGGCTCATATCGGTCAGCTTGGTTCGAAGCGTCTCGTCATCCACGTCGGCGACTAGTGGATGCATAACCGCACTGCTGATGGCTCCCGACAGCATCGCGCCTTCGATCCGCCCGTCGTCACCCGTGTCACCAAGTAGCACCCGGTACAGACGCTCCATGAACCGCTGAAACGCTTCGTGTTCGGCCAGTAACCGGACGACGACGGGATCGAACTGCAGGGTGCGCACCAACCGGCGGTCACGAACGGCCATCTCGATCACGCGCACCAACAGTTCGTCACGGGCGGCGAGTTCGTCGCCGTGGGCCTCGGCCGCATCCAGTGCGGGCGCCAGCCGGAAGAGTTCGCGTTCGGTCACCGCCAGGACGATGTTGTCTTTCGTTTTGAACTGGTGATAAACCGCCGCTTTCGTGATGCCGACTTCGCCGGCGATCATCTGCAATGAGGTTCCGCTGACGCCGTGCTGGGCGAATAAATCCAACGCGGCATCGAGGACCCGGGTGCGCGCAGCGCTGTGCTGGACGAACCGCAAGCCCCGGTCGGTGACAGGCGGTTCTGCTGATTCCACTCGACGAGAGTAGCGAAAGAGATTGACCTAAGCTAGCCGATCGGCTAGCTTCGCAGACTAGTCGGGTGCCAAGCCCGAAAGCCGCTCGGCCGAAGGAGTCGGAGGGAGTTGATGTTGTCGCGACGACGCACCGATGGTGAGGTCATCCTGCTCTGGACTTTGCCGGTGACAGTGATCATCTGGATCGCCAGCTTTCTCCTTTTTCCGGGCTTCAACCCCCCGATGTCACCCACGATGTCTGCGGCGCAGGTCGCCGCGTTCTACCGCGATCCGGCGCACATCCCGGAGATCCGCTACAGCATGATCGTGTTCAACTGGTTCGGCGTCAGCCTCATCCCGATTCTGGCCCTGATCGTTCTGCAGGTCCGCCGGATGGCTCATCGCACGCCGATCTTCTCCTACGCCCTGCTGGGCTGCACGGCAGGCAGTCCCGCTTTGTTCCTTGTTGCCAACGTGTGTTGGCTGCTGGCCGCCTTCCGCCCGGAAAGAAACCCGGAGCTGACTCAACTGTTCAACGATTTCGGCTGGATAACCTTCACCATTCTGGTTCCATTTCTCATTGGACAGAGCGTAATTCTGGCCCTGGCAATCTATTTGGACGATAAGCAGCGCCCGGTGCTCAGCCGGTGGGTGGCCCATTTCAACCTGCTGGTTGCCGCCGCGCTGGCACCGGCGGCGTTCGTCGGCGTGTCTCTGTCCGGCCCTTTGGCTTGGGACGGCGTGCTGTCATTCTGGCTGAAGAACATCGCTATCGCCGTATGGATCGTCGTTATGGGAGTCGTTGTCGGCCAGGCCATTTATCGTGAACGCGCCGAAAACCGTGAGACCGGTGACGAACTGGTCAGCGCATGAGGGCGGTGATCACGACGGCGGCAGCCGCGGTCGCGCCGCCGTCGGGACCGCTACATCAACGGATCGCCTGGCATTGGCGACACAACCCCAAGCGCGAGCTCTGGCTTGCTTGGTGGGCGCTCGTCGTTTTCTACAGCCTGTTCTGGTTGATGTTCTTCGTCATCACGCGTGTCCAGCCTCCGCCGCAACCCACCGCGGACCTCGCGGCGCAGGTC
The DNA here is from genome assembly GCA_963715905.1 of uncultured Actinomycetota bacterium. Taxonomy (GTDB): domain Bacteria; phylum Actinomycetota; class Actinomycetes; order Mycobacteriales; family Mycobacteriaceae; genus Mycobacterium. The sequence continues at coordinate 65,771 of CAVQSX010000007.1, forward strand.
CACTACTTTCACGTGCGCCACCTCGGGATACCGGTCGGCTTTGCGGTCATCTTCTGTATTGGCGGCATGATCGCGACGAACAACGCCCTCATCGCGTATTCGATGCGGCGAATGTCAGTCAGCCCCGCGTTCGCCTACTCATACCTGATCATGTACTCGCTCAGTGCGATTCCCGGTCTGCTGCTGCTCTGCATCGCGTTGATCGTCGGTACGCTGCGGCCGGAGCGAGACCCCGAAGCGATCGGTTGGCTCTACGATTTCGCCTTCCTGTCTTTTGACGGAACCATGGGCGTCTTCTTGATTGGGTCGCTGATCTGGATGCTGGCGATTCTGCTCGATAAGAATCGGGTGTTTCCCGAAGTGGTTCGGCTATCTCAACCTCTGCAACGGACTCACCGAGGTCGTCGTGGCGCCCTGCTGGATCTTCCGGCGAGGCGTCCTCGCCTGGAACGGCCAGATCGCCTGGTGGCTGGACATGGTCGTCTTCGGTGTCTACACAGGCGCTTTCATTTACATGCTCCGGGACATGATCCTGCGCGAAGATTTCGGTACCGGGCCGCTGCCAGAACTCGAGCCGGCGCAGTGACCGATCTCAAGGCGGATCGCGCCGAGACGAGCAAACCCGCAAGGTTCGTGCCCGGACAGCCGGACATGTGGGCCTTCGTGCTATTCGAAACGCTGGTTTTCACAGCCTATTTCGGCTTCTACCTCTTCTACCGCGCCCGCAGCCCCGAGCTCTTCCTGCACGCTCAGGCGCACCTGGACCTGCGCACCGGCGTGGTCAACACCCTGGTCCTGTTGTTGAGTTCGTGGTCGGTGGCACGGTGTGTTCAGTCCGCCCGCGCGGGCTCCTACGGACCGGCGCTGCGAGACGCCTTTCTGACCGCCCTGTTCGCTCTGGTGTTCCTCTGCATCAAGGTGTTCGAGTGGGCCCGGCTGAGCCGCGAGGGAAATGGGTTCGATAGCAGTGACTTCTTTACCTACTACTTCTTTCTTACCGGGATTCACTTCGTCCATCTGCTGATCGGCTTCGTCGTTCTCGGTGTCCTCGCCTATCAGATCCGTGGACCGCAGCGGCATGGTCAGGAGACCCAAAAAAACATCGAAACCTGCGCAACCTATTGGCACACCGTCGACTTCCTCTGGGTGCTTATCTTCGCGCTGCTCTACGTGGTGAGGTGAGAAGTGAAATTCAACAAGAGGCTGCTGTTCGTATGGCTGATCCTGGCGGCACTCACGCTGAGCTACCTGTGGATAGACCACACGGCTAATGGGTCACTGCGATCCAGCGCGCTGATCACATCCAGCGTGATCGTGATCGCGCTCATCAAGGTGCGCATCATCTTCCGGGAGTTCATGGAGGTGCGCCAGGCCCCGGTTCTACTGTGCCGGCTGACCGACGCCTGGGTCGCGCTGATCGCCGTGGTTTTGCTCAGCTGCTACTTCATCGGCGGCGCGATCGGTGGTGCGTGACCCGCGGCCGGGGCCAAGGGATATGTTCTCTCCGCGGGGAATGTGTCGCGGCTGAGAGAATTTGAGAGAAAAGGGCGGATATGGCTAGGACAGTTGTGGTCGGCGCGTCGAGCGGGCTCGGTCGTTGCATTGCGATCGGCCTGGCACAGCGCGGCGACCGGGTCGCGCTCTTGGCCCGGCGCCGCGAGCGCATCGAAGCAGCCGCGCGGGAAGCCGGGGCCGGCGCGGTCGCCGTTGAGTGCGACATCACCGACCAGGCGTCGTGCCGGTCGGCCATCGACAAGGTCGCCGACGCGCTCGGCGGCGTAGACAACGTGGTGTACACGCCCGCCATCAGCCCGCTCGTCCGCATGGTCGACACCGATGCCGAAACGTGGCGCCGGGTCTTCGACACCAATGTGATCGGTGCGTCGCTCGTCACGGCGGCGGCGATGCCGCATCTGACGGCTTCCGCCGGCAAAGTGGTGTACCTGTCCTCCGACGCGGGTCCGTACGGGCCGTCGTGGCCGGGGCTCGGCGCTTACGGCGTGAGCAAGGCGGCCCTCGAGCGCCTGGTGGAGGCCTGGCGAGCCGAGCACCCCGACGTCGGCTTCACTAACCTGATCGTGGGGGAGTGCGCGGGCGGTGAGGGCGATGCCGCGACGGGCATGAACGCCGGCTGGGATATGGACCTCGCCATGCAGGCGTACCCGTTGTGGGTGTCGCGCGGTTGCATGCCGGGCAAGTTGATGCCCGTCGAGGACCTGATCGGCGTGGTGCACACGATCCTGAGCACGAACTCATCGACCTCGATGCCGGTCGTGGTCGCCAGGGGCGCGCCGTCTGCGGCCGCCGCGTTTGCCCCGGGTCAGTGAAGCCCTAATCTCTCGCGGGCCGTGTCGGCGAGGAAGCGCGCGGGCGACGTCGGCCGGAACGCGCGAGCCGCCTCGGTCAGCGCTTCCTCCGAACCCGCGGGGAGTTCGATATCGGCCGCGGCGACGTTGAATTCGAGTTGCTCGACGCTGGACGCACCGGGAATCGCGACCACGCTCGGCAGGTTGATCAACCACGCCAGCGCCACCTGAGCCGGCTTGGCGTCGACCTCGGCCGCGACATCGCGCAGTGTCTGCAACAGTGGCTCGATCCGGCGCAGATTCTCGGTGCCGAACAACGGATTGATCGCGCGAATGCCGCCAGGGCGGTTGTCCACACCGTATTTGCCGCCCAGCAGCCCCTGGGCCAGCGGACTCCAGGCGATGATGATGCGATTCTCCTGCTCGGCGAACGGGACCAGATCCTTGAGCGCCTGGGGATGTGCGAGCGAGAAATGCACCTGGTTGCTGATGACGGGCCGCCCCAGCGCGGCGTCGGCCTTCTTCCACCGCGCGAGCGAGTAGTTCGAGACGCCGGCCGCGCCGATGGCGCCGCTGTCGAGCAGGTCTCGCATCCCGGGCATGATCACCGAGTCTGGGACCACCGGGTTGGGCTGGTGAACCTGATACAGCGGGATACGGTCTAGCCCGAGCCGCTGCGCGCTCGCGCGCTCCCGCTGCTTGACGATCGTGGGAAACGGGACGATGGGCATGACCTTGCTGGCCACCACGACGTCGGCGCGCTCGTCGCCCAGCGCCTCGCCCAATATCCGCTCGCTTTTGCCGAACCCATATATCTCGGCGGTGTCGAACAGGTTGACCCCCAGGGCTCGGGCGCGCTGCACGATGTCGTGGGCACCGCCGGCCGCGTAACCCTTCCCGTAGCCCCACTCGCGTGAGCCGAACTGCCAGGTGCCCAAACCAATCCTGCTGACCTTGCCGATTCCGTCGACGTCGAGATACTTCATACGCCGAGCCTACTGAGTCGTCAGCCGGGGATCTTCCCGAGAATGTAGTTCGCGATGCCCACGGCGGCCTGCCGAGGGCGTTCGCTGTCGTTCTTGCCGCTGTAGGACAGATAAAGGTCGATGAAGACGTTGGCTTTGGACGCGATGGCGCGAACGGAGCGCACCTGTATCCCCTTATGCGTGACGTCCATGGCGGTGACACCGTTGCCGGCGTCGGTGGGAGCGCTCAACTCAAACGGGATGGTTTGCCCACTGGGAATAGTCACGTTGACGGTGGCGCCGCCGCATTGGTGCCACCCGGTCAGCACGTTCGCCAGTTGTGCTTGGGCCGCGGGCACGTCCTGAAACACTGCTACGGCTTGGATGACCTCCACGGAGCTGAGCAGGGTGCGGATGTCGGTGAATTCTTGCGCGTGGTAGCCAGACATGGCATCGAGCTTGTAGGTATCCGGGCTGCCGGGGCCGATACTTCCCCAGCACTCCGGGCGATCGATGGTTCCTTCGTTGTTGGACCTATTGGGGTGATCCCAGGCTTGGCCGGCCGCGAGGTTCTCGTCACCGGTGATTTTTTTGAGGTCGTCGACCGTCGGCAATAGGGTGGCTGCAGCTCGTGGCGCAACTGTTGCGAGCTGGGGCGCGGCGGTGCTGGTTGTGGTGGCGGGCGCGGCTCGGTCGGGGTTCGTGGCAGCCCTGTTGGCAGCAATCGTGGCCCACGCGACGAGCGCGACGGCCGCCAGCCCGATGAACGCATACGACAGCGCGATGCCGACCTGGGCGCGATCACGGCCACGCTCACCGGTCCGACGTATTTGCGCGAGCCCAAGGTGTCCCAAAATCGCCCCGGCCGGCGCGAACACAAACGCGAACACCAGCGACAGCGTGGCAAGTGGGTTGACCGGCGGCGGATACGGCACAGGCGGCGCGACGAGGACCGGCGGCTGCACCGGCGGGCTTTCGAATGGGGCCCGACCTAGCGGGTCGTAACTAAACGGGTTGTACCCGTAAGGATCCTGGGGATTGGTCACGCAGACCTCCTTTCCTGGGATCGTCGCACGCTGTGATTCCAGGATACGTTTGGTGGCCTCGCTGTTGGGTAGCCGACTAGTGACACGCATAGCAGCTCGCGCGTCACAACGGAACTATCCCTGGGGAGGACATATGACTCAGTCCAGCAATGCGTCGCCGGCCGATGTGGTCAACTTTCTGACCGCCCAGCACGAGCAGATCAAATCCCTATTCACCAAAACGCTTTCCGCGTCTGGCAAGTCGCGGGAGAAGGCCTTCGTGGATCTACGGCGCCTGCTCGCGGTGCACGAAACGGTCGAGGAGGAGATCGTTCACCCGCGTGCGCAGCGCAAGATCGCGAACGGTGCCGCAGTGGTCAAGCAGCGGCTCAGCGAAGAGCACGAAGCCAAGACGGTACTGCAGCAGTTGGAGAAGCTCGATGTCGACAGCGCGGAGTTTACCCACAAGCTGACGGATCTTCGCGACGCCGTCCTCGTTCACGCCGACCACGAGGAACGCGACGAGTTCCAAAAGCTGGGTGAGCAATTGAGCAGCGCCGAGCTCGAAAGCATGGGCCGCGCGGCCAAACTCGCTGAGGCGATCGCGCCTACGCGCCCGCACCCGGGAGTTGAATCGCAGGTGGCGAACCTGGTCGCCGGGCCCTTCGCGGCCATGCTGGACCGGGCTCGCGACGCTATCATCGGCAAGGGTTGAGAATCAGGCCCTAGGCCATTGGCCCGTCTAGTAGTTCGTCGTCATCGACGATTGGTGGGCCGCTTTGCGCACCGGCTGGTGCCTGGGTCGCAAGCGAGGGGGCCGAGTGCCACTGCGTGGTCGAGAGCCAGCAGCGCTCCGCTAGCGAGCCCCGTCAGCACCGGCTGCACTGCGCGCAGCGGGCGAGGGTCGCCTCGCGATGCAAGCAGCTTCGTGACCAGTTCGGGTAACCGGACGGGTTCTGGACCCGTGATGGTTCGTGGCATGCGCGACTGGCCCAGTGCCGCCTCGACGAGGACGTCGGCGACGGTATCGGCCGCGACAGGCTGGATCAACCAGTCCTCGGCCACTACTTCGCGACCGTTGAAGGCAACCGCCGCCGGGTTGGTGGTGCATTCGTGCCACAGCGTGGACTTCACAATCGTGGTCGGGACGGGGCTGTCGAGCGCGATCTTTTCGGCCGCCCGTTTGGCTCTGCGGTAAACAAGGCCGTCGAACACGGGGTCCTCGATGCCGGCCATCGTTGACACCACCAGGCGTTCGATTCCGTGCGAAGCACACACGCCCCGACGAGGTTGTGTGCGGCTGTCGTGATGGATTCCGCAGGGTCGGCCTTGTGATCGGCCGGGCTTTCGGCCCGCGCTGGATTGGAAACGTCGATGACGACAGCGACTCCTTCGAGCGCCGGGAGCAGGCCCTGTCCGGAGATCAGATCAGTGGTCGTGACGTCACCCGCTTTCGTCGTTCGCCAAGGCAGATAACAGATACCCAGGAAAGTGCAGTTCAAACGGGGAAGTTGAATGCAGAACGCGGTGGCCTACGCCGAGCGCAGGGCCATTTCGAGCCGCGGGTGACACAGGGCACGGGGCCGTGTCGCCGTTCGACCGGTTCGGCAGGCGAAAATGAATAAACCGCAACATGTTTAGGCCGTGATCCCGCGCACAGATTCGTCGACCGACCAGGGCGAATCGGATCGGTTGTGCCGAGCCGGTTTGATCGCCTGCGAGATGGGAAGCCGATAGATAGCGGGCGAGTTGATCAGCGCGGGAGAGCCGATCGGGCCGTTCGCAATAGAGGGGGCGCAAGCTCCGCTACACCAAGAGAAAGGCTCGATCCATGGGGGATCACAACAGCGGACCGGAAGAAGCCATCAAGGGTGTCGTCGAGGGCATCAAGGGTAAGGCCAAAGAGGTCGGCGGAACCTTGGCCGGTCGCAATGACGTAGTTGAAGAGGGTAAGGCCCAGCAGGACAAGGCCGACGCCCAACGTGACGCCGCCAAGAAGGAAGCCGAGGCGGAATCCGCACGTGCCGGCGCCAAGGTCGCCGAAGAGCGCCAGAAGGCAAACCAGTAAGTCGAGCAACGCGGACGGGTCCGGCCGACTGGGCCGGGCCCATTCGCGTATCGCGCCGGAAAAGCGGTGCGCGAAAGAGTTCGCGGTTCATCGCCGGGCTGGTAGTTTCGAATCGGTCGGACGGGGTTATCCCAGCAAGAACTGCTGGTCATTGGCCGTGCGGCGGGTTAGTGAGGTGGACCATGGGGCTGACTCATCGGGTGTCGGGTCGGGTGTCGGGAATCATCGCCTTTTTCCGGGCCGGGTACCCCAGCTGGGCGCCTTCCACCGGTTATGTGCCGCTATTAGCACTGTTGCGCCGGCGGGTGTCCGACGACGAGATCATCGCCATCGCAAGCAGACTGATCGCGCGCAGACAACCGATGGACGCCGCGGACGTCGGCGTGGAGATCACCCGGGTGACTGATGAGCTGCCTTCGGCCGAAGACATTGCGCGCGTCCAATATCGACTTGAGGCGATCGGACGGGCGGATGAGAGTCCGGATCAACCAGCGTCATCCTGAGAACCTTTACCTACCAACATCACTCGATTCCGGGAAGTTCTTCGCGGGCTGCCACGGACCGGCCATCGCCGGTATCGAACACGTCGATGACGACGTCGCGATCCCGGTAAGCGCCTAACGATCTCAGCCCGCGCGTTGCGGCGATGACGGCATTGGCCGCGTCGCCGCTCAGCGGGTAGTCGGTCACGGGGTGCCGCCAGTGTGCCGCGACGACGGCCGCGCCTGGCTGCAGCCGGGCGATTTCGCGGCCTAACAGCGCGGCCAGCGAGTCAGCTTCCAAGTAGTAGGCGACCTCACTGAGTACCAACAAGTCGAAAGGTCCGGGCGGCCATGCCGCGTCGAGGGAGGATTGGGCCAGCGTTACCCGGTCTCGGCAGCCGGCCTTCCGCAGTCGCGCGTCCGCGCCACGCAGGGCGGCATGGGCGACGTCGACCGCCGTTATGTGATCGCAGCGCTGGGCCAACAGTTCGGTCAGCGTCCCGATCGAGCAGCCCGGCTCGAAAGCGTGCCGGTAATGAGGGTCGGGCAGCAGGCCCAGCGTGATGGCGTACTTGCGCTCCTCGTACCACCGAGTGGACAGCTGCCAGGGATCGTCGGCACCGGCATAAAGCCGGTCGAAGTAAGCGTCGGGTAGCCGCGTACTCAACGGAACACCACCTCTTCCATTGCCAGCAGCCGATGCAGCACGAACTCCGGCAGCACCGGCGCCGAGCCGTCGGCGCAAGGTTCGAATTGGCTTTGAAAGCATTGCGCGGCGAGGTGTTTACGGCTCACCGCCTGGTCCGATACGGGCACCGAGTAGGCGCGGTCCCAGGGAATCGCTGAGTCGGCGGGCGAGGCCCAGTGCCACATCCAAACCGGATACTCCAGCAGTGTGACGCCGGTATGCTGGCACGCCGTCGCCGCCGCGCGTCCGATCGCTTCGTGATCGGGGTGCCCGTCCTCGCGCCAGGTTGCGGCACACCACGTCCCTGGCGCAACGTTTTCGAGGATCGCGACGAGCAAATCCGTGAGCCGATCCTCGTGGTCGGCCAGCTCGCCATCGGGCAGACCCAGCGCGGTCGGCGGATGAATTCCTAAAATCTCTGTTGCCCTCCGTAATTCGACTCTTCGGGTGGCTTCAAGGCGGGTCCGGTCCGCCGCCGATACGCTGAGCTGTCCCGCGCCGCCGTCACTGACCGACACCACCCGGACTGCCGCGCCCGAGGCGGCCAGATGTGCCGCCGCAGCGCCCAACCCGAGTGTTTCGTCGTCCGGGTGCGGCGCCACGACGACCAGGCCGGTGCAGCCGGTCAGATCAAGTGGCGGCAGGACTTTCTGTGCGCGGGCGGTCAGCCAAGCCTGCGTCGGTGTGCCGCCGTCGGCCAGTGGCGTGGCCGCGAATCGGCCGCAGTTGCCGGTGGACACTGTCCTCACGGGATTCTCACTGCCATTGGCCCGCGAGCCGTCCGAGCTCGGACAGGTCCCGCTCTGCATGGCTTTGCCGGATATAGATGGTTAGGTCGGCTACTCGCTGAGCGTGCCGTCCGTCCTGGCACAACGGGCCGGGGCCGAGCGCACGGGCGGTGCGGGTGATGGCTTCGTCGGCTGCGTGTTCGACGACCGCACGGACGCGCCGCGCGACCAGTTGGGCGGTATCCGTCCGATCGAACGGATCAGAGTCGATCCGGGCCGCGGCACTGGCGAGTAACGCGTCGCCGGCGGCGATTGCGGCGTCCACCGCACCTAAATGGGCCAGCGCGTGTGAATCTGCCGATTCGGTTCTGGCGCAACGGTATAACGGTTCGGAAACCCGGCGCGCACCCCCGAGCCAGCAAGCCGCCACGCCGATCGCGCCGTGCCAGAACCCGGGCCGGTTCAGATAGTCACCCGGTTCGCCGACGGGGACGGCGTGGGCGTTGGTGAACTGTACGGACCGGGTGTCACTGCCGGCCATCCCGGCATTCCACCACGTGCTGGGTAACGGCTTAACGGCAGGATCGGTGATAGTTACGGCGAATAGGTTCCATGTTCCATCCACGAGCTGCGCGGTCACCAGCGCATGTGTACAGAACCCGGCTCCGGAACACCAGGCCTTCGTGCCGGTAAGGGTGACAGCGCCGTTGCCGGCGGCAGTGGCGGTCAGCACCGCGTCGGGGGATTCGGCCGCCCACACTCCCCATAGCTGGCCGGATTCGGGGGGCTTGCCGCCCAATTCGTGGAGGATCGTGACGGCATCAACGTGCGCTTCGGCGATTCGGGCCGCCACGATGTCATCCTCGGCTAGCAGGCCCAGAAGTTGCCAACGTTCGGCAGTGCGTCCCGACGCGGGTAGTGGCAGGTCGAGCCGGCCACCGTCCAGCCAGTGCTGCACCACGCCCGCCGTCACGCGCAACCCTGCTGCACAGCCCTCTCGAACTGCGCGAGGTGGTGGGCGAATCCGAGTGGTGCCCGAGCCCGGCTGCGTGCCGACGTAGTGACCGACAATTCGGCGTCGCGGTGAATGCAGTAACCCGCTGCATCGAATCGCGCTACCAGGTCGACGTCTTCACCGGACGACAGCGGCCGAAAGCCACCGACGCGCCAATAGGCGGCGGCAGCGAAACCCATGTTTGCTCCGTGAACGTGCGCGTGTCGGCCGTTCGCGTCGCCGTCTGCGCCATAATCCCGCGTGTAGCGATCGGCAAAGTCGGCGGAATGGTGATGCCAGTCGTCCACCCGCACCACGCCGAGCATCATGTCGGCGCCGAACCGGAGCTGATGCACCAGCCAGTCCGGATCCACCTGACTGTCAGCGTCTGTGGTCGCGTACCAGCAGCTGCCATCGTCCCCGCGGAGCGAGCGCGCATAGCGGAAGCCGGCCGCTCGCGCGGCTCCCACATTGCAGCTGTCGATGCTGACAAAGTGCACGTCGGGTCCATAGCGCCCGGCCAGTTTTGCGCTGTCGTCGTCTGTGGCATCCAGGACCACCACGATCAGAACCGGGACCGGCGTACACAGGGTTGCCGTCAGCACCGCTCGCAAACACGCTGGCAAACGGGCCTGTTCATTGTGGGCGGGAACAACAACGGCAGCCTGGTCATAGGTTCGGGCGCCAAACGTTGTCATACCTGGGGACTGCCCATTTTGCGACCAGTTAAACAGACGACAAATTATCAGTGGTTACGCAGCTTGGCGATCAACTTGTCTTTCGTCAGTCCTGAATACCCAGACATACCAAGCTCTTTGGCCCGCTTCTTCAATTCCGGAACGGTCCAGTCAGCGTAGGAACCGGCCTTGCCGCCTTTGCGGCCGACGGCGGCTTTACCCCGGGCGGCGGCGTTGGAAATCCGCGCCGCCTTTTCCTCGGAATCGCCCTTCTTGCGGAGATCACGGTATAGCTTCGCATTTTTGATCGATGGGTTCGGCACGATAGTCCCTTTCGACTATTGGAATGGGACACCTTCAGGAGGGCGCCCTCGTCACAGGATTGCCCCGTCTGGCGGCCGCCAAACACGCAAGCCGGCAGACGTGTAGCCGCTCCGCTGTTATCCGGCATCCGGGCGGATTATGCAGAGCGCGAGGGGAATTGCGCCCAGCGAGGCGGGATCGGCGACGACTCGTTCAGCGACGATCCGCAACTTGACGTTTGATTGCTGAGACATCGCGGTCAGATGTGCGAATGCAGTTTCATTATCCACTCCGTATCGCAGCATCACGATGCCGATGGCCTGATTGATTACCGCCCGTCGCGCACTTATCGTCATTACCTCTTCGGTCAGGCGTTTTTGCACTTCCTTTTCGAACTGGTCGGTGATGTCGATGTAGAACCCGGCGATGCCGGCGGGCGCGCCATCATTTTCGAAGAACCGATCACCGACCACAATGAGCTGGCGCTCCTTGCCGCGGGAATCGATAATCCGGTGTCGACTGGAGACAGCGGTACCTTGCCGGTAGACCTGCAAGATCAGGTCGCCCACCGTCGCGTTGTCGTCGGGGTGCTTGTGCGCCAGGACCAAGTCGGTAGTAGGGCTGACGGTGCCCGGGCGATAGCCGTGCATGCGGGCAACCTCGTCGGACCACTCCCATCGATCGTCAAGGACGAAGTAGCGGAAGCTGCCCACTGTGGATTCGTCACGCGACATAGCAGCTCATTCCGCCATAGGTAGGGGCCCGAGCAGAGTGAATTCCGGTTGAGCCATTGGGTATTGGTTTGATCGATAGCCGCGATTGCATCGTTAGTCGGTATTGGATTACCCGGGCCGCAGTGGAGGTAAACGAAAAGAGTTGCAAAGCTATCGCCGTTAAGCCAGCATTTCCGGTCCGCGCCTCGGGCCCGGGCGGTAGGCTCGGGCCAGGTTGAGCCCACAGCCGCCCATGAGCGGCGCCGAGAACTCCCTGCGCCCGTCTCACTCACCACCACACTCGATGGGCGCCATCACATGATTGCTGACAAAAATTCACCGGAGCAGTGGAAACCGACCGGAGACCGCTATCTCCTCGATTGTGCGGGGGCAGGACTGCGGGTGCATGCGCACACCGCCGCCACGGTCGTGTGCATTAGCGGCGAAATTGACGCCGCTAATGCCGTTAGGGTCGGCGAAGCAATCCGCCGCTGCTCGCAGCGGAAGGCTCCACTGATCCTCAATTTGAGTCACCTGGATTTTCTTGGGGTGGCGGGTTTTCGAGCGTTGATAAACCTCAACCACGAACATCGACAAGCCCGGCTGCCTTCCAGTGTGGTTACCGGTGCTGTTGTGCGTCGGGTGACCCGCGTCTTCCCCGACCACGGGCTGCCCATCGTCGGCTCGGTGCCCGAAGCCCTTTCAGTTCACGAAGAGGGCAGTTGGCCAATGAATTAACGGTGACTAGGTGCCGCGTCAGCCGGCCATGAACTCGTGGTAGGCCGACTCCAGATTCGCGGGCAGCGCCGACACGTTGCACTGGCGTTCGGTGTCTCCGATCGGCGCGAGAATGCTGCGCAGGTCGGTGTACTCCTGTGGGTGCGCGGTGAAGTAGCTGCGAATATTGGATGCGGCCTGCGGACGCGGCTGATCGGAGGCGGCCGTGACCACCTGGTTGGCACCCGGATGTGCGGCGAGGTACTGCTGTGCCGAGCCCGTCACCGACGAAACGGTGGCATTGACCCCGTCGGGACTGCAGTCGGGTGCCGCGGCCGCCGTCGGCGCACCGACGATGCCCATGGTGATCCCTCCGAGCAGAATGCCGGCGCTGACGGCCGCCGCTCGCCGACGTGCGGCGATGCTGCTGATTTTCATCATCAGATTTGTCCTTCGAATCGACCCGAATTCGTCCCCGAATTCGTGAGCTTCCCCAGCGGGTCCCGATCCCTTAAATCCAGGGTAGCTCAGGCGCACGAGCCGTAGCTTGCAGCTAATCGATGCATTCTGATTTAACTGGTTAAATAAGGCAACAGCAAACTCCCGGCGGTCCTGTCCGGCTGGGCTGGCCTAGCATGTGTGTGGACGACAACGCTATGGCCAGGCAGGAGATCTCGTGGTCGAGATTCACTTACAACGCACGATCGCCGCGCCGGCGGAACAAGTCTTCGACTGGCTCGCCGATCCGGCCAATTTGGCCGCCGCTCCGTTGGCCCTCAGAGGCGGCTACAGGAAGGACTCCGCAGCGCCCGGGGCGGGCGCGATGCGCGAAGTGATCGGGGTTGGCACGTGGTTCCGGGAAAAGATCACAGCTTTCGATCGGCCCCGCAGTTACTCCTACCTCATCGTGCGGTCTTTCCCGCCTTTCAGACACGATGGGGGCACGCTGACATTCACCTCGTCGGACAGCGAAGGTACCCACGTCGACTGGCTGACCAATTACACCCATCCGGCTTGGGCGGGAGGCAAGCTCCTCGAGTTGGTCAGCTGCCGGTTGCTGCGCTCAAGCTTTCTTGCGATCCTTGATGGCTGCGCGAAGGCGTTGCAGAGCTAGCACCAACCCCGCTAGCGATGCAATCGGTTCATCAGTTGGTTAGCGGCGTACCGTCCGCTGGAGAACGCGCCGTGCACGCTGGCGGGATTGTTGACGCCGACGGCCTCGCCCGCCAGGTAGAGCCGGTCACCGACCGGCTCCTGCAGTTGGCGCCGGTCGTCGAGGCCGGAGCCGGGCGCATGGAACGAGTAGGAGCCTCGCGCAAAGGGATCGGTGGCCCAGCTGGATGTCCGGACCTCGACGGGGTAGATGTCGTCGCCGAACAGCTGTCGGACGATGGGCTGCGCGCTGTCCATCAGGTCTTCCGGTGACGCCGACTCCACGGCCCGGCCGCGGTAACCAGCGTTGAAAGCCAACACAATCGGCCCGGCTGCGGCCGGCAAGGTGAACCACTGCGCCCACATGCCCGGGCCAGTTCCCAGGAATTGGTAGAAGGCGTTCTCCGCCTTCCAGTTTCGTTGGTTGAAGCGGAAGTAGCTCTTGGACAACACACCGAATCCCAGGGCCTGCACGGCGTGCAGATATGCGTCGGGAAGTGGTGGTTCGAAGGTGATCGAACCAGATTTCAGGACTCCGAGCGGAACGGTCACGACCACGGCCCGGCCCTCGAACGACTGGCTACCCGCCCGCACGATGACGGAGTTTTCGCGTCGTTCGATTGCCTTGACCGGCGTATTGAGGACAATCGGAAGTCCACTCGCGAGCAGCTTTGGCACAGCGTCATAGCCGTTGATGACAGCGTCTTGGTCGCCGTCGGTGTATTCGCCCTCGTCATATGTGGTGGCGGAGAGCTGATCCGCGTCGGCGGCGTATTCGTCCGCGATCTCGGTGGTGAGATAAAAAGCCAATTGGGCGCGCTCGGAGTAGGACAGCCCTTCTCCGGTGGCCGCCGCATCGACGGCAGCCCCCAGGGTTCCGCCATCGACCCGGTCGCAAGCCCGAGCCACGAACTTGCGCCAGGCCTTTTGGTTGTAGTCCAGCGGTTGCAGTTTGGGGTCAACCGCTAGTTTCGCCCAGTTGTAATACTCGGTCGGGACAAGCTGCAGCTGAGCTTTCTGCGCCAGCGCCATCAGCGGGTTGTCATTGGCGCCCTGGATCCAGGACGCGCCCATTTCCAGCGGTACGCCCCAGTCTCGAGTGGTGTACACCCGGCCACCGATACGATCGCGGGCCTCGATCACGCGCACCGGCCACCCGGCATCGGCAAGGCTGCGGGCCGCAGCCAATCCGGCCACCCCGGCGCCGACGACAAGAACCGACTTGGTGTCCGGCGGTCCTGCCGGGAATGGCCGGGCAGGCTCCGATGAGCACGCGGCCGCCAGCGCCCCGCCGCCCATGCTTGTAACGGCGGCCAGCAACTCTCGGCGGGACATCGCAGGCACGCGTGTCAGCGTCTCACACGCCGACCCAGCTGATCAGCTCATAGCTGGGCGGCGACTTCGTCGGCGGCCCTTAGGCCGGACCTGACGGCGCCGTCCAAAAACCCGGTCCATTCGTCTGCGGTCTCGGTGCCGGCCCAGTGGATCGGTCCGACCGGCTCGCGTAACCACGGACCGAATCGTGTCCACGACCCCGGCGGTACTGCCGCGGTCGGGCCGCCCGGGGCGAATTCCTCTGTATCCCAGCGATGGTCAACGTAACCGATGGGCGCGAGTGCGTCGTCACCAAAGAACGACGCGAAGCAGCGCAACGCGTCGCGGCGACGCTGCTCGGCGGGCAGGGCGTCGAACGCGCGCGCGTCGACGAAACCCATCAGGATGCCCGGCCCGTCAGCATCCGGGCTGACATCGAAAGTGATGAACACCGGGCCTTCATCGGAAAGCGCCTGGCCCGAGAACCCGTTGGCCCGCCAAAACGGTGTGGTGTAGGCCGCGTAGGCCTTGCTGAGCCGGCCTTGCGGCCAATGCTTTGCGAGCTCCGCGTATTCGACGGGCAGCGGGGGAGCGAACTCGATGCACGTGCGATGGGCCGGTGGAATCGCGACGATGACGTATCCGGCCTCGGCCTGCCCGCGATCGGAGGTGATCGTCACTCCTGCACCGTGTCGCTCGATGCGCCGCACCGGGGCGTCGAGCACGACGCGGGTGCCGAGTTCGGCCGCCGCCGCCTCGGCGATCTGCTGGGTGCCCCCAAGGAACCGATCCTGCTGGGCACCGTTCTCGACGTCGAGCAGTCGGTCGAGTCCGCCGGCGGCGTGTGTGTAGCGCGCAGCGTGCAGCATCGACACGTCGTCCGGTTCGCACCCCCACGTGACCCTCGCGACGATGGCCAGCAGGTCGCGCGACGAGGCGCCGGCGCGCACCGAGCGCAACCAGTCACCCAGCGACAGGCCGTCGAGCTGGCGCGCGCGGGGCGCATCCCACGGTGTCGACACCGGGATGCTGCCGGCAATGCGGTCGAATTGCCAACGTAGCCTGGCGATATCAAGTAGGCCGGTGAGCGAAAGTTTGGGAATAGTACCGCGGTAAGAGCGAGCGCAGCCGCGCCATTGGATCACGTTCTTACCGGCGTGATGGGTTGGGCTGGTCGGGATCTGGAGTTCGGCCGCCAGCGCCAGCACGGCGTCTTGGGTCGGGCCCACAAAAGTGCCGCCCATGTCAGCGGGCAGACCAGCGACGCTACCAGTGAACGAACGCCCGCCGACGCGGTCGCGGCCCTCGAAGACCAGCACGTCATGGCCCTGCCGTGTCAGTTCGCGTGCCGCGGTCAGTCCGGCAAAGCCAGCGCCGACCACAACAGCGTCGACCATCCACGAGGGGGCTGTCACGCCCTCTAGTCAACCGCATTCCCCATCCGCACCGCGATAGGGGGCCTACGTTGACTTGGCGGGCTGAATCTGCCTGAACAGCAAAATAATTCGACGCCCGGAGAGCTAGGGCGCGACCGTCAGCCAGTCGGCGAACCCGGACGGGTCGTGCCGGCCGAGAGCCCCATGCTCGTAGAGGCCCCAGCCCTGCACCGGCGCCCCGTCACCGTCGCGGCATACCGCGTGGCCCACGTGGTCGATGACGCCGAAGCCGGACCGCGCAATGATCGCCGGATCATTCATGTCGTAGGTCAGCCGCTCGGCGAACTTCTCGCCCTTCCATACGCCGTGGATCCAGTCCGAATCGCCGCCGTAGCCTCCGCCGACGTGGATGGGCACCGGCAGCTTGGACTCCACGTCGAGGTGCACGGCGGTGCCGTCGGGGCCGGTCGTGTCGATGGTGGCGCCGGTCGGGATCCGGGTGCCGGAACGGTAGTGGATCTTGACCCGCGGCCAGCCCAGCTGTTCGACGCGACCGTCGCGCCAGATCCGGGTGCAGTCGTTGAGTGAGCGGAACCCATTGGGCTCCTCTTGGATGATCAGCACCACGGCGAAGTCGTCGAACGCCATCGGCACGTACAGCCACCACATGCCCTCGAACGGCGGATCCGCGGGCCGGCCGGCGGGCTCGGCCTCGCCGATCGGGCGGATGCCCCAGGACCGATCCCGGCTGCCGATCCAGGTGGCGGGGTCGACCGCGATTTCCTCGCCGTCGATCGAGATCCGTCCGCTCCAGCTGCCGAGTTGCGCGAACCGCTGCGCGTTGAGCGTCACCCGGTTGCCGGTCCGCAGGATGTGCGGTTGTTCCTGGACGACGTCGAACAATCCTTCCCAGATGAGATCGGCTGCGACGCCTTCGGTTTCGTCGAGGATCAACCGCAGTTTGCGCAGCGGCTCGACGACCTCGATGCGGTACCCGTTGACGTTCTGGTTGAGCCGGTCCTGGTCGATGGCGTCCGAAACGTGCACCGCGGTCTGCGAATCCCCGCGCCTGATAAGCACGAACGCGTCCTTGACGCCAAGGTTGGGGTAGTAGCCGATACCGCTGATCAAGAAGATGTTTCCGGTGCGGTCGTGGGCGTTGAAGTAGGAGCGATCATAGAAGTTGCGGTCGGAGGACCCTGGCCACGCGATCGGCTGGGGTACCTGATGTACCGGGAACTCGTCGAGCGGTCCGAGCATTACTGATCCTCTCCAATAAAGCGCTTCATCAGTCCGGCGTGGTAGAACAGCGACTCGACGTCTTCGGGCTTTTCGGTTTCTCCGAAATGCACCCGACGCGCACCGGTGCGCATGAACACCAGAGCCCATATCACCCCGCAGTACACGTAAAACCACTGCAGGTCACCGACTTCAACGCCGGTAAGCCGTTGATATGTTGCGCGGACGTCGCTCTCGCGCATTACCTCGGGCAGGCCCGGCATACCGGCAAGACCGGTGAGTTCCTGAAAAACCATGTGCGCGAAAATCATCCATGCAACGTCGATCTCGCGTGGGCCGAGCGTCACCATCTCCCAGTCCAGCACCGCCACCGGCTGAAAGTCGCGGTACAACACGTTGCCCACCCGGGAGTCGCCCCAGAGCAGCACCGGCTCACCCTCGGCGACTTCGGCCGGCCAGTTGGCTTCCAGCCACTCGAAACTGCGCTCCAGCAGCGGTGATCGGCCGATGTCGGGCACCGCGAAGTCGTACCAAGAACGCAACCAGTTGAGTTGCCCGCGCAGTGCCGTGTCGCCTTGCTGAACATCGGATAAGTAGGCAAACGTCTTCGTTGCGTTGGGGATTGAATGCAAGGTGGCGAGTACCCCGACCGTGGCGTCCTGCAGTTCGCGTTGGCGCTCGGGGGGCGCGTCGGCGAACCAGTTGTTGCCGAAGGTGTAGGGCATCACGTCAGGCGGCACTTCGCCGTCGACGTAGTCCATCAGGAAAAAGGGTGTGCCCAGCACGTCGCCGGTTGGCTCGAGCCAGCGCACCCGTGGAACGGGGATGTCGGTCAATTCGCCGACCGTCCGTATCACCTCGAATTGGTGGTCGAGCCGATATGTCGGGAACACCTGCACGTCTTCGACGGTCGGGGCCACCCGGGCCACCAGCTTCTGTTCGAGGTGCTGCCCGTCCTCCTGCCAGCGGGCGGTCAAGATGATGGTTTCCGACGACATGCCGTTCGAATCCACGCCGCTTTCGACCGTCACCTCGGGTGCTGCGCCCGCGGGCAGGACGGTTGCCAGCCATGTCGACATCACCGCAGGCAGGGTGGTGACGTCGCGGCTGGACCGCTGAAGTCGGTCCACGTTATCGATCGCAGGTTCGTTGGGCACGGGGTGCCTCCATTCTTGCCGCTTCTTTGCGGCAATTACGATACGGTAGGTAGCGTTATGAAAGCAGACCGGTCCTCCGTTGACAAGGCCTCCGGTGCCGGGCGTCCCCGGGATCCGCGGATTGCTTCGGCGATAATGTCGGCGACCGCGGAACTGCTTGTGGAAATCGGCTATTCGAGTCTGAGCGTGGCTGCCGTCGCCGAACGCGCCGGTACGACGAAATCCGCGTTGTACCGCCGTTGGTCCAGCAAGGCCGAGCTGGTGCACGAGGCGGCCTTCCCGGTGGCACCCACCGCCTTGCAGGCTCCGGCGGGTGATATCGCCGCGGACGTTCGGATGATGATCGAGGCCACCCGCGATGTGTTCACCACGCCAGTGGTGCGGGCCGCGTTGCCGGGCCTGGTGGCCGACATGACGGCCGATGCCGATCTCAATGCCCGGGTAATGTCGCGCTTCACGGACCTGTTCACCGCGGTGCGGATGCGGCTGCGAGAGGCCGTGCGCCGGGGTGAAGCACATCCCGGTGTGGACCCGGACCGATTGATCGAGCTGATTGGGGGAGCGACGATGCTGCGGATGCTGCTGCGCCCAGACGAGAAGTTGGATGACGTGTGGGTAGATCAGACCACCGCCATCGTCTTGCACGGGGTAACGGGATGACCAAGAGACTTGCGGGTCGGGCCGCGATCGTCACCGGCGCGAGCCGCGGCCTGGGCCGGGCGATCGCACTGGCGCTCGCCGCCGAAGGCGCGGCGGTAGCCGTTGTGGGGCGCACCGAAGCCGTCTGGGACGATCGATTGCCCGGGACCATAGGTGAGACCGCGACCGAGATCGAGGCGGCGGGCGGCCGTGCGGTGGCGATCCGGGCCGACCTGACCAACCGCGACGACATCGCACGGCTGGTGGACGTCGCACGAGATGCTTTGGGGCCCATCACGATTTTGGTGAATAACGCGGCCTTCACCGCTCCCGGTCGGCCGCCGACGCCCGGGGCCGAACCGCGGGCCCAGGCCGCCAATGCGGCTCCCGCGGTCGCCAAACCCGGCTGGCCGCCGTTCCTCGGCACGCCGTTGCACGCGTTTCGCCGGCACTTCGACATCGCGGTTTTCGCCGCCTACGAACTGATGCAGTTGGTGTGCCCCGACATGATCGACGCGGGCAGCGGCTCGATCATCAACGTCACCTCGATCGCATCCCGCCTGCCCGGCGACGGTCCCTACCCCGACCGCAGCGGCGGTGTGCTGCCCGGCTACGGGGGATCTAAAGCGGCGCTCGAACATCTCACCCAGTGCGCGGCATTCGATCTCGCCGGTCACAACATCGCGGTAAACGCGCTGTCGCCGTCGAAGCCGATCCTCACGCCGGGCCTGGCGTACTACGCGCGCGAATTCGCCGATACCGCCGGGGCGGACGAGTTCGCGCGGGCGGCGGTGAATTTGGCACTGGTGGATGCGGCCGCGGTCACCGGACGCACCATCGGCCACAGCGAGGTTCTGGACGGCAGTTTCCGGCCGTTCACTGTGGCCTAGCAACTTTCGGCCCCGGGCGGGTCGGGATCTCCGCGCAGCAGTTCATCGGGGTGGTGGGCGTGATTGACCTCGGGCGGCCCGCTGCCGTCCGTCCACCCGAGTCGACCGCTGCCGGTGACCACGGTGCGCAGTTCTCCGCGGCTCGCGACGCCATGGTCGCAACCGCAGGCGAAAAATAGTTTGTCCGCATCGGTTTGGCCGCCCCGCGCCCAGTCCGGCGCATGGTGAACCTCGCAGTGATACCCGGGTTCGACACAATTGGGCCGCGTACAGCCGCGGTCGCGGGCATGGCAGATGAGCCGCTGGTCAGTGCTGGCGATGCGCTTTTGGCGCCCCAGATACAGCGGTCGCTCGGTGTGGTTGTCGAACACCGCTAAGTAGTGGATCGCCTTGGCGGCCATCCGGATTAAATCCGACATCGGCAGCCTCGACCCGCCGCCAGTTCGCGCTGGCCCGGGCATCGGGACCGATGCGCCGGCCGCGGCGTTTGCGGCCTGTTCGAGTTCGGCCAATGTGGTGGTGATGACTACCGTGACGGGGTGACCCCGATGCAGACCTAGCTTGTCGGACGCGATCGCACTTTCCATTCCCAGCTTGAACGCGTCGTGGCAGCGTTGGGCTGGCGTGCGCTCGTCGCGCGCCTCGGGGTCTTCCTGCCCGCCGTCCGGTTGATGGCGACCGGGCCGGACGGCGGCTTCGATCGCTTCGAAGTACGCTCGGGCCTCCGGGTCGAGCAAACCCTCAAGCCGGGACATGCCGTCAGGTCCTTGCGGGCCCAAGCGCAGTCCGCGTCGCCGCGCCCGATCTTCGTCGGTGAAATTGCCATCAGGATTGAGGTAGTCCGATATTCGTTGACCAAGCTTCGCGACGACTCCGGCGTCGACTTTGGTCGCATGTTCTACCAGCCTGCGCTCGGCTTCCGCTATCGCGGTGGGCGGCACGCAGCTCGGCAGGACATCGACGGCTCGGCACACAGCGCGAATGTGTTCCTCGCCGACTGTCCCGGCTTGCACCGCGTCGGCCAACTGCGGTAACTCAGCCTGCACCGGTGCACCGGTCAGCGAACGCCGCGGCCGAATCCGCGCCGCCAATCTGAAGCGGCGCGTGATCTCTTTGGGAGTGATATGCAACCGGCCCCACAACATGTCGCGCACCACGGGCACGAACCCGGCGCCATCGGGCGGATCGGCGATCTCTCCGAAGAACCGGTACATGAGTCCACGATTGACACGGTCTTGAGTCTCGATTCGCTCCGCCACCTCGACGCGGAAACCGTTGCCGACAAGGTCCGATGAGGTCTCACGCAATACGTCGTGGGCAGCGTCGATCGCGTCAAGAGCAGCGCGAATACGCTCTTGTGCGACCTCGGCGCTTAGGAAACCCATGATGCAATTTTATCGAACAAATATTCGAATACCCATGATGATTGCCCGGTCTGTGGATGAACCGCCAACTGTGGATAGAGCCATGTCTTAGGCGTTCTTCCTGGCGTCGGACGCGCCTGACGTGCCACTATGACACCTAATGCAGCGAGAAAGCCCAATGCCGCGCGGCGGCAGGCAGGTGTGCGCATGCTCGGTACTAAGCACGGTATCGACAAGCCGACGGGCCGCGTTGTTGCCCTGATCGTGCTGTTGATCATCGCCGGCGCGGCTCTGCGCGGATACCTCCCGGCTCATGACTACACCGCACGCGTTCAGCCGGGCCCCGGTCGAGCGGCGCTGGCCTTCGTGGTGGTGGCTCTGAGTGCGACACTCACGCTGTTGGCGATCGCAATCATCGCCCGTTTGCGAGATCCGCGCGCGATGCCGCCCGGGCCGGGGGGTCTGTCCGGGGTGCCCGGTGGTCGCGCTGGACGGCCCAGTTGGCGCGTGTTGTTAATCGGACTCGCGGTGATCGTCGCGTGGTTGGTGATTGCGATGCTGCTGGCCCGACTCTGGTTCCCGGACAGTGTCACTCCGTCGGCGCCGGCACCGGATCAGGGTAGTAGGGCGCCCGGGCATGGCACCGCCCTAGCGCCCAGACGCCACCCACAGGACGACTCCGGAGACATGCTCGGAATTCTGCTCGCCAGCACGATCCCGATGCTGATTCTGATCGTCGTGGGGACACTCGTTATGTGGCGGCGACGACGGCGTGCGGCGCCACATGGTGCCCTGCCGGACGAGAACGACGGAGATGACGCCGAATTCCCGGCGGCGCCCAGGCGTTCGGAATCGCTGGCGCGGGCCGCCGAACGCGGGCTGGCCGAGATTGCGGACCTCAATCGCGAACCGCGGGAGGCGATCATCGCGTGTTACGCCGCGATGGAGCGCGAACTCGCGAATGTTCCCGAGGCAGTTCCTCAGGACTTCGACACCGCGACCGAAGTGCTGGCCCGCGCCGTCGAACACCATGCGCTGCATACCGATAACGCGATCCAACTGGTGAACCTGTTCGCCGAGGCGCGTTTCAGTCCGCATGAGATGAACGAGCGCCACCGCGAGTTGGCGGTGGGCGCGCTTCGGATTGTGCTCGACGAGCTGGGCTCGAGGAGCGTTGCGTGAAGCGACTTATCGCCCTGGGTGTTCTCCTCATCGTCGGGATCGAGCTGCTGGCGCTGACGGTCCACGACCGTCGGTTCGTGTTTTTGGCGTCGGGTGTTGCTCTGGCTTTGGTGTTGCTGAATGTCCACCGGCTACTGACGCATGGGACCGAGCCCGAGGCCAGCCCGGTCGAGGATGATCTCGGGGATTCGCTGCGCCGCTGGCTGTCCAGCACCCAAACGACGATCCGGTGGTCGGACTCCACCCGGGCAGACTGGGACCGTCACCTGCGTCCAATGCTCGCGCGACGCTTCGCAATCGCTACCGGGCAAAGGCAGGCCAAAGATCCGGCGACGTTTGCCGCAACCGGCCAAATGCTTTTCGGTGCCGAATTGTGGAAATGGGTTGACCCGAACAACGTCACGCGTGCTGGTAGCCGCGAGCCAGGACCGGGCCGTGCGGCACTGGAAGAGATTCTGCAAAAGTTGGAGCAGGTATGACGCAAGGCGTGACTGGGATATGAGCGTGCCGGCCGTGACGACCACGCAGCGCTGCGAGGGGGTCCTGGACGAAATCGAGCGGGTGGTGGTCGGGAAGCGCGCCGCGCTGACACTCATCCTGACTGCGGTCCTCGCTCGCGGCCATGTACTCATCGAAGATCTGCCCGGCCTGGGCAAGACGCTGATCGCACGATCCTTTGCCGCCGCGTTGGGTCTTCGCTTCACCCGGGTGCAGTTCACGCCCGATCTGCTGCCTGCCGATCTGCTCGGCGCAACCATCTATGACATGCAGTCGGGGCGCTTCGCGTTCCGGCCCGGGCCAATTTTCACCAACTTGCTGCTCGCCGACGAGATCAATCGAACCCCGCCCAAAACCCAGGCGGCGTTGCTGGAAGCGATGGCCGAGGGCCAAGTGAGCATCGACGGTGAAACACACAAACTGCCAACGCCATTCATCGTCTTGGCCACCGACAACCCGATTGAGTACGAGGGCACCTACCCGCTGCCAGAGGCCCAGCTCGACCGGTTCGCGATGCGCCTGGAACTGCGCTACCTCTCTGAGCGTGACGAGACTGCAATGCTGCGCCGGCGCCTGGAACGCGGTTCGGCCGAGCCGACGGTGAATCAGGTGGTGGACGCCACCGATCTGATAGCGATGCGCGAATCGGTCGAGCAGGTGAGCGTGCACGAGGACGTTCTGCACTATGTGGTGTCCCTGGCCACCGCTACCCGGCGCCATCCGCAGGTCGCCGTTGGCGCCAGCCCCCGTGCAGAACTCGACCTGGTTCAACTCGCCCGTGCCCGCGCCTTGTTACTTGGCCGGGACTATGTGATCCCGGAAGATGTCAAGGCACTCGCCACCGCGGCCATCGCCCACCGGATCACCTTGCGGCCGGAGATGTGGGTACGCAAGATCCAGGGCGCCGATGTGGTCGGAGAATTGCTGCGGCGCTTGCCGGTACCCCGAACACATGAAATGCCCGGGGATGACGGATAAGCCCGGTGTGGACCGCTGGCAAGAGGTCCAGTTCCGCTGGCATGCATCACAATTGACGCGTGCGACCGCGGCCTGCGCCGGGATCGCGTTGACCGCTGCCGTGATCGGTGGCCGCTGGCAGCCGATTGCCTTCGCGGCGCCCCTGCTCGGAGTGCTTTGTTCGATCAACTGGCAGCGCCCGGTACCGAAGATCCGGGTACATGCAGATCCTTACTCGCAACGCTGCTTCGAGAATGAGCAGGCGCGGCTGCGAGTATGGCTGACACAAGCGGGCGTGATATCCGGCTCGGCCAAGGTCGAACTGACAGTGTCCGCTGCAGAGGGAATGGAGATCGAGGTCCTCCAGTCGGATTCATGCCAGGCGAAAACCGTTGCGGTACTGGCGCAACGCTGGGGGCGATATCTCGTCCAGGCCCGCGTTGACGTATTGGCCCGCGGTGGGTTGGTGACGGGGACGGCGACCGTCGACGCCGCCGCCGTCATTGTGTTTCCTTTGACGCCGCCACAGTCCACGCCAATCCCGCGGACCGAGTTGCTTGATCGCCTTGGTGCCCACCTAACCCGGCACGTCGGCCCGGGCGTCGAATATGCCGACATTCGCCCCTACGTGCCCGGTGACCAGCTCCGCACAGTGAACTGGCCGGTGAGCGCGCGCCGCGGGCGACTGCACGTGACGCGGCGATTGACTGATCGCGCCGCGGACGTGGTGGTGTTGATCGATACGTATCAACAGCCGGCCGGCCCGGCGACCGTCGCCGTCGAACGAGTAGTGCGCGGCGCGGCGCAGGTGGTGCAGACCGCCCTGCGACACGGTGATCGCGCCGGGATCGTCGCGCTCGGCGGCAATCGTCCACGGTGGCTGGGCGCTGACATCGGACAGCGTCAGTTCTATCGGGTGCTGGACACGGTGCTGCGTGCCGGCGACGGATTCGAAGACACAACAGGGACTTTGGCACCGCGTGCGGCCGTTCCCGCGGGCGCGATCGTCATCGCGTTCTCGACGCTGCTCGATACCGAATTCGCACTTGCGTTGATCGACCTCCGCAAGCGCGGCCATGTTGTGATCGCTGTCGACGTTCTCGACAGCTCCCCGTTTGAAACCGAGCAGGAGCCGCTCATCGATCGGATGTGGGCGCTGCAGCGCTCGGCGATGTACCGCGACATGGCCACCATCGGTGTCGACGTGGTGTCCTGGAGCGCAGAGCATAGCTTGGAACAGTCGATGGGCATGTTGCCGGAGCGCCGTCATCGGGTGCGCGGACGGCTCCGGGGGTAGCGATGACACGAGCTCTCTCAACCGTATTCGGCCTGCTGATGGTGGCGGCGGCCGCCGTCGGATCCCAGGGACCGGCAGTGCTCACGGGCACATTCGCCGTCGTTGCGGTGGGCGTCGGGATTGCTTTTCGTCCGGCCGCAACCGTCGCCGCATTGCTGTCGGTGGCCGTGATCGTGCAGTCCAGTCCGTCGCAGGTGCTCGCCGCGCTGTCCGGACTCTTCGCCGCCGCCTACCTGGTGTGTAGGCACGCCGTCGGCGAACCCGCCGGTGTTGTCCTGGAGAGCTGGCCGACAGTCGTTGCTGCCGCAGGGTTTAGCTTCGTCGGGTTGGTCGCGACGTCGTTCCCGCTGCAGTTGCCGTGGCTGCCGCTGGTGGCGCCGCTGGCGGTCCTGGCGATCTACGTGTTGGCGACACGCCCGTTCCTGGGCTGATCGGTCAGCGCAGCAGCTGCGCGGCGTTGTCGGCCAGCTCGAGCAGCGGCTGCGGGAAGATTCCCAAACCGACCGTAATCAAAGCGCATACCATGATGGCGGTCTTGGTCAAGAGGCTGGGCTCCATGACATGCGGCGTGTTGTCGGTGGGCTCGTTGAAGAACATCGACACAATCACCCGCACGTAGAAGTAGGCGGCGACGCCACTGGAAATCACACCGATGATCACCAGTGGCACAGCGCCGCCCTGCGCAGCGGCCTTGAACACCGAAAGCTTGCTGATGAATCCACTGGTCAGTGGGATACCGGCGAAGGCCAGCAGAAACATCGAAAGCAGTCCGCCCACAACGGGTGAGCGCCGACCGAGGCCGACCCAGTGCGACAGCGTGGCGTCTTCGACGCCGTCGGCGTTGCGGACCAGACCGACGACCGCGAACGCCCCGACGGTGCTGAAGCTGTAGGCGACCAGATAGAACAGTGTTGCCGAAAGACCGGCCGCACTGTCAGCGATCACGCCGGTGAGGATGAATCCGACGTGGGCGACCGACGAATAAGCCAGCAGCCGCTTGACGTCGGTCTGGTTCAGCGCGGTGACGGTGGCGACCGTCATGGTGAGAATCGAAATCGCCCACAGCACGGGGCGCCACTCATCCTGCAGCGGCGGCAGCGCGACATAGAACACCCGCAGCAGCGCGCCGAAGGCCGCGACCTTGGTGGCCGCCGCCATGAACCCCGTGATCGGGGTGGGAGCACCCTGATAGACGTCGGGAATCCAGGAATGGAAGGGCACCGCACCGACCTTGAACAGCAGCCCGACCGACAGCAACGCGACGCCGACCAGCGCCATCGAGTTGTCGCCGTGCTTCGTCAATCCGTCGCGGATCCCGACCAGGCTCAGCGTGCCGGTTTGGCCGTAGAGCAACGCCACACCGTAAAGGAAGAACGCCGAGGAGAACGCACCGAGCAGGAAATACTTCATAGCCGCTTCCTGCGACAGCAGGCGTCGATTGCGGGCCAGCCCGCAGATCAGGTACAGCGGCAACGACAGGACTTCCAGCGCAACGAACATGGTCAGCAGGTCATTGGATGCCGGGAACACCATCATGCCGCCGACCGACAGCATCACCAGCGGGAAGAGTTCGGTCTGCGCGGCGCCGGCACGTTGTGCTTCGCGCTCGGCGTCGCTGCCAGGAACCGCGGAAGCCTGCGGGGTAAAGGAATCGAGCCCGCCCCCGACCGTCACGGCCACCTTCGCGGCGGCGGCCGTTACCACGCCTTTTATGGAGCCCGTGCGTTCAGCCATGAAGATGACCGCCAGCATCGCGACCAGCAGCACGGTGCCCTGCAGGAACAGTGCCGTTTGGTCGACGGCCACGGCGCCCAGTACCGCGGGGCGACCCGCCCAAATCGTGTCGGCCACCAGGAGCAATGCGACGAACGCCGCGACCAAACCGGCAAATGTCAAAGTTATCTGCGCGCCGTACCGGAACCGTCTCGGCACGAACGCTTCGACCAGGACGCCTGCTACCGCGACTCCGAAGACGATAAGAGTCGGGGACAGCAGGAAGTACTCGATGCTGGGAGTGGGAAGGGTCATCGGTGCGGTCCTTCGGCTGGAGCGGGGGCGGCCTTGGTAACCGGACGAGTAACCGGACGGGTCACGCTGGGCGCGGGATCATGCTGGCCGATGGTCGTCATGGTGTTCTCGACCGCGGGATTGATCAGGTCCAGCACGGGCTTGGGGTAAACGCCGAGGACAAATAGCGATGCGATCAGCGCGCCCACGACGACAAGCTCGCGCGGCTTCAGGTCACCGATGTCTTCGTTGCCCGTGGCGACCGGCCCCGTCATCACCCGCTGATATAGCCACAACATGTAGACCGCCGAGAGGACCAACGCGGTGACCGCGAACCCCGTCGCCAGCCAGTAGCGGCTGAATGAGCCCAGCAGGACGAGGAATTCGCTGATGAACGGTGCCAGACCGGGCAGCGACACGGTGGCCATGGACGAAACGAGGAACGTCCCGGCCAGAATCGGGGCTACCTTCTGCACGCCGCCGTAGTCTGCGATCTTTCGGCTGCCGCGACGCGAGATCAGGAAGCCCGCGATCAGGAACACCGCAGCCGTGGAGAGGCCGTGGTTGAGCATGTACAGCGTCGACCCGCTCTGTCCCTGACTGGTCATCACGAAGATGCCCAGGATGATGAAGCCGAAGTGCGAGATAGAGGTGTAGGCGATCAGGCGCATGATGTCCTTCTGGCCGATCGCCACCACGGCGCCATAGATCACCCCGATGACGGCCAGGACGATGATCGCGGGCCGGAAATACGTTGACGCGCCTGGGAACAACTGCAGGCAGTAGCGCAGCATGCCGAAGGTGCCGATCTTGTCCATCACCGCCGTGATCAGTACCGCCGTGGCGGGCGTGGCCTCGACGCAGGCATCGGGCAGCCAGCGGTGCAAAGGCCATATCGGCGCCTTGATGCCGAAGGCGAACATGAAGCCCAAGAAGAGCGCCTTGATCACCCCGGAGTCTGCGTTGTAGTGGCCAGCAGAGAAGCCGGCCACGATGTCGCGGAAGTCGAACGTCCCGGTCCCGTGCTTCGCGGTCACCACATACAGCCCGATTACCGCGGCAAGCATGATCAACCCGCCGAACAGGTTGTACAGCAGAAACTTAACCGCGGCGCGCGACCTGCCGGCGCCCTTCCCGAAGCCGCCGATCAGGAAATACATCGGGATGAGCATGGCCTCGAAGAACACGTAGAACAGCAACACGTCCAGCGAGACCACCGCGATCAACACCATCGACTCGATGGACAGCACCAAGGCGATAAACGCGGGCGCGCCCCGCTCGCCACCGTCGTTCCAGCCCGCGACCAGTAGCAGTGGAATCAGCACCGTGGTCAGCAGGATCAGCACCATCGCGATGCCGTCTACGCCCAGGGTGTAGCCGGCGCCGAAAGCCGGTATCCACTCATGGCTTTCGACGAACTGGTAGGGCGCACCTCCGACCTGGAAGTCGGCCGTGATGACGACGGCCACCAGCAGCACCAGCACGCTGATGAAGAGGCCGGCCCACTTGGCGAGCTTTTCCGCCTCGGCGGGCACCAGCACGATCAGCACTGCACCTGCCAGCGGCAGCAGCCACAGGATGCTCAGCCACGGCAGAGTCACCACAGCTGCACCGCCAGGATCGCCGCGACCACCAGTGCCGCACCCGTCAGCATCGATAATGCGTAGGACCGGGCGAAGCCGGTCTGCAGCCCTCGCAGGCGATCCGAGGTCCGGCTCACCAATGCGGCCAGCGCGTTGACCGAGCCGTCCACACCCGCGTCGTCGAATTCGACCAGCGCGTCGGTCAGTTGCGCGCCAGGGCGCATGAACACCTCCTCGTTGAAGGCATCGCCGTAGAGATCGGCGCGTGCGGCTGTAGTGAGGACCGAGACCTGGGCGGGCGCCACCCGCGGGGTTTCCGCCTTGCCGCCGTACATCCGGTAGGCCACCGCGATACCGACGGCGACGACCGTCAGCGCCACGCTGGTGCTGACCCAGGCGGGCAGAGCATGGGCGGCTTCTTCGTGAACTCCGACGACGGGTTCAAGCCAGTGCTGCAAGGTGCCCCCGACGGCGAACAGGCCGCCGGCGAACACCGAGCCGAAGGCAAGCAGGATCATCGGCCCAGTCATCAGTGCCGGTGCTTCGTGCGGATGCGCGCTCGGGGCCCAACGCTTTTCACCGAAGAAGGTCATCAGCATCACCCGCGTCATGTAGAACGCGGTGAGGCCCGCGCCGAGCAGCGCGGCACCGCCCAACACGTAGCCCCGGACACCGCCTTCGTGAAGTGCCGCCTCGATGATCGCGTCCTTGGAGAAGAAGCCCGCGAACGGCGGTACGCCGATGATGGCCAGATAGCCCAGACCGAACGTGACGAACGTGATCGGAAGCGCCTTCCGCAGTCCGCCGTACCGGCGCATGTTCTGCTCTTCGTGCATCGCGTGGATGATCGAGCCCGAGCCGAGGAAGAGCCCGGCCTTGAAGAAGCCGTGGGTGAGCAGGTGCATGATCGCGAAGGCATAGCCGGCGGGGCCCAGGCCGGCGGCCAGCACCATGTAGCCGATCTGGCTCATTGTGGATGCGGCCAGGGCGCGTTTGATGTCGTCCTTGGCACAGCCGATGAAGGCCCCGAACAGCAGGGTGACGGTGCCGACGATGACCACGCCCAGCTGCGCGTCGGGCGCGAGGTTGAACAGCGGGTTGGACCGCACGATCAGGTACACGCCGGCGGTCACCATGGTGGCGGCGTGGATCAGCGCGGACACCGGGGTGGGGCCTTCCATGGCGTCGCCCAACCAGGCTTGCAGCGGCACCTGTGCGGACTTGGCGCAGGCGCCCGCCAGCAGCAACAGCCCCATCGCAGTCAGCACGCCCGTGCTGGCGCCGGGCGCCCCGGCGAACACGCCGGCATACGACAGGGTGCCAAAGGTGCTGAACATCAGGAACATCGCCAATGCCAGCCCGGCGTCCCCGACGCGGTTCATCACGAACGCCTTCTTGGCCGCCGTGGCCGCGGACGGCTTGTGGTACCAGAAGCCGATCAGCAGGTAGGACGCCAGGCCGACGCCTTCCCAGCCGACGTAGAGCACCACGTAGTTGTCGGCGACCACCAGCAGCAACATGGAGGCCAGGAACAGGTTGAGGTAGCCGAAAAACCGCCGGCGGTCGGGGTCCTCGGCCATGTAGGCGATCGAATAGATGTGGATCAGCGACCCGACCCCGGAGATCAGCAGCACGAAGCAAATCGACAACTGGTCGATCTGCAGCCCGAGGTCGACCTGCAGTTGGTTGACCGGGATCCAGGTGTACAGGTTCTGGTGGATGACCCGGTCGGCCGCGTCCAGCCTAAGTAGGTCGGCGAGCAGCGTCGCACCCACGCCGAACGCCGAGAGCGCGGTGGCGGCGCCCAGCCAATGTCCCCACGCGTCGGTGCGTCTGCCCCCGAACAGCAGGATTGCGGCGCCCGCCAACGGCAGTGCTACGAGCAGCCAGGTGAAGTGAGTCATCGTGGCGGTCTTAGCCTTTGAGTAGG
The DNA here is from genome assembly GCA_963715905.1 of uncultured Actinomycetota bacterium. Lineage (GTDB taxonomy): Bacteria > Actinomycetota > Actinomycetes > Mycobacteriales > Mycobacteriaceae > Mycobacterium. Next base: position 96,022 of record CAVQSX010000007.1, read on the forward strand.
TTGGCGTCGTCGACCGACGCCGATTTGCGGGCACGGAAAATCGTCATGATGATGGCCAGTCCGATGACGACCTCGCAGGCGGCCACCACCATGGTGAAGAACGCGATCATCTGCCCATCCAGTTGGCCTTGCAGCCGCGCGAACGTGACAAACGCCAGGTTCACTGCGTTGAGCATCAGCTCGACGCACATGAACATCACGATGGCGTTGCGCCGCAACATCACTCCCGCGGCGCCGATGGTGAACAGCATCGCCGACAGGTACAGGTAGTTGGCCGGGTTCACGACGCACCGCCTTTAACAGCCTCGGGGAGAGCCTCGTGGGGATTGATCGGCACACCGTCGCCATCCCGGCATTGCAGTATCGACGAGACCGACAATTCCGAGTAGGAACCGTCGGCGAGCAGCGCGGCCGAATCCACCGCGTTTCGGCGCGCGTACACACCCGGGCCGGGCAGCGGCGTGGGACGCCCCACACCACGGAATCGTTCTTCGGAGAGTTCGCGCTGCGTCTTGCGGGCTTCAAAGCGCTCACGATGGGCCAGCACCATGGCGCCGACGGCCGCGGTGATCAGCAATGCGCTGGTCAACTCGAACGCCCACAGATATCGGGAAAAGATCAGGAAGGCCAGGCCTTCCACGTTTCCGTTCGCGTTGGCCGCGGTAAGTCCGGTGTAGGTCCTCGTCGACACGGCGCCGATCGCGGCGATCAGCAGAATGCCGAATGCCAGGCCGGTCACCACGCCGGCGACCCGCTGTCCGCGCAGCGTTTCCTTCAGCGATTCTGCCGAGTCCACGCCGATCAGCATCAGCACGAACAAGAACAGCATCATCACCGCGCCGGTGTAGACCACGACTTGAACGACACCCAGAAACGGCGCGTCCTGGACCATGTACAGGACGGCCAGGCTGAGCATTGTCATCGCCAGGAACATCGCCGAGTAGACGGCGTTGACCGCCATCAGGACTCCGAAGGCGCCGGTCAGTGCGAGCGCACCCAGTATCCAGAACGTCACCGCTTCACCGGTGGAGGTGCGGGCGACGACGTCGGCCGCCTGATCAGAGGCCAGATACGTGGCCAGCAGCGCGCTCACTCGGCGTCTCCCGCATTCTGGATCTCGCGCAGGCCGGCTGAGGTGATGTTGCCCCGGTAGTAGTCCTTGTCGGTGGCGCCCTCGGCCCTGGGGTGCGGCGGCGCCAGCATGTCCTGCAGCAGGGGCGCCAAGAGCCGGTCCTTCTCGTAGATCAAGTCCGCGCGGTTGTCATCGGCCAGCTCGTAGTCGTTGGTCATCGTCAGCGCCCGGGTGGGGCACGCCTCGATGCACAGCCCGCAGCCGATGCAGCGCAAATAGTTGATCTGGTAGACGCGGCCGTAGCGTTCTCCCGGGGAAAACCTTGCCTCGTCCGTGTTGTCGGCGCCCTCGACGTAGATCGCGTCGGCCGGGCATGACCAGGCGCATAGCTCGCAACCGATGCACTTCTCCAGCCCATCGGCGTACCGGTTGAGCTGGTGGCGGCCGTGGTAGCGCGGTTTGACCGGGCCGGGCTTCTCCGGATACCCCTCGGTGACCCGCTTTTTGAACATCGAACTGAACGTCACGCCAAAACCCGCGACGCCGTCAAGGAATTTAGGCACTTGCTGTCTCCTTGCTCGCCACGGCCTTCTGGCCCGGAAGCGGCGGTGTGGGGAACGCCGGTCCGGCGGCGACGATCGCGGCGGCCTGTTCACGGCGGAGCCGCCTGAGTTTCCTCCCCTTCGGGGCGGCGAACGGTCTCTTCAACGAAAGCACCAGGACGACGGCAAAGACTGCGCTGCTGATCACCAGCGCCGTGGTCCAATGCTCGTAGCCCTCGTTGCGCAGCGTCCGGATGACCGCAGCGATCAGCACCCAGACCAGCGACGCAGGGATCAGCAGTTTCCAGCCCAACGCCATGAACTGGTCATAGCGCAACCGGGGCAGGCTTCCGCGCAGCCAGATGTAGATGAACAGGAAGGTCCACATCTTGGCGGTGAACCAGAGCACCGGCCACCAGCCGGTGTCGGCTCCCGCCCACATGTTGATCGGCCACGGAGCGTGCCAGCCACCGAAGAACATGACGGTCGCCAGCGACGAAACCGTCATCATGTTGACGTATTCGGCCAACATGAACATCGCGAACTTCAGCGACGAGTACTCGGTGTGGAAGCCGGCGACGAGCTCTCCCTCGGCCTCCGGCAGGTCGAATGGTGCGCGGTTGGTTTCGCCCACCATCGAGATGAGGTAGATCACGAAGGACGGCAGCAGCAGGAAGACGTACCAGACCCGGTCCTGGGCGGCCACGATCTCCGACGTCGACATGGTGCCGGCGAACAGGAAGACGGCCGCGAACGACAGCCCCATGGACACCTCGTAGGAGATGACCTGGGCGGTCGATCGGACACCGCCCAGCAGCGGGTAGGTGGACCCAGACGCCCAACCGCCGAGCACAATGCCGTACACCCCGATCGCCGAGAATCCCAGGATGAACAGCACCGCGACCGGCAGATCGGTCAGCTGCAACGGAGTCTGGTGGCCGAAAACCGATACCTCGGGGCCGAATGGGATGAACGCGAACGCGGTGAATGCGGGGATCGTCGAGATGACCGGCGCAGCCATGTATACGAACCAGTCGACGCCGCGGGGGGTGATGCTCTCCTTGAGCGCCAGCTTGATCCCGTCGGCCAGGCTCTGCAGGAGGCCCCACGGACCCGCCCGGTTGGGGCCGGGCCGCCGTTGCATCCAGCCCAGGATTTTGCGCTCGGCCAGGATCGCGACCAACACGTTCAGCATCAGGAACACGAAGACGGCCAGCGCTTTGCCTAAAACCAGCCACCAGGGGTCGTGCCCGAAAGCGGTCATATACGCCGCTCCTCCTCATCGCTTCGCTCTGCATCGTCGCCGGCGGTCATCTGCCGACTCCGATCTTCGCCGAGATCTTGACCAAGCCGCCCACCGTCGCGGCCAGCTGGCGCTGAACCGCCGAACCCGGTGAGTTCAGCGGAAGCCAGGCCACCCGGTCGGGCATGTCGGTGACCGCCAGCGGCAGGGTGATCGAGCCGCGATCGGTGCTGACGGTGACCGCGGCGCCGTCAGCGGCGCCGATTTCCGTCGCCGTACCGGCTGACAGCCGCACCACGGGCGTGCGTGCGGTGCCGGCCAGATGCGGTTCGCCGTCTTGCAGCCGGCCGCTGTCGAGCAGCATTCGCCAGCCGGCCAGCACAGCTTCGCCCGCTCCGGGTTGGGCCTGCTGCGGCACCGCGACTTGGGGGCCGCCGACCCGCTTGCCGTCCCAGGAACCCAGCGCCGCCGCTTCCTCACGGGCCGCGTCGACGTCGGACATTCCCAAGTAGACGCCCATTTCGTCGGCCAGCGCGTCGAGCACCTGGTGATCCGACTGACTCGCCTGCTGGGTGCTTCCGTGCAGTGCTGGAGCAAAACCGCGATAGCGGCCCTCCCAGTTGACGAAGGCGCCGGCCTTCTGTGTTGTCGGGGCGACCGGAAACACGATGTCGGCGCGCTCGGTGACGGCGCTGTGTCGTAGCTCCAGGCTGATCACGAAGCGTGCGGCGTCTAGCGCGGCCAGCACGGTCTCGGGATCGGCGAAGTCGTCCGGTTCGATGCCGCCGACCAGCAGAGCGCCCAGGGACCCGTCGGCTGCGGCGGCGAGGATGCCGTCCACGTCACGTCCTGCGGCGGCGGGCAATTCGTCGACATTCCAGGCCGCGGCAACCTGCGCACGCGCAGCGTCGTCGGCGACTGGGCGGCCACCGGGCAGCAACGTCGGCAGCGCGCCGGCTTCCAGCGCGCCACGTTCGCCCGCCCGCCGCGGTACCCAGGCCAGCCCGGCTCCGGTCGCGTCGGCGAGCCGGGCCGCGGCGGAGAACCCGCCCGGAACGGTGGCCAGCCGCTCGCCGACCATGATGACCGCGCCGGGCATGGACAGCAGCTCACCTAACTCACCGGTAGCCAGCCCGTCCAGGGTGGAAGCCTCCGCGCCGGGAACGGTCTGGAGCAACCGGCCGGACATCTTGTGCAGCGCGCGGGTGGCGAACGGGGCGATCGCGTACACCCGAACGCCGTTCTTGCGGGCCGCCTTGCGCAGTCGCAGGAACACGATGGGCGACTCGTCTTCGGGTTCGAAGCCGACCAGTAACACCACCGGCGCCGTTTCCAGATCTGAATAACTGACCGTCACCGGCCGGCCTGCGACGCGAGCGGCCAGGAATTCCGCCTCTTCGGGCGAGTGCGGACGCGCGCGGAAATCGATGTCGTTGGTGTCCAGCGTGATTCGAGCGAACTTGGAGTAGGCGTAGGCGTCCTCCCAGGTCGCCCGGCCACCGACCAGCACACCGGTGCGTCCGCGGGCGGCTTCCAGTCCCTGGACCGCGGTAGCGATCGCGTGGGACCAGGACGCGGGCTGCAGCGAACCGTCGGCGTCTCGGATCAGGGGAGTGGTGATCCGGTCCGGCTGGGTCGCATAGTTGAACGCCCACCGACCTTTGTCGCAGTTCCACTCTTCGTTGACTTCGGGATCGTCACCGGCAAGCCGACGCAGTACCTTGCCGCGACGGTGGTCGGTGCGCTGTGCGCATCCCGACGCGCAGTGTTCGCACACGCTCGGGCTGGAAACCAAGTCGAATGGGCGGGCCCGGAACCGATAGGCGGTCCCGGTCAGCGCGCCAACCGGGCAGATCTGCACCGTGTTGCCCGAGAAATATGAGTCGAACGGCTCGTTGGCGTAGATGCCGACCTGCTGTAAGGCACCGCGCTCTTGCATGTCGATAAACGGATCACCGGCGATCTGCTCGGAGAACCGGGTGCAACGAGCGCACAAGATGCAGCGCTCGCGATCCAGCAAAACCTGCGCGGAGATATTGATCGGCTTGGCGAAGGTGCGCTTGACGTCTTCGAATCGAGACTCGGCGCGGCCGTTGGACATTGCCTGGTTCTGCAGCGGGCATTCGCCGCCCTTGTCGCACATCGGGCAGTCCAGCGGATGGTTGATCAGCAGCAGTTCCATCACGCCGTGCTGGGCCCTGTCGGCCGCCTCCGAGGTCTGTTGGGTGCTTACCACCATAGCGTCGGTGGCCACAGTGGTGCATGACGCGAGTGGTTTGCGCTGTCCCTCGACTTCGACCAGACACTGCCGGCAAGCGCCGACCGGTTCGAGCAGCGGGTGGTCACAGAACCGTGGGATCTGGATGCCGATCAACTCGGCCGCGCGAATCACCAGAGTTCCCTTGGGAACACTGATTTCATTTCCGTCGATGGTCAGCGTCACCATGTCCGGCCGGCTCAGCTCGTCTCCGGCTTCGGTCTTTGCCGCACTAGTCACGGGGCCGTCCCTTTCGCGCTATCGACGGTCAGCATGGAGTCTCGGGGGTCGAACGGGCATCCGCCGCCCTCGATGTGGGCGATGTATTCGTCACGGAAGAGCGCGATCGACGATGCCACCGGGCTGGCGGCGCCATCGCCTAACGCGCAGAACGACTTTCCGAGGATGGCGTCGGCAATGTCTACCAGCTTGTCGATGTCCTCGTGGGTGCCTTTACCGGTTTCCAGCCGCTCGTAGATCTGGTCCAGCCAGAACGTACCCTCCCGGCACGGCGTGCATTTGCCGCATGACTCGTGCTTGTAGAACTCGGTCCAGCGCCACACCGCACGCACCACACACGTGGTTTCGTCGAAGATCTCCAGCGCCTTGGTCCCAAGCATCGAGCCGGCGGCGGCCACGCCCTCGTAGTCCAGCGGTACGTCGAGGTGCTCGTCGGTCAGTAGCGGCGTCGACGAGCCGCCGGGAGTCCAGAACTTGATCCGGTGCCCGTCCCGCACTCCACCGGCGTAAGCGAGCAACTCGCGCAGCGTGATACCCAGCGGAGCCTCGTATTGGCCGGGGCGAGTGACGTGGCCGGACAGCGAATACAGCGTGAAGCCAGGCGATTTCTCGCTGCCCATCGACCGGAACCACTCGACGCCGTTGAGAATTATTGGCGGCACACTTGCGATCGTCTCGACGTTGTTGATCACCGTCGGGCAGCCGTAAAGCCCGGCAACGGCGGGGAACGGCGGCCGCAGCCGCGGCTGTCCGCGCCGGCCCTCGAGTGAATCGAGTAGCGCGGTTTCCTCGCCACAGATGTATGCGCCCGCACCGGCGTGCACCACCAACTCCAGGTCGAAGCCGGAGCCGGCGATATCGCGGCCGAGGAAGCCGGCGGCGTAAGCCTCGGCCACCGCGTTCTGCAGTCGGCGCAGTACCGGCAGCACTTCACCGCGCACGTAGATAAAGGCATGGCTGGCGCGGATCGCGTAGGCGGCGATGATGACGCCTTCGACGAGGATGTGTGGTGTCGCCAGCATCAGTGGGATGTCTTTGCAGGTGCCGGGTTCGGACTCGTCGGCGTTGACTACCAGGTAGTGCGGCTTCGCGGCCGCGCCGCTGTCGCCCTGCGGGATGAACGACCACTTCGTTCCGGTGGAGAAGCCCGCGCCGCCACGTCCGCGCAGTCCCGAATCCTTTACCAGGCCGATGATCGCGTCCGGCTCCATTGCCAGGGCCTTCTTCAGCGCCGTATAGCCGTCGTGGCGTTGATATGTCGCCAAGGTCCACGACTCGGGGTCATCCCAGTAGCGGCTGATCACCGGGGTTAACGACGTTGCTGCCGCTGTTGTCATGATTGGCTCTCCTGAGCCGCCGGGGCTTGCATGCCGTGTTCCTTAGCGACCTCGAGCCCGGCCAGCGTCGCCGCGCCGGCTCCGCCCTGGCCCTCGTCCGGACGCTCATCGCGCAGGCCCGCGAGGACCCGGGACGCCTCGCGGAAGTTGCACAGCGGAGCGGCCCCCCGGGTGGGGGCCTTGGGCGTACCGGCCCGCAGTGAGTCGACGAGTTCGCGCGCCGACTCGGTCGTCTGGTTGTCGAAGAATTCCCAGTTGACCATCATCACCGGCGCGAAATCACAGGCGGCATTGCATTCGATGTGCTGGAGGGTGACGGCGCCGTCGGGCGTGGTCCCGTCGTGGCCGACGCCCAGATGTTCCTTGAGGCTGTCGAAGATGGCATCGCCACCCATCACGGCGCAGAGCGTGTTCGTGCAGACGCCCACCAGATAATCGCCCGTGGGACCGCGGCGGTACATCGAGTAGAAGCTCGCGACCGCCGACACTTCGGCGCCGGTCAATCCCAGCTGCTCGGCACAGAATTCCATTCCGGCCGGCGTGATGTAGGAGTCCTCGGATTGCACCAAGTGCAGCAGCGGCAACAGCGCGGAGCGCTTGTTGGGGTAGCGACCGATGATCTCCTTGGCGTCGACCTCGAGCCGCGCCTGCACCTCTGCTGGATACGACTGCGGAGCACCCTCAACCACGAACTGGTGCGGCTCTTCTGGTGGCGGCCCGAGCCGGATGAACACCCGCTCGCCGTTGCTGCCTGCGCCTGGCGCTGTCACCGGTCGACTCCTCCCATTACCGGGTCGATGCTGGCGACCGCCGTGATCAGGTCGGCGACCATCCCGCCCTCGCACATCGCGGCTACCGCTTGCAGATTGGTGAAGGAAGGGTCGCGGTAATGGACCCGGTAGGGGCGGGTCCCGCCGTCGCTGACCATGTGCACGCCCAGTTCCCCGCGCGGTGATTCGACCGCGGTGTAGACCTGGCCCGCCGGAACCCGGATGCCCTCGGTGACCAGCTTGAAGTGGTGGATCAACGCCTCCATCGAGCCGCTCATGATTTTCTCGATGTGCTCGGGCGAGTTGCCCATGCCGTCCGGGCCCACCTTCAGGTCGGCCGGCCAGGCGATCTTGCGGTTCTCGACCATCGTCGGGCCGGGCTGTAACTTGTCGAGGCACTGCTCGACGATCTTCACCGACTCCCACATCTCCTTGACGCGAATGATGTAGCGCCCGTATGCGTCACAACCGTCATCGGTGATCACGTCGAATTCGTAGTTCTCGTATCCGCAGTAGGGTTCGCTCTTGCGGAGGTCGTGTGGCAATCCGGTGGAACGCAGTATCGGTCCGGTGATGCCCAGTGCCATGCACCCGGCCAGGTCGAGGTAGCCGACGTCCTCGGTGCGCGCCTTCCAGATGGCGTTCTCGTTGAGCAGATCGCCCATCTCGCGCATCGCGACCTTCAAAGGCTTGAGCGCCTCGGAGATCTCGGTCTTCGCGTTCGGCGGCAGATCCTGCGCGACGCCCCCGGGACGGATGTAGGCGCTGTTCATCCGCAACCCGGTGATGGATTCGAACAGGGTGAGGACGACCTCGCGCCCTTTGAAGCCGCTGAACATCGGGGTCATGGCGCCGAGCTCCATGCCGCCGGTAGCCAACGCAACCAGATGTGACGAGATCCGGTTGAGTTCCATCATCATCACGCGAATGACGTTGACGCGTTCCGGTATCTCGTCAGTGATGCCGAGCAGCTTCTCCACGCCCAGACAAAAGACGGTCTCGTTGAAAAACGGTGCCAGGTAGTCCATCCGGGTCACGAACGTGACGCCCTGGGTCCAGTAGCGGAATTCGAGGTTCTTTTCGATCCCGGTGTGCAGGTAGCCGATTCCGCACCGGGCCTCGGTGACGGTCTCTCCCTCGATCTCGAGGATCAGCCGCAGCACGCCGTGGGTGGACGGATGCTGGGGGCCCATGTTGACGACGATGCGCTCGCCCGGATCGGCGTTGCGGGCGGCCTGGACGACGTTGTCCCAGTCCTGGCCGCCGGTGACGACGAGCGTTTCCGTTTTCGACATCAGTTGTAGCCCCTGCGCTCGTCGGGCGGAGGTATCTGCGCGCCCTTGTATTCGACCGGGATGCCGCCCAGCGGGTAGTCCTTGCGTTGCGGATGCCCCTGCCAATCGTCGGGCATCTCGATCCGGGCGAGCGACGGATGCCCGTCGAAGATGATCCCGAAGAAGTCGTAGGTCTCGCGCTCGTGCCAGTCGTTGGTCGGATAAATGCCGTAAAGCGTCGGGATGTGTGGATCACCATCCGGCGCAGACACTTCCAGCCTGACCCGGCGATTGTGGGTGATCGACTGCAGCGGGTAGACGGCATGCAATTCCCGGTCGGCCTCGTGCGGGTAGTGCACCCCGTTGACTCCCAGGCAGAGCTCGAAACGTAGCTCCGGTTCGTCGCGCAGACGCTGGGCGACTTGCGGCAGCAGGTCCCGGCGCACATGCAGCGTGAGTTCGCCGCGGTCCACCACGACCGACTCGATCGCGTCGTCCGGGTCGGCGCCCGTGCGCGTCAGTGCGGCGGCGAGGTTGTCGACGACCTCGTCGAAGTAGCCGCCGTATGGCCGGGGGCTGCTCCCCGGGAGTGCGACCTCGCGCACCAGCCGCCCATATCCGGAGGTGTCCCCGGAGCCGGTGACACCGAACATGCCGCGGCGAACGTTGATCACTTCCGTTCCGGCTGCGGGCGTTCCGGCACCTTCAGTGGCTGCTTGTTTCGGGTCGTGATCGGGTGAGCTCATCGCAGCAGGCCACGCATCTCGATCGTCGGCCTGACCCCCAGCGCCGCTTGCTCGGCTTCGGCGATGGCGGTTTCCCGGTTCACGCCCAGCGGCATTTCCTGAATCTTCTCGTGCAGCTTGAGGATTGCGTTCAGCAGCATCTCCGGGCGGGGCGGGCAGCCGGGGAGATAGATGTCGACCGGGACGATATGGTCCACGCCCTGCACGATCGCGTAGTTGTTGAACATCCCGCCGGACGACGCGCATACCCCCATGGCCAGCACCCACTTCGGCTCGGCCATCTGGTCGTAGATCTGCCGCAACACGGGCGCCATCTTCTGGCTGACCCGTCCGGCCACGATCATCAGGTCGGCCTGCCGCGGCGTCGCCGAGAACCGCTCCATGCCGAATCGTGCGATGTCGAACCTTGGTCCTGCGGTTGCCATCATCTCGATAGCGCAGCACGCCAGGCCGAACGTCGCCGGCCACAGCGAGTTCTTACGGACGTAGCCGGCCACGACCTCGACCGTCGACAGCAGGATGCCGCCGGGTAGCTGCTCTTCTATGCCCATGTCTTACCTCAATCCCACGTCAGGCCGCCGCGGCGCCACACATAGGCGTAGGCCACGAAAACCGTGAGCATGAACACAACCATCTCGACGAGCGCGAACGTCCCTAGCGCGTCGTAACTGACCGCCCAGGGATACAAGAACACAATTTCGATGTCGAAGACGATAAACAACATTGCGGTCAGGTAATACTTCACCGGGAACCGCTGCCCGGCCGTCGCGTGCGGGCCGCTGACCGGGGTCTCGGTGGGCTCGATTCCGCACTCGTAGGCGGCGAGCTTGGACTTGTTGTAACGGGAAGGGCCGGCCAGGCTGGCGATCACGACCGAGCCGATAGCAAACGCTGCGCCGATCGCGGCTAGCACCAGGATGGGTATGTACGCGTTCAATTCGCTCCATCCGTCGTAAGGGGCCGCCAGGGCGGCGGCCGGGTGGGGCTGGGCTGTGCTGTGACGGAACGGGTCTGTTTCCCGTCATAGCGACCTTCAACATAGCGTCGTGATGGTCGGTGCGCTTGCCCGGGGTGATGCTATCTCTCGGGTTCTAGTTTCGTCGCGCCCGAGTGCGGACGACGAAGCCGCATGAACCGTTTCGGATCAGATTTCCTGGAGGCCGGAAAGTGTTTGGCCGACGGCACAACCGCGCATCGGCTTCGCGGCAGTGCTTCCGTATCGCCGCAGGTGAGGATAGCGATTGCGGGTAACAAGCCATCCGGTCGTCGCAAGTCAACCCGTATCGGTTCGCGCATCCCAGTTAAAATGAAGGCATTCGGAAGGACTGGGCCACGACGTATTCGGGTGTTCCGCCGAACGCCAATTCGTTGCACGCCGTTAATCTGTTCGCGCGCTGCCAACCGTGGTTGGGAGGTTAGGCGGCGGGTGCCCGCAATAATCCGAGCACAGTGCGGCCCAGCACGATGGGATCGAGCGGATGCGGCACCGCCCCTTCGGCTCGCGACCAGTTCGCCAGCCATGCATCGTCGGGGCGACCGGTGAGCACCACGATCGGTGGGCACACCTCAAGCTCGTCCTTGAGTTGTTTGGCGATTCCCATGCCGCCGGCAGGGGTGGCCTCGCCGTCCAGGATGGCTAAGTCGATGCCACCTTCGTCCATCGTGCGAATCACCACCGGCCCGGTAGCGACTTCGACGTAGTTCAACTCGGGTAGATCGGGATGTAGGTGCTTGCCCAGCGCCCGCATCACTGTTTCGCGGGTCGCGACGTTGCTGCTGTAGACGAGGATCCGCAGGGCGATCGTGGAGTCGGGCACGTTGCAGATGGTACTGCTAACACGTCGGTCTCACTGGGTTGCCCGCACAAAGACGGTTTCGGAGGCTGCCGTCGCACATGTTCTTGATCTGGAAGGTGATGGCCGAGCGATCCGGGTCGACGTTCCGAGTTGTCCGGTGCTCCTATCCTCTGTCGTACCCGGGGTGGGCGACCGCTACGCGGTGCCGCACCAGTGCCCGCAGGCAATCGGTGACCGGACCGTGACGCCCGTCGAGCTCGCCGTTCCGAATGGCCGCAGCAAAGCCCGCCTCGTCGGCGAAGCCCAGGCCGGCCAGGGCCGCCCGAGCTGCCGAGTCGCCCGTGTCAAGGAGTTCGCGCTCGACGATGCGCAACGCGTTGGCTGCCACCCTGGCGTGGAAGTTGACCTGACCGACGGTCGCCCCGCGGACGTCGCCTTCGAGGAATTCGGCGGCCGCTGCCACCAACTCAGACGCCGTCGGCCGTCCGTGCAACGAGCCGGACTGCCCGGGCGAGGCGTTCGCGCCAGCAGCTACCTCATCGTCGTGCGGGTCGCCCATCAAGTCGAGCAGGTCCCACTCCGTTTCGCAGACGCGGCGCCCGATTGCCGCCAGCTCCACCGATCGGGTCTGCCCGCTCAGGTGGCGCTCGGCCTGGTAGCGGCAGATCACGCCCCAACGCAGCGTGGCCAGCACCAACCACCAGTTGAACGCCTCCCGATCGATGGGAGTGCCGCTGGCCTCCTGGTAGGCGCCGAGGAAATCCTCGATGCCGCCCAGACCGCCAGCACCCAGACTGGCCGGGGCACCGAACCGCCATGCCCGGATGCAGAACCAGGCCAGGTCTTCGTATGCCTCTCCGACGTGCACCAGCTCCCAGTCCAGAACGGCGGCGAGGTCGGATCCGTCGACGATCAGGTTCCCCATCCGGAAGTCGCCGTGCACCAGGACCGTGGGCGCCGGTGGCGGCCGGCGGGCGGACAGCCAGCGAAACACCCATTCGAAGGTGGCGGTGGTGTCGGCCATGGCATCGAGACGCTGGCGCCACTCGATGAGTTGGTCCCGGCGGGCAAGGCCGGGATCTTGCACCCGGCCGATATCGGCCCGGTGGATGGCGGCAAGCGCCCGCGCGCACTGACTCAGCAAACCAGCGCGCGCCGCCGGCCCATCAGCACCGTCGAGCTGACGTTGGATGCGCCGGACGATGGTCTCGCCGCCGATCTCGTTGCAGATCAGAAAGGGATTGCCCAGAGCGGCAGGCGAATTGTCGGCGACCAAGATGCGGGGGACTGGTGCGCCGGCCGCCGCCGCGACGGCCTGCGCGCGGGCTTCGAGCTCCATGCTGGCGTGCACGTCGTCGGGTGGGCCGGTGCGCAGGATCAGCGGGTGGCGCTGCCCGGCCGTGACGGCCTCGAAAGCCCATGTGGTCCTGCTTGCGCCACCGGTGAGAGCGTGCAGGTTCTCGATCGTGACGCCGGTGCCCAGGGCCCTCTCAAGAACCTCGGCCAGACCGGTGGATAATTGTGCTGACTCGTTGCCGCCGGTCACTTGTGACCAAAGTCGAACAACCGTTGGGCCACCCGCCGAATCTGGATCTCCTCGGCGCCCTCGGTGATTCGGTAGCGGCGGTGGTGCCGGTAAATATGTTCGAACGGCTCGTGCCGGCTGTAACCGAGACCGCCGAAGATCTGCATGGCGCGGTCGGCGGCATCGCAGACCAGCCTGTTGGCGCGATAGTTGGCCATCGACACCTTGTCGGAAACCTCCATGTGGTGATCACGATCCAGGTGCCAGGCGGCGTATTGGACCAGCAGCCGCACCATTTGGGCTTCGGTCTGCAACTCGGCCAGTGGCCATTGCACGGCCTGGTTGACCGACAGTGGCTTGCCGAACACCCTCCGCTTGCCTGCATAATCCGCGGCACGGTCGATGCAGTATTGCGCCGCGCCCAGACTGCTGGCAGCCTGCCGAATCCGGTTCTCGTGCAGGAACGTTTGCGCAACCTCCAGACCGCGGTCCACCGCGCCCAGCACCGCGTCGGCGGGAACCCGCACATCGGTCAACTCGACTTCGCCGTGGTCGGTTGGCATGTTGAAGGTCCACCAGTAATACGGGACGCTGAATCCGGGGGTGTCGGTCGGGACCAGAAACGCGGTGATGCCGCGGGCTTGCCCCGGTTCGCCAGAGGTGCGGGCGAAAATCAAGTCGTGTGTCGCGCGGTGAACGCCGGTGTTAAATCGCTTGGAGCCGTTGATCACCCAGTCGTCGCCGTCCGGTTTGGCGTGCGTCTCCAGCCAGGTCGCATCAGAGCCGTGTTGCGGCTCGGTAAGGCCGAAGGCCATCGAGCGCTCGCCGGTGATCAACGCCTCTGACCAGTCCCTGCGTTGTGCGTCGGTGCCGAAGCGCTCCATCATGATGACCTGTGGGAAGTTCCCGACGATCGATGATTCGTTCTGCAAGTCATTGTGCAGGCCCAGGCCTTTGTGCGCCAGGTGCTCCCGGATGACGGCCATGTCAACGTTGGTTCCGTCGCGCCCGCCCAGCGATGCCGGCAGTCCGTAGCGCAGCCAGCCCGCTGTGTCGGCCCGCCTGCGCATCTCGGCGAGCAGATCCTCCCACTCCCGCGTCGGGATGCCGTCATTATCCCAATCGGTGCGAGCATGCTCTCGACGCTGGTCGAAGTACTGCATGTTCTCGGCCTGCAGTGGGGTGATCTCCCGCTCGATGAACGTGTCCATATCGGCAAGGAGTCCCGGAAGATGTTTTGGCAGAGTGAAATCCATGATGAACTCCTTATGCGCCGTACAGGGTTTTCTGCCAAATGGTTGACAGCGTGGTGATGGCGTCATTGTCGCTGATGCTGACCCCGAGGCTGCTAAGGCCCGAAGCGCCGACGAATACGGTGGTGAAGTTCTCGAACAGCAGCGCGATGGCCGCCGCGGCGTGTTCCGGGTTGAGCTCGGATCCGTAACCCTGCTGCTGGGCCCGGCGGACCGAGGCGGCCACGATGTCCATGCCGAACCGCCGAAATTCGTTCTGAACAACGGCGAAACGGCGCTGGGTGGCGGCCAGCTGGGCGACGGCGATCATGATGCCGATGTTCTGTTTGCACATGTTCCAGTACCCGGTGACCACCGACGTGAAGAACGCGTCGTCGGTGGGGGATTCCGGCAGTTGCAGGCTTAACCCAGACGGCGTCAGCACCGTGTGCAGAAAAGACTCCGCCAGGGCAGCCAGCAGATCCTCTTTGTCGGTAAAGTACCGATAGAAGACCGCCGGCGACTTTCCCGCGGCGGACGTGATGTCGGCCAGCGTGGTTCCGTGAAAGCCCCTTTCGGCGAATAGTTTTCGCGCAGACTGCTCGATGGCATCCCGGGTCTGTTGGCCTTTGGTGGTCAGCGTCCGCGCCGGTTCGCCGGATGCTATAGGGGCCGGCATCAGCCCGTGATCCGGTCGCCCGCACGCAATAACGCGCTCGGCAGATCGTGGCCCACCAACGATTTCGCGACTTCCGCCGCGGTGATGGCCGCCTGCAAGTCGACGTCGACATCGATATCGCTGTCCCGCAGCAGATAGACGAGATCCTCGGTGGCGATGTTGCCGGTGGCGCCGGGGGCGAACGGGCAACCGCCCAGCCCGCCGACCGAGGCGTCCAGCCGCGTGATCCCGGAGCTGACCGCCGCGTATGCGCTGGCCAGCCCGGCACCGCGGGTGTTGTGGAAATGTCCGCCCAGCGGGAGATTGCCAATCACTGGGCGTAACTGTGCGATCAGCGAACTCACCCTGCCCGGGGTTGCGGTGCCAATGGTGTCGGCAATCGAGAACCGGTCGACGGCCCGATCGCGGGCGGCTGCGGCGATGTCGAGGACCCGCCGGGGCGGGGTGGGTCCCTCGAAGGGGCAGTCCCACGCGGTGGCGACGACGACTTCGACGGTGACGTCGCTGCCGTGCGCGATCGCGATGATCTCGTCGATCTGCTCGGTGGCCTGCGCACTGCTGCGCCCGACATTGGCGTTGCTGAATGTGTCGCTGGTCGACACCACGTACTCAATCGATCGCAGTCCCGCGGCGATGGCCCGTTTGGCGCCGTTGGGGCTGGCCACCAGAGCGGAGAACTCGATGTCGGGGTAGTCCTGCAGCTTGGCGGCCAGTTCTGCGGCATCGGCCATCGACGGCACTTTGGACGGGGATACGAACGCCGTGACCTCCACCTCGCGCACTCCGGTGGCGGCCACAGCCGCCAGCAGTTCCAGCTTGGCCGACAACGAGATTGGTTTTTCGATCTGCAGGCCGTCGCGCAGTGACACTTCGCGAATAACGACGTGCGGGTGTTGGTTCTCGTTCAAAGCACCTCCCCGACACGCCATTCGGCAAGCTGTTCGGCGGTCTTGCCGAGCAACCCGATATACACCTCGTCGTTGTGCTGTCCCGGACGCGCCGGTCCGGCGCTGCGGACACCGCCCGGGGATTCCGAGAGCACCGGCACGACGCCCGGTCCCAAAACGTTGCGCCCGACTCGTTCATCGTAGTGCTCGACCAGCATGCCGCGAGCTCGCAGCTGCGGGTCCTTGACTACCTCGGCGACCGTGTTGATCGGTCCCGCGATCACGCCTGCCGCGCTGAGCGTTTCGATGATGTCGCCGGGCTGCTGTTCGGCTGCCCACGCGCCGATGATCTTGTCGAGTTCGTCTTGGTTGCGGCCGCGGGCGACGTGGGTGGCGAACCGGTCGTCGGTGGCCAACTCCGGGCGGTCCATCGCCGCGCACAGCCGAACGAACACGGTGTCCTGGTTGGCGGCGATCACCACCCAGGAGCCATCGGCGCTGCGGTAGATGTTGGACGGCGCGATGCCGTCGAGCCGGGTTCCCGACGGCCCCCGCACCACGCCGCTCAGGTCGTAATCGGGAATGGTGGATTCCTGCACGGCCAGACATGATTCGGTCAATGCGACGTCGACCACCTGGCCGCGCCCGGTCACACTGCGGCGGTACAGGGCAGCCAGGGCACCCTGGGCGCCGAACATGCCGGCCAGGCTGTCGCCCAGCGACAGGGCCAGCCGGGGCGGCGGCCCGCCCGGGAAACCGTTGAGGTGCCGCAGCCCGCTGGCCGCTTCGGCCACTGAGGCGTAACCGGCCTTGTGCGCGTCGGGTCCAGTCTGCCCGTAGCCGGAGACGCGAACCAGGATGATCCCCGCGTTGCGTTCACTGAGCACGTCGTAGCCCAGGTTCCATTTCTCCAGGGTGCCCGGACGGAAGTTCTCCACCACGATGTCGGATTTTTCGACGAGGTCCAGGAACAGCTCCCGGCCGGCCGGCCGGCGCAGGTCGAGTGTGATGGCCCGCTTGTTGCGCGCATGCACGGTCCAGAACACATGCTGCCCATCCATTTCCGCCTGACCCCAGGTTCGCAGCGGGTCAGGTGCGCCGGGCAGTTCCACCTTGATGACGTCGGCGCCCATGTCGCCAAGCAGCCGGCCGGCGAACGGGCCCGCGATCAACGTGCCCAGCTCGAGCACCCGGATACCGGAAAGCGGGCCCGGCGAATGTGGGTCCGTCATCCGGCTTCCACGAAGTCGTGGCGGACCAGCCAGTCGCTGACGATGTCGACAGCCTGCCGCAGCTTGTCGCGTTGGTCGGCGCCCGCGTAATAGTGCGTAGCTCCTGGGATTTCGTGGATCTCTTTGTCGGGGTGCCCGATCGCCTCGAAAAGCCGTCGGGTGTGGCTCGGTGTGCAGGCGTCGTCCGCCAGGTTTCCGATCACCAGCGCAGGGACGGCGATATCGCGCCCACAGTCCACCCCGTCGCCGCGGGCGTCGTCGTAACTCCACTGCGAGAGCCAGCCGCGCAGCGTGGAGAAGCGGGCCAGCCCAACCGGACTCATGTTCACCAGCTCAGGGTCGCCCAGGTAGCAGGTTCCCGGTTTGCGTTCGTTGGGATCGACGGCCGGATCCAGCCAGCGCGGATCCGCCATGGTGCCGTGCACCACGAACCCGAACTCTTCATCGGGGCGACCCTGCGACTTCAATTCGGCGAGCTTCTCCCGAACCCAGGCGGTGATGCGGCGGTTGCGGTCGATCTGGGCCTGGCGGTACCGGGCCAAGAATTCCTGGCTATAGGGCGGCTGGTTGGGGTTGTCCGGGTTGTACAGATCCAGTTCCGGATCGCGCTTGGTGGGGTCGGATTCGTCGAGGATGGACGCGTCCAGCCATTCGGTCAGCGTGCCGTGCCGGCTGATATGCGCCGCCAGCAGCATGATGCCGTCGGCCGCGGGTAGGTCCAGCGCGGTCAGGTCGGGCCCGTCGCCGGACGGGCTTGAGGTGATGGTCGGGTGCTGGGCTTGTTGCTGGTACAACACCGACAGCGAGCCGCCGCCGCTCCAGCCGGCCAACACCACCCGGTGATAGCCGAGCCGATTTTTCGCGTCCTTGATGCACTCGCCGAGGTCCTCGACCACCTTCTCCATCAGCAGCGCCGAATCTGTGCCGCGGAACCGGCTGTTGCAGTAGATGACGTGGTGGCCGGCCCGGGCCAGCGCGTTGATCATGGGCAGATAGGCGCCGCCGCCGATCGGGTGCATGAAGACCAGCACGGTGTCCGACGGCTTGTCCTTCGGCTTGAGCAGATAGCTTTCCAGCACGGTGATCTCGGCCAGCCCGCCGTAGACGTCCCGGACGGTGGAGACGTTCTGGAAGGCGACGAGATACGGGATTCGGTCGTATTCGTGTTTCGCCATATCAGTGCTGTCCCAGGTCATTAGCGAGAACTTCGGCTGACGGTATCAATCGGCGGCGGGTGTCGACGGCGATGACCTGCCAGTCGACGCGTGAATGCTCGTCGAATTTGCGGCGGGCTCGTTCCCGCGCCTTCTCCGACGCGCCGTGGTGAACCCCTTGCGGCGCATGGGAGATCAGACCGGGCGGCATCGGAATGCCATAGAGCGAGCCGCCGTGGAAGAATGCGATCTCGTCGTAGTCGACATTGCGGTGATACCAGGGGGTGCGCTCGGTGCCGGGCACGCCTTCGGCCGGTTTGGGCAGGAAATTCATCACGTACACGCCGGTGGCCTGCATGAACAGGTGGACGGTCGGCGGCAGGTGCACGCTGTCGGAGGTGATCACGTTGTAGTCGTCGATGTTGAAGGTGAAGGCGAAGTTGTCGCCGCGCCAGCCTTCGACATCGAGCGGATTGTGTTGGTAATACAGGCTTGTCGGGCCGCCCTCGTGGATGAGCCGGACCTCGTACTCGTCGCGTCCGGCCGGCCTTGGATCGGTGTCCGACGGGCTGGGGTCGGGGATGGTGACCTGCGACGGGTCGAATGGGAAGTGCCGGCCCAGCGGTCCGGGCGGGGGCACCCGGAACTCGTCGCGGGCCTCGATCATCAGCAACTCGGTCCCGCCTGCCGCCGAGGGGTCGGGGAGCTGGCGCCAGGTGCACGCCTTCGGGATGTATACCCAGTCACCCTCGCGGTAGCGCAGCGGTCCGAACTCGGTCTCCAGCAGGCCCGCGCCGCGGTGGACGAAGCACAGCAGGTCCCCGTCCACGTGCCGGGTGTAGAACGGCATCGGCTCCTGGCGACGGCTCAGCAGAATGCGGCAGTCCTCGTTGCTGAACATCAGCAGGGGTCCGCCGTCGGCGTCGATGGCGTCGCTGGGTTTGAGCTCGCTGGACAGCACGTCGATCGGGCGGAGTGGGCCGACCGATCGGTAGGCGGTGGGGTCATTGCGGCGGTAGATGTTGGAGGTCCGGCCGGTGAATCCGCCGCGGCCCAGTTCGTCGTCCTTGAGTCCGTCAAGGTCGGCATGGAGCCGGCGCGGCGTCTTTCCTTTTCGCAGGTGGACGAAGGATTCCATGGCGACTCCCGGGCTCCGGTACAAAACTGAAAGTGACATTACTTTTTCTTTTGAGCCCGCACAAGAGCGTCGCCGACCACCGTGTCAGTCCCGGACGCGTAGTACGACTTTTCCTTTGGCGCTGCGATTCTCCAGCGAACCGACGGCGGCGGCCGCCGCTTCCAGCGGGTAGACGTCGGGCTCAGGGGGAGCCAACCGGCCCGAGGTGAGTAGTCGCTCGACCGCGGCCCACTGCTCGGCCAGCGCGCCGGAGTGCGATAGCGTCCAGGCGCCCCAGCCAACGCCGACCACATCAATGTTGTTGAGCAACAGCCGGTTTACCTTGACCGTGGGGATCTCGCCGCCGGTGAAGCCGATGACCAGCAGGCGTCCCCCCGGGGCAAGCGAGCGCAGCGAGTCGGTGAACCGGTCGCCGCCGACCGGATCGACGACGATGTCGACACCGCGCCCATCGGTCAACTCCTTGACCGCGTCCTTGAACCCGTCGGACAGCACCACGTCGGTGGCCCCGGCCGCCGTGGCAATCTCACCTTTTTCTTTGGTGCTGACCACCGCGATGATGCGCGACGCGCCGAGCACCGACGCCAACCGCAGTGTCGACGTCCCGATGCCGCCGGCCGCCCCATGCACCAGCATCGTCTCGCCTTCCCGCAGCCGGCCGCGGACGTTCAGCGCGAAGTACATCGTCAGGTCGTTGAACAGCAGACCGGCGCCCGCCTCGAAACTCACGTTGTCGGGCAGCTTGAACACCCGGTCGGGCGCCAGCACCGCAACCTCGGCCATGCCGCCGGTGAGCATCGTCAGCCCGACGACCCGGTCGCCGGGACGCACATGCGAGCCGTCCGGCGCCGACCGAACAACTCCGGCGATCTCCGCGCCCAGCACGAAGGGCGGATCCGGCCGGTACTGGTAGAGGCCGCGGGTGAGCAACGCGTCCGGGAATGCCGCGCCGGCTGCGAACACATCGACCAGCACGCCGTCGCCGGTGGGTTCGTCGATCTCGGCCAACTCGACCGCGTCTGGACCATCTAGCCGAGTCACCTGTATCGCGCGCATAGTCGAACAGCCTATTGCCAGCTCAGAATCCGCCGGCGACGCGCACCACCGCGCGACCGGAGAACTTCCCGTCGCGCACCTGTTCGATCACACTGATGACGTCTTTGACGTCGACATCGCTGGTGACCGCAGACAGGTGACGTGGCCGCAGCGATTCACCCAGCAATGCCCACAGCTTGCGGCGCGGCTCGATCGGCAACAACACGGAGTCCATCCCGAGCAGGGCGGCGCCGCGCAGGATGAACGGCATCACCGTGGTCTTGAGGCCGGCACCCCCGGTCAGGCCGCTTGCGGCGACGGCCCCGCCGTGTTCGGTGGCCGCGTCCTTGCCGGTGGATGCCACCACCCGGTAACCGGCGGCGGCCGACGCTGACCGAGCCGACACCGCCGGAGGCGCCCGTCACGACGATGGCTCCGGCATCCGGTGTGATGCCCCCAGTCGATGAGGGCTTTTACGCTCATGGCCGCGGTGAAGCCGGCGGTTCCGATCGCGGCGCCGTCATGCGGGCTCAACGCGCCGAGGTGCACCACCTGATCGGCGGGTAGCCGCGCGTACTCGGCGTAGCCTCCGTGCTGGCCGGTGCCGATCAGGTACCCGTGCGCTAGCACCCGGTCGCCGACGCTGAAGTCGGGTGACTTCGACTCGACTACTTCGCCGGTCAAGTCGATGCCGGGCACGACCGGATAGTTGCGCACCACGCCACCGTTGGGGGTCAGCGCGAGCGCGTCCTTGTAATTCACGCTCGAGTAAAGAACCCGGATCGTTACCTCGCCGGGCGGCAGGTCGGACACGCTCAGTGTCTCGACCGACGCGGTTATCCGGTCACCATCCTGGCGAGCTACCAGCGCACGAAAAGCGTCCATCAACCAACGCTAGCCTTGACCAATGCAGAACTTTCCGCTCGGTCGCTTTTCAGTAGGCCGCATAGGCTTTGGAGCGATCCAACTCCCCGGTCCCGGGGCTTTCGGGCCGCCGCGGGACCGGACAGAGGCGCTGGCCGTTTTGCGGCGGGCCGTTGAACTCGGCGTCGATCACATCGACACCGCGCAGTTCTACGGGCCAGATGTTTCCAACGAACTGATCCGCGAGGCCCTGCACCCGTACCCGGCTGATCTGGCATTGGTTAGCAAGGTCGGCGCCCGCCGCGATGACAAGGGCGGTTGGCTGGCGATCGCGGAGCCGGCCGACCTGCGCCGAGACATCGAAGCAAACCTGCGTGCTCTGGGCATCGACCGGCTGGCGGCGGTCAATCTGCGTCTGCTGCGAAGTGACGGCCCGGACGCGCTGTTCGACGAGCAGCTTTCGGTCATGATCGCCGCCCGTGACGACGGATTGATCGAGGGAATCGGGCTGAGCAACGTCAGCCGTGAGCACCTGATACATGCTCTGGGGCGCACCGAAATCGCTTGCGTACAGAACGCTTTCAGCCTCGTCGACCGTTCGTCGGAGCCAGTGCTGCGGGAGTGCACGGCGCGCGGCATCGCCTTCGTCCCGTTCTTTGCCCTGAGGTCGCCGTTTGCGCCGCCCGACCAGGTGCTGGGACAAGATGCGGTGGTGCGGGCAGCCGCGCGCCTAGGTCACGCCCCGGCGCAGGTCGCGTCGGCGTGGACGCTCAGCGTGGCGCCCAACGTGTTGATGATCCCCGGCACCTCATCCGTGCGTCACTTGGAAGAGAATCTGGCGGTCGCGGAGATCGAGCTCGACGAGGAAACCCGCGCGGAGCTCGACGCGGTCACCGTCTAACTGTCGCCGAGCGTGCTCTCACGGCGCAAAATCAGCCCAAGATTCGCCGTGGTGACACGCTCGGCGCAGCTGGCTAAGTGCCGAACCGGGGGAACAGCGCCAGCGCGTTGGTCCGGTCGATCGCCGCGCGGGTATCGGCGTCGATTCCCGGGTAGGTGGCCAGTCCCGCCGCGAAGTATTGCGAGGCGACGATGGGGGCGAACGGAAAATCCGACCCGAAGGTGATGTGACCCGGTTTCGCAAAGGCGAGCAGTGTGGGCAGCGCAGCCGCACTGGATGACAGAGCCGTGTCGAAGTAGAAGCTGGAGAAGTCCTCGAGTGAATCGGCCGGGTTTCGGCCCGTGTCGCCGGTGATGGCGATCGCCATCCGGTGGCTCGCGTAAGGCACGAAACCGCCGGCATGGCTCAGAATAAATTTGATATCAGGGTAGCGCTGTCGTATTCCGTTGCGCACCAATAGATACGCGGCGCGGGTGGTGTCGAGCAGGAAGTCGGCCGCGAACGGAGGAATTCCGGGCACATTTGGCCCGGGTAATTCGTTCGGGTGGATGAACACCACAGCGGAGCGCTCGTTGAGGACGGCGAACAGCGGATGTTGGCCCTCCTCGCCAAGATATACGCCGGCATCATTGGCCAAAAGCACCACTCCGTCGGCCCGCAGATCATCCAGAGCGCGAACCGTTTCGGTCACCGCGGCATCGATGTGCGGCATCGGGACCGTGGCGAAAAAGCCCAGCCTTTCGGGCTGGGTGCCGACCAGACCGGAAGTGTAGTCGTTGAGGTCGCGCGCTAGCGCCGCGGAGTCGGCCGGGTCAGGCAGGAACGACGTTCCCGGCGTAGACACCGACAGGATGGCGGTGCCGACATCGAGGTCGGCCATGGCCTGCAACGTGACGTCGAGGCTCCAGTCGGGCAGCGTACGCCCAGAAGAGCTCTCGAGCCCGGCCTTTTGCACTGCCTTTCGGTAGTCAGGAGGGATCAGATGATGGTGGGTATCGATTCGTGACATCGCGTGCTCCTTCGCGGGCTAGCGGCCGGGTGCGCGGGCAGATGACAGGGCGGAAACGGTATCTTCGCGGCGCAGCAACGACTGGCCGGCTGCTTTGAACTGGGCCAGCTTGTCGATGATGCGCTGGCCCTGCGGTGTGTGACCCCAGATGCTGATCCCCTGATAGGTCGCCGGCTCCCACGTTTCCTCGTCAACGACGATGGGATTCCACCCTACTTCCCATTCGAATCCTGATGGCGTCACGGCGTAGTAGGAGAGTTCGCGGTCGTTGGTGTGTTGCCCGACACTCAAAGCCATCTGAAAGCCGAGTTCTTCGACGCGCTGATACGACGCGGTCAGGTCGTCGAGGTCGGCAACCTGAATGTTGAGGTGTTGGACACGGGTGCGAATCGGGTTGATCGGCAGCCGGTTCACCGCCGCGATCGCCACCGAGTGGTGCCGCTGGTTGACCCGCAGAAAGCGGATCTTGAATTTCAGGCCGCTGATGGTCTCGTCGATGTAGTCGCTCAGCCGCGCGTCGAACACGGTGCCGTAGTAGCCGTGCACCTGGTCTGGCTTTTTCGACGTGACAGCGACATGGCCGATGCCGTTCTCGCCGGTGACGAATCCGCCGCGCACCGCCATGTCCGGCAGCGTGGCGCTGCGCCGCGCCCCGGTGAAGATCTCCTGGGCGAGTCCGTTTGGCCCCGGGAAACGCGCGACCCGTTCCACCCCGCGCAACGCGGCTTCCTCAGCGCTGCCTTCGGCGATGGGCACGCTGTGCCGCCGTACCCGATTGATGATCTCGTCGAATGTGTCGTGTCCGTCGAGTTGCCACCCCAGCGCGACGACGTCCTCGGCCGGCCCGCGCTGTAACAGGAAGCGGCATTCGTTGTCGTCGAGGCGAAACCGCATGGCCTCCGATTGCACCTCGTCGAGATGCATTCCGATGGCGTCGTGGCCGAAACGGCGCCAATCGGCGAACCTGTTCGTCTCAATGACGACGTAGCCGAGGTGGACGGCGCCAAATACCGTGGCAGCGTGGGTAGCGGGGGTGATCACGATGCGAAACCCGACTGTCCCGAAAGGAATTCGCAAACCAGCCGGTTGAACAGCTCGGCGCGTTCCCATTGCATCCAGTGGCCGGTGTGTGACGTCATGATCAGTTCTGCATTGGGCATCAAGTTGAGCAACGTCGGTCCACCGGATGGACGATTGACCTTGTCGTCGCGACCCCAGAGCACCAGGGTCGGCGTGGTCAGCTTCCTCAGGCGCTTGTCGCGGGTGAGGTCCATCCGCCACAGCGTGCGCGCGGCCGTTGGCCCGGAAGGCTTACGCAACGGCGGATTCGCCACCACCTCCGGGTCCATCGAGGCCGCGTATCGCAGCTCGATCAAGTCGTCGGGAACCGAGGCGCCGTCGTAAACGAGATAGTTGCGGATGAAGGCCTCCAACTTCTCGCGGCTGGGGCCAGCGGCGCCGCCGCCACTGTAGTACGACAGCAGGCTTCGCAATCCGGCTGTCGGAACACCCCTCGTAGTTCCGATGCCGCCAGGACCCATCAACACCAGCTTGCGCACCCTGTCCGTACTGTCCAGCGCCAGGCGTAGTGCGGCCGCGCCGCCATAGGAGTTGCCGACCAAGTGCGCGGCATCAATACCGAGCTCATCGAGTAGGCCACGAACCATGGTGGCGAGGTACCCGAATGGGTCGGACTGGTCAATGCCTTTGACGGAGCGTCCGTAACCGGGCATATCGGGAACAATCACTCGGAACTGCTGGGCGAGCGCCTCGATGTTGCGCGAGTAGTTGGACACTCCGGATGCACCGGGGCCGCCGCCGTGCAGCATCAGCACGGGTGGTCCGCTTCCGGTCTCGGCGAGAAATATCGGTTTGCCCGCGACCATCACCGTGCGCTCGGCCAGTGCGGTGGTGGTCATGCGGTCGCTCCAATCGTCGTGACGGTTCGGCCGGCAAATCCCGTCGGTGGTGGCGCAAGGTGTCCTCCGGATTTGGCTGCGGCATAGATGAATCCGTCCGGACGCAGCACCACGGCGGTCGCATTCTTTAGCCGCAACCAACGCAGCAGGGTGCCGTCGGTGTCACGAATCGTGTCGAGCCGAGGATCCGACCCTCGAGAGGTGACTCTGAGCGCCGGTACGCCTCGCTCCTGCCACGCGGGACAACCCGACGGGGCTTCCCCGGTGTACAACAACGTCCACCGGTTTTTGAGCACATCATCGAGCCGTGCCGTGGCCCCATTGGCGTCGGTCACCCACGGCTGCGGGATCTGCCAGCCCGCCGCGCGGTGACCCGCCGACAGGAAACCGTCCCGGTAGCGCGGGTCGGGAATCCACATCAATTTCTGCAGTCGTCGCGTCAGCGCGGGCAGTCGCATCAGGATACGACCGGATCGATTACGCAAGGCGGCAATAACTCTGTTCCGTTCGGTGATGATGCGGCCCACGAGGACCGCGCGGCGAGTCACGTCGGTGACATGTGGTTTACGTTCCGCCTGATAGGAATCCAACAGCGAGTCCGGCGCCTGTCCATTGAGGACAGCGGCCATTTTCCAGCACAAGTTGGCCGCGTCACGCACGCCCGCCGACATGCCCTGGCCGATCCACGGCGGCATGGCATGGGCGGCATCGCCGGCCAGGAAGACGGGTCCGACGCGCCAGCGGTCGGCGACACGGACATGATGGCAGTAGACCGCCGCGCGCAGTATCTTTACGTGGTCCTCGGTGATGCCCTGGGCGTTCAAGACATTCCAGATCTCTGCTTCCCGAACTAATTTCTGGTCGTCCTCACCGACCCGGGCGGGATACTCCCAACGGTGATGACCAAGCGGCGTCGGGCAATCGACAGTGGGTCGGGCCGGGTCGCAGTGGAATCGCAACTTGTCGTGTGCGTCCCACTGCCGTACCACCTTGGTGTCGATGACGACCCAACGCTCTTCGTAAGTACGTCCCGAATAACCGATCCCGAGTTGGCCGCGGGTCGGCGACGAGCCTCCATCGGCGGCAATGACGTAGGACGCGCGCAGGCGCTTGACCGTGTCGGTGCGCACGTCGGCCAGCATGAGCTCGGCCGCGTCATCCTTCATCGATATGCGCAGGCATTCGTGTTCTAACAGCACCTCGACATCGGGGAACCGGCCAACCCCGTCGCGCAGCACCTGATCCACCGCGGGCTGATACAAGAACTGTTGTGGCGGGTGCCCCGTCGCGCGGGACTCGATCTTCATGTGGATAAAGGGCCGGCCGTCGGCATCGACGAACGCGATCGGCCGATCGGGCAGCATGTCCTGTTGGAGCCGATCCGCCAGGCCGATCGACTGCCAAATGCGCATCACCTCTTCATCGGTCGAAATCGCCCGAGCCCGGCCGTAGATATCCGGATCACGCTCGATGACAACCACTTTCAGGCCGAGCTGACCCAACATGTTCGCCGCGGTCGCGCCCGTCGGGCCGTAGCCGATGACCGCCACGTCGTATTTCGAAGGCTCAGTCATTGGAATCTCTCATCTGCCGAAGCCAGCACTGGGCTTGTCCTGTAGTGGTCGCTACGGTAGTGTAGTGATCACTACGGAGTCAAGACCCACGGCGAACGGAGATTTGATGGCCGACAAAGGGGCCGCAAAAGAGGCACCCAGGCGTCGCCGCAGCCGGGCCGACGGAGAGTTGTCGCGGATTCGGATCCTGAACGCGGCCACCGAGATCGCGGCCGAGCGCGGCTACGAGGGCACCAGCATCGCGCTGGTCAGCGCCAAATGCGGACTGCCTGCCAGCTCCATCTATTGGCACTTTAAGGACAAGGATGACTTGATCGCGGCCGTGATCGAGCACAGTTTCGGCAGTTGGCTCTCGGCCTGGCAGATCCCGGAGGGCGACCAATACGACGACTCCCAGGACCGGTTCGTGGCCCTGGCGGCGCAGGCCGCCAAAGCGTTATCGGATTCGCCCGACTTCATCCGGCTCGGGTTGATGCTGGCGCTGGAACGCCGACCGACCGAACTACGTGCCCGCACCATGTTCGTCCAGGTCCGCACCCGTGCATTTGACCAGCTGATGGAGAACTTCCGGGCATTCATGCCTGGCCTGACCGACGCCGAAGTCCACCAGTTGGCGACGTTTGCGATGGCCGGCGCCGACGGCCTCTTCATCGCCAAGGAGATCGACGGCGACGCGGTTGATCTGATCGGGATGTTCGAGCTGCACGGGCACGCCATCTACGCCACCGCCCGTCGGCTCATCGAGCGAAAGACGATGCCATGACACTGGCCGCGGGAGACGTCGGTCAAGCCGCGCAGGCGTTGCTCACGGCCCAGAATGACCGGTCACCAATCGGTCCGCTCACCGAGCGTTATCCGGGCCTCGACGTTGCCGACGCCTACGCCATCCAGCAGGTCAACCTGTCGCGCCGGCTGTGCGACGGAGGCAGGTTGGTCGGGCACAAGATCGGACTGACCTCCCAACCGATGCAGACGCTGCTCGGTGTGGACGAACCCGACTTCGGCTACATCCTCGATGACATGGTGCTGAGCCGCGGCGAATCCGTACCGGCAGACAGGTTCTGTGCGCCCAGGGTCGAGCCCGAGGTCGCCTTCCTAATGCGTCGGCCCTTGTACGGACCGGGGGTAACGGTCGACGACGTGCGGGCCGCAACCGAAGCGGTCGCCGTCGCGCTGGAGATCGTCGACAGCCGGATCGCCGATTGGGCGCTTTCGTTACCTGACACCGTCGCCGACAACGCCAGCTCGGGCGCCGTCGTCCTCGGCCCCTGGGTTCCGTACGGCCAGGCCCTTGAACGCCTCGACCTGGCCGGCGCGCGGGCGTCGTTGTCGCTCAACGGAACTCAGATCGATTCGGGCCTGGGCTCGGCAGTGATGGGTGACCCGGCCGCAGCGGTGGCCTGGCTGGCCAACGCGCTGGCCCCTTTTGGCACCAAGATCCTGCCCGGCCAGTTCGTCATGTCCGGGTCGTTCACGACCGCAGCATTCGTCCATTCCGGTGACCGCGCCGCCGCCACCATCAGCGGGCTGGGCACCGTATCGGTGAGCTTTACCTGACAGCTTTGGGTTGGGTAAAACTACGCCAGCACAAGATAATTGGCAGGTGCTACTTGAGCTCGGCGGACGACAGGCCGAGCAATCGGCGGGCGACCACCAGTTGCTGGATCTGTTGGGTGCCCTCGAAGATGTCCATGATCTTCGAGTCGCGCGCCCACTTCTCCAGCAGGCTCTGCTCGGAATAACCGGTGGTGCCGACCATTTCGACGGCCTTGAGCGTGATGTCAGTCCCGACCCGCCCGGCCTTTGCCTTTGCCATGGACGCCTCTTTGGAGTTGGGGATCTTGTTGTCGGCCTGCCAGGCCGCGCGCAGGGTCAGCTGGTAGCTGGCCTCCCAGTCGGCCTCCATCCGAAGGAATTCGGCCGCGGCGGCGCTTTGCGCGTGTGAGGGTCTGTCATAGGAAATCTCCACACCGGCGTCGGTCAGGACCTTGCGCAGCTCTTCCAGCGTGGCCCGGGCAATCCCGACGGCCATGGCGGCAACGACAGGCCGCGTGTTGTCGAAGGTCTCCATGACCCCGGAGAAGCCCTTGCCTGACTCGATTTCGGGGTTGCCCAGCAGGTTGTCCTTGGGGATGCGGGCATTGTCGAACCGGATCACCGCGGTGTCGGAGCCTTTGATGCCGAGCTTGTTCTCCAGTCGCTCGACAGTGACACCCGGATGTTCACGCGGCACGATGAACGACTTGATCGCCGGGCGGCCCTGCGACTTGTCCAGCGTCGCCCACACCACGATGTGGGTGGCGCGCGAACCCGCTGTGACGAAGATCTTTTCGCCGTTGATGACGTATTCGTCGCCTTCCAGTTTTGCGGTGGTGGTTACCGCCGCCGAGTCGGACCCGAACGACGGTTCGGTGATGGCCATCGCCGCCCAGACCCGGCCCAACCGGTTCAACTGCTCGTCGGTGGCCACCCCGGAGATCGCCGCGTTGCCCAGTCCTTGATAGGGCATCGACAGCAGCAGGGCCGCGTCACCCCAACTGGCCTCCAATGCCTGTAGCACCGCAGCCATGTTGGCGCCGTTGCGGTTTTCGTCGTCACCCTCGCCGGCACGGAACGCCTCGGCTCCGGTGAGCCCCAGCGCGTTGGACTCGGCGGCCCCGGAGAACAGGTTGGACAACGTGTCCAGCTCCACTGGGTAGGCGTGCTCCTTGAGGTCGTACTTGCGGGCGATCGGCCGCATCATCTGCGCGGCGCCCTGGTGTGTCTTGTCGATCACCGCTTGCATTTTGCGGGGCAGTTCCAGATTGATTGCCATGATTGGTCTTTCGCTAGATGACTGCTGGGCTAAATAACGACCTAAATTACGACAACACCCTCGGCGACGCCGATGGCCCGCAGGTCGCGGTACCAGCGCTCGACGGGGTGTTCCTTCGTGTAGCCGTGGCCGCCGAGCAGTTGCACGCCGTCCAGGCCGATCTGCATGCCTTTGTCGGTGCCGAGCCGCTTGGCCAGTGCCGCCTCACGAATGAAGGGGAGGCCCTGCTCGGCACGTGCGGCGCCGCGCCAAGTGATCAGCCGTAACCCGTCCAATTCGATAGCGATGTTGGCGCACATGAACGCGACGGCCTGGCGGCGAGCGACCGGCTCGCCAAAAGCCTGGCGCTCTTTGACATAGGGGATGACGTAGTCGAGCACCGCGTGCGAGGTGCCGACCGCCAGCGCCGCCCAGCCCAGCCGGGACAACGCGATCGCCTCCGAGTAAGCCTCGTCATATTCGGCGTCGCTCGCACCCGCCTCGCCCAGCCGGGCGCCCAACGGAACCGACACCCCGGAGAGTTCGACCTGGCCTAGTGCGGCGGCGCGAATCCCCATACTCGGATCCGCCTTGACGGTCAGGCCTTTGGCTGACGACTCGACGATGAACAGTGCGGGTTTGCCGTTCAACTGCGCGCCGACGATGAACAGTTCGGCATCGGCGGCCGCCGGGACCAACGACTTGACGCCGTTGAGTCGGTAGCCGCTCGGCGTGCGAACTGCTGTGGTCTTGAGCCGGGTGGGGTCAAACAGCGGCTGCGGCTCGGCGATGGCCACACAGGCCTGTGGGACGCTTTGGCCGGCGAACTCGCCAAGGTAGGTGGCCTGTTGATCGGCGCTGCCCCAGTGGGTCAGCGCGGAGGCCACGCCCCCCGGCGCGAGAATCGGTAGCGCCAGCCCCATGTCGCCATAAGCGAGCGCCTCGGCCACCAGCACGTTGGTTACGCCGGAGCGGTGCGCGGCGATGCCATCGAAATCCTCGGGAATGTTGATCGCGGTGATGCCCAACTCGGCGGCCTTGGCGATCAGATCGGGGGGATAGGTCGCCGCTGCGTCAGCGTCGTGCGCGGCGGGCCGCAATATCTCCTCGGCGAATTCCTCGAGGGTTTCAACGATCATCTTCTGCTCGTCGTCCGGCGTGAGGTCGTAGAAGTCCTTGCCGCTGGACTTCAGCCGGGTCGGTCCACTGCGCAGATTCTGCACGCGTTTGAACTGACGGCTGGTCGCGCCCGCGGTCGAGAACATCGTCTTCACGCCATAGCGCAGGCCCCGATTGATCGGGTCACGCAAGTTGTATTTGTCCAGAAAGTCCTGGCCGACGACTGGGGTGAGCAGTGCCAGTGCGATGTCGATCCCGGTCCGCTTGTGCGGTTGCATGCCAACACCGCTTTCGTGGCCACGCCGTTTGGCGCTTGAGCGGGGCTTCTTGGAGCTGGAAAGGATGTCAGTCATTTCAGCAGCCTCGGTTGTTGGGGCAATGCGGATAAGATGTTATCTTACTCAAGAGTAAGATAACTAGGGCCGTCGTGTTAACAAATTCACACGGCGTGATTGCCGATCCTGTTGAGCACGCCGCCATGGAGCAGCCCATTGGTGGCCAGTGCGCTGCCCTGGTGCGGTCCGGCGACGCCGTCCAACCCGGTGAACCTCCCGCCCGCCTCGCGGACCAGAACGTCTAGCGCCGCGAGGTCCCACACCGACACCTCCGGCTCCGCGGCAATGTCGACGGCCCCCTCGGCAACAAGGCAATAGGACAGAAAATCCCCATAGCCGCGCACCCTCCAGACCGCGTCGGTCAGCTCGATGAAGCGTCCGCGCAAGCCTCGGTCCGCCCACCCCGACAGGCTGGAAAATGACAGGCTCGCCGAACCCAGTTCGGCCACCGAGGAAACCGAGAGTCGGCGGGCCCTGGCGCCGTCGACCGTTGCGAACGCGCCCTGGCCGCGCGCTGCCCACCATCGCCGCTGCAACGCCGGCGCACTAACCACGCCGACGATTGGCACACCGTCTTCCAGCAACGCGATCAGGCTCGCCCATACCGGTACCCCCCGCACGAAGTTCTTGGTTCCGTCGATCGGGTCGATGATCCATTGCCGCCCGGTGAATGTGGTGGTGCCGCCGAACTCCTCGCCGACGACGCTGTCGCCCGGCCGTTCGCGTCCCAGCGCCTGGCGCACATCGGTTTCGACCGCTCGGTCGGCGTCGGTCACCGGAGTCAGGTCCGGTTTGGTGTCGACACGCAGGTCGAGCGCGCCGAACCGGGCACGAGTCAGCCCGTCCGCACGGTCGGCCAGCGTCAGCGCCAGCGCCAGATCGTCCTGACTCATGCCAGCAGTCCTACCATGACCGGGTGCTGGAATTTGGTCTGCTGCTCCTGCTGGTGGCGATTGTGGTGGGTTTACTCGCCCAGCGGTTCCTCCCGCGTGGCCCGCGAGGCGCGCCGGCCAGCGGCACCGTGCTGGTGACCGGGGTCAGCCCGCGGCCCGACGCCGTCGGCGAGCAGTACGTCACGATCGCGGGTGTGCTCAACGGACCCACCGTCAGCGAGCATGCCGTCTATCAGCGTATGGCGGTCAACGTCGACGCCTGGCCGGTGCTGGGCCAGCTGTTTCCGGTGGTGTATTCCACGAAGAATCCAGACAATTGGAAGTTCGCGCCGCCCGAGGTTGCTGGCGGCTAGCTTCAGCCCTTGCGTTTGCGGGGGCCAGTGGCATGCTTCAGTGCATGGCAGGCAAGGACATCGATCGGATTCGGGCGAAGAGCGCCCTCGAAGTGGTCAGGGAGCACCCCGTCCTGGTGCTTTTCGCGGCGTCGCCCGCGTTGGCACTGGTGGGTGTCATCTGGTTCCTGGCCGGCGCGGGTTGGGCCATCACTGCGGCTGTGCTGCTTGTGCTCGCTGGCGCAGCCTTTATCCTCGTCAAACGCTAGATCCGTGCTCAGCCGTGGCTGATGTGCAACAGCTTGGCCAGGCTCGGTAGCTTGACCCGGGGCCGCCCGTGCGGCTCGCCGGCCTCGCGCTCAAAGCGATCGATGACCTCCCAGTGCGCGGAGGTGATGAGCTTGGGTTGGCGGGAGGCCAGCCACTCGGCCAACTGCTCCCCATGGCCATCGGGAAAATCCGTCAACTCCTCGGCGGCGGTTAGATCCTTGATCAAGGTGTCGACGGTGTCCTGGGAGTCCTTCTTGTTGGTGCCGATTATCCCGGTCGGCCCGCGCTTGATCCACCCGACGACGTATTCGTTGCGGCTGCCGTGCACCCGTCCGTCGGTGTTGGGGATGGTCGCGGTCTTCTCGTCGAACGGCAGCCCTGGGGTGGGCACGCCTCGGTAACCAACCGACCGCACGACCAGCTGCGCAGGCAGTTCCTCGCGCTCGCCGGTGTCCTTCGCCGACACCCAACCGCTCTCGTCGGTGACCAGTTCGTTGCGGCCGAGCACGATGTGCTCCACCCTGCCGTCGCCTTTGATCTCGATCGGAGACGTCAAGAACCGGAACACCATGCGGCGGTGTCCCGGCCGGGGCTCGCGGTTCGCGTAGTCGCGCAAGACCTTGATGTTCAGGTTGGTTATCTTGCCCGCCGCGGCGGCGTCCTCGTCGCTGATGCCCTCCAGATAGGCGGGGTCGACGATCACGTCGACACCTTCGAGGTCGGCCAGCTCGCGCAACTCCATGGTGGTGAACGCGGTCTGTAGCGGCCCGCGCCGGCCGAGGATCACGACCTCCTCCACACCACGAGGGCGTAGCGAATCCAACGCGTGATCGGCAATGTCGGTAGCCGCCAGCGCGTCCGGGTCGGTGATCAGAATGCGCGCGACGTCGAGTGCGACGTTCCCGTTACCGATGACCACGGCCCTGGCGCCGGACAGGTCGGGTGTCATCTCCGCAAAACTTGGATGCGCGTTGTACCAGCCGACGAAATCGACGGCGGCGATGCTTCCCGGCAGGTCCTCGCCCGGAATGTTCAGTGCGCGGTCAGACTGCGCCCCGACGGCGTAGATCACCGCGTCGTAGCGCTCGGCCAGTTCCGCCGGCGCGACGTGCTCGCCCACCACCACGTTGCCGAAGAAGCGCAGGCGTGGGTCTTCGGCGGTCTTCTCGAACTGTTTGCTGATCGACTTGATCTTGGGGTGATCCGGCGCCACACCCGAGCGCACCAGTCCCCACGGGGTAGGCAGCATCTCCAGCATGTCGACGGCCACGTCGATCTCGTCTGACGCGTCGGCGGCCTTCAGCAACGATGCCGCGGCGAAAAACCCCGACGGTCCGGAGCCGACGACGGCGACGTGATATGGGCGCATCCTCGAGCCTTCTGTTCGTGCCCGGCTGCGCGCAGGGGGCTAACGCTCGCAGTCGGGCGGTGCACTGATGGTCATCTGATGCTAAACGTTCATGCCGGTAACGTGAGCGGCTGTGGAACCCGACCGTCAAGCAGACATCGCCGCACTCGACTCCACCCTGACCACGGTGGAGCGGGTGCTCGGTGTCGACGGCCTGCGCAGCCGCATCGAGAAACTCGAGCATGAGGCGTCGGATCCGAAGCTGTGGGACGACCAGGCCAACGCGCAACGGGTGACCAGCCAGCTCTCCCACACTCAGGGCGAACTGCGCCGCATCGAGGAGTTAAGGCAGCGCGTCGACGACCTGCCGGTGCTTTACGAGATGGCGGCCGAGGAGGATGGTGCCGCGGCCGCCGAGGCGCTCGCCGAGGCCGACGCCGAACTGAAGGCCCTGCGCGCCGACATCGAAGCCGCCGAGGTGCGCACACTGCTCTCGGGTGAGTACGACGAGCGGGAAGCGCTGCTCACCATCCGTTCCGGTGCGGGCGGGGTGGATGCCGCCGACTGGGCCGAGATGCTGATGCGGATGTACATCCGATGGGCCGAACAACACAAATACACCGTCGAGGTGTTCGACACCTCCTACGCCGAAGAAGCGGGCATCAAAAGCGCCACCTTCGCCGTGCACGCGCCCTTCGCCTACGGCACGTTGTCCGTCGAACAGGGTACCCATCGGCTCGTCCGCATCAGCCCTTTCGACAACCAGAGCCGGCGCCAGACGTCGTTCGCCGAAGTCGAGGTGTTGCCGGTGGTGGAGACCACCGATCACATCGACATTCCGGAGGGCGATGTGCGCGTCGACGTCTACCGCTCCAGCGGTCCCGGGGGCCAATCGGTGAACACCACCGACTCGGCGGTCCGTTTGACTCACATACCAACGGGTATTGTGGTGACTTGTCAGAACGAGAAATCGCAACTGCAGAACAAGGTTTCGGCAATGCGAGTTCTCCAGGCAAAGTTAATGGAGCGCAAGCGTTTAGAAGAGCGCGCTGAGCTGGACGCGTTGAAGGGGGATGGCGGCAGCTCGTGGGGCAACCAGATGCGCTCGTACGTGCTGCACCCGTACCAAATGGTCAAGGATCTGCGGACCGAGTACGAGGTGGGCAATCCGGCGGCCGTTCTAGACGGAGACATCGACGGATTCCTGGAAGCCGGGATCCGGTGGCGCAATCGAAAAGATGACGACTAACACGAGCCTTCTTGCGGGAAAATACTTTCTCGCCACCGCAATGACGCAACGCTGGCACGACTTTTGGCGTGGCGTTATCGGTGAATGGATCATCACCCGGGGTCTGCACATTGTGATGCTGCTGATCGCGGCAATGCTGGCGGTGCGCTTCGTCACCTGGGTGGCCGAGCAGGTGACCCGGCACCTCGACGCCGGATTCGCCGAGAGCGACGCGCTGGTTCGCTCGGAGGCAACCAAGCACCGCCAGGCCGTCGCGTCGGTGATCCAGTGGGTGTCTATCGTCATCATCGCCATCTGGGTCATCGTTCAAGTCGGCGATGTTCTGCAATTCTCTACGGGTGGGCTGATCGCGCCCGCCGCGGTGCTGGGTGCGGCGCTGGGCTTCGGCGCGCAGCAACTGGTCAAGGACCTACTTGCAGGGTTTTTCATCATTGTCGAGAAGCAATACGGCTTTGGTGATCTGGTCGAACTGACGATGGCCGGTGTCCCCGAGGCGCGCGGCACCGTCGTGGACGTGACGTTGCGGGTAACCAGGCTCCGGTCCGCGAATGGCGAGGTATTCACAGTCCCCAACGGCCAGATCGTCAAAACCGTCAACCTCTCCAAGGACTGGGCACGCGCGGTCGTGGATGTCCCGGTATCGACCAGCGCGGACCTCAACCGGGTCAACGAGGTCTTGCACCAGGAGTGCGAGCACGCAATGGACAACCCGTTGCTGGGGGAGCTGCTGCTGGATGCACCCACCGTCATGGGCGTGGAAAAGATCGAACTCGAGACGGTCACCCTGCGCGTGGTGGCCCGCACCCTGCCCGGCAAGCAGTTCGAGGCGGGCCGGCAGCTGCGTGAGCTGGTCATCCTGGCGCTCGCCCGCGACGGCATCATGACCGCGGCCGACGCGACGGTCGGTCTGGTGGACGATCCCGCCGTCCCCGCCGCCAAGGCCGCTCTGGAACGCACTGACGCGAAGACCCAGAAAGAAACCCACGAAAAGACCGGGGGTTCGGTGGAGCGGCCGTGAAGTTCACGTTCAGCGTCCTCGACAGGCACGACGATGACGAGGCCCGCCGCTGGCCGACCTATGTGTTCGGCGGGCGGATGCGCACCTCGACCCTGGCGTTGATGGTCGCGTTCCTGCTGGTGTGGTGGCTTTACGACACTTATCGGCCGCACGAGCCGGCTAATTCCGGGCCGCCCCCCGCGCAGGTGGTGCCGCCGGGCTTCGTGCCCGACCCTAACTACACCTGGGTGCCGCGCAGCCAGGTGCAGGCACCGCCTCCAAGTACCACTTTCACGCCGACGACACCGACGACCACGGCGCCGCCAAGCACCACACCTCCGACCGCCACCACCAGCCCGCCGCCGTTCGTGCTGCCGACGCTGCCGTGCATTCCGCCCTTCTGCAACCCCAGCACCGCCCCGACCACACCGGGCCCTCAGCAACCGCTGCCGGGGCCTGCTCCGGTGCCCGAACCGGCGCCCCCGGCTCGCTGACCTTCGAGGGTCAACAAGATTCGCGGCTACACTGGCGTGCCGTGATGATCACCCTGGACCATGTCAGCAAGCAGTACAAGTCGTCGGCCCGTCCTGCGCTGGACGACGTCAACGTCAAGATCGACAAGGGTGAGTTCGTCTTCCTGATCGGCCCGTCTGGTTCGGGCAAGTCGACGTTCATGCGACTGTTGCTGGGTGCGGAGAATCCCACCACCGGTGACGTCCGGGTTTCGAAGTTTCATGTCAACAAACTGCCTGGTCGCCACGTGCCACAGCTGCGTCAGGTGATCGGCTGCGTATTCCAGGACTTTCGGCTGCTCCAGCAAAAGACGGTGTACGAAAACGTGGCCTTCGCGCTGGAAGTCATCGGCAAACGGGGCGACGTGATAAATCGGGTGGTCCCCGACGTGCTCGAGACGGTCGGACTGTCCGGCAAAGCCAGCCGGCTGCCGCACGAGCTATCGGGCGGTGAGCAGCAGCGGGTTGCCATCGCCCGCGCATTCGTCAACCGGCCCCTGCTCCTGCTGGCCGACGAGCCCACTGGCAACCTCGACCCGGATACAAGTAAGGACATCATGGATTTGTTGGAGCGGATCAATCGCACCGGGACGACGGTGGTGATGGCAACGCACGACCACCACATCGTCGACTCGATGCGGCAGCGGGTTGTCGAGCTGTCTTTGGGCAGGCTGGTTCGCGATGAACTGCGCGGCGTCTACGGGATGGATCGCTAAGTGCGCTTCGGTTTCCTCATCAACGAGGTCCTCACCGGCCTTCGTCGCAACGTCACCATGACGGTGGCGATGATCCTGACGACCGCGATCTCGATTGGCCTGTTCGGCGGCGGCCTGCTGGTAGTTCGGTTGGCCGACAACTCTCGCGCCATCTATTTGGACCGTGTCGAGACGCAGGTATTCCTCACCGAGGACGTCTCGGCCAACGACCCGGCTTGCGGCGCCGACCCGTGTAAGGCGCTGCGCGCAAAGATCGAAGGCCGACAAGACGTCAAGCACGTCCAGTTCCTCAACCGTCAGGACGCCTACGACGACGCCATCCGCAAATTCCCGCAGTACAAGGACGTTGCCGGCAAGGATTCGTTCCCCGCGTCGTTCATCGTCAAGCTGGACAACCCCGAGCAGCACAAAGACTTTGACGCCGCGATGCAGGGCCAGCCCGGCGTGCTCGGTGTGCTGAATCAGAAGGAACTGATCGACCGGCTGTTCGCGGTGCTGGATGGCTTGAGTGACGTCGCGTTCGCGGTCGCCCTGGTTCAGGCCATCGGCGCGATTCTGTTGATTGCCAACATGGTCCAGGTTGCGGCGTACACGCGGCGCACCGAGATCGGCATCATGCGACTGGTCGGCGCCAGCCGCTGGTATACCCAGCTGCCCTTTCTGGTGGAGGCGATACTCGCCGCGACTGTCGGTGTCCTTATCGCCATCATCGGCTTGCTCATGGTGCGGTGGATGTTCCTGGACAATGCGCTGAACCAGTTCTACCAAGCGAACCTGATCGCGCGATTGGACTACGCCGACATCATTTACATTGCCCCATGGCTGTTGCTGCTCGGCGCGGCGATGGCGGGGTTGACGTCCTATGCAACGTTGCGCCTGTACGTGCGGCGATAGCTGTGGCCAAGAATTCCAACGCCGTTGGCGACAAGCCTGGCACCAAAAAGATCATCGCCACCAATCGCAAAGCGCGGCACAACTATTCGATCATCGATGTGTTCGAGGCCGGAGTGGCCTTGCTCGGCACCGAGGTAAAGAGCTTGCGGGAAGGGCACGCGTCGTTAGCCGATGCGTTCGCAACCGTCGACGACGGCGAAGTATGGCTGCGCAACTTGCACATTCCGGAGTACCACCACGGCAGCTGGACAAACCACGAGCCCCGCCGCAACCGCAAACTATTGTTGCATCGCGGGCAGATCGACAACCTCATCGGCAAAATCCGCGACGGCAACCTCACGCTTGTGCCGTTGTCGATGTATTTCTCCGAGGGCAAGGTCAAGGTGGAGCTCGCACTGGCGCGGGGCAAGCAGGCACACGACAAACGCCAGGACATGGCCCGCCGGGACGCAGAGCGCGAAGTCGTTCGGGAACTGGGCCGCCGAGCTAAGGGCAAGACCTGATCGAGCCGTAGTAGCAAGGGGCGCAGCTAAACCCACGGTTCGCCGTTGCCGAACGACCAATCTGAACGGTCGACAAAGACCGTGTTAATCATGATGTCGTCAGGGCGTACGGACAGTCTGCTCCCCAGTTCGTCGGCTATATACCGGAAGAAGGCTAGCTTCGAATCTTTGCTATTTCCTACAGTGCTGGTCACTTGGATCAAGATGAAGTCAGGCGATCGATCAAAGCCGAGGAAGTGTTGGTCGTAAATGAAATTATCGGGTGAATGCTCGCTGATGACTATGAAACGGTCGCCATCCGGCGCCTTCAGGACATCGACAATTCCCCTGTACACGATGTCGGCCACAGCGGCGCGATACTCGGGGGGTTTTCCTTTGAGTAGATCGATACGTGCAAACGGCATAAGAGTCTTCCTCTAGGTGCGGATTTGATCGAAAACGGTCAGGATAAAGTTTCATCGACCTTCAACGAAAGCCATTGCGGCCCAGGGAATCTCCTACGCGCTCCCGCCTGCGGCAATGCTCAGAGATGTCGGTCCCAAAACGGCACTGGCGGGAATCTTCAAGGAATCCAGGATCTATCTCAGCCTAGTCCTGCGGGCGACTTGGTGCTTGACTTCGTCGAGCGCGGGAGCGGCCCGGCCCGGAACCTATGTCGAGCTGATGGAGTCTTGGCAGACATCTTGGAGACCGAGGGGCGACTGCCCGCGACGGCGTGATCGGCCTACTATCCGATGATGGCCACGCGTTCCGTCACTACCCTCGATAAGTCCGATGTGCTGTCCGGCCTCTTCGCCGTCTGGGACGCCATCGACGCGAAGCTTGAAGGATTGCCCGAGACGGGTTGGCTCGCCGCGACGCCGCTGCCGGCCTGGGACGTCAAGGCAGTGGTGTCGCACATGGTCGGGACTGAGTCATTCCTTTCCGGTGTGGCCGCGCCCGAGGTCGACATCGACGTTTCGGGACTCGACCACGTACGCAACGATATCGGTGCCATGAACGAGTGCTGGGTTCGTCACCTCAGTGCGGAATCCGGCGCCAGCGTGCTTGAGCGGTTCCGTGCGGTGACCAACGATCGTCGCGGGGTTCTGGCGAGCTTGGGCGAAGACGATTGGAATGCGGTGACGCCGACGCCGGCGGGCATGGATAGCTACGGGCGCTTCATGCGGGTGCGGGTCTTCGACTGCTGGATGCACGAGCAAGACA
This sequence comes from uncultured Actinomycetota bacterium, assembly GCA_963715905.1. Classification (GTDB taxonomy): domain Bacteria; phylum Actinomycetota; class Actinomycetes; order Mycobacteriales; family Mycobacteriaceae; genus Mycobacterium. The sequence goes on from CAVQSX010000007.1 coordinate 135,616, forward strand.
TCCGGGTGGCATTGCAGCGGCCGTCGTCCGACGACGAGCTGGACGGGGCCGCGTCGCGACTCTCCCTGGACGAGATCGCCGCGACGATGGGTTTCGTCGTCGGCAAGCTCGCCAAAACGCCCACCGGTTCTCGTGTGCTGTTCGACCTGACCGGTCCGCTGGCGCGCAGCATCCGCGTCAGCGTCGACGACCGGGCTCAGGTGGTCGACGACTTCGGAGGGCAGGAGCCCACGGTGACCATCCGGCTGGACGCGCTGCAGTTCACCAGGCTGGCCGGTGGCCGGTCGCTGTGTCCCGCACGTCCCAAGGACGTCAAGCTCAGTGGCGATGAGGATGTGGCCCGGCGGATCGTCGAGCACCTCAATTTTGTGATCTGATTGCCGCGCCGCCTGGGCGCGAACGTCGAGTTGTTGGGACAGAAAGTCGGCGTGTCGGCCCAACAACTCGACGCTGAGCGTGCCGGGGCCCGGCGTCCGGAACAGAAATCCGTTGCCGCTGGTTGATGGCGGCGTACAATGGAGTGTCCGGCCGAAAACGGCCGGGTGTAAGAGACAGAGTGCGAAGACACAAGACAAGGGGCTGAACGGTTTCGACTTCGCGCATCGAATCAAGGGAAGCGTGCCGGTGCAGGCAAGAGACCACCGTAAGCGTCGTTGCAACCTTATAAGCGCCGATTCTCATCAGCGCGACTACGCTCTCGCTGCCTAAGCGACGGCTAGTCTGTCAGACCGGGACCTCCCTCGGCCCGGACCCTGGCATCAGCTAGAGGGATCCACCGATGAGTTCGGTCGCGGGACTTATCGGGACATTTACAGCGACTGGGATCGTCATCCTGGCTTGTTTGCGTGACCAGGAGATCCGAGTAGAGGCATAGCGAACTGCGCACGGAGAAGCCTTGAGGGAATGCCGTAGGACCCGGGTTCGATTCCCGGCAGCTCCACTGAAACAGCAGGTCAGAGACCTGAGTTCGAGCCGCTCGTAATGCCGCTCGGGTGGCCGAATATCGGTCCCGTGACGCCGGTGTGCAGTCCGGGCTGGTGGCGAATTTACTAACACCATCTCGGCGCGTGCAGCCCCAGTCCGCCGCTATCTCCGCCATCGCCGCGACCAGGCTCTCCTCCGCAAATACAGCTTCCTCGCCGCCCGCTACGAGCAGATCAAGCTGGCGCAGCACGACGGCCGCACCAAGCCCGACGAAGACGCCCGGTTCCGCGAAGTACCTGAGATGCTGGGAGTTCTTACCAAGAGGCTCGGGCCAGGCAACACCACCACGTACTGGAATGACTTTTTACCGAATGATCCGCAGCGGATTATCAGCGGCTCGTGGCTTGAGTCGGCAAGGCTGTGGTTCCCGTGAGACGCTGCTTGGCGAACTTTAGTTTGGCCGACAGTTCACGGGGGGTACAAAGGGGGCGCACACCGGTTCCCAGTAAGGCGGGGGATTCGGTCCTTCCCAAATTTCGGAATTCCCACCATTAGTTAGAGGAACATTTCCTCGCCCGAAGGGGGTCTGCCAGTAGGTGTGGCAGACACTCATGTTCCAACCCAGGCTCTGCTGCGGCAGGCGCTGGCCTGGGCACCACTGAAGTGGGCCTTGGGACTGAGGGTCGGCCTGGGCGGTACCTGGGGCCAGTCCCACACCGGCTATCGCGACCCCGCATGACAGCAGCGCCCCGGCAATGATCCGATTGGTCTTCACGGTGGTTGCCTTTCTCTGCGCCCGCCGCTTCGCTCGGCGTTGTGATAATAGCAACTACAAACGGGCTAGTCCGCTACCGATCCCAACAACACAGCCGTTGCTAACCCATGGCTCGTAAGTCTCCTCCGTTGTTGGGTGAATAGAAAAGATTCGTGCGCCCGCTTTTACGTCAATAACGGACGCGCGTGTCCTCAACTGGTTACCGTCTTTGTAACTGCTCGCCATGATTCAATGCCCGTATGAACAACCCACAGCCGTGGTGGCTTACGTGGCCGGTCGCCGAAGTGGCAGCGACTATCCTCCCCTGCTTTTCGTATAAACCGCATCAGGACCAGCGGATTGCGATGTACTCCGTTCTCAACTGGTTTAAGACAGGCTCAATCAGCTCCAAGGGTTACACCGTGAGTCCGCTGTCCGGACCGTTCGAACATCCTGATTTTCGCGCCATCGCAGAAGCGATACAGGTACTCGAACACGCGGGGATGCTTATGCGGACTTTTGGTGGTGAATGGTCCAATCTCGGATTAACCCGGCTCGGGATGCACGCATTCCAGACCAACACCGTGCGTCAGCATCTCGGCCTCGGCGACGCGCCGTCATCGGCCTGAGCCGCTCCTGTGTCCATGCGGAAGACCTCGACGATTTCGTCAGGAGAAAGCGATATGACCTTCCGTTCGAGCGGAAGCTGGCGTGACTCCAAAGCACCGGTGGCACAATCTCGGTCTCACCACCGCCCCGCCCATCCGGTGGCGTGGTTGGCAACTTCCACCGCAGCGGCGAAGGCCGCCAGATCGTTAGATGCTGGCTCAGGCATGACGGAATTCTCTAACCTGCTTCGTGGTATTTCTACTTGTTGACGGCGTCAACCACAGAAAGCGAAATCGCAGGTAACGAGCCGGACTGAACGGGAACGAGACGTAACGAAACCGCAGTTCAGTATGCATTTTGCCTGGTAGATTCTCGGGTTCGATTCCCGGCAGCTCCACTGAAAAATGCTGGTCTGGGCCTTAGGGCTCTGGCCAGTTTTCTTTCTCATCAACATCTCGTCAACATCTGTCGCATGGCTAACACGTTCCCATGCACGACGACGAACGAGGCAGTGCCGCAAGGGATTCGCAGCCGCTAGGGATGCGAGGTGCCGCGGAGGATGCCTTGGAGGTGTTGATTCAGTTGTTCGGCGGTGCTGATTATTTCGATGTTGCGAGCGAAGCCGATGTAAACCCCTTCAATGAATGTCAGGGCGACGAGGGTCTGCGTTTCGACGACAGCCGGGTCGGCGGACGCGGCGGGGTCTGCGCGAACGATGGCTTTCGCCCTGTTGTAAAACTGCCATCCGATGTCTTTGACCATTGTGTCCAGATCAGCGTGCCGGACGGCGTAGAGGGTGAGTTCGAGTCTGGCCTTGTTGAGTATCGAGCCTGGTCCCTCGGCGGATTGCATCACGAGTTGGGCCAACGTCATCGTGGTCTGGCCTTCGGGTGACGCTTGGGTCGCCTCAGTCCAGGCGTTTAAGTCCGACAGATAACGGTCTGCCACGCGCGCGAAGACGCCACTCAGCAATGCATCTCGAGTGCGGAAGTAGGTCGAGGTCGTGCCTTCGGCGGCCCCGGCTCTGCGGTCCACGGCACGGTGGGTCAAAGCGCGAATGCCACTGCTGGCCAGCAGGTCGATCGCAGCGTCGCACAAGTGCTGACGGCGGCGTTCGGGATCGTGTTTGCGGTCGCTAAGGATGGGTGGCAGTTTAATCAACCAATTCTTCTACAAATGTAGTTAAATCTAAATCTCTGTATTACCGTCACCACATCGTGGTTTGTCGCCCTGCGGCAATCCTTCGCATCGAGGAGATGCCGTGATCAGCGGCGGAGAGCGAGACGGCGATGTCGTTCATAGTGGCGGTGCCCGAGACGTTGGCGGCGGCGTCGACGGATGTGGGCAGTATCGGTTCGACCGTCAGCGCAGCCAATGCCGCGGCAGCTCGGGCAACTACAGGTGTGGTGGCGGCCGCCGGTGATGAGGTGTCGGCGGCGATTGCATCGCTGTTTTCGAGCCACGCCCAGCACTATCAGGCACTCAGTGCGCAGGCGGCGGCCTTCCATTCCGAGTTTGTGCAGATCCTCAGTTCGGGTGCGCGGTTGTATGCCAGCACCGAGGCCGCCAACGCGTCGCCGATGCTGCAACAGGCGCTCAAAGGCGCCCAGGCCGCGCATTTGGCGTCGTGGGGGGAAACGCTGGAAAACCTGCTTGGGCTGCCAGGCCAGTTCTTCAGAGCACTGGGAACGGCGACCACGCAAGCGGTCAACTCGATCGGCACCTTCATTTTTGGGTCACCAGCCAGCGCGCCGATTCCAGCAACAAAGAATCCGACCTTCACGGGCACGCCGTCGCTGGCAACCCGCATCGAGGTCGGCGTGCTCCCGGCGCTGAAACCTTTCGAAGATCTCATCGGGTTCGGTACCGGCCTTCAACTTCTATCGGCATCGCCGCTGGTCAGCACCTCTCCGCCACGGATCTTGACGTGGCTACTGGGAGAAACGGTGCAGCAGTCAACGTATGACGGGTTGACCGTCGTGCAGATCACGCCCGCTCATCCGGACGGCAAGTACGTGGTTGCTATCCACGGCGGCGCATACGCCCTTCAGCCCCTGATCCTGCACTGGCTGAATTACACCGTGATGGCTAATCAGACCGGCGCGACCATTGAAGTGCCGATCTACCCGTTAGCGGGGCACGGCGGCACCGCCGGCATAGTGGTACCCGAAACGGCCAGCCTCATCTCAATGGAAATCGGATTGCATGGGGCTCCGAACGTCAGTGTGTTAGGTGACTCCGCCGGCGGCGCAATCGGACTAGCGGCCGTGCAGTACATGGTGGCCAACAATGAGACCGTGCCTGCGTCGATGGTTTTGCTGTCACCGTGGCTTGACGCCTCGCTGACGAATGCGAACATTTCGCTTGTTAACGATCCAGTTCTCCCTCTTAGCTTCCTCCAACAAACCGGTCGGGAGTGGGCCGGCAATCTCCCCGAGAACAACTATCTCGTGAGTCCGCTCTACGGGTCGCTCAAAGGCCTTCCACCGACCTATGTCTACTCAGGCTCGCAGGAGCTGCTCGGGCCCGATGTGCTTGTGCTGGCGCAGGAGGCGGCGACGCAAGGTGCGCCGATCAGTTTCGTATTACGCACCGGAGAAATACACGACTGGGCTCTGCCCACCACATCAGACGGTCTCTTCTATTTCCCACAGATCTATCAGGAACTAGGCATCTAACCGGGACCCGATTCGCCACAATCAGCAGGACCGAGATCTACGTAGTCATTCGCGGTGACGGGGGCGGGGGTGCCGCTCCGCGCCTTGAACGCGCCCTCGTTTGCTTGGCTATTCCCCATGACGAGTTGTGAGGTTTCCGTGGACCCCGAATCGCGGGACCGGTCGGCGTGGATCGGACGGCTGGCTGTGCTCAAGTCGCGCGGCGCACGCGACGGCGACCCCTGCGTGATCGAGTGCCGGCAGGCGGCCGTTTTTCTCGTCGTTGTGCTCGACGCACCCTGCCGTTCTGCCAACAGCTCCGTCAAGGCCCGAGATCAAATTGGTGGCCCTCAAGCCAGGCGTTGGTCGCCACGTCGGGCGACGATACGTGATCGATCTGACCGGAGTGATCGCGGTCGGACGCGCGGTTCGATGCATACATCATCCCGCAGCGACGGAAGGGACAAGTCTCACCTTCATCCGCACCGGCCCCCGCAGCGTGCTGTTGGCAGACCACTGTGTTTCACCGATGACCTCTATGCGCCGCACTCGGGCCACGAGCTCGCGGAGTACCGCCCGCGCCTCCATCCGCGTGAGCTGTGCCCCCAGGCATAGATGTGCGCCGAATCCGAAGGCGAGGTGTTCGGTCGGGTTTCGATCCACGCGGAATTCGTCGGGTTCGTCGAACACCTGCGGGTCACGATTGGCCGCACCCAGGGACAGCAGCACCCGGGCGTCGGCCGGAATGGTCACGGGACCGACCGGGTAGTCGCTCCGCGCCGTGCGGTAGAGCCCCTGCACTGGTGATGAGAAGCGCAACTGTTCCTCTACCACCCCCGGAATCAGGGAGTGGTCGGCGCGGACCGTGTCGAACTTTTCTGGATGCTGAGCGAAGACGTCGAACATCCCGCCCAGCAGGTTCGTCGTGGTTTCGTTGCCCGCGATCAGCAGCAGCATGGCGAAGAAGAACAGTTCGTCGTCGTTGATTGAACCGCTGGCGTTTTCACTGAGCAGCTTCCCCAGGACGGTGTCTGACCCCTTTAGGCCGCCAACGGCGAACTGCCGGCGGAAATACCGGTAGATGTCGCGAATTCCACCGATCGATGATTTGAGGCTCGTCATGCCGCGTCGGCTCATGTCCACGTCGGCTGCCCGCACGGCGGCCGCCGACCAGCGCCGGAAGTCGTCGACGTCGCCGTCGGGAATGCCCAGCATGTGTGCGACGAGCAGCATGGGCATAGGTATCGCCAATCGCTGCATCACGTCGCAGCCGGGGTTGTCCAGGACCTCACCGACCAGCTCGGCAGCGAGTTCATCGATCAACGCCTGCCAACTTTCCAGCGCCGCCTTAGTGAACGCGGGCAGCACGTGACGGCGCATCTCATTGTGGCGTTTGCCGTCCATCGTCACCAAGAGCGGTCCCGCCATCCGTAGTCGTGTGACTCCGTCGGCGCTAGACAATGTTTCGGCGGCACGGGCCGCGGCCCGGACGTCTGGCAGCCGGCTCAATATCCAGAGCCCCAGCTTCGGGTTGTACTGAACCCGCCCCCCGGCATGCAGTGCTCGGTATGCCTCATGCGGCCGCGCTAAATGTGCGGGGTCGATCGGGTCGTAGTCAGTGATCTCCGCTCCGGTCCAGAACCGGTACTGACGCCAACGGCCTCGAAAAGCTCTGGCTGTGTTGACGCGGGCGGCGTGACCGAGTGGCTGGGCCATCGTGCCGAGAAACCGTACGTCCTCGGTGAGGGGCAATTCAACTCTCCTTAGTGCAGGTAGATCGCGAGTATTCCGGCCCGCAGAACGGTGGGGTGGACAGGTTGACCGGCACAGCGGGTTCGCTATTCCAGACGTGGCAGTGGGGGACAAGGCGCGGTGAAGAAGATCGCGTGGATGCTCGTGGCCTGGTGTTGCGTCGCACATTGGGGCTCCGTCGCGCGACACGGGCCCGCCCTGTGACGGTGATGCACCGCGATCGCGCAGCTTGATAGCTGGCACGAGGAGTCGATGGGATCGCCGCGCGGTGTCATGCCCTCACGGTGGGACGCGCGTGTTGCTCGGTCAATGGCCGGATGCGAAGTTGACATGCATTCTGGGAGGCCGGTGGCCGACCATTTCTCACCGGGCGCTCGTGACCAGCACGTTAGAGTGCTCGACAGTCTGCCTAAATTCTCGTCGCGCGAGAAGCAGTTTCCGCCGTCCCCACGGGAGGAGTACGTATGGCACGTAACGACTGGCTGATTGGTGGGGACCGCCGCGGCGAGGCCGCGGAGCGGATTTATGCTGCCGCCACGGATCTAGTGTCGCGCAGCGGATTCGAGAACTTCTCGATCGACGCGCTGGCGGCCGTGGTGCATTGCGCGCCGTCCACTATTTACCGCAATGCCGGCGGCAAGAAGGCGATTCTGGAGGCGGTCACCATGCGCATGTCGGCGCGCGTCGTCGCGGCGGTGCGTACGGCGATCGAGAACCTGCAGGGTACCGAGCGCGTGGCGACGGCTATCGCGGTCGCCTTGGACCGCATCCGCGCCGAACCGTTAGGCCCGTTGATCATGGGATCGATCCAGCCCAACCACGACGGCGAATGGCTCACCGATTCTCCCGGGGTCGCCGATCTGGCCGAGGAGATCATCGGACACGTGGACCCGCTCGCGGCGCAGTGGCTCATCCGCGTCACCCTGGCCCTCTGGTACTGGCCGCTGAAGGACCGAGTCGCGGAGTACGAACTGGTGCAACGATTCGTCGGCCCGTCGACGTTTCTGAACTCGGCATAATCATGGGTGGTTGAGGGCGGATGGTTGCACTGTTGGACAGGCAGTTTCAAAGTTGCACCCACCTAGGCTCATCGCACCTCTCGTCTCCGACGCGGCGGGTTCTCCCACGGGCGGCGTCGGGGCTCGTGGGACCGGGATCCTGCCGGATCGGCGACGCCATCCTCTGGGGGGTCATCTGGTGATCGACAGTGGCCTCAGGATGAAATCGGTACGTGGCGTTGAAGGAACCGGATTTGATCGGACACGATCTGTTCGAAGTGCGGTTCGAGATACGGCTCGAAGTGGGTGCAGTCGTAGGAGAGCACTTCAACTGTGGGGATGCGGGCCACGATTTTTTGGGCTTTGGCGTACGGGGTGACATCGTCGTGTTTGGCTAGCTGCACCGGCGTCGGTGCGGTGATGTCTGAGGCGTGGCGTCCCGGGGAGTAGAACGGGACACGCAACGCGATACGCGCGGCGACATCGTTTTCGGCGAGAAGCTGCTCGTGCTTGGCCCCGGCCATCTTCTCGACAAGTTCAAACGCACCGGGGGAGGTCATCATCGCAACCTGGCCCGGTCGGCCGATGGACTGCACCCGGTACGGTTGTGGCCGAGCCAGGAGCCCACCTGGTCGCGTACGGCTGCAATGATCAAGCGGGTCAATAGTTTCGGGTGCTGGGCGAACGCTGATGCCGGGCCGGTGACGTGCGGGACCTGGACGATCGCGGCAGCGAGTTGGTGGTCGTGGGCGGCCAGTTTCAGGACGTGGCCGCCGCCGAATGAAGAGCCCCATCCCACCACGCGGGTCACGTCGATGCCGTCGAGGCTGCGGGCGTAGCCGACCGCGGCGCGCCAGTCGGCGTGTTGGCGGCCGATGTCGAGAAGGCGCCGAGGTTCGCCTTCACTGGGGCCCCAATGCCGGTAGTCAAAGACCGGCGCGGCATAGCGGGCCTGGGCGAAATGGGTCGCGTAGGCGTCTGGGCGTAATTCACGGAAGGCGGCGAAGCCGTATGCGAGCACCACGATCGGCGGGTTGTCGACGCCATCGGGTCGGTACAGCCAGGCCGCGCACGCTGTGCCCTCGGACCGAAACGTCGTGTCACTGCGGACGAAGGTGTGCTTGGTAGTCATGGACCCTCCTCGTAAACCAGTTTCTTGATACTGAGCGGCGATGGTCACCTGCTCTTGACGCCGTCAAGACCCGAAAACGAATCCGCAGGTAACGAACGGGACTGAACGGGAACGAGATGTAACGAAACAGCAGTTCAGAATGCATTTTGCCTGGTAGAAGCTCGGGTTCGATTCCCGGCAGCTCCACTCGAAAGATGCTGGTCAGAGCCTTATGGCTCTGGCCAGTCTCTTTTTTCGCCAACGCCTCATCAGCCAACGATGGCTGGCATGGAGTCCCACCCGCGCACCGTGGACGTGCGCGACCGGCGGGCATTCGTGAGGTCGACCTGCCATTCTGGGAATCGCTTGAGCACCTCTTCGAGAGCGATCCGGCCCTCCAGTCGGGCCAGAGGGGCGCCGACGCAGAAGTGGGCTCCACGGCCAAAGGTCAGGTGCCCGCCGGGCTTGCGATGGATATCGAAGCGATCGGGATCCTCGAACTGGCGCTCGTCGCGATTGGCAGAGGCCAGCATCATCAGCAGTGCGTTGCCGGCCGGCACCGTCTGGTCTTGGAACGACACATCCTCGGTTGCGACGTACCGGGCGACATGTGGGCCAGGGGGCTCGAAGCGCAGGAGTTCCTCGATTGCGACGGGGATCAGGGAGTGATCGTCGACGAGTTCCTTGCGCTGATCGGGGTGCTCGGCCAACACTTTGCCCATCCATCCGAACAAGCGACCCGTGGTTTCCACGCCAGCGCCGGCGACGACCGCGAGGAAGATCAACAGCTCCTGCCTGGTCAACCTGCGCGTCTTCCCGGTCTCGTCCTCAAACTCGACGTTGAGTAACTCTGTAATCAGATCATCCGATGGATTCTTCTCGCGCCACGCGACGTACTCAGTGAACATGTCGCCGTCGAAGTAGTGGTCTTTATCCACTGGCAGTGGTTTGCCCGGCTCATTGCGCAGGACGCGATGCGCCTCGGCGCGCACCGATGGCTGTTCGGAGTCCGGAATGCCTGCAAGCATGCCGATGGTGCGCATCGGGAGTTCGCGCCCCAGATCGATGACGAAGTCGAAGCTCTGCCCGCCGGTCAACGGATCGAGGCATCCAGCGCAGAAGGCGCGAACCTTGCCTTCGAGTGCCCGCATCTTCTTCGGCATGAAGGCCCGCGATACCAGCGCACGATGGATGGTGTGCACAGGAGGGTCCTCGTTGATGAAAACCCCAGGCGGCATTATGGGATCGGTCTTGACTACCTCGAGGATGTCACCCTTGGCTGAGCTGAGCCTATTCGTATCTTTGAGGGCTGCCTCGACATCGGCGTAACGGCTTACTCCCCAGAAGTCATGGCGCTCGTTGTAGTAGAGCGGGGCCTCGTCTCGGAGTCGTCGGTAGACCGGGTACGGATCGAGATCGATCTCGACGTCCCACGGGTCGTAATAAAGCTGCGCGCTCAACGTCCCTCCTCATGCGTTACTGTACGACCATATAGCATCTGCTGTACGCTCGTACAGTTGATGTGGACGGAGGAATAGTCGCGTGAATGATCGGTTCTCTCTGGAAGGTCGCGTTGCGGTGATCACGGGCGGTGGCACCGGAATTGGGCGAGGCTCAGCATTGGTGCTCGCCGAACATGGAGCCGACCTCGTGCTCGCCGGTCGACGTCCCGATCCGCTCGAATCGACCGCCAAGGAAGCACAGGCCCTGGGTCGACGGGCACTCGCGGTGTCCACCGACGTCACCACTGCCGAAGCATGTCAGGGACTTATCGACGCAACGCTGCAGGAGTTTGGCCGCATTGACATCCTGGTGAACTGTGCGGGGGGCGCGGAGACCAAGTCCATATTGAAATGGCCTGACGACGACTTCGAACGCACACTCGCCCTCAACTTCAGTGCCGTCTGGTACCTGTCCCGCGCAGCGGCCACGCCGATGATCAAGCAAGGCAAGGGCGCCATCGTGAACATCTCCTCTGGCGCGAGCCTGCTGGGCATGCCGCACGCCGCCCCTTACGGTGCGGCAAAGGCGGCCGTCAACAACTTGACTGGGTCGATGGCAGGCGCCTGGGCTCGCAAAGGTATTCGCGTCAATGCGATTGCCGTGGGAGCCGTACGTGCGGCGACGCTGACCGACGACGCGGCCCGCTATGGGCTCGACCCCGAGGCGATCGCCATGACAAATGGCTTGGGGCGCCTGGGCGAACCGGATGAAATCGGATATGGCGTGCTGTTCTTTGCGTCTGATGCCTCAAGCTTTTGTTCGGGTCAAACGCTGTACATGCATGGTGCACCCGGGCCTGCCGGCATTTGAAAGACCAGCATCACTGCTACCCTCCTGTCCACCACCTACCAGCGGGCGGGCGCGGGGCTCTCAATCGTCAGCGGCCGTTCATAGGATAAGTCCTGGCGATCGCGGGTGCCGACGAGGTAACCCTTCTCTTTGAAGAATTTCGACTGCAACACGCGAGCATCGGCCAGGAACATTCCCTCTACCGTTGACCGGCGAACGGATATGCGCCACTGGCCGTCTCGGCGTTCCAGTCGATCCAAGTAACGCCCCGTGATGAACTGCGCGCTGCCGCCATCGGTACCGATGAGGATGACGATGACGTAGCTCTCGGCATGCGCGGCGTCCCCGTCGATCTCGATCGATTGTGTAGTGATGTTGTGGGTATGCACGATCGAGGTCTCGGCGTGCGTCTCGTTGGCCCAGTGTCCGTAGTCGGGTCCCGAGTTGACGGCATAGCCGTGCTCGTCCACGCCGTCCACGTGGTAGGCCGAGCTGATCAGGTCCGCGTCGTGGCGATCACAACCCCGTGCGTGCCGCGCGACGCAGTCGTGAATCGCGTTGCGATCAAGTAGATACTGGACGTCACGCCGCAGAAGGCTGAGGTCGGTATCCGCAGTCATGCGTCTCCTGGTCGTCGGGGGGTCAGGCGCGTTAAGCACGGTAACAACGCATGACTGTGAGACTATACGAGTGTACAGCGGTTGGCGAGTGTGAAAATGGTTGCAACTGGAGATGAGGTGACCATGGCGGCAGCACCCCGTCGCGTCGGCGCGGAAACATCCAAGACGCGTGATGTGCTTCTCGATGCTGTCGAGAAGCTGATGCTCGAGGAGGGTTACGCCAGCGTGAGCTACCGGGCGTTGGCTACCAAGGCGGGGGTGACGTCAAGCCTGGTGCAGTACTATTTCCCATCCCTTGACGACATCTTTCTCGGTGCCATCCAGCGTTACTCCGAACGCAACCTCGCGGTATTGGCCAAGGCGCTGGAAGCCCGCTCTGACGATCCGCTGCATGCGCTGTGGGACTTCAGCTGGGACGAAGCAAGCGGCGCCCTCATGACCGAGTTCCTGGCACTGGGCAACCACCGTAAGTCGATTCAGTCTGCCATCGCCGATGTCACGAACCAGGTGCGGGCGATCGAAGTCGAGGCGCTTGCGCGAAAGTTCGGCAAGGGGGCGCGCCTCGAGGGTGGTCTTTCGCTGGGGGCGGTGGCTCTGCTGGTGACGGGTATCCCGAAGTTCCTGAACCTCGAGGAGGGGGTCGGAGTCGATGGCGCGCACGCCGAAGTGGTCAAGGCGATCGAGAAGCATCTCGACTCCATCGAGACCCGATCCGTGCGCCGCGGCCGCAGGCCATCGCGGTCGCGGCGGTGAGGTCGATGGCGCGCCGCTGCGCGTGCTGTACAGATGTATAGTCTCCCTTTGTACAGATCACAAAAGTCATTGAATCGGAGGCGCCATGGTCGGCACTACCCATCCACTTACCGAAGCTGTGGGCGTGGAGATCACTGGTTGTCATCCCGCGGAGCTTTTGACCCGCGACGCGGCTGAGCAGACCCGCACTGCGCTGGAGCGGCATGGGGTGGTCATCTATCGCGAACTCCAGATCAGCGACGACGAATTGCTGGCCTTCAGTCGCCTGCTCGGCACTCTGGTCATTCAACCGACCGGCGAGCACGCCCATCCCGAGATACAGACCATCACAATGGATCCCACGAAGACGAACGCGCTGCTTGCGTCGTATCGCCAGGGGAACTTTCACTGGCACTTCGACGGCGCGACAGACGTCCTCCCGCAGAAGGCGACGCTACTCAGCGCACGCGAGGTCGATCCTGCGGGTGGCGACACCGAGTTCGCCAGCACCTATGCCGCATTCGATGCACTCGCCAACGATGAGCGTCGGGAACTCGAGGGGTTACGGGTCGTCCATACTTTCGCGCACGCGCAATCGTTGGCCAATCCAACCGCCGCCGAATCCGAACGCAAATCTTGGGATCGGGTGCCCGCACGGATCCATCCACTGATATGGGAGAGGCGCGACGGCCGCAAGTCAATGCTGTTGGGGGCAACAGCACAGGAGATTGTGGGTTGGTCGGCGTCCGAAAGTCGCGCACTACTCGACAGGCTTATGGCCTGGTCGACTCAACCTCGCTTCACGCTTCGTCACAAGTGGCGCAAGGGTGACCTGGTCATCTGGGACAACACCGGAATGCTGCACCGAGCAACCCATTTTGAGCCGACATCAGTGCGGCTGCTGCACCGCACCACGCTCGCTGGCGAGGAGGCCACGGGCGCCTAAGCGTCGGTCGACCATGTGACATCGGGTTCGCGTGTTCACGTGTTACTGGGCGGCCCCTGAGTGTGCTATACAGTCGTACAGGAATGGTGCGGTACGAATGTACAGCAGGAGGAATCCGTGCGTACGGCGAATCGGGTAGCGGTGGTCACCGGTGGAGGATCGGGCATCGGGCAGGCGATCGCGACCCACCTCGGTCGGAACGGTCGACGGGTCGCTGTCCTTGACCTCAATGGCGAAGCCGCGGACAAGGTGGCTAGCGAGCTACAAGCTGATGGCGGCAGCGCCCACGGGGTGCAGGTCGACGTTTCCGATCCGGACGCCGTCACTCGAGCCTTTGAGACGGTGCGAAATACTTTCGGCCCCGTCGAGATCCTTGTCACCAGCGCTGCCATCGCCGGCTTCACCCGGTTTGACCAGATCACGTTCGAAGAATGGAACCGCTACCTTGCAGTAAATCTAACAGGCACGTTTCTGTGCCTACAAGCAGCGCTCTCCGATATGGCGGCGGCGAAATGGGGCCGGATCGTGACCATCTCGTCCGCCGCTGGGCAGCAGGGTGCGGTCGGGCAAGGCCACTACTCGGCCACAAAAGGCGGCGTCATCGCACTCACTAAAACCATTGCCCGGGAATACGCATCACGGGGGATCAGCATCAACACCGTGCCGCCGTTCGTCATCGATTCACCAATGCTGCGCGAGCAGCAGCTCGCCAAGAAACTGCCGCCAGCCGAGATCCTGACGAAAGCCATCCCGGCAGGACGGCTCGGAACAGGCGAGGACGTCGCCGCGCTGTGTGCATTCCTGTGTTCGGACCTAGCCGGTTACGTCACCGGCCAAGTCATCGGCGTCAACGGCGGCGCAGTTCTGTAGATTCCGAGGCCTTGCAGATCCAGGAGAACAATTGATGTCGAACACGAACCGGATCGCCGTCGTCACAGGCGCCAGCAGAGGAGCCGGGGCCGGCATCGCACGCGCGCTGGGTAGCCACGGATACACCGTGTACCTCACCGGTCGCACCGAAAGGTCCGGGGACTCCGCGCAGCCCGGTACTATCGGTGAAACCGCGGAGCAAGTGAACGCTTTGGGCGGCAAGGGTATTGCGGTCCGTGTCGATCACGCTGACGACGAACAGGTGAAGGACTTTTTCGATCGAGTCGGTCGCGAACACGGCAAGATCGATGTACTGGTCAACAACGCCGCGATCATCCGTGACGAGATGATGGGACGGACAAGGTTCTGGGAAGAGCCCCTCAACGTCATCGACACACTCGCCGTCGGATTACGCAGCAGCTACGTTGCCACGGTATTCGCTGTGCCCCTGATGTTGCCGCAGCGCAAAGGTCTCGTCGTCTTCACGTCCTCCTCGGGAGCTGTTCATTATGCGTTCGGTCCCGCATACGGGGTCCCGAAGGCGGGCACCGACAAAATGGCCGCCGACATGGCGGTGGACTTCAAAGACACCGGTATTGCTGCCGTGTCGATCTGGATGGGGTCTTTGCTGACTCAGCGTGTGCGGGACATCGTGGCCAGGAATCCGTGGAAGCTCGGCCACATCGTGGATACTGCCGAGACTCCGGAACTGTCCGGCCATGTCATCGCGGGACTTTACGCAGATCCGGAACTTTCGGACCTGAGCGGGCAGACGCTTATCGGTGCGGAGCTAGCTGTCAAGTACGGGATCAAGGATGAGGGAGAGCGGCAGCCGCCGTCGTACCGTGATCTGCACGGCGTTCACCCGCACCCGCAGTTCCCGTATGTCATGCGGTGAACGCGAGCTTGCCCATGGAACGGGCAACTCTTGCGGGTTGGTGACGACTCTTGACGCCGTCAAGACTCGAAAACGAAACCGCAGGTAAAGAACGGGACTGAACGGGAACGAAACGTAACGAAACAGCAGTTCAGATTGCATTTTGCCTGGTAGATGCTCGGTTTCGATTCCCGGCAGCTCCACTGAAAAATGCTGGTCAGGGCCTTAGGGCTCTGCCTCCGCGGCGAGACCACGCCCCGTTTTCGTGAGGGTTTTGACCTCGGCAACAATTGCAAAACGTGCGGTGTACGTCGCCAGCACACCGTCAGCCGGACTGGCCTGCGCTCCCACTTCCGAGTCCTTCGAATAGCGCGGCCTGGCCTCCCCCTCCGCCCCTTGCGTCGATGCCACCGTCGCCGCCACTGAAGAGGCCGTTTTGTGTGCCGCCTTCTCCGCCTTGTCCGCCCTGGGTAGCGTTCAGACCGTCAAAGCCGTCGTTGTTCCCTTCAGGCAGGGACCATGACGAGAGAGCGCCGCCACCCCCGCCGCCGCCGGCGCCCAAGCCGCCCGCGCCCGGTAATCCGCCGGTTAATGTGCCGTATTGGGTGGATACATCACCGCCAAAACCGCCAGCGCCTCCGGTGCCTTCACCGGAGGCTGCGGCACCTCCTCCACCTCCTCCACCGCCAGTGCCGGCGGTAGCGTTGCCGCCGTATCCGCCTGCGAAGTCTCTTTCGGCGGTAGCTGCTCCGCCGCCACCACCACCAGCACCGCCACTACCGCCGTCCGTGCCGGCAGCGGCTGCGCCATCGCCACCGCCGCCGCCGTCGCCTCCGTCGGCGGTCACCCCGTCGCCGGAGGCAGTGCCGCCGGTACCTCCGGTACCGCCTTGGCCACCAGCGCCGCCTTGGCCCGTGCTGGCTCCGCTGGCACCGCCGGAGCCCCCTGCGCCACCACCGCCACCGCCTCCTGCGGCGACCGAGGACTCATCGTTGGCCACGGTGCCGACACCCCCATCGCCACCCTCGCCGCCGACGCCGCCTTGACCGCCTGTACCGCCGGCGCCGTAGCCGCCGATACCGCCTATGCCACCGTTGCCGCCCCTGCCGCCGTAAGCGCCCGTGTAATCAGTGTCGGTGGTGCCGAGGTCCGAAGCTGTGGCTGTGCCGCCTTGGCCTCCGGTTCCGCCGGTTCCGCCGGTTCCGCCGGTTCCAATGGTTCCGTTGCTGCCGCCATCGGTGCCTGCCCCGGCGGTGCCTGCGGTGCCCCCGGTGCCGCCTTGGCCGCCGGTCGCGCCCGCACCGGCTGCTGTCTGCCCATCGGTGGAGGAGCCTGTGTTGGTACCGCCGGTTCCGCCGAATCCGCCCTGGCCGCCGATTCCGCCTTGGCCGCCGGCTCCGCCGCCGACGCCGTCGATGCCGGCTCCGCCGTCACCGCCCGTGCCGCCGTTGCCGCCTTGACCGCCCTGGTAGCCGCTGGTTGGTGCGCTTGCGTCGTCGGTGCCGTTGGCACCGAAGGCACCGAAGCCGCCGGTTCCGCCGGTTCCGCCGACACCGCCCGTACCGTTGGTCCCGTTGCTGCCGCCGTCGGTGCCTGCGCCGCCTGTCCCTGCGGTGCCCCCGGTGCCGCCTTGTCCGCCCTGCTCGCCCATACCGCCGCCGGTGGCGCCGGTGGTGGTGGTAGTGAGGTTGATGCCCCCGTCACCGCCCCGGCCGCCTTGGCCGCCGGTGCCGCCTTGGCCGCCTGCGCCTCCGCCAACTCCGCCGATACCAGGGCCGCCGTCACCACCGGTACCACCTGTGCCGCCCTGTCCGCCCTGTGCGGCGTTGGGTTTGCCGGGGGTTCCTGCGCCACCGTTGCCGCCGAGGCCACCGACTCCGCCGGTCCCGTTAGCTCCGGTGCTGCCGCCGGCCATCCCCAGGCCACCTGCGCCCGCGGTGCCTCCGGTGCCGCCTTGACCGCCATGACCGCCAGTACCATCTCCGACGTCGAGGTAGCTGCCGTCGGTGCCGCCACCGGTGCCGCCCTGGCCGCCCTGGCCGCCGTTACCGCCCTGCCCGCCGTCGCCGCCATTGAGCCCGTATAGGCCGGCTCCGCCTTGACCGCCTTGGCCGCCAGCCCCGCCTTGGCCGCCTTGAATTCCTGCGGTGGGGCTTGCGAAGATGCTGCCGTCGTCGCCGGGAGTACCCTGGCCGCCGTTGCCGCCGTTGCCGCCGCTGCCGCCAGCCCCGCCCTTGCCGAGCTCGCCGGAAGCGCCGTGGTCGGTACTTGTGCCGGCGGCCCCGGCGGTGCCTCCGGTGCCTCCCGTACCGCCGGTGCCGCCAGACCCAGGTGAGCTGCTGATGGCGTTGTCGCTGCCGCCTTGGCCGCCGGTACCGCCCTGCCCGCCGTCGCCGCCATTACCGGCAGCACCTCCGCCAACACCACCGATACCAGCTCCGCCATCACCGCCCTGGCCGGCCGCCCCGCCCTGGCCTCCCTGCGTGCCCCCTGTCACGTCTTGTGACGCAGTGGAGGTGACCCCGGCGGTACCGGTCGCGCCTTGGCCGCCGTTGCCGCCGGTGCCGCCCGCACCGCCGATCCCGATATTCCCGTTGCCACCGCCGTCGCTGCCCGTTCCCGCGGCACCGGCGGCCCCGCCGCTACCGCCGCTGCCGCCGTTGGCACCCATTCCGCCGCCGCTGGCACCGGTACTGGTGGTGCCGGTGTTGTCACCGCCGGCACCACCGATGCCACCTTGGCCGCCGTCACCACCGTTGCCGCCGGCACCTCCGCCGACGGCGCCGATACCGGCCCCGCCGTTACCTCCCGTGCCACCGGTGCCGCCGTTGCCCCCCTGCGTTCCTGCGGTGGGTGCGCTGGGCCCGTCGGTGCCCGCGGTGCCGCTAGCGCCCTGTCCTCCGGCACCTCCTCTTCCTCCAGCGCCCCCCGTGCCCGCGTGGCCGGTGGTTCCCGATATTCCGGAAGCGCCCCCTGCTCCGGCGGCGCCGCCGTTGCCGCCCTGCCCGCCGTCTGTGCCGTTTGCAGTGCTCGTAGTGGAGCCTGAGACGCCAGTGCCGCCACCCCCACCGATGCCGCCGGCGCCACCTGAGCCGCCGGTGCCGCCGTCGCCGAAGAACATCCCGGCGTGACCGCCCGCCCCGCCGGAGCCACCGTTGCCACCGAGTCCGCCGTTGGTACCGCTCGCTGCCGAACCCGCGATGCCCGTAGCGCCGGCGCCGCCAGTTCCGCCCTGCCCGCCGTTGCCGAACAAGAATGCCGACCCACCAGCGCCCCCGGCCTGTCCCGTGGCCCCTGATCCACCGTTGCCGCCGTTGCCCCACAACCAGCCGCCGTTGCCGCCGGCCTGCCCGGTCCCGGCCACCCCATTAGCGCCATTGCCGAAAAGCGGGCGCCCCGTGAGGTCCAGCACCGGCGACAACGGATTGGCCAAGAGGGCCTGTAGACCCTGTTGCAACCCCGCCAACGGCGAGGCGTTAGCGGCCTCGGTGGCCGCATACGCCCCACCCGCGCCGACCAAGGCCTCGACAAACTCGGCATGGAACGCCGCCGCCTGCGCACTCAACGCCTGATACGCCTGCGCGTGGCTAGAAAACAGTGCCGCGATCGCCGCCGACACCTCATCCTCGGCGGCAGCGGCCACCGCCGTCGTCACCGAAGCGGCCGCAGCATTCGCCGCGCGCACCGCCGAACCGATACTGCCCACATCCGCGGATGCCGCCGCCAAAATCTCGGGGGCCGCCACCAGGAACGACATCGCCTTCTCGCTCTCCGCCGCCCGACGCAGCCGGTAGTCCCCGCGCCGGAAATCGTATCGCGACCTGCGGAGGCTTACAGGAGTTGGCGGCCTCACCGGCCGCATACTCGGCCCCGGCCGCGCTCAACGCACGCACAAACTGGTCGTGAAACAGAATGCCCACAATTTCCGCGCAGTAACAGACATCTCCCGTGATCCTTGGTGATGAATTTTTGCTGCTAGGAAGGGTTTCGCACCCTCCTGCTGGCCCGTCATAACAGTTCAATCCTGACAGGGGGCTCAACCCGGCCTACGCTCGAAAGATGGAGCCCCATCCCGAAGAAACAGCCGACTTCTCGGCGTTCAGCAAAATGCGGCGGATACAGCTCGATCACGAATCCGTCATCGGAAGGGAACTCCTCGAGCGGTTCGCCGAGTTCGACGAATCCTTTACCGGTCACAGCCGGATATGGGCGGTAGTCGTGAAACTCATTGGACTGACAGCCATGTGCTCTAAGGCTGTGATCGACCTTGAGAAACAGGTGATCGAGCTCAGGCGAGAGGTGCGATCCCGCGACAAGGCGTAAGCACCACCGCCCGTCCCATCACCGGGGCCGCAGGCGGGATCAGTGGGCACCTGCAAACGACTTGTGACAGTCGATCAACGCTGCTGCCAACGCATCGAGGATCAACTACCGGACTGCGCAGCGGATCGTGCAGGCTGCCGGGGAGTACCGGCAGCGCCAGCTCGCGCCCGTCGGCTAACAGGCCTGTTGTACGGCTGTCGCCGACCCTGGATCTATCGGGAGGCCATGCGCGCGTAGGACTCTGGTGAACTTGATCGCGTACTGGCAATCGAATGCAGCGTTGGGCGGCATCCATTTGTCGGGGCCACCGTCGCCCTCGGCCTGATTAGTGGGTCCGTCGACCGCCAACAGTTCGGCCGGGTCGAAGTAGAAGGGGTGACGCTGGGCGTCCGACCACGACCACGCACCAGCGTCCCAGGCGTACGCGAGTGGTACCAGATGGTCGATCTGGATCTCCTCGCTGCTGCGGGGCCACGGGTGAACGTGATCTTCTTGTCCGTGTAGACGTCGGACAATTGCCCGGATTCGACAGCGTTCGGGCACCACTTCACCGACGTATAGGTGACGTTTGTCAGGTCAGGGTTCAAGATCTGGTCCCGGACATCGCACGATCCGCCGCCGCGGTGACTAGCTACTCGACGCCCTCCGACGCGCGGCGAACGCGGCCATCTCCTGCACCCTCGGGGCAGTTGTCGCGGTGGGCACGGAGGGTGCGTTCGGTCTGCAGGTAAACCTGCTCCTGCAGGTGCTCTGTGCGGGACTTCTTGGAGGACTTCTTGAGTTTGGCGGCCGCGTAGTAGCCGCCGGTGGCCGTGGCCAGGTCAGGGTCGGCCATGATCCGCACGCACCCTCGGGAGCCCCGACTGGGGTGGCCGTATAGCGGTGCGCCCAGCCGTGCCATCAGCCCGAAGGTTCCGCCGGCCTTGGCGCCGAAACCCGATTTGACGGTGCCGGGGCTGACCGCGTTGACGGTGACCCCGCTGCCGTCGAGTCGGCGAGCCAGGGCGTAGGTGTAGAGCAGGTTGGTCAACTTGGCGTTGAAGTAGGCCTGAGTCTGGGTGTATTTGCCCGGATAGGACCAGTCGGTTTCGACTTTCCCGCGCCCCTCGATCAACGCGGTCATGTTGGCTACCCGCGAAGGTTTTCCCAAGCTGTCGGCACCTGCGTGCAGCAGGTCGAGGAGTGCGTCTGTCAGGGCGGCTACCGCAACGTGGTTGATGGCCATGGTCATCTCGATGCCATCTGGGGACAGCCGCCGCTGGGTGAACCCGGCGCCGGCGTTGTTGATTAGACCGTGGATGCCCTGGGGGGCTGCGGCTCGGGCGGCGTCTGCTAGCTGTCGCGCGCCGGCGATCGAGCTCAGATCGGCGGCGACCGGGATGAACCTGCCAGCTCCGTTGCCGTCGACCACGAGGTTTTCGACAGTGGCGCCCGCCGCGTTCGGGGTGCGGCCGTGCGTCAGGACGGTGGCTCCCTCGTCACCGAGAAGGCGGGCGGTCTCGTATCCGATTCCTCCCTTGGTGGTGCCGGTGACCAGGACGGTCTGGCCCCGCATCCGGGGGCCGAACGAGGTGGGGTGCTTGCTCATTGAAGTCTCCTAATCGTGAAAGGTTTTGGCGTGAGAGTGGGGGCCGTTCCGCCCCGGGACGTGCGTGAGGGGGTAGCCGTTCACAGCACGGATTGGCGGCCACCGTCGACCGGTATGACGGCACCGGTGATGAAGCTCGACTCCTCGCTGCACAGGTAGGCGATGGCGTGGGCGATCTCGATGGGCTGGGCGGCACGGCCCAGCGGAATGGCGGCGACGAAGGTGGGCAGCATGTGTGCCATCGGATCCATTGCCGGGGTGAGGGTGGGTCCCAGCGCGACGGCGTTGACGCGCACGCCCTGGGGCCCGTATTCCGCGGCCCAGGAGCGGGTCAGCGATTCCAGGGCTGCCTTGGAGGCGCCGTAGCCGGCCATGCCGGCCTGGCCGCGGTCGGCGACCATCGTGG
Source organism: uncultured Actinomycetota bacterium (assembly GCA_963715905.1). Lineage (GTDB taxonomy): Bacteria > Actinomycetota > Actinomycetes > Mycobacteriales > Mycobacteriaceae > Mycobacterium. The sequence goes on from CAVQSX010000007.1 coordinate 157,075, forward strand.
ACACGTTCACGATCGCGCCGCCGCCGTTTCCCGCCATCACCGGGGCATACGCTGCGGTCAGCAGGAACGGTGCCTTGACGTTGACCGCGAACATGGCGTCGAAACCAGCTTCGGTGGCCTCCGCGGTCGGGGCCAATTCCCAGAAACCGGCATTGTTGACCAGGATGTCGACCTCCCCGGCCTCCTGAATCAGTCGTCGCACGTCGTCGGCCACGTTCAGGTCGGCGGCGATGAAGCGGGCGGGTGCAGACGCGGTGGCGAGCTCCTCGACCACGGCGTGGCCGCGAGTTTCGTCGCGGCCGGTAACAATCACCGCGGCGCCGTGCTCGGCGAACAGTTTTGCCGCTTCCTTACCGACCCCGGACGTGGCGCCGGTGACGAGGACGTTCTTGCCGTTGAATTTCATCGGTTGTTCCTTCTCGGTTGACGTTGGCTAGTTGCTGGTGCATTGACGTTGGCTAGCTGCTGTTGAACAGGTCGCGGTGGGCATCGACCCAGTGCGCCAATGTTGTCGCCGATCGGCCCGGATCGCCTCGACGTCACCGGTGACGAATGCCAGTTGCCGCGCGGTGGCCGCTTGCAGCGCGATGTACACATCGGCGAACTCCGGCGCTGCCCTGCCCCTCCTCGTGTTTCGCCATCGATGTCTGCGTCGTCATACGACCGCCTTTCGAGGTTTTGGATTGGTCACTCCACAACACTCTCGCACGAAGGATGGAATGTCAATTCCAAAAATCGCCATCCAGCAGCAGTGATCACGTGCACGCGCCAAGCCATCCGAGACCACATCTCGGCTTGCCGCGCGATATAGACATCTAGCTGCGGTGATGCCCCTGCCGTCGCCGCCTGCTTCGCGATGGCGGGTATGCGTCGTCAAGTGATCACCCTCTGCTCTTTTGGATTGGTCATTCCACCAAACCTCAGTGGATCTGGAATGTCAACACCAAAATCGGGTACCATCGAAGGATGATCACCCGCAAGGGTCAGGCGACGCGCGACCGCATCGTGGCCGCCGCCGCGGCCCTGATGTATCAGCAGGGTGTGGCTGGCACCAGTACCGAGGACCTCCAGGCCGCCGCTGGCGTCAGCGCGTCGCAGATCTACCACTACTTCGGCGACAAGCACTCCCTTACGTGCGCCGTCATCGGGCATTGGAGCAACACGATCTTCGGGTTTCACGAACCCCTGCTCGCGCGCCTCGACGACATCGACGGATTGCGTAGCTGGGCCGAGGTCATCGTGGAAACGGCGCGGGGCAACGACTTTCGGGGCGGCTGCCCGTTGGGTTCGTTGGCTAGTGAGCTCGCCGATCGCGACGATGCCGCTCGAGACGACGTCGTGGCCGGCTACCGGCGATGGCAGGGCGTTATCCGTGACGGCCTGTTCGCGATGAAGGTCCGCGGCGCACTCGTCGACGGCGCCGACGTCGACCAATTGGCCATGGCACTGCTGGCCGCGCTACAAGGCGGTCTGCTGCTGGCCAAGGCCTTGCGCGACGCCGAGCCCCTACGGATCGCGTTGAACACCACCATTGATCACATCGCCTCCTTCGCCACGACGGGAACCGCGTAAGCCACGCGCCTCACGATCCGCTCAGCTGCGCGGGGAGATGAGGAAGTGGCTCATCCAGGCCATTGCCACCGCCACCTCGACCAAGGCGCAGCACCCCGTCGACGACCTCACCCCACCGGAGGAGCCATGACCCACCTGCGCCGCGGCGGCCTCCACACCCAGACCGGGTCGATTCGCATCAAGAGCCTGTGTACATACAGTTCCCACCACGCCGGTAAGTGCTGTTCATCTCTCTTTTTGCGAAACCGGCCCAGCAATTCGTGATTAGGGTCGTCGAACCCTGCGTACCATCGCTCCATCTCGCACCGCACCGCCTCCCATTCCGGGCCAGCGCAACGGCTTGAGAATGCGTAAAGGCTCTCGGCTTGCTTCATATAGCCGTCGTTGTCGCGCTCGTACTCGTCGAACAACGTGGTTGGCGGCTTCTCCTCCCGATGCGGGAACGGTACGACCGCCGCACGTCGCGTCACCGCATGGCGTGCCGGTCACGGTAAGCAACGCCGTTGATGCCATCAACACCTTCGGCGTATCCGCAGGTCGCCTGACGTACTTTCGCGTCGTTTCGCGTCGTCGAATTCGGTGTTCTCGCAGGTCACGCCGATTTCTGTGCCGGTTTCGATTCCCGGCAGCTCCACTGAGTATTAGCTGGTCAGAGCTCTAGGCTCTGGCCAGCTTTCGTTCTTATCAGCATCTACCAATATCCGTTGGTTGTGTGCCGATCAAAGAACACGATCAAAGAACGCTACTTTTGTAGCGTGAACTGAGTGACGTCGACGAAGCCGTCGCGGAAGGCCTGTGCACAGCCGCTGAGGTATTTGACGTATCGCTCGTAGACTTCCTCGGACTGGATGGCGATGGCTTGGTCCTTGTGCGCTTGCAGCGCCGCCAGCCAGTAGTCCAACGTCTTGGCGTAGTGCAATTGCAGGCACTGTTCGCGGGTCACGGTAAACCCAGCTTCGGATGCCCGCTCGTGCACGATAACGCTGGAGGGTAACTGTCCGCCGGGGAAGATCTCGGTGAGCATGAATTTGGCGAATCGGGCTCTCTCGAAGGTGAGGGCGACGCCCCTTTTCTGGAGTTCATACGGGTGAAAGCTGACGATGGTGTGCAGCAGCATGATTCCGTCGTCGGGGAGCGCGTTGTATGCGAACTCGAAGAAGGGCGCGTAGCGTTCGTGGCCGAAGTGTTCGAAGGCGCCGATGCTGACAATGCGGTCGACTTTGCCGTCGAATTCTTCCCAACCGTGCAGCAGGACTTGCCTCGAGCGTGAACTCGGTGACGCCTTCAGCAGCTGCGTCACGTGGGCGTGCTGGTTCTTACTCAGCGTCAGCCCGATGACGTTGACGTCGTAGTGCTCTAGGGCGCGCAGCAGTGTCGAGCCCCAACCGCATCCCACATCGAGCAGCGTCATTCCCGGCTGGAGTTTGAGCTTGCCCAACGCCAGGTCGACCTTGGCGCGTTGCGCCTGCTCTAGAGTCAGGTCGTCTGGCTCGAAATAGGCGCAGCTGTAGGTCCTGCTGGGATCCAGAAACAGCGCGAAAAAATCGTCGGAGAGATCGTAGTGCGCCTGGACATCTTTGAACTTCGGAGTCAACTTAGTCATGCGATACCCCCCGGAGGGTGCATTTCTAACTGCATGTTTTGGCCCGTCTGCGAATTCACGCGCTTGGCTTACTTCTCGAGCGTGTACTGGGCGATATCGAGGTACCCCTCGTGGAACAGCCGCGCGCAGCCGGTCAGGTACTTGTCGTAGCGCTTGTAGACCTCTTCGCCCTGTAGCGCGATGGCCTCGTCCTTATGCGCCCGCAAGTTCCTTGACCACTCATCCATGGTCCGGCAGTAGTGCGCCTGCAGTGTGTGGACACGGGTGCAGGTGTAGCCGGCCTTCGCGGAGTGGTCTGGCACCATATCGACGGTGGGCAGCCGGCAGCCGGGGAAGATCTCGTCGAGCATGAACTTGGCGAAGCGTGCCAGTTCGAAGGTCAGTGGCAGACCCCGTGCGGTCATCTCTTTGGCCGGCAAGACGGTGATGGTGTGCAGCAGCATCACTCCGTCGGCCGGCATCGACTTGTAGGTGATGTCGAAGAAGTCGTCGTAACGGTTGAAGTCGAAGTGCTCGAACGCGCCGATCGACACAATCCGGTCGACCTTGCCTTCCCATTCTTCCCAGCCACGCAACTGGACCGTCTTGGAGCGTTTGCTCGGGTTCTTGTCGAGGACGCCCTGGACGTGGGCGAGTTGGTTCTTGCTCAGTGTCAGGCCGATGACATTGACGTCGTACTTGTCCAGGGCCCGGTTGATGCAGGCGCCCCAGCCGCAGCCGATGTCGAGCAACGTCATTCCAGGTTCGAGACCCAGCTTGCCCAGCGAGAGGTCGATCTTCGCGATCTGTGCCTCTTCCAGCGTCATGTCTTCGCGCTCGAAGTACGCACAGCTGTAGGTCTGCGTTGGGTCCTGAAACAGCCGGAAGAAGTCGTCAGACAGGTCGTAGTGCGCCTGCGCCATCTCGAACTTGGGGACTAATTTGGAAGAAGTAGAAATACGATCACGACCTTCGCTCGAAGCGTGCAGATACCGTTGATTACACGAATTGTGTAGACGCCGCTGCTCAATCGAACGGAGTAACACCGTTGCCCTCTGGAACGGTGTGTTATTGATCCTTCCGAATATTAACCGTGTAAACACCGCTGCTCAGTCGAACGCTGAATACACCCCCGCCATAAAGCTACGACGCCACACGCCTTTGTTCAACCAGTTGGCTTCTGCCTGAGCCCACGTCCTGGGCCGATTAGCCGTCGGCACCTCTTCGGATCGGTTCTTGACGCCGTCAAGACCCGAAAGCATAACCGCAGGTAACGAGCGGGACCGAACGGGAACGAGCCGTAACGAAACAGCACTTCAGAGCGCATTTTGCCTGGTCGAAGCTCGGGTTCGATTCCCGGCGGCTCCACTGGGAAACAGCTGGTCAGAGCACTAAGCTCTGGCCCGTTTCATTTTCACCACCATCCCATTCCGGGGCGCTACCGTCGGACTTCGCGCCGAGCATCGACGTCCGGCTGATCGACATCGTCGAAACACATGCCAATCCCAACTTTTCCCGAAGGTCGGATGGCTGGACTCCATCTGCGTGGTCCCAGAATCGATGATCGAAGATCAGCGTAGCCGGGGCGACAGCGACTGTGTCGGGATTCCTGTCGAGGTCGACCAGCCACCGGCCTGGCAGCACTAAACTCATCCGCGCGTGGGTTCTGACCGAAGGAGGGCTTGTGACGGCGATCGCTTCAACCCCGAAAGGTCATAACGTAAAACCACCGCCCGGGCCGGCGGAACCGCTGGCCAGGACCACCCCCTCCGAACTCACCGACGAGCAGCGGGGGTGGGTCGCCGATGCCTCGCGCAGCGACATCGACGGCTGGCTGCATGTCACGGTCAAGGGATCACCGGCGGCACGCGGCTTTCAGTACGGTTTCCTCGTCGCCGACGAGTACGCGGAGTCGATCCGGGTGTACCGGGAGATGACCTATCAGGACATCGGTATGAGCTACGACTTCTTTGTTGAACGGGCCGCCGAGCTCCACGGCGACAAGATTCCCGACGAGCTGCGGGAGGAGATGCAAGGTGTGGCCGCGGGTCTGACGGCTGCAGGCGTGCCGGCCACGTTCAACGACGTGCTCGGAATCAATGATTGGATGGAACTCACCGGCTATTGGTGGCCCAAGAACTCGGGCCGCTACACGGCGTTGGCGCCGACTGGCGGCGAGGGCAACCACTGCAGCGCCTTTATCGCGACCGGCAGCGCGACCATCGATGGGGCGATCGTCCTAGGGCACACTAGCTTCGCCGACTTCTGGCAGGGCCAGTTCGAGAACGTCATCCTGGATATGACTCCCGACGACGGCAGCCGGATGGTCATGCAGACCGCGCCGGGCTGGATCGCCAGCATGAGCGATTTCTGGCTGACCAGTGCCGGGCTGGCGATCTGCGAGACCACGATCGGAGGCTACGAAGGGTACAAAGGCTACGACGAGACTCGGGTCCCGGAGTTCGTCCGCGCCCGTAAGGCAGCGCAGTACGCCCGCGACATCGACCACTGGGTCGAGACGCTCAACACCGACAACAACGGCGGATATGCCAACTCTTGGTTGATCGGTGATGTCAAGACCGGTGAGGTCGCGCGCTACGAGGAGGGCCTGCTGTATCAAAGCCTCAGCCGCACGACCGATGGCTACTTCTGGGGCGACAACGCTCCGGTGGATCCGCGTATCCGTAACCTGGAGTGCTTCGGGACCGGTTTCAGCGACGTGCGCACGCCCAACGGTGCGCGGGAAGTTCGCTGGCGCCAGTTGCTCAGCCAGTACAACGGGCGCATCGACGTCGACGTCGGCAAGCGCATGCTGGCCGACACGTTCGACACCTACCTTGGGTACATCAATCCCTCGGCCCGGACCATCTGTGCGCATTCCGATGTCGACCCCTGCCACGACAGTGGACTGACCCCGTTCACACCGTTCGGCTCCGTGGACGGCAAGGTCGCCGCCTCCGCAGATATCGAGGCGCTCAATCTGTGGGCCCGGTGCGGGCGGGCCGACGGCACCGAGTTCGACGCCGAACAATTCCTGCAGCAGCATCCGCAATGGAATTGGCAACGTGGCTATCTCAAGGACCGCCCGCAGCGACCGTGGACGTATGTCGAGTCGGGCCGAACCGGCGGACCCTGACCGTGCGTGCCTTCAGATGCCCCAACTGCGGGCAGGCAGTCGCGTTCGAGGCGCAGCAGTGTTCGACGTGCGCCATGACGGTCGGCTACCACTATCCCTCGCGGCAGATGGTCGCCACACCGTCCCAGACGGTGAGAGTGAATGACACTGGTTGGGTCCGGTGCGCGCACTGGGAGCGGGGTTGCAACTGGCTGACCGCCGACGACTCCGAGTCCGGCCGCTGCTATGCCGACAGTTTCGTGCGCGAGGGGCCGGCGGCCGATGACACCGAGGCGATGACCGAACTCGATTCGACTCTAAAGGCACTGCGCCGGTTGATCTTCGAGCTGATGGATCTGAGTCTGCCCATTCATCAGTACTACGCGGACCCGCACGGGCTGGCGTTCGACCTGCTGTCGAGCAAGACGCTGGGGCGGCCGGTGATGATCGGGCACTCCAATGGCGTGATCACCATCGACCTGGCCGAGTCGCTGGAGCTATACCGGGAGCGGCTGCGCATCAAGCTGGGTGAGCCCTATCGCACGATGCTGGGCCACTTCCGCCACGAGGTCGGCCATTACTACGAGATGCTTTTGGTGCAGAACACCCCACTCATCGACGACGCCCGGGCGATGTTCGGCGACGATCGCGAGGACTACCAGGCCGCAATGCAGCGTCACTACAACGGCGAGGCACCGGTGAACTGGCAGCACGACTTCATCTCGGAGTACGCCACCGCCCATCCGTGGGAAGACTTCGCCGAAACCTGGGCCCACTATCTGCATATCACCGGAACCCTTGCCACAATCGCTGATTCGGGCCTGGTTGTCGAAGCTAACCGGGTGAAGTGGGACCTGGCCCGCGATGTCGATGCTCGAGAGTCCTACGCCGACTGCACCATCGAGGACATCATTGCTGACTGGGTGGTGCTGTCGGGGGTGCTCAACCGGGTCAACAACTCGATGGGTCGTGACGACCTATACCCGTTCACCATCTTCCCGCATGTCGTCACAAAGCTTGGCTTCATCCACCGCGTCGTGACCACGGCTACAACTAAATATGCTGCGGTGAAACAGAATTGACTGATATGGCCAGAACACCGATCAACCCCGACCGGATCACTGAGGCGGTCGCCGCCGCACACGCCAAGCACCAGAAGAACCGCCGCGGCAAGAACGCCGACTACATACCGGCCTTGGCGGAGGTCGACCCGCAGCTGTTCGGGGTCTGCGTGGCAACCGTTGATGGTCAGACGTTTTCGGCTGGCGACGCTACATATGGATTCGCGCTGGAGTCGATCTCGAAGGTCTTCACCGCCGCTCTCGCGATGGAGCAAGTAGGTCCGCGAGTGTTTCACCGAAAGGTGGGTGCCGATCCGACTGGTGAGGCGTTCAATTCGGTGCTGGCGCTGGAATTGCACAACGACAAGCCGAACTCGCCGATGGTCAACGCCGGTGCAATGACGGCAACCAGCCTGGTGTCGGCTAACGATGCTGACGACCGCTGGCGCCAGATCCTACAGATTCAAGGCGATTTCGCCGGGCGTCCGATCACGGTCAGCGAGCAGATCGCCGCCTCCGAACGGGCCACCAACTTTCACAACCGCGCGATCGCGTGGCTACTGCTGTGCGGTGGATACATGTACTGCGAGCCGATGGAAGCCTGCGACGTCTACACCCTGCAGTGCTCGACGTTGGTCACCACTGTCGACTTGGCCGTCATGGGAGCGACCATAGCCAAAGGGGGCATCAACCCGGTCACCGGCAAGCGCGTCATCGCACAAGCCAACGTGGCGCATTTGCTGGCGTTAATGGCGATGGAGGGTCTCTATACCGCTTCCGGCGATTGGGCTTACACCGTCGGGCTGCCCGCCAAGAGCGGCGTCGGCGGCGGCCTGGTCGCGGTGTCGCCGGGGAAGCTGGCGATCGCCGCGTTCTCACCGCGCCTGGACAAGGCCGGCAACAGCGTGCGCGCTCAGGCCGCGATCACCCAGATTGCGCAGATACTCGACCTGGGCCTTTTCAATACGCAGCCCCGGGACTGACCCTTGCGTACCCGACCGGGGAGCTAGATCTCAATGCGCGAACCCATGACCACCGTGCGGTCGGGAGGCAGGCCGAAGTAATCGGCGGCGTCGGCGGTGATGTACGAGGTCGCGATGAACAGTTGCTTGCGCCATCGTGCCATGTTTGGCGCCGTACCCTTCGTCAGTTCGGGGTCGGACAGAAAGTTGGAAGCTTCGTCGATCTCGATCACGCCTTGAGTCTCGGACGGGTCCAGGAGGCGAAGCACGCCAAGGACATCCGGTTTTTCCATGTACCCGAAGTGCGCGGTGAGATGAATGATCCGGTCGTCGCTGTAGCCGAGGTCATCGATTTCCGTTCGCTCGGAGTCGGACACGCGCGGCACCGGCAGGGTGTCGATCGCCATGATGACGACGTGTTCATGGAGCACTCGATTGTGCTCGACGTTGGCTCGCATCGCCAGGGGCGTGGTCTCTTTTCCGCGGTTGAGGAATATCGCGGTGCCGGGGATGCGCAGTAATGGCGGCTGATGGTGGGCGAGCTGATCGATGAACTCGCGCAGCGGTCCCTCCGATTGCGTCCGTGCTCGGGTGACGATCTCTTGCCCACGCTGCCAGGTGGTCATGACGGTGAACGCAATCACGCCTATGAGCAGCGGCAGCCACGCCCCGTGTACCAGTTTGGTCAGGTTCGCGGCCAGGAACATCAGATCAACCAGCAGCAAAGTGCCGGCGCCGATCACGACCAGCCACAGCGGGGTCTTCCTGGCGGGGGTGGGAGTTCGGGGCCCATGAGGGCGTCAAGACCCGAAAACGGAGCGCTCGCGCTGTTGTGGGTCTCCGTTTCGGACGGCGTGCCGCCGCGGTGTGAGAATCACGATGGCTGGGCCCATCACGTCGCCAACGACTTCGCCGATACTGTCGTGCGAGAAATCGTTCATTGCGGCCTCAATCATCCCAACGGTTCGTTGGGGACGGCGAAGTACTCCTGATAGCGGGCCGTCCGCTCTCGCAGTGCTTTCTCGTCCAGACCCGTGTCGGCGAACGTGTAGTGGTGCCCGCCGTGTTCGTGGGGGGGCTGAGCGGCCAGGTAGTGCCGCATTTTGGTTTCGGCGTCCGCGGTGAAGGCCAGGCCTAGTCGGTCGTACGCCGCGGCGATCGTCGTGATCGGGTCCGCCGCGAACGACCGGTACTGAACGTCGACTACCTGCGAGGCGGGAACGATCCCCGACTCTCGCGCATCCACGGACCGGTCGATGCCATCAATGACGTATTCGGCCCACTCGCTGGCGATCGGCCCAATCGGGGACCCGTCGCTGGCGAACGTGCGCAGCGTGCGAGCCAACGAGGACACCGAGGCGATCGTCCGCAATGGATCACGGTGCGTCTGTATCACCAGCGCGTCCGGGTACTGCTTCATCATCGCGTCCAAGGCCCAGATGTGGCCGGGCGATTTGAGCACCCATCGATTCACCGGGATTCGTGACTGCAGATGCTGTAGGAATCCACGATGCCATTGGTACGCCGACGTCATATCGGCGCCAAGCAGCCACTGGGCATAGCTCGGGATCCGGTACATCGTCGGGAAAATGAAGCTCTTGCAGTCCATGCCGGTGATACGGACGCACTCTTGGGCCAGCAGTGGGCCGATCGGATGCATGCTTTTGAAGTCGGGGATGATCGACGTCATCATTTCCTGAATCTGTCGACTGTCTTCGATGCGAGGGTCGGTGTCATACGTCGCGGCCTCCGGGGGCGGACACGGCGCGTCGACCTCCCAGGTCAAGGGTGCTCTCGCGGCGGGATCCTGAGCCAACAGTTCGAAAAGGATCGTCGTCCCAGTGCGCACCTGACCGACGATGAAGATGGGCCGCTCGATGGGCAGCCCGGCGATTTCGGGGTATGTGCGGCGATGTTCGACGACCTGTAGGCGCCTGGTGAGAGATCCGACGAGGTCGGCCTGCGCGACGACCTCTCCGAACTCCGTAAGGGTGGCCTCGGCGCTCAGCGCATCGGTCAGTATGTCGAGCGCTTCACGCCATCCGTCGCCGCCGAAGTCGGAAAGCCCGCTGCTTTCTTCTGCAGCCGCGATCACCGCGGCTGACGACACGTTACCCACGCAGCTCAGCCACCTTCACCACCTCTGCTCTCGGAGTCTCGACGTCGCCTGTCGGCAGAAAGAACCGCCAGAAGACGATGCCGAACGAACGACCTTCCGTGTCAAGCCAGTTCGGCAACCCTGGATCTTCGTGCGCTATGACCATCCGGAACGAGCCGTCGGGTTCCAGCACAGTATTCGCGCGATTGCGACTGACTGACCGGTGCGCATAGTCGTAGGTCTGCATGTACCGAGTCCACAGGCACACGTTGCCGAAGGCCGCGTCGGGCCAGCGGCCCGTGATCACCAACGCCTCATCGGGAGCGAGGACGTAGGGCGCCATCGAGTACTTCGCGTCGGTCGCCGCATAGCCGATCCCCTGCGGCGTCTCGGGTGCGTTGAAGGTGTTGGGAATCGGCGATACCCACGCAGGCTGCGGTGCCTCACCGGGTTTCGGGAAATCCAGCGTGCGGGTGCGGACGAAGTTGATGGCGCGGTTGAACCCAGCCGCGACCGACTCGTCGTTCCACGGTTCGGGAGGGTCGACCGACTGGAGCTGTTGGATGGTCAGCGGCACCACGGTGTTCACATCGGCGGCGCGTGGGAATGCCTCTTCGAAATAAGCGCGTACGATAAGTTCCGCGGCGTTCTTGCCCAGGGGGAACCAGTTTCGCTCCCGTTTCGGGCCGCCGAAGATGACCTCGAAGTCACCGTCGGCATCCACGTCGAAGCTCTCCTGGTTGATCACGCCGGCGACGTCATCGCTGTACCCGGCGTCTTGAGAGCCGGTCTCCACCGTGAAGGACAGATACACGGTTCCTACGACGTTGCCCTTCACGCTATAGACGAGATCGTCACGGACGGGTGCCGTGTAGTAGAGCGCATCGGCATTGTCGCCGAGCATCTTTCGGGCCCGGCTGACGATGGGTCGGAAGAAGGGTCGCTCGGGGTCGGCTTCGAAGCCCAACAGGAATCCACCCTCGATGAGGTTGGCGACGTAGCGGAACCCGTCGGTGATGTCGCCGAAGCTCGCCGCTGCCCACTCATCGCCCAGGTAGCGGTCATCGATCTCTTGCAGGAGTGCGATCAGATCGCGCAACGCCCTTCGGGATTGCGGCGCCGGGTCCGGCATCATCGACTCCTGCGTCCATCGCGCAGCGGCGCCAGCAGTGCGCTGAGCCCGTACTCGAACACGGCGTCGTAATCCGTGGGGGACTGGAGCGCTTCGACGAGCGCCTGATCCGGCCAGGCGTCTGCCCACAGCGACGGGTCTTCCTCATCGTGTTTGGCGCCGCGTACCGCCGAGAACTGCATTACTGCAGAAGAAATGACGTGGACTTGGACGGCTCGGAGGACGAGCGCGGCATCGGTTCCGGTCACCTCCAGCTCCGCGAGCTGCGCCGCCAACGCCTGCTGAATCGGCAGGAATAGCTGCGGCGTCCGGTCGCGCTCGTGGGCGATGGCGAGGATGTGCTGCTTGTCGATCAGCACTCTGCGCTGCGAACGCGCGAGTGATGCAATGCGTTCGACGGGATCGTCGCCCGTGGTGGGGAGGTGTGCCAGCTGCCCAAGCAAACGTTCGACCAAGCCGTCGAAGAGCTTGTCCCGACCGCCGATGTGCCAGTAGATCGACGTGACCGCGACGCCGAGTTGGTCGGCGAGGCCACGCATCGTGAAAGCTTGCACGCCATCGAGTTCGATCATCCTGGCGGCGCTTTCGAGGATCTCGCCGGCTGTGACCGGGTCACTGTTCTTGCTGCGTGGTGATGTCAACAGTCTCACCTCCGGTGATTCGCAGCGAATCCGGCAGGGCCAGATAGCGTTCCATGTTGCGGTGCATGTTGATCACGCGGCGTTCCTCGTTGGACAACGTCAGGTGCGTCAACCCCGGTTGATGCAGACCGCGCTGAAGCCCTGGCAGCACCGTGATGTCCTGTGTCAGTACCAGACCGGGGTGGGCGTCCTCCGCTTTCATCCGGACGTCTGCCGGCCTGTTGCGGGGCGCCTCTGGCGGCATCCGCATCCACACGGTCATCACCAGTTCGCCGTGATCGGGGTCTGGCCCCGGCCGGGAGGTCAGCACCGTCAGGTGATCGGCGTTGGTCAGCAGTGACATGTTCGGGAACACGTTGTACTGGTGCAGCCGCATCACCTGATCGGTGGTCGCCCAACTCAGATCGACGCCGCGAGAGTCGGCGAAAGCCTTTGTCCGCTGCGCGATTACGTCGGCCGCCGACTGATCAAGCTCCTGCTGATCGGCCGGAAACGGAGTGTCCTCTGCAACGCCCATCAGCGCGCCCTGGGTAGTTACGTATGCGTCCCACACCTCGGCGTCCGTCAACTCATCCTTGATGCTGGGACTGGGCACTCCGTAGAGCTGCTCGGACTTTCCCGTATGACCCCAGATGACCTGCGGAGCATATACGTCGTCCATACACCTGTGGAGCTCCGGATGCAGCGTCTGGATGTGGTAGGTCTCGCTGAAGCCATCGGCGATCGTCTTCCAGTTCGCGTCGACCTCGATGGTCACCGTTCCGTAGCAACGGAATTCGCCAAGCCGGTTCCAAGCTATGTCGTCCGGTATCGCCTCTAGGTAGTCGTGCAGCGGGATCGCATCAGGGTCGAGGTTGATGAAGACGATGCGTTCCCACGTCTCGACCCGGACTGACAACAGCGGAAAGTCCGCCATCCGGAACGCGCCGAACCCCTTACGGTTCGGCACCCGCTTCAGTGCGCCTGCGAGATCCCACGTCCACCCGTGGTAGCCGCAGCGCAGCTCGCTCAATTCGGTGCCGGATCCAGCGCACAGCGAGTTGCCCCGGTGCCTGCAGACGTTCTGGAAGGCGCGTAGCACGTCGTCGTCGCCACGGACTATCAAGACGGAGTACGGGCCGCACCGGTATTCGAAGTAGTCGCCGGGTTCTGCAACATGGTCGATCGTGCAGGCGAACTGCCACACTTTGGGCCACATCCGATCGACCTCGAGCCGCGCGAAGTCCTCGGAGTAATAACGCTCCGCAGGCACCAGGGTGGGACGTTGAGGTGGCGTGCCGATCGCGTCCTCGCGCCGGTTACGGGCGGCGTTGCCGACGTCGGTACCTGTCTGCGCCGTCTGCGTCATCATTTGCCCTTCAGATCTGGCGCCAGCCGCCTGTAACGGTGTTACATTGGCCACCATAACGGCTGGTACGGCTTTCAAGGGAGAAAATCGTGTTCGATTTGAAGATCATCGGCGGAACCGTGGTGGACGGCACCGGTGCAGACCGATTCCAGGCCGACGTTGCCGTCAAGAACGGAAAGATCGTCGAGATCTGGCGCCGCGGGGTGGGCGACCCCCCGCTGGAAGGCAACGCAACCGAGACGATCGACGCGACGGGCAAGCTCGTCGCACCGGGGTTCGTCGACATCCACACCCATTACGACGGTCAGGTCAGCTGGGACAGCTCGCTGGAACCGTCCAGCGGTCACGGCGTCACGACTGTCGTCGCCGGGAACTGCGGCGTTGGGTTCGCACCCGTGCGTCCCGGTCGTGAGGAGTGGCTGATCGGTCTGATGGAGGGCGTCGAGGACATACCCGGGACGGCGCTGACCGAAGGCATCTCGTGGGGTTGGGAGACGTATCCCGAATACCTCGATGTCATCGAAAAGCAGGAATTCGCCATCGATGTGGGCAGCCAGATCGCTCACGGTTCGGTCCGCGCCTATGCGATGGGCGAACGTGGAGCCCGCAACGAGCCCGCCTCGACCGAGGACATCGCGGCCATGGCGCGCATCGTTCAAGAAGGCATCGAGGCAGGCGCGCTTGGATTCTCCACGTCACGGACCCTCGGGCACCGCGCCATGGACGGCGAACCGGTTCCGGGAACCTATGCCGCCGAGGATGAGCTGTTCGGCCTCGGCCGAGCCATGGCGGCAGGCGGGCGCGCGGTCTTCGAGCTGGCGCCGCAGGGGGTCGCCGGCGAGGACATCATCGCGCCCAAGAAGGAACTGGAGTGGATGCAGCGCCTGGGCGCCGAGATCGACCGACCAATCTCGTTCGGCATGATCCAAGTCGACGCAGCACCGGACCTCTGGCGAGAACAGCTGGACATCTCAGCGGCAGCGCACGCCGCAGGCAGTGAGCTGTACCCGCAGATCGCGGCGCGTCCTTTCGGCATGTTGTTCGGTTTCCCCGGCCATCATGCGTTCACCCACCGGCCGACCTTCCGCCGGCTGAAGGCCGAGTGCGACCGCCACGAGTTGGCAACGCGGCTCGCCGATCCCGCAGTCAAGGCGGCGATTCTGTCAGAAGACGACCTGCCGCCGGATCCGACGAAGCTGTTCGACAACATGTTTGCGCTCGTTCAGTATTCACTCGGCCGTCTCTATGCGCTGGGTGATCCCCCCGACTACGAGCCGACGCAGGACCGGTCCGTCGACAAGATCGCCGCCGAGCGAGGCGACGACCCGCTGTCCACGCTGTACGACCTCATGCTCGAGTCCCACGCCACGGCCATGCTGATGCTCCCGTTCTACAACTACTTCTACGGCAACCATGACGCCATCCGCGAAATGCTGATGCATCCCGCAGGCGTGGTCGGACTGTCCGACGGAGGTGCGCATTGCGGAATGATCTGTGACGCGTCGTATCCGACGTTCCTGCTCACGCACTGGGCGCGCGATCGCCACAGGGGCGAGAAGCTGCCGCTGGAGTACCTGGTGCGCAAGCAATCTCACGACACTGCGCAGCTGTTCGGGCTCACCGATCGCGGTGTTATTCAAATCGGCAAGAAGGCCGACATCAACGTCATTGACATGGGCGCGCTCACCCTGCATCCGGCGAAAATGGCATACGATCTGCCCGCCGGTGGCCAGCGCCTCATCCAGGGCGCCAGCGGCTACAGCGCCACGATCGTCAGTGGGGTCATCACGCGACGTGACAGCGTGGACACGGGCGCACGGCCCGGTCGGTTGGTGCGCGGAGCGCGATAAGTGTCGTTCATTTTTGTCGGCGTGCGGCTTTCGTCTATTAGCTGTTGAGCGGCGCTTGGCGCGCTCAGGAAAGATATTTGCGAAACCCATGCCCAGGGGCGGCGGAACCCGCATGCTAACGGTTGACGACCCCCAAGCCTGATCACTTCTGCGGAGCGTGCGTTCGAGTCATGGTCCTGACAGCTGTATTTGTGGTGATCGTCTTTGTTTACAGCCTGGTCTCGCAGCGGCTGCAACGCACCGTCATCACCGCACCAATGCTGTTCACGGCCGCTGGTGCTGCAACGATCCTGCTGCCGGAAGCAGCACGCGAGCTGGTGCTCGATCGTCAGGTTTTGCTCCTGATCGCGGAGCTGGGCCTGGTGATGTTGCTCTTCACCGACGCCAGCCGCATCAACCCGTCGCTGCTGACGGCCGGCCGCACCGTGCCCATCCGGTTGCTCGTTATCAGCATGCCGATGACAATCGCGTTAGGCGCAGTATGCGCGATTCTGGTGCTGAGCGGCCTGTCGTGGGGGGAAGCCGGAATTTTGGCGTCGATCCTCGCCCCAACCGATGCCGGACTCGGCCAGGTGATCGTGAACAGCGAACGAGTGCCACAGAGAATTCGCCAGTCCCTCAATGTTGAGGCCGGCCTCAACGACGGCCTGTCTGTTCCGTTCCTGATGTTATTCATCGTGCTTGCTGTTGCCGAAGAGCGCACTGGGCCTGCGGGTGCAGTGCTCGCCCGTTTCCTCGGAGAACAGCTTGGCTACGGCACCCTGATCGGAATTGGGATCGGCACGGTGGGCGGATGGCTCCTCGGCCTTGCCTACCGGACGCGCTGGATGGCTCCGCCACTCGGTCAACTCGGCGTGGTAGCGCTGCCGTTGCTCTGCGTCATCGTGGCGGAAGAAACCGGGGCGAGCATGTTCATCGCCGCGTTCGTCGCCGGATTTGCCGTCCAATTCGGCTTCAACGCGGTGGATCGGCACAGTGTCGAGTTCACCGAACAATGGGGGCAACTGTTCAACCACTTCGTGTTCTTCTTCTTCGGCGCCGTCGTGGCCGGCTATTGGGGGCATTACACACCGGCCGTGCTGCTCTATGCCGTGCTGAGTTTGACAGTCGTGCGCATGGCGCCTGTTGCGCTGGCCTTGCTGGGAACTGGTTTGAGCCGGACGACCGTGCTGTTCATGGGCTGGTTTGGCCCCAGGGGTCTTGCGTCCATCGTGCTCGCGCTGGTGTACCTCGTTCACGAGACGGGGTTGCCGGGCACCTCAACGATCCGAATCGCGGTGATGGCGACGGTGCTGCTCAGCATCTTCGCGCATGGCCTGACCGCACAGCCCGGAATCAACTTGTATGCAAGGCGGATCGCGGACCTCAACGAGACGTCCCCTGAGCGCCAAGAAGCGGGGGATGATTCGCCGGAGTCGCCACGGAAGCCGCAAGGTGGGACCTGAGGGCGCGGATTGGGAAATCAACCCGAATTTCCATAATGGGTACCGCTTTGGCCGAGGACACACAGGTGGTGGAGCCTGGCTAGGTTGGGGCGATGGACGCAACCACCGCAACCGCGATCATCGCTGGCCCCATCGGGGACGTGGCGGGCAACTTCTACTTCTCCACACAAGCCATCGCCCGCAGTGAAGCCATCGGCCTCGACGTCGTCTCCCTCTATGGTGCCGGTCGAGCGTCCATGCTCGGTGGCGCCGACCCGCACACGGCCGACGCCCTGTTCTACTTTCTCAAGCCCGGCATGATCGCCGCGGTGGTGACCCGGGGTCGCAGCCTGGCCAGTGAAGATGCGATCGCGACGGCCCACCTCGGTTCCGCCGACGACTACGCCGATGCCAACTTCACCGAAGTGGATTCTGCCACCCTGGGTGCGTTCACCGACGCGGTTGGTGCGCTCGCCGCATCGGTTCCCTCAGGCTCCTGGCCGTTTTTCGACGGCTACCGCTTGGCCCCGGCGGCGTCGACGGTTGCCGCCCGGGCCTACCGGGCAGCCATTCTCTTGCGGGAGCTGCGCTTCGGTGTGCATACCGATGCGGTGAAGGCCGCCGGGCTCTCGCCTGTGACGGCTAACGCTGCCCTTGACGGCAACCGCCCGAATCGGCCCCTGGCACTGTTGTGCGTCAGGTCCCCAGACCAACACAGCTGTCCGCAGTGACACGGGGGCATTTTGACGAGTCAACGCGGTTCTTCACACCCGAAGCCCTGAGACCTACAGTTATTGTCATGAGGCAAATCCTGCTGCGGGCAGTTGTGCTGCTGGGATCGTGGGCGATCGGACTGCTGGTGGCGGCGTGGGTTGTTCCCGGAGTTTCGTTGTCGGTGTCGGGGTTCATCGTCGCCGCAGTGGTTTTCTCGGTAGCACAGGCGATCCTGTCCCTGTTGATCTTGAAGTTGCCCCATGGGTATGCGTCGCTGCTCCTTGGGGGCACCGGCCTGGCATTGACCCTCGTCGCGTTGGGTCTCGCCTCGGTATTAACTCACGGGCTCACCATTCGCGGAATTGCATCCTGGGTGGCTGCAACGGTTGTGGTGTGGCTCGTGACGACGGTTGGGGCAATTTCATTGCCCGAGCTGTTCGCGCGCGACGAGGCCCGCGCGACCTGACGAGGCGTACGTACCGTCGACGTCGGTATCTTCTTGCGCCAGTTCAGCTTCCGGGCTCTCGCGCTGGTCGTGATGACGATGACCGCACCGGCGGCGCTGCTGTAACGCGGCCAACAGTATTCCCCGACGGGTGAGCCGCTGATCAGCTCCAAAATTCTGCATTCCGCCGGGTCCGCCGAGTGAGTAACATTTTATTATCTCGTCCGACGGCGAAGGGAGACGTGATGGGCGACACCCACCGCGATCCGACAGATCATTCCCGGACAACGCAACCGCGCGCCGGTATCGCGATGAAGGACAACTTCTTCTGGCCAGGGTTCGTCTTGTTCGCCGTGGCAGTTTTCGGACTGATCAGCACTGTGACTGCGGCCGCTTACGGACATTACGAGTGGCTCGCCACTACGGTTCTCGTCGCCGTGCTCGGAGCGGTCGCCGGAGCGCTATGGCTCGTCGTAGAGCTTCGCCGTGTGACCCGCATCGAGGAGCAGTGGCACGCCGCACACCCTGATAGTCAGCCGCTTCGGCGCGCTGCTCAAAGCTAAGGGCCGACCCGCGATTTAGTGCAGCCTTGTAGCCGCCCGGTGGCCCCTACCGTCGCCGGGAATGCGAACCGGTTTTAGACCGACCCACGCGGCGGATAAAGAGCTACTTGTCTATTCGGGTGCAGCGGCGGGCCGTGGACGTCGCCTCTTGTCTTCATACATGGCAGCGTCGGCCCGTCTCAGCAAATGGCGCGGTTCTTCGGGCTCTGCCGCCAGCGCCACTCCAATTGCCGCGCTTATGGTCAGCCGGAGATCTGGGCTGATTGCAATCGGCTCGAGCAGCGCCTGACGGATCTGGTCAGCCACAAATGCGGCACCCTCGGCATCTGTCCCCGGCAGCAGCACGACGAACTCGTCACCGCCGAGCCTGACCGCGGGCGGGTGCCCCGCATCTGCCGGTCTTACGACGTCACCCCGGGTGCGGGTTGCCGCGACAATGCGCCGCGCAGCCTGGCGCAGCACGAAGTCGCCTGCTTCGTGTCCGTACTCGTCGTTGACTTCCTTGAGGCGGTCGAGGTCAATGAAGATGGCGGCCACCGGATCAGTTGGTGTTGCTTCTGCCAGCATGGCGGCCATTACGCTGCTCAGATGGCGGCGATTTGGTAGCCCAGTCAGCGAGTCGTGCAGGCCGAGGTACGCAAGTTTGGCCTGGGCTCGGCTTAGCTGGGCCGATTCGACGTCATATACCAGCCGTTGCGCCGCCTCCAGGTCGGCGTCCGTCCAGTGCGCACTCGTGCCGCTGACGCGCTCCAGCCAGGTGTCGAACGACTTTCGCGGATTGATCGATCCAGTCGAGTGAGCGCCCGGATCCCCGAGCCAGCGAAGCTGTTGCGGACGGTCTCGCCGGAACCAGACCACGAAGTCATCGGCTGCACCGAGCGCGACAAACAAGCAGCCAGCTGCACCGAGAGAGTCAGCTGTCGGCTGGTCCAAGCGGTCGGTGGCCCACGGCGTGACCGGGGATTGGGCGGCTCGGATTCCGCTTGCGAGTCGTCGCACGGCATCCTCGGATGGCGTTGAGCCAATCGACCGGTATTGCCCGTCCGTAAATGCAGCTGCGCCGTCTGCTTGGCAGAGTGCCAGGAGGTCACCGGGAGCCGACGTGAGTCCCTCGGCAATTGCGGCCGCGCTGTGCATCGCTGCTCTGAGCCGGGTCCGGATAGATTCGCGGCTGGCCGCATCGTTCAGTCTGTAGATCTGTTCAGCTGCAGTGACTTGGAGTTTTGCCTGTCCGACTATCAGTTCACACGCCCTACACTTCGAGCGCGAGAGCCATTGGGGATTTTCAGATGTGCACGAGACGAGCCGTGTCAGCCGGCCTCCGTCGACCATGGAAAACGAAACGCTCGCTGCTGTCTTCATATTGCGCATGTATTCGAGGTGGTAGGGGGAAACGCTTCGCAGCGAAGCGTGGCTCAGGTCAAGACTCGTGCCAGCCGTGCGCGGCGATGCAATCACGACGACGTCGCCCTCATCGACGTCGGGTATGTAGCGCGACGCTTTGCGGGTGTAAATCTGGCGGGCTTGGCGCGGAATGTCGCTCGCCGGAAAATGATGCCCGAGGTATTGGACCAGTCCTGGGAGGCGATCCTCAGCGACGATCTCGCCGTGCCCGTCTTCATGGAACCGGTAGACCATCGCGCGGTCGAATCCGGTCAATGCGCGCACTGCGCTCGCAACGGCCGCCTCAACTTCGGGCACGCTCCTCGCCTCGCCGATCGCCTCTGAGGCATATAGAACCGGGAGGAGATTGGCTTGATCGTCCCCGTAGGCCCTCTCGATCTCGATGACGATCTGCTCTCCGACTTGATGCAGAATCACATCGACCTTGCCGTCGAATGCAGCTGCCAGGCGCATTCCATACAGATCGTGCGGCGAGGGCGGGTCGCCAGTCTGCTCGATCGCCTGCTCAAGCCGCTGCTGTTCAACGGGGGAGAAGATGCTCATCACCGGCGAATCGAAGAGCTGATCCGGCGCCGCCCCGATCAACACAGGGGTGTTGGCGCTGGCGTACGTGACGCGGCGATCTTGCAGATCGGCGGCAACGAGGGCTCCGTGGGCTTGAATTCGGCCCGATAGGTGCAGCTGCTCACTCGAGCAGTCGGCCAGAGTCGGCGAACTCGGATGCGTTTGGGCATTCATGGGGTCGCGCCTGCGAAGGAACGAGGGATAACTGGGCCGCACTTCGCTCGCTGAGATGCCTCGTACCCGGACACTGAATGGTCCCCAATTCTCGCTGTACTACCCCCGGCTAGGCATGTTGATTAGCACAAACCGCCGCAAGTTGCAAAGGGCTCACCAGAATCGCCCGAGGAAAAGATGTGGACGCGTTTGCCCTGAGTGATTTGATCACTCGGGACGCCGTCAAGACCCGAGAACGAACCCGGAGGTAACGAACGGGCCTGAAAGGGCACCAGACGTAACGAACCTGCAGTTCAGAATGCATTTTGCCTGGTAGAAGCTCGGGTTCGATTCCTGCCAACTCCACTGAGTAGACGCAGGTCAAAGGCCTAAATCCGAGAGATGCAATGCGCCATACGCGGTCACTTGCGCGTAATTGTCGAAAGTTAGCTCATTTCCGCGACGCAAGCACATTTTACGGGTGGACTGTGACATCCGTTGGGTCCAGCCAACCAATGCACCGCGTCCGAATTGGTCTTGCCTCAGGTAGCCGGATGCTTCCCGACTGCGGGTCGACTCCAGTCGCCTCCGCGCCGTAATATTTTGGGCCAGCAAGGCTGGCCTTTTGCGTAGCACCGGACCCACCCCTCAAGTCCAAGTAGGCGATTATGGCCGATATCGTCCTTCTCAATCCTCGGTTCGACGTGTCTTACTGGGGCCTCGAACATGCACTTCCATTGCTTGGTAAGAAGCGCATTCTTCCGACTGTCTGCCTGCCGTTGCTGGCCGCGCTGACGCCTGACAACCATTGCGTGACGATCATCGATGAGAACGTCGAGCCAATCGACTATGACCGTGTGGCGAGGGCCGACATTGTGGGGCTCACCGGCATGGACGTCCAGGGCCATCGGATGCTCGAGATTCTCCGCGAACTGAGAGCCCGCAAAGTGTTCACGGTCGTCGGCGGTCCGTCGGTCACCGTGCAAGAAGATTTCTTCGAGGGCCTGGCGGATGTCATTTTCGTCGGTGAAGCGGACACGACCTGGCCGCAGTTTCTTGAAGAGTGGGCCCAGGGACGGCATGTACACCGGTATGAGCAACGCGAGCCGACCGACATGACCCGCGCGCCGCTGCCGCGGTACGACCTGCTCAAGGCTAAGCACTATCTATTCGGCAGCGTTCAATTCAGCCGGGGCTGCCCATTCCAGTGTGAGTTTTGCGATATCCCCGTCACGTTCGGTCGTAAACCGAGATTGAAGACGACCCCGCAGGTGCTCGCTGAACTGGAAGCGATGCGTAAACAGCGCGTACAAATGGCCTTCATCGTCGATGACAACCTGATCGGCACGATCGCGGTTAAGAAGTTGCTGCGCGACGTTGCCGCGTGGCAATCCGCCAAGGGGTACCCACTTACTTTTATGGCTTATGCGTCCCTCAATCTCGCCGAAGACGACGAGATGATGGAGTTGATGGACGCGGCTAACATCGCCATGGTCTTCATCGGTATCGAGAGCCCGAACGAAGAGTCGCTGCACGAGACGAAGAAGTATCAAAACGTACGCAAAAGCGCGACGATCGTCGATCGCGTCCGCAAAGTGCAAGACGCCGGCCTTGAAGTTCTGTGCGGCATGATCGTCGGCTTCGACCACGACGACAGCCGGATCTTCAAGGCCCACTACGAGTTCATTCGTCAGACCGACATCATGCACCCAACGGTAAACATGCTCGTGGCCATCCCGAAGACGCCGCTATACGCGCGTTTGAAGAACGAAGATCGCCTCGACCTTTCGAAGACGAACCCCTCCGATGGCATGTTCGGCACCAACGTCATTCCGCTCGGCATGACTCAGGACGAGCTGTGCGACGGGTACATCGGACTGGTGCGGGACCTAAACGATCCCGACTTTTACTTCGATCGGCTCGAAAACCTCTATCTCAAGCGCCGAGTCAATCTCGCACGCACTCGCAATGCCTACTGGCGCCAACATCCCTGGACTAAGCGGAAATCCCAGTCGATCGAAGCGCTTGGAGCGATCGTCTTGTTTGTCCGGCTGATGCTGAAGGTTCCCGACCCGGAGCTGCGCCGCATCTATCGCCGCCGGATGACGACGATGCTTCGCCACCGGCCAGATCCGAGCGTCTTGTTCATCTGCGTAGTCAAGTGCGCGATGCACTACCACCAGCACGTAATGTCCCGTGAGATTTCGGAAGGCGGGGGCTCCTCAACACACACCAGAGGAGAGATGGCTCTCTACTAAGCCGTCGCGGTGCGCGGTGCACCGTGCCGTGATCGCGAAGCCAAGAATCCGGGTGGCCGGAATAGCCGGGTAGGCGTGCCGCGGCTACCAACGGGTCGCGGCCGGGTCGTCGAACAGGTCGTACCGGCCCGTGGTCTTCCACTGCTGCACGGCGCTGTGCGGAGCGCCTCTCCATCGGACGTACCCCGCCACCTCGGCTGCGGGACGGGCTGCGTCCGTCAGGTGTCCTGTTGGGATCTCTTCAGGCGCGAAAGGGGTTCCCAGGAAAGGATTTAGGAGACAGACGCCGAAGAGGATCAGGTTATGAGTTCCGGGAAGTGCGGCCGAGGGCACGATCATTGCGTTCGCCCCTTTGCTTCGAACGGTATTGGCCAAAACTTGCGTGGGGCCGTAATCGTCACCGACGAGCTCATCGGGCGTGAGCCCGTAGGTTGCGCAGTCGTCGAAATCCACCTGCGTCGGCTCGACATCGACAACCGCCGTCCATAAATTCAGGAGTAGGTCGTCTGGATCGCCCATTGGACCAATTTGGTGGCGAAGCATTTCAGCTGCCGGTCCGAGAGGATGAAGAGCGAGGTACTGGACAGTATCCAGCCCCGCGTTGTGAAAACGGCCATCGCTAGGACTTGGGATTGCCCACCAAGGCGTGTCGTACGACGCATGTCGGAAAACCGTAAACGTCGTCATGCGGTCATGGCACGCGCCTCGGTCGCGGTGGAAAGAATCCGCGGGTAAGACAGTGGGTCGTCGAGCAGGTCGATTGGTGGACAGCCGAGCATCGGATGCTTCCGATAGAACCACGCGACTACTCCGGGTCCGGTAAACGAGTGGCGCAGCTGGTTCACGACCTGGCCGACTACACGGATGCGGGCGGCGTCTTCGGCTGCAGGCCCGGTCCCGTCACTGGCGAGCCAGCGCTGTAGTTGGCGAACGGACACCCCAAACAACTCCGCGAGAATCTTCTGGGGGGCTGTTAGAACCTCGGCTGTGTTTGCCAAAACTACGCCGACCGGCGCGTCATCGCTGTAAGGCCGGTTTTCAACGATGTCACGCAGGGCATGGCGGAACTGCTCTAGCGCAATGCGCACATCGCGGCGCCGCTGTTCAGCGTTGTCATGGCGGAGTGCCTTCTCAGCGCGGAATGCGGCAGCCCACAGATTGGTCGTCAGATACGGGTCGGCCTTAAGGCGTGACGGCGTGGCCGCATCCAGCTTCGAGTCAAAGCTGTCGATCAGTTGACCCACTTCCTCCGGAACCGTCGCGGATCGCTGAAGCAGCTTGGTTGTGTCGTTAACGCTCCGAAGCAGTTCGCTAAGCCGAGATTCCGCCTCTGTCGTATACATGTCGCTATGATACGACACATCTGCGCATCTTGCCTGCCCCGGAGGCGACTCGCCGGCGGGGGGCGGTTGCATTAAGGCGGCCTGGCTACGCGTCTCGGACTAGCCGGTTCATGAAAACATGGGTCCGGTGATCCTCTCGATAGACGTCGGTAAGACGTCATGCCGGGCCGCCATGGGCGGCCGGAGGGTCGAGGGTGTAGGTGCGCCGGGTCTCGCGGTGCCTGGCGGAGTGCGGGCGGCGGAGGCGGCGATCCTCGCCGTGGCGAGCCAGCTAACCAGCCAGTTTGGGCTGGCCAAGGAGTTGATCGTGGGTGTCGCCGGGGCACTGACGGCGCCAGCGGCGGCCCAAGCGCTGGGCGCGGCGTTGCTGACCTCACTCCAAACGGAGCGGGTCGCGGTAACCAGTGACGCTGTCATCGCACACGCGGGCGCGCTGGACGGGAAGCCGGGCGTTGTGTTGATCGCGGGCACCGGCGTCGTGGCGCTCGCGATCGGCGCGGACGGCGCACTGCGTACCGCCGACGGTTGGGGTCCATGGCTTGGAGACGAGGGCGGCGGCGCGTGGATCGGCACAGCTGGGCTGCGCGCGGCCCTGCGCGCCCTCGACGGGCGTGGACCTTCCACCGCGCTAATCGATGCCGCGGGCGCCCGCTTTGGACCGCCGAAAACGTGGCCGGCGCAGCTCACCGACGCCGCCGCGCTCGCGTCGTTCGCGCCCGATGTTCTTGCCGCGGAAGACGACGCCGTGGCGTCGGCGATTGTTCGTGCCGCTGCCGAGTCACTCGCCGCGACCGCCCGCGCCGCCGGGGATGGCCCGGTGGCGTTGGTCGGCGGGCTGGCCGGTGTCAAGGCGCTGCGTGAGCGGATCGACCTTGTCGTTCCTGTCGGTGATGCGCTCGATGGCACGCTGCGGCTGGGAGCGATCCACGAGCCGCACGTGATCCGCTTGCAGGCGGCCCGCGAAACCCTTGCCCCGAACCGGCTCGACATGCTCACCACCGAGGCCGCACGGCCAGACCTGCACGATCTTGATATGCGGCCCATCGGCGAGGTCGTCGCGCTGCTTGTCGCAGCCGAGGGTGAAGCGCACGGTGCGGTGGTTGCGGCGCTTCCGCGGATCACGGCCGCGGCCGCGGCTATCGCCGCGCGCCTCGAGCGCGGCGGCCGGCTGATCTACGCCGGTGCCGGGACGCCCGGTCGGCTCGGCGTGCTCGACGCGGCCGAATGCGAGCCGACGTTTAACACCGACATTGTGCGTGGCGTGATCGCCGGCGGGCCGGCCGCGCTGACGCAGGCAATCGATGGCGCCGAAGACGTTTTCGACCAAGCGGATCTCGCGGACCTGACCGCGGCCGACGCGCTGGTCGGGATCACGGCTTCGGGCCGCACGCCGTACGTGCTGGGGGCGCTCAATCATGCGCGCGCGGCGGGCGCGCTCACCGTCGCGATCGTCAACAACGTCGGCAGCGAGGTGGCCGCCGACGTGGTGATCGAGCTGTCGACCGGACCAGAGGTGCTGGCCGGCTCCACGCGACTGACCGCCGGAACATCTCAGAAGGTTGTCCTCAATGCGATCTCGACGAGCGTGATGATCGCGCTCGGAAAGGCCTACGGACCGCGGATGGTCGACGTGCGCGCGACCAATGAGAAGCTGCGCCGCCGCACGGTGCGGATCGTTCGCGATGCTGTCGGCGTCGATGAGGTGGCCGCGGCCGCGGCGCTCGCCGCCGCGGACGGTCACGCGAAGACCGCGATCGTCGCGCTGCTTGCGGGCGTCGATGCCGCCGAGGCCGCAGCCCGGCTCAAGCGGGCGCGAGGACGCGTACGCGACGCGCTCGTTAGGCGGTCCTGATAGCGGGCAGCGCTGACGGTGGCCCTATTATGTTGCGGAACTGCACTACTCGCAACGGCCGCAGTCAGGACTGACGCGCCACGATCACCGGGATCTTGGCCCTGTTGACCACCGCCGCCCCGACCGATCCCAGCAACCTGCCACTGAACCAGCCGCAACCGTGGCTGCCGACCACAATCAGTTGTGCCCGTTCGGACGCCTCGATCAGCCAACGTGCCGGATCGCCAATTTCGATTCTGCGACGGATCTCCACGTCGGGATAGCGGTCGTGCCAACCCGCCAGCCGTTCAGCGAGCGTCTCCTCCTCGTCGGCCAGCTGTGCGTCCCATTTGGAGTCTTGGAACGAGCCGTTGGAGCCGGAAACCCGGGGATCAATCCAGGCGTGCAAAGCCACTAGGTCGACACCTCGTCGGGAGGCTTCCTCAAATGCAATAGCAGTCGCCGCTTCCGATGCCGGTGAGCCGTCGATGCCTACCAGCACCGGCGCCGGCGGGGCATCGCCGGCCATGGCTCCGTCGTCGTGGATCACGGCGACTGGGCAATGCGCGTGGTAGACCAATGCCGAACTCACCGAGCCCAGGAAGCTGCGGGCCAAAACGCCGCCATGTCCCCGGTGGCCGACCACGACCATCTCCACCTGTGCGGAGAGGCCGACGAAGGTCGGGACGGTGGCCGAATTAAGCACTTTGCCATCGATCTGCACTGGACCACACTCACCAGTGCTCTCCTCGGCGATCTTGATCGCCGACTCGATGAAATCGCGGGCCCGCTGTTCCTGCCAATGCCTGAAGCCGGCTGGCGCGGCGATCTCGAACCACTCCGGTAAGGGGGCGTCGACGACATGGACCAGACTCAGCGGCAGATTCCGTAGCGCTGCATCACGGGCCGCCCACCGGACGGCACCCAGTGCCGCTGCTGAGCCATCGACGCCTACCAAGACCGCGCCACGTGGTGGTCGCCACATTTCAGTTCTTTCCTGATCGGCTATTTACCCACCAGCAGGATCGCTCAGGAAGGCCGCGACTGGTAGGGCCGAAGAGATGCAAGCAGAAGGACCAAAGGTACCGATTGAAGCGCTGATCCCTGACTTGTCACCCACCGTTGTCCGGCTTGTGCAGGAGTGACCAGTAGCTCCGCTCGCGCTGAGTCAATTCGTTCGACGTGATCGCACCGAAGGCGGCTGCGTCGTGCGCGAAACGAACAGGCGCCTCGGGCAAGGCATCTGGGCCTTCGAGCCGGAAACAACTCGGCGCGAGGGGACCGAACAGCAGTGCGCGACGCAGGTTCGGCCAGTTCTCCAAGTGTGGCTCCACCCCGGCAGCCCGCGCGAAGGTCAGGGTCACCAGGTTCATCCGCGTTTTCTGCGACATGCCACGCCTTGCGCGATATGCATCGATCGATAACCGCTGATCAGTCTCACTTGCGGCTGGAATCGTGCCGCCCCACGTGTACGCGATCCACCTGGCTTGGAGTTCCAGCGGCACAAAGTATCCACCCGACTGGTCCCACATGCCCATGAAGGCCAAACCTGGGAGATCGGGATGGAAGGTGTAGCGATCAGCGTCCAGGTGCGCCGCGTCGAGGTTGAGAACCCGCCGGATGTCCTCACTTAGAAACGGCAGGCACATATCGAACCCCGTGCCGAGCACAATCCCGTCGAATCGCTCGGCACGCCCGTCGGCGAAGGTCACTGTCGCGTCAGAGACGGATTCCATCCACGGGCGCACCGTAATTCGACCCTCGGCCAGCAGCGGGAGGTAGTGCTGGCTGAGGGTGACCCCGGCGGTGAAGAGAGACGGGTCGGGCGCCGGCGCGCCGTACTGCTCGGGGCTCCCCCCGGCGTCGACCACGATTTCCTTGAGCTGCCGGTCGACCTCGGATGCCGGGAGGGTCTCATTCGCCAGCGTTCCGTATCGGGTGAACATCCGATGATCGGAGGGGACGCCGGCGGCGAACTTCGGCAGCACATACCTTTGGCGCCGCTGAGTTACCACAACGTGGGCGGCGCCAAGTTGGGCTAGGTCTGAGGCGATCTCCAGGGCGCTGATTGCGCAGCCCGCCACCAGAACACGTTTGCCGCGATATAGAGACGGCTCCCGATAGTCGTACGTGGAGATCACGCCCGACGGCCCGGCGAACCTGTCGAGCCCGGGTACAGCCGGGATGGCGGGCGAATGGAATCTGCCGCTCGCCACCACAACGCGTTCAAATCTCTCCTGCATGCCGGCGTGACCGACCAGCCATCCGTTTCCGTCTTGCTTCAGCAGTTCGACTCGGGTGTCGAACCGGATGCGCGACGTAAGGCCGAACGTCTCGGCATAGCGGTGCAAGTAATCCAGAATGTCGTGGTTCGACGGGTAGACGGCAGCGCCAACGTGCTCTTGGTCGCTGAAGGCCGTCATGATGCGACTGGTGTTCGCGTGCATAGTCGGCCAGACGCCGCTGCGGCCGTGCAGGCCCGTCCACTGTCCGCCCAGCATCGGTCCCTGCTCGAAGATCGTCGGCTCGAATCCCTGCGACAGCAGCCAACGCGCCACGATCAGACCGCCCGGTCCGGCCCCGATCACCGCGACGCGTTTCGTCATCGAAGCACTGTCGCACGGGCGCTAGCCGCCTCCCGTGTTGGTGTCAGGGGGTGTTCTGGCCGGGGGCGCCGTCAGCGCCGACGACAAAGGACTGACCACCGCTGCCGCTGACGTCGGTGGCGCCGCCGGCGCCACCGTCAATTTTGGGGTTGCCGGGGTTCTGGTCGCCTGTCCGGCCGTTGAGACCAGCGAGGCCGGAGCCGCCGCCGGCCGAGTCCCGTTCCTTCGCCCACCCCAGCGATGCCGCCGGTGGCGCTGCCGACTTGCTGAGAATCGTATCCCTAGCCGCGGCAGTGTTCATTGGTTTATTTGGTGTGAAGTAGCTTAGTGCGGCAGCGTCAAATACTGACGAGGAAAATTTAACCGGCGACAAATCCGGATGACTTTCTCCTCGTCACCGGGAATGAACCATACGACCGCCACCAACGTGTCACTGGTGTGGCTTTATGGGTTGTCAGCATTGGGATAGGCCTCGCGTTCGTCTGCTACGGCGCCATGAAGCTGGTCGTCCCCAAAAATCGGCTGGCACTGCGGGGCGCGAGTTGGGTCGACGACTTCAGCTCGGGCACAGTGACACTCGTAGGATTAACAGAGATTACGGGCGGTCTGGCGCTTGTCTTACCCGCGTTGTTGGGCATTCCGTCCCGGCTAGCGATAGCCGCTGGGATGGCGGGCTTGATCGTGGTAATGCTAGGTGCCGCGGTGGTACACGCGCGCCGGCGTGAACCGGTGATGATCGCATGGAACTTGGCGTTGCTGGCTTTGACAGCGGCAGCACTCTGGGACCGACCTGTTTACTAATATCGACGACGTTTGCCTGCCGCACCTCCAGGTGAAAGTCAGACGCTCGACACCAGCTCAGTCGCGGCGGGCTGAGCGCGGCGCCGGTTCGCAGATCAGTGCCCTGGGCGCGACGTTCTGATGCCCATCTCGGATTCTTCCGTTAGGCAGTTTTTGCAATCTGCTTTCTGGCTCGTCGGTCTGCGCATAAGCTCCGGGCTACTCGGCCGATCGGTATTGGCTGGTTAACTCGGTAGGTTGCACTACGACGGTGGGAGTCGTGCGATGTCGTATGTGGTTGCGTTGCCCGAAATGATGTCCGCTGCGGCGACGGACGTGGCTTCGATTGGTTCGGTGGTCACGACGGCAAACCAGGGCGTGGCGGCTGCCACCACAGGGGTACTGGCCGCGGCCGAAGACGAGGTGTCGCTGGCGATCGCGGCGTTGGTTTCCGCCCACGGCCGGGGCTATCAAGCGCTTAGCGCACAGGCGGCGGCTTTTCACGCCGAGTTCGTGCAGGCATTGACCGGAGCGGCCGGTGCGTACACCGCCGCTGAGGCGGCCAACGTGTCGCCCTTGGCGGCCGTTGAGAAGGCGTTGCTCGGTGCCGAGCGGGAAATTCAGCAGATCCCCACGACGCTTGCCGCCGGATTCGGCAACGAACTCAATTTTCTGCTTACAGCGCCAAGTTCCCCACTCTTAGCGCAGTTCACCGGCAACAACCCGCTATTTGGGCTGTTCCTCAGCAACACCCCGCCAAAGTTGTTGCCGTTGCTGCTCGGAGAAACGGTCCAGCACACCACGTATGACGGGATGAGCGTCGTGCAGATCACGCCGGCGCACCCAAGCGGCGATTACGTGGTCGCCATCCACGGTGGCGCGTTCATCTTTGCGCCCTCACTTTTCCATTGGGTCAATTACACGGTGACGGCCTACCAGACCGGCGCGACCTTCGAGGTGCCGATTTACCCGTTACTGCAGCAAGGAGGTACCGCCGCTCCGGTCGTAGCCAAGATGGCCGATTTCATCTCCTCGCAAGTCTTTGCACACACGGCATCGCACGTCAGCGTGATCGGCGACTCCGCGGGCGGCAACCTCGCACTGGCGGCCGTCGAAGAAATTGCGCAGACACCCGCGCTTGGCCCCGTACCGCGGTCCATGGTGTTGCTGTCCCCGTGGCTCGACCTGCAGTCGACCGGGGGAGTGATCGGCAAGGAGTGGGCGGCCGGTCTTCCACTGACCGACTATCGGGTAAGTCCGGGCTTTGGGTCACTGAGCGGACTTCCGCACACGTCTGTCTACACGGGCACCGCGGATTCACTCGAACCGTCGGCGATTGCCCTGCGGCAAGCAGCCATCCTCCAAGGGGACCCGATGAGCTTCGTAATCGCTAGCGGCCAAATTCACGACTGGGTTCTGCTCGCCCCGTGGGGCTACCAGTTGTGGCCGCAGATCGACCAGGAACTCGGTATCGCACCCTGATCTCGACTTCGTCGGACGCACCAAGTCGGTGCAATTGCCGCGCAGACCACGTAGTCGTCTCGGCGCGGTCCTCTTTATTTCGTTACTGGACGGACGAAGCGGGCTCACCGTCTACGGGTGACCCAATTCCCTAGCACGGATCAGGCATCATGGCGGGACGACCACCCGTCGAATTCCACGAACCCGACCGCGGGGGGATCCCATCAGTAAGCCGACGCGAAAGACCATTGCTGTTGGCGGTGTTTTGCTTGCACTGGTTGCGGCTTGTCGGTCTGGCCCCGCAGGGCATCCAACAGTAAGTGAGAGCGCGCGGACGACGCAGACGACAGCTGTGGCCCCCGCACCTGATTTCGCCAAGGTGTCAAAGCTGATTAGCGACGCGATCGGGGCAAATGAGCTGCCGGGTGCCGTGGTGGTGATCGGGCACGGCGGCAACATCGTCTTCCACCAGGCCTATGGCTCACGCAAGCTGACGGGCGAACCCGGGCTGGATGGATCACCGGCCCCTGCGGAGCAGATGACTGAAGACACGATCTTCGACTTGGCGTCGTTGACGAAGAGCCTCGCGACCGCGACTGCCGTCATGCAGCTCTACGAACAAGGCAAGGTCCAGGTCGACGAACCCGTGCAGCGATATCTGCCGGACTTCAACGCGACGAACGATCCACGACGTGCGACGGTGACCCTGCGCATGTTGCTCACGCACACGTCGGGCGAGCCGGGCGATGTCGACCTAAAAGAACCATGGGGACTCGACAGCCCCGACAAGGCAGAGGGCATTCACCGTGCGCTCACCACGCCGCTCGAGTCGTTGCCCGGTGAGCGTTTCAGCTACTCCGACATCAACTTCATTCTGCTCGGCGCCCTGATCGAGTACGTCACCGGCGAGGCCCTGGATGTTTTCGTTGAACGCAACGTGTTCGAACCGCTTGGCCTGCAAGACACCCGCTACCTTCCCCTGGCCAAAGCATGTGGCCCACACACGGTGTCAGGATCTGCGATCGGCTGGGCTCCCGCGCCAACGGACCGAGAGCCGGATGCTTGTCCCGCCGGTACGTGGGCGGTCGGCCTCTTGCCGCGCATTGCACCGACAGCCCGGGACGAGGAGAGCAGAGGCGACCCGGCCAAGAATCCCGATCTTGATCACCTGCTGCGCGGCACCGTGCAGGACACCACGGCGCGGCGCATGGGTGGCGTGACAGGGCATTCCGGCGTGTTCTCGACGGCCCACGATGTCGGCGTCTTTGCGCAGGCCTTGCTTGACCGGCTCGCCGGCCGACCGAGCGAGTTCCCTTTGGCGCAAACGACTCTGGAATTGATGACGGCTCCGCAGCAGCCAGGACACAGCGTCCAACAACTTCAAGCGGCCAACGATGCCACCCGAGAAGCCATGGCACACAGGCCGAATACCAAAGATCCGCTGCTCGCCCCGCGTTATCCGGCGATCGCGGGGCAAAACCTGCGCGGTTTTGGCTGGGACATCGACACGGGCCAGTCCACGGCGCGAGGCAGGCTGTTCCCCATCGGCAGCTTCGGCCACACCGGGTTCACCGGAACGTCGCTGTGGCTCGACCCGGCCTCCGATACCTACATAGTTCTGCTCGCGAACTCGATCCATACGCGAGGCAGTCCACCGATGTCGCATCTGCGTGGTGAGGTTGCGACGGCGACGGCCCAGGCCCTGGGTCTTTAAATCTCTTAGGCGCGAGACTGTAACCGCCTGCACCTTCACTCGCGAGATGCGTTGCTACTGAAAGTCTCGCGGCGCGATCCAGATTTCAGGGCCGCTCGAAGTGCTGGTAGTCGGTGGGGCCTTTCCAGTAGCCGCCCCACCGCCAGCCACGGTCTATGAAGGCATGCGCCGCAGGGTCGGCGGCGTGTAAGAGTCCGGGGTCGGTGCGGTTTCGATCCAGATAGGCCGCCGCGTTGTGCGGCTGGAATTCGCCGCTCGCGAAGACGCATGGGTTGATCAGCGGATTCAGGTCGATAGCGTGACCGTAGGCGTGTTGAGACCATCGGTTGCTTCCCGGAATGCCTCGGCAGTTGAACCCCGAAGTGTTGTTGTCCTCCATCGATAGCTCGTCATCAGCGGCTGGGTAGTGGTCGAGCGTGCGGATCTTCTCGATGGGATAGCCCAGCCGGTAAAGCTGCTCGAAGATCGCGATGACTTGAGGCACTAGGTCTTCGTGCACGATCAGCTCGCCGCGGTGCGTCTGGCCGTCGAAACCGACGTGTTCGACGTAGACCCGCCGCAGCTGCCCTGGCTCGACGGGGCAACCCGGCCGCCAGCTCGCGCCGAGTTCGGCTGCAGTGACCGGCTTTACGGTCCCGACGGTAGGCGCGGGCGGCGCGCTGGCCGACGGTGACGGTGTAACGGCCGCTGATGGGTTGGCCGCGTGCGGTGGCGCAACGGTGCACTGCACCAGCACGACGCAGGCCGCGAGTATTTCCGCCAGCACGGAACCCCGCCGCTCGAAGGGCGTCAAATGGATTCTCGTTGTGCTCGAAGGGTTTCGATCGGTCGAATCAGTGCCCGGACAGCAGCGAAGAGGGTGTCCAGGAGACGTTCGTGGTCGACGGTGGCGGTGCCCGAGGCCTGTGCGGCGATCCAACCGACGGTAGTGGTGCGCATCAGTAGCGAGACCGCCGCGGGATCGGTGCACGCCGCATCGCCAGATTCGGTGAGCCGGGTCAGTTCGGCGACTGCCAATGAGCTGAACGAGTGGATGAGTTCGCGCCCGTGTTCGCGTAGCCGCGGCTCGGTGACGTGGCCCTGTTCGAGGAATAGCCTGCGCAGGAAAGGATCTCGGACAATCTCACTGTTAAGGCGACGGACCCGGTCCAGGAAAGCCTCGACCGGGTCACTGCGATCACTCCGCGAGATGTGGTCGACGAGTCGTTCGACGCGTTCGGTCATCGCGGCGCTGAGTACCCCGATCTTGCCATCGGGGAATTGACTATAGAGCGTCCCCAGCGCGATGTGTGCGCGCTCTGCGATCTCACGCACGCCGGTCTTGTCGTACCCAACCTCACCGAACAGCACTTGCGCCGCGGCGACGATGTCGTAGTACTTGGGCGACCGCTGCGCGGCGGCCGGCTCAGTCACGGCGCGCCCTATGTGTATCGGCACGCCGCGAACGGAGGGCCGGCGGCGCACCAGCTCCCCGTTGGCGGCGGCCAGCGGTCAGTAGCTGTTGCAGACGTTCGCCACCTGCGTGAGGGTGCCAAGGATTTGCTGCGCGTTCCCGCCGCCGCCGCCACCCCTGGCCATTGCTTGGTTGGCCATCTGCTGACGTTGGTCGACGGGTGCCGCCAGGAATGACTGCAACCGGGAGCTGATCATCGGGTTCCCGGCAAGTTTCGCGGCCATATCGGGAGCCACGACATTGAGAGCCGCGGTTACCTGCGCATAGCTGCAGGTCGTATTGATTATCGGACCCAGATCGGGGTCTGCTGATGCGACACCGACACCCATCGTCGCGGCCAACGCGGCGACGCCCGCAGCGACCAGATATTTTGACGAAGCCAACGTGAACATGTCCACCAACTTTGCTGCTTGATCGCAGGGCACCGATCTGACGACCTGCTAGAACAAATGCATCATATCGTTCTAGTCTGTGAGGTTGATGGCAACGAGTGACCAGTTTGCGGGCAGCAAAGTTCAGGCGCTACTAGGCACGCCGTACCTGGATAACGCCGTATTCTTCCAACGTGAACGCGATCGACCCGGACAAGCTCGACACGTGCCTACAGGTGCTGGCCGACATCGAGTCATTGCCGCCCGAGCACCCCGATGCCGTCGCCGTACGTCGGGCCACCGCAGGCATATTTAAATCAGTCAAGAAGGCTCGCCGCCACGCCAAGCGCGACGCGGTGGCGGCCGCCGATCACGCCGTTATCGCGGCCACCGCCACCGGCGCGCCGGGTCGTATCGACGATGAGACTCAGGGCCTGCCCTTGGTGTCCACGGCGGTCGGGGCCGCAGCAGGCACCTTGCTCCGGTCGCGTGCCTGCTACATGTGCAAGAACCACTACACCTTGGTCGACGCGTTCTACCACCAACTCTGTCCAAAGTGCGCCGCGTTCAGCCACGCCAAGCGCGACGCTCGCACCGACCTCACCGGGAGGAGCGCCCTACTCACCGGTGGCCGCGCCAAGATCGGCATGTACATCGCGCTGCGACTGCTTCGCGACGGCGCCCACACGACCATCACCA
This sequence comes from uncultured Actinomycetota bacterium, assembly GCA_963715905.1. Classification (GTDB taxonomy): domain Bacteria; phylum Actinomycetota; class Actinomycetes; order Mycobacteriales; family Mycobacteriaceae; genus Mycobacterium. The sequence continues at coordinate 192,219 of CAVQSX010000007.1, forward strand.
CCCGCTTTCCGAACGACGCCGTACGTCGCTTCAGCGCGATGCCCGACAGTGCCGACTGGCTGCACCGGCTACGCATCGTGGGCATCGACCTGCGCGACCCGGCCCAGGTCGTCGCGCTCGCGGACACCGTGGCGGCGCAGGGCCCACTGGACATCCTGATCAACAACGCCGCCCAGACGGTGCGCCGGGCTCCCGGCTCCTACGCGGCGCTCGTCGAGGCTGAGCGCACGCCGGCGGCGGAACTGGTCTCGGAACTAGTTGACGTGATCACGTTCGACCGCGTCAGCGACGCCCATCCCGCGGCACTTGCCGGCAGCCTCGCCGAGCACCACACGCCGCACGCTGTCACTGAACTGGCCCTTGCCGCCCGAAGCGCGTCTCCGGATCGGATCGCCGCGGGCACCGCCATAGACGCGGGTGGCCTGCTGCCCGATACGGCGTCCATCAACAGCTGGACCCAACGCGTCCACGAGGTTGACGCGATGGAACTGCTGGAGGTTCAGCTGTGCAACCAGACCGCGCCCTTCATTCTGGTGAGTCGCCTGCGCCCGGCGCTGGCCGCTTCACCTGCCCGCCGCACGTACGTCGTGAATGTGTCCGCAATGGAGGGACAATTTGGCCGTGCATACAAGGGCCCGGGGCATCCGCACACCAACATGGCGAAGGCCGCACTGAACATGCTGACCCGCACCAGCGCCGCTGAAATGCTGGAGCAGGACAGCATTCTCATGACTGCCGTCGATACGGGCTGGATCACCGACGAGCGTCCACACCCGACGAAGCTGCGGCTTGCCGACGAGGGTTTCCATGCCCCGCTCGACCTCGTCGACGGGGCCGCCCGCGTGTATGACCCAATCGTCCGCGGGGAGTCTGGCGAAGATTTGTACGGCTGCTTCCTCAAGGATTACTCGCCGAGCAATTGGTAGCCGCGCCGTGAGATCCGCCTAGGCTTCTGAATGTGAGCAGGGAAACGGCCGAGCTAACCGGATTGGGTGACGACGCCGTGGCACCGCGCACCCGCGGCCGGCCGGCACGTATCAGCCGCGAGCGCATAATCGCCGCAGCGCGCACGATAGCGCCCGAAGCCTTGACCATGCAGAAGGTCGCCGACGTGCTGGGCGTCGACCCGAAGGCACTCAACTATCACATCAGGGACCGGGACGGGCTGCGGCAGCTGGTGGTTCTGGACGTGTTCGAATCTGAGCTTCGCCGGGTGAAAATTCCCGGCGGCGGCGACTGGCGCGACGTCGTGCGCGCTTACGTTCACGCGCTGCGCGACGCAACCATCAAGCTAGGTGTCCTGGCCTCTGCCATTCATCTGCCCGGAACCGAAGGTTTGGGCGCGCTCGATCCGGTGGAGAGTGTCCTTCAGGGGCTGGTGGATGCCGGGCTCGACATCGAGGAGGCCGGACGCGCGTTGACGTTCATCAGCGAGTTGGCCTATGCCGCCGGGCGTGACGCTCTGCGCTCGGCCGAGAATCCCGTCCACCCGGACGTTCCGGGCATCTCGACTGCGTTGAGGTCCGCGGCGGCCGAAGCCTTTCCGGTGCTGCGCCAGGTGGTCGCCGCCCGCGAGGGAGGGGATCCCGAGACTGGCCAACTCGAGTTCAGCATCGACTTGGTAATCGCCGGGTTGGAGCAGCTCGCGGCACCGCGAGCCCATAGAGGATAATTTTCCCTGCCCGGGAAATAATTTGAGCAAAAGTCTCGCGCGGCCGGGTTTGCGCTGGTAGACAGAAGCGAAGCGCGATGTAATCGGCCAGCACAAAGGAGTGTGGCGAAAATGACGACGGTGGACCATAGCGAGCCGAATCTTGCGCGTCCGTGGGCGCCCCACCGGGCGCGGATGTATGTAGGCACCGGACTGTTCGCGGGCACCATGTTCGCGCTGATGACCGTCGGCGTCGCAACCGGACTCATCGAACCCACATTCACCGCCGACGTTGTCGCGAACCTGCTATTCGGTATTCCGGTGCTTCTGGTTCCCCTCGTCATGTTCTGGGATGCGCCGGGGGAGAACCGTTCTCGTCTTGACAGAGCGGCGGAACTGATCATGTTCTATCTGCCCTACACCGCGAGCAGCCAGATCAGCTACGAATTGGTATTCGTGATTGGCTACCGACTCGGCTGCTGGACCCCGACAACGGATCCCGGCTGGAAGTGGTTTTGGTGGCAGTACGGGTTGGCCGACACGCGATACACCAATGGCAATCCGTGGATATTCGGGCTGGAGGTCGTCAGCGTCATGACCGGTGTTGTCGTCTTCTTCGCCTGGACCCGACTCATGCGACCCGACCTGCCGGCGGAGTCTCGTCTTCGCCACCTATGGTTCGCGTTCGCGGGAGTCGCGGTGTTGATGAGCACCACCGCTGTCTATGTGGTGTCGGAGGCGGGTGTCGGCTTCAGCGACATGGGACAGGGCGCGTTCGGCCTGTGGTTCAAATTCGCCACCGAGATCTCTCCCTTTATCGTCCTGCCGCCGCTGGTCCTCTACGCGATTCAACTGCAAATCGACTACCTCGCCCGCCGATCTGGCGCCCGGGACCCTGCGGGCCACGACGTGCAACGAAAGGTGCAGCAGTGAAACAACTTTCAGGACGTCGGGTGCTCGTGACGGGTGCAAGTGGCTTGGTGGCGTTTCCGGTGGCCGCAGAGCTGGCGAAGTCGAACGAGGTCATTGCCGTCGCGAGGTTTTCCGACCCCGACCAGAAGCGGATGCTTGCGGAGGCGGGTGCCCATCCAATAGCCTTCGACCTCGCCAACCCCGACCTGTCTCCGTTGCCGGAATCGGTCGACATCGTGATCAATTACGCGGTCCTGCCGCCGCAGCCGAACGCCTACGAGGTCAATGCCGGTGCCACGGGCCGCCTCGCCAGGCGCTACCGGGACTGCGAGGCGTTCGTGCACGGCAGCACCGGTTCGCTGTATGAGTACCAGGGCGAACGTCCCCTGCGCGAGGACGATCCCTACGGTCTGCACGCCTCGGCTGAGAATTACGCCGCCAGCAAGATCGCCGCGGAGTTCCTGCTCAAGCATCTCAGCGTGGATTACGAGTTGCCGGTGACGATGGTGCGGATCTTCTCGTTCTACGGTCCCCGCGGCGGAGGGGTCACGCAACGCGTCGATCAGCTGATGCGTGGCGAGCCGGTGAGCGTATACCCAGGTGTGCGCAACGTTCACACGCCGTTGTACGAGGACGACTATGTCGAGAAGACCATCGCCGCGGCAGGCATCGCCAAGGTGGGTGCGGAGATCGTCAATGTCGGCGGTACGGAAGCCGTTACGACGCAAGAATATTGCCAGATAGCGGGCGAAATCCTGGGCAAGGAGCCGGCTTTCGTGGAGAACAGCAAGGCCTGGCCGATCTGGGCCGACACCACCAAGATGGTCAAGCTGTTGGGCCCGAACAAGGTGTCGGTTCGCGAAGGTGTACGCCGGACCATCGAAGCGGCGAAGGACAGGCTGAGCACCGCCCACCATGTCATCGGCGAACCGGCGAAGGTCTAGGCGTAAGGATGATCACGTTCATCGCACATTTGCACGTGCCGCCGGCGAACGCGCAGGCCTTCGAGGAACTGATGACTCATGTCGCGGCGATGTCGAACGACGAACCGGGTGTCGCCTATTACGGGTTCGCGAAGAGCGTGGATGAAGCCGACACCTACGTGGTGGTCGAGGTTTATCGGGACCAAGCCGCCTGCACCTCACACGGGGAAACCGCGTGGGTCACAGAGTCGGTGCCTAAGTCCCTCCAACTGATCGAGGGCATGCCCCAACTCGCGCAGTACGTCAGCCCGGGCGCCGAACCGGTGAACTCGAAGTTCGAGGACTTGACGTGAGCGCCCCGGACGGGATGAGCGATCTCGAGCGACTCATCGAACTTCAGGCGATATACCACCTAAAAGGCCGACGGGATCACGCGGTCGATCGGAAGGACTGGTCGACCTACGCCGAATTGCACACCGATGACTATGTCGCAATGTCGATAGCCAGCGAACCGGTCGTCGGCGGAGAGGCTGCAGCGCGGGCTCTTTCGAGCCTGCTGGCGAACGTCACCACCGCGCATCATTGCCACACGCCGGTGATCGCCTTTCAAGACCGGAACAACGCGACCGGAGTCTGGGCCATGGAGGACAACCTGTTCTGGACACGCAACGGTGAAAAACAATGGCTGCGAGGGTTCGGCTTCTACCACGAGACGTACGTTCGCGGCCCAGACGGCCAATGGCGCTTCAGTTTTCGCAAGCTCGAACGCACTCACGCCGAAACCTCGCCCGGGGCGTCACTTATGGCTGCCGACTTCTCGGGTGAAAATCTTCGTGTCGGCGTTCGGTAATGACTCGAAGAGACCCTTTGACTCGAAGAGACCCGTTGCCCCGGTACTGGCCTTAATAGGCAAAGCTTAGCTGGCCAATGCCAATCCGGTAGTAGCCGGTAACCCCGATGCCGATGTTGTGGCTGCCGTGGTTGCCCAGGCCCAAGTTGACTAAGCCGGCGTTCCAGCCGCCAAAGTTGTGGTAGCCGTTGTTGGCGATGCCGAAGTTGCCGATGCCGTAATTCCAGAGGCCGATGTTGTCCGTCCCGTAATTCCAGAAGCCGATATTGCCGCTGCCGGTGTTGCCGTAGCCGATGTTCGGGGCCGAATTCGCTGCCACCCCGGACACGGTTTGCAGCGGGGAGGCGTTGGCGGCCTCGGCGCCGGCGTACGCCCCCGCACTTGTATTCAGGAGCTGGACAAACTGCTGGTGAAATGTCTCGACTTGAGCGCTGATGGTCTGATACGCCTGGGCGTGCGCGGCGAACAGCGACGCGACAGCCTCCGACACCTCGTCGGCGCCTGCGGCCACCACATCGGACGTGGTGGCGGCTGCCGCTGAATTGGCCGCGTTGATCGCCGAACCGACATTCGCCAGGTTCGAGGCCGCGTCCGTGACAAATTCCGCTGCGATCACTAACGACATGTAAAACCTCCGCGAGTACATGTAGTCGAGATGTCGCGCCGATCGCGATCAATGGATAGTAGACACTGCCTGCCGCGAATTCCATCACGAAGTATCGATCTCAGTGGTTTCTAAGCGGGAGTCCGGTAAGCAGGGGAGGTGCCGGCAGCGGGAGAGTCGGTACTTCGACGAGCCAGAAGGTCATTACCTGATGAATGACGTTACGAAACAGGCGTTGACCAAGGTGCCGGCAGTCACGCTGGGCTTTTGGGTCATCAAGATCTTGGCGACAACGCTTGGCGAAACAGGCGGCGACACCGTAACGATGACGCTGAACTGGGGCTACCTGGCCGGCAGCGTGCTTTTCGGCGTCACACTGGTAGCCCTGGTTGCCGCGCAGATATTCGCCAAACGTTTCCACGCGGTGCTGTATTGGGCGACGATTGTGGCCTCCACAACATTCGGCACCACGTTGGCCGACTTTGCCGATCGGTCGCTGGGGATCGGCTACACAGGCGGATCGCTTCTGCTGCTGTCCTGTCTGCTGGCCACCCTCGGGCTTTGGCATTGGTCGGAGGGAACGGTTTCGGTAAGCACCGTTTCGACGCCGAAGGTAGAGGCCTTCTACTGGGCGACCATCACGTTTTCGCAGACACTGGGTACCGCACTCGGCGATTGGCTTGCCGACACCCGCGGATTTGGCTACGAACGCGGCGCCTTGGTGTTCGGCGTCGCTCTCATGGTGGTCGTGGCTCTGTATTACTGGACCGGGGTATCGCGCGTCGTTTTGTTTTGGGTCGCCTTCATCCTGACGCGACCGCTCGGTGCGACGGTAGGGGACTTCGTTGATAAGCCAGTGGCCGACGGCGGCTTGGCGCTGAGCCGCCCGCTGGCATCGGCCGTCATCGCTGCCATCATCGTCGTGTTGCTGATTATCCTGCCGCAACGCGCAGGACTTCACCCCGGAGAGCCGGCACCAACCTCGGGCAACGGCGATCCAAATCCATGATTTCGCTGGATCTTTCGCACACCCGGTGCACGAAGTAGCGTACCCATATGAGAGTTCTACTCGTCGAAGACGAACCACTGCACGAAGCGTTCGTCTGGCCGACAGTGATCGACGCAGCGGTCGACATCGAACCGGAATGAATCGGAACGGACTCGGTTTACACCGGCAGTACGATCCCGGTGGCCTGGCCCAGGATGATCAGCTGGCCGCCAGGGGACACGTATCCGCCGGTGGGCCCGTAGACGCCATATTGCGGGTCGGTCGGGCCCCTCCCGGCGTAGATGTCGTTGATCCAGCCCGAGGACAGGGTATAGACGGCCGCGGTGTTGCCCGGCGGGGAGAAACTCGTGGCCAGCTGCGCGACGAAGTCGACGATGGGTTTATCGCCCAAAAGCGAGTCGACGTGCGAGCCGTTGACCAGCTCGACCCCGACGAAATGCCCCGGGTACAGACTGACCAGTTCGTTCGTGGTGGCACCGGAAGCGTTCCACGCCTGGGGCGGCGAGGCCACCACGTAGTCGGGGATATGCAACGTCTTAAGGTTGGCTATCGCCGCCGCGAAGGCCGAGGAGTTCGATGCCACCCCGTCGAACATCACCACCCCGAGAAGGTGATTGTTGGCCGTGTTCGCCCCGAGGTCCGCGACATAATCGCCGGCGGCGAGCGTGGCGAGGCCGCCGCCGGCCGAGTGTCCGGTCATGATGAAATTTTGCGGCAGCGTGCCGTGGTAACCGGCCTGATTCGCGCTGAAGTTCAGCGCCGTCTCGTTGCCCAGGAACAACGAGGCCACGCCCTGCTGCATCTGCGTGCCGTTGAGCCAGGCGCCGCCCGGTAACGGAAGCGACGACACGGTGGGGACCACCACGATGCTGTCTGTGCTCTCCGCCAGGGCGATGGCCAGCTGGCTGTACCAGCCACCCGTTCCAAGGAAGCCGTGCTGCAGATAGATGACACCGCGGGCATCCACCGTACCGTTTGCCTGCGTCGGGAAGAACCAGCGCGCCGGGGCATCGTAGCCATGGGGGCCGACCGGAATTTCCACGTAGGAGTACCCCTCCCGGACCCCGGTCACCACGCCGGGGGTCCCCGTCCCCTGCGACACACCGCCGCTGCCAGCCCCGAGAGTCCCGTTGAAAAAGCCACGGATCAGCGCGCCCAGACCACCGGAGCCGGTGGCCCCGGTAACGGAAGGCCCCACGGCACCTTTACCGAAGAGCGGTTGCCCGGTCAGATAGGTGAAGGGTGAAAAAATCCCCTGGTCGAAGAAGAACAGTTGCTGCAGCCCCTGCACCAGCAGCGACACATTCCGGAACTCGGCGCCAGCGTAGGTGGCCCCGGCCGCGCTCAACGTACCCACGAACTGCGCATGAAACAGCGTCGTCTGGGTGGTCAACGCGTGAAAGTCTTCGGCGAAGCCGCCAAAAAGACTCGTGATAGCCGCCGACACCTCGTCGCCAGCCGCTGCGGTGATCCCCGTTGTCGAGGGCGCCGCCACCGCGGTGGCCGCCTCAATCGCCTCCCGGATCCCGGTCAAGTCTCCCGCCGCTGCGGCCAGCGCCTGCGGTGCTGCGATCACATAGGACGACATTTGCGAGCTAACCACCTTCTGAAACACGCTCAGTTAAAGCCTCAAGCCTACGGCCGGATTGATCGTTCGGTGGGTCTTTGCGCTTCGTGCAACCGGTCGTGCAGAACTCAGCGATCGGTCATGGCGACGCGGTCCGCTCGGTTGACATGGTCGCGCACGAGCCGGGGGTATCGGTCACGATCCGGGCGGAAGATGTCGTGAGGCGAGTCGTCGAAGTCGACGAGTTCCGCGCCGGGGAAGAGCCGTCGGTAGCGGGTCCAGTCCGCGTCAGTGACCAGCAGGCTGTTGCCACTGCGGACCACGAGCAGCGCAGGTTGCAACAGGGATAGCGGCTCCCACATCGAACGCGATTGTGCTGCAAGGAATGTCCGCATCGCGGCGTCGACGTCGAGGCGCTCACGGACGGGTGTTCCGCGCCAGCGCCCTGCGAGCAGACGAAGCGACGCCGCCTGCGGCACAACGCGCTCCTCTGGGATGTAATCGCCGATCGAGATCGACCGGACGCGGTCGGAATGCTCGATCGCCCATGCCACCGCGCACGACGTTCCCCTGGAGAACGTCACGATGTGGACGGGCCCATCGGTCGCCGCATCGACGACGGCGCCGACGTCGCTGCTCAGCCTGACGAGGTCGTACCCGCTCACCGGCGAACTGCTCCGTCCGTGACCGCGTACCTCTACGACCACCACCTGGCGGCCGAATAGCGACAGCACTTGCGTGTAGTCGTCGGCGATGTCGGTCATGCCGGGAACGAAGACGATCGGGGCTCCGCGATCGTCGCCGCCGGAGTCCAGATAGTGGAGCCGAGCGTCGCCGTTGGATACGTAGCGTGAGGTGATCAACCGGGCCATCCGGGTAGCAGACCGCGCTCCCGGCAGACGTCCTGCGCCTCGATATTGCGACCGTTGGGCTCTGCAGCCGCGGGATCGGTGACGAGCCAGGCGACGACCGCGCCGACAGCGTCCGGCGGGGCGCCGCCGGACGCGTCGAACCCGAACGCCGCCATGTCCTGTGCCATGCGCTCGGTCGCTATGAAACCCGGCTGGACGTTGTAGGCGTGGATCCCGCGATCAGCCAGCTCTAACGCGAGGATGCCGGCAATCCGGTGCAGCGCGCCCTTGCTGATCCCGTAGCCGAGCCCCCAGCCGCCGCTACCCGCGGGCGCTGGGGGGTCGTGATACCCCGCGCCCGAGGTGATGTTCACGACGGTCCCAGATCCTCGCTCGAGCATGCCGGGCAGAAATTTCTTGGTCAGTGTCAAGGGGGCCATGACGTTGGCTTCCAACTGCGCGCCTAACAGTTCCAGGGGCGTGTCGAGGAATCGATCCATGTGACCCGGGCCGATGTATCGGCCGTTGTTGACCAGCACGTCGACCGGCCCCCATTCCGCGAGGACCCGATCGGCGGCGGCGTTGACCGACGGGCGGTCGGTGAGGTCCGCGGTGACAATCAAGGATTTCGCGCCGGCCTGCTCGACTGCCTGCGCTGTCATTGCGAGTGAACCGGGCAACGGGCTGGTGTCGGACCTTTGCAGGGTGGAGGAATGCTCGCGCCGTTCTCCCTCGTGGAGCGTGCGGGCGGTGAGCGCAACATCGAATCCGGCGCGTGCGAGATGTATTGCGATAGCCCTGCCAATTCCTCGGCTGGCCCCGGACACTGCGGCAGTCGGCACAATGGCAGCCTAGATTAACGGCGCTGCGTCCAGTCCGCCGCTGGTCAGCATCTCTCGCACGCCTTTGCGGTTGAGCTTGCCACTGGGCAACGTGGGTATCTGGTCGCTTGTCGCGATCGCCCAGCGGGTGGGAACTTTGTAGCCGGACAACTGATCCCGCGCCCGCGCCGCGACGGAAGAAATGTCGATTGTCGCCATCGCGGCGACCAAGACGGCGCACACCTCTTCGCCTCGCTGGGGGTCATCGATCCCGACGACAACGCATTGTGCCACTTCGGGGAATTCCTCGATGACCGCCTCGACCTCGAGCGGGGACACGTTGGCGCCTGCGGTTTTGATGAGTTCACTGGTCCGTCCGACATAAAATAAGCGTGGGTCGTTTTCCCGGCGATAGACGCGGTCCGCGGTGTGATACCAGCCGTCGACGTCGAATGTTTCGCAACGCTCGCGCTTGTTATAGCCGACCATTGCCCCAATCCCGCGGATAAGCAGCTCGCCGGTGGTACCAGTAGGGACCGGCGTCCCGTGCTCGTCCACGATTCCGATTTCGGTGAAGGCGAATCCACCCGCGGTCTCAGACATGGTGCGGTGCACCGGGAATCCGTCGGGTACGTCGATCATCGCGAGATCCAGCGGCCCATCGCGCAGCATCGGAGCGCTGCTGAGGTCGCGATCTGCGAAGGTCGGGTGCTCCCGCAGGCGTTGGGTGAAGGCGGGCCATCCGACAATCCCGGTGGCGCTCTCCCGTTCGACCAGATCCAGAGCTGTGCCGGCGTCGAGTCGCGGCATTACCAATAGCGTGATGGGTTCGTGCAATGCTCCCATCGCGGCCAGCAATCCGCCGATCCAGAAGAACGGCATGGCGCACAAGATGCGGGCCGGGGCATCAGATCCGGTGACCGATCGGATGGCGCTTGGCCACGTCGAGGTCTGCCGGACCACCGTGCCATGGGTGTGCAGCACGCCCTTGGGGTCGGCGGTGGAACCCGAGGTGTGCACCATGATGGCCAGATCGGCGGGGGACACCTCGTCCTCCACCGCGGCCAGCGTCTCGGACGGCACTCCCACGGCGGTCTCGCCATCCCAACGCGTCGCCCATTCCCGGTCCGACTCGCCGGTGATCACGATGTGCCGCAGATACGGCACCGCAGGCAATGCCAGGAAACCCGCTCGCTGACCGGACAGCTGCGGCAACGCCGCTTCGAATCGGTCGGAAATGTTCACGCCCAGCACGTGGCTGGGGGCGACCAGCATCCCAACGTCGGCCAGCCTCAGCACCTTTGCGATCTCCGTCGGCTTATACATCGTGCTCATTGGGACGACCAGCGCGCCGATTCGCGACAAAGCGAGCCACCAGGTGATCCACTCCACGCCGTTGGTGAAGAACAATCCGACGCGGCTGCCCTTCCCGACGCCCGCATGGAGTAACCAGCGCGCGACGTGCGCCGAGCGGCGCTCCGCATCCTCGTATGTGAGTCGCTCGGTTGGGGTGGCCACATATGTTTTCTGGCCGAAGGCGCGGGCGCTATGTGCGAGGAGTGCGGGGATGGTGAGCGGTCGCGGTTGGGTCACACCCGGTCCTATCCAACAGTGGTGCCAATCTAGGTTGCCGAGGCTACCCTGACTCGCACGCACGCCAGTGATGGCCGCCCTTTTTGGTGTCGAATAGGAGCGGCTGGATCGAAATCCCTCGGGCTAAGTCGCCAGCGAATTAAGCAGCCTCCTCCGCCAGTCGCGATTAGCCGTATTGCGCTCGATTGTCGAATCGTCGGTCATACGCTGCTTTGTAAAAGCTGCCGCAATCTAAGCGGATTTCGCATCTCCTCGCCGGAAGAAATGACAAACGGCCACGGATATGGGACTAAGGCCCTTGTGCGCGGTTGTGGTGCGTTAGAGCATGAAGGCGCCCCTCGTAATGCCCCTCACCAAAGGACGCAAGCGTGAGCGCCTGACATGAAGTGTCATCGGTTCCGGGCAGCGGATCGGTCCGACGACCATTCGCGCCTCGATCCTTCTGTCGCACAAAACTGCCTTGCGGCTGGATTGGTTTTCACGCCCTTGCGGCGGGAAAGGATCCGGTGGCGTCCTGCCGTCGGAGAAGTCACATAACCCTGACAATGAACATGAGGAGACATCGATGTCTTTCGTGACCACACAACCTGAAGCGTTGACCTACGCGGCGGGCAAGCTGGAAAGTCTTGGCTCTTCGATGGCCGCCGAGAGTGCCGCCGCCGCAGCCCCGACCACAGGAGTGATTCCGGCCGCCGCCGAGGAGGTATCGGCACTGCAGGCGGCGATTTTCGGGGCGTACGGCAGCCTGTACCAGTCGATCAACGCCCAAGCCGCAAGGATTCACGAGCTTTTTGTTCAAACCTTGGGGACCAGCGCCGGGTTGTATGCCGCAACCGAATCAGCCAACTCTGCGACCACTGCGTCGCCCATGTCGGCACGGATCTCGGGTCTGCTCAGTTCTGCCGCCAACGCGGTCAGCGCGGCGAGCACTGCCACGCCCGGTAGCAGCCTTGCCAACATCACCAACATCGGGACTGGGGACTGGACCGCCGCTGCTTCGGACCTGCTCGGAATGGGAGCGGGCGGAATTCTGCCTGCTGCCAATGAAGTCGGCGATGCCGCGGGAGGGGTGGCCGGCTTGGATGGAGCCGTTTCGACGGGCGCGGTGGGGCCGACGGCCTCCGCGGGCGCAGGCGGGGTTCCCGTGTTGGGGGATCTGGGCCAGGCGGCCTCGGTCGGCAGATTATCGGTGCAGCCCAGTTGGGCCGCCGGGGCTATCCCGGCGGCGACCGTGAGTCCTGGCGCGGTGACCACCGCGGGCTGGACCGCTCCTGCGCCGCAAAGCACGCCGGCGACAGCCATCCCGGCCGGGATGCCTGCGGTGGCCACGGCCGGGAAAGTAGCCGGCTATGGCGCACCGCGCTACGGCGTCAAGCCCATCGTGATGGGACGGCGGACGGGCGTCTAGGGGCCGCCGCGCCTCCGCGGCCACAACCAATTAACAAAAAGCGGGATTTTCTTGAAGAGAGGTATACAGAAATGGATTTCGGAGCATTACCCCCAGAGATCAACTCCGGACGCATGTATGGCGGTCCGGGTGCAGGACCGATGATGGCCGCCGCAACGGCATGGAACACCCTGGCCACCGAACTGAGTTCTACGGCGGCCGGTTACGAAGCGGTGGTCACAGAGCTTACCGGCGAGCAGTGGCTGGGCCCGGCGTCGGCGTCGATGGTCGCCGCTGTCCAGCCATATGTGGCCTGGTTGGAAGTTACCGCCGGGCACGCCCAGCATGCGGCCTCGCAAGCCATGGCATCTGCGGCTGCCTTTGAGACGGCCTTTGCTGCGATGGTTCCGCCGCCGGTGATCACGGCCAACAGAGCGCAGCTGGCGACGCTTGTCGCGACCAACTTAATGGGTATGAACACCCCGGCGATCATGGCCACCGAGGCCCACTACGCCGCGATGTGGGCCCAAGACGCCGCCGCCATGTATGGCTACGCCGCCTCCTCGGCCATCGCCGGGGTGTTGACCCCGATGACCACCCCTGCGCCAACCGCCAACCCCGCCGGGCTGGCCGGCCAAGCCGGCGGCGCAACGGGGGCGCAGTCGGCGCTAGCGCAGACGATCTCCAGCTTGCTCAATTCTGTTGCCGCACTTGCCTCCCCACTCGACTACCCGTTCGTGTCAAATGGCATCGAGGGGGTAGCGGACACCGCCGCCTGGTGGGTCATGAACTCAATCCAGGCGGCCGTATTACTCGGCCACAGCATTTACTACGCTCCAGCAGCTGCCGTCGCAGCTACCGGCACGCCGGCTGCCGCCGGCGGTTTCGGGGTAGCGAGTTTGGCGGGCGCGGTGGGGCAGGCCGGCTCCACCAGCATCGGCGGGGCGCCGGTCCTGGCGGGTTTGGGTCGGGCGTCCACGGTCGGTGGTTTGTCGGTGCCCCCCAGTTGGTCCGCGGGCGCCCCGGCGATGAGTTCCGGCGCTTCGGCGTTGGAGGGCGCGGGCTGGGCCGTTGATCCGGAGGAGGCGGCGCCGGTATCTGCGGTGCCAGCCGGGGTGCCGGCGGTGGCCATGGCCGGGAAATCCCTCGGCTTGGGCGGCCCGCGTTACGGTTTCAAACCCACCGTTATGCCCAGGTCGGTGTTCGTATGACAGGCGCGAACGTGCGTGGACGTCACAGTGAGATCAAGAGGCCTGTTTGAGTTGTACCTGGTTGGGTTGGGTGTATCCCGGCGGTTGGCCGCATGCTGCCCGTGTGTAAACCAGCTGTTCTGTGCCCGCAAGAGTATTTGGATCCCACGTGATGTGGGCGTTCGCGGCGTAGGGAACTCTGGTGCCGTCCGAGCAACGCACGTAGTCGAACATGTCTATTACCCATTGCCCATCAACCAATTGCGCGCGGCTATAGCCGGGCCCAGCTTTTATGTCGGCGCATCCCTCACCGCATGGATTGACATTCCAGTCGATGAGAGTGGAATGGCCAGCGGAGTCGGTCACGGTTAGGACGTAGTTGCCGCTCATCACAGGAGCGGCGGATGCGGGTGCAACTGCTGCTCCAACAGCCACGGTGGCGAAGGTCGCGGCTGCGGCCATCGCGGGCATGATGTCCATGTTTTCCTCCCCGCTTGGATAGAGATTAGAGCTGCCTCGTATCCTCTGTTTTCTACTCGCCACAGCGTCGTCTTTATAGACAGATCGAGGAAAATTGACGGCCGCATTGGAAATTGCCGGCGGCTACTGCCGCGCCATCGCAATGTTGAACCGTTGCTCAGGTGTGATCAGGTGGTCGTGGCTGTCTTCGCCGATGTCGAGTTGCACCCATTCAATCTCACCGGTGAACCGGTTACCGGTCGGTCCGTAGTCCGGTGAGGCCGGCGACCCGGTATCGCAGCCGACGTCGCAGGCCTCGTCGGCGGAGTAGGCCATTGGCTGTGTTCGCTCGACGCGGCCACTGCCCACGGGTTTGCCGTCGTAGTAGAGCGTCACGTCGCCGCCTTTGGCCAACCCGCCACCGTCATACTTGAACTCCATCCGCACCTGGCTCTTGCCCGCGGGGATCGGCTTCGTCGCGGTGATGATGTAGTGCTCGATACCGAAGAAGTTGAAGCAGTACTTCAGCTTGCCGTCGTGGGCGTAGAGCGACCAGCCGCCGACACTGCCGCCCTGAGTGACAATGACACCGCCGGCACCTGATTCGGGCACCACGATGTTGGCGGTCACTATGTAGGACTTGTTCTTCAGGATGAGGACACAGTTCTCGCTGACCCGCATCCGGTCGAACAGCAGCTGGGTGTTGCCGCGGATCAGCTGCGGCCGCCCGGCGATGTCGGCGTTGATGCGTTCAAAGCCGCGGTCGTCGAGAGGAACCACGTTGTACTTGACCGCTTCGATCAGCCAAAGCCTTTGCAGCTCAGTCAATTTTTCGGGATTTTGGGCCGCCAGATCATGCGCCTGCGTCCAGTCATCGGGCCCGTACAGCTCCCAGATGTCGTCATCGAAGGGCGCCGGCTGGTCAGCCTTCCATGGAGTGCGGTGTTTGGTCACCGCGGTCCAGCCCTGGTGGTAGATACCGCGATTGCCGAACATCTCGAAGTACTGGACGTCGTGTGTCTCAGGCGCAGTGCCGTCGCGCAACGTTCCAAGCATGCTGACCCCTTCCAGTGGGGCCTGCGCGATTCCGTTAACCGATGCCGGCGCTGGCAGTCCGGCCGCCTCCAGAATGGTCGGGGCGATGTCGATGACGTGATGGAACTGGTTGCGCAACTCGCCCTTTGTCTGCAGTCCGTTGGGCCAGTGCACGATGGTGCCGTTGCGGGTGCCGCCCCAGTGCGAGGCCACCTGCTTGGTCCATTGGTAGGGCGCACACAGTGCGTGTGCCCAACCCACCGCGTAGTGGTTGTAGGCCTTCGGTGTGCCGAAATCGTCGATTTTCGACAGCAGGAATTCGGTTGTCTCGATGCCCGGCATCCCGTTCAACGTCGTCATCTCGTTGAAGCAGCCGTTCAGTGTGCCCTCGGCCGAGGCGCCGTTGTCACCGATGATGTAATAGATCAGCGTGTCATCGAGGACACCGAGGTCATCGATCGTGTCGATGACCCTGCCCACTTCATGGTCGGTCTGCTCGAGAAATCCGGCGTAGAGCTCCATTTGCCGGGCCAGCACCGGCTTCAGCTCAGCCGGCATATCGTCCCAACTCGGGATCTCGTCGTGGCGGCGGGTCAGCTCGGCGTTCTCGGGCACCACGCCCAGCTTTTTCTGCCGGGCAAGGGTGTTCTCCCGCAAGAAATCCCACCCATCAGCGAACTTTCCCGCGTACTTGTCCGACCACTCCTTGGGTACGTGGTGCGGCGCGTGGGTGGCGCCGGGTGCGAAATACATGAAGAACGGCTTATCCGGAACGAGGGCCTTCTGCTGCCGCACCCAGGTGATTGCACGATCAGCAAGATCCTCGGTCAGCGTGTAGCCCTCCTCGGGTGATTTCGGCGGCTCGATTGCCGTCGTGCCCTCGAACAGCCCGGGGTAATACTGGTTGGCTTCACCGCCGACAAATCCGTAAAAGTATTCGAAGCCTGATCCCGTCGGCCACTGATGGAATGGCCCGGCAGGCGAGACCTCCCAGACCGGCACCTCGTGGCACTTGCCGAACTGGGCGGTCGAATACCCGTTCATCCTTAGCGTTTCGGCGATCGGTGCCTTCTCTTTAGGTCGAACGCTGCTGTTGCCGGGCGCCGACGTCGCCATCTCGGTTATCGCGCCCATCCCGACCGAGTGATGGTTGCGCCCGGTCAGCATGGCCTGCCGGGTCGGCGAGCACAACGCCGTGGTGTGAAAACGGTTGAGCTTAAGTCCATTCGACGCCAGCCGCTCGGCTACCGGCGTATTGCACGGGCCGCCGAACGCCGACGACGCTCCAAACCCGACATCGTCGATCAAGACGATAAGCACGTTGGGGGCGCCGGCGGGCGGCCGCAGCATCGTGATCGGTGGGTACTTCGTGTTGGGGTCTTTCGCGTCGTACGTTGTCAGTCCGATGTGTTTAGCGTCGGGGATGGGCAGCTGGTCGCGTCGCTCTGAGCTGGTCATCTAGGGCCTCTCTGTTGGGAGCAACCGGGGTTACACTTTGACCGGCTGTGGCGCTTTCCATGAGCCGTCCAGCGCGTCGGGTTTGGGCCAGTACAGCCGCAACACTATGACGAACGGACCGGGCGGGGAGGGCAGCCAGTTCGTTTCCCTGCCCGGACCGGGCGACTGGTGCTGAACGAAGACCGAATACCCACCGTCGTGATCCTGGGCCAGACTGGGCAGCATCGCCGAATTGATCAGGTACCGATCAATCGGGTTGGCCACCAATAGGCTTTCCGGCATCCCGTACATGGTCAGCGACCAGAAAGCGTTGACCGGTGGCAACTGACCGGTGGGAAAGCGGACGACGTAATTGTGGGAGCCGTCCAGCGGCGCACCGGCGGAGTCGCTCCGCAGATACGGGTAGATTGCCTCAGCGGCGGTGTTGCCGTAGATACCCAGCACTGCAGCCATCATTCGGTACACGTAGTTGCCGTTCAGGAATTCGGCGCTGCCGAAGACGTCTGCCGAGCTGAGCTGACCGGTATCGAACTTCTCCGCCTTCACGGTATTGAACTCGGCCCAGGCGTCAGCCATCCCACCCTCGATGGCTGTGCGCATTTCGGGCGCGAGATTGTCGGCGTCGAAGGTTTCGCCGGGTCCGATGCCGAGAGCGGCGAAGTCCTCGCGCAGCTGTTGCTCGGCGGCCACCGTCGGCGCGAAACGCAGCGCGAAGTTCAACACGTTGAAGAACTCGAGTGACGTCTTCTGCTGATCTGGAGTAAGTGGAGGGACGAAATTAATCGGGGGGGTGGAAGTCGGCGCCGGCTGGTTGAGAAATGCCGACAACGGCTGTACTCGATACCCCTGCTGGATCTTCTGTACATTCGCCAGGTCGTCCGGGCTGATCAATTGGGTCCGGTACAGCACGAAGGCCAGTTCGGTGTCACAGCGGATGACCCGGTCGATGCCCTCCGGCTTGTCGCCCCGCCAGCGCGGCCCGGCTAGCAAGTACTTGCCTGCGCCGTTGCCCGTTGTGCGGCTGCCGACATAGGCGAAGTTGTAGGTGTAGCCGTCCACGAACTGCAGCGAGTAGTAGCGGTCCTGTTCGATCGCCGGGACAGTCAGTACCAACGGCTCGCTGCGCAGATCCGCGCCCAACGCGGAGTACGGCGTATCCGCGTTCGGTGTCTGGATCGCGGTATCGGTCGGTGTGTAGGTCCGCGCGGTGTTGTGGACCTGGTTCCAGTCGCCCTTGTACTCCGGGTTGTCCTTGTCGACGAAGTACGCGTACTGGACCCGATAGTTGTCGACCAGCGGAAAGCCATAGATGTAAGCTTCTTTCGCGATCGCGCGGGCCCGTTCGGGGGCCAGTGACCTCACCAAGTCGACGTGCCGGCCTACTTCTCGAGCGTGTACTGGGCGATATCGAGGTACCCCTCGTGGAACAGCCGCGCGCAGCCGGTCAGGTACTTGTCGTAGCGCTTGTAGACCTCTTCGCCCTGTAGCGCGATGGCCTCGTCCTTATGCGCCCGCAAGTTCCTTGACCACTCATCCATGGTCCGGCAGTAGTGCGCCTGCAGTGTGTGGACACGGGTGCAGGTGTAGCCGGCCTTCGCGGAGTGGTCTGGCACCATATCGACGGTGGGCAGCCGGCAGCCGGGGAAGATCTCGTCGAGCATGAACTTGGCGAAGCGTGCCAGTTCGAAGGTCAGTGGCAGACCCCGTGCGGTCATCTCTTTGGCCGGCAAGACGGTGATGGTGTGCAGCAGCATCACTCCGTCGGCCGGCATCGACTTGTAGGTGATGTCGAAGAAGTCGTCGTAACGGTTGAAGTCGAAGTGCTCGAACGCGCCGATCGACACAATCCGGTCGACCTTGCCTTCCCATTCTTCCCAGCCACGCAACTGGACCGTCTTGGAGCGTTTGCTCGGGTTCTTGTCGAGGACGCCCTGGACGTGGGCGAGTTGGTTCTTGCTCAGTGTCAGGCCGATGACATTGACGTCGTACTTGTCCAGGGCCCGGTTGATGCAGGCGCCCCAGCCGCAGCCGATGTCGAGCAACGTCATTCCAGGTTCGAGACCCAGCTTGCCCAGCGAGAGGTCGATCTTCGCGATCTGTGCCTCTTCCAGCGTCATGTCTTCGCGCTCGAAGTACGCACAGCTGTAGGTCTGCGTTGGGTCCTGAAACAGCCGGAAGAAGTCGTCAGACAGGTCGTAGTGCGCCTGCGCCATCTCGAACTTGGGGACTAATTTGGAAGAAGTAGAAATACGATCACGACCTTCGCTCGAAGCGTTGTAGACACCCCTGCCGGCTCAAGAGCTATAAGACATCCCGGCCCACTTGAGCCACGTAGGCGCCCCTGCCCACAAGTTACGTCGTCGTCTGCCTTTATTCAACCGATCGCCGGCCAACTGGTGCGATAGCGCTTGTCAGGACTGAAACGGAGAACCGCGCGCGTAGCATCGGGTGGCAAGGTAACGCCGCTAATCTGACCGAGGTTGACGCGATGCGAATGCTTTTGCTGCTGGCCGGGTTTGCCGCCGTCATTGGCGTGGCCCCGTGGGCAGGCGCCGACGCGGGCCCCGATGCGGGCTTTCTGGCCGCGCTCGACAACGCCGCGGTCACCTACAAGAGCGGGGCCGTCGCCGTTTCAGTCGCTAAAGCGGCGTGCGCAATGATGGATCAGGGTCATCCCAAAGCCGAGGTCATCAACGATGTGTCGGCGAGCAACCCGGGATTGACACCGACGAACGCAACCGACTTCACCACGATCGCGGTAAGTGCTTACTGCCCCCAACATGCAGGGGATCCGACGCAGCAGCCACCGCAGTTAACTTTGCCGCCGACGGGGATCTGGCCCGAGTTCCCTTGGCCGACATTCAACTTTTAGCCCCGCACTACCACGGTGGCGGAAGGCCGGCGCGGATTCTGCCGACCTCGGTGCGCGCGAAGCGCACCCGGTCGGTGTCGGCACCGCGCGCGGCAGCCAATTCGTCGCCGAGGTCGTACGCGGCATCGAGGACATAGCGGGCGCGTTTGCGTTCGCGGCGGTTCCGGCTGGCCTTGCGGTAAGCCTTGCGTGCCTTGCGATTGCCGGCTATCGCGTCGAGTTCTGCGGCGGTGATTACGTTGCGGGCCGCCTCAGGGGCCATGACGTCGCGGACGAAGTCGCGCTCGCGCCGCACGGTCAACTCGTACACGCGCGCGACGATGACGAGCGCTATGACGATGACCGTGATGAGCAGGGCCACCAGCTTCAGCGTGCCCGGGCCGGCGATGGCCGCCAACGAGTCCCAGGTGCCATGCAGCAGCATCGGGGTCGCCACCAATAGCAGACCCGGCCCGACCCGGCGGGGTTCTGCGGGGCGGCCGAGCAGATACGTCAGGCCGGCGCAAAAGATTGCGCTGTACACGATATGTGCGGCGACCCCGCTGACCATTCGCAAGAAGATGGTGCCGATCGACGCCCCGATCTGATTGGCGCCGAATTGAGAGCCGGCCGACGTCATGGCGTAAGCGATGTCCTCGATGATCTGGAATCCCAGGCCGATGAAAGCACCCAGGATGAATCCGTCGAACGCGGTTCGTACCTGACGTGACGCCAACGCGATGAGCAGCAGCAGCCCCGAACCCTTCGCCACTTCTTCGGTGAACGGCGCCGACAGGCCGGCACCCCAGTCCAGCGCCCAAGACTGCCCGAACGATTTCGCGTACAAGGCGAGGATCGCGTCATTGGCGTTAGCCGCCATCGTCCAGGTGGCGGCAAAGCCACCCCACAGGAAGGCGACGACCATGAGTTTGGCCGGCAGTTTCGCGTAGTGATCGATGTGTTGGGCGAACCACCAGAACAGCGCGGCGTAAATCGCGAAGGACGTCACCGCCAGCGCGATCGCCTGGCCGTAGGCGTCGTACTGGCTGGCGAGCATGGCGGCAAACAGAAACATGCCGGTTCCAACCAGCCCCAGGTATCCCCAGAACGCGAAGTTGCGTGGTTGATAGAAGGTGAACCGCCTGCCCCAGCCGGAGAGGTCCAGAGCGATGTCGCGTGCACGGTCCAGTTCGGCTATCGGCGCCGTCATTGCTTTCTCTGTCCGGAATAGCTGATGCTGCGGATCATCCGGATAACCGCTGCAGTGGGCTCCGGGCCGGTATCGGACGGTCCGACCGCCACGGCCTCGACGCCGCAACCCTCGAATACGAAGGCGACGATCACACCGCCGGTGTGCGGTCCGCTGACCCGCGCCGTCGCCCCGTGTTTGCCCTGGTCGGTGACGATGCCGGTGTGCGCGCCGGCCACCTGGGCGCCGCGACCGTGCTGGAGCGCCTCGGAGGTCCTCTCGATCTGGTCGAGCAATTTGTTGGCATCGCCGTCGAACGGCGCTGTGTGGACCGTGAACTTCACAGCCTCGTCCTCGACGGTGGCGGTCGCCGGGTACTCGCCGGACAGAGGGGCGTTACCCGCGCGGACACCGGACTTGACACCCCAGCCCGCCTCGGGAACGAATGTCACATCGCACTGGAGTGCCATAACGTCACCGGCCTTGATGATGTCGGCGTAGGGCACCATTGCGTTGACGGCGGGCAACACCACCGACATCACGACTACCAGCGCGAACACCACCAGCGTTGGTGCAATGGTGCGGCGATCCACGCCAAGCAAGCGCTTATCGGCAGGGACCCAGCCCACATCCGGTTCGAACCTTGGTGCTGGGGCGGGCTCCGCCATAGCTGCCCAACCTTTCTCCTGCTGCGGCCGCTGTTTGAGTGGCGTCGGGATTGAGAGTAACGGGGGCCATGAGACCGGATCTGATGGCGGCCTAGCGGTTTAGCTCGGCGGTGGAGAAGATATAGGGATGCGCAGTCGGAGCACGACGCTGCTTGTCGTAATGATCGCGGTCACGCTCGTCGGCTGCTCAGGGCCTACCGGGTCGTCGATCGCTTCGGCGAACACGCTCCCCGCACAACCGCTGTTGACGTCGGACCCCGCGCTGCTCGCCGGCGACTTGACCGCCGACGAGCAGGCGCTGCGCGACCCATCCTCGTCGGAGGCCGCGTTGTTGGCGGCGGCGCACCGCCAGCAAATGGCCTACCGTGCCCTCGGACGGAACCCCGAATGGGACCCGATCGTGCGACCGGGAATCCCGGCGTCGCTCCTGGAAACCTACGATCGCAATGTCGATGCGCGTCGGCAGCTGACCGCGCTCAGCCAGGGCGAAGCGAAAGCCACGCCGCCCGCGTGGCCCATCGAACCGCCGGCGCCGGGCGACGCGTTGCTCGGCTACTACCACGACGCGGAGGCGGCCAGCGGCGTTGGCTGGAACTACTTGGCGGCGATCAATTTGATCGAAACTTGCCTTGGCCGCATCGCCGGGGTCAGCTCAGCCGGAGCGGAAGGTCCCATGCAGTTCTTACCTTCGACGTTCGCCAAATATGGCGACGGTGGCGACATCCGCTCTCCCCACGACAGCATCATGGCGGCCGGCCGTTTTCTCGCCGCCAACGGCTTCGCCGACGATCACGGCCACGCGATCTTCGGGTACAACCACTCGAGTCACTACGTCTCGGCGGTCGAGGACTATGCCGCGGTGCTTGCACGCGATCCGGTTGCCTTCGCCGGCTATTACCGGTGGGACGTCTACTACTACACGTCTTCTGGTGACGACGTGCTCTTGCCTGCCGGTTAGGCAAGGTGTCGTGCACTACTTCGGCGCCACCCTGATGCCTAGCGCCCGCTAACCAGATTGCCGTTTTGCGGGCAGTACGTGTGAACGGAAATGGTCACATAAGTGTCGGCGTCGTCGCTGAGTGCGGGGTTGCTCGCACGAAATGACGCGACTATCTGCGGCACCGTCATCCCGATACGGATGTTGTCGCATACCAACTTGCCGTTGTAGATGGCGGCGTCGGGATTGGCGAACGAGATGCCCTGGTCTTTCAGGGCTTGCACGTATGCGTTGTCCTGATCTGGTGTGGATGCGATGGACTTTGGAGGACCGGCTTTTCCCGACGAAGACGCCGACGCCGTCGCCGTTGCGGTGGACGTGGGCAAGGTATTGGCCGGCGGCTGCACACCTTTGTTGTTCGGGGCCAGCACCCAAAAAGCCACAATGATCGCTCCCGCCAGTGCGAGGGCACCCAGCAGTATCGCGGCGGCTTGACGCCAAGTGGCGCGCCATGATTGGCGGTCGGCATTCGGAGCCACGGCATTCGGCGCAGCAACGATCTCGCTTTGGGTGGGGGCGACGAATTCATCGGCAGCCGGGTCCGGCTCAGCCATGAGGGCCATGTTAGCCATCACGAAACGATTCGTCTGTGTGTCGCCGCGCTAAAACCAAACACTAGGTCATCGAACGTGGTTCGCGGGTTCGGAATGCGCATGCGGTGCGTTGACGGGCCGCACAACGTCGGTTACTGTGCGGACAAACATTAGGTTTATCGCGAGATTGCGTCGGCGGCAGGTCAAAGGAGTCCAGAAGTGGGCGCGGTCATCATGCTGGGCACGCTGTTCGGACTGATCGTCCTCATCTTCGGCCTGGTGCTTCGCTTCGACCCGGAAGCACGTCGCACTCCCAGCGAAGGCGGCGACCGATGAGCGACCAGTTGGCGCCCTTGATTGTGGTGTCCCAGGCGGCCGCCTATATCGGGGGAATCGCTTTTATCGTAATCGGCATTTACCTGTCGTATCGCCGCCGGCGCCTGCATCCTCTCCTGCTGGTCTGTATCTCAGCGATCTCGTTCTCCTGGATCGAGGCGCCCTACGACTGGGCGATGTATGCGCAGTTCCCACCCGCTCTCCCACGCATGCCGTCCTGGTGGCCCCTGAACATGACCTGGGGTGGCGGCCTGCCGTCGTCAGTGCCCATCGGCTATGTCCAGTACTTCGTGCTACCTGCCGTGATCGCGACGGGCATTGGACGATGGCTGAGCGCAAAGTTCCACTGGCGCAGGCCCATCACACTCCTCACCGTTGGGCTCGTGGTCGGCTTTCTGTGGGCTCTACTCTTCAACGCGGGAGTGGGGGCCCATCTCGGCCTCTTCTACTACGGCCGGGTGATTCCCGGGCTTGGGTTGTGGGAGGGGACCAAGCACCAGTACCCGATCTACGACGCCGTCGCGATGGGTATCCAGATGATGGTCTTCACCTACCTGCTTGGACGGACGGATTCCGAAGGACGCAACGTCATCGAGGCGTGGGCCGACAAGAGGGCAACGAGCCGTGCTGGATCGGCGGTCCTGTCCATCGCGGCTGTTGTGCTGCTCGGAAATGTGCTCTACGGCGCGGTCTTCGCTCCCCATCTCATTACGAAGTTGGGGGGCTGGGTGACCTCAGGGCCCACCGGCCCGTTGTTCCCGGGCGTACCGGACCAACCGCTGTAGTCTTCGGCTCACGTAACGACTTTGGTTCTTCTCCCCGTCTGCGTATGGGTCGCCCGCTTTGTCGGTTTCGTCCTCGTTGTGGCGCGGGCGGGCGTGTCTGCGGGGATCAGGCCAGACACCGAGGGTGCCACCCACCGCCGCAGGAAGTCCCG
This sequence comes from uncultured Actinomycetota bacterium, assembly GCA_963715905.1. Classification (GTDB taxonomy): domain Bacteria; phylum Actinomycetota; class Actinomycetes; order Mycobacteriales; family Mycobacteriaceae; genus Mycobacterium. The sequence goes on from CAVQSX010000007.1 coordinate 216,040, forward strand.
CAGTTCCTTGCCATAGCGCGGTGGGTGTCCGGGGTCGATGACCAACGACTGGAAAATGCGGAGCATGAACTCAACCAGACCATCCATGTTGTCGTCTGTGATGCCCACGCTGTTCCAGTCGACGTCGAACCGCTCGAGCAGCGACCGGCCGAACGACCTCGCCATGTCAGAGGTAACCCCGGCGGAGAACGCACTGGCTTTCCCAGGGGTCAACAGAAGACTCAAATAACGTTCATGGGGCAGCCGTTCCAATGTATGGGCGATCCCCTCGATTACGGCCTCGGCGGGGTCATGAATCTTTCTCAGGTGGGCTGTCAGATGGTCGAGGAAGGGGCCGACCTCAGCCACCGACGTTGCATATAGCAGGGCTTCCGTGCTCGGAAAGTAGCGGTAGACGGTTTGGCGGGTGACGCCGACGTCTTTGGCCACATCGGAGATGCCGAAATTCTTGCCGTACCGGTCGATCCTGCGCCGTGCCGCCTCCAGGATGCGAGCGATCGCTTCCTCGTCGTCGGCCGGCGTCGCACCGGACCACCCATGTGTTCGCATCAGCAATCAGGGTCCCACAGACCCATGGCGGCAACGTTACCGTTATCGACACGGGCATCCGCGACCATGCATTGATGCCAGGATGTATGGTCGGGTGGTGTGACGGCGGCGAAGGAGGCCTGGGCTGACCGGTGCACCGGTGCGCCGCGGCGAGGCGTTCAGGGCGAGGGGGATCCGTACAAGCCCGGACCTGTGATGCGCAGTTGCTCCAGGAACGAGCGAGCGGACGCATATGCGGCCTCGATCAACGCGGCAGTGTGTGTGAAGTCAAGTGGCGACACCAGTCTGGGCGCGGGCCCGGGAAGATACACGACCGGGATGCCGGTGGCGATCAAAGGAGCCTCGAGCGCGGACTGTGCGCGCATCGTGACCATCGCCGTGTAGAGCAGAATGTCGGCAATGGAGTCAGTCGAACCCGGCAGGTGGCCTGGAAAGTTGCAGTCGAGCACCACCAACGAACGTGCCCCCATGTCGACCGCTTGGCGCATCGGGACGTTGGCCACCAGACCGCCGTCGTAGAGCTGGTGACCGTCGAGGTCGACAGACGGGAAGATGCCCGGGATCGCCGTGCTGGCAAGCAGAGCGGGCAGCAGCGGACCGGCACGCACAACGTGTGGCCGAGCGGTAGCGATATCCGTCGTGACTGCGGCGAACGGCAGTATCAGATCGGCGAATGTTGTTGCCTGCCCAACAAAGTCGGCTATCACCGCGGCGAGTCCGGTGTCGGGGAACAGGTACGTCTTGACCCTCTGCAGCAGCAAGGCTTGGGCGAGCAAACCGCCTGGGAACACCTGATCTCGCGTCATCCGTGCCCACACGTGCGAGAGCCGGTTCACCGCACCCTTCGGGTCCGCGGCGATGACCGCGGCGTTGAGCGACCCAACCGAGGTTCCGACGACGAGATCGGGAGCGACTTCGTACTCGCTGAGCGCCTGAAGCATGCCGACTTGGATCGCGCCAAGGCTGGCCCCTCCGCCAAGCACATACCCAACCGGTTTGGGTAGCTCGCCTAGCCCAAGCGCCTGACCGTTCACCCGATCAGGCTAGAGCACCCATTCACAACGACTAGGCCTACAACCTCTCTTGCCGTCGAACAATTACACGTGTAATTTTTTGGCGAGGTACCCGCACTGCCGGGATCGAACAGCAGAGGGGCTGTGTATGGGCGTGCTCGACGGCAAGGTCGCGATCGTGACAGGGACTAGCAGAGGTGTCGGCGTCGGCATCGCTCACGAATTACTGCGGGCGGGGGCCTTCGTCGTCGGCTGCTCACGCTCGGCGTTGGACGCCATCCCCGGCATCGACGCCGAGGCGGGCTGGGCAGCGCGCAGCGACCAAATGGTCTGTGACCAAGGTGATTACCATGAGATCGACGCAATGGTTACGACGGTCGTGGAGCGTCACGGTCGGCTCGACATTCTGGTCAACAACGCCGGCGGCACCGTTCCCGCCCCCCACGTGGAGGACATTCCGGCTCTGGTGTCCAAGATCCAGGGCGCGCCACGCTCCGACGACGACTTCGAGCGCACCGTGCTCTTTCACGCCTTCGCGATTCAGATGAACCTGATCAGCCCCATGTGGTTCGCCATTCGCGCCTACCGGCAAATGCGGAGCCAGGACGGAACGGGTTGCATCATCAACGTTTCCAGCGGCGCCGGACATCCCGCCGGCTCTCCGACACTGGTGTCCTACGGCGCGGCAAAGTCCGGACTCAACCACCTGACTCGCTCGCTCGCCGAGGAGTGGGGCCCGCATGCGCGGGTCAACTGCGTCGCGCTGGGCCCCACCATCACTGAGAACTTCCGCTCGTTCGTGCTGCCCAAGGACGACCCGACCGGTTCGACGTACTTCGACGCCCTGCCCCTCAAGCGCGGGGGAGAGCCGGCCGAGGTCGGTCGCACCTGCGTCTTTCTCGCGTCCGGCGAGGCGGACTTCATCAACGGCACCACCATCGAGATCGACGGCGGCATGATGCCGGGCGTGCTCTATGAAGCCGGCCTCAAAACCATCACGGATCTGCTATGACGCGTCGTGTCATTCAGTTCTCCACCGGCAACGTCGGTATCCACGCCCTACGCACCATCATCGAGCGCCCCGACCTGGAACTCGTCGGACTGCACGCACACGGCCAGGACAAGGTCGGGCGCGACGCGGCCGACTTGTGCGGTCTTTCGGAAGCGACGGGCGTGGTGGCCACTGACGACATCGACGCGCTGATCGCCCTGGGCGCGGATTGCGTTGTCTATACCTCCCAGGCCGAGACCCGCCCAAAAGAAGCGCTGCGCGAGATCGCGGGCTTCCTGCGCACCGGCACGAATGTCGTTGGTACCTCGTTTGTTTGGCTGGTAGCACCGGACCAGGCCGACGATTGGCTGCGTGAGCCCCTCGCGAAGGCTTGCGCCGAGGGTGATTCAACGTTGTACATCAACGGAATCGACCCGGGGTTCTCCGGCGACACCCTGGTGTATACCGCTCTGAGCCTGGCCGCCCGGGCCACCGGGGTCATGGTGCAGGAGGTCTTCGACTACGGCAGCTACGCGGACGCCGAATTCACTGGTGTCAGTTTCGGTTTCGGAACGATGCCCGATCACACCCCGATCATGTTTTCGCCGGGCGTGCTCTCATCGATGTGGGGCGCGCAGGTGCGCAGCCTCGCGGTTGACCTCGGCATCGAGCTCGATGAGGTCCGGGAACGGGTCGAGAAGTGGGTCACGCCCGAACCGATCGAGTGCGCCATGATGAATGTCGAGCCCGGTCACGTTGCTGCCGTTCGCTTCGCGGTGGAGGGTGTGCGCGGCGGGGACGTGGTGATCACCATGGAACACGTCAACCGGCTGACCGAGGTCGCGGCGCCGGACTGGGCGTATCCGCCCGATGGGCATCCCGGCGTGCATCGCGTCGTCGTTGAGGGCAGCCCAGGAGTCACGATCAACACCCACGTCGGCACCTCGGGTATCGACCACAACCAGGGCGGGGTGATCGCCACGGCGGCCCGCGCCGTCAACGTCATCCACGCCGTGTGCCGAGCCCCCAGCGGCATCCTGTCTGCCCATGACCTGCGGCCAACCGACCACGTTCGGGGCGTTCTGTGGTAATCCGAATGCCATGACCGCGCCCCGCCGGCCGGCCACCGGCGCCCAGGCGCGCGCCGAACGCACCCGCACTGCCGTCATCGACGAGACCGTGCGGTGCCTTCTCGACGAGGGGTTCGCGCCACCAAGCGTTCGGCATATCACCGACCGCGCCGGGCTGACGTGGGGGGTGGTCCAATACCACTTCGGCGATTTGAACGGACTGCTGATGGCCGTCGTCGACCGGGGTTTCGACGAATTGCTCGACGCCCTGGACGAATTACCAACGCAGGCTGTCCGCGAGGGCAGCGTCGCGGCGCGCACCGCGTTCGTCGTCGACACGATCTGGGATGCGTTCTCCAGCCCCACTTCGATGGCCGCCCTGGAGATCCTCATCTCGACCCGCGGCCTTCGCGACGCCGTCGCCAACACCCACCTGGCTGACCTGATGGCTACCCTGTCCGCCCTTGGCCGCCATCTGGGTGAAGGGCTGTCCGCGCCGCATGCCGGCCGGATCGGCAACCTCATCTGGGCCACGCTGCGGGGGCTGGTGGTCGCCCAGATGACCTGGCCGGAACCGGTGGATTCCACCCGTGATCGACAGGCGCTGGTCGAGGTGATCACCGCCTATATCGAGTCGCACGGCGGCTAGCCGGCTTAGGGCAGATCGGTGGACAGGAAAGTCAGCGGGAGTCCAAGCACCGACAGTTCGATCTCGTCGAGTTCGAAACCGTCGCCGCCGCGGTGCTGGTGGAACCGAGTCTGCGCGCCGTAGCGTTTCGCCACCTGCTCAGCGCCCGGGGCATCACCGACACGGATCACCACCGAATACACGCCGGGGCCGTTGCGCTGCAGGAACTGCTCCACCGCATCGGCGCCGTCAGCCCCGGGGGACAGCGGGGTCACCAGTTCAAGACCGCCATCCCAGTCCAGCAGCACCCGTAGGCCCACGTCTTCGAGCTCGATGTCCTGGAATCGAAAGCCCAACTCAGAGAAGAACTGGACGGCTTTTGGCAGCTGTTCGGGCGGCACCGCGAAGACCACGTGATGAACGCTGGTTCCTCGACCCGATTCGTTCTTGGATTCGGCCATGAAAAAAACATTACACATGTTATCGTTTAGCTGAGTCAGGTTCCCCGGGAAAGGATTCGCCGTGAGGTCGACGACGGGCAAGACATACAAGGTCGTGGTCTGGGCGACCGGGGGTGTGGGACGTTATGCCATCCGGACGGCCGCCGACCGCCCCAACCTCGAACTCGTTGGGGCATGGGTGCACTCGGCTGCCAAGGACGGTCAGGACATCGGGAGTCTGGCGGGTATCGAACCGCTGGGTGTCAGCGCCACTCGCGACGTCGACGCCCTGCTCGGCGGGGACGCCGACTGCGTCATGTACGCCGCCCCAGCCGGCCCTCGGCCCAAAGAGGCTCTCGCCGACTTCTGCCGGATCCTGGCCGCGGGCAAGAACATCGTCACGACCTCATTGCCCGGCCTGGTCTACGAGAAGGGTTCGCTGTCCGAGCGCTACCTCGAACCCATTCGCGAGTCGGCACGCTCTGGCAACAGTTCGATCTACTCTTCCGGGATCGAGCCGGGCTTCGGGTGCGACCTGTTCCCGATCGCTCTGCTGTCCATGTCGCACCGGGTGTACTCGGTGCGCGGCATCGAGATCACCAACTATTCGGAGTATCCGGTCGAGTTCGACGTCCGAGAGCTGTTTGGATTCGGCCAACCGCTGGACTACCAGGGCGGCCTGAAACGCCCGGGGGTGCTGAAGTGGGGCTGGGGCGCCGCGGTCACCATGGTGGCCGACGCTTTGGGCGTCGAACTCGATGAGCTACGCGAGTACTGCGAGTTCCTACCCACGCCTAGGCAACTGGATACCGCCTGTGGAGTCATCGAAGCCGGGACGGTCGGCGCGACATACGCACGCTGTGTCGGCGTCGTGGACGGACAAGAAGTCATCACGATCGAACACGTCGACCGGATGGCCGACGATCTCGCGCCGCAATGGCCGACCGGCCGCACCGGCGGAACCGACGGCATCTGGCGCGTCATCATTGACGGCGAACCGTCCTTCGACGGTGAATTCGAAGTCGGTTACCGCGACGGGGAGAGCGCCAGCGACCACGGTCTGCTCGCGACCGGGATGAGAGCGATTAACGCCATTCCATGGGTGTGTGCGGCGCCGGCGGGGATTGTCGACGCACTTCACCTGCCACTGACGTCACCGCTCGGCGCATTACACCCGCACCGCGACGGCGTGCCCGCGTTCTGAGGGACACCAGCGGGAAGAGTTGTGAAGTAGATTGGCACTTCATGCAGATCGGCGTCGTGTTCCCGCAGACCGAGCTCGGCGCTGACGTCGGCGCGGTCCGCGCTTATGCCCGGGGCGTCGAGCAGCTCGGCTACGCCCACCTGCTTGCCTATGACCACGTGGTCGGTGCCGACCCGGCGATCCACCAGGGTTGGGCGGGCCCCTACGACATTGATACGACGTTCCACGAACCATTCGTGCTCTATGGCTACATCGCCGCCATCACATCGCTCGAGCTGGTGACCGGCATCATCATCCTTCCGCAGCGCCAGACGGCGCTGGTGGCCAAACAGGCCGCGGAGGTGGACCTGCTGACGAACGGCCGCTTCCGCCTTGGAGTCGGGCTGGGCTGGAACGCTGTCGAGTACGAAGCGCTGGGTAAGGACTTTTCGAACCGCGGTACGCGCAGCGAAGAGCAGGTCGCCCTGCTGCGCCGGTTGTGGACCGAACGGACCGTCACTCACGACGGGCCAACCGAGCGCGTGACCGGTGCCGGCTTGGCCCCGTTACCCATCCAGCGGCCCATCCCGATTTGGTTCGGACCTTCGTCGACACGGGCCTTGAGGCGCACCGGTCGACTCGGCGACGGATGGTTTCCGATGGCTGCGCCTGGCCCGAAACTGGACGCGGCCAAGGCAATAGTCGACGCTGCGGCGATCGAAGCCGGACGGGATCCGGCCACAATAGGGATGGAAGGTCGAGCCATCTGGGTTGCCGACGGTATGCAGACACTGCTCGACGATGTCGAAGGATGGAGAGGCGCCGGGGCGACCCACCTCTCCATCAACACGATGGGCGCTGGGCTCACATCGGTCGACGAACATCTGGCCGCGCTGGCCGCCACCGCCGATGCCCTGAGCCTGACGCGAGCGTGACTACCGCGTCCATCGAGCGTGCCCACGGAGTCGCCGACAAGCTCTTCGAGGCCAACGCCACGGTCTTCGGGGGAGATCTGCAGATTTACCGTGGCCATGTCCATCGGGTGATCGGCATTGTCGGGCTGCAATGTGACGTGCCGCCTGCGGTTGCCAGTTCGCTTGGCCTGGCCGCGTTTTTCCACGATGCGGGAATCTGGTTCGACGGAACCTGGGACTACCTGGCGCCGTCGGTGCGCCGTGCCGTTGCCGCCCTGGATGAGTCCGACGAGCCGCACTCAGGTCTGGTCTCCGCCTTGATCAGTGAGCATCACCGCCTGCGTCGCGCGCGGCACAATAACCCCTTGGTCGAAGCGTTTCGCCGCGCCGATCTGACCGATATCACCGCTGGCCTGATCGCCCCCGGTGTGCCACGCACGCGCTACCAGGCGCTCGTCGCCGAGTACCCCGCAGATGGCTTTCGGCCCATGCTGTTCAAGGCCTTTGGCCGAGGCCTGCGGGAGTCGCCGTTGCACCCCGCACCGATGATGAAGTTCTGAGCTATATCTTGACGGGCACGTAGCTGGTCAGTCCGCCGTCGACGACGAACTCGGCTCCGGTGGCGTATGCCGACTCTTCGCTGACCAGGAATACCACGAATGCGGACACCTCGGCCGGTGCGGCGCCTCGCCGCATCGGAATGGGTGCCATGAATTCCTCCGTGACGCCCTTGCTCATCGGGGTGTGTACCAGCCCGGGATGGATGGAGTTGACCCGAACGTTGTACTGGGCCAGTTCCACTGCGGCCGATTTGGTGATGCCGCGCAGGCCGAACTTGGCGGCTACGTAGCTGTGCAGATGCGCGCTCCCGGCCAATCCCTCGACGGACGAGATGTTGACGATCGATCCGCCGCCGCCGCTGATCATCGGTTCGATCGTGGCTCGCATACCGAGGTATGCGCCGGTGAGGTTGACGTCGAGGACGCGCTGCCAGTCGGAAACCGAAGAGCCGCGCAACGGACTGACCTTGACGATCCCGGCATTGTTCACCAGCGCGTCGAGTCGTCCGAATCTGGTCACAGCTGTACCGACAGCGTGGTCCCACTGATCTGGATCCGTGACGTCCAGATGTACAAAATAGGCTGATTCGCCGAGCTTTTCGGCGACAGCGTGCCCGTCGTCGTCGAGCACGTCGCCGATCAGCACCCGCGCCCCTTCCGATACCAGCGCCTGTGCGTGGGCGGCCCCCATACCGCGGGCACCGCCGGTGATCAGTGCCACCTTGTCCTGAACTCTGCCCACCCGTTCCATGTCGGGTTACCGTACGCCGGTGACGGCACGAAGTTGATCGAGCAACCGGTCGCCGTCGTGGCCGGGCGCCAGATAGTGGCATACCGACAGGCGCACCAGCGCCATCGCCACGACCTGCGGATCGGAGACCTGCCCCACCAGGGCGGGCGCGACCAACTCAACCAGCGCCGGCAGGGCCCTGGTCATCTGAGCGAGCACCAGACCGGGTTCTATCTCAATGAGGCCCCGCATCTGGTACGACCCGTAAAAGTCGACAAGGAACTGCAGTAGCGCGTCGACGCGCCGGCGACCGGTGCGGCCGGCAATCGCCCGATCCAGATCCGTGCGCAGCAATTGCAACTCGAACTGGCTGAAGGCAGACAGCAGGTCGTCCTTGGACGAGAAGAATTTATAGAAGGTAGGGCGGGAGATGCCGGCTTGAGCCGCGACCTCAGACAAATTCAGCTTGCCGTATCCGTGGCGGGATAGCACTTTGAACGTGGCGCGCAAGATGCGCTCACGCATCGGATCGTCAGGATCGCCGGGATCAACCATTTACAACCTTTACAGTATTTGTAAGCGATGTTAGCGTCGCGACATGGCGGACTACAACAACGTCAACTTCTTCAGTGATCCGAGGCTCGTTGCGGATCCCTACCCGTATTACGAGTACCTGCGTGCACAGTGCCCGGTCGCGCCCGTGCCCAGCAGCGGGGTGGTCGCGGTGACCGGATACGACGAACTGATCCAGGTGTATCGCGACAGCGCAACCTTTTCCGCGGTTAATTCGTCCTTGGGGCCCTTTCCGTTGCCCTTCGACATCACCGGTGACGACATCTCCGAGGAGCTCGAGGCGCATCGCGACCAGTTCCCGATGAGCGAGCACCTCGTCTCGTTCGACCCGCCCAAACACACCGCGCACCGCGCCCTGCTCAACGGCCTCTTCACGCCGAAGCGACTCAAGGAGAACGAAGAGTTCATGTGGCGGCTCGCTGATCGACTGATCGATGAGTTCGTGGACAAGTCGGCGGACGGACGTTGCGAATTCGCCTCCGCGTACGGCCAGCCGTTTCCGCTGCTGGTCATCGCCGACCTGCTGGGGGTGCCCGAGGCCGACCACACGATGTTCCGTCAACTGCTGGCCGGCCAGGGCCCCGCGGAGGATCAGAGTTGGGCCGAAAACATGAATCCCCTTGCCTACCTGGACAAGTGGTTCACCAAATACATCAGCGACCGGCGCGACGCGCCCGCCCAGGACATCCTGACCGAGATAGCCACCGAACGCTTTCCGGACGGTTCGCTGCCCGAGGTCGTGGACGTGGTGCGGATCGCCACGTTCCTGTTTATGGCGGGGCACGAGACGACTGCCCGGCTGCTTTCCAGCTCGCTGCGCGTGTTGGCCGACGACCCGGATCTGCAGAATGCGTTGCGCTCCAACCGCGATCGGATTCCGAACTTCGTTGAGGAGATGCTGCGCCTGGAAAGCCCGATCAAGAGCGACTTCCGGCTGACCCGCGTTGCTACAAAGCTGGGCGGTGTCAAGCTGGCCGCGGGCACCACGGTGATGCTGCTTCCGGGCGCCGCCAACCGGGACCCGGCTCACTTCGAGTGCCCGGCCGAGCTCCGCGCGGACCGGCCGAATGCGCGGCAGAACGTGTCGTTCGCGCGCGGGGTGCACAGCTGCCCAGGGGGGCCGCTCGCGCGAGTCGAGGGGAGAGTCACGATCGAGCGGATCCTGGACCGGTTCAACGATATTCGGATCGATGAAGCCCAGCATGGTCCGCCAGGGAATCGGCGATTCAGTTACGTGCCGCTGTATATCCTTCGAGGGCTGGAAGAATTGCACATCGAGTTCGCCGCATGACGTCCAGCGACCAGGGGTGGCTCGACAAGCTGGCGCTGGCCGAGCTGTTGGCAGTGTTGTCCGCGGCGGTCGACCGCGCCGACCTTGACGCGATAATCGACTGCTACGCCGAGGAGTCTCATGACGACCACGGCGCATTCAAGGGGTCGGGTCGTGGATTCGCCGAGATGATCTGTACATCAGCAGGTTCCGGCCGTCTGAGCGCGATGCATCATCTGCTCGGGCAGTCGGTGTTCGATGTCCAAGGCGACGAAGCCTGGGGAGAGACCTTCTTCGTCATGCACGCGGTAGCCGCCGGCCGGACGATGGCATCGTTCGGCCGCTACATCGACTACTTCCGGCGCATCGACGACAAGTGGAAGGTCCAATACCGACGGGTGGTGCCCGACGCCACCCTTCCCGGTGACGACGCCAAGTACTGGACACCGAGCCGGGACCGCTCGGACCCCCGATACGACCGGCTGACGTCGCCCCCGCGATGAGCGCGGGTCTTTTCGGCCTCCTGGACGACGTGGCGGTTCTTGCCCGGCTGGCCGCCGCGAGCGGCCGCGCGACCGCCAAGGCGGCCGGGGTGGTGATCGACGACACCGCGGTGACGCCGCAATACGTGCACGGGATCGCCGCCGAACGCGAATTGCCCATCATCAAGCGCATCGCGTTCGGATCCCTGCGCAACAAGCTGCTGTTGATCCTGCCCGTCGCCATGCTGCTCAGTCAGTTCGCGCCGCGGCTGTTGACCCCGATCCTGATGCTCGGTGCCACGTACCTGTGCTACGAAGGCGCCGAAAAGGTGTGGGGCAGCATCCGCGGTCAGCACTCCCACGCCGCGCCTGCCACCGAGAACGAGGTCGTCAGCGGGGCGATCCGAACCGACCTGGTGCTGTCCGCCGAGATCATGATGATTGCCCTCAATGAGGTGGCCGACCAGGCGCTTGTGCCGCGGCTCATCATCCTCATCGTTGTCGCGCTGGTCCTCACCGTCGTCGTGTACGGCGTCGTCGCCGTCATCGTCAAGATGGACGATTTAGGCCTGCATCTCACCGCGACCGCATCCCGAGTCGGGCAGCACGTCGGCCGGGGTCTTCTTGCCGCGATGCCCAAATTGCTCGCACTGCTTTCGACGGTCGGCGTGGTCGCGATGTTCTGGGTTGGCGGCCACATCCTGCGGGAAGGTAGCGATCACCTGGGCTGGCACGCCCTGGAGGGCTCGGTTGGGCACGCCCTCGAGTCCGTCGGTGGCGTGCTGGCGTGGCTGCTCAACACAGCCGTCTCGGCGGGGATCGGATTGGTCGTCGGATTGGTGGTCCTGGCTCTGGGGCGCCTGGCGTCTGTGATTACCGGATCAGCTTCGTGAGCCAGCCTGCATCTTGGTAGTTGACCACTTTGGAGCCGTCCCAGACGAACGGCGTCCCGTTGGAATTGAGCCCAGCCAGCGTCTCGTTTCCGGCTGTGATTTTCGCTCTGGCGATGCCGACGTCATCTCCGGACTTGATGCAGGTGATCACCGTCGGGTCGGCGCCGACGGTTTTGGCCAGTTGCGCCAGTTCGCTGTCGGTGCGGTCCTCCGCACCGCCCTCCTGGGGCTGGAAGTCGGTGGCGAACAGGCCGGAGTAGAAGTCGTCATAGATTTTCGGGTCGTTCTGCCCTGCGACACAGTAGGTAGCCGCGACAGCGCGGGTCGAGTAGTTCTTGCTGTGCGATTTGTCGTCGAGGAAGCTGAGCAGGTGATAGCGCACGGCGAGCTTCTTGTTGTTCACCGCGGTGGCGATATCGCTCGCATTTGACCGAATGAAGCTGCCGCATGGGGGGCAGATGGGTTCGTTGAAAATATCGACCGTTACCGGTGCCACCGAGCTGCCTATGTAGACGCCGTCGTCGAGGACTCGTAGCGCAACAGCATCCGGCGGAGGTGGGGGTGGTTTTGGGGACGAGTGGGATGACGTGGATGACCGCCACGGATGGACGGCCACGATGGCCACGCCAACGACCGCCGCAACGACGACCGCGGCAAGGCCGACCCACAGCCAGGGCTTGCGCTTGTTTTGGGGTACCTGAAGCAACGGTTGACCCCACGACGCGCCAGACCATCCGGTCGGGTACGGCACGGGAGCCGATTGTGCGGGCCACCCATGTGGTGCGGAGTGACTCCCCGGCGCCTGTGGCGCAAAACCACCGAGCGGCTGCGCGGCGAATGCCGCCGGCGGATTCGAGACCTGGCTGCGCTGCAAAATGTCGGTGGCACGATCCCGGTCGGGTGAGGCCAGCGCTGCATAGGCGGCCGAGGACAGGTCACCGCAGGTGGCATAGCGGTCCGCGGGATTCTTGGCCATGCCGGTGGCGATCACCTGGTCGAAGGCGACCGGAATGCCCGACCGCAAGGTGCTGGCCCGTGGGATCGCCTGGTTAAGGTGCGCGCTCATCACACTGATCTGGTCGCCGCGGTACGGCGGAGATCCGGTCAAACACTCATACAACACGCAGGTCAATGCATAGATGTCAGCCTGATAGGTCACTTCGGCGTCAGTGAATCGCTCTGGGGCCATGTATTTGAAGGTGCCCACCGTGGTGCCGATCTGCGTCAGCTTTTCGTCGGTGGTAGCGCTGGCGATCCCGAAATCGACGAGATAGGCGAAGTCATCCGAGCTGACCAGGATGTTCTCCGGCTTCACATCGCGATGCAGCACCCCGGCGATGTGCGCGGCGTCGAGCGCCGAGCCGATCTGGCGGATGATCGCGACCGCCCGGGGTGGCGACATCGGTCCGTAGCGGCTCAGCATGGTAGCCACGTCCGAGCCGTCGATCAGGCGCATATCCACATAGAGCTGGCCGTCGATCTCGCCGAAGTCGTGAATCGGCACTACGTGCGGTTCCTGCAGCCGCCCCGCGGTGCGGGCCTCGCGCTGCATGCGTGCGCGGAAGACCGGATCGCCGGACAGGGTCTCGGACATCAGCTTCAGCGCCACGATCCGTTCCCGCACCGTGTCTTCAGCCTCGTAGACGTCGCCCATTCCGCCGCGGCCCACCAGTCGCCGCAGCAGATACTGCCCGAACTGCTCACCCTCCCGCGAATCCGCGGTCGTGTCACCCATCGCCGACTCCTAACCCGCCAACCGCGCGCGTGCCAGGCATAAGGCTAATGGTTTCGGCAACCGCTTGGCGTCCGTCGAAGCAAATCCCAGTAATCTGTGCCCAGCATGTGAACGGGCTGTCCCTAGATGAAGTCACTGCCGCCGTCGACGTCGGCCGTTGCCCCGCCCCCTCCGGTGACCACCGTCGCCGATCCGGCTAGCCCGAGATCCACCTTGGACATCTCACGGTTCTGGTTGTTGTTCAATAGATTTCGTGTGGGAGGTGATTTGGTCGATAGCGTCGGCGGCGGCACCCAGGCCGCGCAGGCAAAAGCGGACAACCTGCTCCCGTACGACGTTGACGTCTAAAGTACCCAGCGCCCATTGGCGTTCGACATTCGCCCACACGACGCCGTGGATAGCCATAGCTTCCTCGACTGGATGCCCGGCGGCGAACAGCCCAAGACGCTTCCCGCGAGCGATCTGCTCGATCAGTGGGCGAATAATCTCGCCATAGGCGGGAGTGATGGACTCGGGGGCGGTGAAAAGCTGCGTGTGTGCCTCGATCGACAATTGCCGGAAGTCGGACTCGACCTGCCGGTCAAAGGCCAAATCGAGACGGCCATCTATCCAAGCCACTACGGCGCGAACGGGGTCCTCACCGGCCATTTTCTGCTTCAGCCGCACCGTCTCGAGGTGGGCTATCTCTGCGAACATCGCCGTGACCAGCGTGCCTTTGGAGTCGAAATGTCGGTAGAACGCTCGCGTGCTCAGGTGCGCTCGGGCGAGTACCTGGGAGATGGCCAGATCTTGGACAGTCCCTTCGTCCGCGATGGCAAGTGCGGCCGCCAAGATCGCCTGCCGGACCTGCGGGTCCGGTTCGAGCTTGGGGCGGCCCCTGTGGACGGCCTCCATGTCGGCTCCCCTCATCCTCCCCGCCTCAGGCTGAGGCGTCGTATGTGTCCAGACAATGACTGAATGCCTCACGGACATGTTCGGGTGTGAGTCCATAGTCGGCGAGGTCGTAGGTGCTTGCTCGCACCGCAACGCTGAACGTAAACCCAAGCTGCGCATATCGTCTGACGCGGCCGCTACTCCAGCTGCGGAGACAAGCGATGAGGCCGCGCACCGAACCCAATGCCGTCGCTGGATCCGGGCGGCACCAAAGGGATTTGGCGGGTTGGAACGTATATGTCTCGCGCGTAACGCAGCCCGACCTCGAATTTACATACCCCGGAACTCGGACGGCGCCATCGAAGTGAAATGTGTCGCAAGCTCATACCCATCAGATCCTGGCATTCGGTCGTCCCTTCGGGTTCGACGTTGATCTGCGTCTGAAAGTCAGGAAACATCAGGAATCTGATTTGCGGATCGGCCGAAATTAATTGCATGACGGTCGCGCCGTCCTCGGTTTCTTTGCTGGAGAACGTCATTGGTGGAACCATTCGCGCACGGCACAGCGGCGTGCTGCGACCGCGTTTGCCCGATTTCAGCACCCGCGACGTAGCAACGGGCGCGGACTCCGTTCGCACGCAACGCGACAGCGGTGTGCCGTTTGAGCCGGTTGTTAAGGCGGACTCAGCGATCGAGTGGGGCGGCCAACACAGAGGGTTGTTCCACGCCTGTGGGTGCGCAGCGGCCAGTGCCGTCCCCTCTCGGTATGAAGGGCAGATTTCGAAAACTGGGTTTTCGTATGATGGAAACGGTACACGTGTACAGGCAGATGTCAACGGATACCCGAAAGCGTGTTGCGCGAAGCCTCAGGTCATGCAGACGTTCGAAAAAAGCAGAACCGGCCAAGAGACGATTGAGCCCAGGAACGAGACCACCAGGTCGGCACCGCGCATCTGGCGCAGGTGCTCAGTGTGGGTACACGACCAAACGACGCCGACGATGAGATACGGGGTGCCGAGGATGACCGCGATGCCCATCAGTTCAGCGATGGTCAACTGGTAGCTGAGAACCTGACGGAGCTTGGTGAGCATCGGTGGCCCTTCATCGAGATTGCCTCTCACAGTTATACAATCAAAAGGCTCGGAGCCAGCGTGGCCGGGCCGGCGGAAGCTCTGTCCTGCTGGGGGTGCGGTTTTGTCTGTGTGGTTTGACCGGGCTGACCGGGCTTTGGCTCCGCTTCGCCGCGTGCTGGCCTACCAGGTCAGCATCGAGGCATTGATCGAGTTGGCGGTGTGGCTCGCGATTCCCTACTTGGCCATCGGCCTGGTGTGGGCGCTGGTTCATCCCGATCAGACTCAGCAAGTTCAGACGCGCCTGGAAAGGGTATTGCCGGCCGGCGCAGAGGTCGGGGGCTTCGGATTGATGATGGCGTTCTGGCCGGCATCGCTACAGATCACGGACGCGTGTCCGGCCGATTGATGGGCAGTATTAGGCTGCGGCCATGCCGATCGATCGTGCCGCGCTCGTCGTGGGCAGCATCCGACTCGCCTCCGGTGTTCAGTTTCTCGTCGACCCGCTGCGTGCGAACCGGCTCTGGGGTGATCCGGAAATGCCGTCGCCGACGGCGCGACTGCTATTGCGGTCGATGGGATACCGGGACGCGTTGATCGGTGGGTTGCTCGTGACGGCGGGGCTGCGCGGCAAAAACACCCGTGGGTGGTTTCTGGCCTCGGGCGGCGCCGACACGGCCGATCTGCTCGGCGGGTTGAGTGTCCATCAGGAGCTGAAGCGCTCGCAACAGATCATCGGCCTCGGCGGCGCCATCGTCGGCGTCGGCGTCGGGCTGTGGGGCGCGACGCGCCGAACCAGGGCAAGTGAGGTCCCGGCGAGCTGAGGCGGCGAATGCCGCACTGGCAATGACGATAGGAGCAACCGTGCGTCTCGGTGTGTTGACTTTTGTCACCGACGAGGGCATTGGCCCCGTGGAGTTAGGCCAGGCACTCGAGCAGCGGGGGTTTGACTCACTCTTCCTCGCCGAGCACACCCACATCCCGGTCGACGCGAAGACTCCGTATCCGATGGGTGGCCCGATTCCACCGAAGTACTTCCGCACCCTCGATCCGTTCGTGGCATTGACGGCCGCGGCGGTCGCCACCCAGACATTGGTTTTGGGCACCGGTATCGCTTTGATCCCGCAACGCGACCCGATCTTGACGGCCAAAGAGGTTGCGTCATTGGATCTGGTGTCGGGGGGACGGTTTCGCTTCGGCGTTGGCGTGGGCTGGTTGCGCGAAGAGATCGCCAACCATGGCGTGGATCCCAAGGTGCGCGGGCGCGTTGTTGAAGAGCGGCTGCGCGCAATGATCGAGATCTGGACGCAGGAGAAGGCCGAATTCCATGGAGAATTCGTGGATTTCGACCCGATCTTCAGTTGGCCGAAGCCGCTGACGCGGCCGTATCCGCCGCTGTACTTGGGAGGCGGGCCTGCGAGCTTTTCGCGCATCGCCCGGCTGAAGGCCGGGTGGCTTTCGATGACCGCGTCAGCGAAGTCCCTCTCGGGTCAACTCGAGGAACTGCACGCCGTCGCCGGCGACGACGTGCCGGTCATCAACTTCCACGGCGGAGAACCCACAGCGAACGCTGTCGAGGGCTACCTTCACCTGGGGGTGGAGCAGGTCTTGCTGGACCTTCCAACCGAGCCTCGAGATGAAACGCTGCGACGTCTGGACGAGTGGCAGGCCGAGTTCGCGAAACTCTCCCGGTGAACGGCACGCTACCGATCCTCGATCGACCGTGGCGACGCCCGGGGGTGCTGCCATACGTGATCAAGCGGGTGCGCGGAGTGCTCCGTCCGCCGATCACGGTTTACCAGGCGCCGTCGGACATAGTGGTCGAGCGTGACCTGCCCGTCTTAACGAGAGACGGAACAACGTTGCGGGCCAACGTGTATCGACCGCAGGGTGAGGCACAGGGAAATCGCTGGCCGGTGATCCTCTCGATTCATCCGTACGGAAAGGATAATCTGCCAACGCGCCGCCGTGGCCGGTGGACCTATTCGTTTCAGTACCGCATCATGCGGCAACCCGAACCGCTGAGGTTCTCGTCGCTGACGGGCTGGGAGGCGCCCGACCCGGCGTGGTGGGTCGAACGGGGTTTTGCGGTGGTCAACGCCGACCTGCGCGGGTGCGGCCACTCCGAGGGCACTGCGCAACTGCTGTCGCCACAGGAGGGGCGTGACGTTTACGACGTCGTCCAGTGGGCCGGCGAGCAGCCGTGGAGCGATGGCCGGGTCGTGATGGTGGGGGTGTCCTACCTGGCGATCAGCCAGTACGGTGCCGCGGCGCTGAGACCGGCGGCACTGAGCGCGATCGTTCCCTGGGAGGGCTTCTCCGATCCCTACCGCGACTTCGCAATGCCGGGAGGTATCCGCGAAAAGGGATTTATGCGCGTCTGGGGCACCGTGCTGCGACGCAATATCCGGCAGGCATACGACCTGCTGGCGATGCAGCGAACACATCCACTCCGCGACGGATTTTGGGCGTCACTGACGCCCGACCTGTCGAAAATTGATGTGCCGGTGCTGGTGTGCGGCAGCTTCACTGATCAGGCGCTGCACACCCGCGGATCCATGCGGGTGTTCACCAGGAGCGGTTCCGCGCACGCGCGTCTCTACACCCACCGAACCGGCAAGTGGTCGACGTTCTACTCCGACGAAGCGCTCGACGAACAACTCACTTTCGTCCGCGGTGTGCTCGACGGCTCGGCGCCCGCTCGCCGATCGGTTCGCCTCGAGGTGCGCGAGGACGGACGCACAATCACCGCCGTCCGCGAGGAATCCGAGTGGCCATTGGCGCGGACGGTATGGCGGCCGCTCTATCTGGCCGCATCCGGTTTACTCGCGGAAGAGCCGCCATTGGCGGGCGGGCACATCTCATTTCCCACCCGATCGCGAGCGGCGGCGTTCACCTGGACCTTCATCGAGGACACCGAGCTGACTGGCCCGATGAGTGCCCGGCTGTGGGTTGAAACCGCCGACTGCGATGACGCTAATCTCTTTGTCGGAGTGGAGAAATGGCGCGACGGAAGGTTTGTTCCGTTCGAGGGATCGTTCGGCTACGGCCGTGACCGCATGGCCACCGGATGGCAGCGCGCGGCGCTGCGGCGGATTGACCCCAGTGAATCCCGGCCGTGGGAGCCGGTACCAACGTTTACCGACCCGCAGCCACTGAGCCCCGGCGAGATCGTGGCGGTCGACATCGCATTGGGCCCTTCGGCGACTCTGTTCCGCGCGGGAGAACAACTGCGACTGCTTGTTGCGGCGCGATGGCTGGCACCGGTCAATCCACTCTTCGGAGCGTTTCCATCCCGCTACGTGCGATCGCATCGCGGCACTGTAACCCTGCACTGGGGCCAGGATCGTCCAGCTCATCTGCTGATTCCAGAGATCCCGGCCTTACCCGTCAAATCGCTAGGTTAGGGGAATAAATCAATGGATGACCACGCCAACAGCCAGGCGGTGGATCCGGCTGACGTCGGTTCCCGCATCGATCCGGTTCTTGCCCGGAGTTGGTTGCTGGTCAACGGGGCGCATGCCGACCGGTTCCAGTCCGCCGCGCACTCGCGCGCCGACATCGTCGTTCTCGACATCGAGGATGCCGTCGCGCCGAAGGACAAGGATGCGGCCCGCGACAACGTAGTTCGTTGGCTTGCCGCCGGAAACACCGACTGGGTTCGCATCAACGGCTTCGGCACGCCTTGGTGGGCCGATGATTTAGCCGCGTTGGTCGATACTTCAGTCGGTGGGGTGATGCTGGCGATGGTCGAATCGGTGGACCACGTCACCGAGACCGCGAAACGACTGCCCAACGTCCCGATTGTGGCGCTGGTGGAAACGGCCCGGGGTCTTGAGCGTATCGCCGAGATCGCCGCGACCAAGGGAACTTTCCGATTGGCCTTCGGCATCGGTGATTTTCGCCGTGACACCGGCTTTGGCGACGATCCGTCTACCCTGGCTTACGCACGGTCACGCTTCACCATCGCAGCCAAGGCGGCCAACCTGCCCAGCGCGATCGATGGGCCAACCATTGGCTCCAACGCATTGAAGCTCATCGAGGCCACAGCTGTGTCCGTCGAATTCGGAATGACGGGCAAGATCTGCCTTTCACCGGACCAGTGTTCGGTGGTAAACGGGGGACTATCGCCATCGCAGGACGAGATCGCCTGGTCCAAAGAGTTTTTCGCCGAGTTCGAACGTGACGGGGGAGAGATCCGAAACGGTTCCGACCTGCCGCGAATCGCCCGGGCCACCAAAATCCTCGAGCTGGCTCGTTCATACGGCATCGAGGCCTCCGACTTCGATGACGAATCGGTTCACACGCCCGCTCCGTCGGATACCTACCACTACTGAGTGCTAGGCGGCGTGCCGAGCAAGCGCGATGCCAACTCGGACCTCGAGATTGCTGATCGTGATTGCCGGCCCGCGCGGCGGTGCTCCAGACCGGTATCGCTTACCCGTTGGGGTAGTGAATTCAGCTGTGTGCGTGTGGTTCTTGTCGACGCTTGTGCTTACCCGCCAGCCGGGAGCTTCTTTGGCGTAATTGCAGCGCTCGCACAACCCGAGCCCGTTCTCGTCGGTCGTCGGGCCACCTTCGGCCCAGGGTTGAGCATGGTCTCGGTGCCGAATCGGTGCGTCGCAGTACGGAGTGCGGCAACGTTGATCGCGCAACTCGATGAAGGTGGCCAGCCCGCGGGGAAACAACCGTGCCCGCGATTCCATCGATACGAGTGCCCCGGTCCCGGGATGGGTGTAGAGCCTGCGCAGCGTCGCCCGGGACCGTCGGTCGGCGACGGAGCGCGTCACCATTTCGCGGGCGACGGCCGCAGGGATCGGACCGTAGCCGGCTATATCAGCCGGCGTGGTGTCACCGCCGAGCAAGGTGTCATCCGACAAAACGAGGTTGACCGCGATTGGAGTCGGAACCGCCGCGTCGCGGCCGGTGACCCGCTCGACCAGGGTGTCTGCCATGATCTGTCCGCGCGAGCGCCCGTCGCTGCGGGTGTCGGCTTCGCGGCGAAGGGCGGCGTATACCGAAACCCCTTGAGCTACCGGCAACAGCGCGGTCACATATGTCATAGTGTCGGGCGCCGGGCGGATGGTGACCGTGCGTTCGTTCTCGGCCTTGGCTGCCCGATCGACGACGGCGTGCGGGTCCAGCCGGTAAGCGATCGCCTTCGCGGCAGCGGCCACCCGCGCGTCGCCCATCCCTTCGAGGACCGCCGGGTCGCGGCACATCTCGGCATCTAGGGTGCGCCGGTCCTCAACCTCCAAACAGGCGCTTTCGCGGACGATCAGGGTGGCGCGCCACTCCGAGAGCGCTCCGGATTCCAGCGCGCGCAGTGTGTGCGGCATCTCGTGCACGAGGGCCTTTGCAAAGCCGAGATGCCGGCCGCCCCGGGCAGGTGAGTCCCGGCGCGCCAGGGCGATCTCGCTGGCAACACCACGGCCGCGCCGCTCGGATGGCATGCCGGCGGCCGCTTCGGCAGCTCGACGTGCCGCGTCCAGGGCGGCCGCCGCTCGCGCCTGGCCTGCCGAGGCCGCCGATTTGACTCTCTCCAGTTCCGCGATGCATTCGATCAACGCCGATTCGTCGGCCCCGGATAGCTCAGTCCCGGGGTCGACGGACATCAATTTATCGAACATATGTTCGACTATACCAGATGGGCGTAACGTGTGCATTCAGTCTCGAGGAGGTGGAGGGTGAGGCACGCAGCAATGCCACGGCCCTAAGCTGATGGCCGCCAAGCGCCCTATCCGGGTAGCACGGATTTACGACGACGTCAGTCCGGACGACGGACAGCGTGTCCTGGTGGACCGCCTCTGGCCGCGAGGAATCCGCAAAGCAGACCCACGGGTGGGCATCTGGTGCAAAGACGTCGCGCCGTCGAACGAACTGCGTGAGTGGTACCACCACGAACCGGACCGCTTCGACGAATTCGCGTCGCGCTATGAGACGGAGCTGTCTGGCAGCCCGGCACTAGAAGAATTGCGCACGCTGACCAAACGCGGCTCGGTAACCCTGGTCACCGCCACTCGCCAGGCGGAAGGCAGCCACGCGGCGGTCCTGGCGAAGCTGCTCAGCAGCAGCAGCCGGCAGGCGTGAGACGATCATCGGATGCGCCTGGGGTTGCACGCGCTGGGAATCGGTGCCGGTGCGGACCGAGCGGTGATCGATGCCGTCGCATCCGCGGCGGATGACCACGGTTTCGCCACCCTTTGGGTGGGCGAACACGTCGTGATGGTGGACCGACCCGACTCGCGGTACCCGTACTCCGACGACGGCGTCATCGCCGTTGCGGCCGAAGCTGATTGGCTCGACCCGATGATCACATTGAGCTTCGCGGCCGCCGCGTCGTCTCGGATCATGCTCGCCACCGGCGTGTTACTGCTGCCCGAACACAACCCGGTGGTGGTGGCGAAACAGGCCGCGAGCCTCGATCGGTTGAGCGGCGGACGGCTCACGCTCGGCGTGGGCATCGGATGGTGCAAGGAGGAATTCGACGCTCTCGGAGTGCCTTTCGCGCATCGCGGGGCCCGCACCGCCGAATACGTGGCCGCGATGCGCACCTTGTGGCTCGAGGACGTCGGCTCCTTCGATGGGAAGTTCTTCGGGTTCAACTCGATCCGGGTCAACCCCAAGCCCGTTCGCGATCGTCGTATCCCCGTCGTGGCCGGGGGCAACAGCGATGCGGCGCTGCGGCGGGTGGCGGCTTGGGCAGACGGTTGGTACGGGTTCAACCTCAATGGCATCACCGGGGTGCGCGAGAGAATCGAAAAGCTCGTGCGGCTGTGTGCCGAATCAGGGCGCGACCGTGCCGAATTGCGGCTGGCCGTGGCCTTGGTTCGACCCCAAATTGGCGACGTCGCCGCGCTTGCCGAGTTGGGCGTCGACGAATTGGTTCTCGTCGAGGCGCCGCCGGATAATCCCGCCGCCGCATCCGCCTGGGTTGCGGCTCTGGCCGACCAGTGGATGCCGGTGGCTACCGGGTGATTTCAGCCAACGCCGATGCCGTATCGAGGTCGCCGTAGGCGAACGAATACTTCTGCGCCAGCGAGACGGCGATGTCGCGCCGCTGCCATGCTCCGGCGCTCGCGGTGACCAGCCACAACGTCAGCCCGTGCGCCACCGACGCCCGGTAGCGCAGCCAGATCTCCTCCGAACTCGGCAGCTCGTTCGCGGGCAGCCCGAGCGCGCCGCGGTACTCCTCGAGGAGGTCGCGCTCGCTGCGGCGCCGATCCTCAACCGTCAAGGCGCCCTGCAGGAAGTAGCCCACATCCAGCGACCAATTGCCCCGACGGGCAACCTGCCAGTCAAGGAAGCCCACCTCACCGCTCGGCAGCAGATAGGTATTGCCGATATGCGGGTCGCCGTGCAGCAAGGTCTGTGGCGAGGTGGTTAGCGTGTTGATGTAGGGCTTCCAGATGGAATCGATCAGCCGGTCGATGGTCAGCGACAGGACCTCTTCAGGCGCGTCGTCGCCAAGTTGTTCCAGCGCCGCCGGCAGGGGCGCAAACTGCATGCCTTCCCACGTCAGGAACGGTTCTAGCCAGTTCAGTGCGGGTTCGTGCAGGACACGTTCGCCCCAGTATTTACCGTGCATCCGGCCCAGCCCGTGCATGCCGGTGGCGACTTGCTCGACGGTCATTGGCCGGGTGCCATCGCGGGGATCGGCGCCTCGCGTGGTGAGGTCCTCCATGATCATCACGAAGTCGTAGGCGGCCTCGTCGATTGCGGCGCCGTAGACGACGGGATGTTCTAGCGGCAAGGCCACGTCGTTCATAAATAGTCGCGGCTCGTGAAACATGCCGCTGGTCAAGCGAATCAGGTCTTTGTGCGCGGGATCGGCGGCCTTGGCGAAAACGGTCGCCGGTCCATTGCAGGTCGAGCCCGCGGTATAGGTCAAGCCCAGTCGGGCGCGCCGATTTGTCCCGTCGTCGCGACCCACGACGGTCACCGCCTCGACCACGGCACCGGGACATTCGGTGGCCAGTGCCGCCGACATCCACTCGGGTGTGATGTCTTCCCAGGTCTTGGGCACTGACGGGGCGGTGGTCGTCACTGGCCAACTGTAGACCGGCACGGTTGACGCGCTGCTTGATGGCGTGCGTCAGTAGTCGTGCCGCGCCAGCGTGATGTCGCCGAGTCGTTCGTTCTCGTCGAGGGATAACGCCGCCGGGACCATCTCACTGGTTACCAACCCGTGGCGCGATGTCAACCCGTCCACGATATCGAAACTGCGCGCAATCGACTCCGGAGTGTCGACGATGATGGTTGTCACCGGAACCCGGCGAGCAATCTGAAAGAGTTTGTCTCCGTGCGGTTTATGATCGCCGTAGAATCCCCACATGCCGCGCAGCACCGTCGCCCCGCGGGCCGTCCTGGAACGCAGCAATTGTTGGACTAACGCGCGGTGGATCGGCAGCCCGTCGTGCCGGGTGGCTTCGGCGGTGTAGACCATCAGCTTTTGCCACAGGGTGCGTCCTTGGTCGTCGGTGGCCGGCAGCTGCTGCGGGCGCGCGAACAGCTCGCCGTCGCGTTTGCAGAGTCGCACCCGTTCGACGGTCAGCAATGGATTGGGGATCATAGCGGCGAGTTCCGTTGCGGCGGCGGAAACCTGCACCGTAGATCCGATGGCGACGATCATCACCGGAACGTTGACGTTGCGGCCGAAAAAGTGGGCCCTGCGGCGCTCGCCATGCGCCGTGCCGTCGACACCGAGAAGCACTATGGCACCGGCGAATCCGTGGCGATACAGCAGTTCGCATATCGCGTAGTACGCCTGCTTTCCTGCGACGCGCTCCTGGCGGCCCACGTAGACGGTGAGTTTGGCGGCGTCCCCGTTGTGGCCACCGTTATCGTCGATGAGGTCGCGCGGCACGCTGGTCCCCAGTTGCGGGGTGACCAACCGCGCCCGCTCCAGGGTCACCAGTCCGCGACCGGTCATCGCGGCCACGTCGTTGACTAGGGAACGGATCTTCGGTTCGGTGTCGACTGCGGCGATCGCCACCGCCGGATCTTCGGACAGGCTCAGCGAAATATCATCGCGCAGTTCGTGGCTCGGCCCAAAGCTGGCGATACCTCGCAACATAACGCTGGTTGCGACGTTGCTTTTGCCGAACAGATCTAGCATCGAGTCGGCCAGAAACCGGCCGTCTTGGCCCCCTTTGGCGGCATGGCCGACTGCGCGTTGGCGCTCGGCGAAGTAGGCGGTCAACTTCAAGCACGGCTCGTTCATAGCTGCTCCGCAACCCATTGTCCGAGAAACGCCGCGGCGATACCGAGTACCACGCTGACGACGATATTGGCGGCTGCCGCCCATGTTTGGCGCTCTTCGCCGAGTCTCTGGGTTTCCAGCATCCAAGTGGAAAAGGTGGTGTACGCGCCGACGAACGCGGTGCCGGCCAGCAGAGCCGCCTCCTTGCTCAAGGCCAGGCCGCCGAGGAACCCCAGCAACGCGGCACCGCTGATGTTCACCGTTAGCGTGCCGAACGGAAATGGACGCGCCACCCGGCGTGCCACCGTGCGATCAACCAGGAAACGCAGTACCGACCCGATGCCGCCGATGAGCATGACGCAAGCCCAGGTCAAGACCGTTGTCGCGGTCACGAGCGCACCCGCACCCGGCGCACCAAAGCGGTGGCCACGTGTAGCGCCAGCAGTCCCAGCACGATGCTGCTGATGGTGTAGCAAGCCGCCAGTGCCCAGTGGCCGCTTTCGAGCATTCTCAGCGTCTCGACCTGCATGGTCGAGAAGGTGGTTAATCCGCCGCACAATCCGGTGCCGAGCAGGGGGCGCCGGTAGCTCGATAGCGGTAGCCGCTCCAGCAGGCGCGTGGTGAAGTAACCGAGCAAGACGGCGCCGACGACGTTGACGGTGAACGTCGGCCATGGCCACTTCGATGGATCGGGGACCGCGAGCGTGCCCAGCGTCGCTCGCGCGAGGGCACCCAGTGCCCCGCCGGCGAAGATCGCGCCCAATTCGCGATAGTCGTGGCTCGCCACAGGTCAAATCCTTCCGATATGCCGGTGAACGCTTTGCAGCATAGGGCGACATACGATGCGGGCAGGGGCAGAATTGTTAGGCATGGCCCACCCGCGTGCCGGTCAGCCGGCCCAGCCCGAAGACCTTGTCGATCTGCCCCACTTGGTAACCGCGTACTACTCGATCCAACCCGATCCCGACGAGGTAGCCCAACAGGTGGCGTTCGGCACGTCGGGTCACCGCGGCTCAGCGCTCAACGGGGCATTCAACGAGGCCCACATCCTGGCGATCACTCAGGCCATCGTCGAATACCGGGCCGCCCACGGCACCACCGGGCCGTTGTTCATCGGCCGCGACACCCATGGGCTCTCTGAACCCGCATGGGTGTCGGCGCTGGAGGTGCTAGCCGGCAACGACGTTGTCGCCATGATCGACTCCGCCGACCGGTACACGCCGACACCGACGATCAGCCACGCGATCCTGACCTACAACCGCGGGCGTACCGAGGCGCTGGCCGACGGGATCGTGGTGACTCCGTCGCACAACCCGCCGTCCGACGGCGGCTTCAAGTACAACCCGCCCAACGGCGGCCCGGCCGACACCGACGCGACCAACGCAATCGCCAAGCGTGCCAATGAGATTCTGCGTTCCGGTGGCGCAGGGGTGAAGCGCATCCCGTTGGCCCGGGCCCTGCAGACGGTGCAGCGTCACGACTATCTGGACAGCTACGTCGACGACCTGCCCAACGTGGTCGATGTCGACATCATCCGCAAGGCCGGGGTGCGGATCGGCGCCGACCCACTCGGCGGGGCCAGCGTGGACTACTGGGCCGCGATCGCCGAACGGCACAACCTCGACCTGACCGTGGTCAATCCGCTGGTCGACGCGACCTGGCGGTTCATGACGCTCGACCACGACGGCAAGATCCGGATGGACTGCAGTTCGCCGGACGCGATGGCCGGGCTTATTAACGTCATCGCCACCCGGACCGCTACCAGATCGCAACCGGCAACGACGCCGATTCCGACCGGCACGGCATCGTCACCCCCGACGGGGGGCTGATGAACCCGAACCACTATTTGGCGGTGGCCATCGACTACCTCTACACCCACCGGCCGTCCTGGCCGGCGGGGATCGCCGTCGGCAAGACCGCGGTGAGCTCCTCGATCATTGACCGGGTGGTCGCCGGCATCGACCGCAAGCTGGTCGAGGTGCCGGTCGGGTTCAAGTGGTTCGTCGACGGGCTGATCGGCGGCACCATCGGTTTCGGCGGCGAGGAGTCGGCGGGGGCGTCGTTCCTGCGTCGCGACGGATCGGTGTGGACCACCGATAAGGACGGCATCACCCTGGCATTGCTGGCCTCCGAGATCCTGGCCGTTACCGGTGCCACGCCGTCGCAGCGTTATCAGGAACTGGCCTGCGATTACGGCACCCCCTACTACGCGCGGGTCGACGCCCCGGCTGACCGCGAGCAGAAAGCGCGGCTGGCCAAGCTGTCGCCCGAGCAGGTCACCGCCACCGAGTTGGCAGGTGAGCCCATCACCGCAAAGTTGACCACCGCGCCCGGTAACGGTGCGCCGCTGGGTGGGCTCAAGGTCACGACGGCCAACGCGTGGTTCGCTGCCCGACCGTCCGGGACCGAGGATGTGTACAAGATCTACGCCGAATCTTTCAACGGGCCCGCTCACTTGGCGGAGGTGCAGGAAGCTGCTCGACAGGTGGTGAATAAAGTCATCGGGTGACTTATTCCCTTCGGTCCCTCCGATCTAGCCGCCCGGGGGGGCGTGGGTTCAATTCGACCGGGCTACCGCGCGAGG
>CAVQSX010000008.1:0-21522 GCA_963715905.1 uncultured Actinomycetota bacterium
CGTCTAGATCTAACAGGGCTTCGCCCCAGCCGACGAGGCATGTCGAGAGTCAACGATATTGGTTAGCACCCTTGGCCGATCAGGCACCTGGCTGATGAGGAGTCGAGCGCGACGTGCTGGCGGCGCTGCCTTCGCTGCGCGATGCCCGGGTTTCTGGATGGCCTGCGAACTCAATTTGAAGGACGGCTCGCTTCGTCCGCTTCCCGTGCGGGAACGCAAGATCCCCAAACCGGGTGGCAGCGGCAAAGTCCGGAAGTTGGGGATTCCGACGATAAAGGGTCGGGTTGTTCAGGAGAGCCTGAGGCTGGTGTTGGAACCGCTCTTTGAGCCCGCGATCAGGCCACCACGTCACCCTGAAGAAACATCGGGGCTAGATACCACGCCGATCTCGGTCGCCTGTCCGCG
This sequence comes from uncultured Actinomycetota bacterium, assembly GCA_963715905.1. Classification (GTDB taxonomy): domain Bacteria; phylum Actinomycetota; class Actinomycetes; order Mycobacteriales; family Mycobacteriaceae; genus Mycobacterium. The sequence continues at coordinate 406 of CAVQSX010000008.1, forward strand.
CCATTCGATCGGGGCTCCCTGTTCGGTGTTGAGTCCCTTTTCGATCAGGGCGAGGCCATGGTGGACGTGAACGGCGGTGACTGTCAGTTCCGTCACAGACGGTTGACGGTCGGCATCGCGTATTTGCTCCTGATGGTTCAGCCCATCCAGCAAGGTCTTGACCATGGCCATGGAAGTGCCTTGAGCCGAGGGGTCGGCATTGCCGCCGCAGCCCGGCCAGTATCAGCTCGCCAGGTCTTCGACTACGTAGAGGCCACCGGGCCGCACGTGTGGGAATAGGGCGTTGAAAGAGGCAATGACGTCGCGGCTGATGTGGCTGCCATCATCGATGACGATGTCGAAGGGGCCGAATTGGCGGGCCATCGAGTCGAGAAATCGCTCATCACCCTGGTCACCTTGCAAGACCTGCAGCCGGCTCTCGGCAATGCCCGTCTTTGCAAAAACGTCCAGTCCGTAGATGAGGCCGCGCCGAAAATAGTGTTTCCACATGCGCAGTGATTCGCCGCCGGCATCAGGCGCGTTGTAGCCGCCCACCCCGATCTCAAGAACCTTCACAGCTAGCTCACGGTACGGCTCGAAGTACCTCTCGTAATGCGGTGTGTACCAGTGGAAGCCCCACTTGTCTGAGCCGAACCGGACCGCGAGATCGGACAAACTGTTCGGACCCTGCGACAGCGCAGCGACCACTTGCCGCAACCCGACAACAACGGCCGCCGCTCCCGGCTTCTTCAAAGCCGCCGCCTCACCCGCCTTATTCAGAAGCTCCCGGGTCGCACCGTACGGTCCCGGCGGACCAAAGATCTCGCGGAGCATGTCTACTAAGCCCTGCCGGAGGGTCGCGGGAACCTTGGCATCCCAACCCTTCTCGACGTAGGCGCCACCGTTGCCCAGCACGAGCAAATAGCCTAGCCGCTCGCTGCCGAAGCTTAGGTCGCACTGAATGACCACCCTATCCGCGGGGCCGTCGAGTAGAGCTGCCCGGCAGGCGACCTCGGCCAGCATCACCTCAGCGACGACATTCGGGCCGATGCCGGCCACACGGGCCAAAATCTCCGTATCGGGCAAACTGGCGGCGAGCAGGATGCCTTCGATCGGCGAGGTGTCGTTCGACACCGGTGACATGACCTCCATGAGCGACATCGCGGTCCAGTCATGGAAGCGTACCACCCACCCTCACCGGTCCACCGCGGTTGTGACTACGTCCAATTTGCGTAGTCGGCGGGTGCGCTCGATTCTCTCGTGGGTACCCGCAGCGCCACCGGCGGTACCGCCGCGAGCCGAACAGGCGGCGTAGGCGGCGCGGGCGGTGGCGGCACGGCCAGCGCAGGGCGATCCCACCTTCACCGTCTCAGCCGGCCCTCTGCCGACCACGTCGAATGCCGTGGCGCTGCAACGGACTTTGCCCCCGCCTACGTCTCTAATGCCGCTGCGCCGCAACGGATTTGCCCGGGACGCGCAAGCTGGCGACGCCAACGTGCGCCGCGATTGCCAGCGCCCGGCAATGTTTGCCAGAGCGGTCAGTCGGCAGACTTCCTCGCCGCGCGTGCAAACCGGCTTCGGCGGTGGTGAATTACCCGGGCGGGTAAATTCTCCACGAGTCGAAAGTTTTCACGACCGTGCAAACTTCATCCTCGGTCAGGTAACCGCTCGGCGAACCGCATCCGGGTAGCCCAGTTCCCTGGCGACTCTTGCCGATGGCCTCAACCAGTTTCCATTCAGCAGCGCGGCTTCGGCGCTGGACGGGCTCACCGCCACCGGGGTTAAGGCGGTCTGCGACCTCCCAGATGTGCTGGGCGACAAAGGAATGACCCGGGTCGGTGATCGGCTCATCGTGGTCGACTCGCCGAGAAGCCTCGTCGTTACCTTCGATTTTGTGACGGGTACCGCCGACGCCTGGCTGCAGCACCCGTTGCTCACTTCGGCGGACGCGGGGTCGCCGTCACCCGGGATCGACGGACTGACGGTCCGCCTGCTACATCGTGATGACCTCCAGCGATCGCGGTCTGATCCTGAGAGTTCCAGCAGCGAATCGGCACCCGGCCGACGACATTGAGGTCGTGGCCGAACGCCTGGTAGGTGACGACCTCGCCCGCTGCGACGCCCACGGGCTCGGTCCCGGCGTCAGCCCGCCGCGCCACTATCTCAGTCATCGCGCCGCGGGCAGCCACAGTCCCTACCGGTGTTCGATGTCACCGAATACACTGACCGCAATGCGCACTGGAACGCCGAGGCGTCGGACCCGTATCTGCACTGGCTCGAGTGGCCCAGGCAGGCGGTGCAGGCTCCTTCCCTCTCCACCTCTCACTGGGCCGCGGTGCGTAAGCGCGCGGGTGGCACACTGGGAGCGCGGCCTGCCCGACACGGTCAGCCATGCGGCGTTCAAAGACGTTCTGCACTCCTTCATTCCGCTCCTGCCGTTCGACGACGCCTGGTTCTGCCGGCGCCATCCCGATGTCGCCGCCGCCGTGAAATGCCGGGTCATTGCCACCGCGCACGGCCATTTCATCGACTACGCGTTCTTTGAGGGACGCAGCCCGGTACCGCCGACGGCCGCCCCGCCGGCGGCGGACCGTGTCCCGGCCTGACGCGGTCGCGCCAGGCGGACGCACGATGCCGTTTCGCGCAGGTGCCGTCGCAGCCGGGCGGGCAATCCGGCGCTCATTCCCGGTGCGCGCCGCGCAAAGAGCGAGCCCGCGCTTGCGTCGGATCACCCCTGTGCGCCGGGTCGTGGCCGGTCTAACGCTAATCGCCATCTTGACGCGCGCCGGCATTGCGGAAGCCGGCGCGCAGGCACCGAAAGTGCTGTTCGAGCAGGCCGCCGTCGACGACCTGGCGCGGTCCTTTCTGGTTCCGCTGGCGGACCCGCTGCACCCCAATCCGCTGCCGGCGGACCGGTTGGTCCTGGTTCTTTGGCAAGCCAATCCGAAACGGTCTGACGGGACACTGGTTCCCACGTCCTGGACCGCCGGCGACGAGACCGGCTTTTACCCCACACCGCCGCTGGAACATCAGCTTGGCTTCGAGGACCGCTACGGAACGACCACGGTCCAGGCCCAGGGCGGAGTCGTCGGTGCCTACCTGAACGCCCAGGAGGTTTCGCCCGCAACCGACTTCGGCAAGCTGATGATCACCCCAGCGTTCCGCTGGAGCGACGCATCCACGGCCCGCCCCTATTCCGACCCCGCCCAGGCGCTGTTGGTGTCGCTCGAGCTGCAGGTGCCCATGGCTTCCGACGCGGACCGGCCCGGGAGCCTTGCCTACATCGTCGCAGACCTGGAGTTCACCGACCGGGTATCGGGGACGAAGCTGAGCTACGGCTCAAAGCTGTTCTTCAACGGCCACGGGGATTCGAACAGCGTGGACATCGCCTTCGACGCAGAGTCCCGGAGCATCTTGATCAACGCCCCGGACGACGACGGCAGTCCCACCCTGCTGCGGGTTCCCGGGTCAGATCACTTCACCGGAACACCCTGGCGCGGCTGGCGCACGTTCTCCTATGCCGTTACGAGGCGCGCCTTCAGCTTCGGCCTCGACCGGGTTAGGGACCAGTATCCGAATGCGAACGCTTCACAAGATCCGGCCGACTACCGCCTGACCATGTTTCACCTGAACGCCGAGATCCAGCACGGTGGTGGTCCGGCCGACCTAGGCTGGTCGATGAGGAACGCCAGGATCGTTCTTCAGGACGGCGGATCGTGATCCAGGTTGCGGCGCCACGCCTCGGGCCGGTGTCGCTACCGGGATCGGTGCGGTGCCATTCCGGGCGGTCTGGGGCGCCGCGCCAGCTCCGGCGGACTTCCAGCCCGCTGGTTGAAGAAGACTAGAAGCTGGTCAATCAGAAGAGCCACTTTATGTTTCGCAACTTTTATGGATACGCCTGTATGTACGAGCTTCGAGAACTACTACTTTACATTTCAAAACTCGAAGTTCATTTACACCGGGTCTCTCAATGACTGGCCGGAATCGTTGCGCAAGTACTTTCTTAGCGTCTGGGTGGCGCGATTTTCGAAACCCGAGGAATTATGGCCGAAAGAGACCAATTGGCCTACGTCGTCGATTTCTCGAACATTCATTCCGCAGTCTATTTCAATTACGGCAATTTCTAAAGAGGCGTACTCCGCCTACGATCGTCGAGTGCGCGATTTCTTTTCGAGACAAACCAAAAGAATGTTATCGCGAATTCGATATCCGTGCCGGCCGGCGGGACGGTCTCTGCGTTTTCATTGGTGCATCAGTTCCGTTTGCGACCTTTCCTCGGCTCACCGGTCGCCGTAGTGATGAGCCGTTTGGCTTTTGTTTAAGGCCATAAACGTCGAGGAATCCCGCTACCATTGCCGCAACGGACGGCGGTTCAGGGATCGCGCCGGAAAGGCGCTCCCAAAGGCCAGTTTCCGTACAGGCTCTCAGCATGACTGCGGCCAGGGCGTAGGGGTCACCTCGGGTAAAGTGGATGCCATCAACGTCATCCGTGACGCGCTCGGCTAGAGCCCCAACATCGGAACAGATGACTGGGCGGCGGAACGCCCACGCCTCCGAAACCACGAGGGCAAAAGCCTCTTCCCAGAGGGAAGGCACAATGGACCAGTCAACGCGTGCCATTCGGCTAGCCAATTGATCTACTTGGTAGGAACCATTGCTATGCACGATTCGCTGCGCAAAAGGGCGCTCATTCTCTTCGGTGAAGAAATCTTCGATTTCCTTTGTGAGCGCCGGCGTGCCATAGCGGAGGTTGTCGCCATTCAACTCAACCTTGAAGTTTGTGAAGCCCTGCTCCCGAAGGATTGCCACCGCTCGGAGGATGATCTGAATACCCTTGATGTCGACCATCTGTCCAAAGAAGCCGAAGCGGTTCTTTGGACCGTCAAAAGCGGGAAGCATTGAACCACCGGTGCAGTCAGCTTGACCGTTCGATACGTGACGGACCTTTCCCGCATCGATTCCCCACGCTACATAGCGGTCGATCATGAAGCTGCTGGGACAGGTAAAAACGTCCACTTCCTGCAGGTGGCGCATGAACCACATCTTCCGCAACGAAAAGTGTTCGGGCGGGAGATGGGGGAAGCACTGATGACAACGAACGGAGCTCGCTTGCGAGCACAGCGATTGATCGGTCCGTCGCACCATGTGTCCGTTCGCGTCGCAGATGCTGAGAAATTCGTGAAACGTGAAAACAAGGCGCGCATTGGGCAGAACTCGCTTGGTCAAGCTGAGCAAATCAATGCCATAAGTCAGGAAGTGATGAAAATGAACGATATCGGGCCGAATGGTCTCAAGAAATTCACAGTAGGCCTCGACCAGGCGGACTGAGGATGTCCGATGCCAGGTACCGTTGTATTCGGCCGGTAGGAATAGGAATTCGTTCGGCCGCTGGTCGAAGCCAGTGATGCAGGCGCCGGCTTTATACAATGCCGGATACGCCATATCGGTCGAAGCCAGAAGCACCGGTTCGATGCCTGGTTCGTTCTGCAATCCCTGGAATAGTTCATAGGCGATCTGCTGCGCACCGCCCCGCATCAATTCGGGATGGTGGAGACTGACAATGAGAACTTTAGCGTTGCTCTCCGTTTCGGTCATTTCCCTCATCTTCAAAGTTGTTCTCAGTGCGCGCTCAGCGGTGAGCCTGAGTCGAGAAAGCTTGTGACGCAGGTCCGTTGAGGCTCTTCTTCACGATTTCGCCCCAGAGTTTGGTGAAATGCCATCGATTCACCACACGTCCGCTTGCGTGAACTGGACGGTATACAGACCCCTTGCCCTCGAAATGCACGAACGGCAGGTAATGGAGCCAAGCCGGCTTGCCGGCGCTGAAGCTCTTGAGGCAAAGGTCAGCATCCTCGAAGTGTGTGAACATGTATTCCGGCGAGAACCCCCCCAACGACTCGAACCACTCGCGTTCGACAGACATGAAGGCCCCGCTCACGGCTGGAACCGGGCGTGAGACAAGAAAAGGGTTCGTATGCGGCGGCGCTCCCTTGCCATAGTGTTCCACTCTGAGCATCTCGCAGCGCGTGGCTTGCTGACCCCGAAAAGAGAATTCTACGTCCACTTCGAAATACATACCCCCGTGCATCAACGACCCGTCGTCGTAATACAAGGGCGCGCCAAACAGCGCAACTTGCTCCGGGGGCAGATCGTTCACGATCCGGCTATGCTGCAACGGCCATTCCGGATCCATCGGAAAAATGTCTGGATTGACTATCAGAAGGCGAGCACTGCGCGCGGCGTTGGCCGCCGTGTTATAGGCGACGCCAAACCCCGCGTTGCCCGGCATAAGAATCAGCGTGATCGGCATTCCATAGATCCGGTTCGCGATAGTAGCGTCCTTGATCAGCAAGTCTGCCATTTCGGGACTATTCGAGACGTAGATGAATTCGTAGTTTTCGATGCCACGGCACTTCGAGAAGAGTGCACACTGAATAGTAAGCAATTCCGGCTTGCCGAACAGACATACGATGATTGATGCTTTCGGGCGAGCCGGCGCCACGCCAATTTGAACCGTCTGTGCGCCCAGGGCAATCCGCCTCGAAATCTTGAGACTCAACGCGATCAGCAAACTTCCTAATCCAGCGTCCAAGTAGCGAAAGGTTTCCACGGGAGCATGCCCGACGGTTTGGGTCGTATCCAGCTGGCCAAGAGCAAGCTCCCTGAATCTTTCCTCGTCCACCGGGTGGATTTGACACTCGAATGTTTTGCGCTCGGCTCCTACCGAGAGGGTCAATTCGGCCGGTGCCCTCATGGTTTCGGGCCTTTCGATCGCTACAATCGCCCAGAAAGCGAGCCTTCTGTGCTCCGGCAGTTCCAGAAAGCTTGTGACATCCTCACGGATGTACCGGTAGAACGCCGTCGTTGAACCGCGCAAACCACGGGCGTTCCGCAGCACCAGTTTGCTGACGGGATCCTGTTCGTCGTCGTTTACCCAGCCCAAGACCAGGCATTGCCCGTCTTTGCAACCGTAGACTTTATCCACGTAAGCTACGGGAAATCCGGCTGTGTCGGCGCGAACCAGCGCCTCATAATGAGGGTCCGCAAGACGGCCCTCGCGCTGACCATTAGACTCGTAGTGCTGTAATGCCGAAAGAAATTCTCCGGCCTTGACGGATCTTGCGACGTCCGGAAACGCTGCGAGATAGGCTGACTCATCAAAATCTTCGGGGGCAGTATCGGAGGAAAGTGTCGCGCTAACTGGCGCAGCTCGCTTCGGAGGCGACGTTCCCGCGCTCACCTTCGGCGGGCTCTGATGATGTCGAACGTTCTTGCCAGCACCCTCCACGACGGTCATAAGGTAATTTCCGCCGGCGCCCTGAGTGACCTAGATGGAGCGGAGTCCTCGAGGAACTTCGGGCGGCGCATCGTCCTCGGCGTAAGCACGCGGCATCCGCCCCCTTCCTCGTGAAACAGCGGGTCGGCCAACACCATTATAGGGTCAGCCGGGTGCCGGTCCACCATTTCGACAGATCCACCAGTTTGGTGGTTTCGGCGACGCAGGCGCCTTCGCGGGTGGCGCCGCTGGAATCCATCGCCGGACGCTCGGATCCCGAAACCTCACCCACTACCGAATCCGCTCACTCCTGCACTGCGGCAACCTCATCCAACAGATCAATGCACTCTAAAACCGGAAGCGCCCGAAACTCCTGACACTCAAATCCGGCTACGCCGGGTGGCTTCGCCCTGCCCGGTCACCATCGATTCACGTACCAGCCATCAAATCCTGTCCACAACAACGAGCCCGCATCCGCCAAGCTATTTCCGCGCTTGCTCCGGTAGTCGAGAGTGTCACAGAGTTGCGCTGTAGTGCTCATCCATGGTGTAGCCGAATTCCTTCATTTCAGTCTCGCAATGTTGGAGAAACGTCTCCGTCTGTTCTACCGTCCAGCCGGATTCAGCAAGCGACAACGTCTTGGAGGCGCTTCCTTTTGCGCTCTCCTCCGGGCCAGGAGTGCTCATGACTTTGCAAGCGCCTGGAACCGCGCTCTTGTCCACCTGCAGAAATGCGCACAAACTTCGAGCGGTGCGCTCCGGTTGCTGAATCATGTCGCGCTGCTCGACCTCAATGAAACATCCCGGCGGCAACTGCTGCCGAATGTTCCGCCACTCGGCCATGCTCCCGGCCCAACCGGCACAGTGGTTTTCGAACGACTCACCGGGAAACTTTTTCATGCGCGAGATTACGTTTTCAATGCCGCGCCGCTTGGCGAACACAAAAACCGAGCCCGGCCATAGTTTCCGGAGGATCGGGCTCGCCAAAATCATCCCCGGATCCGCTGTCTTGTCGAACCACGGATCTTTCGGATTCAGATCGTTCACCACCGTCCGAAACGTCTCGAAGAGTCTGCGCTTCAGATCCCACCTGTTGATGCATCCCAGCAGCACGCCTGGGTCGGTGGATGGAAACCTGTCATAGTGTTGATCCACTACGGCATCGGTGTAGTGAAGCAAGGAAAGGAACTGCCCCTCTCCAAAGCCTTCGTAGCCGATCTGCCACATCACGTCGACAAGCGCGCTGGTGCCGGAGCGCACGGACCCTGTAATAAACACTGGGTGCCGAGGCGATGCTGGCAATGTAGGGTGCATTGAATCAATACCTTCCGTTTGCAGGCGTGCTAGCCTCGGTTTTCGCGCGGCCTGACTAGGTCGATCTGAGCCGTTTCGGCCAGCTAGTTGGGTTAATTGTGCCATGTGGATGTGACGGGTCGCCGGGTGTCGGGCCGGTGGGCGGGCGTCAAGTCCAAGGGCGTGGTGTACGACGTCATCGTGTGATTCTTCGAGGTTCACCTGATCGCAGGCGTGCGACGATTTGCCGGCGCACCGACGAGTAGTACTGACGGGGCATGTGACCTCCCGAAGATCAGTCGGCCCTCGACTTGCACAACCGTGGACCAACAACACGGGTACAGATCTCGTGAACTCATTCACTGGGAACACGCCACTCCCACCGCGGCCAACGCCGCTGGCGAGCAGTGGCTGGCGAACGCAGCCGAACGCCAAAACCGTCGACTGCCACGTCTACGAACTGCTCGATACCTTCGGCTACACTCACCAGCGGGCATGGCGCAGACCCGAGGCGGCGTTCTTGCTAGTAGAGTGGCCCCTTGCGCCTGTCGTTGAGGTCCGCCCTCATGAAAGCAAGCACGTCCTGATGGTTGTCGGACCCCTTCTCCTGCATCAGGATCTGAACGTAACGGTCTTGCTTAAGGATCCGATCTGAATACCAGTGAGATTTCGCAACGCATACGCCGTAGTCCGTCTGGCGTGGATAATTCACGAAGCCGTATCCCTCCTCGTTATATTGTCTGATCAGGTCCTCGACACTGTCCCGTTCGAGGTTGTAGTGCATCCATTTTGGCAGATCGCTCGCCCAATCAAAGTCTTCCATCATTCGCACTGCGAAGCGCCCCTGCGTCGTGAAGATGAGCAGGCCGTTCGGCTTCAACGACTTGAGCAGATTATCCATCAGTCCTTCGGCGATTTGCCGCGGAAGGTGGGTGAAAACCGACCCCAGCCACACGACATCGAAACGATCCGCCGGGATTTCACCTGCCGTGTCCTTGCAACCGAACTGCTTGACGCACCAGTCGACGCCGGCTTGGTCGAGATCGGTCACCCAGATCGCCGCTTCGGGAAAAGCGGCGCGGAACCAGCGGGTGGCTCGTCCGTGTCCACAGCCGAAATCGAAGACGTCCGAGATCAGCGCATCGCCTCCAGGGTAGGTGGCCCGGAGGTTGAGCGCGTTGAGTATAGCCGAAAGATCCGAGCGGCCTACGAACTCATAGTGGCGCGCTGCCGCCGCAACATACATCGTGTCGCCGTCCGAGACCGCGAGGTTCGGCCGCAAGCCGCGGATGAATTCATTGCATTGCGTCCTCACTTGCGGGCCGCCCGTGACACCAGTCTGAGCGTGCTGCGTCTGCGGAATGTCTACGGACCGGACCCGCAGCCAGATCGAGCCGCCGGGATTCTTTAGGAACAGCGGGTTGGTCTCATGAATCAACTCACGCTGTCGGTGCGCGAACAAGCCGTTCCAGAACACCACCTCGAACGCCGAGTTATACATTAGGAAGGCGCGCAGAGCATAGATCTCGTTCCATGATCTATTGTCCTCGAATAGCCATTGCCGTCCATACTCGAACGGGTATTGAATGTCGTGAAAATGTACCAGCACGCCCTTCTTGAGGCTGGGCAGTATGGAAAACAGCTCGTAGTGCACATCGCTAGCGGTCTTGAGGACGTGGGTGGAGTCGATGAACAGGATGTCGTTCTCATTGAGTTTGGAGAACGTCGAAACCGGCACATCCTGAACCAGCCCCTCGATGATATCGACCCGGGAATGGTCTTCCTCCCGAAGCCTGCTGCGAAGGCGATCGGCGTCTGGATCGATGCAAGTCATCGTGAAGTCGTTGACACCGACGTGATCAACGGCATCGAGCATGCAGGCCGAGGAGAATCCTGATCCGACCTCGATGACGTTCTTCGGCCTAAAACGGGCAATCATCGCGCGCAGCATGATGGCGTCGCCGTACGGATAGCCGCCGTTGTCGTAGTAGTAGCGGTTCTTGCCGTCGTCATGCTCGCTGAACGGCGTGTTCTTTATGAATTCTGCGTTTTCTTTCCAGAGTCGCACCATGGCGTCTTCATCGAAATGGATGCCTTGGATGTCGCCAGGTTCCTGCAGGTACTGCTTCTCGACGTATTCGGCGATGGTCGATGGATCCACAATGGGTGAATAGTAGTGACCGGGCGAAAACATGGTCCGCACCGACTTTTCCTGGTTAAGCTTGTACTCTTTCGAGTTGACGAAGGCGAAATAGACTTGCTCGGGCGGCAAGGCGCCGGCAGTAGTCACCCAGTGAGCGAACTCACCCGGTCCGGGATCTCGCCTCAGGACGGTGGCGTAGAGGCTAGCGATATATTCCTCGGCGGCGGCGGGGCTCATGTGCGGCACGCTTTCAGATGCTCCTGACACGGGTGTAGTAGCGGGATTGACGCCCATGGCCTCGGCGACGGCGATGTTCTCGTCCGACAGCGGGATGAGCGGATGGTTGGTCGACCCCTTGAGTCGTTCGATGTCAGTCATATGCACTCGTTGGGCTAGACGATCCCGGCTCGCGGGCTTGACCGCGATCACGACGTCCTGCCCGCTCATACCGTTCGTTCGGCCGCACCACGTGCCGTAGCGCAACGGTTCCCGGAGCTCGAGGCCGCATTGCCCATACAGGTCCCTGACGAGGGCTTCCGGGTAGGCGATCGCCTCTTCAGGATTTTCGACGTCGGTCGTTCGTGCACCTTGAATCTCATGCTCGAACTTGATCCATCCCTTTCCCTCCTTGCTGAGGGCTGACGACTCCTCATTGAGCAGGAACAAGGTGATCAGACTTCGCCCGCCCGGCTTCAGCACACGGACCATCTCGGACATATAATGCTTCACGTCCGCTGGCAGCATGTGCGTGAACAATGAGGCAAGCAACACTACATCGAACGACCCGTCGGGATACGGAAAAAGGAAGTCTGACGACTTGTATACCCCTTTCGGGTTGTACGCTCCGTTCTGAATATCTACGACTCTGAAATCGAAGTTGGGGTGTGATCCCGAGATGTTCTTCGCGCACCACGCGATTGCTTCCCTCGAGACATCGAAGCCGGCGTAGCGGCCCTCGCGATTCAGATAGCCGGTGAGCGGCAAAGCCATCCGCCCTGATCCACAACCAACGTCGAGGACTGCATCACCTGGCTGCAACCCACATAGGTCAACCAAATAACCCAAGAATTCATTGCCGGTTGCGTTGTACACGGCGGGGCCACCGAGACCCACCCAATCCTGAAGCGCCCGGGGGGGCAGCAACTTACCGGGCGAGCCGCCGTTCACTGTAGAAGTGCGATCCGAGCCCGGCGGAATACTCCCGGTCATGATGCCACCTCACTGCAGTCAGCCAAACTTGCGCGCCCTCTCAACCACGCCTCACTATAAGGGCTCTTTCGGCCTCTGTGAGCATTACGGCGACGTTCAGCATGCCACCGATTAGGTCCCAGGGAGCCCCCAACTCAACGTTCCACCGCTGGCACATTTCCACAGGTTGGGGCGAAGGCCCCGGTAGATCTAGAGGTACAGATCTGAGATGCAGAGCACTTCGTCGAGGGTGGCGGTGCGCAGCTCGGCGCCGGTGGCTGGTCGGCCAGGGTGGGCGGGTGGATTGGGGTCGTTGTTTTGCACACCGCGGGCTCGATCCAGGCGTGCGGTGTCGAACATCGCCGGGCCGGTGGCCATCACATCGGTGGGCAAGTAGCGGCCGGTGTCGGGTGCGCGGTGCACCGTCTGCTCGGCGGCGCTGGCGCCGGTCAGCTTGACCGCGTCGGCGAAGTTGATGCCCACCTGAAACACCTGTGGTTCGGCGTCGAGCACCGCGGTCAGGCGGGTGATGTAGTTCTCGGGGGCGAAGAACCGCCAGCCCGCGCCTAGGTGCAGCCAGAACCGTCCGTCGATCTGAGCGCGCAGCTGCGCGAGCTGGGGGGCGGGCTTGTCGCCGGATCGTCGACGGGCGAACTTGAGAAACCCGTACCGTTTCCGCAGCTTTGCGCGGTCGGCGGCGGATAGGCCGGTATCGAGCACCAGGAAGCGCCCGACCCGTGACACATCGAGGCAGCAGTGCAGAAACGAGTTGATGGTCTGCTCGGTGGTCTGCCGGTCTGGTCCGGCGACCAAGCTGACGGTGACCTCGGCCTCACCCGGACCTGCGGCCAGGGACTGCACGAGGGCTTCGGGGTACGGTGCGGCCGCCTCGAGCATGGCCGGCACCAACAAGTCGCGGTTGGCCGCAATCCGTTGCCGATCAGGGTCGGGGATATCGGGGCGGGCCAGCATGCGCCGACATAGCGTGAACGCCTCGGCGTGGTTGCCGATCCAGGATGCGCACACCGCCTGCTCATCGGTTGCGCGCCAAGCGTAGATGTCTGCGCTGACAGATATTCTGTCCGCTTCGGGGAGCGGGATTTTGGCGGCGCTCTCGGCGAACAGGTACGCGAACTTGTAGCGCTGCTCGACGCGACACCGAAAGGCGATGGCGTGCAGCGGCTCGGCGCGGGTCGGTCGGATCTGCCAGGCCTTGAGGTAGGCGTCCTCAACGTCTGGCCACGGCTCACCGAGGTTCGACATCGACTCCGCGAGCCGGTACATCGCCCAGTAGACCTCCTCGTCGTCGCCACCCATCTCAACCCGCCGCGCATACCACTTGCGCGCGTTAAAGAAATCGCCCAGATCGAAATAGCGTTGGGCTAAGTGCAAGACCGTCCGCCGATCGTCGGGGTCGCATTCGACCCTAGCCAACAACCGATCGAGGTCGTTCGCCCATCGGTGCTGCAGGGCCAGCATCGCAGACCGGGGGTGCCGCGCGATGGAGTCCAGGAGCGCGGCGCGACCCTCTGGGCCCGGAACATTCCCGATCTCACTGAAAACCCAGTCAGCCATCCCACCGATGAGCTCCTCGCGCACGGGGTCGCCTGCGGCCAGGTCGATCATCGCGTCATACATCGCCGCATGCCCGCCACCTAGCAGCAGCCAGAACTTTCGAGGGTCTACGACCCGGTTGTTCCACATGCCTTGCGAGTGGCGGCGGTAGACGGCCATCGTCTCCGACAGCATCCCGATGTCGCCGTGAAACGCATGGCGCACGTGAAGGTAGTGGTCCAGCGGCATGACATCGGCGGGGATGTCACGGTAGTGCGGGAGGCGGCGGTACACGACCGAGTTGGTCTGGATGAAGTTCCGCCTGATCAAGGCATCCAAGCTCAGGTCGTCGCGCCAGCTGACCGGCGGGAAGTCTTGTTCCTCGACCCGGCCGTCTTCCCAGATCGTTCGCACGGGATGGAAGCACACCGCTGTCTTTGGATGGCGGTCGAGAAACGCCACCTGTTTGCTCAGCTTCAGCGGATCGATCCAGTAGTCGTCTCCCTCGCACAGTGCGATGTACGTGCCACGAGCCTTTGACAGGGCGTCGACTAGGTTCCTGTTGAGGCCGAGGTTCTTGGGCCTGAGGATCGGCCGGAACAGGTGCGGGTACCGATCGACATACTCCTGGATGATTGCCCGCGTGGCATCGGTCGAGGCATCGTCGGCGACGATGATCTCCATCGGGAAGTCGATCTGCTGGGCGACAAAGCTGTCGAAAGCATTGCGGACGTAGGCTTCTTGGTTGTGTGTGGTCGTCACCACGCTCAGCTTGGGTCGCTTCGTTGCCATCCGTTTCGGTGTCACTGCGAGCCCCGTTCCCCGCGGTGGCAAGGATCCGTGCGACGTTGTCGGCGGCCATGTCGTCGTGGACCGCCGGCGCGACGATCGGCGAGCAGACGTTCTCCATGACGAGCAAGTCGGCCGACCCTACCAGCTTGGGATTCGCCACCCCCATATAGCTGCAGGTGTTGTGGTTTGTCATAGTCACGGGACCTGGGCCCGCGCGACCGAGGTGGTTTCGGGCAGTTGTCACTACGGGGCCTGACCTGAGATGCAGAGCACTTCGTCGAGGCTGGCGGTGTGCAGCTTGCCGCCGGCGGCCGGTCGCCCACGTTGGGCGGCCGGATCGGGGTCGCTGCTCGGCGCACCGACGGCCCGATCCAGGCGTGCGGTGTCGAACATCGCCGGGCCGGTGGCCATCACATCGGTGAGCAAGTAGCGGCCGGCGTCGGGTGCCCGGCGTACCGCCTGCTCGGCGGCGCAGGCGCCGGTCAGCTTGACCGCATCTTCGAAGTTGATGCCCACCTGCAACACCTGTGGTTCGGCGTCAAGCACCGCGCTCAGGCGGGTGATGTAGTTCTCGGGGGCGAAAAACCGCCAACCCGCGCCCAGGTGCAGCCAGAACCGGCCGTCGATCTGCGCGCGCAGCTGCGCGAGCTGGGGGGCGGGCTTGTCGCTGGATCGGCGGCGGGCGAACTCGAGGAAGCCGTAGCGTTTCCGCAGCTTTGCGCGGTCGGTGGCGGACAGGCCGGTATCGAGCACCAGGAAGCGCCCGACCCGTGACACATCGAGGCAGCAGTGCAGAAACGAGTTGATGGTCTGCTCGGTGGTTTGGCGGTCTGGTCCGGCGATCAGGCTGACGGTGACTTCGGCCCCACCGGGACCTGCGGTCAGGGTCTGCACCAGGGTTTCGGGGTACGGTGCGGCCGCCTCGAGCATGGCCGGCACCGAAAAATCGCGGTTGGCCGCAATCCGTTGCCGATCAGGGTCGGGTAGGTCGGGGCGGGCCAGCAGGCCCCGGCACAGCGTGAACGCCTCGGCGTGCTTGCCGATCCAGGATGCGCACACCGCCTGCTCATCGGTTGCGCGCCAGGCATAGACCTGTTCGATCTCTCCGGGGACAAAGAGGTCCTCTTCGGGAAACGGGATTTCGGCGGCGCGCTGGGCAATCAGGTAGCCCACCCGGTAGCGCTGCATGGCATGGTACGCAGCGGCCACGGCATACAGCGGCTCGGCGCGGGTCGGTCGAAAGTGCCAGGCGCGCAGGTACGCGTCTTCACAGTCTGGCCACGGCGCACCGAGTTGCTGGATCGACTGCGCGAGCCGGTACATCGCCCAGTAGGCCTCCTCGTCGCAGCCGCCCATCTCGACCCGCCGCTCACACCACCGGCGCGCGTTGGCGAAATCCTCCATACGGCAGTAGGTTTCGGCTAAGAAAAAGACCGACCGCGCATCCTCGGGATTGCGTTCGACCTTGGCCAGCAACCAATCGCGCTCCTGCGCAGCCTTATGCTTGAACAGGTTGCGGGTGAACAGTTGGCGCTCGCGGAGCTGATCCTGTGCGCTGTGGTCTTTGCCTTCGCGGCGCACCTCGATGCAAGGGTCGTCTCGCGCAGCGGTCTCCTGCGTGACACCTTCGAGGCTTTCCGACAGCGCGCGGTCCAAGATGGCGGCCTGGTCGCGAGCCGAGAAAGCCTGATAGCCGCGCTCGGCGAGCTCGCGTCGCGCGCGCTGGTCGCCCAGGAGCTCCATACAGCGATCGGCCAGTTCGTCGTAGTCGGCGAACGCGATGCCCGACTGCAGGTCGCGCTCCAATGTCGGATCGGCACTATGCTCGCAGACCACCACCCGTCTATTGGCGAGTAGATAGGAAACACGCGTGATTGCAAAGATTTTCGCCTCAAAGTAGTGCAGGTTGAGGACGATCTTCGAGCGTGCGATCCAGGCATCGCGGCCCGCACCGTAGGTGCCGGGTAGCCATTTGACACGAAGGCCGCGGTCGTGCAGGTCCCTGAGAACGGCGTATCGGCGCGCGTTGAGCGCGCCGTAGAACAGTACGTCGATGTCCTCGGGGGTTGGGGCGATCCGTGTCAGCTCGGGGACGTATCCGATCGGAACGTAGGTAGGCCGGGGCAGTCCCAGGCCAGCGAGGTACTCGACGTTGGCTTGACTGTAGTCCCAATGCGGGTAGCGCCGGAAAAGGTCGACGAATTCAGGCATCGTCATCCACGGCAAGTCATCACCCAATTGCTCGAGGTTGTAGAAGATGGGGTTTTTTGGCGGCTCTAATGCGTACTGGACGAGGAGGTTTCCGCCGAGCACGATGGTGCGGCGCTCGTCGAGGTCGAGACGGTTGGTCAGCACCGAGTCATGGCCAAGCGCCACAAGAGCGTAGTGCAATGCCTCGGCGACTTCGTTAAAGGCTCCGCCGCTGATGTCATGATGGGAGGGAGGTTTCACTACTGCGACGGCGAAACGCATGGGTGCAAAGTACCGGAAGAGGAGCTGGGCTTGACCCCGTTAGTGGCGAAGAGTCAGACGGCTTGTGCCATCTGGTGATTCCGTCTTCGAAGTCGACCGGACTCACGGCCACAGGGCCGATCCCACCTGACGCAGCACGCTCAGACTGGTGTCACGGGTTGCAGAATGTCTACGGACCGGGGGCCCGCAGCCAGATCGAGCCGCCGGGATTCTTTAGGAACAGCGGGTTGGTCTCATGAATCAACTCACGCTGTCGGTGCGCGAACAAGCCGTTCCAGAACACCACCTCGAACGCCGAGTTATACATTAGGAAGGCGCGCAGAGCATAGATCTCGTTCCATGAATTATTGTCCTCGAATAGCCATTTCCGTGGGTACTCGAACGGGTATTGAATGTCGTGAAAATGTACCAGCACGCCCTTCTTGAGGCTGGGCAGTATGGAAAACAGCTCGTAGTGCACATCGCTGGCGGTCTTGAGGACGTGGGTGGAGTCGATGAACAGGATGTCGTTCTCATTGAGTTTGGAGAACGTCGAAACCGGCACATCCTGAACCAGCCCCTCGATGATATCGACCCGGGAATGGTCTTCCTCCCGAAGCCTGCTGCGAAGGCGATCGGCGTCTGGATCGATGCAAGTCAATGTGAAGTCGCTGAGACCGACATGATCAACGGCATCGAGCATGCAGGCCGAGGAGAATCCTGATCCGACCTCGATGACGTTCTTCGGCCTAAAATGGGCAATCATCGCGCGCAGCGTGATGGCGTCGCCGTACGGATACATGCCGTTGTCGTAGTAGTAGCGGTTCTTGCCGTCGTCATGCTCGCTGAACGGCGTGTTCTTTATGAATTCTGCGTTTTCTTTCCAGAACCGCACCATGGCGTCTTCATCGAAATGGATGCCTTTGATATCGTCAGGTTCCTGCAGGTACTGCTTCTCGACGTATTCGGCGATGGTCGATGGATCCACGATGGGTGAATAGTAGTGACCGGGCGAAAAAATGGTCCGCACCGACTTTTCCTGGTTAAGCTTGTACTCTTTCGAGTTGACGAAGGCGAAATAGACTTGCTCGGGTGGCATGGCGCCGGCAGTGGTCACCCAGTGAGCGAACTCATCCGGTCCGGGATCTCGCCTCAGGACGGTGGCGTAGAGGCTAGCGATATATTCCTCGGCGGCGGCGGGGCTCATGCGCGGTATTCTTTGTGCGTCCGGAGCGGCTCGCAACGCTTCGGCGTCGACAATCTCCTGGCCCCGCACGTCTGACACGCGCTTTCGCGGCAGTCGCTCGATCAACTCGGCCAATCGCTCCGCCAGTTTCAGGTAGACGACGCGATGATAGTGGTTACCACCTTCCTGCACCTGCTCATCATCGTCCACGAAGTCGCTGAAACCGACGGCCTGTGCATATGGGTACTCGCGCACGATGCTTCTGACCAATTCGTTGTAATGCGCCGTTGGCGGATCGGGCTGAACGACGCCCTGAACGCGCTGGCGATCAAGGTCCAGCAGCAAGATGAGCTTGGCGCCAACCGGAACGTGCTCCAGCAACGCCCGTAGCGTCGCCGCCCTCCTCCCGTCGGACATCGGCGGCGCAGTGCGATAGTTTCTTCGCACGTGCCGAGCGACCTCAGTGAGATGGAGACGTGTTCTCTCATCGCACCCTTCCCGCTCTTCCACGAGGCGCTCGAACGCCCCCTCCGGCAAAGTCGTCACGTCCCAGCAGTTCGCCAGCTCGAATGCCAATTCCCACCCATGGTGCGCATGCTGATAGTACGAACCCGGATAACCATGGCGGCCACTGTCCAGCGCGCCGCTGAAGACGATCGCGGTTCCCGGCGGCGCGTCGGCGAAGTAGTCACCGGCAAGGGCATCCGCCGGGACACCCAGGGCTTTTGCTTCCTCGGAAAATTCCGATTCCGTTCGATCGAAGGCTGATACGGCGAGCGCACAGCTGTTGAGAAGAATGAATTTGTTGTCGGCGATGAAGCTTCCTCGCACCTTCACTTCCGGGACGTATCGCTTCAGGTAGAGTCCGATCGGGTACATCTCGCAACCGCCCCACAACCGTAGTTCTGGCGCGATCGCTGCGACCTCGGCCTTCCGATCGGAAAATAATTCGGAAGACGACACCGGGCGAATCCAATCCACCACATCCGGCCCGGACAGATCCGTGAGCACCTCGCCGACCGTCCACAGCTTCGGGCGCTCGAGGTAGTCGTAGACCCACCGCTCGACCAGCATTCCCAAGGTGCGGCACGAGAAGCAGAAATGAAGAAGCTCCCGATGTCGCGACGCGGCCACCTCGATATCGATATTGGCTCTCATCATGAAGAAGCCGACGTATCCGTAATCGCCGTACCTGTCGACCACCCGGATCAGGCCCGCCTGCACCGCCATGTGGGCTAAGTCCAGGCGGAGAACCCTGCGCGCCGCCTCAAGATCCTCCGGCAGGCGGCGCTTCGTGTAGTTCAACTGATTGGTCCGATTAATCAGTTCAATCGCACGATCGAGATTGGCAACATCCTCCAGATCGTGATCGAAGCACACGCGGATGTCCGAATCTCTGAGAAACTGGTGCCCTCGCCGCCCGCTGACCGCTGAGCCTCGCGTCGCGTTTCCAGCAACTTGTACTGCTTCAGCCGCGACAGGTCGCTGTCGCCCTTGCCGACGAAACGAGGATCAGCGAGCAGCTTCGGAATGAATTTCTCATTCTCGAGTTGCAGGTCCGGGATCAACGCCCCGGCTTCGGCGAGATTGCGAGGATTGTCGTCGATGAACATCACGGTGGCGGGCCTGAGCTGGACCGCATCGATCAGCGCCACCAACCTCGGGCCCTTCGGATCCCAGGAGATGTCGGGAAACACGAAGTAGTCGAGGATCTTCCGCTCCTCGAGGATTTTGACAACGCTCTGCTCGTCGTTCTTCGAGCAGATCGAGCTGAGGATGCCGCGCCGGGCGAGCTCAACGACGATCTCGTGATGCGCCTGCACGTACTCGCGGATGCCCCCTTCGACCAGCGTCCCGCGCCAGAACGTCTCGTCGAGATCCCAAACGACCAGCCGTACCGGTTCCGCCATCAGTATCCCCAGCCTGCTGACTAAGAAACGCTCTCCATTGCGGGTTCACATGCCTCGGGCCGAGATGCTACCTCTATGTGTTTTTGTAGAGCGTCGGATTCGACCCATAAGTACGCCCGAGATCCATTGCGGCGAGGTACTGCGTGTCCCCGGTCAATGAGGAGTCCGCCTTGTTTTAGAGTCCTGTGGTCCAGGGTGGGGCCGGAAGGGACGATGAAGAACGTAGCTGGCCGGAAGAAGCATTCCGCCGAGGACGTGGTGCGTCAGCTGCAACGCGCGGATGAGCTCGCTGCGGCGGGCAAGACCAACGAAGAGATCGCGGCCGAGCTGGAGATGTCGCCAGCCACGCTGTACAACTCGCGACACGGCTACGGCGCGTGTCACGAACCGCTAAAGCTCAGGTCACAGGCTCACATCGCGACTTTGCCGAGGCCCTGTGGGAACGTCAAACCCGACCGTGTCCAGTTTATAAATCCGACCATATCCAGTTTATAAATCGGACCATTTCCAGTTTATAAATCCGACCGCATCCAGTTTATAAATCGGACCATTTCCAGTTTATAAATCCGACCGATTTCAGTTTATAAATCCGACCGGCTTGCGGTACCGTTTCAACCCAGTTGCTCGAATGCAGTCTCGGATAATGCCCTTCCGTGACAATGAACATGAGGTGGAATGCCATGAGCTCTCCTTTCTTCATTGATCCCGCCGTCGTCCAGTGGGTGACTGCGAACCTTGACAGCATCGGCGCGAGCTTGGCCAGCGGCCACGCGGCGGCAGCTGGCCCGACGACCGGGGTGGCGGCGGCGGCGGCCGACGAGGTGTCGGCGGCGGTCGCGGAGTTGTTTGGCGGTTATGGGCAGCAGTATCAGGCGCTGGCCGCGAAGGCAGCGGCCTTCCATAACCAGTTCACGAGCACCCTGGCGGCCAGCGGGGCTTCGTATGCCAGCGCCGAGGCGTCCAGCGCGCATGCGCTGGCAAGTGCGCTGGCCAACCCGGCTGCTGCAATCAATGCGTCATTCGCGGCGGACACAGGGCGTCCGTTGATCGGTAACGGCGCGAATGGGACCAGTGGGGCACAGGGGACGGCCGGCGGGGCCGGCGGGTGGTTGTACGGCAGCGGCGGTCACGGTGGTAATAGCACGGGAGCGGGCAACGCCGGCGGTGCTGGCGGGTCGGCGGGGATGATCGGTAACGGCGGGGCCGGTGGGGCCGGTGGGGCTGGCGCCGTGGGCGGTCACGGCGGCAACGCCGGGTGGTTGTACGGTGCCGGCGGAGCCGGCGGTGCCGGCGGAGCAGCCAGTACCCCTGGAATGATCGGTGGTGCCGGTGGTGCCGGCGGTGCC
>CAVQSX010000009.1:0-26397 GCA_963715905.1 uncultured Actinomycetota bacterium
GCTTTGCGTCGCCACAATCTGACCGCCACCCGCGGGTCGTCCATGCAGGTGGGCGACCAAGGGCAGAATTATCGGATCGGCGCGTGATCGACACGCCAGTACGTACCCCATCCGTCAATCGGCAGTATGGGCGATGTGATCCCGTAACGTTCACGAAAATCGTTAACAGCTTTCGCGCAACCTGGCAGGACATAATCGTCCACTATTACGAAGCCGCCATACGGCACTTTGTGATAGAGTGCGTCCAAAGCTTCAATCGTCGATTCATACATATCGCCATCAAGCCGCAATACAGCTAACCGATCGATCGGAGCGTGTGGCAACGTATCCTTGAACCAACCCTCAAGGAAAACGACCCGTTTGTCCAATAACCCGAAACGCCGGAAATTATTCTCGACATCGGCACGCGACACCTCGAGTTGACTACGGGTATGGTGCTGATCGCCCGCATCGGCGGGGAAATTTTCGGGGTCTGGCGGTGGAAGTCCAGCAAAGCTGTCAGCCACGAAGACACGTCGTGTGCCATCACCATATGCCTCCAAGTTCCCCTCATCAGAATACAGGCGCCGCCTCGCCAAACGCCGGTCTCTACAAAGTCACCCTCGACGCCATCAAGTATCACTGTCTCGCAGGCGTAGCGTAGATTTCGCATGCGAACACTCCCGATCATGGAAAACGAAAGTGAGGGCCAGTCCCTCCCCAAGAGACGCGTGTTTGAATCGAACTTGCCGTCCGACCAATAGTCGCAGGGTGCATCTTCGAAAAGCATGCCGGTAAGCGACGCCTCGAGAAGATTGAGGTATCGCTGGACCAATCTGCCGCGGCCCGATCCTTGGTATGCCGGCTCTTGAAGCTGCATGCAGGGGGTGAAGGTCGGGTTTTGCTGCTGCTGCGTGCCGCGTATTTCCGCGATCACGTCTCGGCGTCCATCCTGGAAGACAACCCTCACCTCAATGGTGAATGCCGGTGCGAGTCCGGCCGTTCCGATCGCCTTCCAGAACCCCACTGGTGACGAAGTGCCATACACGCTGGCCACATCGGGCCGCGCAAGAGTTAGCTCGCAGCGCGCAACCACGCTTTGCTCGTGGACGAACTCCAACCTGGCTACGGGCGCCTTGCTTACGACCCAGCCGATGACCTCGAACGCAGATCCGTCGACCGGACCCGTCCACGGGCGGTCGAGCCAAGCACCGGTGATCAGGTCATCATTAGGGCACAGGGTGACCCCGGATATCTCCACTGCCATGCGGCGATCCCGTCCCTCCTCGCCGAGGGCGCCGCCACATCCACGGCAAAACTTTCGCCCGCGTCCCCTGCCGCTGCAGCGCGGTCTGCGACGCCATCTTGTCCAGTGTCCAAGGCTTCCGGCATGACACCATGTTAGGAAGCCTGGTGTCAAGAAGCCGCGTTGACTCATAGAAGATGCCCGCGTAACCCCTATCGTTGCCGCATTTGAGGATGGTCAAACTTGACTTCAAATTCCGCTGAGCCCGATATAGCCAAGCTAGGTGACCCGTCGCAGATAGATGCTGCCCGGTAGATTCTTAGTGCCTTCGGGCAAGTACCGACTGACGATCTCGGGGTGCTCCCGCCAAACCACGCAATTGAAAAACATCATCTGAAATACGTTGTTGCAGCGCAGGAACGCCTGGAACAAATACAACTCGTTCCAACCCAAATTCACCCAGTCGTCACGATTCAGCCAGGTGTCAGGATATTTGAATGGAAAGAAAATATCGTGGAATTATACGATGGCGCGTGGCCTGACGTCGCTGGCCCGGACTGCTGATATGACTGCTATCGATTAACAAAATGCTATCCTTCTCGAGGACGTCAAATGTTTCGATAGGAACATCTTGGACGACAGCCCTATGTATCGTGGGCGTCGTATTGTCACCTTCTTTGAGCAGCTCAATTAGGCCCCGGCATAAGGGTCGATGAAAGTAAGTTCCAGGTCATGAAGTTCTTGATCGCGCACGTCGAGGACGATGGCGGAAGAAAGCCGGACCTAACCTCTATGACGCGCTTCGGACGAAGGGTAGTGAGAACGGAGTAATACACCGCTCCGTCGCTCAGGTTATACCAGTGGTTCGCTGGGGTGTAGTGGCGCCATGACTTTGAGAATTCAGTCCATTTCGGTCCTAGACGGTCGACAAGTTCGAGCTGTTCCTCTACGCGAAGGTCAAGCGCCGCACTACATTTAAGCTCCATCTCGGGCTCTTTGATCTTTGGTCGGACGCCGAAGTGAGGCGGAGCAACTCGTCGAGCCTGATGGTGCAGACCCCCCGGCAGCGACGTCGGCGGGCGGTGCGCACGAATTTCTTAATGATCTATGATAGTGCTTCGATAACGACTTCGGCCCGTTCCTGTTGCGGGTGTGCACCTATTTCCCGTTCAACGCCCAGCTGATCGCCAACGGCAACCATTAGGCACAGCGGCAGGCGAGCAAGGCGGGGATCGGGTTCACCCCGCTCGACAACGGGTTCGCCGACTACGACGACGTCGCGCCTTCGCGGGTGGCGCCGCCGGATTCGACTACATCCAACTGTCGGGAGCACGCCATCAGCGCCGTCGAGGCGAACCGCCGGCCGTGGTGGCGGACAAAGAAGTTCCACACCCCTGCCCCATACTGCAGCCGTTGCTGGCGCACGTTGAGCCAATTAGTTTGGTGTTCGATCCAGTGTGATACTGCTAACGCGGCGAACACGATGGTGAGGCGCGCGTCGATCGACTCGCGAGTGCCATGGTAGATCGGTCGGCCCTGTAGGTCGCGTTTGGACATCCGGAAAGCCTTCTCGATGCGCCAGAGCCGGTGGTAGGCATCGATGACGAACCCTGGACTGACCTTGGTGAGGTCGCTGGTGTAGCCCTTCCAGTCGGCCAGCGTGCGGGTTTTGGCCTCGAGCTGCCGGTTGACGCTCTCGGTTCGCATCCGATCCACCGTCTCCAACTCGAACACCACATGCTCGGACAAGACATCGGCGGCGGCGCGGGGTAGCGAATTTGCAGGCTCCGGTTCGGGACGAGGACCCAAATCCCGGCTCCCTCAACCACTCACAAGCAGCGGTAGTACATTATGGCGACGTTCAGCGTGGCACCGATTAGGTCCCAGCCGGCCCACAACTCAACGGCTCACCGCTGGCACGTTTCCGCAGGTTGGGGCGACCCCCGGTAGATCTAGAGGTACAGACCTGAGATGCAGAGCACTTCGTCGAGGCTGGCGGTGCGCAGCCCGGCGCGGGCGGCCGGTCGTCCACGTTGGGCGGGCGGATCGGGGTCGCTGTTTTGCACACCACGGGCTCGATCCAGGCGTGCGGTGTCGAACATTGCCGGGCCGGTGGCCATCACATCGGTGAGCAGGTAGCGCCCGGCATCAGGTGCCCGGCGCACCGCCTCCTCGGGGGCGCAGGCGCCGGTGAGTTTGACCGCGTCGTCGATGTTGATGCCCACTTGAAACACCTGTGGTTCGGCGTCGAGCACCGCGGTCAGGCGGGTGATGTAGTTCTCGGGGGCGAAAAACCGCCAGCCTTCGCCTAGGTGCAGCCAGAACCGTCCGTCGATCTGCGCGCGCAGCTGGGCCAGTTGGGGGGCGGGCTTGTCGCTGGATCTGCGGCGGGCGAACTCGAGGAAACCGTAGCGTTTCCGCAGCTTTGCGCGGTCGGGGGTGGACAGGCCGGTATCGAGCACCAGGAAGCGCCCGACTCGTGACACATCAAGGCAGCAGGTCAGAAACGAGTCAATGGCCTGCTCGGTGGTCTCCCGGTCCGGTCCGGCGATCAGGCTGACGGTGACCTCGGCCTGACCGGGACCTGCGGCCAGGGTCTGCACCAGGGTTTCGGGGTAGGGTGCGGCCGCCTCGAGCATGGCCGGCACCGAAAAGTCGCGGTTGGCCGCAATCCGTTGCCGATCAGGGTCGGGGATATCGGGGAGGGCCAGCATGTGCCGGCACAGCGTGAACGCCTCGGCGTGCCTGCCGATCCAGGATGCGCACACCGCCTGCTCATCGGTTGCGCGCCAAGCGTAGATGTCTGCGCTGACAGATATTCTGTCCGCTTCGGGGAGCGGGATTTTGGCGGCGCTCTCGGCGAATAGGTACGCGAACTTGTAGCGCTGCTCGACGCGACACCGAAAGGCAATGGCGAGCAGCGGTTCGGCGCGGGTCGGTCGGATCTGCCAGGCGCGCAGGTAGGCGTCCTCAACATCGGGCCACGGCTCACCGAGGTTCAACATCGACTCCGCGAGCCGGTACATCGCGTAGTAGACCTCCTCGTCGTCGCCACCCATCTCAACCCGCCGCGCATACCACTTGCGCGCGTTAGAGAAATCGCCCAGATCGAAATAGCGCTGGGCTAGGTGGAAGACCGACCGCCCATCGTCGGGGTCACAATCGACCCTAGCCAACAACCGATCGGGGTCGTTCGCCCATCGGTGCTGCAGGGCCAGCATCGCACACCGGGGGTATTGCGCGATGGAATCCAGGAGCGCGACGCGACCCTCTGGGCCCGGAACATTCCCGATCTCACTGAAAACCCAGTCAGCCATCCCGCCGATGAGCTCCTCGCGCACGGGGTCGCCTGCGGCCAGGTCGATCATCGCGTCGTACATCGCCGCATGCCCGCCACCTAGCAGCAGCCAGAACTTTAGAGGGTCTACGAACCGGTTGTTCCACATGCCTTGCGAGTGGCGACGGTAGACGGCCATCGTCTCCAACAGCATCCCGATGTTGCCGCTGAACGCATGGCGCACGTGAAGGTAGTGGTCCAGAGGCATGACATCGGCCGGGATGTCACCGTAGTGCGGCAGGCGGCGGTACACGACCGAGTTGGTCTGGATGAAGTTCCGCTTGATCAAGGCATCCAAGCTCAGGTCGTCGCGCCAGCTGACCGGCGGGAAGTCTTGTTCCTCGACCCGGCCGTCTTCCCAGATCGTTCGCACGGGATGGAAGCACACCGCTGTCTTTGGATGCCGGTCGAGAAACGCCACCTGTTTGCTCAGCTTCAGCGGATCGATCCAGTAGTCGTCTCCCTCGCACAGTGCGATGTACGTGCCACGAGCCCTTGACAGGGCGTCGACAAGGTTCCTGTTGAGGCCGAGGTTCTTGGGCCTGAGGATCGGCCGGAACAGGTGCGGGTACCGATCGACATACTCCTGGATGATTGCCCGCGTGGCATCGGTCGAGGCATCGTCGGCGACGATGATCTCCATCGGGAAGTCGATCTGCTGGGCGACAAAGCTGTCGAAAGCATCGCGGACGTAGGCTTCTTGGTTGTGTGTGGTCGTCACCACGCTCAGCTTGGGTCGCTTCGTTGCCATCCGTTTCGGTGTCACTGCGAGCCCCGTTCGCTCGCGCTGGCATGGATCCGTGTGACGTCGTCGTCGGCCATGTAGTCGTGGACCGCCGGCGCGATGATCCGCGTGCAGACGTCCTCCATGGTGTTGCGGGTCTCGGTAGTCGCGGGAACTAGGCCCGGGCGTAGACATCGAACCGAGACCCTCGAATATCCGCAACCGAGGCGGTTTCGGGCAGTTGTCATTAGGGGGCCAGACCTGAGATGCAGAGCACTTCGTCGAGGCTGGCGGTGCGCAGCCCGGCGCCGGCGGCCGATCGCCGGCGCCCGCGCCGGGCGCCGGCGCCCGGTCGCCCAGGTTGGGCGGTCGCATCGGGGCCGGTGTTTTGCACACCACGGGCTCGATCCAGGCGTGCGGTGTCGAACATTGCCGGGCCGGTGGCCATCACATCGGTGAGCAGGTAGCGGCCGGCATCAGGTGCCCGGCGCACCGCCTGCTCGGCGGCGCTGGCGCCGGTGAGTTTGACCGCGTCGTCGAAGTTGATGCCCACTTGAAACACCTGTGGTTCGGCGTCGAGCACCGCGGTCAGGCGGGTGATGTAGTTCTCGGGGGCGAAAAACCGCCAGCCTTCGCCTAGGTGCAGCCAGAACCGTCCGTCGATCTGAGCGCGCAGCTGGGCCAGTTGGGCGGCGGGCCCGTCGCCTGGAGCCGCAATCGGCGAACTCGAGGAACCCGTAGCGCTGCTGCAGCTTCGCGCGGTCGGGGGCGGACAGGCCGGTATCGAGCACCAGGAAGCGCCCGACTCGTGACACATCGAGGCAGCAGTTCAGGAACGAGTTGATGGTGTGCTCGGTGGTTTGGCGGTCTGGTCCGGCGATCAGGCTGACGGTGACCTCGGCCTGACCGGGACCTGCGGCCAGGGTCTGCGCCAGGGTTTCGGGGTAGGGTGCGGCCGCCTCGATCATGGCCGGCACCGAAAAGTCGCGGTTGGCCGCAATCCGTTGCCGATCAGGGTCGGGGATGTCGGGGCGGGCCAGCAGGCGCCGGCACAGCGTGAACGCCTCCGCGTGCATACCGACCCAGGATGCGCAAGTCGCCTGCACATCGGTTGCGCGCCAGGCGTAAACCTGTTCGAGCTCTCCGGGGACAAAGAGGTCCTCTTCGGGAAATGGGATTTCGGCGGCGCGCTGGGCAAACAGGTAACCGACCCGGTAGCGCTGCATCGGCGTGGTACGCAGCGGCGACGGCATACAGCGGCTCGGCGCGGGTCGGTCGAAAGTGCCAGGCGCGTAGGTAGGCGTCTTCACAGTCTGGCCACGGCTTACCGAGTTGCTGGGTCGACTGCGCGAGCCGATACATCGCGTAGTAGGCCTCCTCGTCGCAGCCGCCCATCTCGACCCGCCGCGCATACCACTTGCGCGCGTTGACGAAATCCTCCATACGGAAGTAGGTCTCGGCTAGGAAAAAGACCGACCGCGCATCCTCGGGGTTGCGTTCGACCTTGGCCAGCAACCAATCGCGCTCCTGCGCAGCCTTATGCTTGAACAGGTTCGGGTGAACAGTTGGCGCTCGCGGAGCTGATCATCTGCGCTGTGGTCTTTGCCTTCGAGGCGCACATCGATGCAAGGGTCGTCCCGCGCAGCGGTCTCGTGCGTGACACCCTCGAGGCCTTCCGACAGCGCGCGGTGCAGGATGGCGGCCTGGTCGCGAGCGGAGAAAGCCTGGTAGCCCCGCTCGGCGAGCTCGCGTCGCGCGCGCTCGTCGCCGAGGAGCTCCACACAGCGATCGACCAGTCCGTCGTAGTCCGCGAACGCGATGCCGGACGCCAGGTCGCGCTCCAATGTCGGATCGGCACTATGCTCGGAGACCACCGCCCGTCTATTGGCGAGCAGATAGGAAACACGCACG
Source organism: uncultured Actinomycetota bacterium (assembly GCA_963715905.1). Taxonomy (GTDB): domain Bacteria; phylum Actinomycetota; class Actinomycetes; order Mycobacteriales; family Mycobacteriaceae; genus Mycobacterium. Next base: position 7,198 of record CAVQSX010000009.1, read on the forward strand.
ATTGCAAAGATTTTCGCTTCAAAGTAGTGCATGTTGAGGACGATCTTCGAGCGTGCGATCCAGGCATCGCGGCTCGCGCCGTAGACGCCGGGTAGCCATTTGACACGAAGACCTCGGTCGTGCAGGTCCCTGAGAACGGCGTATCGGCGCCCGTTGAGCGCGCCGTAGAACAGTACGTCGATGTCCTCGGGGGCTGGGGCGATCCGTGTCAGCTCGGGGACGTATCCGATCGGAACGTAGGTGGGCCGGGGCAGTCCCAGGCCAGCGAGGTACTCGACGTTGGCTTGACTGTAGTCCCAATGCGGGTAGCGCCGGAAAAGGTCGACGAATTCAGGCATCGTCATCCACGGCAAGTCATCACCCAATTGCTCGAGGTTGTAGAAGATGGGGTTTTTTGGCGGCTCCAAGCCGTACTGGACGAGGAGGTTTCCGCCGAGCACGATGGTGCGGCGCTCGTCGAGGTCGAGACGGTTGGTCAGCACCGAGTCATGGCCAAGCGCCAGAAGACCATGGTGCAATGCCTCGGCGACTTCGTTAAAAGCTCCGCCGCTGATGTCATGCTGGTCGGGAGGTGACACAACCGCGACGGCGAAGCGCATGGGTGCAAAATACCGTAATAGGAGGACGAGCGCCCCGCGCCCCCTGCCTGCGCGATTGCATCATTGTCGGCCTGCCTGGCCGTGTCTCACGCACAGTGAGCGCGAGTGTGGCTGTTGAAACCATGACTCGTGAAATGGTGTTAATGTCAGCAATCCTGGGCACTGGCCGGCTTCGCAGACTGCGCTGCAGCGGCAGGGGACGCGGGCGAAGGTGTTGTCGACGAGCGGATCGCCGGGGATGTGGCGGCGCCCTCGGCGGGGAGGGACGGGATTGCTGCATGGCGGTGGAGATATTGGGGGTCACCCGGTGCCCTGGCAATGACCTGATCACCGCTGCTCGGCTCGACTACCCGCAGACGGGTCCAGTCGACGGATATGCGCTCGAGGTCATCGGCTGGGTCGCAAGCAAGGCGCCCGTAGCCGAGGTGGTTTTCCTCCACGAGGGAAGCGTGGTTGCGCGGTGCGAGCTAACCGTTTCGCGGCCCGATGTGGCCACCAAGTATGGCACTACGTCACCAGAGGGGTTCTGGAAGGCAATCGGAACGGTCGGCCTCGCACCGGCATTCACCATTGAGGTGTGGGTCCTCTTCAAGGATGGACGCGACTGCCAGATCGCGGAAATACGCGGCACGCAGCAGCTAACCTCGGCGTTCACCCCCTCCATGCAGCCAATCATGGTTACCAGTCCTGGCCGATCGGGCAGCACCTGGCTGATGAGGATGCTCGCACAGCATCCGGACGTCATCGTCCATGAACAATTTCCCTACGAGACGTTTGCCTGCAGCTACTGGATGCATTTCATACAAGTGCTAGCCGCACCCGGGGACAACTCGCAGGTGGAATCGTTGCACTTCTGGACGGATCCACGAAGGCTACCTCCGTTCCCTTATTTCTTTGTCGACGCGAGCCACACGACCGATCCCACGGGAGCGCAAGCAACCCTCGACCGCTGGTACGCCGATCAGGTCGAGGAATTCGCCCGCGTGGCGCAGGCCGCAGTCGAGTCGTTCTACCGCGAGTACGCCAGCAAGAGAAAGCACACAACACCTGCGTTCTTCGCGGAGAAAGTCGTCCCGGCAGGCCCCTACTGGACAATGCAGCAGCTCTACCCGGGCGGGCGGCAGATATTCCTCGTCCGGGATCCCAGGGACTACCTAGCCTCCGTACTGGCGTTCAATGCTCGCGTCCGCGGACGGGTCGGAGGGGCGCTGTTGACCGGCTTTGACGGCTTCGGTCGCGAGGGGGTTGAAACGGATGAAGAATACGTCGACGTCATCCGCAGGAGCATGCAGTCATTTGTCGAACTGTGGAAGCGCAGATCGCAATACAGCGCGCTTGTCAGTTATGAGGACCTCATACGTTCGCCCACCGAACAAATACGCGCGATGCTCGACGCCCTGGAGCTGGACTCGTCGGCGAATATCGTCGACTCAATGGTAAAAGCTGGGAATGAAGCCACCGCTGATGTGGATGCGCATCGAACATCGCCTGACGTTTCGTCATCGATCGGCCGCTGGAAGCGGGACCTTGAACCACGGCTGCAAAAGCTCTGCGACGAGGCGTTTGACGGGTTACTCGACGAACTTGGTGGTAGCACACCATTCGAAAGTGTTGCGGCCGACCCCGCCGTGGCAGAACGATCCTTGGCGTCGACCTTTAGGGAAATCAACATGGAATCGGTTGAAATACTTGACGCTTATTTTGCGCTGGTAACCTCATATCAGAATTTGTTCGCGGCATACCGCAAGCGTGGCATCAGTCGGAATCTGAACCCGAACGACCAAGAACTCATTGACCGTTCAGACGGGTCGATCCGGCGTTACTACAGTGTCGGGGCCGACGCGATGCGCGTCATCATCAATGCGCTTCTCGCCAACTCTCGCCAACCGCCGCAATCTGTTCTGGACTTTCCGAGCGGCTCAGGCCGCGTGACTCGCCATCTCCGCGCGTTTTTCCCCGAGGCGAGGATCGTCGCGTCAGACCTCTATGATGATCATTTAATTTTCTGTCGCGAGGCATTTCAAATTGACTGTCTATTATCGCGGGTCAACATAAGTGAGATCGACTTCGGGGAGAAGTTCGACTTGATATTCTGCGGCTCGCTTCTGACGCATCTACCGGAGGCTTCGTTCTCAGACACGATCAATTTGCTTGGTCGTTCATTATCCGATTCCGGCATAGCAGTGATCACTCTCCAGGGGAGATTCTCCGATCACATTCAGGCGACCAACTCGAATTTTTACCTTCCGGACCAATATTACGAGGTAGCCGCTGAGAGTGTACGACGAACCGGGTTTGGATATGTTGACTACCCCCACGATGTTTTGAAGGGGCTCTTCGATAAGGAGGAAGGGTACGGCATCGCTCTCGTACGGCCGCACTGGGTGTTGCGCCTGTTGGAACCACGCACTGACCTGAGACTACTTGGCTACGTCGAGCGCGGCTGGGACAACCACCAGGATGTGTTGATTTTTGGCCGACCTGGCGTGAACGCGTAGCGTCGGCTTCGTCTCTTCGCGGTCATCGAGACACCGCGCGTTCAACGGTGACCAAGGTGATCGGCAGTCCCACCGGTGAGCGGATTGCCGATGCCGACAGCAGCTCGAAAATCGCCACGTGGTGTAGCCAATGGCGCTGGGTATGGTTGTTCCATCGTCCCGTCGGGGATGGAAACCGGGCTCTTCGCAGTTGAGGGTGTAGGGGTGGTCGGCGCGTCGTTACCGGGATAGGGGTCGAGGTCTTCCGATGATGCGAGTTCTCACACCGCCCAGCTGGAAGACCTCGACATGCCTGAGGCGGCCTTCGCGTGCCCTGATCTGATCACGTTCTGCCCCCTTGATGAGCTGGGGCTGGAGGTGACCGGACAACGCCTGCGACCCGATCGGGCGGTGCTGGCGTGCCGGATCGTCGACGACGACTCGTGGTGTCGCCGCTGCGGCGAGCAAGGCGTCCCGCGTGACAGCGTCACCCGCGAGCTTGCACACGAACCGTTCGGGTGGCGGCCCACGACCTTGCTGGTCACCGCGCGCCGTTACCGCTGCGCAGGATGTTCGCATGTGTGGCGTCAAGACGACTGTAAGGCGGCCGAACCGCGGGCCAAGCTGTCTCGGCGCGCTCTGCAGTGGGCGCTGGAAGCCATTGTGTGTCAACACCTGAGCGTGGCCCGAGTCGCCGAAGGACGGGCAGTGTCGTGGAATACCGCCAACAACGCGGTACTGGCCGAAGGCCAGCGGCTGCTCATCGCCGACCCGGCCCGATTCAACGGCGTGGCGGTGATCGGGGTCGATGAACACGTCTGGCGCCACACCCGCCGCGGCGACAAGTACGTCACCGTCATCATCGACCTCACCCCGATCCGCGACAAGACCGGCCCGGCCCGACTGCTCGACATGATCGAAGGACGCTCCAAACACGCCTTCTAACAATGGCTGGCCGACCGGCCCAAAGACTGGTGTGAGGGCGTGGAAGTCGTTGCCATGGATGGATTCACTGGATTCAAGACCGCCACCACCGAAGAACTCCCAGAGGCGGTTTCGGTGATGGAGCCCTTCCACGTGGTCCGGCTGGCCGGCAACGCCCTCGACGAGTGCCGACGCCGCGTCCAGCTGGCCGCCTGCGGGCACCGGGGCCGCAAGACCGACCCGTTGTATCGATCGCGGCGCACCCCGCACACCGGCGCCGATCTGCTCACCGACAAGCAGAAGGTCCGGCTGGCCGCCTTATTCTCCGTCGACGCCCATGCCGAGGTCGAAGCCACCTGGACGATGTATCAGCGCACCGTGGCCGCCTACCGACACCCCGACCGCACGAAAGGCCGCACGATGTTGGCTGGGCTGATCACCAGCAGGTAGTAGAACGGCTTCCAATAGTCACCGGTGGCTTCCGTCACCACGCACGTAACCTGCTGTACGGCAAGGTGATCCCGCATAGCCATGATCTGCCGGGTGGTCGCCCCGTGGGTGGTCACTGTTTCACTGGTCTTGCGCCGGCCGGCGCCGTTGATCCGGACGCAGACTTTAGCGTCCTTCTTGGAAATGTCCAGTCCCGCGCAACGCGGGTGAATGACGTCCACGGTGGGTGCTCCCTTCTGTCGTAGCCCACTGTGAAGGCGTCCGTCGTGGGGAGGGCAGGGAGAGTCGGAAGTCTGACGCACGGGCTCGAGGCACCAATCCACGGTTCCCGTGGAAGCCCTCCGCCACCATGCTGACTTACAGGCTCAAGGCACCAAGGTCTTTGCGAGGACAACCACGACGAACATCGACAATGATCCCGCCGCGCCTAAGGTGAGCACAACAGGTGACCACCGCCGAATCTTCGCGCACCACGGCGCGCCCACCCGGCGCCGGTCTGCTGAGTTAGGACATTTGGCTTAGTAAGCCACTTTGACCCCGAGATCGGCGAGGATTTTTCGCTGGGGCTCAGGGATTTCGGGCGGGAAGGTCTGGCTGGCACCGTTGATGACGATGGTCGCCGACCGTAGCGGCCGCAGTTGCCTGATGACGTTGGCGATGGCCAGGCGACTGCGCTCCTGGATACAGTGCGCGACGGCCTGGGCGGTGAACACGATGGTCAGGTGCGCTTCGAGCGCCTCGCGGGTGGGGTGGAACATCGGTCTGGCCTCAGGGTCGGTCTTGGACATCCGAAACGAGCGCTCGACGTGTCAGAGGTCGTGGTACTTCGCGATGACGTCCGCGGCGGCCATGACCTCGACATCGAGATTGGTGACGTAGCCCTTCAATCCCGCCAGTGACTGCGCGCGGGCCAAGCTGGCCTCATCGAGGGGGTGGAGGTGTTGCTGGTCAACGCTCGACATGTCAAGAACTTGCCGGGCCGCAAGACCGACGTGGCTGATGCAACCTGGCTGGCGCAGCTCGGCGCTCATGGCCTGGTCCGCGGGTCGTTCGTTCCCCCTGAGCCGATCCGGCAGCTGCGTGATCTGACCCGCACCCGCACCGCGGTGACGCGGGAACGCACCCGCGAAATCCAGCGGTTGGAGAAACTCCTCGAGGACGCTGGGATCAAACTGTCCTCGGTCGCCGCCGATCTCAACGGCATGTCCTCGCGGGCGATGCTGGAGGCGTTGCTCGCCGGGGAAACCGATCCGGCGGCGATTGGCGGATCTGGCCAAGAAACAACTACGGAGGAAAATCCCGCAACTGACCGAAGCCCTCTACGGTCGGTTCAACGCTCACCACGCATTCCTGACCCGCATGCACCTGGACCTGATCGACCAACACACCGCGGCCATCGAGGCGCTCACCGAACGGATCGAGGTGGTGATGGAACCCTTTCGCTGCTTCCGGGACCTGATCTGCACCATCCCCGGCATCGGCGGGTTGACCGCCGACGTCGTGGTCGCTGAAACCGGAGCCGACATGACCAGATTCCCCACCGCACAACACCTCGCGTCGTGGGCAGGGACCACCCCGGGCAACAACGAGTCAGCCCGCAAGGTCAAATCTCGGCGCACCCGACCCGGCAACCTCTACCTCCAAGGAGCTCTGGGGACCGCGGCGATGTCGATCTCGCACACCCGCGACACCTACCTGGCCGCCAAATATCGCCGAATTGCTGCCCGCCGCGGTCCTTTGCGAGCCAACGTCGCCGTGCAACGCGCACTGCTGGTCGCGATCTGGAATATCGCCACGACCAACACCGAATATCGCGATCCTGGCGGGGACTACTTCACCCGCCTCAACCCCCAGAAAGCGCGAAGCAACGCCATCCGCCAACTCGAAGCCATGGGCTACCACGTCACCCTTGAGCAGGCATCCTGACCACTCACCTCGCGAACGCACCTCAAGTCAATCTTCTCGTCAGGTCCGAGATCGGCGCACCGCCGCCAGGGTGGGTAGCCCGGAGGTTGAGCGCGTTGAGCATAACCGAAAGATCGGAGCGGCCCACGAACTCATAGTGGCGCGTTGCCGCCGCGCTGTACATCGTGTCGCCATCCGAGACAGCGAGGTTCGGCCGCAAGCCGTGGGATGAATTCATTGATCATGCGCGCTGCCGCCGCTTGCGGCCGCCCGTGACACCAGTCTGAGCGCGCTACGTCTGCGGAATGTCTACGGACCGGGCTCGCAGCCAGATCGAGCCGCCGGGATTCTTTAGGAACAGCGGGTTGGTCTCATGAACCAACGCACGCTGTCGGTGCGCGAACAAGCCGTTCCAGAACACCACCTCGAACGCTGAGTTATACATTAGGAAGGCGCGCAGAGCATAAATTTCGTTCCATGACAAATTGTCCTCGAATAGCCATTGCCGTGGATACTCGAACGGGTATTGAATGTCGTGAAAATGTACCAGCACGCCCTTGTTGAGGCTGGGCAGGATGGAAAACAACTCGTAGTGCACATCGCTGGCGGTCTTGAGGACGTGGGTGGAGTCGATGAACAGGATGTCATTCTCATTGAGTTTGGAGAACGTCGAAACCGGCACATCCTGAACCGGCCCCTCGATGATATCGACCCGGGAACGGTCTTCCTCGCGAAGCCTGCTGCGCAGGCGAGCGGCGTCGGGATCGATGCAAGTCATCGTGAAGTCGCTGAGACCGAAATGATCAACGGCGTCGAGCATGCAGGCCGAGGAGAATCCTGATCCGACCTCGATGACGTTCTTCGGCTTAAAATGGGCAATCATCGCGCGCAGCATGATTGCGTCGCCGTACGGATACTGATCGTTGTCGTAGTAGTAGCGGTTCGTGCCGTCGTCACGCTCGCTGAACGGCGTGTTCTTGATGAATTCTGCGTTTTCTTTCCAGAACCGCGCCATGGCGTCTTCATCGAAATGGATGCCGTTGATGTCGCCAGGTTCCTGCAGGTACTGCTTCTCGACGTATTCGGCGATGGTCGATGGGTCCACGATGGGTGAATAGTAGTGACCAGGCACAAACATGGTCGACACCGACTTTTCCTGCCGAAGCTTGTACTCTTCCGAGTTGACGAAGGCAAAAAAGACTTGCTCGGGTGGCAAGGCGCCGGCAGTGGTCACCCAATGAGCGAGCTCCTCCGGTGTGGGATCTCGCTTCAGGACGGTGGCGTAGAGGCTGGCGATAAATTCCTCGGCGGCGGACCTCGAGGTTTGCGGAATACTCCCGGTCATGATCCCCCAATGTAGTCAGCCGAACTTGTGCGCCGTCTCAACCACGCCTCACTATAAGTGCTCTTCGGCCTCTTCGAGGAGTAGCCGATTTACGGCTGGTGTCGCCCGGTGTCGGCGCGGAGCCGGCCAAGGGCGCACGCGAATTGGCGGCGTAGCCAGCGGTTCTCGTCGAAGAGTTCGCGGTTGCGGCGGTTGGTGATTTCGAGGCGCTGGCGCAGGGAGTCGTCGCCGGCAACCTCGATCTCGACCGGCCCGATCTCGGTGAACACTGTCTTGGGTCGGGTGCCACTGCGGGAGTTGCCGCCGCTCACGCGCCCGACCGGGTCGTGCTTGTCATAGCCCAGGTGCTCAGTCATCTCCGCATCGAGCGCGGTCTCCAGCACATTCCTCGTCAACTGCCCGAGTAGCCCATTGCGGCCGACCAGCTTTATGCCCTGGATCAGTCGGTCGCCTACACCATCCTGGTACCGCAACGGAGAGCCCGCATCGAACCTGACTTTTGTCAAACTAGCTCTTCCGGCGCTTGGCTCCACCGTGGTGATCGAAAATCTGGCCGGCGCGTTGCGTTTCGACCTTGTGCGGACTGAGGCCAGTGCAGATGCGGTTGACTGTTCATGCTGGAGGGCGTTTCGGTGTGACCCGTCCTGGTGAGTCCGGAGACAGTACGCCAAAGATGCTTTCCGGCAAGCCCTATAATGCGGCCTTCAAGATTGCAAAGGTGTTAGGGGTCTCGGTCTCCTGAAAGCCCGAGCGCAGGTAAATATCGTGGCACGGGCCGTTGACCTCGTTTGGAATGATCCTGCCGAGGATGGACGGTCCTTCGTCCTGGTCACGGACGAGCTTCAGAATCTGCTTCAGTGCATTTACTTCGACATCATTGCCAACTACACGACAGCTCATCACGAACTGACGTACGACGCTTTCGCTGACGAAAACCGCGCCCACTAGCCCGTAATCGGCGAACTTATCCTGCACACTGAAGGCGAAAATCGCGCCCCGGTTCTCGATGAAGGTGGTTAGTTCCGGTGGTGTCCACTTCAAGCCGGTGGTGTTGAATTGGGTGGTCTTGTTGGCTAGCTCCAACACACGGGGCAGCAGCGGCGAATCGATTTCGGTAATGTGATGGAGCTGGATGCGAATTTGAAGACTCTGCAAGAAAGATTCGCGATCCATCGACTCCATCTCCGCGTTGCGCGCGAGGATGCCGCGATAGGAGGTCTCGCGGTTCGTCGATTCGTCGGTCATAACGCTGCGCTGAGTTTCGGCCGACCACAACAGAATTCGGCGGGTTACGAACGGGTTGCCGCCGATCGCGCGGATGCCCGGCACGCCGCTGAGCACCTCGCTGCGCTCGACCGGACTGTCATCGACAAACAGGGCGCTCTTGGAGGTCAGGTTTAGTTCCGACAGGATGGTCCGGACGTTTTCCGATTTGCGGTTCCAGTTGATCTTCGGCGCTGTGAAGTCGTCCAACGAGATCCATGGCAGCTGGACCGCGCGCGACCAGCGGTCACGCACCAAGCTCTCGTCGTTCTTCGAACACAGTGAGACGAGGATGCCGCGCCGCCGCAGGTGCTGCACGGTCTCCCAGATGCCGGGTGGCCAGTTGTACATGTCGGGCCACTCACGCCCGGTTTCGTAGTGTTCGGCGATCTGCCCGCGCCATAGGGTGTTATCGAGGTCGAAGATGACGATCTTGACCTGGTCGACTTGCTGCGCGACGCGATGCAGGTAACGGATTTGGTCGAGTACCAACTTAAAGAAGGGCTCAGGCTGCAGCTGATACAGTTCGACGGGGTCAGGCACCAACTCGACGCGCGCGCAATGCGGCGCCGACCAGATCGGCCAGTTATCGTGCTGGGCCCATTCAGCTCCGCCTATCCCGGGAGCCTCCGCAGCAAACGCTACGGTACCGTGGCTGTAGAAATAGATGATGTCGTCGAAGAAGTTACGTTTGCCGTACGAGTTCGCCAAGCTGTTCACGTCTGCCACATACGCGTTTTGGTACTTGGGCACCAGGTGGGCGAGCGTTCTGTTTAGTTCGGCGATAAGTGCGATTAAATCGCCTTCGCCGCCCAGGCCGGCGAGGCTGGGCGCTGCGTGACCTTGAGGCACAAAAAAATTGGCGACTAGCGTCAACAGCCCGTGCTGCTTGTTGTAGGCCATCGCAGCATCGAGCATCGCGGCCAATTTGGCGCGTGCGTCGTCGAGAATCTCGCCGAACCCTGCTGCCCGATCAATATCGCAGATGCGCACGATCCGGTCGGTCAGCACCTCGCGCAGCGGGAGTTGAACGTACTGCAGCTGGTAAGTATCGAGTTGGGCCGTTGTCAGTGCCGGCAATTGCTGGAGGTTGTTCACGAAGATGTGGTCGACCTCGAGTTCGGGATCGATCCCGCGAAAACGGCCCCGGTATATCACGCTCATACAGGAGCCGGTCAGCAGCATCTTCTTCAGCGGGACATTGGTGACCTGCAACTCGTTGGGAAACAGGTACGTGGAAATGTCAATCGGATCGGATCCGACATGCGGGCCGCCAGTGACACCAGTCTGAGGGTGCTGCGTCTGCAGAATGTCTACGGACCGGGCCCGCCGCTTGTACTCTTGCGAGTTGACGAAGGCGAAATAGAGTTGCTCGGGTGGGAAGGCGGTGGCGGTGGTCACCCAGTGAGCGAACTCCTCCGGTGTGGGTTCTCGCTTCAGGATGGTGGCGTAGAGGCTGGCGATATATTCCTCGGCGGCGGCGGGGCTCAAGCCCGGTATTCTTTGTGCGTCCGGAGCGGCTCGCAACCGGCTTTTGTAGTCCTCCGACGATACGAAGTGTTCCACCAGGTCGGGCACCGTCAGTCCCTTGCGCGCGTAAGCACACCAAGACCAGGCCTTCAGTTCGTTTTCACTGGGCGTGTGACCCAACAGGTGTTTGTAAAGTCCGCGAACGGTTGCTTCGGCGTCGACAATCTCTTGGCCCCGCACGTCTGATGCGCACTTTCGCGGCAGTCGCTCGATCAACTCGGCCAATCGCTCCGCCAGTTTCAGGTACACCACGCGGTGATAGTGGTTACCAAGTTCCTGCACCTGCTCATCATCGTCCACGAAGTCGCTGAAACAGACGGCCTCTGCATATGGGTACGCGCGCATGATGCTTCTGACCAATTCGTTGTAATGCGCCGTTCGCGGCTCGGGCTGAACGACGCCCTGCACGCGATGGCGATCATGGTCCAGCAGCAAGATGAGCTTGGCGCCGACCGGCACGTGCTCCAGCAACGCCCGTAGCGTCGCCGCCCTCCTCCCGTCGGACATTGGGGGCGCAGTGCGATAGTTTCGCCGCACGTGCCGAGCGACCTCGGTGAGATGGAGGCGTGTTCTCTCGTCGTACCCTTCCCGCTCTTCCACGAGGCGCTCGAACGCCCCCTCCGGCAAAGTCGTCACGTCCCAGCAGTTCGCCAGCTCGAATGCCAATTCCCACCCATGGTGCGCATGCTGATAGTACGGTTGGTAATCCGAAAAACGGCCAGCATCCAGCGCGCCGCTGAAGACGATCGCGGTTCCCGGCGGCGCGTCGGCGAAGTAGTCACCCGCAAGGACATCCGCCGGGACACCCAGGGCCTTTGCTTCCTCGGAAAATTCCGATTCCGTTCGATCGAAGGCTGATAAGGCGAGCGCACAGCTGTTGAGAAGAATGAATTTGTTGTTGGCGACGAAGCTTCCTCGCACCTTCACTTCCGGGGCGTATTGCTTCAGGTAGAGTCCGATCGGGTACATCTCGCAACCGCCATACAACCGTAGTTCTGGAGCGATCGCTGCGACCTCGGCCTTCCGATCGGAAAATAATTCGGAAGACGACACCAGGCGAACCCAATCCACCGCATCCGGCCCGGACAGATCCGTGAGCACCTCGCCGACCACCTCCAGCTTCGGGCGCTCGAGGTAGTCGAAGACCCATCGCTCGACCAGCATTCCCAAGGTGCGGCACGAGAAGCAGAAATGAAGAAGCTCCCGATGTGCCGACTCGTGCGCCTGCATATTGACTCTCATCATGAAAAAGCCGACGTATCCGTAATCGCCGTACTTGTCGACCACCCGGATCAGGCCCGCCTGCACCTCCATGCGGGCTGTGTCCCGACGCAGAATCCCGCGCGCCGCCTCAAGATCCTCCGGCAGGCGGCGCTTCGTATAGTTCAACTGATTGGTCCGATTGATCAGTTCGATCGCACGATCGAGATTGGCAACATCCTCCAGATCGTGATCGAAGCACACGCGGATGTCCGAATCTCTGAGAAACTGGTGCCCTCCGCCGTCCGCTGACCGCTGAGCCTCGCGTCGCGCTTCGAGCAACTTGTACTGCTTCAGCCTCGACAGGCCGCTGTCGTCCTTGCCGACGAAACGAGGATCAGCGAGCAGCTTCGGAATGAATGTCTCATTCTCGAGTTGCAGGCCCGGGATCAACGCCTTGGCTTCGGCGAGATTGCGAGGATTGTCGTCGATGAACATCACGCTCGCGGGCCTGAGCTGGACCGCCTCGATCAGCGCCGCCAACCTCGGGCCCTTCGGATCCCAGGAGATGTCGGGAAACACGAAGTAGTCGAGGATCTTCCGCTCCCCGAGGATGTGGAGAACGCTGGGCTCGTCGTTCTTCGAGCAGATCGAGCTGAGGATACCCCGCTGGGCGAGCTCAACGACGATCTCGTGATGCGCCTGCACGTACTCGCGGATGCCCCCTTCGACCAGCGTCCCGCGCCAGAACGTCTCGTCGAGATCCCACACGACCAGCCGTACCGGTTCCGCCATCAGTATCCCCCATCTGCTGACTAAGAACGCTGTCCATTGCGGGTTCACATGCCTCGAGCCAGATCCTAACTCCCGTGTCTCTGAGGAGCTCGGATTCGCCGCGGATCGCAACTGCCATCGACAGCGCCGACTCGACCAGGTCGGTACGCAGCTGCTCATCAAGGGCCCACCGATCACCCGCCGACTGCAGCCGTCCCGTACGGCGCACAGGTACGCCAGCCCTCACCGGTACAAAAGTAGGTGATAACGCTGATCCAGACCCGGTCTGGCTTGCCGGTGTCGAACCGGCGCCCTACCAGGTTCTTCGGCACCGGCGCATCCAGGCCGACGATAGTGGTGGGCGGGGCGAAGCGGCGCGGGCAGATCCCAGCCAGACCTTGACGGCGCAGCCAGGCCGCCACCGTCTTTCGCGACACCGCCGGCCCCGGCGGCACGCAGATCGGCCAAGATCGGCGGGGCGCCGTACACGCCGTCGCAGGCCTGTGGAACCCGGCGACCGCGGCGTCGAGCTCGGCATGCCGCTGCGCTGCCGGCGAGGGCCCCCAGCGGTTGATCTGCGCCATTTGTAGAACCCCAATCGCGATACTTCGAGCAACTCACACATCCGTTTGACCGCGTAGGTGGCCTTCTCCGACTCGATCACCTGGTAGGCCTCTACCGGCGTTGTTCGGAGACGAAGAAGGCCGCGGCATTTTTCAAAAACCTACGGTCCAAACGTAATTCGGGGTTCTCCCGGCGCAAACGCTCCAGTTCTGCGCGCTCATCAGCATCCAGCACCGCACCAGTATCGCCAGCCGCGGTCGCTTCCTTGGCTCAGTAGCCCAGACCCGTTGCTGATCCATGCCCGATGGAACGCCTTACCCCGGATCCACAGCAACGATCACCGTCGAAGGATCGAGCGCAACTTCCGGCACCGACATGAGTAGCGTGCTCTGATCCGGACCTCCATAGAGAATCCGCCCAGTAACTACTCACGGCCTATCAGCTTTCGCGTCGGCGGTCACGGGGCGTAATGGGCGGCGTTCATTGTCCGGGGTGTAAGTTCCGGTTGGAACGCGATGAGCAGTGGTCGCTGGGTTCGCTAATGGTCTGTCTGCGTTTTGATCTGGTGGAGGGAGGTGCATCCGCCTTGCACCTTGGTGATGATGTTGTCAGGCGGTGGCCTTCCAAATGAATGGCTTTGGGTTCTCGTTCCAGTGCTGCGCCCAGGTGGTGATCGCGGCGGTGAGGTCGGCGACGCTAGTGAAAGCGCCACGGCGCACACGTTTGTCGGTGAGTTCCTTGAACCAGCGTTCGATCAGGTTCAGCCAGGAACTCGAAGTCGGCCTGTAGTGCAGGTGCCAGCGGCGGCGGTCCTTGTGTGCGAGCCACTTGGCGATTTCGGGATTGGAGTGGGCCGACAAGTTGTCCAGCACGGCGTGCACGCCCCGCGCCGGAGGAGGTGTTCGACATCCCGGTCTGGACGCATCCGAAGGTGGCTCCCGACTGGCACGTGCAGATGCCAAAGCGAAACGGTGCTCGGCGAGCACGGTTGCCGCATACTTGGCAACGTGACATCGCGGCGGGATACCTCCGAGGCGGCTCGGGCCGGTCAGGTGGACGGCCTGATGACCCGGCGCGAGGTGATGCGACCACTAGCGCTCGTCGCGGCGACCGCGACCCCCACCGCGCTCATCGCCGGCTGCTCCAGCGACAGATACTGGCCGAACCGGCGACGGCGACGGGTCAACGTTCTGGACTACGGGGCCGATCCGACCGGCGTGAGCGATTCGACCACGGCTTTCACCAACGCAATCTCTGCGCTGCCAGCCGTACGCGGTTCGGCGAATTTGCCGACTGGCGGAGGCTGGGTGTACGCGCCGACTGGCAACTACAAGATCACCGGCACGCTGAAATTCACCCAGTTTCAAAACCTACGGGGTGACGGCAAATCCCTCACCATCCTCAATTACAATGGGACAGGGCCGTGCATTTCGGCCTCGCAAGAACTTGCCCACCAGGCCCGCGGTGCCGGCATAAGGGGCTTTCCGGCCCCTTGCCGTTTCGAGGGTTTCACCATTGATGGCAGTGGTGCTGGTACTGGTGCGATCGGAATACAGATCGGCAACCTGTTTCATTCTCGCGGCCACGATCTAGAAATACAGAACTTCCTTGCTACCGACGCTATTGGCGTGTTATTCAAGAACTATGGCAGCATTCCCGTGGCCGATAAAATGCAGTGGAACATTGATCTGATCGAGAACGCCAATCACGTGGTGTTCGACGGCAACTGTGGAGTGGGTGAAGGTTCGTTCAGCTATGCGGAGTATGAATTCTCCATCGGAGCCAACGAGAATCAAAACATCCTGACACTACAAAACAATGCCGTGATCCGTAGCAGCAGAATGTCCATCGTCGGGGGCATCGCCACGACCAGCAGCAGTAATTCTGGTTGGGTGATTGGCATGGATGTCGGCGCCCCATCGAACCAAAGTACGTTGAGCGACTGTGAATTCCTCATCTCAGTCGAAGCGGATGCCGACGTGGGCCTTCGTACCCACCAGTCGATACGCATGGAGAGTAACAATCTCGGCGAACTCTCCGGCACGGGCATACTGAATTTCATCTCCGGCTTCACTTCCGGGATCCCATACCCTTTCCAGCCAGCGTCGATAGCTCCCGGGTCCATATTTGCGGTGTCTGGTCGTATCTCCGAATCAGTGCTGGGCACAATGAGTTTCGGGGATTGTGATAATTTCCAGGGTGGCACTCAACGGAAAGCTTATGTCGTCGGGGCCGCTAACATTTCTTCCCCCTTCACCATTGTCCCGCAGAAGGGGGATGTGCAGGAGTTCATTCTGCCGAATACCAATGTCACCATCGCCGGTTTTAACGGCGCGCCCTACGTAACCTCGCGAAGCATGGAAATTCTTTTCCACCAGCCTGCATCGGGTGCCGCCTGTTCGGTCACTTGGCCGTCAAATGTAAAGTGGGCCAACGGAAAAAACACCCTGTCCACCCTCAACGGCGCTATCGACAAGGTGCGACTGGATTACTTCCCCCACAATGACATCTGGTGCGCCGAACTGCTGACGAGCTACGTCACAGTCTGACCAGCGTTGACGTAGGTGAGGCCAAAGTCCTTAAGGGATCCCCAAACGTGTTTCCCTACCGACGTGAACTACTGCCATCGACGAATACTCCCGGCTGGCCTACAGCGAGCTGCTCAACGATGAGCGAAAAGAGACCGCGACCGGGTTCTGGACTCGTGCGAACGCCTGGTTCGCCGGATACGGGATCACCGTGCGAGAAGTGCTGAACGACAACGGGTCCTGCTATCGATCCAACGCCTTCGCCGACGCGCTTGCCGACATCGAACACTGGCGCACACGGCCCTACCGACCGCACACCAACGGCAAGGTGGAGGACTTCATCGCACCCTGGCCGAAAAATGAGCCTACGCCCGGCTCCACCGCGGCGACGACCAACGCTGCCAAGAGTTCACCAGATGGCTACACACCTACAATTACCACCGCGGCCACACCGCACTCGGCGGCCAACCGCCCGCCAGCCGCGCAGCTAACCTCTCAGGTCAGTACACCTAGTTTTCAACCGTCGTCAACAACTTCACCGTCGGCGGCTTACGCGAGATAGGTGGGCCGGCCGACCATGCGCGCAACGCCTTGCGCGCATGGTCGCGATGCCAGCCGTTGACCTGGCGCAACTGATCCAAGATCGCCGACTTCTCGGCTCGAGGACTCTTTTGATACCGGCTCACCAGCCGCGCAGTCAACGATAACTCCATCCCGCATCCTGACCCGCGGGCATCTTCAGATGGGGCAACGAATAGCCCCACGCGGCATTAGGGATGAGTCAAGGCGTCCCTTTGCATCAGCCCCGACTGTAGGCGACAATGTCGACACCATGAGCATCGACAGAGACAAAGTCGACATCATAGATCAGGCCTTCTCATCTTTTGGCGTCCAGTCGTTCGCGGATCTTGGCGCCGTTTGGCCACCGGAAGGCGCGTATACGTTTTATGCGCTGGACAAGTATCCGGTGAAGCACGCCGTATTGGTCGATACGGAGATAACCCCGACTGTTATCGACCGCGCAAAGAAATATCCCCAACTTCACGTGATCAATGGAGATTTCGGAAGCCAGGCCGTTGTTGACCAAGTCGGTGGAGTCGATGCAATTTTTCTGTTTGATGTGTTGCTGCACCAAGTGGCGCCCGATTGGGAAACTCTCCTCGAGATGTACGCCAAGAATGTGCGCCTCTTAGCGATCTACAATCGGCAATGGACAGGTTCAGACACCACAGTCAGGCTGCTGGATCTAGGCGAAGCGGAATATTTCCGCATCGTCCCAGCCGACCCGAAGGTAGAGCCATACAAAGATCTCTTTAAAAAACTCGATCAGAAGCATCCATACGCCGACAGGCCGTGGCGCGACGTGCAGTCCATTTGGCAGTGGGGCATCACCGACGATGATCTCGAGTCAACCGCCGCTCGGCTCGGGTTTAGGCTGCTGTACAAGAAGTGGTGTGGCAAGCTGAGTGAGCATTTCGAGAATCAGGCGTTTATTTTTTCCCGTTTATAACGGCTCCCCTGACACTTCCGTTGGTGGGTCGTTGGTCTCGGTACACGCCAGAAACGCCACCACAAATACTTGGCTGTGGTGGTTGACCACGATTTCGGGGGCTCGGCACTCCCCGAACCCGCCCGATAAGACGCGACCCGCGGCGCCCAGGGGCTTTCGACCCTGGGCCTCGACCTATCCTTTTCCAGACCAGCCACAATCTGCTACCGGGCCTCCTGACAGCTACCCGGACCGGACTCACACCGGCAGGCGACGACGAGTTTAAGACCAGAGATCATGTACCCGAGGCCACCTCCGATCCACTGGTCACGCGAAAGCGCGAGGCTAATGCGAAATGGCAGATATCGCTGTCCGTGAAAACGAAGGTGAAGCTGCCGGCGGTTTGCAAGATATCGGACAAGCTGAACGTCTCATCGGGGAAATGATCTCGCAGAAATAAATATGCTTCAGTCGACTTTGTACTCTACACATCCGGAAAGTGCACCGTTTTCGAACATATGTATGAGCAACAAAAGAAAAATACGGAGCATATTCCGGGTCTCGACGTGGGCTGGGGTGAAGGCGCCGCAGGCACAATCCAGCTATTTGGTTTCATTCATGACCTCCTCGCATTCGCGCTCGGCAAGTTGTCGTGCCAATTGCTTCAACGCAAGTCTGCGGTCCCGATCGCGGTCGCCTCCGGACGCGGCAGGTTCGCTTCGGCTCAGAATTGCATCCACTACCGTCTTGACAGCGTCATCCGTCACCGTACGGCGGTCATCAGCGAAATGGGTTTCGCTCCCGGGGCCTGTGACGATTTCATAGGCGGGGAAATAAAGGACATCCGGCCGTGCCGCGACCGCCTCCCCGGCGGCGGCACGCAGTACGGACTTGCTGTACACCGTCGCGGTATAGACGTGCCCGGCGGTGGCGGCGCCACCAGCGGCACGGGCGATACCGTCAGCACGATCTTCAAGCCCGGCTGGATGGCCCAGCATCCGGTCGATGAAGCCCAGGATGTCGGCGACGACCTCGCCGACGGTGAAGTTGACGAACTGGTGTCTGTCGGGATCAAAGGTGCCCGCGACTGTCCCGGGGCAGGCGGGAAAGACTGCGCCGTCGAGGGTCGAGACCCAGCTTTCCGTCAGCCCCAGGGTGAAGATGAAAACGTTGCATTCAAAGATCGCGGCCAGCACCCGATCCAGGTGGGAGCGGGTCAGGAGATCGAATTCCTCCTCTGATTCGGCCGGATAGGGCAACCCTGGGCGGAACGGATCGATGACGGCGTCCGGCGTCGCCCAGCGATCTTCGCGCGGGTGGAACCGTCCCTCGGCCCGGTCGATCAGCTGAAGCCATTGTCTTGACGTATAGATGTTTCCGTAGGCTGCCGAATAAAGTTCGTAGCCGAATCGGTCGTTCGCCTCGGCCGTCTCAGTCCGCACGTATTGATAACCGGCGGATTCCAAATGCGGCACGATGTTAGCGGCAAAGCAACTTCCCGCTGACATAACCCGGCTGTCGGCCCTCAGGATCGGTTCATCAGCTGTTATCAGATCCGCCGGCGACCAGTTGCGTGCGACGGAGCGCGACCAAAAGGCCCGATCTGGTTGATCGCTGTAGGGGTGCTGCGCCATGTGTTCGTCCTATTCGAAGGCCCGCACTACGGCCTCGTAAATCACGTTGCCATAGGCTTCGTTTTCATGGCTCACATCCGACGCCCAAAACTCACGCTTCAGGAAGCCGTCGGCATCCTGAACTTCCTTGGGAACAGGAATGAACATCACCCCCCAAATGCGGGCTTCTTCGGCCAGCATGTCCTGCAGCAGATACCAAAGCTTAAGTCGCACATAGGGATCGGTGATGGGAATCGTCTCCGCGGACTGCCCAAGCAGCGCCACTTTACTGACGAAGAATTCTTCAGTTTTCAATAAGGCGCGTAGCGCCTCGTTGTCGTCCTTCGGTGGCGGCGTGCCGATAAGAGCAAAACGGTTCAACCCGCCGGTCGCCAGCCGCTTCAACGCCAGGTCGAGATCATTGAAACTGATCTCCTGGAAGCGGTGCCGGATGGCGGCCTTCGACACGATCTGCGCCGATGGTTCATCATGCGCACATCCGCCGAAAGGAAGTCGAACGGCGTTTCCGCCTCGAAGAA
>CAVQSX010000010.1:0-12708 GCA_963715905.1 uncultured Actinomycetota bacterium
GGACAGCCAAACTCGATCCGGACTTGCTGAAGGGCCCAACAGCGACAACTTTACACGCCCGAATGACCGCCGCCCGATACGAGCAGGCCAACGGGCGTAGTCTGAGGGTGGTGAGAACTTCAGCTGGTCCGGGATGAGTTCGGCTGTCCGCCGCTTAACTCAAGGGGCAGTGGCTCCGTGCCCCCACACACTGGTGATCAAATGCACGCCAGGTCACCGTCACCACCCCCGATCGGCTTCAGGCGAGCCAACAAACGTCGCTGGGCCGTTTGGCTGGAGACGGAAGCCTCATGACGGACGGCCGTCGGGACAATCGCGTCTTAGCTGACCACCACAAGGGAGCAGAAAATGTCCACTACCGTAAAGCGTTATGGCGTCATCGTAGGAGTGGATGGATCGCCCGCATCGGATTCCGCCGCCCTCGGAGTTGGCGATCGCTATTGCGTTTGACGAAGCGTCGCGGTGTCGAACTGAAGGCATTGCACACGTCGAGTGGCGGGGTGTTCGAGATTCCTGGGCTGGACTGGTTGGCGGTGAAGTCCGAAGCGGATCGCCCTGGCCGAATTGGAAGGACGGCTGGGCGATTGCTAAGTCCCTACCGTGTGGCAATGTTCGACCTCGACGGTACGCTCGCGGCGTCAAAGAGTGAGATTTCGCCGGCCACGGTTCACATGCTGTGCACGCTTCTCTCAGCTTTCGATGTTTGCATCATCTCTGGCGGCCGTTTCGAGCAGTTTGACACGCAGGTATTACGACATCTCGGCCAGTTCTGTGACCTCAAACGCCTGCACCTAATGCCCACGTGCGGAACGCGTTATCTGCGATGGGAACAAGGTGTCTGGGTCGAGATATATTTTGAGAAGCTGTCTTCCGACGAGAAGAATCGCGCGATCGAAGTCCTTCGGAACGGGGCCGAAAAGCTCGGCTTCTGGACGAACGCGACTTGGGGCCCCGCACTTGAGGACCGCGGCAGCCAAGTCACATATTCCGCGCTTGGCCAGAGCGCTCCCGCTGACTTCAAATTAGCGTGGGATCCGGACAATTCAAAAAAGGAAGCGTTGCGCAAGTTTACAGCGGACAGACTCCCAGATCTTGAGGTCAAAAGTGGCGGCTCAACCTCGATCGATGTAACCCGGCGCGGTGTCGACAAGGCGTACGGGGCGAGGAAGCTCATGTTGGCGCTTCGTCTGACCGAACGTCAGATTCTCTTCTTCGGTGACCGCTTGGACCCGGAAGGCAACGACTATCCTATTAAGGCCATGGGCATTGATTGCATCGAGGTTCACGGTGCAAGTGACACTATTTCGAAGGTCACGAAGGCGTTTGGCGTACGCGGTCCGTTCCGAACCCCTGCCAAGTAACTGTTCGTCTTTCCGTTGTCAGAGGCCACCGCGGCGATGTCATTCGAGGCCCTACCGGAGTGTCGGATGCGCCGGAATCGACCGTGCCGGCGACGATCTGCCGCGCACCGCCGCCCGGTGACATGCCGGACGGGTCCGGTCAGTGTGACGCTGCATCGGTTGGCCGGTCGTGTTCGGTGCACCAGTTGCATCGTCGGGGGTACGCGGAGCCGGGAGGACCATACTGTGTGATCCCCGCCCCGTGGGGACAGTCACAGCTGTCGTGAAAGCGGTGATCCCCAGGGGCGCTGGGGGTGTGATGATCGCGCGTTGGTGCGGATACGCCCGAATTCGGCATAGGAGCGCGCCAAGCGTTCACGCGGGAGCTGGGATGGCGGTGTGGGCATACTCGCCGCGGCGGGCAACCCGGGCTGTCGATGTTCTCACGGGGTGGGGTTCCATTTCCAGTCGCGGATCTCGGGGTGGTCTTGGCCATGGGCGTTGATGTAAAGGGTGTGTTCGACGAGTTTGTCGGCCATGGTCTGTTTCAGGTAGTCGCCGGCTGCGCCGAGCTCCGGGAGCCGGTCGATGACGTCGCCGACGAGGTGGAAACGGTCAAGTTTGTTCTGCACCCGCATGTCGAACGGCGTGGTGATGGTGCCTTCTTCGTTGTAGCCGCGAACGTGCAGGTTGCGGTTGGTCCTGCGGTAGGTGAGTCGGTGGATCAGGGTGGGGTAGCCGTGGAAGGCGAAGATGATGTGTTTGTCGGTGGTGAACAAGGCGTCGTAGTCGTAGTCGCTGAGTCCGTGCGGATGCTCGCTGGCTGACTGCAGCTTCATCAGGTCGACCACGTTGACCACGCGGATCTTCAACGCGGGCAGGTGTTCCCGCAAGATCTGCGCCGCGGCGAGCACTTCCAGGGTGGGGGTGTCCCCGCAGCAGGCCAGGACCACATCGGGGTCGGCGCCGCGGTCGTTTCCGGCCCATTCCCAGATGCCGATGCCCTCGGTGCAGTGCACTTGTGCTTGCTCGATGCTCAGCCATTGCGGCATCGGGTGTTTGCCGGCAACGATCACGTTGACGTAGTGGCGGCTGCGCAGGCAGTGGTCGGCCACCGAGAGCAGGCAGTTGGCGTCCGGCGGTAGGTAGACCCGCACGATGTCGGCTTTCTTGTTGACGACGTGGTCGAGGAAGCCGGGATCTTGGTGGGTGAAGCCGTTGTGGTCTTGCTGCCAGACGTGGGACGCCAGAAGGTAATTCAGTGATGCGATGTTGCGGCGCCACGGCAGTTGCGCGGTGACCTTGAGCCATTTGGCGTGCTGGTTGAACATCGAGTCGACGATGTGGATGAACGCCTCGTAGCAGTTGAACAGCCCGTGGCGGCCGGTGAGCAGATAACCTTCCAGCCAACCCTCACTCTGGTGCTCGCTGAGCATCGAATCCAGCACCCGCCCCTGGGGCGCGAGGTATTCGTCGTTGGCGGCGGTGCGGGCCTCCCATTGCCGGTCGGTGACCTGAAAGACCGCGCCGAGCATGTTCGACACGGTTTCGTCGGGGCCGAAGATCCGGAAGTTGCGCGCGTCGTCGTTGAGCGCGATGACGTCACGCAAAAAGGTGCCGAGCACGCGGGTGTCTTCGGCCTGCACTCCGCCGGGCGAGGCCACCGCCACCGCGTGGGCCCGGAAGTCGGGCATCCGCAGGTCACGCAGCAATATCCCGCCGTTAGTGTGCGGGTTGGCGCCCATCCGCTGCTGCCCGCGAGGGGCCAGCGCGGCCAGGTCGGGCAGCAGCCGCCCGGCCGCATCGAAAAGCTCGTCGGGTTTGTAGCTGCGCATCCAGCTGTCGAGTAGCTCGACGTGCCCGGGATGGTGCTCGTCGACGAGCAGCGGCACCTGGTGTGCCCGGAACGTTCCTTCGATCTGCTCGCCGTCGACTTTTTTGGGTCCGGTCCAGCCTTTCGGGGAACGCAGCACGATCATCGGCCAGCGCGGGCGGGTGGTCTGGCCATCGATGCGCGCCTTGTGCTGGATGCGGCGAATGCCCTCGATCACCGTATCCAGGACGGTGGCCATCAGTTCGTGCATGTCTTCGGGGTCGTCGCCTTCGACGTAGTGCGGTTCCCAGCCGCAGCCGCGCAGGAACTGGTCGAGCTCCTCGGGTTCGACGCGGGCCAGCACGGTGGGGTTGCTGATCTTGTAGCCGTTCAGATGCAGGATCGGCAATACCGCCCCATCACCTGTCGGGTTGAGGAATTTGGTGGAATGCCAGGCGGTGGCCAGTGGCCCCGTCTCGGCTTCACCGTCACCGATCACGCACGCGACAACCAAGTCGGGATTGTCGAACACCGCACCGAACGCGTGACTGAGCGAATAGCCCAATTCCCCGCCTTCGTGGATCGATCCCGGAGTCGTCGGTGCCACATGGCTGGAAATTCCTCCGGGAAAAGAGAATTGGGTAAACAGCCTCTTCATCCCGGGCTCGTCCTGGCTGACGTCGGGATAAATCTCGCTGTAGGAGCCCTCGAGGTAGGTATTGGCGACCAGGGCCGGACCGCCATGGCCGGGGCCGGCAACGTAAAACATGTCCAGGTCGTACTTAGTAATGATCCGGTTCAGGTGCACGTAGATGAAGTTCTGCCCCGGCGTGGTGCCCCAATGCCCCACCACGAGCGGTTTCACATCCGAGAGCGCCAATGGTCGCTTCAACAACGGATTGTCATACAGGTAGATCTGGCCGACCGACAGGTAATTCGCCGCCCGCCAATACGCGTCCATCTTGTGCAGCAGCTCAGGTTCCAGCGTTGGGGTGCGCCTCATGGAGTTTCCCTTGCTCGACACGTCGTTAATGCGTTGTCCATTGAGTTCGTGGCTTGGCGATGTCACGGCGCGGACTCCGTGAGCAGGTGTCATGGCGCGGAGTCGGTGAGCAGCCGGATCAGTTGCCGCTCGTCCAGTGCGGTCCAGGAGCCGCGGGCGGCGCGCCACTGCTCGGGATTGTCCTCGAGGCCACGCACCGCAGCCGCGCGGGTTGCGCGCTGTCCTGGTGCGGCAACCGGCGTCTTCACCTGGGGGGATCGCACGGCGCGGTGCATCACCCAGCAACTCCACCCGACCCACACGATGAGCATCAACGTGGCGATCATTGGCGGCTACCCGCTGCCGGGGTTCCGTTGCCCACCGCTGCCGGGACGGGAATTGGCGGCTGTGGCTCCGGCCCGGTGGCTGCGCCGCTTTCGCGGGCCAAAAAGGTTCCGAGTTCGGCGATGGTCGACATCAACGGCGCCGGGAACACCACGGTGGTGTTCTTGTCCACGCCCAACTCGACCAGGGTCTGCAAATTGCGTAACTGCAACGCCAACGGGTGGGCCATCATCGTGTCCGAAGCGTCGCCCAGGGCGGCAGCGGCCATCGATTCACCTTCGGCGGCAATGATCTTCGCGCGTTTCTCCCGCTCCGCCTCCGCTTGGCGGGCCATCGCCCGTTTCATGCTGTCGGGCAGTTGGATGTCTTTGAGCTCCACCAGGGTGACCTGTACGCCCCATTCGATGGTGGTGACGTCGAGGATCGCGCGGATGTCGAGGTTGATCTTGTCGGTCTCTGAAAGCGTTTCGTCCAGGGTGTGCTGACCGACAACCTTGCGCAGCGTCGTTTGGGCGATCTGATCAATCGCCGCGTAGACGTCCTCGATCGCCACGACCGACTTCACCGCGTCAACAACCTTGAAGTAGGCCACCGCCGAGACATCGACAGTGACGTTGTCGCGGGTGATGATGCCCTGGGATTGGATCGGCATCGTCACGATCCGCAGCGAAATCCTATGCAGCACGTCGACGAACGGAATTATGAGCCGCAACCCAGGTTGGCGTTCTCCGATCACCCGGCCCAGTCGGAACAGCACACCGTTCTCGTATTGTTTGACGATCCGCACCGCCATCGCCAACACCAGGAGCAGCACCAGCAGCAGCACAAAGACTACGAAGACCAGAGCTTTCATCGACGTGCACCTGCCGGTGAGCCGTGCGCAGCGGTGCCCGCAGCAACGTCATCCGCAACCGTCGTTGTTGGGGGGTGTTGTAAGGGGGCGCATCGAGCCGAGAAACTCTGTGGAGCAGTCATGGTGATCCTGATGTGCAAACGATCACCGGCGCGTAAGGGCCTCGGAGCCAACGCTCCTCAAGTTCTGCAGCGGGCAGCTGAACTCATCCCGAACCAGCTGAGATTCTCAGCACCTCCCAGGCTACACCGGTGGCGACCGACCCGCCGAATCACGTTTAGGGCGGGCCCCTGTGCACGGCTTGCCGGCGTGGCTGGTCGTCAACGAATTCAGGCGAGGCGGCACGTAATTGGGACTGCAGTTACCGGCACGGTCCCCACAACCGCGAGCGGCGGTACTCTTGTTGTGACACCCCACCTCGTGGCTGTTAGGCCGCATGGGTATGTCGTCAGGCTGCATCTCGGTATCGCGGGCGCCGAGTTGAGCCTGAGTGAGTGCAGGGTGGCATACGGATGACAGAGTTCACCGACAGCGTCCACAGCATTCCAGTCCAATCACTGACCCAAGAGCAGGCCGTCGCCGATGCCGCCGACCTGCAGACCGCCATTGGTGAGTTGGCGGGCCTGGTGGCGGGTAGTCGCGGGCTGCCTGAGCTGCTGGCCGAGGTCGCGGCATTCGCAGTTCACGCGATACCGGGCGCCGAGGGTGCTGGGGTGACCCTGCTGCGGGTCGACCGGATCGACAACATGGTCGAGGTGCTAGCGGCCAGCGCACCGTTCGTCGCAGAGATCGATCGCCTCCAATACGTCACCCTGCACGAGGGCCCCTGCATCACCGCAGCGCTGGAGCGCCGAACCGTGCGTTCAGGGTCATTGGGTGGAGACAAGATGTGGCCGCGGTTCGGTCCGCGAGTGGGCAGGATGGGTGTCCACAGCGTGCTGTCACTACCGCTGCTGCTGCCCGATCAAGTGGTCGGAGCGATCAACGTCTACGCCCACGACAAGGATGTCTTCGACGAGCATGCCGCCGAACTCGGGGAACTTTTCGCCAAACCGGCGGCGGTCGCGGTGCACAACGCCCAGATCCTCGCGCAGGCGATGGCGCTGGCTGTCCAGTTACAGACCGCGTTATCGACCCGTCCGGTGATCGATCAAGCGATCGGTCTGCTGCGCGGACGCAGCGGGCGCAGCGCCGAGGATGCCTTCGCCCAATTGCGGGCGATCAGTCAATCCGAGCACCGAAAATTGGCGGAGGTCGCGCAACGCATCGTCGACGAAGCCGTACGCCGCGCTCGCGCCCGCCACAACCCGACCTAAGGACTCATCGCGGCCGACGAGTTTTCGATGCATGGCCCCGCCCGCGTATGTTTGACAGCGGGGGCACCGTCCCGGCAAGGGTCCTGACCCGCATCCTGGATCCCCCACCAGGCACCGCGACTCGCTCTGCCCGGCCTCGGCAGGCTCGATCGGCGCGCGGGAGCGCCCAGCGGAGCACGCAGCTCGTGACAATTACCGCGGCGATGGTCGCCGCTTTGGGCATCTTGACCGAAGCGCTGGATGAACCTGGCGCCGACATCGCGCACAGTCTGGAGCAATTGGCCCTCGCCGCTGCCGCCGCCATCCCGACCTACCACGGTCTGAGCGTCGCGGTGCCCCGCAGCGATCCCCCGTTCACCCTCACCACGTTGGCTGACGGGGTCAAAGCGAGCGACATCCGCACCTCGCTGCAAGTGCTGCTCCCTATCATTGGGGCCGGCATGGGGGCCGGCCACGATGCCGCGGCGGTGGCCGTCATCTTGTATGCGTCCGTGCCGGGCACCTTCGTCGACCTCGCCGCCGACCTGGCATGGCTCACTGGGCGGCCGATGAGCGAGGTTACGCTCGACGGGCACCTCAGCGTCCCCGCAGCAACCGACATCGGCGTTCAACTGCACGCGGCGTCCGCCATCAATCAGGCCATCGGCGTGCTCATCGGCCGCGGTCGCACCCCATACCAAGCCCACCGCCACCTCGATATCCAAGCCGCCACCAACGGAACCGACCGGAACGCCGCCGCACAATTGATCCTCGGCGAAGTCACCGACACCGTCGACGACCGGGACCGCGACATCCATTGAGCACAGGAATCACAGACACGGGCCTCAGCAGGACACGCCGGTGGGGTGTAGCGTCAACGACGTTGGGACGCTCAACCAGTTCGGAATGAGAGTGGCTGTCCGCCGCCGACTCTCACTGGGCCCTCGCTCACGGCCGAACACTCGGTGACCTCCGCACACCCGGGAAATCACCATGACCACCGCAGCCACTGCGCGGATGCCGAAACCGGCTCCTGCGCAATATTTTCCGATCGACAGCGTCATGTGCCTTGTCCGGCATTACGCTAAAGATCGCGCGCGGCGCGAACCGGCCGTTGACATGCCGCATACGGCCCCCCCGCCATGACCACCGACACACCGCATGCCACGCCGTCGCCCGCTGCTAGCACAGCCGATTTGAAGTCGGCGCCGCTAGCCCAAGTCGAGACACACCTGGGCTACTCGCCGCACGGATTGAGCAAGGCCGAGGCAATACGACGGTTGGCGCAGTACGGTCCGAACGAGATCGCCGAGCACAAGACCAACCCGCTGCTGAAGTTCCTCAGCTACTTTTGGGGCCCGATCCCATGGATGATCGAGATCGCCGTCATCTTGTCCGGCGCGGTCGGGCACTGGCCAGATTTCTTCATCATCCTGCTGTTGCTGCTGGCCAACGGGGTGGTCGGCTATACCGAGGAACGGCAGGCCGGCAACGCGATTGAGGCCCTCAAAGCCAAGCTGGCGATCAACGCGCGGGTGAAGCGCGACAACACATGGATCAGCGCACCGGCCCGGGAATTGGTGCCCGGCGACGTGATCCGGCTGCGCCTGGGCGACATCGTCCCCGCCGACGCCCGGCTGCTCGACGGCGACGAGATCGAGGTCGACCAGTCGGCACTGACCGGGGAGTCGCTGCCGGCGACCTGCACAACCGGTGACGCCGTGTTCTCCGGGTCGATCATCAGGCAAGGTGAGATCGGCGCCCTGGTCTATGCCACCGGCACCGGCACCTACTTCGGCAAAACCGCCGAGCTAGTGCAGGACGCGCACACCGTCAGCCATTTCCAGCGCGCCGTGCTCAAGATCGGCAACTACTTGATCATCCTCGCGGTCGCGCTGGTCACCGTCATAGTCGTCACCGCGATCCTGCGCGGCGACGCGATCCTGACCACGCTGCAGTTCGCCCTGGTGCTGACCGTCGCCGCGATCCCGGTGGCGATGCCCACCGTGCTGTCGGTGACAATGGCCGTCGGCGCACGGCTGCTCGCCAAAAAACAAGCCATCGTGAGCCGGCTGGTCGCCATCGAGGAACTGGCCGGCGTCGACGTGCTGTGCGCGGACAAGACGGGCACCCTGACCCAGAACGCCCTGACGTTGGGCACCCCGTTCAGCATCGACACTTCCACCCCCGCCGATGTCATTCTCGCCGGCGCGTTGGCCTCCCGCGCCGACAATGACGACCCCATCGACCGCGCGGTGCTCGGCGGCCTCGCGGACACCAAGGTCCTGCAGGCTTACACCGTCACCCACTTTGAACCCTTCGACCCGGTGCACAAACGCACCGAGGCCACCGTCACCGGCACCGACGGGGCCATCTTCAGGGTCACCAAGGGCGCCCCGCAAGTCATCCTGGCACTGGCCGGCAACGCCGCGCAGATCAAACCCGCCGCCGATAAGGCAGTCAACGATTTCGCCGCCCGCGGTTTCCGGTCTCTGGGCGTGGCCCGCCGTGACGGTGACGGCGACTGGGAGTTCGTCGGTGTGCTGC
Organism: uncultured Actinomycetota bacterium; assembly: GCA_963715905.1. GTDB lineage: Bacteria > Actinomycetota > Actinomycetes > Mycobacteriales > Mycobacteriaceae > Mycobacterium. The sequence goes on from CAVQSX010000010.1 coordinate 9,176, forward strand.
CGCTGTTCGACCCGCCCCGCGACGACGCTGCAACGACCATCACCACCGCCGCAGCGATGGGCGTCTCCGTCAAGATGGTGACCGGAGACGCGTTGGCCATCGCGAAGGAGACCGCGGCCAAGGTCGGCTTGGGCACCAACATTCTGGACGCCGCAGCCTTGGGCGATGCGAAAAAGAACGAATCGGCGGCGGTGGCCGAATCCATCGAGACCGCAGACGGTTTCGCCCAGGTCTTTCCCGAGCACAAATACCACATCATCGACGTGCTGCAAAAGCGCGGCCACATCGTCGGAATGACCGGCGACGGGGTCAACGACGCCCCCGCGCTTAAGAAAGCCGACTGCGGCATCGCCGTATCGGGCGCCACCGATGCCGCCCGCGCCGCCGCCGACATCGTGCTGCTTACCCCAGGCCTGTCGGTGATCATTGAGGCGATCAAACAGAGCCGCAAGATTTTTCAGCGAATGAACAGTTACGCGATGTACCGTATCGCCGAGACGCTGCGGGTGCTGTTATTCATGACCATCGCCATTCTGGTTTTCAACTTCTACCCGCTCACCGCCATCATGATCGTGATGCTCGCGCTGCTCAACGACGGCGCAATCCTGTCCATCGCCTACGACAACGTGCGCTACAAGAACGAGCCCGAAGCCTGGAACATGCGTCTGGTGCTTGGTATCTCCACAGTGCTGGGGCTGATCGGGCCGATCGCCGCGTTCGGCTTGTTCTATCTCGGTGACCGTGTCTTCGACCTCGGCCATCCACGCGTCCAGACGTTGATGTATCTGATGCTGTCCGTCGCGGGCCACCTGACTATTTTCTTGACCCGAACCCGTGGACCGTTCTGGTCCATCCGCCCGGCCCGCATCTTGTTGATCGCTGTCCTCGGTACGCAGACCATCGCCACATTCATTGCCGTGTACGGGCTATTCATGGCACCGCTCGGCTGGAAGTGGGCAGGCGCGGTATGGGGATACGCCCTCATCTGGTTCCTCGTCAGCGACCGCATCAAACTTCTGGCCTACCGCATCCTCGACCCGGCAAAGAAGGCAAAGAAAAAGTCCGAACCAGTTCACCACCTGACGCCCGCGCCTGGGTGACACGAATTATCCAGTGGCAGAACAACGAGAGGACCAACTAGTGAACTCGCACTTGAGCAGTCACCATCGGCTGACGATCGAGAAGATCTTCGGACACCCGGCGGGCGGCAATATCGAGTGGCGCCAGGTCCTCTCCCTGCTCGAGGGCCTCGGGTCCGTCAAAAAAGAACACAACGGCAAATTCACTGTGACCTTGGGGACCGAGACAGAAGTCTTCGAGGCTCCACGAGGCAAAGACATCGATCAGCAGGTGATCGTCGACCTACGCCGGATGCTCAGGCAGGCCGGGTGCGCGCCAAATGACAGAACACCGTTCGGTGCGTGACTCGTGGTGTCGATGCGGATCGTGATCGCGCTGGGGGGCAACGCACTGCTGGCACGCGCTGACAAGCCCGACGCTGCCATTCAGTTGGCGAACCTGAAGACTGCCGCCGAGGCGATTGCGCCGTTGGCCGCGCAGCATGATGTGCTGATCTGTCACGGCAACGGACCGCAGGTCGGCATGCTCTCGCTGGAGAGCGAAAACGACCACGCCCTGACCCGCCCCTACCCGCTCGATGACCTTGTCGCGCAGACCCAGGGCATGATCGGCTACTGGCTGGCCCAGGCACTGTGCAACGCTGGGGTCAAAAAGCCAGTCGTGGGCTTGATTACGCAGACGCTGGTCGACGCCGCCGACCCGGCGTTCGCCGCCCCGACCAAATTCGTCGGGCCCGACTACGCACAGGACCAGGCGCAGCTGCTGGCCCACCGGCATGGCTGGACCATCGCGGCCGACAATGGTCGGTGGCGCCGCGTAGTGGCCTCACCCGAACCGCTCCGCATCGTCGAGCAGGATTCCATCACCGGGCTCCTGGACGCCGGTTCGGTGGTGATCTGCGGCGGTGGTGGCGGGGCGGCAGTGATCGAGAATACCGCCGGCCAGCTAAGCGGCGTCGACGCCGTCGTGGACAAGGACTACGTCGCATCGTTGTTGGGCACCGTCCTTGCTGCCCAGCATTTGCTGGTTCTGACCGACGTGACCGCCGTCATGCAGCATTACGGCACACCGGAGGCCACACCACTGACGGTCCTGCATCCAGATGACTTGGGGGGCATGAGATTTCCGGCCGGATCGATGGGACCCAAGATCGAGGCCTGCCGCCGGTTCGTCGCCGCGACCGGGCACCCGGCCACCATCGGCGCTCTGGCCGACGCGCAGGCACTGCTCGCGGGCAAGGCCGGAACCACCATCACCCCGACAGCGCCGCCCCACAGCATTACCCACCCGGGGAGCCGGCAGCCGGCGAAGGCTCAATAGCGCTCGCACTCCAGGAACACGAACAGAAGGTTGACCATGCAGGACACGTTGATAGATACCGATATACTCAGGGCCGCAGTACAGTTGGCGTGCCGGGCCCCGTCATTGCACAACAGTCAGCCCTGGCAATGGGTTGCCGAGGATTCGGAACTGCACCTCTACGTCGATCACAGCCGGACTCTTCCCTGCACCGACAAATCGGGACGGGAGGCCTACATCAGCTGCGGCGCCGCGCTCGACCATCTATGCGTCGCGATGGCGGCAGCCGGGTGGAAAGCCCACGTCGACAGATTTCCCGACCCGAATTATCTCGATCATCTCGCGTCACTCGATTTCAGCCCACTGACCCTCGTCACCGATAGCCAACGCCACCGAGCCGACGCGGTCCTACACCGCCGCACCAATCGGCTTCCCTTCGCCACACCGAGGAACTGGGAGTCCTTCGAACCCCTGTTGCGCACTGCCGGCGATGCCGGAACAGTGCATCTCGACGTGATACCCGACGAGCGTCGCCCGGAACTGGCCAGGGCGTCTCAACTTACTGAATCGCTCCGACTCTACGCTTCCTCGTATAATACCGAATTAACCTGGTGGACCGGTCATTTCGAGAATTCCGATGGGATTCCGCGCAGTTCACTTGTGTCGGCGGGCGAAGGTGATCGGGTCGACGTCGGACGTAGATTCCCGGTTAGCGGACACAGCCAGCGGTCCGGGGGCATTGGACGAGACCAGTCCACGGTGTTGGTTCTGTCCACCGACGAGGACACCCGCGAGGACGCCTTCCGCTGCGGCGAGGCGTTGTCCGCCGTGCTGTTGGAGTGCACGTTAGCCGGCAAGGCGACCTGCACGCTGAGTCATCTCACGGAGCTATGGTCCAGCCGCCACCTCATCGGCACCTTGACCGGAAGCGCGGCGATGCCGCAACTTCTGATCCGGGTCGGCGAACCCCGGGTCCTTGGCGAGCTACCTCCCGTGACACCGCGGCGGCCACTTCACGACGTTTTGAGGATTCATCGCGAAGTCGGCCGATGATGACTTCCCCCGATACGCGCGAGCTCGACGGAGCCTCGACGACAGCTGATCCGGGCGAGTCCCTGATCACGCTGGTGATGAAGCACTGCGATTGGAGATAT
>CAVQSX010000011.1:0-175184 GCA_963715905.1 uncultured Actinomycetota bacterium
GGCGGTGAGGCGTTGGTAGATGGCTTCGCGGGCGAGGTTTTGGGCGGTGTGTTGTTGCCAGGTCTGGGCGCGGTCGGCGCGGCGTTGATGGTTGCGGTCGAGAAGGGCCGCCACGGTGGTGGGCAGCAGGTCGCGGTCGGTGCGTGCGGCGACGGTGTGCATGGTGGCCGCGCGGTCGTCGTTGGCGGTCACGATGGTGTGTAGGGCGTGGGCGGCGGCGCGTTTGGTGCCGCGGTGCGTCTGGTGCAGACCGGTGTCGGCGCCGTGGTGGTGTTGGTCGGCTTCGTTGGTGACTGCCGGGTAGATGGCGAGGTGGTTTTCGTCGCGGCCGCGGGTCATGGCGACATAAGCCATGGCGCGGCTGGCGCGATCGGACAGGATGGTCCAACAGACTCCCGGGGTGGTGGAGTTGCCGATGGTCATGCCTTGGGCGGAGTGCACGGTGCCGGCGTAGCCCAGGGTGATGTGCTCGCGCAGGTAGTCGCCCTCGAAGATGACGCGGGCGTGATCGGTGAGTCGCTCGGCGGCGATGCGGCGTTGTGTTGGGTCGACGTTGAGCACGCGCCAGCGGTTGCCGTTGCGGACCTGGTCGACCTGTTGACCTCGGCGGTGGTGTGTGCCGGGTTGAACGGTCAGGGTGGCGTCGTTGTGGCGGCTCAGGATGAGATCCCCGGCGCGGACCTGTTGATCGCGGGCCACGGGCACGCTCGGAGCGTCCGCGTCCGTGAAGTGGTGGTGGAGGCGCCCGTTGATGGCGTCGGCGATGTCCCATCGGTCGCACAGGATCGCGACGTCTTTGCCCTCCGTGTGGGCGGCGATGTAGGCGGTGGTGGCGTCAGTGGCCATCGCGATCGGGTCCCCGGTGTGCAGGCGGTCGTGGTTGCGGTACCAGCCGACGGCTTTCCGCATCCGGTTGCCGCGCGCGGACCGCAAGGCTAGGGACGCGTCGCGTTCTCCCGCGTCGCGCAGCCGCCACACCTCGGACAGGCGCTGCGACCACGGCAGGTCTTTGCAGAGGTGTTCGAACATGCCGCCACGCGCCTTGACGGGCGAGAGTTGATAGGCGTCCCCGACCAGGACGATTTTGGCCTGCGCAGCGGTGCTGGTCTCGAGGAGCCGTCGCAGCTCCGGTGTGCCGACCATCGCGGCTTCGTCGACGAGGATCACGGTGCGCCGATCGATTTCGAGTTGATTGTCCTCGATAAGCTGCAGTGCTTTGGCCACGGTCAAGCCGCGGTCGCCGGCCCCGCCGCGCATTGCCTCATCGACCGCCCTGCCGGTGGGCGCGAGCACCAGCACGTCTTTGTTGGCGCGGTGCGCCGCGGCGCGCAGCGCGGCCAGTGAGTGCGTTTTGCCCGCGCCCGCCGGCGCCTGCAGCGGTTGCACCAGGTACGGCGATGCCGCGATGGTGGTGATGGCGCGCGCCTGATCCGCGGACAGCCCATCGAGGTCCGCGGCGCGCGCATCCAGGCGCGCGCGAGCATCGGCCGCGTCGACCAGGTCGAAGATGCGCGTCTCTTCGGCGATCACCGCGTCCACGGTGAACATTTCATGGCCTTCGCGGTGATGGGCTTCCCGTGACGCGCTGACCCGCACACCGACCACGTCGACGATCTGCTCGATGAGCGCGCGCGGATCGCCGGGCGCGTCGACGGGCAGCAGCGCGCCCACCAGCTCCACGAGATCGGCGCGGGTGAACGCGGCCTTGTCGATGCCCGCAACGATGCGCGCCAGGCGCGCGCGGTCCAGCAGCAGCCGCGGCGCGCCGCGGCGCGCGGCGCGCGCGTCAAGGTGCGCGGCGCGGTCCAGTTCTAGACCGCGCGCATCCGCGCGCCACTGTTGGGTGAGTTCGGCCCACGATGTGGATTCTGGCTTGCGCGGGCGGGTGGCTTTCTGCGCGGCCGCGAGCTGCTGGGCGGTCGGCGCACCGTCGACGACGACCAGGTTGTTGGCTGCCCATTCCCGCAACCGGGTGGAGCGCTGCGACCATGCCTTGAGGCTTTGTTTGGTGACGCCGGCGATCTCGGCCATCCCGGAATGCCCATCGACGACTGCCCATTCGGCGCCGATGGCGGCTTGCAGCTCATGGCGGACCACGGCCTGATAGATCACCCCGGCAGCTTTGGCTTCGTGGTGCAGGGACTTCGAGTCAATCGATACCAGCGTCCCATCAGCGCGGGCTTGCCGGTTGGGCACGATGACGTGGGTGTGCAGGTGCGGATCTCCGCACCGCGACGTTTCATGCTGGTAGGCGATACCCACCAACCCCGGTAGCCGCTGCAGGTCCTTGTTCCCCGTCGCGGGTTATGCACCCGGGTGTAGCCGGCGTGCTCGTGCAGGTAGGCCATCGCCGCGTCGATGCCCTTCTGATGCGCCATGGCGATGGCCTTGTCCCCGATATCGTCGGTCAGGGCGCGCAGCAGCGACACGCTCTTGGGCGCGGCGAACGTCAGGTCAAAACCGTGCACAGACCCCGTGGTGAATTTGCGCCCGGCCGCTCCGTTAGGGGCGATCCCATCATCGAGCCACCGGGCCGCCACCGCGGTGTCAGCAAGCCCACCGTGCAATGCGGCGGCATCGAGCCCGGTCAGCTCCCCCACCGCCACGGCGTCGCCGGCCACCACCCAGGCGGGCACCCGAGTATCACTTTCGGAGTAGTACTCCCCCAACCCTCCACCAGCAGCCCGGCGATCCATCGCCGCGGCCCGCGCCTTATTCGCGGTGTCGTTGTAATAGTTGATGCTCCACCGCGACAGCCGAGAAATCGTCAACATCGTCGACCACCTCCTGAATGCAGCGGGCGAAACAAGCTGTACCAGATCGGATTTGGGGCGCATTTAGCGCGCCCCAAATCAGTATTGCACCACTTGTGCCAATGTGCCAAGAGTCTTTTGGAGAGCTTTTGGGTGAGTGTTGTTGTGATGCTCGATGTTTGGGATATGGGTTGAGAAGTAGTGGGAATGACTGGGTGGTGTTTGAAGGAGTTTCGAAGAAGGGTTGGGTGTCCTTTGGGCAGTGAGTATTCGGAGTTATGGCGACGGTCGCGAGTCTCCACCGATCGAGTGCCTGATTTGCTCGCGACCCTCAAATTTAGTTTCGGGCGGGGGTTTCAGCGGGCTTACGCTAATTACACGTATCCGATTCGGCGGAGGAGGTGGCCCACATGGAGAGCGCTAGTGACCGGTGGCTGAGCCGGCAAGAACTCGCGGACCGCTTGGGGGTGCCGCCAAAGACGACCGCCCAGTGGGCATCTAACGGCACCGGGCCACCCCACGCGAAGATCGGCCGACATGTGCGCTATCGACTCAGTGACATCGTCAAGTGGGAGGACGCCCAGGTGCTTGAGGCGACGCGGACCATCGCCGATCGGCTTAGGGCGTGTCGTGCAGATCCCGCCGAGCCGAAGGCGAGGCCACCACAGTGATCCCGATCATCTACGACCTGGCGGAAGCGGCAAGAATCCTCGGCATGTCCGAGTCCTACCTCCGAGCAAAACTCCGGGACCGAACCTTCGCCGGCATGAAGCGAGCGGGCCGATGGGCTATGACGGAAGCGCAGATCGAGGCTGCGATCGAATCGATGTGTATCGAGGCCCGGCCTGCAGACCCACCATCGCCGTCGGGTCTGTCGAAGCACAGTCGGTTTGGCAGACAATTGCATTCGAAACGTGGTGCGTGAATCGACCGCGCAGCCTTGCGTGTTGAGTTGACAGACCAACTAGCTGTCGTCGCCCGGTAGCCGTTCGATGTGTGCAGCTAGTGCAGACGCGTTGGCAATCACACCTGGACGCAGCCGTGGAATCCATGGACTCGGATCCGGACTGTAGACACGACCTGCCTTCGATATGAGGGTCTGTGATCTTGTTAGAACAATGCCGTGGCGAGCGCGTGACAACATCACTAGAAGGACGCGATCCTCTTCTTGCAACTGAGCCTGTGATCGAGCCAGAAAGCTGGGCACATTGCCCTTTTCGAAGCCTGGGATGAACACCCAGTCGAACTGTTGGCCCTTGCCTGTGTGGGCATTGAGGAGATGGACGCCCGCAGGCATCGCGTCAGCAGAGTCTTCGCGAATTCTGAACTGTGTCAGAGCGGCTGCGATGGACCCGGCCTGAACCACAATGTCCCGTAGCTGGTCAATCGCGTCGACGACGTCCGTTGCTGTATCAACGTCTGTGCCATCGATGGACGCAAGAACTTGTTCCTTGAGGTCATCGAGCTCCGGACCGCTCCCGAGTCGTCTCAAACCGTCGCTCAGCAGGGCGACGATGTTGGCGTCATCTACGGCGAGATCCCACCGCGTGCACTGCGTATCGGATGCTGCGAACTCCGCGTCGACGGCCTGGCGTCGCCAACCGTTGCGGCAAATCACCCCGATAGTGGCGTTGGCGCGCTTTGCGATTATCGAATCGCAAGTGTCGCGGATATATCCGGCTTCCTCGGCAGCAGTCTCCAAGTGACACCAACCGTGATGCCTCCTTCGAACCAGGCCTCCGGATCATGCGATACCAGTGCCTGACCACCGAGATGAACGGCAACTATGCCTACCAGTTCGAGGACGCGAGGCGCCGACCTGTAAGAGCGACCGAGCCCCCTCGCTTTACCGCAAACGCGGCGTAGGCACCTTTCGACCTGGATCGGCCGAGCGCCTGCCCAGCTATAGATCCCTTGCAGTGGGTCACCCACGAAGGTTCTACTCGATTCGCAACTGCGTAGCGCGATATCCAGCTGCTGGAACGAAAGATCCTGAAATTCGTCGACAAGTACGGCGCCATAGTGCGCCCGGTATAGGCCGGCAATCTCTCTAACTCTCAACAGACGCTGAGCATGTCGAAGGAGGTCGTCGTAAAACGCCACTCCATCGCGCTGCCGAAACTCTTCGACGGCGAGAGCATTCGAGTTGCCCGATTCGCGAAGCCGCATGAGCACTTGACGGTCGTCCCAGGGGCCCCTCTTCGCTTCTCTCAGTTCCTCATCGATCTGCCGGATCTCTTCGTAGCCTGCTGTCTCGCTAAGCTCCTCAAGGGCGGTCGATATGGCGTCACTTTGCGTGCGCTTGGTCGGCATGACGAAGTCGACGAGAATGTGGAGCGTGCTGCCGTGCGATCGGACTATCTCAGCGGCATGCCCATGAAAGTTGTGCACCTGGATGAACCGGCGCCTGCGCTCAGCGCCCAAAACTGATGTAAGGCGGTTATTTAAGTTGGCCTTTGCCTTATTCGAGAACGTCAGCGCAAGTATCTTTTGCCCTTCACCTAATGACTTGATTAGCAACTCCGCCCGGCGTGCGAGCAGCTCTGTCTTGCCGCATCCAGGCGGCGCCACGACGAGAAGGTTGGGTGTCTCAGTCTCGACCGCGTTGCGAAACTCCTTTGCGCTGTTGGTCATGCGCTGGCAAGATCCGCAAGAACGGTCAACAGATCGTGTATGCTCACGATCTTTTCGGCCTCGCTACGTGTCAGAGATTTCGCGACCACAAGCGCCGACGGGACCTTCCGACTGCCCTTCCCTGAACCAGCATTCGAGCGGCAATATGCAGCCAGGTGCAGCGCTGTGAGCTCTTGGGTACTGCTTACGCCGCAGGACGAAAGAAGTGCATTCTCATCTCGAGCAACCTTGGAGGCAATAAGGCGCGGTCCTAGCGCCTCAGCGCCAAGTGCCTTGCAGTACTCGTCCTCAAGGTCCGCAGTCGAAACGAACACGGTGCGCCCCACGACGTCAATGGGTTTTCCACCAACCGCGCCCAGCCACGGGCCCTTCTCTGCGTCGTCGACAAGCCCCAAAATCTCGACACCAAAACCCTCTGGGCCAAGCAACTTATACACAGATTTGAAGTTCTCGGAACCCCCGAGCTCCAACACGACCGCGCCAGTCCTGTCGAGCGGCACGTCGAGGACTCCGGCCGCAGCTTCAACGACTAGGCGGTCGGCGAGTCCTTCAACCACGATCACAAAGCGCGCGGTCAGCGCTTCCAACATCTTCGGTGACCACCACAGAGCCTGAACGCGGTCCTCGATGGGCACGCGATCCGGTCCGATCTGTTGGCAGGAGCCGTCGGCACGCACCACCACGACCTGCGAAGGATCAAACTTTTGCACGACGTACGGTGAGTGCGTGACAAGGATCTTTTGGTTGGCGCTGGCCGATAACATCTCGGCTACTGTTCGCTGGCTTGACGGATGAAGGTGGAGTTCCGGCTCATCGACCGCGATAACGTTCGCGGCGCCCTCAGCGAGGTCGAACAGTGTCATGGAGATCAACTGCCGGATGCCGTCCGACTGTTCAGACAGCGGCACGAAGGTGCCTTCTCGCCTTAAGTACATTGATGCGTCCTCAAGGACCGACGTCGAGGGGTCGGTAGCAGTCCGCACCGCGAGGTCCTCGGCCGCGATCGCTTTCGGCATTGAGCTCGACAGCTGTTTCGCCATTCCGCCGCGCAAGTTCTGCAGCGCGGGATTCGTTTCGAGCTTTTTATTGAACGACTCAAGTAATGCTGCAAGCGCCGACCGCTCATCACCAAGCTCTGATTCGACCGCGCGTAGGAGAGTGTGAATCGCGCCGGATGCGCCGTCGAAGTGGGCCGCCGACAGTGGACGAAGGGCTGGAAGATAGCGCCAACCGATCGCCGAGATCTGTTCGCGAGTGATGTTTCGAGGCTCTCCCCGGCCGGGACAGAACCGGGAAATCAGCACTGAATCAACGTCTTCGGGGTCCACCTTCACCTCGAGGCGGACCTCCAAGCTCTCGCTATGATCGTCTGGAGCGACCGTGATCTCGCGGTGGAAGAGCGCTCGCTCAACGACATCGAAATCTACAAACACGGCACGTATCGCCAACGTCTGTTCAAGATCACGAATATCGGCAACGCTGACGGCGCTGTAGATCTGTGCCGTTGACCCGAGCAGGAGATCTAGCGCACGCAACACAGATGTCTTGCCGACGTCGTTCGCTCCAATCAAGACAAGGTGGTTCCGAAGGTGGATCTCCAGGTCGCCAACTCGCTTGAAATTGGAAATTGCGAACTGCTCGAGGCGCATGACTTTCCTTCCTACCGACCCCGGCGTTCGGCCAGAGGAGTTCGTCGAGCCCATTGTTGCGTGCAACAACAGAGCTTCGCCCAGCGACACTCGACCAATTCGCATCGATAAGCGATACACGCTGTTTCCGACCGTGGGGTAACGCATGCAGATGCGGACGGGGCTTCGGAGGGCTCAGTCCCAGGAATCCGCAAATTCAGCCGAGTGCCAACCCGATCGCATCAGCGGCGGCCTGGGCACTGCGCCGATCGAGGTGCCCGTACACGCCGATCGTGGTCTGGATCGACTCGTGCCCGAGGTGCTGTTGAATCACGGGCAGCGGGACGCCGGCCTGGATCATCCACGACGCGCAGGTATGTCGCAGGTCGTGTACCCGTGGCGATTTCGTCAACCCGGCCTTCATCGCCCTTTCTCGACCCGGCTTCCAACCACCGTTGAAGAATTCCTGTGCCCGAACCGGTTTACCAGCGCCGTTGGTGAATAGGAAGCCCGGCGCGCTGAGATCCAGGGCCTCCATGGCTGCAGGAGGCAAGCTGATGGTGCGGATGGATTTCTTCGTTTTGGGTGGCCCGATCTCGGGCCGGTAGTTCCCGGAGTACTTCCAGGCCTTGTTGATTCGGCACGTCTTGGCGTCGACGTCGATGTCTGCGGCCGAGAGCGCGGCCGCCTCGGAAAAACGCATGCCGGTCGTGACCAGCCAGGTGGCGAGGTTCTTCCACCGTTCGCGTTCGATGTAATCGCGCAGCAGCTTGAATTCGCCGGGCGTCAGGAAGACGGTCTCCTCGACACGGGTGTGCGGCAAGCGCCGGCCCTCGCACGGGTTCGAAACCACCACTCCAGCACGCACCGCAGCTTTGAACGCCCCAGACACGAAGCCGTGCTTATTCGAGATGGTCTTTCCGCTCCCCCCCAGCTGCTTCACCCATTTCGCGATCGTGGCCTCAGTAACCGCCGAGACAGGCATCGACCCAAAGACAGAATCGATATCGCGAGCCACGTAGGTGCGGTAGCGCGCCAGGGTCGCCGGCTGCACCCCGGTCAGATTGTCGATGTGGGTATAAAGCCATTCCGTCACGGTTGGAACATGGCGCCCGACCTCGTCGAGCTCAATGACGCGCAACGCCTCGTCCGGCCCGTGGTCCTCCAGCAGGGTCTTGAAGCGCTCCGCCGACGGCAGGTTCTCGAACGTCAGCGAGCGCTGGCGACCGTCTTCGCGCCACAGCACACGGTAGGTATTCCCGGCGCGGTTCTTCTGGGCATGGATGCTTGCCACAACCCATGATGTTACGTCATCTGTTACGTCGCTCCCGACGCAACTTTGAAAAGCAGCGCTGAACTGCGATTTGCCGGTGGAGCTAAGGGGATTCGAACCCCTGACCTTCTCGATGCGAACGAGACGCGCTACCAACTGCGCCATAGCCCCTGATCGCTAGCAGGCTACCAGCCGCGGCACCGACCGCCGAAATGCCGGCACTACTCGCCGACGGCTCGGGGCAGGTCTCTGGGCCAGCCGCCATAGGTCCGCATCGGCATCGCGTAGTCCAAGTGCTCGAAGATCGGGTCCTCATCGTCGATTTCCAGGACCACCGCGCCCGGGCGCCGCAGCCGCGACGGGACCATCTCGTATTCGCGGTCATACGTGTTCTCCACGCCTGCCCGCGCGCGTGCCATCCGTTGCGTCCGGCGGCGCCGCACCTTTTCTTCGATGCGGGTCTGCCGCCGCAGGTAGGAGAGGTAGAACATCGTCACAACGGTGGCACTACCGCATATCCACCAGGCGCTCGCCGACACCTGGAAGGCCATGGTGGCCGAGCCGATCAGGACGACCGCCATCGCCATCAGCACACGCTTGCGGAACACAAATTTGCGAGCGCTGACCGCCTCGGCGGTCTGGTTGTCGAACCGTCGCCGCCGGGATGCCGGCGGCGCGACCGGCGCCTGGGAATCCTCGTCGTCCTCCGCCGGCTCCAGACCCGATGAGTCCTCGATGTATTCGTACTCGCCCTCGTCGCCTCGGGCCTCGTCTTCGTGTTGAGCCGCGGCGTCGAATTCGGTCTCGTCCGTGACATCGTCTCGTACGACGTCCAGCACCGGCTCGCTGACTGACGCGCTCGCTCCTGCCGGCAAGGCGCCGGAATCCTCAATGACGTCGACGTCGAGGTAGTCGGGCTCAGCGGGTTCGGCCACCGCAATCCGCATCACCGCCGGGCACGTGCGGCCTTCCTCCATGTCCAACTCGTCATCGCGTTCCCGGTCGGCGTCGGCGAACACGCCATCGGCCGAGCCCTCGTCCCACTCTTCCTGCGGCTTCCAGTCCGGGTCGCTGCGATGGCCCGCGGCGGGACCACCGCGTTTGATGAGCCGGTTGTTAGCGCTGCCGTTGAGTACCCGGGTCGCTAAGGCCACGTCGCTGGTGCGCCGGACTGCGTCGCGTTTGCTCACGAGCATCGGGACCAAGACGAACAGCCAGAGCACCACGAGAGATATCCACAACAACGACTGGGGGATGCTTGGCATGATGACCTGCTCCTTTCCCCGCGCGGTCGATGGGGGGGCCGACGCGGCCGGGTCAATGCGACCAGGACAATTACACACCTGTAATTTGCGACTCACAAGCACCAAACGTCACTCGTGTCGCGTCTGCCACACTTGCTTGACCAAGCTGTTCCCAAAAAGTGGCCCGCGCCGACGCGACGAGTCGGCCTCAGATCATTGCTTTTGGGTCTGGAAAGCTCCCGATTACGCCCAACTGGCGAGCCCGGCGCGCACCAGGGTTGACGCCACCGACCCGTACACCTCTTCCACGGTGATGCCCATCAACAGGTGATCGCGCCATGCACTGTCGACGTCGAGGTAGCGGCGTAACAGGCCCTCTTCACGAAATCCAACCTTTGCCAGCACGGCTCGGCTCGCCGCATTCTCCGGCCGCACGGTGGCCTCCACCCGATGCAACATGACCGGACCAAAGCAATGGTCGAGCCCAAGCGCCAACGCGCCGGTGGCCACCCCTCCCCCGGTCGCCGACCTTGATACCCAGTAGCCGATCCACGCCGAACGCAACGCCCCATGGGTGACGTTGCCGATGGTCAGCTGACCGCAGAACCGCCCGTCGAGCTCGATGACGTACGGCAGCATGCGGCCTTTGCGCGCCTCCGAACGCAGCCCAGAACACAGCACCGGCCACGCGGCCACGGTGTGCCGGACCGTCCAATCACCGTCACTGCTGGGTTCCCACGGCTCGAGATGCTCGCGATCGGCTAGCCGGATCCGGCTCCACTGGGCGCCGTCTCGCATCCGGACCGCGCGCAACCGGATCACGCCCGCCGGGACCCGCAGCGGTCCGATGTCCAACGGCCAACCCGGATGCCGGGGGTTGGAGCGCAATAGATTTACCAGTGTGGGCACATCGCTCCGCTCAGCCGCGCTGGGCGAGGAAGGCAACGTCGACGATTTCACCGGTGCGAATTTGTTCGGCCCCACTGGGAATCACGACCAGGCAGTTTGCTTCAGCGAGGGTTGCCAGTAGATGCGATGACGCCCCGGGCGCTCCACCCAGGGCCTGCACCAGGTATTCGCCACTGTCCTGATCGCGCATCAGCTGTCCGCGCAGGTAGCCCTTGCGCCCGGCCACCGATGTGATCGGCGACAGCGTGCGGGCCTGAACGACCCGACGCATGGGCTGGCGCTTGCCCAGCGACAGCCGGATCAGCGGCCGGACCATCACCTCGAAGACCACCAGGGCACTGACCGGATTGGCCGGCAGCAGAAATGTCGGGACGCCGTCGCGCCCCAGCTGGCCGAAGCCCTGGACCGATCCGGGATGCATCGCGACCCGGACGACCTCCATCTCACCGAGCTCGGACAGCACCGACCGCACCGCCTCGGCCGCCGCGCCCCCCACTCCGCCGGCGATCACCACCACTTCGGCGCGATTGATCTGGCCCTCGACGATTTCGCCGAGTTCCTCGGGGTCGTTGCTGACAATGCCGATGCGGTTCACTTCCGCGCCGGCATCTCGGGCGGCCGCGGCCAGAGCATAGGAGTTGACGTCGTAGACCTGCCCATTGCCCGGGGTGCGCGAGATGTCGACCAGCTCGCCGCCGACGGCCATGATCGATAGCCTTGGGCGTGGGTGCACCAAAACCCGTTCCCGCCCGACTGCCGCCAGCAGCCCCACCTGGGCGGCGCCGATGATCGTTCCGGAGCGCACGGCCACATCACCGGGCTGGACGTCGTCCCCGGTGCGCCGCACGTAAGCACCCGAAGGCGCCCCGCGCAGGATCCGCACCCGCGACATTCCGCCGTCAGTCCACCGCAACGGCAGCACGGCGTCGGCCAGCGTTGGCAACGGGGCCCCGGTCTGTACCCGGGCCGCTTGCCTGGGCTGCAGTCGGCTGGGCGTGCGCGAACCCGCCTCAATGGTTCCCGTCACAGGCAGGACTAGACCGTCAGAGGCTTCCTCATCGCCGGAGCCTTCGGGGACGCCCTCGCCCACACCCAGTACGTCGACGCTGCGCACGGCATAGCCGTCGATTGCGGCCTGATCGAAACCGGGCAATGGGCGTTCGGTCACTACCTCTTCGGCGCACATCAATCCCTGCGCCTCGGCAATAGCGACACGTATCGGCCGCGGAGCCACCGCGGCAGCCGTTATCCGAGCCTGCTGCTCCTCCACAGAACGCAAAAGCGCGCCTCTCTCCCCGACCGTCGGTGCCCGCCTCGTGGACGGGACCGGCTACCGCTCGATCAGGCCCAATCGTGTTACCAACCATCGCCGCAGATCCGGGCCATAGTCGTCACGATCCAATGCAAAGTCAACCGCAGCCTTGAGGTAGCCGCCGGGATTTCCCAAGTCGTGTCGAGATCCGCGATGCACGACGACATGTACGGGGTGGCCCTCTTTGATCAGCAGCGCAATCGCATCGGTCAGCTGCACCTCGCCGCCGGCGCCGGTATCGATGCGGCGCAGCGCGTCGAAGATCGCCCGGTCGAGCACATAACGACCCGCCGCCGCATACAGCGAGGGGGCGTCCTCGCGGTTGGGCTTCTCGACCATGGCGTTGACCTTCAGCACGTCCGGGTTGCTGTCGCCGGGGACCGCCTCCACGTCGAAAACGCCATACGCGCTGATCTCTTCCGGCGTCACCTCGATGGCACACAGCACCGAGCCGCCATATTGGGCCCGCACCCCCGCCATCGTGTACAGGACTCCGGTCGGCAGCACCAAGTCATCGGGCAGCAGCACCATCACGGCGTCCTCGTCGGGCGCCAGCGTGGACTCCACGCAGCCGATGGCGTGCCCCAGTCCCAGCGGCTCGGCCTGCACGACGGACTCGACCTTGATCAGGGCCGGGGCGCGGCGCACCTTGGCCAGCATGATTTCCTTGCCGCGAGCCGCGAGCGTGCCCTCCAACACCAGGTCTTCGACGAAGTGGGCGACGACGCCGTCCTTGCCCTCGGAGGTGATGATCACCAGCCGTTCGGCGCCGGCCTGTGCCGCTTCGGCGGCGACGAGTTCAATGCCGGGCGTATCGACGACGGGCAGCAACTCCTTGGGCACCGTCTTGGTCGCCGGCAGGAAGCGGGTGCCCATACCGGCCGCGGGGACGATCGCCGTGAACGGGATCGGGATTTCTGGGCGTGACATCATTCACAACCATAGCGCTCAGCGGATTTGTCGAGTCGGTGTCGGGCAAAACTCCCGGCTGTCATCGTTAAGGCATGGTAACCGCCAGCAAGGCCGCGTTGCGCGAACAGCTGCTGGCGGCTCGCAGCCGAGCTGCCGACGCCGTTCGGGCCGGCGAAGCCCGAATGCTCGGCGAGCAGATCGATGCCTTCGTCGCAGATCACGTACCCAGCGGCGGCACGATCTGCGCATATGTGCCGGTAAGCACCGAGCCAGGGTCCATCGACATCTTGGATATGTTGCTGCGCCGGTCGGTGCGGGTGCTGCTGCCAGTAGCGCGCACCAGCGTCGAAGACGTGCCGTTGCCGCTTCGTTGGGGCGAGTACCGGCCCGGCGGCCTTATCCGCGGGCGCTGGGGGTTGCTTGAGCCGCCCGAGCCGTGGCTGCCCTGCTCGGCCCTGACCGAGGCCGGTCTGGTGCTGGTCCCGGCGCTGGCAGTCGACCGGATGGGCGTTCGACTGGGCCGGGGCCTGGGGTTCTATGACCGCTCATTGCAGAACCGCGATCCGCAGGCATGGCTGATCGCGATCGTGCGCGACGAAGAGCTCGTCGACGAGTTGCCGGCCGACCCGCACGACGTGCCGATGACCCACGCCCTCACGCCGCGGCGCGGGGTGATCGCCCTGTCCCCAAGCAGTGGCAGTGCGGAATGAGACACCTCACGCTGCGGTTCTAGCACTTAGGCACGGTAGAGTGCTAATCAGTCTTAGACCATCATCCGGAGGTATTGGTGCCGACGTATAGCTACGCGTGCACGGAGTGCGACAACCGCTTCGACATCGTGCAAGCCTTCACCGACGACACGCTGACCACGTGCGACAAGTGCTCGGGTCGGCTGCGCAAGCTGTTCAACTCCGTCGGCGTCGTGTTCAAGGGCAGCGGCTTCTATCGCAACGACAGCCGGGAATCGGGCAAGAAGCAGCCGGCTTCGACCAACGGGTCCGCGTCCAAAGAATCCAGTTCGGAATCCAGCTCGGGATCCGGCGAGAAGTCCGGATCCGGCGAGAAGTCCGGATCCGAGCGAGAAGTCGGGTTCGAGCGAGAAGTCCGGATCGAGCGAGAAGGCGAGCAGCAGCTCGACCCCGTCTACCGCGGCCGCCTCCAAGTAGCGGGTTATCCACCCGCTTATCCACAAGGGTCGTCCGGGAAGGCACGCTGAGCGCCTCGCCGCGCCTACCGTTGCGGCGTGCGCGAAGCATCGCTGAATCCAACGGTATTGCGCCGAATATCGGCGTCGTTGCGGCCGGATTGGACCCGGACCGTCCTGGCCCGACGGGTAGCCGCGGCCGGGCTCGTCCTGCTGGCCGGTGTCGCGGCGCTCCGCCCGGACCCCGCCGGTGAACTGGCCGCAGTGGTGGTCGCCGCGCACGACCTGACGCCCGGATCCGCGTTGACTGCCGAGGACGTCCGAATCGAAACACGTTTGGCCACAACAATTCCCGACGGTTCCCAAGCTGACCTGGGCGCCGTCGTCGGCTCGACACTGGCCAGCCCGACCAGGCGTGGCGAGGTGCTCACCGATGTCCGGTTGCTGAGCAGCCGCCTCGCCGAGTCGACGGCCGGGCCCGGGGCCCGGATCGTGCCGCTGCGCCTGGCCGACGACGCCCTGATTGACCTCGTGCGCGTCGGTGATGTCGTTGACATTCTGGCGGCGCCCACCACCGATGCGAGAGCCGACAGTCAGTCCTTCGCGAAGGTCGTCGCAACTGACGCGGTCGTGGTCCTGGTGTCCGCCAAGGGGAAAGTCCGGGATGCGGGTACCGACCGCGTAGTCTTAGTTGCGCTGCCGGCTCGCGTGGCGAACGCGGTTGCAGGCTCAGCGCTGGGTCAGGCGGTTACTCTCACCCTGCACTGAGTTCTCGACCGTGGCCCGACACATGATCCGCGGCAAACTCCCTCCGTTGCTCAATCGATTTCCATCGGCCTACCAGGGGCAGATAGGCGCAGAAAGGACATCCCCATGTTCAAAGGATTCAAGGAGTTTCTCTCGCGGGGCAACATCGTCGACCTGGCCACTGCGGTGGTCATCGGCACGGCGTTCACCGCGCTGGTCACCAAGTTCACCGACAGCATCATCACGCCGCTGATCAACCGGGTCGGTGTCAGCCCGAACTCTGACGTCGACATCCTGAAGATCAGTATCGGCGGTGGTCAGACCATCGACTTGAACGTCGTGATCTCGGCGGCGATCAACTTTTTCCTGATCGCGTTCGTGGTGTACTTCCTGGTCGTGTTGCCCTACAACACGCTGCGCAGGAAGGGTGAGGTCGAGCAGGCCGACGACGCCCAGATCGTCCTGCTCACCGAAATCCGCGACCTACTGTCCCAAACCAGCGGAGGCTCGTCCGGCAAGCACGGTGGAACCACGACGACAGCGCCGCCCAGCTACGGGCCGCGCGCGGACGCAGAATCACAGTAGATTCTGCGTCGGTACTGCGACCGGCTGCGTTCAGATCTCCAGGCTCGACAATTGCCCAATGATCTGGGCAGCAAGCGGATTCAGCGTCGCCATCCCATCGCGTACCGCGTAACGGGACCCCGCGAGATTGACCACCAAGGTGCTGCCGGAGACACCGGCCAGCCCGCGTGATAATCCTGCGTCGATGATTCCCGCGGACAGTCCCGATGCGCGGATGGCTTCGGCAATACCGAGGATTTCCCGATCCAGAATGTCGGTGGTTGCTTCCGGGGTGACGTCGCGAGGCGTCACTCCGGTCCCGCCCACGGAGACCACCAGGTCCACGCCACCGATCACCGCGGTGTTCAGCGCGTTGCGGATCTCGACCTCGTCAGCCGCGACCGCGACCACACCGTCGACGACGAAGCCCGCCTCGGTGAGCAGCTCGGTGACCAATGGCCCGCTGTGGTCCTCGTCGCCGTGCGCGGTGCGGTCGTCGACGACGACGACCAACGCGCGGCCGACTACTAACTCGGCGCCCTTTTCCATGGGTGCAACCGTATATCCGAGCTCCGACAACGGCTCGTCGACTCTCATCACTGGTCCGCCTTACCGAGGGTGACCTGCACTGTACGGCTCCCGCCGCTCCCAGCCGGATCCTGGAAAGTCAGCGCTACCTTGTCGCCGGGCGCTTTGGACCGCACCGCGGCGACCAGGGCGTCGGCACTGTTGATTGGGCGGTCGTCAACCTTGGTGACGACCACGTTTTTGGGCACTCCGGCATTCGCGGCCGCGCCACCTTGGATCACGTCGACAACCTTGGCGCCCGGGGTGCCTTTGTCGCTGGTCACCTGGATTCCCAGCGAGGCGTGGGTCGCCTTCCCGGTGGTGATCAATTCGTCGGCGATGCGCTTGGCTTGATCGACCGGAATCGCGAAGCCGAGGCCAATCGAACCGCTCTGGGCATCGGGCGAATCAGCGCCCAGGGTGGCGATCGCCGAGTTGACGCCCACCAACTGGCCGCTCATGTTGACCAGCGCACCGCCGGAGTTACCCGGATTGATCGCGGCATCGGTCTGAATCGCGTCCAGCACGGTGTTTTGGTTGCCCGACTCGCCGGTCGTGGAAACCGGCCGGTTCAAACTGCTGACGATGCCCGTGGTCACCGTGCCCGCCAGACCCAGCGGTGACCCGATCGCCACCACCGATTGGCCAACGCGCAGATCCGACGAGGAACCCAAGGAAATGGGGGTGAGTCCGGAAACGCCCACCACCTTGATCACGGCGATATCACTGGTGGGATCGGCACCGACCACCGTGAACGGTGCGGTACGCCCGTCGGAGAACGTCACCGTCGTTTTCGGGGCCGAGTTGTTGCCACCGCTAGGCGGCGGACCACCACCACCGGGGGGATTCGCACCGCCACCGGGAGGACTGCCCCCGGGTGGCGGAGTGGCGCCGCCGGTCGGGGGCTTTCCCGGACCCGCGGCAGCCGCGACGACGTGGTTATTGGTCAGAATCAGCCCGTCAGCGGACAAGATGACGCCGGAGCCTTCCTCCGACTGGCGACCCATATCGGTCTCCAGCATGACTACGCTGGGCACCACCTTGGCGGCGACCTGCTCGACACTGCCGGGTGTCATGTTCGCCGCCGGGATGCTGGGCGCCCCGCCCATGATCAACCCGCCGCCTCCCGCGGAGTGCGAACCCAGCTCGATGACCGTTGCGGCGGCGCCGCCGATACCGGCCGACACCACCCCGATCGCCAGCGCGCCCACGGCCAACATGCCTGCGCGAGGACGCCTTTGGTGCATCGGCCCGGGAGGGGGCGGCATCGAGGGATGCATTCCCGGTATCGGACCCGGCCCGGTTCCCCCGGGTATCGGACCCGCCCCGGTGCCACCAAACGGTTCGAAGGGCTGGCGGTACTGCGGCTGTGCCGGCTGCGGCTGGCGATAACGCCAGTCGCCCTGCTGGTTGTATGGGTGCTGCTGCCCATGGGCATACGCGGGGGGCGCTGGCTGATTAGGCGCGCTACCGTATCCCGGCTGCTGCGGCGGTGGCGAATACCTCGGGTGATTCGTCATGTCGCTTATACGTCGCTCTCTCTATTTCGGCGTGCCTTGGCGCGGTGGGGCTTGATTTCCAACAGTAACTGCAACTACCTTGCCCGCGCGGACTGAGAGTCCACTGAGATTACGTTCGCCGAATCCCGAGAGTTCGCCGTGTTTCCCGCCACATCGATGGCAGCGTCGGTCTCGGCTTCATTCCCCACGTCCTTGTCGGCCGTGTCGACGCCCGTGCGCGTCGGATACGTCGCGCTGGGCATGGGCCGGCCGGGGAGCAGTACATAAATCGACGTGCCGGGCGGCTGACTGCCCGGATCGGTGTCTTCGACGCGGAGCAACCCGCCGTGGTTGAGCACCACCTGCTTGACGATTGCCAGCCCCAGTCCCGAACCCGGCAGCGCCCGCGCGGTCGTCGAACGGTAGAACCGCTCGAACACAAGGCGCCGCTCGTGCGGCGAGATGCCCGGGCCGTGATCGGAAACCACCAGTTCGGCGTGTGACGGGTCGAGCTGCCTCATCCGCACGCCGACATGGCCACCGGATGGGCTCCACTTGGCCGCGTTGTCCAGCAGGTTCAGCGCCGCGCGGGACAGCCCGGCGTTGTCACCGTAGACCTGCCAGGGGATCATCTCGACGTCGAAGTGAATATCGTTTCGGCGACGTCTGACTCGCTCCAGGCTGCGATCAACGACCTCGGCCATGTCGACTGGCTCATGCACCACCTGGCCGGCGTCGTCTCTGGTGAGGTCCACCAAATCGCCGACCAGCGTGGATAATTCCTCGATCTGGGCAAGCACATCGGAACGCAGGTCGACCATCTCCTGCTCCGGCAGCCGCGGCGCTCCCGGCTCCATCGAGGCCATCAGCAGCTCGACGTTGGTGCGCAGCGACGTCAGCGGGGTGCGCAATTCATGCCCAGCGTCGGTGACCAGTCGCGTCTGCCGTTCCCGAGATTCGGCCAGCGCGCGCAGCATCAGGTTGAATGCCTCAGTCAGCCTGGCCAATTCGTCGCTGCCGAACACCGGAATGGGCCGCAAATCGTCGGTGCGCGCCACCCGCTCGGCCGCTTCGGTCAGGCGGCCCACCGGCCGCAGCCCCGCCCGGGTGACCATTCCCCCGGCCACTGCGGCAACCGCGACACCGATGCCGCCGACGATCAGCAGCACCCAGCGCAATTTGGTCATCACCGCTTCGGTCGGCTTCAGGCTCTTGGAGATCAGCAGCGAAGTGCCGTCCGATAGGTGAATGGCAAGGATGCGCTGATCCGCTGCCGTACGCCGGGACATCAGCAAATCGCCTCGGATGACGGACTTCTCGGCCGGACCGACCGGTAACGTCTCGCCCGGCTGCTGGGCGGTGTAGATCGAGTGGCCCGGGTTCACCAGCATCGCGTTGACATCCGAGTAGGCGGTGCCCTCGATGGCCTTGCCGGGATCGGCGGCCAGTGACCCACCCGCGATCAACAATTGTGCCCGACTCTGCAGCTGGTTATCGATATCGCTGTACAGCGCGGCCGATATCACCGCGTAGACCGCGAATGCCATTAGGACGACAACCATCGCCACCATCGACATCGCCAGCAGCATTACCCGCCACCGCAGGGACAACGAACTGGTGGCCCGCAGCGGTGCGCGCCGGCGCGGTTGGAGCCGAATCATCAGGGGGGCGTCTCCCGAAGCACATATCCCACTCCGCGCACCGTGTGGATCAGCCGCGGCTCACCCTCGGCTTCAGTTTTGCGCCGCAGATACCCCACATAGACCTCGAGCGCGTTTCCCGAGGTGGGAAAGTCGAATCCCCACACCTCTTCGAGGATGCGGCTGCGGGTGAGGACTCGCCGCGGATTGGCGATCAGCATTTCCAGCAAAGAGAACTCAGTGCGGGTCAGACTGATCCGGCGTTGCCCCCGGGTGACTTCGCGAGTCACCGGGTCCAGGGCGAGATCGGAGAACGTCATAGGCACCGACTCGGCGTCATCGTCGGGCTTGGTGCGGCGCAACAACGCCCGCATGCGCGCCAACAGCTCTTCGAGGGCGAAGGGCTTCGGCAGGTAGTCATCAGCGCCGGCGTCCAAGCCGGCCACCCGTTCGGAGACCGAATCGCGGGCGGTGAGCACCAAGACAGGCAGGTCGTCGCCGGTGCTGCGGAGCTGACGGCAGACCTCGAGCCCGTCCAGCCGCGGCATCATCACATCCAGGACGAGCGCGTCCGGTCGGTCGCTGGCAATCATGGCGAGGGCCTCGACACCGTCATGGGCCAACTCGACCGAGTAGCCATTGAAGGAGAGTGACCTGCGCAGCGACTCGCGCACCGCGCGATCGTCGTCGACAACAAGTATCCGCACGGCCACTAGTTTCGTCCTAGCGCCTGAGAACGGCCTGAGAGGCGCGCCGTGGTTTTAGTTAACTCCGCCTGTGGATAGCCAGCGCGCCCGAGAGCACGTCGGGCGATCCGCCTAACGCCGGTCCAGGTCGATAAGACCAAGGCGGGCGGCCTTGAGTAGCCTGCGGGGCACTTTGTGCTTCTGGCCTGCCACCGTCACACCGACGAGCTCGGTTTTCGTGGCCTTCCACTGCGAGCGCCGGCTGCGGGTATTCGAGCGCGACATTCTGCGCTTAGGTACGGCCATGGTCGGGCCTTAGCTCCTCGATCGGGGATTCGGGACGGTGCGTCGCGCGGCATGCCGATGGGTGAAACGGCGACGATTGCCTATCAGGATAGTCGGTGGGCCCCTGGTCACCAAAATCACGCATCAACTCACCCCGACAACGATCGGGATGCAGTGGCCGAGCTCGACGCCGAGGTCAGTTGCTACTCGCGGATGCGGGACGTTCGGAGGCGCAAACGGCGACTATTCGTCGGTGGATGTTTCGGCGCGTGCAGCGGCCAGGAGCCGCTGGGTAATCCAGGTGTCCATGCTGGTGTGCGCCTTAACGGCGGCCGCAGCGATCAGCGAAAGTTGTTCTTCGGTGAGCCCGATGTGCTTGACGCTCGTGGGAGCTAGAAATGTCAGTTGTCCCATGTCTGGCGCCGCCGGTTGCGGGTGCGCGGCGAGATAGTCGAGAACATGACGGCGTAGTTCTTCACTGCTCAACCCGGTGAGGGAAGTAAGCAGTTTCACTCCATCGTCGGCGGCGGCGATAAGGCCCAGGAGTAAGTGCTCGGTACCGATGTAGTTGTGGCGGAGGTGAAGCGCTTCACGCAGGGAAAGCTCTAGGACCGTCTTGGCTGCGGGGGTAAACGGGATGCTTCCTTTTGTGTGCTGGCCACCGCCGATCGTTTCCGCGACGGCGGTGTGCACGTTCTGGAAGGTGACGCCGAGTGATCCCAGTGACTGGGCCGCCACGCTGGTGTCTTCGTAAACAAGGCTGAGCAGCAAATGCTCGGTGCCGACGTGATCGGAATTGAACGCCCGCGCCTGTTCTTGTGCCAGGACGATGGCCTTGCGGGCAGGGGCGTTGAATCTTTCAAACACTATCTTGGGCCTCCGGTTGCGCATGTGATCGGCCAGCTCGGCGTGCTGTTGAGCACGCTTCAGCACCGCCGTGAAGTGCTCACCCTCAAGCAGGAACATGCGGCCAAGACCGTGCTGCCACTTACGACCGTCGTGCGCGGTCACTTCCACGGCTACAGGACTCACCGAGATGAGCCACAGCGTCTGCGTGGAATCGCTGAAGGCGTGCTCGTGCCAGTGGGCACGAGGAGGTAACGCTTTGTCTAGTTCCTCATCGCTGAACGCACCCCGCCAAACGAGCGGCTCGTAATCCTCCATCGCCTCACCCGGCTCGGTTGTGCTCATTGGGTTCCCCTGGTCAAGATTGGCTCATCGTAGGCCGACAGGCACCCGGCACTCCCGAGATTCAGAGGGCATTCTCGCGGCAGATGCAGCGGTCTAAGGCATCACGACACCATCCAATTGATAGCCAGGCGTGACGGTCACCGATCCCACTGACTGACACGCCCACGTTCTGCGCGGACGCCTCATCCCGGTCGGTACCGCGGACAGCCTGACAAGTGAGGCTCACCTCGCCGCCCTGGCCATCGAGCACGGTGCCGAACTGTGCTCGACCGACGCGGACTTCGGCCGGTTCTCGGGCCTACGCTGGATCGACCCGCTGCACGCGTCGTAGACCGCTACCGCGCTCGGGAACCGCTGTCGGCACCCACGTCGGCATGGGTATGCTGACCTACCGGTTGGTTGGTTCGCTCAAGAGTGATCCCCGAAGGGAGAACGCGCATGGCGTCAGCAGCCACCGTCCGGATAGGAAACTGCTCGGGCTTCTACGGCGACCGGTTGTCGGCGATGCGCGAGATGCTCACCGGCGGTGAACTGGACTATTTAACCGGCGACTACCTGGCCGAGCTGACCATGCTGATACTCGGGCGCGACCGGATGAAGCACCCCGACCGCGGCTACGCCAAGACCTTCCTGACCCAGCTGGAGGATTGCCTAGGCGAGGCCCGCGACCGCGGGGTGCGCATCGTCGCCAACGCCGGCGGCCTGAACCCGGCCGGCCTTGCCGACGCGGTACGCGCCTTGGCGGAGCGCTTGGGCATCCCGGCCCGGGTCGCCCATGTGGAAGGCGATGACCTGCAGTCGCGCGCGGCGGAACTAGGGCTCGGGACACCGCTGACCGCCAACGCCTACCTGGGCGCCTGGGGCATCGTCGACTGCCTCAACAACGGAGCCGATGTCGTCGTCACCGGCCGGGTTACCGACGCTTCGGTGATCGTCGGGTCGGCGGCCGCGCATTTCGGCTGGGGTCGCACCGACTACAACGCGCTGGCAGGCGCCGTGGTCGCGGGCCATGTCATCGAGTGCGGCGTTCAGGCCAGTGGCGGCAACTATTCGTTCTTTACCGAGGTTCCCGATCTGTCCTACGCGGGCTTCCCATTGGCGGAGGTCCATCCGGACGGCTCGTCGGTGATCACCAAGCACCCCGGCACCGGTGGCCTGGTCAGCGTCGACACCGTCACCGCTCAGCTGCTCTACGAAATCACCGGCGCCCGGTACGCCAACCCGGACGTCACTGCCCGGATGGACTCCGTGGAGTTGTCGGCTGACGGTGCCGACCGGGTACGCATCAGCGGCGTGATCGGCGAACCGCCGCCCCCCACGCTAAAGGTGTCGCTGAACAGCATCGGCGGATTCCGCAATGCCATGACGTTCGTATTGACCGGCCTGGATATCGAGGCCAAGGCCGACCTGGTGCGCCGGCAGCTCGAAGCCGGGCTCACCGTCAAGCCCGCCGAGCTGCAGTGGTCGCTGGCCCGCACAGACCACCCAGACGCCGACACCGAAGAAACCGCCAGCGCCCTGCTGAGTTGCGTTGTCCGCGACCCCGACCCCGCCAACGTGGGCCGCCAGTTCTCGTCGGCCGCCGTGGAACTGGCGCTCGCCAGCTACCCCGGCTTCCATGTGACCGCACCGCCGGGCGAAGGTCAGGTGTACGGGGTGTTCACCGCGGCCTACGTGGACGCGAACCTGGTGCCGCACACCGCAGTATCCGCCGACGGCAGTCGCAGCGAGATCCCCTGCGCCACCGAAACTTTAGAACTGGCATCCGCTGACCCTCCGCCCCTGCCCGAGCCGCTCCCGGCGGGCCCAACACAACGGGTCGCGCTGGGCCGGATTGCCGGCGCGCGCAGCGGCGACAAAGGCGGATCGGCCAACGTCGGGGTCTGGGTTCGCACCGACGAGCAATGGCGCTGGTTGGCCAACACGTTGACCGTTGAGCTACTCAAGGAACTGTTGCCCGAGGCAGCGGAATTCGACGTCACCCGCCACGTGCTGCCCAACCTGCGGGCGGTCAACTTCGTCATCAACGGCATCCTCGGTCAGGGCGTTGCCTACCAAGCACGATTCGATCCGCAGGCCAAGGGGCTCGGTGAATGGCTGCGCAGTCGCTACCACCACATCCCGGAAACTCTTCTTATGGATCTTTGGACGACACCGTGAACATCTGGGCGACGCCGGAGCGCGAACAGCTGCGAAAGACGGTGCGCTCGTTCGCCGAACGCGAAATTCTACCGAACGTCGACGAGTGGGAGCGCAGCGGCGACTTGCCGCGCGAGCTGCACCGGCGCGCCGGAGCGGCCGGACTGCTCGGCGCGGGCTTTCCCGAATCGGTGGGCGGTGGCGGCGGAGACGGCGCCGACGCGGTGCTCATCTGCGAAGAGATGCATCAGGCCGGCGCGCCCGGCGGCGTATTCGCGTCGCTGTTCACCTGCGGCATCGCGGTACCGCACATGATCGCGTCACGCGATGCAAGGTTGATCGACACGTTCGTCCGGCCGACGCTGACCGGCGACAAGATCGGCGCGCTGGCCATCACCGAGCCCGGCGGCGGATCGGACGTCGGGCACCTGCGCACCACCGCCGTGCTGGACGGTGACCACTACGTGGTCAACGGCGCAAAGACCTTTATCACCTCCGGCGTTCGCGCCGACTACGTCGTCACCGCGGTGCGCACCGGCGGCCCTGGCGCCGCGGGGGTTTCGCTCCTCGCGGTCGAGAAGGGCACGCCTGGCTTCACGGTCAGCCGCAAGCTGGACAAGATGGGCTGGCGGTCCTCTGACACCGCGGAACTTTCGTACGCCGACGCGCGCGTTCCGGCGGACAATCTCGTCGGCGCTGAGAACAGCGGGTTCACGCAGATCGCGCAGGCATTCGTGGCGGAACGCGTCGGCCTTGCCGCACAGGCGTATTCGAGTGCACAACGGTGTCTGGACCTGACCGTGCAGTGGTGCCGCGACCGGGAGACGTTCGGCCGCCCACTGATATCCCGCCAGTCGGTGCAGAACACGCTGGCCGAGATGGCCAGACGAATCGATATTGCCCGGGTCTATTCGCGCAACGTCGTCGAGCGCCAACTTTCCGGAGATACCAATCTCATCACTCAGGTCTGCTTCGCCAAGAATACCGCCGTCGAGGCCGGCGAGTGGGTCGCCAACCAAGCCGTCCAGCTATTCGGCGGAATGGGCTATATGGCCGAATCCGAAGTCGAACGCCAATACCGCGATATGCGGATCCTTGGCATCGGCGGCGGAACAACCGAAATTCTTACCGCATTAGCCGCCAAAACCCTGGGATTCCAATCATGATCGCACCGCCTCATTCTCATCGCTCTCCTCTGCATCGCCGGCGGTGGTCATGACCGCGCTGCAATCCACCCTCGATCCAAAAGCCGACGCGTACTCCGACGCGGCGTCGGCGACCGAGGCTAAGCTCGATGAGATCAACGCCGAGTTCGCCAAAGCGATCGCCGGCGGCGGCGCCAAGTACGTCGAGCGTCATCACGCCCGCGACAAGCTGACCGCGCGGGAACGCATTGAGCTGCTCGTCGACCCGGACTCCCCATTCCTGGAGCTCAGCCCCCTCGCGGCCTGGGGCAGCGCTTTCACCATCGGTGCCAGCGCGGTCACCGGTATCGGCGTGGTCTGCGGTGTGGAGTGCCTGATCGTCGCTAATGATCCGACGGTCAAAGGCGGTACCAGCAACCCGTGGACATTGCGGAAGATTCTGCGGGCCAACCAGATCGCCTTCCAGAATCGGCTTCCCGTGATTTCGCTGGTGGAATCCGGCGGGGCGGACTTGCCCACCCAGAAGGAAATCTTCGTTCCGGGCGGTCAGATGTTCCGCGACCTGACCCGGCTGTCGGCCGCCGGGATCCCGACCATCGCGCTGGTATTCGGCAATTCCACCGCGGGGGGCGCCTACATCCCGGGCCTATCCGATCACGTGGTGATGATCAAGGAACGTTCGAAGGTGTTCCTGGCCGGTCCCCCGCTGGTGAAAATGGCCACCGGCGAGGAGTCCGACGACGAATCCTTGGGTGGTGCGGAAATGCATGCCCGCATATCGGGTTTGGCTGACTACTTCGCCGTCGATGAGCTGGATGCATTGCGGATCGGGCGTCGTATCGTGGCACGGCTGAACTGGGTCAAACAGGGACCCGCGCCGGCGCCGGTCGCCGAACCGCTATACGACGCCGAGGAGCTGATCGGCATCGTGCCGCCCGATCTGCGTATCCCGTTCGACCCGCGCGAGGCGATCGCCCGCATCGTCGATGGTTCCGACTTCGACGAGTTCAAGCCGATGTACGGATCATCCCTGGTCACCGGCTGGGCCCGACTGCACGGCTATCCGCTGGGCATCCTGGCCAACGCGCGAGGCGTACTGTTCAGCGAAGAGTCGCAGAAGGCCACTCAGTTCATCCAGCTGGCCAACCGCTCCGACACCCCACTGCTGTTCTTGCACAACACCACCGGCTACATGGTGGGCAAGGACTACGAGGAGGGCGGGATGATCAAGCACGGCTCGATGATGATCAACGCGGTGTCGAACTCGGCCGTGCCGCACATCTCGCTGCTGATCGGCGCCTCGTACGGCGCCGGCCACTACGGCATGTGCGGGCGCGCCTACGACCCCCGGTTTCTGTTCGCTTGGCCCAGCGCAAAATCCGCGGTAATGGGCGGCGCCCAGCTAGCGGGCGTGCTGTCCATCGTGAGCCGGGCCGCCGCCGAAGCCCGCGGGCAGCAGGTTGACGAGGAAGCCGACGCCGCCATGCGGGCCGCCGTCGAGGGCCAGATCGAAGCCGAGTCGCTGCCGCTGGTGTTGTCCGGAATGCTCTACGACGACGGCGTGATCGACCCTCGCGACACCCGAACCGTACTGGGAATGTGTTTGTCCGCCATTGCTAATGGCCCGATCAAGGGGACGTCTAACTTCGGCGTCTTCCGGATGTGAAGCTGATGGGAATCACTCGAGTTCTGGTTGCCAACCGCGGCGAGATCGCCCGACGGGTGTTCGCCAGCTGCCGCCGGCTGGGTCTGGGGACCGTCGCCGTCCACACCGATCCGGACGCCGACGCGCCGCACGTCGGCGAGGCCGACGCCCGCGTGCGGCTGCCGAACATCCGCGACTATCTCAACGCCGAGGCCATCATCGCCGCGGCCCGCGCCGCCGGCGCCGACGCGGTGCATCCGGGTTACGGATTCCTTTCGGAGAACGCCGATTTCGCTTCCGCCGTGCAGGCCGCCGGGTTGGTCTGGATCGGGCCACCGGTGGATGCGGTGCGGGCGATGGGCTCCAAGATCGAGGCCAAGAAGCTGATGTCCGCCGCGGGTGTGCCGGTGCTTGACGAACTCGACCCCGACACCGTCACCGAGACACAGCTGCCCGTTTTGGTCAAGGCCTCCGCCGGAGGCGGCGGTCGCGGGATGCGGGTGGTCCGCGAATTGGCCACCCTAGCTGACGAAGTCGCTGCCGCCCGGCGCGAGGCGCAGTCCGCATTCGGGGACCCGACCGTATTCTGTGAGCGCTACCTGCCCACTGGGCACCACATCGAGGTTCAGGTGCTGGCCGACTCGCACGGCACCGTGTGGGCCGTCGGTGAGCGAGAATGCTCGATTCAGCGCCGCCACCAGAAGGTCATCGAAGAAGCACCCGCGCCCTTGGTTGAACGCACACCGGGTATGCGGGCCAAGCTCTTCGACGCGGCCCGGTTGGCCGCGACCGCGATCGGTTACACCGGCGCCGGGACGGTCGAGTTCCTCGCCGATGACGAGGGCGAGTTCTTCTTCCTGGAGATGAACACCCGGCTGCAGGTTGAGCACCCGGTTACCGAAGAGACCACCGGACTGGACCTCGTCGAGCTGCAGCTTTCGATCGCGGATGGTGACCGACTGAAAGCCGAACCGCCCAGCGCCACCGGGCATTCGATCGAGGCTCGGCTGTACGCCGAGGACCCGGCACATGACTGGCAGCCGCAGGCCGGCCAAGTGCACGCCATCGACGTGCCGGTGGTCCGAACGCAATTCGGGTCGCTGGGGCAGCGGACCGGAATCCGGCTGGATTCCGGAATCGTCGATGGATCGGCGGTGTCGATCCATTACGACCCGATGCTCGCCAAGGTCATCTCGTATGCCCCCACGCGTCGGCAAGCAGCGCTGGTGCTCGCCGATGCGCTGGCCCGCGCACGGCTTCACGGGGTACACACCAATCGCGACCTGCTGGTAAACGTGTTGCGGCATCCGGCATTCCTCGACGGAGCCACGGATACGGCGTTTTTCGACACACACGGTCTGACGGAACTGGCCGCGCCGCTGGCCGACACCGCGACGGTTCGATTGTCGGCGATCGCCGCAGCGTTGGCGGACGCCGCACACAACCGAGCCACGGCGAAGGTCTGTGGGGCGATCCCGAGTGGGTGGCGTAACCTGGCGTCGGGCTGTCAGGTCAAGACTTACCGCGACGATAGCGATACCGAGCACCGCGTCGAATACCGTTTTACCAGGGCCGGATTGGTGCTGCCCGGCCCCGATGCCAGTAAGTCGGTACGGCTGGTCTCGGCCTCGCCGAACGAGGTGGTGCTGGCCGACGGCAACGGAGTGGCCTGCAGCTTCGCCGTCGCCCGATACGGCGCCGACGATCAGGACATCTACGTCGACTCGGCGCGGGGTCCCGTGCACCTGGTCGCGCTGCCGCTGTTCCCCGAGCCGGTCTCGGCGTTCGAGCAGGGGTCGCTGGTAGCCCCGATGCCCGGCAACGTCATCCGGCTCGGCGCCGCGGTAGGCGACACCGTCGCCGCCGGTCAGCCGCTGATCTGGCTGGAGGCGATGAAGATGGAACACACCCTCACCGCGCCGGCAGACGGCGTGCTCACCCAGCTCAACGTCGACACCGGCCAACAGGTCGAAGTCGGTGCAGTCCTGGCGCGCGTGGAAGCGCCTGAATCAGAGGGAGATCCGAAATGATCGACACCAGCTTCATCGAGAATGACGAGCGTCGGGACCTACGCAAGGCAGTGGCGGCCTGGGCGTCGAACTACGGCGCCGAATATTACTTGGAAAAGGCGCGTGCACACGAGCACACCGACGAATTGTGGTCCGAGGCAGGCAAGCTCGGTTTCCTGGGAGTGAATCTGCCCGAGGAGTACGGCGGCGGCGGCGCCGGGATGTACGAGCTGTCGCTCGTGATGGAGGAGATGGCGGCCGCGGGTAGCGCGTTGCTTCTGATGGTCGTGTCGCCCGCCATCAACGGCACCATCATCAGCAAGTTCGGTACCGACGAACAGAAGAGGCGCTGGATTCCGGGTATCGCCGACGGTTCTTTGACCATGGCGTTCGCGATCACCGAGCCGGATGCCGGCTCCAACTCGCACAACATCACCACCACCGCCCGCCGCGATGGCAGCGACTGGATCCTCAAGGGCCAGAAGGTCTACATCTCCGGCATCGACCAGGCGCAGGCGGTGCTGGTGGTGGCGCGGAGCGAAGAGGCGAAGACCGGCAAGTTACGACCCGCGTTGTTCGTGGTGCCCACCGACGCGCCCGGCTTCAATTACACCCGAATCGAGATGGAGATAATCAGTCCCGAGAGCCAGTTCCAGGTTTTCCTCGACGATGTGCGGCTGCCTGCCGATGCGCTCGTCGGAGCCGAAGACGCCGCGATCGCACAGCTTTTTGCGGGCCTCAACCCCGAGCGCATCATGGGCGCGGCCAGCTCAGTAGGCCTGGGACGGCACGCGCTGGAGAAGGCCGCCGACTACGTCAAGACCCGCAAGGTCTGGGGCACGCCGATCGGTGCGCACCAAGGCCTGTCACATCCGTTGGCGCAGTGTCACATCGAGGTCGAACTCGCCAAGCTGATGATGCAGAAGGCCGCAACGCTATATGACAACGGCGACGACGCGGGAGCGGCCGTGGCGGCCAATATGGCCAAATACGCTGCGGCCGAGGCGGCGACGCGATCGGTCGACCAGGCCGTGCAGTCGTTGGGCGGAAATGGGCTGACAAAGGAGTACGGCGTCGCCGCCATGCTGGCATCGGCGCGGCTGGGCCGCATCGCGCCAGTCAGCCGAGAGATGGTGCTGAACTTCGTCGCACAGACATCACTCGGCCTGCCTCGAAGCTACTGAAGCCTTACCGATGGACACATTTGTCGAATACACCGGGTCGGCAGAATGCGGCGGCCCGCTCGCCCGGCTGACGCTGAACTCTCCACATAATCGCAACGCGCTGTCGCGTACGCTCGTCAGCCAACTGCACCAGGGCCTGCGTGATGCCGCCGCCGACCCGGCGGTGCGGGCGGTGGTGCTCGGGCATACCGGCAGCACCTTCTGCGCAGGAGCGGACCTCTCCCAGTCTTCGGCGGCCGCCGGCGACGACCCGCGCGGCGATCGCGAGCGCGGCACAGCCGGGAGCAGCGGGTCGCCGCGATCGGCATACGACATGGCGGTGGCGCGGGCCCGGGAGATGATTGCGCTGCTGCGCGCCATCGTCGAATCGCCGCTACCGGTGATCGCCGCGGTCAACGGTCATGTCCGCGCCGGCGGATTCGGTCTGGTCGGTGCCTGCGATATCGCCGTCGCGGGTCCGCGCAGCACCTTCGCGTTGACTGAGGCTCGGATCGGCGTCGCGCCTGCGGTCATCTCGCTGACACTGCTGCCGAAAATGACGCCACGGGCGGCCGCCCGGTACTACCTGACCGGCGAGACGTTCGACGCTGTCCGGGCCGCGGAGATCGGTTTGATCACGATGGCAGCCGACGACGTCGACGCCGCGGTAGCGTCGCTGGTCGCCGATCTGGGCCGCGGTTCACCCCAGGGCCTCGCGGCGTCCAAGGCGCTGACCACGGCCGCGGTGCTCGAAGCATTCGACCGCGACGCCGAACGGCTCGCCGCGGACTCGGCCCGGTTATTCGTCTCCGACCAAGCCCGGGAGGGCATGCTCGCGTTCTTACAGAAACGCCCGCCCAGCTGGGCCGCGACGCAGGACTGAGCGGCCCCGACGACGGACGAAGGGTTGCAGTTTAGCCAACCTTGTTGCGGCAAAATCTGGACGTCGTACGCTCGTGGGTGATGAGCAACTCAGCGCCACGCGACGCGAAGGACGCGCGCGACGCATCTCGTGCGGCGGACACCGACCGCATACAGATTGCGCAGTTGCTGGCCTACGCGGCCGAGCACGGCCGGCTGCAGCTGAGCGACTACGAAGAGCGGCTCACCAAGGCATACGCGGCCACCACGTACCAGGAGCTGGATGACCTCAGGGCGGACCTGCCGGATGCGCCGATCAGCCCGCGCAGGGGCGGCCGGATCAATCCGGCGCCGTCCACACTGCTGCTGGCGTTGTTGAGCGGATTCGAGCGCCGCGGCCGGTGGAATGTGCCGAAGAAACTGACCACGTTCACCTTTTGGGGCAACGGTGTGGTGGATCTGCGCTACGCCGACTTCACCTCGACTGAAGTTGACATCCGCGCGGTCTCGATCATGGGTGCCCAGAATATCCTGCTGCCGCCCGAGGTCAACGTCGAGATCAACGGTTACGGCGTGATGGGCGGCTTCGACCGCGAAATCCTGGGCAATGGCACGCCCGGCGCCCCCACGGTCAAAATCCACGGATTCTCGCTGTGGGGCGGCGTGAGCATAAAACGCAAAGCCCGTAGTCCGCGCTCTTAGTTCAACCTGCCCAGCTCAACCAGGCGCGGATGCCTGACCGTAGCTGTAGCGGTCGATGACTTCTCCCCAGCGCTCTGCCACGATCGCGCGCTGTTCGGCCGTCAACTCGTAGGCGTTTGTTTCGTAATGAGCATGGTCGGAAAGGTATTGCCGTAGCCGCGGCCGGTATTGGTCAAATTCGCCCAACCGCAAATGGTCGTAGAGTCGACGCAGCTGGCCTTCCGGTTCAGCGATCAGATCCTCGTAGCGCAACTCGTAAAAACGGGACGGATCAACGAGTTCACGGCCCTCGTCTAACTTTCGATACAAATCGAGATAGGTGGACAGAACCTGTTCGTCCAATCCCGTGAATGTCGGTCGCTGTAGACCATGTTTGCGGTACAACGACTTTCGAAGATGGATGGTCGATGGGTAGACCACGTAGGGATCTCTGACGATGTGGATGAACTTCGCCTGCGGAAATATGTCCAACAGCACCTTGATCCGGAAGCTGTGCGGCGGGTTCTTCAGGATCACCCGCTTCTTGCGGCGGAAGTACACCTGCTGAACGAATCGAAAGAGCGTCCGCTTCCACGCTTCCAGTTCCCGCGGTGTCAGCTCCTCCAAATCCAGATAGCGCAGATCCTGGGGTGGTCGGTTCGGGAACGCGATGGTCCGATACGGCGAGGGCTGCCCGAGCATGCACAACACGAATTCGTCTTCTTGCGGATGCTGCAAGCTCAAAGCCATATTGTCCATGGCCCGGTGCTCGGACACCAAGAATCCCATCCAGGGCGCAAGCCATTCCGTCAGCAGAAAATGGTGCGGGACAAGGCATTGATAGCTAGTGGGGCCGGTGTGTCGTTCGTCGAGTGTCAATAGTTCGTGCAGCAAGGTGGTGCCGGTGCGCCAGTGCCCGACGATGAAAATTGGCGCGTCGGCGATCACCGTGTTGGCCACCCGCCTGCCGAAGATGACGTTCTGCAGAAATCCCAAACCGGAGTGCACGACGCTGAGCAGCGTGTAGATGACGGCAAAGTGCCAGCGGCTCCAGTGCACGGCGAACCGGTTGCGGATCAGCAGGCGCATCCAGGCGGAGAAGTTGCAACCGATCCACAGCGGCGCCGCCCACTCATGCCACCACGAGGACAACGACGAAGAACGTGCCGCCCGCGTGGCACCTTCCTTCCTGCTGTTATGCAATGTCAGATGCGGCAAAAGCACCACCCGAGTGAGCGCGTGGCGTCACCGCGACCCGCAACCGCGTCAAGCCGCGAAGGTTCGCGTTGGTCGACCACGCGGGCGGCTCCAGCAGATCGAACCGGTCGATGTTCTCGACGATCTCGCGTAACACCGCCTGGCCCTCCATCCGGGCCAACTGAGCGCCGGGGCACAAGTGGATGCCGGAGCCGAACGCCACATGCCCGATCGGGTTGCGGTCGGCACGAAATGTATCCGGATCATCATATTGGCGTGGGTCGCGGTTAGCCGCGCCCCATGCCAGCAGCACCAGTGAGCCCGCCGGGATCACCGCGTCGCCCACGGCATAGTCGACGCGCGTTGTCCGGCAAATGTTTTGGATTGGGGACGCGAAACGGAGCTGTTCCTCGATCGCCGACGGGATAAGCTCCGGTCGCTGCGCAAGGAGCATGAGCTGGTCTGGGCGCTGGGCCAGCGTGAGGAACAAGGTGCTGAGCAGATTCGCGGTGGTCTCGTAACCCGCGACCAACAGCAACAGGGCGAAAAAGAACAATTCCTCATCGCTGAGCCGGCCATGCTCGGCGCCCGCCGCGAGTTTCCGAAGAAGGGTCCGCTCCCCTAGTAGCCCGCCGTGGCACAACCTTTCGGTGAAAAACGCATACAAACGCCGAAATCCGTTGAAGCTTTGACCAAGCGACAACATGCCAGACGGCGACAGGCTGACGTCGGTGATGCGAACCACCTGCTTGGACCAGTGGCAGAACGCGGCCTGGTCTGACTCGGCTACGCCAAGGATGTGGGAGATGGTGCGCATCGGCATCGGTGCGGCCACCGTGGACACGACATCGGCAGATGACTGGGTTCGCAGTCCAGTGACCAACTCTCGAGCAAGGAGGTCGATCGTCGGACGCCAGGACTCCACGGCGCTTCGGGTGAAACCGGGCAGCAGCTGTTTGCGCATCCGGGTGTGCTCAGGCGGGTCGGAGGTGGGGAGAAACGGTAGGCACAGCCGCGAGAAGGTGACTCCGCTGGCGCTGCGCAACACGTCATCGTTCCTGGCGGCATCGCGGACGTCGGAGTATCTGCTCAAGATGTAAAAATCGCGCTTGCGGTTGTACTGCACCCGTTCGCCGGCCAACAACATGCGGTAATGCGGGTATGGATCGGCGGCTATCGCGGGGTCCAACGGGTCAAAGTCGGTGATCTGTACGTGCTTTGGGTCATGCCTGTTGACCAGTCTCGACCGGGTCGTCTGCGTGGCCCGGAGCGTCAGTCCCCTCACAACGGAGGGCCCGTAGGTTCGCGCGAGCCGCGCATCGCGGCGCAATCCCGCAGGGATGGGAAATCCGGAACGAGAACTCGACCGCACGTGCAAAGGTTCGTCAGTCGGGTCCAGCACGCTTTCCCTGGCCCGCAGAAAGTCGCCGCCGCCAAACGGACACCCGCCCTGCGGCACTCCGCCCTGTTCCTTCAGGGAAGTGAACCACGTTTCCGTCATCGCACTCCCGGCATTAAACGGCACATAAAGGCCCCCAACTGCCCCAAAGGCTAGCCGCGGACCCCCATTGGTGCGCCAGTTACAGTTACACTGATGTGAACTGTATTGGTACGGCTGGATAACTCGCGTTCGCGTCACCTCGGCGAGATGACCTCGTGATCGTAACGTCGTTCGCACAAAAGCGGCGGCTTTGTACCCGATTCACAGCCCTACTTAACTGATTCACAGCGCCCACTCATCGGACCAGCGTGGGGCGGCCGAAGTGGGAGCGCACCCCCGGGGAGAACAGTGCGCGCAGATGCCCGCCGGCGGGTCGCACACCTCTGTCGCTCAGCAGATCCTCATCGAGTTCGATGATCTCCGCCGAGCGCAGCGGCCACGGTTCGTGCTCCTGTGGACTCCACCATGTCCGGCGTGGCGCGCCAATGTGCGCGCCCCATCGGGCGGTGAGCCACACCTCCAGCGGCGTCGGTTCGACCACTTCGCCGACGCTGATTGTGAGTCGACAACCCAGCCGGGGCCGTGGCCGGCGCCGCACGCTGTGGTAGCTGATTCGGTCGCCCGACCTGGTCATTCGCATCCTCGCCCAGTTAAACGGCAAGCCGGCGATGCGGGCAAACGGGACAACACCGAGGCGAGCCGCCTCGACGGACAGCATGAGCACGCCATGGCGGCCGGCGTCGTCGGTCGAGTACAGCCAGATGTCCGTCTCGAGGAAGGTGCCGAAGTACGGGATCGGGGGTGCGGTCCCTAGCCCGAGGCCACTCATGGCAAACGGCACCAGCGCGACGTAGGTCATCCCGTCGGCGAATACGTCGGGGCGGGTGCCGGGTGGGTACATGTCCGCAACGCTGTCGGGGTGCACCGGCCAATGGACAAATGTGAGGTCACCCCAGCGTTGGCGGGCAAGGACCGGGCGAGGCACGGGCGGCGATGTGACCTGGTAGCCCGCGAGCATCGAGATGGCCCTAGAGTCGGTGGCGGACGAATCGGGTGTTGCGGTCACCCGGACATCGTCACACGGGCGGAGTCGACGGGCGTAGCCGCTGCCCGGATATCTCGCAGCGAGGGGTGTCGGATGAGCGCACTCGGGGATCGAGCCGTCGTCCTTGGTGGCGGCATGGCTGGATTGCTTGCCGCTCGCGTTGTTTCGGAGTTCTACCACACCGTCACCCTCGTCGAGCGGGATGTGCTGCCATCGGGTCCCGCTCAGCGCCGGGGGGTGCCGCACGGGCGGCACCTGCATGCGCTTTCGAGTAGCGGCTCACTCGCGTTGGAACAGTTATTCCCTGGACTACTAGATGATCTCGTTGCCTCAGGTGCGAACGTGTGCGACGAAGGCAACCTGTCCAGGGTTTCGATGCAGGTCGGGGGCCACGAACTCAACAGGTCCGGCAGATTCGCGGACCCCTCAGCACTTGTTCTCTACATTGCCAGCCGGCCATTGTTGGAATCTCTTGTGCGGCGGCGTGTTCGTGCCATCGATAACGTCACCGTTCTGGACGGCCATGACGTCGTCGAGCCGATCGCTGATCAGCCACGGCGAGTCACCGGCGCCCGGGTCGCCAACCGCGAGACAGGTAGTGAAGGCACGCTTGAGGCCGATCTGGTGATCGACGCCACGGGCCGCGCAGCACGCACACCCGCATTTCTCGAAACACTCGGCTACGGCCGACCGAAGGAGCAACGCTCCGCGATGATGCCCTTGAGTTATTCCAGCCAACTGCTGCGTATTTCGTCGGGCGCTATTAACGAAAAGGTCACCTGCGTCTTTCCCGTGCGCACACGATCAACCTACGGTGCCCTGTTGGCCTACGAGCACGGGACATGGATCATGGCCGTCGGCTCCCTCGGCGGACAGGAACCGCCCGCCAACCGAGCAGACATGATCGCGGCAGCCGAGCAGTTCGCACCGCTGCCTCTGCTTGCGGCGTTGCGGGCTGCCGAACCGCTTAGCGAGGTGTCCATCTACCGCTATCCGGCCAGTTTTTGGCGACGGTACGACAAGATGCGACGGTTCCCGGCTGGATTGCTGGTAATGGGCGACGCGATTTGCAGTCTGAATCCGATTTATGGCCAGGGGATGTCGGTGGCCGCACTGGAGGCGGTTGCGCTTCGCGACTGTCTGGCCCACGGAGATGCCGACTTGAGTCGGCGATTCTTCCGAGCCGCTGCCCGGCAAATCGGCTGGGCTTGGGCCGCGAACCGCCGGCGCGGCTGGATGTTGACCAAGAGCGCCAAATCTTCGCCGGCGCCGAGCGGCAGTCCGCCCTCACCATCGATGCGGTTCGCGAACTGGTGCACCGACAAATTGCTCACCGCCGCCGAAGAAGACATCGTCATCACCGAGGCTTTCTTTCGGGTGCTAAACCTCGTCGACCCGCCAAACCAGATGCTGCGCCCAGCAATATTGATCCGATTGCTCAGGGCCCGTCGCCGTGTTGAACCCGAGGCGGGACACTAGCGGCGCCGCCGCGACCGCAGGTAGTCGCCCACCACAGCGGCTCCAAGCCCGTCCAGATCGGGCACCACGACCCGTCCCTCGACCCGCCGCGCCACCTGGTCGATAAACCGGGCCAACCCGGGGTCACTTCCCAACCGGAAGATCGTCACTTGCGCACCCAGTCGCCCGATCTCGTCGAATCCGCGCACGGTGTGAGCGATGGTTCGCGGATGCGGCGGATAGTCAAAGAAGACGTTGGAACCCTCGCCATCGAAGTCCTCTAGGTGCGCGGTAGGTTCTCCGTCGGTCACCACCAGCACGACGGGCTGGGCATTAGGGTGTCGGCGCAAGTGCCGGCCCGCGAGGGCCAACGCGTGGTGCAGGTTAGTGCCCTGCTCGTAGACGCCTTCCAAGCCCGTCAGTTCAGCGGCCGTCACCGTCCGCGCGTAACGCCCAAACGCGATGATTTCCAAGGCATCCGACCGGAAGCGGGTACTCACCAGATGATTGAGAGCGAGCGCTGTCTGCTTCATCGGCAGCCAGCGATTCTCCATCACCATCGAAAACGACGTGTCCACCAACAGCGCCACCGCAGACTGGGTGCGCGTCTCGGTCTCGGAAATTTCGACGTCGTCGACGGTCATCCGGAGCGAAACGATGCCGCCGCCTGCGCCTTGCGGGCCCTTCGGAGTCGCGGTCCCCGCTGACCGCAGCACCGCATTGGTCAGCGTGCGGGAGATGTTCCACGGCTCGGTGTCACCGAATTGCCAGGGTCGGGTCGCGCCGGTCAACTCGCCGGCAGCCCCGGCGCGTCGATGATCACGCTCGCCGCGGCGACCGGCGAGCTGTTGCGCCACATCGCGTAACGCCGTCTCCCCGAGCTGGCGCATGGCTTTGGGGGACAGTCGCCACTGGCCGTCGGAACCACGATCCAGGAAACCCTGATTGACCAGCGCGCGTTCCAATTCGGCGAGCGTTCGGGCGTCGACGGCTGCTTCGTCACCGAGCTGGCGGGCCAGCGCGTCGAGGTCGACATCATCCATGGTTGCGCCCGGATAGCTCTGCGACAGCTGCTCGGCCAGCTGCTCCAGTTCGGCGATGTCGGACAGCGCCTGGGTGCCCTCGCCCATACCCATCGGATTGTCGCCGGAGAACTGCTCGGACCCGGTCCAGTCTTCGCCGGGCCGGGCCGCCTGCAGATGCGCGTCCAGCCGATTCAACGCCTGCATCAGTGTTGGCGATCCAAAAGCCTGCTCCGCCAGCGCATCCAGCTCCGCACGCTGGTCCGGGCTCAGGCTATTACGGAAGCGCTGGGCCGCGGCGGCCCGCTTGGCCAGCGAGTCCAGCAGCTCGTCGACATTGCCCGGGTTCTCTGGAAAGAACTCGCCGTGCTTATCCATGAAGTCTTGAAAGTCCTGCTCGGTGTCCTCGCCGCGAGAGTGCTTGTCCAGCAGCCCATTGAGGTCGTCCAACATCTCGTTCACACGCTGGCGATCCTCATCGGTGGCGCCCTCTAGCGCTTGCTTCATGCCGGAAAAACGTTGGTCCAGCATCTCGCGGCCGAGCAGATCCTTGATCCGTTCATACTTTTCGCGGGCTTCCGTGCTACGCCAGTTGTAGTCGGAAAGCTCTTGGACGGCCTTGGCGGGCGACGACGGAAGGGCTTCGAGCTGCAGTTCGCCGAAGCGCGCGTCGTCGTCCAGCGCACGGGCCAGCGCCTTGCGTTCGGCCAGCACAGCCTCGTCGAGCAGCTTCTTGATCTCCTGCAAGGTGCCATCTAAGTTGTTGCGGCGCAACAAGTCCCGCCGACGCCGATTGGCCTCAGCTGCCAGCCGGTCCGCCCCGGGCATATTTTCGGTGCCGCGCCGCAGCAGCTCGGACAACGCGCGACGCGGCGAGGTGCCCGCCATCACGTCCTGTCCAATCTGCTCGAGGGCCTCGCGCAGATCCACCGGCGGAGCCAGCGGATCTGGTCCGCCGGTATACGCCGAGTATCGCGATGCGTGCCCTTTGGCCGGTTTAGCCATAGACGGTCTGGCCTTCCCCGGAAACCTTGTCGATCCGCTTGGCCAGGTACAACGCCTCCAACGCCAATTCCAGCGCGGCCGCGCGTTCGCCCTCGGATTCGGCGTTGAGCTTGGTCGCGATTTTGTCCACGACCGGCAATCCCGGAACGGCTGCCAGTACGTCCTTGGCCGAGACCTTTTCCCCGGTCGTCACCGCGGAACCGCTTTCGACCGCCGACACCAAGGAGCCGACGTCTACCCCGCCGAGCACTCTGGACGCGGTATCGGCGGTGGCGCGGCGCAACAGGTGCTCGAGCACCGCCTGTTCGCGGCCTTCCTCGCCGGACTCGAATTCCAGCTTGCCGCGCAGCACATCGATGACCGTGGTCAGGTCGACCACCCGGGCCACCGGGTC
The DNA here is from genome assembly GCA_963715905.1 of uncultured Actinomycetota bacterium. Classification (GTDB taxonomy): domain Bacteria; phylum Actinomycetota; class Actinomycetes; order Mycobacteriales; family Mycobacteriaceae; genus Mycobacterium. The sequence goes on from CAVQSX010000011.1 coordinate 38,194, forward strand.
GGTCTCGCCCAGCACCGCTCCGCGGTGGCGGGCCGACGCCGCGACGGTCTCGGCCGCCGCGATGGCGAACCGTGCCGACACCCCAGAACGTTGATCCACCGAGTTGGACTCGCGCAGGTAGCGGGCAAACCGCGCGATCACCTGCATGAGGTATTCGGGCACCTGCGCGCTCAGGTGGGCCTCCTGAGCGATGACGCCCATCTCCGCCTCCAGTTCCAGCGGGTAGTGGGTGCGGATCTCCGCGCCGAACCGGTCTTTGAGCGGAGTGATGATGCGACCACGGTTGGTGTAGTCCTCGGGGTTCGCACTGGCGACCACCAACACGTCCAGCGGCAGGCGCAGCGTGTAACCGCGGACCTGGATGTCGCGTTCCTCCATGACGTTGAGCATCGACACCTGGATGCGCTCGGCGAGATCGGGCAGTTCGTTGACGGCGACGACGCCGCGGTGCGCGCGCGGGATGAGTCCGTAGGCGATGGTCTCGGGATCCCCGAGGCTGCGGCCTTCGGCGACCTTGATCGGGTCGATGTCACCGACCAGGTCGGCGACGCTGGTATCGGGGGTGGCCAACTTCTCGGTGTAGCGCTGGCTGCGGTGCCTCCACTCCACGGGCAGGTCGTCACCGAGTGTGGCGGCCCGCCGGATCGATTCCGGCGTAATCGGCGTGTAGGGGTGCTCGCCCAGTTCAGCCCCACCGATCACCGGCGTCCACTCGTCGAGCAGTCCGATCAACGCGCGCAGCAGCCGCGTCTTGCCCTGGCCGCGTTCGCCGAGAAGCACAAAGTCGTGGCCGGCAATCAATGCCCGCTCGACTTGCGGCAATACGGTGTCCTCGAAACCCAGGATGCCCGGCCAAACGTCGTCGCCCTCCGCAAGCGCGGTCAGCAGATTCTCCCGGATTTCCTGCTTGACTCCGCGTTCACGATGACCGGCGGCGCGCAGTTCGCCGACGGTACGGGGCAGATTGCTCGGTGATGTCACCACTCCACGCTACGACGGCTCCGCCGATACGGCACTGTGTGCTCCCCACTAGGACCCTTTGGGAGTCTTCTGACACGAAGGTCGGGCAATCTGAATCAATTGCCCGACCTTCGGTAGAGGACTTTTGAGCCCACCGGAACGGTGGACGCTAAGACCGGTTAGTTCATAGTGACAGTGGCGTCGGGATCCCCTGTTTTAAAGGTGACCGTGCCGTGGTCGAACACCGACTTGAAAGAGCCGTCGGGGAGGATCTGCTCGTCAGAGGTCGGATAGCCCAACTTGCCCTGCGAACCATCCAACTTGTTCCACTGGTCGCGGATCTTGCCCCATACGAAGTAGACCGGGCCACCGTTCTTGTAGATGAGCACGCCACCGTCGAACTGCTGGAAGACACCGCTACCGTCGCCGGTCTTTGCCTCGTTGGTGTACGGGGCGCCCAGGTCCTTCTTCTGCGCGTCGGTAAGGGTCTGCCACCTGGCGAGAATCGGTCCCTGGACGGTGTACGGCGTGCCGTTGGCGCCCGGGATGGTTGTTGACGTTGCGCCCGCGATCGCGCTGCTGACTGCGGACGTCGCGGACGACGCGGCCGAAGACATCGCGGAGGCTGCTGAGCTTGCTGCTGAACTTGCTGTATCGCTGGCTTTCGTCGCGTGGCATCCGGAGCCGATCAGAGCAAATCCCGCAATCGCAGCGGTAAATGCCACTGTTCGTTTCGTAAGTGAGCGCATCTCATTCCTCTCGAATTAGGTACGACGTCCATCGGCATACCTAAATCGAACCCTATTCCGGTTCGTGACCCGCCAGCAAGGAGTAAAATGATGCTGGCCCCGGGGCCCAATGGCCCTAGTGAGCGAAGTGGCGAGCTCCGGTCAGGTAGACGGTGGCGCCGGCTCCGGCCGCCGCCGCGGTCACCTCGTCGTCGCGCACCGACCCTCCGGGGTGCACGACCGCCTTTACTCCCGCGCCGGTCAGCGTCTCCAATCCGTCCGGGAAGGGGAAGAACGCGTCGGAGGCCGCCACCGCGCCGCGAACCCGGTCCCCGCCGCGCTCGACGGCCAGCCGGGCGGCGTCGACCCGGTTGACTTGACCCATCCCGACGCCGACGGTGGCGCCATCGGCGGCGATCACGATCGCATTCGACTTGACCGCGCGACAGGAGCGCCACGCGAAGACCAAGTCGGTCAATGTGGCCGGGTCGGCCGGTGACCCCGTCGCCAACGTCCAGTTCGCCGGGTTGTCGCCATGCGCGTCGAGCTGGTCACGTTGCTGAATGAGCAGCCCCCCGCTGATCGGACGAAGGTCGGCGCCGCCGGTCAGCGGCTCGGACACCACCAGGACCCGGATGTTCTTCTTGCGGGCCAGCACATCCACCGCGCCCGGTTCGTAGGCGGGCGCGACAATCACCTCGGTGAAAATGGTGCTCACATACTCGGCCATCTCCACGCTGACCGCGGTGTTCGTTGCGATAACTCCGCCAAAGGCGCTCATCGGATCGCATTCGTGGGCCTTGCGATGTGCGTCCGCAACCGAGACCGACGAGATGGCAATCCCGCATGGGTTGGCATGCTTGATAATCGCGACGCACTGCTCTTCGTGATCGAAGGCCGCCCGCCAGGCCGCATCGGCGTCGGTGAAGTTGTTGTAGGACATCTCTTTTCCGTGCAACTGCTCGGCCTGTGCCAGGCCCGGCCACGCGGTGGGGTCGCTGTAAAGAGCGGCCTGCTGATGCGGGTTCTCGCCGTAACGCAGCATCGCCGTGCGTCGCCAACTGCCGCCGACCCACTTGGGAAAAGCCGTGGGCGGATGCTCGGGCGCAAGCGTGGACTCCATCCAGCCCGCGACGGCGATGTCATATTCGGCGGTGTGCTGAAATGCCAGCGACGCCAGCCTTTTCCGGTCCGCGAGGGTGAACCCACCGTCACGCACCGCGGCCAGCACTCCGTCGTATCCGAGCGGGTCGGTCACCACCGCCACGCTGGGGTGGTTCTTGGCGGCGGCCCGGACCATCGAAGGACCGCCGATGTCGATCTGCTCAACACACTCGTCAACGCCCGCGCCGGACTCGACGGTCTGGCTAAACGGATAAAGGTTGACCACAACCAGTTCGAACGCCGCGATTCCGAGTTGCTGCAGGGCCGCCGCGTGCTCGGGTTTACGCAAGTCGGCCAACAGGCCGGCATGCACCCGCGGGTGCAGCGTCTTGACCCGGCCGTCGAGTACCTCCGGGAAGCCGGTCAGCTCCTCGACCGGTGTCACTGAAATCCCTTTTTCGGCAATGGTCTTCGCCGTTGAGCCGGTCGAGACGATCTCGACGCCGGCCGCACTCAGCCCCTGGGCGAGAGGTATCAACCCGGTCTTGTCGTACACGCTGATCAAGGCGCGGCGAATCGGCCTTCTACCGTCATCGGTGCTCATTTATGGCCGCCTTTCATCTATCGTCGAGTTTCGTCCGATCGTCGCTTTTGTTCCGATCCACGTCACGCCGCTGGTCGCGATCGCGGCCACCACGTCCACCAGCATGCGGCGTTCGATGACTTTGATGCGTTCGTGCAGTGTCTCTTCGTCGTCACCGTCGAGCACGGGAACAGCCTGCTGCGCCAATATCGGCCCGGTGTCCATACCGGCGTCAACCAGGTGCACCGTACAGCCGGTGACCTTCACACCGTAAGCCAGTGCTTCAGCGACTCCATGGGCACCCGCGAACGCCGGCAGTAGCGCCGGATGCGTATTGAGAGTGCGGCCACAGAACCGGGAAAGAAACTGTGGTCCAAGGATTTTCATAAACCCGGCGGAGACGATCAGATCGGGCGAGTGCGCCGCGGTGGCATCGGTAATCGCAGCGTCCCACGCAGCCCGGTCGGGGTGATCGGCGAGGCGGACGGTGAACGTCGGCAGTGCCGCCGCGGCGGCGACCTCGCTGGCAGCGCACGCACGATCCAGACCGACGGCCACTACCCGCGCCGGGTAGTCACCGACCGCGGCGTCGATCAGTGACCTCAGTAGCGATCCGGTGCCCGATGCCAGCACCACCAGCCGAGCCGGCGCACTGGGCGGCACACGGAGCGGTTCCTGCACATCGGCGAGCCTACTGGCGCGGGCGCCGGTCCGCGTCAGTGGTCGAGCGTACGGCCAGCTTCACAGTCGGCTAATCCGTATCGTCGCGCGCAGCGGGCGGGGGTGTCTCGCCATCCGGGGCGTCGTCCACAACGGCGACATCACCGTCGTCACCGTCGTCACCGTCGTCACCGTCGTCACCGAGCGGATCAACATCGGCCGGCTCCGCGACAAGATCCGCGGGATCGGCTGGTTCGTCCACGACCTCTTCGGCCGGCGGGGCGGCCCCGGCTCTGGGCTTTGGCTTGGACTTGGGCCGCCTGCGGCGGCGCCTGATCCCACCAGCCATCACCACGGTGACCCAGCCGACGACGGCAAACCAGAAGAACACGCCGACGAGCAAGGCGCCCTGGTCCACGCCGACGTCGCCGAAATTGCCCAGCCGACCACCCCCGCCCAGCGCGAGCAACGACATTGCCAGAGCGCCGGCGGCGGCAGCGGCCAGCAGCTTGCCCAGCGCCGGAACCAGCGGAAGCGGACGGCGGGCACACTGTTGGCCCACCGCAACGCCGGACGACGCGCCCACGATCAGCAGCGCGACCCACGCCGGCCCCAGCGGAGGCGTGGGGGACGCGGCCAGCACCGGCAGTGCCGGGATATCGCCGCCGAAGACGGTGAACGAGCTGAACGTCGCAAAGCCGATATGCGCACTGGAGCCCACCGCGACCGCGGCCGTGCCGACGATAACGTTCGGCGTGTACAGCACCGACAGCACGGTGAGGCTGAATTGCCCGAATATCGAATCGGTGACGCCAAAGAGGTCTTGCATCGTCGACCAGTGCACGACCAGGGAACCCGCGGTCACCAGGCCGGACAGTCCGAGCAATGCCAGGAGGCCGGCCGCCGCGGCTCGCAGTGAATCAGCGAGCCAATTGGGCAGCGGCGACGCGGCCAACGCTTGCCGTCCCAACCGGGACCAGACACCGAACGCGGCACCGACGAGATGGACCACCAGCACGCTGGTGAACGCGCGCAGGGCGTTTGGTGTCTCCAGCTCGGTGATAACCGAGGACGCGTCGTGGATGACCGCCAGCGCGATCGCCGTCAGCAGCAAGGGGCCGCCCAACGCCGATGCGACAACCCAGCGGACGATCAGCCACGACGACTGCGGCGAGGTGGCCCGCGCAGTGCTGCGCGCAGTACCCCAAATGAGCAAAAGGACTGGAAGCAGGGGCATTACGCCCAACTCGTGACCGCCGATCGAGATCGGCACGTCGTGTATGCCGAGCCAGATACTGGCGATGGCGCCTAACGCGCCGGTCATGTCGCTGTTCGCGATCAGCAACTGGAGCAACGTGACCGCGGCGACGATGCCCAATGACACCACCGCCGGCCCGAACGCGACCCTGACCAGGTCGCGTCCCTGGCGAGCTCCCGCTGCCTGGTTGTCCTCTACCCGTGTCACTCTTGGCGCACATGCCCAACTAGGCGCGAAAGTGCACGGTTAGGCCGGCGCCGGCCCAGACGGTGACGCTGGCTGCTGCCCCTCGGCGGACGCTTGGCCGCCGGTTGGGTCCGAGTAGTTGACCGGACCAGAATGGCCCGTGGGCTGCGGGGCGGCGTCCACCGGCGGCGGAGGACTGAAGCTGGGGAAGCCGGTGGGTGGTGTATCTGGTCCGTGGTGATCGGCCGAATGGGCATTGAATCCACCGCTCGACGGGGTCGGGATCGCGGCCTGCGTAGGGCTCTGACTCTGGCTCGACGGGTAGCCACCGTACTGCGACCCATACCCGGCGGGTTGCTGTTGGCTGTGCTGGGGTCCGGTGTGTTGGTGCGCACCCGGCTGACCGTAGTACCCGGGCTGCTGCGCGCCGTACTGCCCGTACTGGCCGTACTGGCCGTACTGCGCGTACGGGTCGTATTTCGGCCTCGGGGTGGGCGCGGTGATGACGCCGGCGTCCAGCAGGACTGCGGCGCCGGCGGCGGCCGCCTGTAGCACGCTGGCGGCCAGCAGAGGCCACACCGCCCAGCCGATCACGTAGCCGCCCGGCAGGTTGACCGTCTTCGAAATAATCATCAGGGCGCCCAGCAGCGCGAGAGCCGCGGCTAACCCCGCCCTCTTCTTCGCGTTGGGCAGCAAGCCCAAACCGGCAACGATCGCGGCCAGCACCGCCGCGTCGACTCCAAATCCGCCGTCGTGGGCAAATATGGCGGGCGCGTTGAGGTCGGGACTGGTGGCAAACATCGGACCGAAATTCAACAGGTAGACCGCCAGGCCAAGGATCACCACGGCGGCGTTCAGGTAACTCGCGAGCTTGGTTTCGGTGTCTTCGGTTTTGGCGAATGACGGTGTGGCGCCTGGGTAGGAGCCGCCAGGCTGCGCTGGTGGGTATCCGGGACTACCGGGCGAGTAGGTCATGACTCCTCCTGTTGCTGCCGGGATACTGGGCAGCGCTTGCGTTGCGACGCGATCGAAGAACCACGCTAGCGCACGTTTGTGTGCGCATGCCGGAACGACAGGGTCGACGCCCCAACCAGCGCCGATCGGCGGCACGGGTCGCTGGACGGGACGGTCAACTCGCAGGCAGTTTGCCGATCACAGGTAGAACACGTTCTAATTCTGTCCATGGATTACGGGCTTGTGCTTTTTACCAGCGACCGTGGCATCTCCCCCGCGGCGGCCGCCAAGCTGGCCGACCAACATAACTTCAAGACGTTCTACGTGCCGGAGCACACCCATATCCCGGTTAAGCGCGAGGCCGCGCACCCGACGACGGGCGATGAATCGCTGCCGGATGACCGCTACATGCGGACGCTGGACCCGTGGGTGAGCCTGGGCGCGGCGTGCGCGGTGACGTCACGGGTCCGGCTGTCCACCGCGGTGGCGCTGCCCGTGGAACACGACCCGATCACCCTGGCGAAAAGCATTGCCACCCTGGACCACCTCTCCGGTGGCCGGGTCAGCGTCGGCGTCGGTTTCGGCTGGAACACCGACGAGCTTGCCGACCACAACGTGCCGCCCGGGCGGCGCCGCACCATGTTGCGCGAGTACATCGAAGCGATGCGGGCGTTGTGGACGCAGGAAGAAGCCGCTTACGATGGCGAGTTCGTCAAGTTCGGGCCAAGCTGGGCGTGGCCCAAGCCGGTGCAATCACATGTTCCGGTGTTGGTGGGCGCCGCCGGCAACGAGAAGAACTTCAAGTGGATCGCTCGCAGCGCCGACGGCTGGATCACCACACCGCGCGACTTCGATATCGACGAGCCGGTCAAGCTATTGCAGGACATCTGGGGGGCCGCCGGGCGGGACGGAGCTCCGCAGATCGTGGCCCTGGACTTCAAGCCGGTGCCGGAGAAGCTGGCGAAGTGGGCCGAACTCGGCGTGACCGAAGTGCTGTTCGGCCTGCCCGACCGTCCCGAGGACGAGATCGCCGCCTACGTAGAGCGGCTGGCTGGCAAGCTGGCGACTCTCGTGTAGCGCGAGCAGACGCAAAAGCCCCCAAAATCGGCCCGATTTGGGGGCTTTCGCGTCTGCTCAGCGAAGAGAACAGCGGTTGCCGTAGTCGAAGGATTGCACTCGGACCTTCCGTCCCAGGGGCTCGCCCTCGATCAGCAGCGTGGTCAACTCGTCGTCTTCCGTGGTGGCCAGGAACCGGCTGTCGTCGGCAACCAACCGGCCGATGATGATTCCCGTCGGCCGCCCTTCGTCGCGGCGCACGGTGTAGGTCTCGATGGTGGCATCGCCGTCGGCGTTCTCGGTCACCGGTTCGGTGGGCCAGCCGGCGACCCGCGTCTGCAGCCGCGCGCTGCGATCCGGTTTCCATTCCGCCGGAGTGCTGGAGTAGATGCCGACGGAGTACTTGCTCAGGATGCCACCATTGGCGCCGACGAGCCCGAACTGCCCTGGTGCACTTCGCATCCGGTCGACTGTTTCGGCGACGGCATGCATCGAGTAGTTGTTGCCGGCGCCTCCGAAGAACGGCAGCCCACCGGTCACGGTCAGCCCGCGCGGATCGTCGGTTGCGATTCCCATGCCGTCGCAAATGTTGAATACCGGCACCGGGAAACAGCTGTACAGATCGAAGGTGGCGACGTCGTCGATGCCGATGCCGGCCATGGCCAGCGCCCCGCGCACCGCCATCACGGCCGACGGGGAATGCCCGAGGTCCGGGCGCTCCAGCAGCGACTGTTCTTCCATGTCGGCGTGCCCGTGCAGGTACACCCAGTTCTCCTCGGGCACCCCCAGTCGGCGTGCCGCCTCGACCGACATCAGTAGCGCGGCCGCGCCCTGGTTCACCTGATCACGGGCGACCATCAGCCGCGGGTATGGCTCCGAGATCATCCGGTTGCGCTCGGTCACGGTGATCAGTTCGTCGACAGTGCGTTCCACCGGCGCGGCGGAGAATGGATTCTTGGCAGCGATCTTGCTGAACGGTGCGAACAGCTCACCCATGTGCCGCCGGTAGGCCACCGGCCCGAGCCCGGTTCCGGCCCGTCGGGCATTCTCCAACAGCGCGTATTGGATTGGCGCACTGGTCAAACCGTGACTGACGGTGTACCGCGAGACCAGATTCTCCATGCCCTGGCCGCGGTCTTCCAGGTCGCCGTCGACGCTCTCGGTGAAGTCAGGCTTGGCTTCAGCAGTGGCGAAGTGACGCAAAGTCGACGTCGTATCCGAGCCGAAGATCAGGGCGGCTTGCGAGCGGCCCGCGGCGATCTCGGCGGCCAGCTCGCTGATCAGGTGTTGAGGTCCCTGACCGCCGACGATCTCGAGGATCGCGCGAGCCGGCGTGGCGCCGATGCGGTTGGCCACGGATCGGGGGTAGTTGTTCGACCGGCCCAGCGGCGCGTTGATTATTCCGGTGATCTCGAATTGCCGGACGCCGGCCACCGTGTCGATGAACGCGGCCACCTCGGCACCACAGTCGTCAAGCGCGGCCTGGGCGGCGGCGGCGGCCAGTTCCACGGCCGACATACCGCGGTACCCGGGGTCATCGATACGCTCTGCGGCTTGCCCGACACCGACGATGACGGGTGTACGCGAATCCAAACTCATAGCCTCACTATCTACCGCAGGCCCACATCAGGGCCAAATCCGGGGCAACGAAGGTGCTGCCGAAACCCCTAGCTCAGTCCCGAATCGCGCTACGATGCGCATCTGCTGACTGGACTAAATCTGGGGGGTTCAGATGTCGTTTGTCGTTGCTGCGCCGGAATTTGTGCAAGCGGCCGCTTCTGATCTGGCGAACCTGGGCTTGACGATCACCGAGGCCAACTCCGCAGCCTTGGCTCCGACTGCGGGTGTGCTGGCCGCGGGCACCGACGAAGTATCGGAGGCCGTTGCCGCGTTGTTCGGGGCGCACGCGCAGGCCTACCAGACACTCAGCGCTCAGGCGGCGGCATTCCACAACCAGTTCGTCCAACTCATGGGTGTCGGTGCGGGACAATACGCGGCGGCCGAGGCCGCCAATGCCTCACCCCTACAGACCCTGCAGCAGGATCTGTTCAACCTGATCAACGCGCCCACCGAGTTGCTGCTGGGACGCCCGCTGATCGGCAACGGCGCCAGCGCCGCCGCGGGAACGGGCGCCAACGGTCAAGCCGGCGGGTTGCTGTGGGGCCGCGGCGGCAACGGCGGGTCCGGCAGCGCTACCCACCCGAACGGCGGTAACGGCGGTGCCGCCGGACTATTCGGCACCGGGGGCGCCGGCGGAGCCGGCCGGATCAGCGGCGCGCAGAGCGCCACCGGCGGCACCGGCGGGGCGGGCGGCATCCTCTTCGGCACTGGGGGTGCCGGCGGCACGGGCAACTACATGGGGAACGGCGGAACCGGTGGGGCAGCCGGCCTGTTCGGCAACGGCGGCACCGGCGGAATCGGCGGATACCTCGGCGGCGGCAACGGCGGAACCGGCGGAACCGGCGGCATGCTATTCGGCACCGGCGGCACGGGCGGGACCGGAGGGGCGACCAACGCCGGGTTCGGCGGGTTCGGCGGCCTCGGCGGCGCCGCCGGACTGATCGGCTCTGGGGGCGCTGGCGGCGGCGGCGGGAACGGCGCGCCAATGAATGGATTCGGCGGCGGCGGCGGCAAAGGCGGCACGGGCGGCTCCCTGTTCGGTAACGGCGGGAACGGCGGCGTCGGCGGGTTCGGCCCGTTCGCCGGCGGGTCCGGCGGGGATGGCGGGGCTGCTGTCGGCCTGTTCGGCAACGGCGGCGCCGGCGGCGTCGGCGAGTCTGGTGCCAATGGTGGAGGTCTCGGCGGTCAGGGCGGCAACGGAGCCCTGCTCTTCGGCTCCGGAGGCGCCGGTGGATCCGGCGGCGACGGCGGAGAGGGTAGCGGCGGGGCCGGCGGCAACGCCGCGATGCTGATCGGCAACGGTGGCGACGGCGGCAACGGCGGGACTGGCATCCTCAGTACCGGCGGCGACGGCGGCGAAGCCGGGCTGTTGCTCGGCATACCGGGTTCGCCCGGGTTGCCCGGCTGAGCTACCGCGCACCGGGTTTTGCGCGAGCAGACGCAAAAGCCCCCGACACGCCGCGCGTGCGGGGGCTTTTGCGTCTGCTCGCGAAAAACCGTTACAGGCTCTTCAGAATCTCCCGGGCCAGCGCCGCGGTCGCCGACGGCGTCTTACCGACCTTGACACCCGCCGCTTCCAAAGCTTCCTTCTTGGCCTCCGCGGTGCCCGACGAGCCGGACACGATGGCACCCGCGTGGCCCATGGTCTTGCCCTCGGGCGCAGTGAATCCCGCAACATAGCCGACGACCGGCTTTGACACGTTGGCCTTGATGTAGTCGGCCGCACGCTCTTCGGCATCGCCGCCGATCTCGCCGATCATCACGATGATCTTGGTGTCGGGATCCTTCTCGAACGCCTCGATGGCATCGATGTGGGTGGTGCCGATCACCGGGTCGCCGCCGATGCCGATGGCGGTCGAGAAGCCGAAATCACGCAGCTCGAACATCATCTGGTAGGTCAGCGTGCCCGACTTGGACACCAAGCCGACGGGACCGGGGCCGCTGATGTTGGCGGGGGTGATGCCGGCCAGCGCCTCACCCGGGGTGATGATGCCGGGACAGTTCGGCCCGATGATCCGCGTCTTCTGTCCTTTATCGACGTTATAGGCCCACGCATATGCGCTGTCCTGCACCGGGATTCCCTCGGTGATGACCACCAGAAGCGGGATCTCGGCGTCGACAGCCTCGATGATCGCGTCCTTGGCGAATTTCGGTGGCACGAAGACGACGGAAACGTCGGCGCCGGTCTCCTTCATCGCCTCGGCGACGGTGCCGAACACCGGCAGCTCGATGTCATTGCCGCCGGCGTCCTTGTGCGACACGGTGGTGCCGGCCTTGCGGGCATTCACGCCGCCGACCAGCTGAGTGCCGGCCTTGAGCATCAGCGCGGTGTGCTTGGTGCCCTCGCCGCCGGTGATGCCCTGGACGATGACCTTGGATTCTTTGTTCAGGAAAATAGACATGGGTCATTGATCCTTCGGTTACTTGTTGGCCAGCTCGGCGGCTTTGTCGGCGCCGGCGTCCATGGTCTCGGCCTGAATTACCAGCGGGTGGCTGGCGTCGGCCAGGATGCGGCGACCTTCCTCGACGTTGTTGCCGTCGAGTCGGACGACGAGCGGCTTGTTGGCCTCGGCACCGAGGATCTTGAGCGCACTCACGATCCCGTTGGCGACCGCGTCGCACGACGTGATGCCGCCGAAGACGTTGACGAACACGCTCTTGACCTGCTTATCGCCCAGGATGACATCCAGGCCCGCGGCCATCACCTCGGCCGACGCGCCGCCGCCGATGTCCAGGAAGTTTGCCGGCTTGACCCCGCCGTGCTTCTCGCCCGCGTAGGCGACCACGTCAAGCGTCGACATGACCAGGCCCGCGCCGTTGCCGATGATGCCGACCTGGCCGTCGAGCTTCACGTAGTTCAGGTCGTGTTGCTTGGCCTTGAGCTCCAGCGGGTCGGTGGCGTCCCGGTCCTCGAACTCGGCGTGGCCCGGCTGACGGAAGTCGGCGTTGGCGTCCAGGGTCACCTTGCCGTCCAACGCCAGAATCCGGTCTTTCGGATCGCGCACCAGCGGGTTGACCTCGACCAGGGTGGCGTCCTCCGCGACGAAAACCTCCCACAGCTTCGAGATGGTGACAGCGGCGGCGTCCAGCACCTCAGCAGGCAGGTGGCCCTGCTCAGCGATGGAACGCGCGGTCGCCAGATCGACGCCCTTGACGGCGTCCACCGGGACCCGCGCAAGCCGGTCGGGCTTGGTGGCAGCCACTTCTTCGATCTCCATGCCGCCCTCTACCGAGCACATCGCCAGGTAGGTGCGGTTGGAGCGATCGAGCAGGAAGGAGATGTAGTACTCCTCCGCGATGTCGCTGGCCTCAGCAACCAGCAGCTTCTTGACGACGTGGCCCTTGATGTCCAGGCCGAGGATGTTCTTGGCGTGCTCGTAGGCGTCTTCTGGGGTGGCCGCGTATTTGACGCCACCGGCCTTGCCGCGCCCGCCGACCTTGACCTGTGCTTTGACCATCACCGGGGCGCCGATCTCGGTGGCGATTTCCTTGGCGCCTTCGGCGGTGTCGGTCACGCGACCAGGCGTGGTGGGCACGCCGTGCTTGGCGAACAATTCTTTGGCTTGATACTCGAAAAGGTCCATGGGCTCACTGTCTTCGTTCGGCTTACTGCAAGGCCTATCGGGAGGCTTCTGGATGGGAGCAGCCGGTCTCGGCGACTCGCACGGTGGAACTGTATCCACACCCCGAATTGCTGCTAACGTCGCATCCCACCGATGTGGCTCAGGTCACCGGATGTTAATCAGCACATAACCGTGACGCGAGTCACAATATCGGCGGGTTTGAGGTGTCGGGTTGCCAGCTTCATCGGTTAGCGGATACCGTCGCAAGGTCCAGATAACGTTATGGTCACGATCCGAGGACATTTCAGCTTGTCCCAGCACCGTTTAGCTCGCCGCTCCTCCGCGGCAGAAGCCCGCGTGAACCGAGGCCGCTGGCTGGACGAGAATCGCAGCGAAGTCACCGAGATCCTGCCGCTCGACGGCTTCGATTTCGGCGACTTGGACGATCTCCATGACTTCGGTGACCTCGATGAACTGGACTTCAGCAACGACTCCACCTTCGACAACGAAGCGCAAGTGTTGCTGGCCCCCGAACTCGACGATCTCGACGAGATCGACAATCTGGCGCCGCTGTGGCTGGCCGAGGCGATCACCGAAGTGCTGCCCCGGGTGACCGTTCGGCCCGACGCTCAACGGCATCGCGACCACCTCCAGGTCACTGACGTCATTGCAGTAGTCCGCGGCGGCGGCCAGCACCGGAAAGAGCCGACCAGCGCTACCAAGGGGCGCCTGCTGATCTCGGCGATGGCCGCCGGCGCGGCGGCTGCCGCGGCCCACACCGCGACCACTCATGCGGAAACCCCCAAGAGCGACACGGTGCTGACAGCCAGCACCTCGACGCTCACCGGTGCGGCGGGCGGCAACGCCACCCGCGGCGCCCAGGTGATCACAGTCCAGCCCGCGGCGCTGGTGGCGGTCCACAACGAGGAGCTCGCGAAAGGGTTGGCATTCGCCAACGATCGCGCTCAGCGTGAGGCCCGACTTCAGCAGCCCCTCTTCGTCATGCCGACCAAAGGCATTTTTACCTCGAATTTCGGGTATCGCTGGGGTGTGCTGCACGCCGGTATCGACCTCGCCAACTCGATCGGTACCCCGATCTATGCCGTGTCTGACGGCGTTGTCATCGACTCCGGCCCGACCTCCGGATACGGAATGTGGGTCAAGCTGCGCCATGCCGACGGCACGGTCACGTTGTACGGCCACGTCAACACCACATTGGTCAGCGTCGGCGACCGAGTGATGGCCGGAGACCAGATAGCCACCATGGGCAACCGGGGCAATTCCACCGGCCCACACCTGCATTTCGAAGTGCTTCTGGGCGGCACCGAACGCATCGACCCCGTGCCGTGGCTGGCCACGCGGGGACTGTACGTCGGCAACTACTCCGGTTGATCCAATGACCGCGCCGAACGACCCTGCTCCAGGCGCAGATCCGCCCGAATCCACCCAGCCACCGCCCGAATCACGGACGCGGATCATCCGCCGCGCGCCGACGGGGCCGTTGCCCACGATCGCCGACACCCGGACCACCCAGATGCCCCGCCACGCGTCCGACGTTCAGGACGCCACGCGCGCGGCCCCGCAGGTTCAGTTGCCGGACGTACCGACGGCTGAGTCGAGTAACCGAACGGCCGTCGCCGCGTGCGCAGTCACCATCGTCAGTGGGTGGGCCACCTCGGTGGTGGCCACCGCCCTGGTCACCGGCTATTGGAGTATTGATCGCCTGTTCAGCGTAGCGGTCGCGTTTCTCGTCCTGGTCTTTGCGGCGACCGCCATCACCGGCGTGATCATGTTGCTGCAGCATCGGTCTATCGGTCGCCACCTCATCGTGGCCGGCGCGGTGGTCGCGCTGCTGACCTACGCCAGTGTGTTCATCGCGCAACCAGAACATGTCGCGTGGATCGTGTACACCCTTTGGGTGCTGCCGGTCGCCAGTGTGGTGCTGGCAATGCACCCGCAGACCAAACGCTGGCTGGACGCCTGACCCCTCGCCCGCTTTTGCGCCGAACGTGTTCTCACGGCGACAATTTCGCCCAAATTCCGCCGTCAGAGCACGCTCGGCGCGGGGAGGCCAGCAGCGTTACAGCTTGCTGAGCGGGGCGTGGTTGTGCATCAGCTTCACCCGGCCGGCGCTGCCGAAGTCGATCAGCGACATCGCCGATTCGCCGGCGCCCGAGACTTCCTCCACCCGACCCAGCCCGTACTTATCGTGCGTCACCCGGTCACCGGCCGCCAGCACCAGCAGCGGACGCTTGCCCGCACCCGAGCGGGCCGGCGCCGAGCGCGGCGTACCGAACCGGCCGGCACCAGTGACGGGCGCACTGAACGACGGCGTGGGTGCGGTGCGCCGCCACTCGATGAGCTCCTGTGGAATCTCACGCAAGAAACGTGATTCCGGGTTCAGCATTGGCTGTCCCCAGGAAGAACGCACGATGGCCCTGCTCACGTATAACCTCTGACGGGCCCGGGTGATGCCGACATAGGCCAGCCGCCGTTCCTCGGAGAGCTCGGCGGGATCGTCCAACGCACGCATGTGCGGGAACATCCCGTCCTCCCATCCGGTGACGAACACCACCGGAAACTCCAACCCCTTCGCGGTGTGCAAGGTCATCAGCGTGACCACACCGGCGGTGTTATCCGGGATTTCGTCGGTGTCGGCGACCAGCGACACCCTCTCCAGAAATGCAGCCAGCACCCCGGTGTCCGGCACATCCTCGTCTTCGGGGGTCTGCAGAGACTCGTCGAGCGCTGCCGCGTTCGCTCGGTCCGTGCTGAATTCGTGTGCGACGCTGACAAGTTCGTTGAGGTTGTCCAGCCGGGCCAATTCTTGCGGATCGGTGGAGGATTCCAGCTCCCTGCGGTATCCGCTGCGCTCCAGCACCAACTCGACCAGGTCACCGAGGTCGTCATCGAGGTGTGCCCGCAGCCCGTCGAGCAACTCGACGAAGGCCGCAATCGCCTTCTCCGCCCGGCTGTTCAGCATCGCCACTTTGCCTTCGGCCGCGGCCTGCAGCGCAACCGCGAAGCTGGAGCCGGTGTTCTCCGCGTATACAGACACGCAGGCTTCTGCGCGATCGCCGATGCCACGACGCGGGGTGTTGAGGATGCGCCGCATGCTCACCGCGTCGCCGGGATTGTCCAACACCCGCAGGTAGGCGACGATGTCGCGAATCTCCTTGCGCTCGTAAAAGCGCACTCCCCCAACAACTTTGTACGGAATTCCGGCCCGGATGAACACCTCTTCCAACGACCGTGACGAATTGTTGGTGCGGTAGAAGACCGCCACATCGTTGTAGGTGATGTCGCCTCGATCGGCGAGCGCATCAACCTCTTCGGCCACGAACCTGGCCTCGTCGTGCTCGTTGTCGGCGACGTAGCCGACGATCAATTCCCCCGCGCCCTCGTCAGTCCACAGCCGCTTCTCGCGTCGCCCGGAGTTGCGGGCGATCACCGAGTTGGCCGCCGACAGGATGTTTTGCGTCGAACGGTAATTCTGTTCCAGCAGAATTGTTTTAGCGTCCGGGTAGTCGCGTTCGAAGTCCTCGATGTTGCGAATCGTGGCACCGCGGAATGCGTAGATCGATTGATCGGCGTCGCCGACGACGCACAATTCGGCCGGCGGCAGGTCATCTGATGATTCGCCGGCATCGCGACCGACCAGTTCCCGCACCAGGACGTACTGCGCGTGGTTGGTGTCCTGGTACTCGTCGACCAGGACATGCCGGAACCGTCGGCGGTAGTACCCGGCGATCTCCGGGAAGGCCTGCAGCACCGCCACGGTTTCGCCGATCAGGTCGTCGAAGTCCAGCGCATTGGCCGTCCGCAGCCGCCGCTGATATTCGCCGTAGACGGAGGCAACGATGTGCGCGAGATCATCGGAGTCGTCCCCCAGGTTGCTCACCGCCTGGCCTGGGTCGATCAGCTCGTTCTTCAGGTTGGAGATGGCGTTGGACAGCAGTCGCGGCGAGTACCGCTTGATGTCCAGGCCCATATCGCGACCGATCATCTGCAGCAGCCGTCGCGAATCGTCGGCGTCATAGATCGAGAAGTTGGAGTTGAGGCCCTCGATCAGGGACGCCTGATTACGCAAAATACGCACACAGGTCGAGTGGAATGTGGACACCCACATCGCGCGGGCTCGGTTGCCAACCAGTCGCACGACGCGTTCGCGCATCTCGGCGGCGGCCTTATTGGTGAAGGTGATGGCCAGAACCTGGCCGACCCCGACGCCGCGGGCGGCAATCAGATAGGCGATCCGCCGTGTCAACACCGCCGTCTTGCCCGAGCCGGCGCCGGCCACGATCAGCAGCGGCGAACCCTCATGCACCACCGCCTGGCGCTGTTGCGGGTTGAGGCCTTCGAGCAGCAGGTCTGCTTCGGGATTGGTATCAGTCGCGTGCACACTCATGTCGGTCCAAACTTACCGCCGACCGGCGACGTCGCCCGTTACCCGGTCCGGATGTGCGCCCAGACAATTTTGCACCGGCGCAGCCTTTGGTGGCACACTCGGTTGGTGCTCAACGCGCAGCGATTTTTCTACGGGTACCGGCCAGCGGTGCCCGTGGTCTAGCTGCTTCGCAGAGCCCCGCGGTCCGCTTCCGGATTCGGGGCTCGTCTCTTTTGTGAGGCCCGATATCGGATGAGACCAGAACCCCCACATCACGAGAACGCGGAGTTGGCAGAAATGAACACTGAGATGATCGAAACCGAACAGCCGGCAAACATCGATGACTTGCGCCAGGAGATCGACCGATTGGATGCCGAGATCCTCAACGCGGTAAAACGGCGAGCCGAAGTGTCCCAGGCGATCGGCAAGGTCCGCATGGCCTCCGGCGGCACCCGGTTAGTGCACAGCCGCGAGATGAAAGTCATCGAACGCTACAGCGAGCTCGGTCCCGAAGGTAAGGATCTGGCGATGCTCCTACTGCGATTGGGGCGGGGCCGGCTCGGCCACTGACCCGAATTTTTGCCTGGTTGGGGTGATTCCGCCACCCACTACAGGTGGCTCCGCCGCACCACACCGCACTAGGGTCGAACCATGACCTCCGTGCAAACCACCCCTGACATCACCGCGACCCCGGCGTGGAGCGCTCTGCGCAGGCATCACAATCAAATCGGCGAAACCCACCTGCGCCAGTTCTTCGACGACGATCCCGATCGCGGCCGGGAACTCACCCTCGACGTGGGTGACCTGTACATCGACTACAGCAAACACCGCGTCAGCCGCGAGACGCTGCAACTGCTGATCGACCTGGCCCGGGCGGCCCACCTCGAAGAGCACCGCGACGCGATGTTCGCCGGGGCGCACATCAACACCTCGGAGGACCGCGCGGTGCTGCACACCGCACTGCGGCTGCCCCGAGACGCCGAACTGGTCGTCGACGGCCAAAACGTCGTGGCGGACGTCCACGAGGTGCTCGACGCGATGGGTGACTTCACCGACCGGCTGCGCAATGGCGAATGGACCGGGGCCACCGGAAAACGGATCAGCACCGTGGTGAATATCGGCATCGGGGGCTCGGACCTGGGCCCGGTGATGGTCTACCAGGCGCTGCGCCACTACGCCGACGCCGGGATTTCGGCACGCTTCGTCTCCAACGTCGACCCGGCCGACCTGGTCGCGAAACTTGCCGGCTTAGATCCAGCCACAACGCTTTTCATCGTCGCGTCCAAGACGTTCACCACACTGGAGACGCTGACCAACGCCACGGCCGCGCGCCGCTGGCTGACCGAAGCGCTCGGCGACGGCGCGGTGTCCAAGCACTTCGTGGCGGTATCGACCAACAAACGCCTGGTCGAGGAGTTCGGTATCAACACCGACAACATGTTCGGGTTCTGGGACTGGGTCGGCGGCCGCTACTCGGTCGACTCGGCGATCGGGCTGTCGGTGATGGCCGTCATCGGCCGGGAGGCCTTCGCCGATTTCCTGTCCGGATTCCACATCGTCGACCAACATTTCAAGACCGCCCCGCTGGAATCCAACGCGCCGGCTTTGCTCGGCCTGATCGGACTGTGGTATTCCACCTTCATGGACGCGCAGTCGCGCGTCGTGCTTCCGTATTCCAACGACTTGGCGCGTTTTGCGGCGTATCTGCAACAGCTGACCATGGAATCCAACGGCAAGTCGACGCGCGCCGACGGAACACCGGTCACCACCGACACCGGTGAAGTCTTTTGGGGCGAGCCGGGAACCAACGGCCAGCACGCCTTCTATCAACTAATTCATCAGGGCACCAGGTTGATACCGGCCGATTTCATCGGCTTCAGCCAGCCCACCGACGATCTGCCCACCCTGGACGGAACCGGCAGCATGCACGACTTGTTAATGAGTAATTTCTTCGCCCAGACCCAGGTACTGGCTTTCGGCAAGACCGCCGAAGAAATCGCCGCCGAGGGCACTTCCGCCCAGGTGGTGCCACACAAAGTGATGCCCGGCAACCGGCCATCGACGTCGATCCTGGCCAACCGGCTCACTCCGTCGGTGGTGGGCCAGCTGATCGCGCTGTATGAGCATCAGGTTTTCACCGAAGGCGTGATCTGGGGCATCGACTCGTTCGACCAATGGGGAGTGGAGCTGGGCAAGACGCAGGCCAAGGCGTTGCTCCCGGTGCTCACCAGCGACACCTCACCCGCGCCACAGTCGGATAGCTCCACCGACGCGCTCGTGCGTCGCTACCGCACGGAGCGGGGACGCACCAGCTGACCGGCGAGCAGACGCATAAGCCCCCGCACGCTCGGCGTGTCGGGGGCTTATGCGTCTGCTCGCCGGTCAGGCGAACCACTTGGTCAGCGAGGGCGGCAATACCCGCATCAGGTGCACCAGCGGCACCCACGGCCACCGCGGCACCACGGCCCGGCCCGGCTCGCGTTCGATGGCGCCGACGAGCGCCTTGACGCCAGTCTCGTTGTCCACCATGAACATTGTGCTCGTTGACTTGGCCGTCATCTCCGACTCGATGTAGCCCGGCTCGATCATCGAGACCCTGATCGGACCCTTGAGATATTCGGCGTGCAGCGATTCGCCCAGGGAGCGCATTCCTGCTTTGCTCGCCGCGTAGGAGGCTTTGACACCCGGGACTCCTCTGTTACCGAGCACCGACGAGATCAGCACCAAATGCCCGGAACCACTCTTGGCGAACATCTCGAGGGCCGCTTCGATCTGCACCAGCCCCGCCACCAGGTTGGTCTCGAGGGTCTTCTTGTTCGCCCACACCTTGCCCGAGCCCAGCGTGGCGCCCTTGCCGATACCCGCGTTGACGATGACCCGGTCGATGCCGCCGAGCTCGTCGCTCAGTTCCGCGAAAACCTTCGGCACCTGCTCATGGTCGTTCACGTCGAGCGCTGCGACCGCGATATTGATCCCCGGATGCTGTTGCAACAGCTCGGCTTTCAGCTCGTCGAGCCGGTCGGTGCGACGGGCACACAGCGCCAGGTCGCGGCCCTTGGCGGCGAAGGAACGCGCCATCCCGGCGCCCAGGCCGGAGCTGGCACCCGTGATGAGGATCTTCTGGCGGGTCACCCGGGCAGCATATCCACCGCCCGGGCCGGTTATTTGAGCAGTCGCGACATGCGCCGGTCGGCCAGCACCTTGCCGCCGGTCTGGCACGTGGGACAGTACTGAAAAGACTTGTCGGCAAACGACACTTCCCGCACGGTGTCCCCACACACCGGGCAAGGTAACCCGGTGCGCGCGTGCACCCGTAGCCCGGAGCGCTTCTCCCCCTTTAAGGTGGCGGCGCCCTGGCCGACGGATCGGGTCACCGCGTCCGTCAGCACCGAGGCCATCGCGTCGTGCAGGGTGCTGAGCTGCTTGTCGGACAACTTCCCGGCCGTGGCAAACGGCGAGATTTTGGCGACGTGCAGGATTTCGTCGCTGTAGGCGTTGCCGATGCCGGCAATCACCTTCTGGTCGGTGATGACGGTCTTGATCCGGCCGGTGTTGCCGGCCAGCAACGCGGCCAGCTCGGCGGCGCCGACGTCCAGGGCATCTGGGCCGAGAGCCGCGATTCCCGGCACTTGCTTGGGGTCGTCGACCAGCCACACGGCCAGCCGCTTCTGGGTCCCGGCCTCGGTGAGGTCGTATCCCGGTGCGTTGCCCGGGGTACCCAGATGCACTCGCAAGGCGATCGGCCCCCTACCCGGTCGCAGCGGCGCCGCGGCCAACTTGTCGGACCACCGCAGCCAGCCCGCGCGCGACAGATGGGTGATCAACACCAGCTCGCCGGCGCGCAACCCCAGATACTTACCCCAGCGCTCGGCTCCGACCACCGTCTGGCCCTGCAACGCGTTGATCGGCGGGTCGAATGTTTTCAGGACGGAAAGGGCGGCGACGTCAACACGACCGATCGTCAGACCGACGGCATGCCGCCGCAGGTGGTCGGCGAGCGCTTCGACCTCGGGGAGTTCCGGCACACATTCAGTGTGCCGATCCCAACAGTGGGCCGCTAGCTACCCCGCGCCGACGGCACCGGTGCTGGGGTCGCGGTGGGCCACCAACGCCCACCCGCGCCGGCTCCGTGATCGCCGAACAACCCCCCACTGCGGCCGCTGCTACCGCCATCCCCGGCGCCACTACCACCCGTGCCGACCTGGCCAAGGAGCCGGCCGCCAAAACCAGCGGTGCCGCCGTTACCGCCGTTACCGCCGGTGCCGCCGTTTTGCCCGAGGCCAAAGCCCGCGGCGCCGGCCAGCCCCCCACTTCCGCCCAGCCCGGACGGCCACCCCCCGGCACCACCGCTGCCGCCGTTACCGGCGGCCGCCAGCACGGGTTCGCCGACCGGGCCCTCGGCAACAACACCACCCGCGCCAGCGTTGCTGCCAACCCCCCACAGTCCGGCCGACCCGCCGCTGCCGCCGTTCGGGCCGGCCGCGGCAGATCCAGCGTTGCCGCCGTTACCGAAGAACCGGCCACCGGTGCCGCCGCTTTCTGCCGTCCCGAAAAGACCGTTACCGGCGGTGCCGATCAGCGAACACCCACTCGGCGCCTGCGCAGGAGAGCTGGCCATGCTCTGCAGCTGTTGCATCGACGACGCGCCCTGCGCTTCTGTTGCCGCATACTGCGCGGCCCCAGCACTGACCTGTTGGACGAACTGCTGCTGAAACGATGTCATCTGCGCACTGATCGCCTGGTAGGCCTGGCCGTGTGCACTGAAGACCCCCGCAACCGCCGCCGACACGTCATCGGCGCCCGCGGCCAGCACCCCCGCGGTCGGGGCCAAGGCCGCCATATTGGAGGTATTGAGCGTAGAGCCGATTTTCGCCAAATCCGTCGCCGCAACCGCCACGGAATCCGGCGCCGCGTTGACAAACGACATTCCGAACCTCCCATTGGCCCGACCATCGCGCGGAAAATTGTATTGTGATCCATACCACGTAACGGTGCACTTCACTTAGCCCTGGGCGACCGGCGTATCCGAAGCGTGATGCCGACGTGACGACCCCTTCGCTCTACGCGGCTCTCAGCAAATAGCTGTCCATGATCCAGCCGCGCCGGATCCGGGCCTGGGCGCGCAGCGCCACGATGTGCGTCCCGACCTCGCCGACAGTGCCTGAGACCAGTAGTTCGTCTTCGGTACTGAGGTAGGCACCCCACCAGATCCGGGTGTCCGGACCGGCGGCAGCTCGCTTCGGGTCGGGCAACTCGACTCAGCGGTAGCCGGGCTCGCGAATGAACCGAGCGCAGATCTCGCGGCGCAGGGCCACCAGGTCCCTTTTGGCCTCACCTTGTCCACCCCGAAGAACACCTGGTGCCATTGAGCGCAGCGATCGCCTGGACGGTCAGGTAGTCGGGATCCCCGGCGCCGTTACCGATCACGTGGATGTGCCGATTCACGGTGCCGCCCTGTCACCCTCTGCTGAAGTCTATTGGTCCGGCATCTAGTCGCGACCTCAAGTACCCGGTACCATCGGTATTGAGTATCTGTGGCGACTACCTACCCTCCGATGCACTGAAGGAACACCAGCGATGACCACTGCGGTGAAATCCGACGGACCGAGCCGTGAAGAATTCTCCGACCGTTTATTGAAGGGCTCTGTCAAAAAATCGTACGAGCCCGTCGTCGACATCGACTGGGATGCCCCACTGGACCCGGACAAGTTCTACCTGCCGGCGACGCTGGTGTCCCTTTACGGCACCCCGATGTGGGACGAGATGACTCGCGAGCAACAAATCGAGCTGTCCCGCCAGGAACTGGCCAACACACTTTCGGCCGGGATCTGGTTCGAGAACACACTCAACCAGGCGCTGCTGCGCACCATCCTGCACGAGGACCCCACGAGCAACTCGACGCATTACAAGCTGACCGAACTGGGCGACGAGACCCGCCACATGGTCATGTTCGGCAAAGCCATCGAGCGCATCGGCGCCAAGCCGGTCCGCCCCCTGTTGTTCCATCGCATGATCATCAACGCGCTGCCCCTGGCGTTCCAGCGGGGCTCGATGCTGTGGGTCGCCGCCCTGATCGGCGAAGAGATCTTCGACTCGCTGCAACGCCAGATGATGGACGACCCGGAGCTGCAGCCGATGATCCAGCGGCTGATGCGGATTCACGTGACCGAAGAGGCCCGCCACATCCAATTCGCGCGCGACGGCGCCCGCAAACGGGTGCAGACTATGCCGCGCATCAACAGATGGTTCATGGCAAACATCAACGGGATCGGTGGGTACTTCTTCCGCTACCTGTTCAGCAATCGGATTCCGTACGCCCGGACAGGTTTGGACGCCAGGCGGGCACGGGCGACCGCCCGCAACAGCCCGCACCGTCACGAAGTCCAGGTGGCGGGCTTCGCCCCGCTCGCGGCGTTTCTGACCGAGGTGGGCTTGCTGGGTCCAATCGCGCGCCGCAGCTGGAAACGCTGCGGGTTTCTGTGACCCGCGCCCCAGTCCGCCGCGACGTCATCGTCATCGGCGCGGGTGCTGCCGGCCAGGCTACTGCGTTCGAGTTGCGGGAGGCGGGGATCAGCGACTTCATCACCCTGGACCAAGCACCAGTCAGTTCGGTGTTCGACGATGCCAGTGACACCTGGGCATTGCGAACGGCCGCCGGCGAGCTTCTCCTGTGCCGTGTCGTCATCTCGGCCCAGCGGATTTTCCTCCCGTGGATCCCGGAGTTTGCCGGCCGCAACGATTTTCGCGGACTGTCGTTTTCCGCGGCGAAGTGGGATAGCGATTTCGATCCGGCCGGTAAGCACATCGCGGTCATCGGCGCCGATGCCAACGCGGGCCACCACATCGGGCAACTTGTCGAGTCGGCGGCCTCGGTCAAACTCTTCGCACACGCACCCCGTCGATTTGTGCAGGAGCTGCCGTTGCCGGCAACCCGCGCGAAGCGCTGGCTAATCCGTCACACCCGACTGGCGCCCCGCGATGGGTCCTCGCGGCCCACAGCCACACCGGTTGCGTCGGCGATCGCCAGCCTCACCCCGTCGGGTATCCGCACCACCGATGGCATCGACCACCCCGTCGACGCCATCATCTACGGCACCGGATTCGCGATTCCCGATCAAATCAGTTCCGGGGCGTTGGTCGGCGCCGGCGGCCTGACGATCCAGCAAGCCTGGGCGAGCGGCATGGAGCCCTACTTTGGGGTCGCCGTGCACGGTTTCCCCAACTACTTCTTCATCAACGGACCCGATGTGAGCGCGCAGGCACGCTACGTCGTCGAGTGCCTGGGCGCCATGAAACACACGGCCAGCACCCGCATCCAGGTGCGACGCAGCAGCCAGCAGATGTTCAACGAGCGTGTCTGTGTGCGACCGGCCCAGCCCCATCGGGTGTCTGGCGCGTTCGACACGTTCGGCCATCCCGCCAGCGTGGCCGAGGACAACGAGACCTACGACGGGGACGCGACGCTGGAGATAGCCGGCACGGGCCATCCGGTGCGCGTTCGGCTGACGGGACACCTGAACCCGATCGACGGTCACTATCACTGGCAGGGAACGGTCTTCGGTTCTCTCGCGGATGAAGATGTCAAGCAGGCACGCACCGCCACACTGTCGGTGGGCGAACGCAGCGCGCCCGCCCGCATCGTGGAAAGAACACCGTGGGGCACGCATTCTGTCGCCGGGGTGGGCGCGCCGCCCTACCCACTCACTCAGCTCTGACCGCGCGAAAAAATTCCCGCGTTTGACACCCGTCATTGGTGGGTAACCTCGTCTCGCTAACGAGAACGCACGGTCACTCGGCGCGGGGCGTTCCGACGAAGGGTAGAACGCGGATGTCGGATCGCCGGATCGCGGTGGGCGCGGTCGAATCGGCCGTTACCCGGCTTGCCGAGGCGCGGCTGCCCGCAGACTTGACCAGCCTTCGCGAGTCACGTCGCCTTGTCCGCAAATGGCTTACCGAGTGGTCGCAAAGCGACCTGATCGCGGTCGCGTTGGTCATTGTCAACGTGTTCGTGGAAAACGTCCTGGAACACACCGGCGGGGCCCCGATGATCCGAATCGAGGGCGACGGCACGACAGCGACTATCGCGGTGTCCGACGACAGCAATGCCCCCGCGATCCGGCTACCGACGCCGCTGAGGGGCTTCGACGTGTCCGGGTTGGCCATCGTGGAAGCGTTATCCCGCGCGTGGGGCAGCACTCCGACCTCGTCAGGCAAGACCGTCTGGGCGGTCGTCGGCCCCGAGAACCAGCTTTAATCAGCTGACCTCGTTGCAGGGGACCCGGGCGCGGACCAAATTAGAACACGTTCTAGTCTCGGGTGACAGTCCCTTCACGGAAGGCAGATGACGTGCGGTTCACCTACGCAGAGGCGATGACTGACTTCAACTTCTACATCCCGCTGGCCAAGGCGGCCGAGGCGGCCGGGTACGACGCAATGACAATCGCCGACAGCATCGCCTACCCTTTCGAATCCGACTCGAAGTACCCGTACACGCCCGACGGCAATCGCGAGTTTCTGGACGGCAAGGACTTCATCGAAACGTTCGTCATCACAGCGGCATTGGGCGCGGTGACGACGAAGCTGCACTTCAACTTCTTCGTCCTCAAGCTACCCATCCGCCCGCCGGCCTTGGTGGCCAAGCAGATCGGGTCGTTGGCGGCGCTGACCAACAATCGCGTTGGGTTCGGCGTGGGCACCAGCCCGTGGCCCGAGGACTACGAGTTGCTGGGCGTCCCATTCGCCAAGCGCGGCAAGCGGATGGACGAATGCATCGAGATCATCCAAGGCCTCACCACCGGGGATTACTTCGAGTTCCATGGCGAGTTCTACGACATCCCCAAGACCAAGATGGCCCCGGCTCCCACCAAGCCCATCCCGATCCTAATCGGCGGGCACGCCGATGCGGCGCTGCGACGTGCGGCGCGCCTCGACGGCTGGATGCACGGTGGCGGCGATCCGGAGGAACTCGACCAGCTCATCGCCAAACTCAAGCGGTATCGGGAAGAAGCGGGTAAGACCGGTCCGTTCGAGATTCACGTCATTTCGGTTGACGGCTTCACCGTGGACGGCGTCAAGCGACTCGAGGACAAAGGCGTCACCGACGTCATCGTGGGCTTTCGCATCCCCTACATCATGGGGGCCGACACCGAGCCGCTGGACGCCAAGATCCGCAATCTCGAGATGTTCGCCGAGAACGTGATAGCGAAAATCTAAAGCGCTACAACGATTTTAGAGGGAATCCCATTTCGGGGCCCGCTTCTCCATGTGCGCCCTGGCTGCCTCGACTGGATTGTTGGTGAAACCAGTGAGAATCTGGGTCCGGTTCTCAATCTCGATGGCATGCCGCAGACTGGGCGCGTCCAGCGCCGCATTCAGGCCAATCTTGGTCTGCCACACACCATAGGCGTTGTTCTCAGCGATCGAGCGGGCCATCTTCAGCGCCGCAGGCATCAGCTCGTCCGGCGCCACCACCTCATGTACCAGCTTGATGCGATACGCCTCGGCGGCGTCGATGATGCGACCGGTCAGCATGAGTTCACGCGCCACCCCGGCACCGACGATCTTAGGTAACAGGTAGCTGGTGCCCATGTCCATCGACGAGAACCCGGCCTTGATGAAAACCGACCCGAATCGGGCCTGCTCGGACGCGATCCGGATATCGCTGACCAGCGTGAACGCCAGGCCACCGCCAACGGCGACGCCGTTGACTGCCGCGATCACCGGGATATCCAGCTCGTAGATCCGGGTGTACAAGCCGGCCAGCCGAACCTGGGCGTCGTAGTTGACCTTGAACGACGGGGTCCGCGGGCTCGACGGCGTGGTCCAGGCTTGACCGGTGCCGCTCAAGTCCGCACCGGCGCAGAATCCGCGCCCGGCGCCGGTGAGGATCGCGACCCGGTGCTGGCCGGCGCTGAGCACGTCCAACGCTTCGTCCACACCGTCGATCAGCGCACCGTCGATGGCGTTGAGCCGCTCTGACCGGTTCAGGGTGACGCAGGCGATGCCGTCCTCAAGAGTTGCAAGTTCAACTGCGGGCATGCCCAAACCCTAGCGCGAGAGTGCAACTGGCTACGGTGCCACGTGGGCGATGCGTTGCCAGTTGCACTCTCGCGGCCACTAAGAGCGCTTGGCCAACCACTCGGCCTGCATCACCAGCAGCGCCATGACCTCCAGCTGTGGGGTGTTGGGGTCGAGTTCCCGATAACGCTGATAGACGTTGACGACGACCCGTTCCGCGTCCAGCCAGTTCGCGTACTCGCCGAGGTCGATCGTATCGGCGGCCTCAGCCCATGACCGACCCTTGCGGTAGGACGCCTCGGACTGTTCGGCGACGTGCGCGAGATAGCCTCGGACAGCGCGGATCCCGTCCGGGTCGGTGACCGGACCGTGGCCGGGCACCACGGTCGGTGCATCCAGCGCAATCATGGCGTCACAGGCCGCAACCCAATTGGCGATCGGACCGGCCCAGACGATCGGCGTGCACCCGATGAACAGCAAGTCCCCGCCGAACAGCACACCCGCGTCGGGCACGTGTACGACGGAGTCCGCTGCGGTGTGCGCCGGACCGAGGTTCAGCAGGTAGATCTGCCGCCCGCCGACATCGATGGTGAGATCGTGGTCGAACGTCCGGTCTGCGTTGCGCAGCTTGATACCGCTGAAGTCAAAGTTTCCGAATCGATCTCGCGCGTACGGAGTCGCCACCGGACCAAGGTTGGCGGTCTGCGCCATGGCCAGCATCTCGGGCGCCATGCCGTGGGCGATCTCCTCGGCCGTACCCCGCGCGGCGATGATCCGCACCGATCCGTCGAGCAGTTGGTTGCCGTGGGTGTGGTCTCCGTTTGAGTGGGTGATCAACGCGTCGGTGATCGGAGCGCGATCGGTGATGGGCTCCATCGCGGTGAGCATTTCGCGGGTCAGAGGCAGGTCGAACAGGGTGTCCACCAGCAGGGCGGCGCCGTCTCCGGCGACCAGCCCGGCGTTGCTCCAGCCGTAGCCCCCGTCCGGCAGTGTCCACGCCCATACCCGGGGGGCGACCTTGTGCAGCCCGCGCGTGTAAGGCACCCGCGCGGGGGCACGGTTGACCCGGGTGGGGGCGGGCGCGGCGTCCGGATTGGGTCGGGGGGGCAACGGATGTGGCGCGGCGCTGGCACGGACGGTTTGTCGCGTCTCGCCGAGCCCCTCAACTTGCAGGGTGACGACATCGCCGTCGTGCAGCCAACCCGGGAACGACTCCAGCGCTGCCGGGTTGAGGTGCTCGACAAGGGTGCAGGTGGGCACGGTCCCGGAGCCGATGACGTCGCCGGGGGTCAGCGTCACCCCGCGGGATGCATAGGAGATCACTTCACCGAATGTCCAGTCCATCTGAGCGGTCGACCCCGAACCGATCACCGTTTCGTTGACCATGGCGGT
Source organism: uncultured Actinomycetota bacterium (assembly GCA_963715905.1). Lineage (GTDB taxonomy): Bacteria > Actinomycetota > Actinomycetes > Mycobacteriales > Mycobacteriaceae > Mycobacterium. The sequence goes on from CAVQSX010000011.1 coordinate 66,662, forward strand.
CACCTGTAGGCTCAGCTTGCCGGGATGTGAGGGGTGTCGGTACGGCTCCAGCTCATCGGGCGTGACCAGATAGGGGCCTAATGTCACGCCGCTGTCCTTGCCTTTGCCTTGCCCGATCGCCAGTTGGCTCTCCATCTGCTGTAGATCTCGTGCCGACCAATCGTTGAAGATCATGTAGCCGATGACGGCCTGTTCGGCTTGCTCGACCGTCAGGTCTTTGCCGGTTACCCCGACGACCGCGGCGATCTCCAATTCGAAATCCTGCCAGGCACTCCCGGGAGCCGTCGGCGCGTCGTCGTAGGGCCCCAGGACGGTGGCCGGGCAGGCGAAGTAGAACGCGGGGATGCGGTACCAGCTGTCGCTGAGCACTCGGCCGGCTCCCAGTGCCGCCTGGCAATTGCGCATGTGGTCCAAAAAGCACAGGGAGTCACGGATGGACGGCGGGCGCGGGATCGGCGCCATCAGCGCCACGTCGCCTAAACGTACTGTCGACGCTGAGCGAAGTGCGTCCTCGCCGGCGCGCCGCAGGCCGTCGGCGCCGCGGCCGATCAGGCCGAGCAGCGTCACACCCGGCGGCGCCGGGTGAATCACGTTGCCGGAGAGTACCCCGGTGCGCTCGGTGGCGCCTTCTCTATAGCTAACCCACTTCATTCGCGTACCACCTCACCTGGTTCCTTGTCCGGCCGCAGGCCGCGCCAACTCGGCTGGCGCAAACGGTTATCCGGGGTCCACTCGCTGTAACGGACCTCCCCCACCAACGACGGCCGCACAAACGTGACGCCTTTGGCGTCACGCGCGGGAAGCGATGCGTCGAAAGGAGATTCGTCGGTATGCAGAGGCTTCAGTGTCTTCTTGAGGTTGGCCAGGTCGCGCTCGGTGAAGCCGGTGCCAACCCGCCCAACGAAATGCAGCCCGCCCGCGCTGGGTATCCCCATCAACAAGGCGCCGATGCCACTGGTGCGGCCGCCCTCTCCGGCTCGCCAGCCGCCGATCACGACTTCCTGGGTGTTCCAATGCTTGTCCTTTACCCACGACGCGGAGCGCCGGCCCGGTTGGTAACTGGAGTCGCGCCTTTTGGCAACTACGCCTTCCCAGCGGTGTTTACGCGAGTGCTCGAGCGCCTGGGCACCGTCACCGGGCAGCAGCTCCGGAACGGTGAGATTTCCGGCACTGGCCAAGGTTTCCAGCAGCTTTCGCCGGTCCTGGTACTTGGCGCGCAGTAGCGAACGGCCGTCCAGATAGAGCAGATCGAATGCCCAGTACTCGACGCGGGTCGCTTGGCTGCGGTTTTGCATCTCGTTGAAGCTGGGCACACCGGACTTGTCGAGAGCGACGACCTCACCGTCGAGTACCGCGTGATGGTCGGCGAGATTCACTGCCAGTGAGCGTAATTGCGGATATTCTCCGGTGACGTCGCGTCCACTGCGCGACCGCAGCCGCATCTTGCCGTGATCGGTCTCGGCTAGTAGTCGGTAGCCGTCCCACTTGCCTTCGAAGGCCCACTGGGCTGCCTTGAGGTCCGCTACCGACCCGTGCGTCGCGAGCATGGGGGCGATCTCATCGAACTCGAAGATCTGCTGATCCTTCATGCGGTGCGCCAGCCACTGATCGCCGTTGGTCTGAATCAACGCGTAGCGCCCGGAGATCCGGCTGCCGTGCAGAGTGACGATCACCTCCCCCTTTTCGGCCGAGTCGTTGAACTTTTCAGTGTCATAGGTTCCGGAATCCCAGATGATCACCTTGCCGGCGCCGTATTCGCCTTTGGGAATGTTTCCCTCGAAGGTCGCATATTCCAGCGGATGATCCTCGGTGTGCACCGCTAAATGGTTGACCGATGTGGTGTCGGGCAGATTCTTCGGCACCGCCCACGACACCAGCACTCCGTCGCGTTCCAAGCGGAAGTCATAGTGCAGCCGCCGGGCATGATGCTCCTGGATGACGAACGTATTATTCTGACCGGCAGCCGGTTTCGCTTTTGGGACCGGCTCCGGCGTCTTCGACCGGTCGCGCATGCCGCGATATTTGGCCAGCCGATCAGGGTTGCGGATATCCTCGTCGAGCGCGGCCAGCAGATCGCCGTCACGAGCGACCCGGGCGAGTACTTCGTCGTACCGCAGCTGGCCGAGGGCGGAGTCGTCAAGTTCTTCCCAGCGCCGTGGCGCCGCGACTGTCGGATTCTCCCGGCCACGTAGTGAATAGGGCGCGATGGTGGTCTTCGAGCCGCTGTTCTGGCTCCAGTCCAGGAAAACTTTTCCGGCCCGCAGGCTTTTGGTCATGGTCGAGGTGACCAACGTGGGCATCGTTTTTTCCAGTTGCTGGGCAACGCGTTTGGCCAGCGTGGTGGCGCCCTTGCTGCTCACCGGCTCGTCCAGCGGCGTGTAGAGATGCAGCCCCTTACTGCCACTGGTGAGTGGGAACGTGGTCAGCCCAATGCCGGTGATTAAATCGCGAACGGCGCACGCCACCTCGGCCAGCTGCGCCATCGTCACACCCTCACCCGGGTCCAGGTCGAACACCAATCGTGTTGCCGGGCCCGGTGTGGACTCCTGCGCCCCGCTTCGGGTCCACTCGGCGACGAATCGCCACTGCGGAACGTGTACTTCCAGCGCCGCCTGTTGGGCGATCCAGGCCAGCGCGTCAGTGCTGTCGATGATCGGATAGGTCGTCGTTCCGGATCGGTGCCTCACGCTGGCGCGCGGCAGCCAGTCGGGCGCCGACGACGCCAGTTGCTTCTCGAAAAATGAGGGTTCCTCGACGCCGTTGGGCCAGCGCTTGCGCGTAGCCGGGCGACCGGCCACGTGCGGCACCATAACCTCGGCGATGCGGGTGTAGTAGTCGAAGACGTCGCTCTTGGTGGTGTTGGTTGCCGGGTAGAGCACCTTTTCGGCGTTGGTCAGCGTCACTCGCTGCTCCGCCGCGGAACCCATACGTTCAAACGTACGTCTTTTCGGTTGGCCGTAACCTGTCGGCATGACCCGCGGGTTGGTGATCGGTGAGGCGCTGATCGACATCGTCGAGCGTCACGGCGCCACCGAGCATGTAGGCGGCAGCCCGCTCAATGTTGCGGTCGGCCTGGCCAGGCTGGGCCGCGATGTCGATTTCCTTACCCACATCGGAGACGACAGCCGCGGCCGGCGCATCAGTACCTACGTTCAGGCCTGCGGTGCGCAGCTTGTCGCGGGAAGCGTCTCGGCCGGCCGGACCCCGACTGCGGTGGCAACGATTGCCGACGACGGATCAGCCACTTACGCGTTCGACCTGGACTGGCAGTTGTCCGGTACACCGCCGGTCCCGCCGCCATTATTCGTGCACACCGGATCGATCGCGGCGGTGCGCGAGCCGGGGTGCTTGGCGGTCGCGGCGCTGCTCGACGCCTATCGCGTGTCTGCCAGCGTGAGCTTCGACCCAAACGTGCGGCCTTCGCTCATCGCGGACCGGGATCAGGCCCGCGAACGCATCGACCACCTCGTCGAACGCAGCGACATCATCAAGGTCAGCGACGAGGATCTGCGCTGGGTCGATCCCAACCATGACCCGGAGCGGACGGCCAGGGCCTGGCTGGCGTCTGGTCCTGCGCTCGTCGCCCTGACCATGGGCGATCGGGGTTCGGTGGCGTTTTGCGCGGCCGGCGAGACCCGAGTGCCTGCCAGACCGGTTCAGGTCGTCGATACCGTCGGAGCCGGCGACGCGTTCACGGTCGGCCTGCTCGACGCGCTGTGGGCTCTGGGGTTGCTGGGCGCAGACCGGCGGGCCAACCTCGGCCGCATCGGGCTCGACGCCTTGACGGCCGCACTGGAGGCGGCAAGCCTGTCGTCGGCATTGACGATCGCCCGCGCCGGTGCCGACCTACCCGACCGAGCCGCCCTGGGCCAATCCTCCTCTGCTCCGGACCGTTTCAGCTAAGGGCCCAGGCGCGCTGCCTATCTGCCTGACGAGGACCGACCGGACACCGCCCAACAATCGTCAACACGCTGTTACGCGACCCGACTGTGTGGGCATACTGGCTTCATGCGCTCCATCTGGAAGGGTTCCATTGCGTTCGGGCTGGTAAACGTCCCGGTGAAGGTGTACAGCGCCACCGAGGACCACGACATCAAGTTCCATCAGGTGCACGCCAAGGACAACGGACGCATCCGCTACAAGCGCGTTTGTGAGGCGGACGGTGAAGTGGTCGAGTACGGCGACATCGCCCGGGCCTACGAGTCCGACGACGGCCAAATGGTGGTGATCACCGACGACGATATTTCCACCTTGCCCGAGGAGCGCAGCCGCGAGATCGAGGTCCTGGAGTTCGTCCCGGCCAACGAAGTCGACCCGATGTTGTTCGACCGTAGTTACTTCCTGGAGCCGGATTCCAAGTCGTCGAAATCCTATGTGCTGTTGGCCAAGACTCTCGCCGAGACGGATCGGGTGGCGATCGTTCATTTCACGCTGCGCAATAAGACGCGGTTAGCCGCGCTGCGCGTCAAGGACTTCGGAAAGCGTGAGGTAATGGTGGTGCACACCTTGTTGTGGCCGGACGAGATCCGCGATCCCGACTTTCCGGTGCTGGACAAGAAGGTTGAAATCAAGCCCGCCGAGCTGAAGATGGCCGGGCAGGTGGTGGACTCGATGGCCGACGAATTCAACCCGGACCGCTATCACGACACTTACCAGGAGCAGCTACAAGAGCTGGTTGATGCGAAACTTGCAGGTGGAGAAGCGTTTACCGCCGACGATAAGCCGGCCCAGCTGGACGACACCGAAGATGTCTCCGACCTGCTGGCCAAACTGGAGGCCAGCGTCAAGGCGCGCGCCGGTGACGCAAAGACGCCGAACAAGACAACGGCGAAAAGGGCACCCGCGAAAAAGACGGTCGCGAAACGGGCGGCCGCGAAGTCCTGACCACCGGACGAGTTCTGGTCACGCCCTGAGGTACGTGCGTGTTCCGCGCTGGCGGGTTGTCACGAAGCGAATCGCCCAGGCTACCAAGTTGATCACGGCGACGATGATGATCAGCGTTAGCGCCGCGCCCCACACTCGCAGGAACCCGGCGTGTTCGGGATTTGTGAGCTCCGTATAGATCAGCAGCGGCAGCGACGCCATATTGCCATCGAAGATGTCAAAATTGATCGAGCGGCTGTACCCGACCAGCACCAGAACCGGCGCGGTTTCGCCGATGATACGGGCGATCGACAGCAAGACACCGGACACCATGCCCGGCGCGGCGATCGGGAAGACAATCCGAACGATGGTCTTCCATTTGGGAATGCCCAACGCGTAGCTGGCTTCTCGCAGTTCGTCGGGCACCAACCTGAGCATTTCCTCCGCGGACCGCACCACCAGCGGAACCATCAGCACGACCAACGCCAACGACACGGCGAAGCCGCACTGCTGGAACCCCAGGGCGGCGATCCAAAGGCTGAAGATGAACAGTGCCGCGACGATTGATGGCACTCCGGCGAGTACGTCGACCATGAAAGTGGTCACCCGCGCCAGTCGGGATAAGCCGTACTCGGCCAGGTACACCGCAGTCATCAAACCCAGCGGGACCGCGATGATCGCAGCGACGCCGGCTTGTACCAGCGTCCCGTACACCGCGTGATACACCCCGCCCGCGAACTCTTCTGGCAGCACCCCGCGCAGCGAGTGCGTCCACCAGCCCGACCGGCTTACCGCGTACCAGCCTCGTGCGACAACGACCGACAGCACCCAGCCCAGCGGTACCAGTGCGATAAGAAACGATGCCAGGAAAAAAGTGGTCGCAATGTGGTTTTTAATCTGCCGCCGAATCGCGACTGGCCGAATTACCTCCGCCTTGACCGGCTTTTCCAGCACGTCGAAATTCATCCGTTGACCTTCCCACCGGCGATCAGGCGTGCGGCTGCGTTGACGATAAAGGTCAGGACAAACAGTGCAAGCCCCGCGGAGATGTATGCCCCGGTGGGCAACGGATCGCTGAATTCAGATGCAGCCGAGGCGATCTTGGAAGCGAAAGTGTAACCGCCGTCGAACAACGACCATTTTCCCGGGTGGGCGGCCGACCGCAGGATGATCAGCGCCGCAACGGTTTCTCCCAGCGCTCGGCCCAACCCCAGCATCGACGCGGCGATGACACCACTGCGACCGAAGGGCAATACCGTCATCCGCACCACCTCCCACTTCGTCGCGCCCAGTGCCAACGCCGCTTCAATCTGGATGCGCGGGGTCTGCCGGAAAACTTCACGCGATACCGAGGTGATGATCGGCAGGATCATTACCGAAAGCACGATGCCGGCGGTGAAGATCGTGCCGCCGCCGGCCAGGGAGACGTTTCCTTGTTTGAACAGAAACAGCCACCCCAGATTTCGATTGAGAAGCGCGGCGAACGGCTCCAGCGTCGGCGCCAGCACGAAGATCCCCCACAGCCCGAAGATGATCGACGGTACGGCGGCCAATAGATCGACGATCGCGCCGAAGGGACGCGACAACCGCGCCGGAGCGTATTGGGTGAGAAACATCGCGATCCCGACCGCGACCGGGACGGCCAACGCCAATGCGGACATCGAACTCAGCACCGTGACCATAAACAGGTCACGGATACCGAACGCAAGGTCTTTCCCGTCGGCGGTATCGAATTTCGCACTCGTGAAAAAGTTCTCGTGGTTTGCCTGCAACGACGGAACGGCACGAATCACCAGGAACAGCGCGATCAGCAGAACCCCGATGACGATCGTCGAACCGGCAGCGGCGGCGACCGACATGAACAGCCGGTCGCCGCGCCACGCTGCGCGCCTATCCGCTCGCTTTAGTTCCCCGCTTGCCCCGGCCCGATTCAGCCGCACACCCGTCAATCCTCGGGGCATGACCACCTCAGTTCAGGAGATCGCGTTGACCGCCATGGACAACCTCGGTTTGAACGCATCGGGAATGGGGATATATCCGTTGTCCCCCAGCCCGTTCTGGCCGGCGTTGATAGTGCTTTGCAGGAAAGCCTTCACAGCCGTACCGACCTGGCCGTCGGGATATTTCGAGCAGACTATCTCATACGTGGCCAGCACGATCGGGTAGGAGCCGGCCTGCGAGGGGTTGTAAAACGAGGCCGTGTCGAGCACCAGGTCATTACCCTGACCCTTGATCGTGGCGCCGGCGATCGTCTTGCCCACTGACTCAGGGCTGATCGCCACAGCGGTCGGACTGACCGACGTGACGATCTCGGCCATGTTCAGATGCTGAGCCTGCGCGAACGACCATTCGTTGTAGGTAATCGACCCTTCGGTGGCCTTGACGGCCGCCGAAGTCCCGTCGTTGCCCTTGGCTCCCTCGCCGACACCGCCTTTGAACGCCTTTCCGGCGCCCTTGCCCCAGGCGCCCTCCGAAGCGCCATCCAGATATTTCTGGAAGTTATCCGTGGTCCCCGACTCGTCGCTGCGGAACACAACGTGGATCGGCTCGCCGGGCAAGTTGGCACCGACATTCAGCGTCTGGATGGCGGGATCGTTCCAGGTGGTGATCGAACCGTTGAAGATCTTTGCCAACGTGGGGCCGTCAAGATTCAGCGAAGCCAAGGCATTGACGTTAAACGTGACCGCGATCGGCCCGAACACCGTCGGCAGATTCCACGCCGGCGAGCCACCGCAGCGCTGCTGCGCGGCGACGGACTCGTCACTGCTCAGAGGTGAGTCAGAGCCACCGAAATCTGTTTGGTTACCATTGAATTCGCGAATCCCGGCACCGGAACCATTGGCCGTGTAGTTCAACGTCTGACCCGGGCAGGCCTGTTCGAACGCCTTGACGAAGCGGGTCATCGCGTTGGCTTGGGCCGTCGATCCGCTGGCCTTCAGGGTCTGTTTGCCGCCACAGCCCGCCTTGGCCGCCGCAGATCCCGTCGTCGCACTGCCTCCGGTTGCGCCGTTGTCGCTACCGCAGCCTGACAATACCAATGCGCCGGCTGCCACAATGCTGAGCGCTCCACCAGATCGGTTGAGTTTCAATCTACTTCCTCACAATAGGTCGGGGGTTCGCCGCCCCTAACGGGGCTCGCCAACCACCGTGTTCCGAGAAGTCGTCAAGCTACAGTACGAATGGGTTAACGTTTGGCAAATTTGTCCCCCTGCCAGCCCCCATCCAGCCCCCATTCGCGCTGGCGTTTCGTCGCCGCACCCGGTATGACAAACTAGAACGTGTTTCAGAAATGCTGCAATCCGAGGCGGTGGGCTTGCTACCGTTTCGCCCGGTAACTCAACGTGGAGAGGCCGTAATGATCCTTGACAGGTTCCGTCTCGATGACAAAGTCGCCGTCATCACTGGTGGCGGCCGCGGACTGGGTGCGGCCATCGCGCTGGCTTTCGCCGAGGCCGGCGCCGATGTCCTCATCGCTTCCCGAACGCAATCCCAACTAGATGCCGTCGCAGAACAGGTCCGCGCCACCGGCCGGCGGGCACACACCGTCACCGCCGACCTGGCCCACCCTGAGGCAACCGCGCAGCTAGCCGCTGAGGCTGTCGAGGCTTTCGGGAAACTGGACATCGTCGTCAACAACGTCGGCGGGACCATGCCCAACACGCTGCTGACCACCTCGACCAAGGACCTCAAGGACGCCTTCACCTTCAACGTCGTCACCGCCCACGCCCTGACCATCGCGGCGGTGCCGCTGATGCTCGAGCACTCCGGGGGCGGCAACGTGATCAACATCAGCTCGACCATGGGCCGACTGGCGGGACGTGGTTTCGCCGCCTACGGCACCGCCAAGGCGGCGCTGTCGCACTACACCCGGCTCGCGGCGCTGGACCTGTGCCCACGCATCCGGGTCAACGCCATCGCACCGGGATCGATCCTCACGTCCGCGCTGGACGTGGTGGCCTCCAACGACGACCTGCGCAAGCCGATGGAGCAGGTGACGCCGATGCGCCGACTCGGTGATCCCATCGACATCGCCGCTGCAGCAGTGTATTTGGCATCTCCGGCCGGGAGCTTTCTGACCGGCAAGACGCTAGAGGTCGACGGCGGGCTCACCTTCCCCAATCTCGACATTCCCGTCCCGGACCTGTGACCCCATGACCCGCGAGCAGACGCAAAAGCCCCCGCGCGCCCGGCGTGTCGGGCGCTTTTGCGTCTGCTCGCGGTCCTGTTCCTACCACTAAGGAGGCCACTCATGGCCATACCCGTCGTCCAGTTGGGTACCGGTAATGTCGGCATCCATGCGCTGAGGGCGCTCATTACCAACCCCGAATTCGAACTCACCGGCGTGTGGGTGTCATCGGACGCCAAGGCCGGCAAGGACGCGGCCGAGCTTGCCGGACTTGCGGATTCGACTGGCGTGCTCGCCAGCACCGACCTGGACGACGTGCTCGCGACCGGGCCGCAATGCGCCGTGTACAACGCGATGGCCGACAACCGGCTGCCCGAGGCGCTGGAGGACTACCGGCGCGTTCTGGCGGCCGGAGTCAACATCGTCGGCAGCGGTCCGGTCTTTCTGCAGTACCCGTGGCAGGTGATCCCCGAGCAACTCGTCAAACCTCTGGAAGACGCGGCACGCGAAGGTAATTCCAGCCTCTACGTCAACGGGATCGACCCGGGCTTCGCCAACGACCTGCTGCCCTTGGCGTTAGCCGGCACCTGTCAGAGTGTCCAGCAGGTCCGATGCATGGAGATTGTCGACTACGCCACCTACGACAGCCCGGTCGTCATGTTCGACGTGATGGGCTTCGGTAAACCGCTCGACGAGATCCCGATGTTGCTACAGCCGGGCGTGCTGAGCCTGGCTTGGGGATCGGTGATCCGGCAACTCGCTGCCGGCCTTGGCATTTCGCTCGACGAAGTCACCGAGAAGTACGTGCGGGAGCCCGCGCCCGAGGCTTTCGATATCGCGTCCGGCCACATTCCCAAGGGCAGCGCCGCCGGGGTGCGATTCGAGGTGCTCGGCATGGTCAACGGCGAAGCCGCCGTCGTCTTGGAACACGTCACCCGACTGCGCGAAGACCTGTGCCCCGACTGGCCGCAACCCGCGCAGCCCGGCGGTTCCTACCGCGTCGAAGTCACCGGCGAACCGTCCTATGCCATGGACATCTGCCTGAGCAGCCCCAACGGCGATCACAACCACGCCGGGTTGGTCGCCACCGCAATGCGGATCGTAAACGCAATTCCGGCGGTAGTAGCCGCTCCACCGGGCATCGTGACCACCCTCGACCTTCCCCTGATCACCGGACGGGGCCTGTACGTCGGCACCGGCCTCATCAGCTGACAGACCGAAGGACGAACCCCGTACCGGTGATCACCTGGCCCGACGACCGGCGCGGCGAGGGTTTCGACTAACCTAACTTTTTTGTTTGGATTAATGGATCGAGGGTCGAAACGTTGACGCAGGGCACCGGGGCGTCGCTCAAGCCGAGCTGGTACCTGCTCGGACCGGCGTTCGTCGCTGCGATCGCCTACGTCGACCCCGGAAATGTCGCGGCCAACGTCAGCTCCGGTGCAAAGTTCGGATACCTACTGCTATGGGTCATCGTGCTGGCCAATGTGCTGGCGGGCCTGGTGCAGTACCTGTCGGCGAAGCTCGGGCTGGTGACCGGTCAGTCGCTGCCTCAGGCGATCGGCAAGCGCATGGGCCGCCCAGCCCGGCTGGTCTACTGGGCCCAGGCCGAACTCGTCGCGATCGCAACCGATGCCGCCGAAATCGTCGGCGGTGCTATCGCCCTGCGTATCTTGTTCGGTCTGCCGCTGCTGATCGGCGGGATCGTCACCGGAGTGGTTTCCCTGCTGCTCCTGGCGATCCAGGACCGGCGCGGGCAGATCATCTTCGAGCGCGTCATCACCGGCTTGCTGCTCGTCATCGCGGTCGGCTTCGCAGCCAGTTTCTTCGTCAAGACGCCACCGCCCGGTGATGTGATCGGCGGCCTGCTGCCGCGATTCCACGGCGCCGAAAGCGTGCTGCTGGCCGCCGCCATCATGGGCGCCACCGTGATGCCGCATGCGGTGTACATGCATTCCGGGCTGGTCCTCGACCGGCACGGACATCCCGACGAGGGCGAACATCGGCGCAGGTTGCTACGAGTCACCCGCTGGGACGTCGTCCTGGCAATGGCGGTTGCCGGAACGGTGAACGCCGCGATGCTGCTGGTCGCCGCGATCAACCTGCAAAACCGCGGCGACGAAACCGTTTCCATCGACGGCGCATACAGCGCGATTCACACAACGCTGGGCACGACGATCGCGGTGCTCTTCGCGATCGGGCTGCTTGCGTCCGGCCTGGCGTCGTCGTCCGTAGGTGCCTATGCCGGAGCCATGATCATGCAAGGTCTATTGCACCGGTCGGTGCCCATGATGGTGCGCCGCTTGATTACCCTGTGCCCGGCTTTGGCGATCCTGGCGCTCGGGTTCGACCCCACCCGCGCTCTGGTGCTCTCCCAGGTCGTGCTGTCGTTCGGCATCCCGTTCGCGGTGCTTCCGCTGATCAGACTGACCAGCAACCGCAAGCTGATGGGCAGCGACACCAACCATCCGGCGACGACGGTCATTGGTTGGACGGTCGCCACAATGATTAGTCTGCTTAACGTGGTGCTGATTTATCTGACGGTGACTGGTAGTTAGAAAGACAGCCTGAGCTGCCCAGACATAGTTCCGTTTCACGCACAGTGACGTATCGTCCGTCCGTCCGACAAGCGATGGAGCGTATCGCAGGAGTCACATGTTAGAAGTTGCGGTGGCCACGACCACGCCGGCCTAGCGACCCGAGTTGCTCAGAACTGACGTTTTCGGTTTCTCAAAGCTCCCGGCCAAATGGCAAATGCCTACACAGAGACTGGTCATGTCCCAACAGTCCTTTCGTAGACCGGATCGCTGACGAGACGTAGGTCCAGTGGCGCTAGCGGTGTCCATGGAGCGCACCACATCGGCCAGGCGATCGCTCGATGAAGGGACTATAGTCACTCGTGTCAGCATGGCGAAGGTCACAGCGTTGACATTCGCGTCAGCCACCCGCGTAAAGGGTTGGCATCTGCGTCTTGCAAACAATGCAACCGCCTTGTGTTTGAGGAGTGCAACGATGACCGAGGCACCAGACCAGCCGGCATCCGTTGAATCCGTCCATACCGCCGCAATCGAGGCACCGTGCTACGCGGCTTAGCGTTCGTCACCTCCGTGGCCGCCCAACTGATGGAGGCCAATCCGTCCACCGCTGCCACTGTCAGCGAACAGGTATTGAAGAGACTAGTCCAGCTGTTCGACATGGACACCGGCTACCTGCGCTACAACGACCCATCCATCGGGGCCTCGAAATTGATCGCGGAATGGCCGCCGCGACCAAACCGTCCACGGGCGGATCTCGCGGCTATTGTCGACTTCACTAGCGCCGAGCAAGTCTTCGCCCCTTGCGCGCATGGCAAGGAACCGCTTGTGATTCAGCCTACGGAACCGGTTGTGATTCAGCCGCCGGCCTCGACAAAATACGCGTACAAGGCATTCCGCCGCCAGACCACCGGAAGGCGCCGCGTCGCGACGCCCTCGGTGGCCGCTGCACCGCTGGTTTCAAGGGGGGTGACCACCGGTGTGCTTGGCTTCGTTAACTTTGGTCATCGGAAGTGGAAGCAGGAAGAGCTGGACACGCTCGGGGCCGTCGCCACTTTGTTTGCACAGCTCCAGGCCCGCATCGCCGCCGAAGAAATGCTTCGCTACCAGGCTGAGCATGACGATTTGACCGGTCTACACAATCGGCGATCGGTCGTTGCGCACCTTTCCGAAAGACTTGAGGCGGGACGCCCGGGACCCGTCGCGGTCTTGTATCTCGACCTGGATCGATTGAAATCGATCAACGACTTCTTCGGCCACGCTGCGGGCGATTTTTACCTGCGGGTGTTCGCCGAACGCCTTCAGGCGAGCATGGAAGGGCTGGGCACGATCGGTCGCATCGGTGGGGACGAGTTCCTGGTCTTTGCGGACCGGGCGATGCTAACCGGGACCGCGGAGTCACTCGCGCACCGCCTTCAGACAACGTTGCGCGGTCCCCTGAAGATCGGCGACGATGTGATCACGCCCTCCGTCAGCATCGGGATGGCGGTGGGCAGGCCGGGGCGCGACGACACCGCGGATCTACTGCGCCGTGCCGACGAGGCCGCCTTGACGGCGAAGCGCGCGGGCGGCAACCAGGTTGCGATGTGCACCACTGACAGCTCTCGCAACGTCGTCTTCCGCAAAGACATTGAGCTCCATCTGCAAGGAGGCATCGACAGCGACGCTCTGCTGCTCCATTACCTGCCCGAAGTTGACTTGTTGACCCGCACGATCCTGGGCGCCGAGGCGCTCGTGCGTTGGCGGCACCCGACGCGAGGGCTGCTGCTACCGGATTCGTTCATAGGCGTGGCCGAATCGACCAACCTCGCCGCAGAATTGGGCCTGTGGGTCATGCGAAGCGCCTGCGCCGAATTGAGCCGGTGGCACTCCAGCGGGGTGGGACAAGGCGCGATAATGCGCATCAATGTTTCGCCCGTTCAATTAATCACCCGGGGATTCGTTCGCAGTGTTGCCGACACCATCGATGAGTTCGGCATCGACGCCGGATCGGTGTGCCTGGAAATCACGGAGCGGTCCGTGGTGCACGACATCGACACCACTCGCAAAACCCTATCGGCGCTCAAGGAGGTCGGGGTCCAGATTGCCATCGACGACTTCGGCACCGGCTATGCGGTGCTGTCGCACCTGAAGTCCCTCCCAGTCGACATGCTCAAGATCGACATGGGGTTCGTGCGCAACTTGGGCACCAACACCAGCGACCTGGCCATCGTTCGTGCCGTTATCGGGCTCGCTGAGGCCTTCGGGCTGCAACTGGTTGCTGAAGGTGTTGAGACGCCAGCTGCCGCACAGACTTTGATTGAGCATGGATGTCACCGGGCACAGGGCTTCCTGTTCTCGCGGCCCGTTACAGGCGATGCCATGGAGTCACTGCTGTCCAAACGCCGGGTGCCGATGACCTGGTTAGCTGACGACAAGACACTAAGCGTCGACGCAATCTAGGGCGGGCAATGATGCCTCGTAGCGTTCATGAGTTTGCCGTCGTGGTCGCGCGCGTACGGTCGGCGCCGCCAGTGCCATTCAATGACCAGCAAGGATAGGCGCGGCTCACACAACGCGCCCACTTGCGGCTCGGCACACCGCTTCTTTTGGGTTGGCACGAGGTCTTTGCAGCGCTACCAACAGCGGCGGTGGCGGACTGCCAAGCTCGAACAGCTGTCGCGCAAGGATCGACTATCGCGACGTCGACGTGGAGAACAATCCGGTCCTCGCCCACCGGGAGCATAAATGTGGGCAACTCGCGGCAGCGATCCCTAAAGTGCTTGTAAGCCTGGGCATCTCCGTGAGCCGACGCTGGCAGCGCCCGCGGCCGCGAGAGGAATTTCGTGCAATGCCTTTATTCCCAACTGCAATGCCCACCCCCTGCGGGGTTGACGCGGCCGTGGATCGTCGTCGCCGCCAGCACCTGCGCCGTGTGCACAGTCGGGCCGTAGGCGACGGCGTAATCACTGCCTTGACCGAGGGCGACAGCCATGCAGGTCGTGGTGCTTCCGGCGAGTTGGCAGCCGGTCGGGAACTTCGCGTGGCAGTTCGCCATCGCATGCTGCTCGGCATCAGACTGGGTGTAGGCGTCGGTATAAAAAAACGTCGCGGCCTTGGAGCCGGAGTTCACCGCTCCCGCCATCCATGTAGTGGCGGCGTGCACGGGCGTAGCCAGAGCCGCCGCACTTGCTACGGCGAGCGGGCCCGCTGCGGCCAGCCACAAGATCCTGCGGGCAGTCGTTTTCCGAGTGTGCGTTGCCATTTGACTTGAGCTTTCTGCCGTCGTGATGTGGTGCCACGCGGTGGTCACGGACAACATAGGTTCTCCTAACGCAACAAATCGACCGGAACTGCTGCTGGCGGTTGAGGCAGTGCGCCCACGCCAGGTTCCAGGCGGGGAGACAGTGCGAACAAACCGATAGCCAGTGGACTGATGCTATTACATACCTTGCGCACGGTCTAGGCCTTATCAATATACTTCAAGTTATTAGTGCCTTTTCGGACAACGCTGCAAATGCTTTCCGATGCGCCAGCTATGCCAAACGGATGACGACAATCGCTCGAGTTCGTGGTTACCGTTGCGTGGGTTCCCCTTCTTTGTCCCCAGCAGTGCGCCGTCATGACTGCAGCGTGGCACTCCCTAAACCCCGCCGCTTCCGACTACGAGTGTTCGTCGTTTCAGGCCCCGACCGTGTAATGATGGTCTGGGCCGTGTCTTTTCCGGGCTGCAGCCTACGTTTGCCGCCTTCAAAATAGTGAGGCGAAAACGCCACCCGAACGGCCTACTACGCAGGTCTCGGACAGCGTATTGGGAGGGCTTAGTGCTGATTTATCTGACGGTGACCGGCTAAATGCCGGCCTGTCGGCATCCCTATTTCGCATACGGGTCGAACCTATCCGTCCGGCAGATGGCACTGCGTTGCCCCGACGCCGCCGATCCGCGCCCCGCCGTGCTGTCCGACCACGACTGGCTGATCAACGAGCGCGGGGTTGCCACCGTCGAGCCGTTCGCCGGAAGTCAGGTACACGGGGTGCTCTGGCAGGTCTCCGATCACGACCTGGCCACCCTGGACAGCGCCGAGGGCGTGCCGGTGCGCTATCGGCGCGACCGCCTGACCGTGCATACCGACGACGGGCTGTCGTCGGCCTGGGTGTACATCGATCACCGGGTGACTCCCGGCCCGCCGCGGCCCGGCTATCTGCCCCGCATCATCGACGGCGCCGTCGAGCACGGCCTACCGCAACGCTGGATCGACTTCCTGCGCCGCTGGGATCCCGCGCGTTGGCCCCGTCCGAGGACCTCGACAACAACCGCACCCCAATCGCTTTCAGCGTTGTTGAGCGATCCGGGGGTAAGCGAGTTCAGTCGGCTGCGGTCGCGTTTCGGCTTTCTTGCCATCCACGGCGGCGGGCTGGAACAGATGACCGACCAGATTGCCGAACGTGCCGCCGTGAAAGCCGAGGCATCGGTGTACTTGCTGCGCCATCCCGACCGGTACCCGCACCACCTGCCGTCGGCGCAGTTCGACCCCGCCGAATCGCCGCGACTCGCCGAGTTCCTCGACCACGTTGACGTCGCGGTCTCGCTGCACGGCTACGGCCGGATCGGACGCAGCACACAGCTGCTGGCCGGGGGACGCAACCGTGAACTGGCCACCCACCTGGCCCGGCATATCCAGCTGCCCGGTTATCAGGTCGTCACCGACCTCGACGCGATGCCACGCGAGCTGCGGGGCCTGCATCCGAACAATCCGGTCAACCGGGTGCGCGACGGCGGGACGCAGCTGGAATTGTCGGTTCGCGTCAGGGGCCTGAGCCCGCGCAGTCCGTTGCCCGGCGCGGATGGCTTCTCGGTGGTCACCTCGGCACTGATCCAGGGCCTGGTGGGCGCGGCACGCTCTTGGTAATAGGTCCTCAAACTAGATGGAGGTCGTTGGTGGTCAAGGATTTTCGCTTCGGCATGAGCATGCGCTTCATCAAATCTCGCGCCGCTTTCGTGGAGAAAGTGCAGCGGGCAGAGGACGTTGGATTCGACGTCCTGTGTGTTCCCGATCATCTCGGCGCGGCGGCACCGTTTCCGGCGCTGACGGCGGCGGCGATGGTTACCACCAGGCTCCGGCTGAGCATGTATGTGCTTAACGCCGCCTTTTACAAACCGGCCTTGCTGAGCCGGGATCTCCTGGATCTGGACAAACTCAGCGATGGCCGCCTCGAGGTCGGGCTCGGCACCGGATACGTCCGGGAAGAGTTCGAGGCCGCTGAGCTGCCGTATCCGAGTGCCGGTGCCCGGGTCGACTATCTGCAGCACATGACCACCTACTTGCGGGAGCACCACCCGACGACGCCGATCCTCATCGCCGGAAACGGCGACCGGGTGCTGACGATCGCCGCCAAGCACGCCGACATCATCGGGCTAACCGGCGCCAACGTCCGCGGGACCGAGGACGACCCGCTGACCGAACGTGTCGAGTTCGTTCGCAAGGCTGCGGCTGATCGATTCGATGCGCTTGAGTTGAACCTGGCGATCACGGCGGTGCCCGCCGAGGGCGAAAGCATTCCGAACTTGGCGATGACCCGCATGTATGCACCGGGGTTGTCCGACGAGCAGATACTGGCGACGCACTCGGTGCTGACCGGGTCACCCCGCGAGATGGCCGAGACGTTGTCCGGGTACCGCGACCAGTACGGGGTCACGTTCATCACCGTGCAGGACAATCACATCGACAACTTCGCGAAGGTCATCGCGGAGCTGCGGTAATCGGATCGCTGCCTGCGGTCCGCCACCCAGGCCTCCCGGTAAGCTCATCCCGTCCGCCCTCGTAGCTCAGGGGATAGAGCACGGCTCTCCTAAAGCCGGTGTCGCATGTTCGAATCATGCCGGGGGCACATTGTGATGTGTATTACCTCGGTTGATGCGTGACATTTTGTCTTCGGGTGATGCCTGACAGTGTTGCAGCGATCACTTGAGCCCAAGCAGTTACTTCGGTTGATCCTTGACACTCCCTTGACGAGGGAGTTGAGCGTGGCTGAGCTGAGGTATCAAGCCGTGTTGGCGGTGATCAGTGACAAGTTGTCGATTTCGCAGGTCGCCGAGAGGGTGGGACGGCCAGGCCACACACGCGGTGGTCATGTGGGACAGCCGTGGCGTCACCGAAGCCAGGGGATGCCAACTGGAAGGAGGGCAGCGCTCAGCCTAGCTCGCGGACAATTTGGGCGACGTTGGCCCGGAACGAGAGAAAGCGGCCGTACGCCAGGTGCCGATCGTGCAAGACGCCCGGATCGATGCCAGCCTCGAGCAGAAGCAGGCCCCGTAATATCCACGGCGTGACGTTGGCGACTACTGACCAACGGAGATACCGAACCTCCATCGGCTCTTTTTCCTCGTCGAGCGGCAATTGGTGGGGCATCTCGTTGCGAGCCTTCGCTAGGCACTCCGGCAGATCAGCCACTGACTCTGCGATCTCCGGTATCACGGCACAGACCTTCGTCACTACATCGCTGGCACGCTGCAAGTAGTCGACATCGTCAATGTGCGAAACCGCTTTCGTCACCGCAACATCAACCTGCTCAGGGTCCACGTTTCGTCCACTTGCGGCCGTGACCCTCGCGGCGTTCCGGGCGGCTTCTTTGATCTGCTTCAACACGCCGGGCGACGCACGGGCGAATTTCGATTGCTCAAAAGTCTCGGGCATCCGGCGGTGCAACCCTTCGACTAGAGGCGCAACCACGAGAACCTGCGTCTGTAGCGGCGCCTTGATCGGGCGAGCCGCCACGGAGGCAAGTCCGTCCAATGCATCGTTGAACGGAATCCACTTCGCGAACCGCTCGACTGTGAGTTCCTCCCGACTCAACAGCGTGTTGGCGTCGAGTTCGTTCGGAGGCGCGTCATCCCCGGGTCCGTGGACGCTGAGCCAAGAATCGCCGTCGTTGATCCGCACGTGCGTATCCCGGGCGGCAAAATCCTGGTCCAGAGCCAATTCGGCTAGCGCCAGGCAACCCGACACCACCAAGGTTTTAAGTCGCCGCAATGTCGCCGGGTGCGCGGCGGTGTACACCAGCCAGTTGCCATCGTCGGATGTTTCGACTCCCAGTGCGGAGCCGTCGCCATCGACGGCGCTGGCCTTGCCTTTCCGAAGGTGGCCTAGCCAATAGGGATCACCGAACCGGAATCGGATGGCGCTGAATAGCTGATCGGCACCACTCACGTAGCGGTCGCCCAACACGGCGTAGTCCGCCTTGTAGTGTGGTGATCCGAAGAAGCCGCCGTCTCGGCCGTGGTTGTACGCGTTGATGAGAGTGACGACAGGGCCCGTCTCGAGCTGGCCCCGCAGCGTGATCGGCTGAAACGCCTTGACAGTCGCGTCGGCTGACGGCCTGAAGACGCGAAAATCGTTCGACCTTATTACCCGCGGATCATTGACCAAGCCGGCTGCGAGAATTACCTCGGGCTTATGCCCGCCGTCCGCCGCAAACGCGCCCCACACGGCTGCATCCGGCTTCTCGGGCAACCAGAAATAACCGCTCACTTCAAATCACGCGACCCTTCCGGAGGGCAAGACCAAGCGTCTCCCTCACTCAACCCGCTAATTGTGAGCCCGTTTTTCCTGAGCGTCGAACGGAGTGCGCTGGGCCCAAGGCAAGCCGGCCGCGCTGACGCCTCCGCACGCCTCATACGGTGCGGGATAACACCTTTGTAGCTCGCTGATCACTTGGTAGGCAGTCATCAAATGATGCACCTGATCGCAGCGATTGCGCGGCGGTCTGAGTGGAAACGATCCAGGGGAAGGCGATGTGGGGCTGGCTGTGCTGACCATCGGCTCGGGCGGCGGACGGGATGCCGGCTTGTGACAGGGCGGCGGCGCGGAGCCTGGGACTTTGCCGACATCTGTTGGACCTCAGCGATGGGGGGCGGATGGCTGTCGACGCCTGATCGGGGTCGGCGTCACTGTGCGCCGAGCCCTCGCGCCGCACCTAACGCAATGCCATAGTGGACCACGACCCACCAACCCCGGCCGCATAGCGACTGGACCACCAAACGGCTAACCTGGCACATCACGCCGGCGGGGTCCAGGGAAAGACGACACGACAATGTCTGAAGAGCTGACGCCGCATTTCGCGGATGTGCAGGCGCACTACGACCTATCTGACGACTTTTTCCGCCTGTTCCTCGACCGTACCCAGATGTACACGTGCGCCTACTTCCTTGGCGGCGACGACATGACACTGGAGGAGGCACAGATCGCCAAGATCGACCTCTCGCTCAGCAAGCTGGACTTGCAACCAGGCATGACACTGCTGGACCTCGGCTGCGGCTGGGGCGCCGCCATGCTGCGAGCCATCGACAGATACGACGTCAACGTCATCGGCTTGACGTTGTCCAAGAACCAGGTTGCCCACGTCGAGCAGCTGTTCGCAGCGTCGGATAGCCCGCGTTCCAAGCGGGTGCTGCTCGAGGGCTGGGAGCGCTTTTACGAACCGGTGGACCGAATCGTGGCGATCGGCCCACTCGAGCATGTCGGCTACGACCGCTACACCGCTTTCTTCGACAGGACCTATGACCTGTTGCCGACCGGTGGCAAATTCCTGCTGCACACCATCACCGTCCTCTCGGAGAAGGAAATTATCGCGTCGGGCTTGCCGCTGACGATGGAGATCGTCGAGTTCAGCGATTTCATGAAAACCGAAATCTTCCCAGGCGGTTTTCTGCCGACCATCGACATGGTCAAGGAGTTCTCCGCGAAGGCCGGCTTCAGACTGAAGCGTCGCCAGTCGCTGCAGCGGCATTACGCGAAGACCCTGGACATGTGGGCCGCGGGCCTAGAGGCACACAAAAACGAGGCGATCGAGATTCAATCCGAGGAGGTCTACGAGCGGTACATGAAGTACCTCACCGGCTGCGCGAACCTGTTCCGCAAGGGCTACATCGACCTCAACCAATTCACGCTGTGGAAGTAGCAATTCCGCCTAGCGCAGTCACCCCGTACCAGAACCGCTTCCCCAGCGCTATCTTGTGGTCGAGCCAGAACGTCTCTCTATGAGTATATGTTTCGACGCCCACTACACCAGCGCCAGCGCTTCCGAGCCCGGCGGCAATTTCGTCGAGAAAGCGCCCGTGCACCTGGAAGGGCTGGCGGCTCTGATGCCGCAACAGCCAGAGCAGATCCTCGACTGACGGGTGCTTCACCAGAGACCGCTTTACCGGGTTCCGGGTGTGTTCGGCCATCTGAAAGTACCCAATTCCGCTCGGCTTCAAGACCCGAACAAATTCACGCATGCGACCCTCCAGCCAAGGGTGGTGGCATGTGCCGGAGCACAAGCGGACTAATGACAAAATCAAAGGCGCCATGGGCGAGGATCGATAGATCGTCGCGCTCGTTGAGCACAAACTGACACCTCTACCCAGGTCAATTTGCGGCCAGCGCCCCTCGATCATGCTTGCGGCTATGTCCACCCAATCGCCTCGTCGAACCGATCCGCCAATGGTTGCGTGAGCCGGCCCAGACCGCATCCGAAGTCGAGAACCCTTCCGTACCTTGGCTCTATGCCCAGTAGCTCGAGGTAGGTGAGCTGGGGAAATCGGCGAGGTACTGGCCGCCTTTGAGGCCCCACCGAGGGGAGGCAACTGCTGAACCGACATCATGGCGGGATGAAGTTGGCGTTTGCGCTGCCGCACACACTTGAGTTGCCGGCAATCACGGCGCACTGGGAATTTGGCGTGACGGGGCCGCAGCAAGCTGCGATGGTTAAGCGTGCCGACGAGTTGGGCTACGACATGATCTCGGTCCCCGAGCATTTCGTCGTTCCACATTCGCATCTGCAGCTGTCGGGCCCGCATTATCTGCATTCAACCGTCGGGCAGGCGTTCATCGCCGGGGCGACGCAGCGGATCCGCGTTAATTCGAGCGTGACAATCCTGCCGTTGCACCATCCGGTTGTGCTGGCCAAGGCGTTGTCGACGGCGGACTGGATGAGCGGCGGGCGCATCACTGCGACCTTCGGAGTAGGTTGGGATGCGGAAGAATTCGATGTTCTCGGAGTTCCATTCCACCAGCGGGGACGCATGGCCGACGAGTACCTGGCGGCAATGATCGAACTGTGGACAAGCGAGTCGCCGAGCTTTGCGGGCAAGTATGTGTCCTTCGACGCAGTGGCGTTCGCGCCAAAGCCGGTGCAACGCCCGCATTTGCCGATCTGGATTGCCGGCGACGCTGACGCGGCATTAAAGCGGGCGGCGCGGTTCGCATCGGGTTGGTGGCCGTTTCTTCTGAAGGTCGACGACATTCCGGCCAAGATCGACATCATCAAATCCCAGCCGACCTACGACGGCAGACCGTTCGACGTCATGTACCCGCTGGGCATGGGCAGGGTGGGCGAGGGCCATGTTCCAACCGACGACCCCAACTATCGCCCCGGGATGGGCAAGCAAGAGATCGTCGACCAACTGTGCCGATTCGCCGAACTCGGCGTCACGTTCAGCTCGGTTCCTGCGCCCCGGCTGAAGGGGGTGGAGGCCTACATGGACCACGCGCAGTGGGTGATCGAGGAAATCAAACCGCACGTAAGCATCGCGGATTAAGACACCCACTACATAGTCGGTTGATAGTCGGTTGCCGCGCCGGGTACGCTCCCATCCGCCAGCACACCACCGCCTATGACTTGCGATAACCGGTGGGGAGCTCGACAAGGAGAACGGCCGATGATCGTCCGTAATGAACTGCAGCCCAACAGGTTCAAGGCTTCGGCCTACCTTCGTCGAGTGGTCGCCGCTTCCATGGCCGGCACCGTCGTCGAATGGTACGAATTCTTCCTGTACGGCACTGCGGCCACGCTGGTTTTCAGCAAGGTGTTCTTTCCAAAGGGCGGCGACGAGCTCGACGCCATCCTTGCCGCCTTTGTCACCTACGCCGTCGGTTTCGCCGCGCGACCGCTCGGCGGCATCGCGTTCGGCCAGCTCGGCGATCAGTACGGGCGGAAAAAGCTGTTGCAGCTGAGCCTGCTGCTGGTTGGTACGGCCACCTTTCTGATGGGCTGTCTGCCGACGTTCGGGCAGATCGGGTACTGGGCTCCGGCGCTGCTGGTGACCCTACGGTTCATCCAGGGCTTCGCCGTCGGCGGCGAGTGGGGCGGCGCCGTGCTGCTGGTCGCCGAACACAGCCCCAACTCCAGTCGCGGCTTCTGGGCGAGTTGGCCGCAGGCCGGCGTGCCAGGCGGCAACATACTCGCCACCGCCGTGCTGCTGGTCCTCACCTCGAAGCTCTCAGACGCCGAATTCCTGAGCTGGGGCTGGCGGGTCGCGTTCTGGTTGTCCGCAGTCGTCGTACTGATCGGCTATTACATCCGCACGAAGGTGACCGACGCGCCGATCTTCCTCGAAGAACAGCTGCGCTCCGAGCACGCCAACGTAACCAGAGTCGGCGTCGTCGAGGTACTAAAGCGTTACCCGCGAGCCGTTTTCACCGCCATGGGCTTACGCTTTGGGGAGAACACCATGTACTACCTGGTGGTTACCTTCTCGATCACATATCTCAAAATCCATGTCCACGCGAACACCAAGGCCATCTTGTGGTGGCTGCTGGCGGCACACGCCGTACATTTCGCTGCGATCCCGGCAGCCGGGCATCTCAGTGACCGATTCGGCAGGCGCCCAGTATATTTCGTCGGCGCCGTCTGTGCATGTAGCTGGGGATTCTTCGCATTTCCGATGATGAACAGCGGCCACAACGCGATCATCATGTCGGCCATCATCATTGGCCTGGTGTTCCACGCCCTCATGTATGCCGTCCAGCCGGCCACCATGGCGGAGATGTTCCCAACCCGGATGCGGTACTCCGGGGTGTCGCTCGGCTATCAGGTCACCTCGATCGTGGCCGGATCCCTCGCACCTATTATTGCGGTTCGTTTGCTCGAGACCTACAAATCCGCGACTCCCATCGCCTGCTACCTGGCGGCCACGGCCGTGGTGAGCGCCGTGGCCGCCTTGGTCGCCCGCGAGACCAAGGGCGTCGACCTGGCAGACGTCGACCGCGCCGACGCGCAACAGGGATAAGCCTTTTGGCAGGTCAAGCCGTGTTCCGGTGTCGGTTGTGGGATCCATCCGACATGTTTGTCGGCCGCCATGCGTGGTAATAGAACCAAGGGGGGTGCGCGTAGGCCGGCCTATGCGCCCACCAAGGTCCCGTCGGTTCAGCCCGAGAGCCGACGGGACCGCTTAACCCACGACGCCGCTGGGGGCTGCGGCGGAGTTGCCGGATCGACCCCCATGGTGTCGGCCAGGAGTACCGTTCGGCTTATGGACGCCTCGGCAAGCGTGTGGATCCTCGGCGGTTACCAGAGCGATTTCGCGCGCAATCTGACCAAAGAAAACCGCGACTTCGCGGCCCTGACGAGGGAGATCGTCGAGGCGACGCTCGCCTCGGCCAAGGTGGTTGCGGCCAGCATCGGCGTCGTGCACGTCGCCAACGCTTTCGGTGAGATGTTCGCCGGCCAGGGCCACCTCGGAGCGATGCCGGCCACCGTTTGCGAAGGGCTTTGGGAAACCCCGGCCTCGCGGCACGAAGCAGCGTGCGCGTCCGGCAGCGTGGCCGCGCTCGCGGCGATGGCCGACCTGCGGTCCGGCGCCTACGACACCGCGCTGGTGGCAGGTATCGAGCTGGAGAAGACGGTCCCGGGTGACACTGCGGCTCAGCATCTGGGTGCGGCCGCCTGGACGGGTCACGAGGGGGCCGCCGCCCGCTATCTATGGCCGTCGATGTTCGCGCAGGTGGCCGACGAATACGACCGGCGCTACGGTCTGGACGACACGCATCTGCGGGCCATCGCCCAGCTGAACTTCTCTAATGCGCGGCGCAATCCCAACGCTCAGACCCGCGACTGGACCGTCCCCGACCCGATCACGGACGACGACGCGACCAACCCGATCACCGAGGGCCGGCTGCGGCGCTTCGACTGCAGCCAGATGACCGACGGCGGAGCAGGCCTGGTCCTGGCCAACGACGCCTACCTGCGAGACCATCCTGATGCGCACCCGATCGGTCGCATCGAAGGCTGGGGCCACCGCACGGTCGGGTTGGGTCTGCGGCAAAAACTGGACCGCGCTGCCCGAGAAAACGCAGACCCCTATCTGCTGCCGCATGTGCGGGCAGCGGTCCTGGATGCCTTACGGCGTGCGCAGCTGACGCTCGACGACATCGACGGGATCGAGGTGCACGACTGCTTCACTCCCAGCGAGTACCTGGCCATTGATCACATCGGGCTGACCGGTCCGGGCGAATCGTGGAAGGCCATCGAAAACGGCGAGATCGAAATCGGCGGGCGGCTGCCGATCAATCCCAGCGGCGGACTGATCGGCGGAGGACACCCGGTCGGAGCCTCCGGTGTGCGCATGCTCCTCGACGCGGTGAAACAAGTCAGCGGCACCGCCGGCGACTACCAAGTCGAGGGTGCCAAAACCTTTGGCACGCTCAACTTCGGCGGCAGCACCGCCACCACGGTGAGTTTCATTGTCAGCACGACAAAGGGTATTTGAACATGGATGTAGAGCTTGTCGGCAAGTTCCTCTCGACGCTGCCCGAAGACGACGACCATCCCTACCGGACCGGTCCGTGGACACCGCAAGTGTCCGAATGGGATGCCGACGACCTGAGCGCGGTCGAGGGCGAAATCCCCGGTGACCTGGATGGCATCTATCTGCGTAATACCGAAAACCCGCTGCACCCGGCGTTTACGACCTATCACCCGTTCGACGGCGACGGCATGTTGCACGTCGTCGGCTTCCGCGACGGAAAAGCCTTCTACCGCAACCGCTTTATCCGGACCGATGGTTTTTTGGCGGAAAACGAGGCGGGCGGGCCGCTGTGGCCGGGTTTGGCCGAGCCGGTGCAATTAGCCAAGCGGGACAAGGGCTGGGGCGCACGCACCCGGATGAAAGACGCGTCCAGCACGGATGTGATCGTGCACCGCGGTATCGCGCTGACCACCTTCTACCAATGCGGTGACCTATACCGGATCGACCCCTACTCGGCCAATACGCTCGGCAAGGAAAGCTGGAGTGGACAATTCCCATTCGACTGGGGCGTGTCCGCGCATCCGAAGGTCGACAACAAGACCGGTGAGCTGTTGTTCTTCAACTACAGCAAGCAAGACCCGTACATGCGCTACGGCGTGGTCGACGAGACCAACGAACTGGCGCACTACATCGACATACCGCTACCCGGGCCACGGCTGCCACACGATATGGCGTTCACCGAAAACTACGTGATACTCAACGACTTCCCACTGTTCTGGGATCCGGGGCTGCTCGAGCACGACGTGCACATGCCACGGTTCTATCCAGACATGCCGTCCCGCTTCGCGGTGGTCCCTCGCCGGGGCGCAACTGACGCCATCCGGTGGTTCGAGGCGGATCCCACGTTCGTGCTGCACTTCACCAACGCCTACGAGGACGGCGACGAGATCGTTCTCGACGGCTTCTTCGAAGGCGATCCCCAACCGCTGGACAGCGGTGGGACGAAGTGGGAAAGGCTCTTTCGTTTCCTGGCGCTGGACCGACTACAAACCCGATTACACCGATGGCGATTGAATCTGGTCACCGGCGCGGTGCAGGAAGTGCAACTGTCGGAGTCCCTCACCGAGTTTGGCACCATCAACCCCGACTACGCGGCCGCAAGCTACCGCTACACCTATGCCGCCACCGGAAAACCGGGGTGGTTCCTGTTCGACGGACTCGTGCGGCACGATCTGCTGACCGGAAAC
This sequence comes from uncultured Actinomycetota bacterium, assembly GCA_963715905.1. Classification (GTDB taxonomy): domain Bacteria; phylum Actinomycetota; class Actinomycetes; order Mycobacteriales; family Mycobacteriaceae; genus Mycobacterium. Next base: position 92,918 of record CAVQSX010000011.1, read on the forward strand.
CAGCAGGGTTACTCCTTCGGTGAGGGTGTCTACGGCAGTGAGACCGCGATGGCGCCACGCGTCGGCAGCACCGGTGAAGACGACGGCTACCTGGTCACCCTCACCACCGACATGAACGCCGACGCCTCGTTCTGCGTGATCTTCGACGCTGCCCGAGTCGCTGATGGCCCGGTATGCAAAATACAACTGCCAGAACGCATCTCCAGTGGCACCCATTCGACCTGGGCGCCAGGCGCGCAGCTGCGGCGCTGGAACACCGCCGAGTCGGCGGCTAGCGCGATCGGGCTCTGATTCTTTCCCGTAACCCGTCGACGTGGATATAGCAGTGGATAACGAAAACCCGACTCGGAAGACGCATTGACCCAAGGAGTTGGCGTCGATCGGGGCCATCCGCTCTGACCGGCATTCGACGAACATCATTGAAACAGTGTGGTTCTGCCGCGAGCTGCTGGGGCTGCCGCTGTCCCTTCGGACTAGCGTCTCACCGCCGCGGCCGACCGGCGACCAATGCGGCGCCTACTGTCCAAAGCGAACATGCTACCGCGCACACAGCGCCGACCGCACCGACATAGAGTCCGTATTCGGCCGACACCGGCGGGTTCACGTTGCGCTTGTAGTACAGCACTGTCAGCGCCACCAGTAGCAGCGAAATGGCCAGCGCGGCAACCGAAGCAATCCTAATGGACAGGCCGCGGCCGGCGACCGCCCCGGCCACCAGCAGCGCCGAGGACAGCAAGACGATGAGCTGGCCCGGACCAAACCCTGGCGGAAGTGCCAGGTTACCGTGCCTGCCCCCGATCGCACTGGCCCAGCCCCCGCCACCGACTGCCGTCGTGACCCATGGCATCCAGGCGCTCGCCCACACAATCGCGGCAAAGAGTGCCACCAGCCAACCAGGGTGCAGCCGGCGGATCATGATTGCGACATTAGCCGACCGGGCCGCAAGCCTGTGCCACTGAACGACACGCCAGCGTGGCGCCCGCCGGCCGCAGTCACGCCAGCGGGACGCGCGCCGCTGTCTCAGTTCAGGCCGGTTCAGGAGCCGTGAACACGGTGACGAACTTCTGCAGCGAGTCCCGAATATCGCCGCGCAGCGCGGCGGCGACGACCATTCCGATTGGCCCGAATAGCGCCGGGCCACCGAGGTGGACGTCGAAGGTGACCACCGAACCGTCATCCTTTGGCTTCACCTTGGCGATCAACTTGACCTTGACGCCACCGACACCGACCCCGTCAAGCGTCATGGCCTCGGGCGGTTTGTAATGCACGATCATCCACTTGATCCGGTTGTGCATGCCCTTGACCTCGACGATGGACTCGATGACCGAGCCCTTTTCGAGGGTGTCCGGCAACTTGCTGCGCCACACCCGGTGAATGCTCAGCCAGTCCTTGAAGCGGGACAGATCCGAGGCGTGCTTCCAGGCGTCCGCCGGAGGCAGCGGTACGTCGATGGATCCGGACAGTTTCGCCATGCGCCCAGGTTAACGCCACAACCGGGGTTGAACGCCGAGCATCTACTTCTGCGTCGGTTAGCCCACCGGTCGTCATCGCGTGAACGTCCCCAGTTTGTCGGAGTCGAAGTACTCCAGGTTCGGACTGGCCGCAGCGGTCCGGCGACGGCATTGGAAATTGTTCCGGCTGGCGCATTTTCACTTGTCAACGTGAACGTGCAGCGTGCTTGCGCGACAGCGTCGCCGACGAGACTTCATCTGGCACTGTAGCCGGGTCAGCCGCTCAGAGCCGCCACCACGAGTTGAATCTCCCGGGCCGGGCCGGATCGACACGCTGGCCAGGCGTCGGTATGGCCACCGCAACGCCTTCAGCCTCAGCCGCCACCAACAATCGCTCAACCGGCTCAGCCCACGGATGCGGCGCCAACCGAAACGTTCCCCAGTGGATCGGCACCAAGAGACCTGACCCCGAGTCGCTGACGTCCAAGTGCGCCTGGACCGCCTCCTCGGGGTTCATGTGGACGTCCATGAACGCCGCGTTGTAGGCACCGATGGGCAGCAGGGTCAGATCGAACGGTCCGTGATCGGCACCGATCTGCGCGAAACTCTTGGTGTAGCCGGTATCGCCGCCGAAGTACGCGCGACGACTGGGACCGATCAGCCCCCACGACGCCCACAGCGTGTTGTTGCGGTGGAACAAGCGCCCGGAGAAGTGCCGCGCCGGCAGGCAGATCACGGTCAGCTCGCCGACCGTGGAACTCTGATTCCAGTCCAATTCGACGATGCGCTTCTCCGGGATGCCCCACGCACGAAGGTGGGCGCCAACGCCGAGCGGCACGAAGAACGGGGCGCGCTGACTGCGGCCCAACGCGACGATAGTGTCGATATCGAGGTGGTCGTAATGGTCGTGGCTGATCACCACCGCGTCGAGTGCGGGCAGCCCTTCCACTTCCACTGGTGGTGGATGCAACCGCTGCGGGCCGATGACGGCCAACGGTGAGCATCGATCGCTCCATACCGGATCGGTCAACACGCGGTAACCGTCGATTTCCACCAGCACGCTCGAATGACCGAACCAGGTGACGGCCAGCTGACAGGCTCCGAGCTCGTCGGGGCCCGAGCAGATCTCCGGCGCGGCTAACGGGATCGGCCCGGCTGGCCGGCTTGTGCTGCGGCTATCCACGAATTCCCGTGCAATCAACAGCATTTCCCCGCCGCTGGCTGCCGAGCCGGGCTCTAGGTTGGCAAAGGCGCCGTCGTGAAAGTTCGGAGAGCCCGCTGCCGCGGTCTGGATCGCGGTGGGGTCGGCACCAAGCGCGGCCGGCGCGCCGTGCAGCGCCCGCAACACCCACCCGCCGCCGGCCAGCGTGGCCGTACCGGCGGCCAGTCGCAGCGCGCCGCGCACCGTTAGGCCCCCTGGAACTTCGGCGGCCGTTTCTCCAAGCGAGCGACCTGCGCTTCGATGACGTCCTGGCTGCCCCAAGCTTTGTCGAAGAGCTCCTGATGCTCCGGCGACGCGTCCTCGATAGAGCCGTCGTCGTTGAGCACCCGTTTGGCGTGCTGAATAGCCAGCGGTGCCAGCCCGGAGATCTCTGCCGCCCAGGCCTGGGCATCCTGCAGCGTCCCGATCCGGTTGGCCATTCCGGTCTGCAGCGCCGTCTCGGCGCTCAGCTTTTCCGCGGTCAGCAGCATCGCGCGAGCGCGGCCGTGACCGACCAGCGACGCCAGCCGGCGGATACTCCAGTTATCAAGAGCCAGACCATATTTCGACGTCGGAAACTGGAAGAACGCTTCCGCTGCGACCACTCGCAGATCACATTGCATGGCCAGCTGCAGGCCGGCACCGATGGCGGGGCCATTGATAGCGCCGATGATCGGCATCGGCGCCGCATCCATGGCCTTGTGCAGCTCGATGAGCCGGTCGGGATAGTCGGCCGCGAACGCGTCACCGCTCAGGTCGGCGCCGGCGCAGAACACCGTGCCCTGCCCGGTCAGCACAATCGCGCGGGTGGCCCCGTCGGACCCTTCACTCGCCTTTTGCAAGGCCTCCCGCAGTTCTTCTACGAGCTGGGAATTCAAGGCATTGCGGCGCTCGGGGCGCTGCAGCTCAATTGTCATCACGGCTTCGGCCTGGGTAACACCGATCATCGACCAAGCCTATATAGCCTCGAAGAGTGAGCCGTATCACGACCGACCAACTGCGCGATGCAGTACTGGACGAGGGCTCTTTCGTCAGCTGGGATCGTCAGCCGTTGGCGCTGCCGATCAGTGATTCCTACGCGCAGGAGCTGGCGGACGCCCGAGAAGCCACCGGCCGAAATGAGGCGGTGCTGACCGGAGAGGGGCGCGTATTCGGTCGGCGGGTGGCGGTGGCGGTGTGCGAATTCAGCTTCCTCGGCGGGTCGATCGGGGTGGCCGCGGCCGAACGGATCACCGCTGCGGTGGAGCGGGCGACGGCCGAGCGACTGCCATTGCTGGCTTCACCGAGCTCCGGCGGTACCCGCATGCAGGAAGGCACGATCGCGTTTCTGCAGATGGTGAAGATCGCCGCGGCCGTCAGACTGCACAAACAGGCGCATCTGCCGTATCTGGTCTACCTACGCAACCCGACCACCGGCGGAGTCTTCGCCTCGTGGGGATCGCTGGGCCATGTCACCGTGGCCGAGCCCGGCGCTTTGATCGGCTTCCTCGGACCCCGGGTGTACGAGCAGCTCTATGGCGAGCCTTTCCCGCCCGGCGTCCAGACCGCGGAGAACCTGCAGCGGCACGGGGTGATCGACGGCGTCGTCGCGCTGGACGGGCTGCGGCCGATGCTCGACCGCGCGCTCAAGGTGATCGCCGACGCGCCCGAGCCGCTGCTGGCACCGCGAGCCTCGGGGCAGGTACCCAACGTGCCGACCTGGGACTCGGTGGTTGCCTCGCGGCGTCCGGACCGGCCGGGGGTGGGATATCTGCTGCGGCACGGTGCCACCGACCGGGTGCTGTTGTCGGGCACCGGCCAGGGCGAGGCGGCGACGACGCTACTGGCGCTGGCCCGGTTCGCCGGCCAACCCGTGGTGGTCCTGGGTCAACAGCGAGGTCCCGGCGGGTCAGAAGGAAGGGTCGGACCCGCTTCGCTGCGGGAGGCCAGGCGCGGCATGGCACTGGCCGCCGAGTTGCAGTTGCCGCTGGTACTGGTGATTGACACGGCGGGCCCGGCGTTGTCAGCCGAGGCCGAACAGGGCGGCCTGGCCAGCCAAATCGCCCAGTGCCTGGCCGAACTCGTCACGCTGGCTACCCCGACGGTGTCTGTGCTGCTGGGCCAGGGCAGCGGTGGACCAGCCCTGGCGATGGTGCCCGCCGACCGGGTGCTCGCCGCGTTGCACGGCTGGCTGGCACCGCTACCGCCAGAGGGTGCCAGCGCGATCGTTTTCCGCGACACCGTACACGCCCCCGAACTCGCCGCGGCCCAAGGTATCCGGTCGGCGGACCTGCTGGCCTCTGGAATTGTCGACGTCATCGTGCCCGAGGTTCCCGACGCCGCAGACGAGCCGATCGAGTTCTGCCAGCGACTGTCGAGCGCAATCGCCGGGGAGGTACACGCGCTGCGTGGGCTGCCCGATTCGGATCGTCTCGCCGCGAGGTTGCGGCGCTACCGCCGGATCGGCCTGCCTCGCGACATATAACTCGGCGAATTCCGGCGCCCGCCACCCGGGCGGACAGCCTCCCAGCTTCATGGGCATTAGTCAGGCAAAATGAGCACCATGGATACTAGTGGGCCTGCACCACGGGTTTTGGTCGTTGACGACGACGCCGACGTGCTGGCCTCGCTGGAACGCGGCCTGCGACTGTCCGGATTCGAGGTCTCGACCGCGGTAGACGGCGCCGAGGCGCTGCGCAGCGCCACCGAGACCCGGCCCGACGCCATCGTCCTCGACATCAACATGCCGGTGCTCGATGGCGTCAGCGTCGTCACGGCACTGCGAGCCATGGATAACGACGTCCCCGTCTGCGTGCTCAGCGCACGCAGCTCGGTCGACGACCGAGTCGCGGGCCTAGAGGCCGGCGCCGATGATTACCTGGTCAAACCGTTCGTGCTGGCCGAGCTGGTGGCACGGGTCAAAGCACTGTTGCGCCGCCGCGGCTCGACGGCGAGCTCATCTTCGGAGACCATCACGGTGGGCCCGCTGGAGGTGGACATCCCGGGTCGGCGGGCCCGGGTCAACGGCGTCGACGTCGATCTGACCAAGCGGGAGTTCGACCTACTGGCAGTGCTGGCCGAGCACAAGACGGCGGTGCTGTCCCGCGCTCAACTGCTCGAATTGGTGTGGGGCTACGACTTCGCCGCCGACACGAATGTCGTGGACGTGTTCATCGGATACCTGCGCCGCAAGCTGGAGTCCAACGGCGGACCCCGGCTGCTGCACACCGTTCGAGGAGTCGGGTTCGTGCTGCGCATGCAGTAAAGACGTCCCGGCCCGAGTTGCTCACTTCTTCGAGCTTTTACGCCAGGGCGTGAAATAGGCCCGCACCGCCGATTCCTCATCCCTGAACCACACCTGGGCGACGGTTTGGTCGTATGTCGCGTCGTCTGGGGTGTAGTACAACCTGGTATCCGAGCGGCCCTTCACCATCCAGCCGGACGGCCCGTTGCCGCGGGCGTCGGCGCGCGCAGAACCGGGCCCGAACGGCGCGTATGCAACAACGCGGATCTTCCTTGTCGGTGACCCTTTTGTTCCCGGAGGCCTCTTTCTCGGTGGCCGATTTGCCGCCGGAATCTTCGTCGTCTCCGCATCTTTGGCGACCGGAATCTTCGTCGTCGGCGACGCCGTCTCGACCGGAATCATCGTTGTCGAAGGTTCCATATCCGACGATATCTGCGTTGCAGGTGGTTCGGGATCTTCCGCCCAAGTCTCCACCGCCGCACGGCGTTTGACGGAGCGGATGGTCAGCACGAACGTCAAGACCATCCCCAACGCGAAGGAAACTCCGAATAACACCCAGTGCGGCTGGCTCATCACTGCGCATCCACCTCATCCGGCGCATCGGCCGGCGCTTCATCTTGGTCGCGGCCGCGCCTAACCCACATCGTGGCAATCACCCGGCCAACCACCGAGCCCGCGACGAAAGCAAGCAAGTACCACAACCACTGGATCACAAAATCCACGCTGGATTCTCCTTAGCTGACCACGATCTCGACGCGCCGGTTCTTTGCGCGACCCTCGGTCGTGTCGTTGCCGGCGATCGGATTCATCGAACCGAGCCCCTTCACGATGAGCTGATCGCGGGCAACGCCGTGGGTAGCCAGAAAGTCGGCGACTGTACCGGCTCGCTGGGTACTCAACGGAATATTCATGGCCTCGGTGCCCGAATTGTCGGTGTAACCGTTGATCGTCGCGCGCGCGGTCGGGCACGCCTTGAGCTTGTCTGCCACCTGAGTCAGGATCGGCGGATCTTCCGGCGTCAAGCTGAATCCGTCGTTCCCAAAGGCAATCGGACCGCCAGTCACGGCATTGATGGCCGCCTGCAAGTCGGTACATGGAGAAGGGGCAGGAGGTGGAGGTGGAGGTAGCGGAGCTGAGCCGGAGGGTCCGGGTGGCGGAACCGGCCCGTTAACCACAAGCTTGTCAACGACATTGAGGTTTGACCAGAGGATTGCCGCCTCTTGCTCGACCACGTTCTTCTGGTCCTGCGATGTGGCAGTCCCGGACAGGGTGACAGTGTCACCGTCGACCGTCAGATTGAAGTCGGCAATCGACGCGCTGTCTTTGAAAACCGGCACAGCGTTGGAGAAATCGAGCGCCTTGACATTAGGGTCGATACTGGTTTGGTCGACGATATTGACCTCAGGCGGCAACGAGCCTTTGAGGGCTTTGATCAGCGCCGCTTTTGCGGAGTCGTCAGGGAAGGCGCCGGTGAGGGTAATGACATTGGCATTGCGGCTGATTGAAAACGCCGCCAGCACTATCTTCGGGGCGCCGGACGTGCTGGACGGCGCGGGCGTCGGCAACGCTCGGCTCGGCGCACTCGCGGGCCCGGATCGGTCGAACGCAAAGTAGCCGATTGCCGCTATCAGCAACGGAATAACCACAAGACCAAGCAGCCAGGGAAAGCCAGGCGTCTTTCGGAAGAACGGCGGAGGTCGCCAAGAATAGGCGGTCGCGGCCGTGGTGCCGGAACCGGCCCGAAAACCCGCCTCAGAACCCACCTTGGAACCCACCCAGCCCTCTTTCAGTTCGTGTACCGGACCCGTCGCTCGTGCAGGCGATATGCAGCCTACCGAGTCGGCACCGCAACACCGTCCATCTCAGGCACACTAGAGCGATGGGCAACGGCAGGAAACCAACCGACAGCGAGACACTGGCACACATCCACGACCTGGTGGCCGAGGAGAAAACCTTGCGGGCTCAGCTGCAGCACCGCGACATCACCGAGTCCGAGGAGCATGATCGTCTGCGTAAGGTGGAGACCGAACTCGACCAGTGCTGGGACCTGCTGCGTCAGCGCCGTGCGCTGCGCGAAACCGGGAGTGACCCACGCGAGGCGTCGGTGCGTCCGGCCGACGAAGTAGAGGGCTACTTAGGCTAGGCGCAGCCGGGTCGAAGGCTTGCGGCATGCCTCGTTTTGACGTGGTCATCGTTGGCGGCGGCCACAACGGCCTGGTGGCCGCGGGCTACCTGGCCCGGGCCGGCCTTCGGGTGCGCTTGCTGGAACGCCTGGAGCACATCGGAGGGGCCGCGGTGTCCGCGCAGGCCTTCGATGGCATCGACGTCCGGGTGTCGCGTTACTCGTATTTGGTCAGCTTGCTGCCGCCAAGCATCGTCGAGGATCTGGGCGCACCGGTGCGGTTGGCCCGGCGCCGACTTTCCTCATACACCCCTGATCCGGCTACGGCCGGCCACTCGGGCCTGCTGGTCGGATCGCCGCACGAGCACACGTTCGCCGCAGTCGGCGCAGCCGGTGATGGGCCAGGATTCGCCGAGTTCTACCGGCGCTGCCGCCTGGTGACCGAACGGCTCTGGCCAACGCTGCTCGAGCCGCTGCGCACCCGCCAGCAGGCCCGCCGCCACGTTGTGGAAGTCGGCGACTCTGACGCGGCGGCGGCGTGGCGGGCGATGGTAGATGAACCGATAGGGCACGCCATTGCCGGCGCGGTCGGCAACGACCTGGTCCGCGGCGTGATCGCCACCGACGCGTTGATCGGCACCTTCGCCAGTCTCGACGACCACTCACTACGGCAGAACATCTGCTTCCTCTATCACATCATCGGTGGGGACTGGGACGTCCCCATCGGCGGGATGGGCTCGGTGAGTGCGGCCCTGGCCGCGGCGGCAGCTCGCCATGGTGCCGAAATAATCACTGACGCAGAGGTTTACGCAGTCGATCCAGACGGTCGGGTGCGTTACCGCAGCGGCGACGACGAGCACCTGGTCCGCGGCGGGTTCGTGCTCGCCGGCGTCACCCCGGCCGTCCTGGCCGGCCTGCTGGGGGAACAGCCGCCGCCATTGGCCCAGGGTGCGCAGGTGAAGGTCAACATGGTGCTGGAGCGGCTGCCCCGGCTGCGCGACGACAACGTCACACCGGAGCGGGCGTTTTCCGGCACCTTCCACGTCAACGAAACGTGGACCCAACTGGAAGCGGCCTACTCGCGCGCGGCCGCCGGACAGCTGCCCGATCCGCTGCCCTGCGAGGCCTACTGCCATTCGCTGACTGACCCGAGCATCATGTCGGCCGGGCTGCGCGAGTCGGGTACCCAGACGATGACAGTCTTCGGCTTGCACACACCACACTCTTTAGTCAGCGACGCCAGCGACTCCGATGCCTTCCGCCAGCAACTGACCGAGTCGGTGCTGTCTTCAATGAATTCTGTTCTGGCCGAACCGATTCAGAACCTGTTGATGGCCGACGCGCACGGTCGGCCGTGTATCGAGACGACGACCACCCTGGACTTACAACGGTCCCTACGGATGACCGATGGCAACATCTTCCACGGCGCGCTGTCCTGGCCGTTCGCGGAGGACGATGGCGCGCTGGACACACCCGCGCGGCAATGGGGCGTAGCAACCGCCCACGAGCGGATTATGTTGTGCGGTTCAAGCGCACGGCGCGGCGGGGCCGTGTCCGGCATCGGAGGCCACAACGCCGCAATGGCGGTGCTGATGGCTTACGAACGCGAGTCGATGCCGAGGTAGTCCCGCTCGGTGTAGCCGGTGTAGATCTGGCGCGGACGGCCGATCTTGCTGTCGCTTCCGTCGTGCATTTCACGCCAGTGTGCGATCCAGCCGGGCAGTCGGCCCAACGCAAACAACACGGTGAACATCCGGGTCGGGAACCCGAGTGCCCGGTAGATCAGCCCGGTGTAGAAGTCGACGTTCGGGTAGAGCTTGCGCTCGATGAAGTAGTCGTCGGTCAGCGCCGCCTCTTCGAGCCCCTTGGCGATGCTCAGCAGGTTGTCATCGCCGCCGAGCTTGGCCAGGATCTTGTCGGCCTGTTCCTTGACGATCCGGGCCCGCGGGTCGTAGTTCTTGTAAACGCGGTGGCCGAAGCCCATCAGCTTGACGCCGGCCTCGCGGTTCTTCACCTTTCGGACGAACTCGCTGACGTCGTCACCGCTGTCGCGGATCTGCTCGAGCATCTCGAGCACCGCCTGGTTGGCGCCACCGTGCAGCGGCCCCCACAACGCGTTGATGCCGCCGGAGATCGAGGTGAACAGGTTGGCTTGGGACGAGCCCACCAGCCGCACGGTCGACGTCGAACAGTTCTGCTCGTGGTCGGCGTGCAAAATCAGCAGCATGTCCAGGGCCCGCACCACCTCGGGGTCGGCCTCATAGGGCTCGGCGGGCAGCCCGAACGTCATCCGCAAGAAGTTCTCGACCAAGGTCAGCGAGTTGTCGGGGTAAAGGAACGGCTGGCCGACCGACTTCTTAAAGGCGTAAGCGGCGATGGTGGGCAGCTTGGCCAACAGACGAATCGTCGACAGCTCGACCTGTTCGTTGTCCGTCGGGTCCAGCGAATCCGGGTAGTACGCCGAGAGGGCGTTGACGGCACTGGAGAGCACCGGCATGGGGTGGGCGTTGCGCGGGAAGCCGTCGAAGAACCGCTTGAGGTCCTCGTGCAACATCGTGTGCAGCTGAATCTGGCGGGTGAAGCCGGCCAGCTGCGTGGCGCTCGGCAACTCCCCGTAGATCAGCAGGTAGCTGACCTCGATAAAGGTCGACTTCTCGGCCAGCTGGTCGATCGGGATGCCGCGGTAACGCAGAATCCCGGCGTCGCCATCGATGTAGGTGATGGAGCTCTTGCAGGCGGCCGTGTTGACGAAGCCAACATCGAAGGTGGTGAGTCCCGTCTTGGCCAGCAGCGGGCCCAGAGCAATGCCGTCATTTCCTTCGGTGGCGCGGACGATCTCCAGATCAAGCTCGCCCCCGGGGTAACGGAGAGTTGCGGTGTCGTCAGTGTCGGCCACGAGAACCCCTTTGCGCTCTGGCTGATATGGCTGGCCGCACGGTGTGCGTACAGCCGAAGGTAGTCGTTATTGCGGCGGAGCGCCTGCCCGGGGTGGGGTCGGGCGGTGTGATGACCGCAACGCTCGAGGGCAGTCGGCCCCGTTGTCGGTACGACAATTAAAATACGGAATCGCCGGACCAGCGGGCGTGAGCCCGCGTTCCCTCAGGTCACCCGAACTTAAATCGTCGCTAAGGTACCCCAATGCTCAGCCGTGACGAGATCGACGCTTTGTTTGCTCCGAACCTGCCCGATCCCGAGAGCTGGGAGGCGCGCTACCCGCCGCGCGAGCTGCCGCCGGGCGCGATGGTGACCCGCTTCGGTCCCAGTCCCACTGGATTCGCACACCTCGGCGGCATGTACGCGGCGATGCTGGACAAGGATCTGGCGGCCCACTCCGGCGGAACGTACTTCGTCCGGATCGAAGACACCGACCAGGCGCGCACGGTTGAGGGCGCGATCGCGCAGTTCGACGTCGCATTCGACTATTTCGGGGTGGCCTCGGACGAAACCGACGAGACCGGAGCGTACGGGCCGTACATGCAGTCAGAGCGGGCCGACATCTACCTGACGTACGCGCGCGAGTTCCTGCGCGATGGCCGGGCATACCCGTGCTTCGCGACGAAAGAAGAACTGACCGCGGCAACCGATCAACAGCGCGCGGCGAAGGTCCCGACGGGGTACTACGGGCCCTGGGCGATCTGGCGCGACGCCCCCGACGACAAGGTGCGCCAGGCTTTGTCCGACGGGCAGCCCTACGTCGTGCGTTTCCGGTCGCCCGGAACGGGCGGTCGCGTCAGCTACACCGATTTGATCCGCGGCACCATCGAGGCCGACGCCAACCGCAACGACGTCGTCATGCTGAAGAGTTCGGACAGTCCTGTCCGACTGCCCACCTACCACTTCGCCCACGTCGTCGACGACCATCTGATGCGAGTGACACACGTCGTCCGCGGCGACGAGTGGATCTCCTCGGTGCCGGTGCACCTGCAGCTGTTCGACGCCGCCGGCTTCGAGCCCATCCCGTACGCCCACATCGCGCCGCTGCTGAAGTCCGAGGGCGGCGGAAAACGCAAGCTCTCCAAGCGCAAAGATCCCGAAGCGTCCGTCGAGTTCTACATCAACGCGGGCTACCCGGCGCCCGCCGTGCTGTATTACCTGCGGGGGCTGCTCAACGGACGCCTCGCCGAGATGCCGCTTGACGAGGCGCTGCGGACACCGCTGCGGCTGGCCGAATGCGGGGTATCGGGCGCGCTGATCGACCTGGTCAAGCTCAATGACATCTCGTCGAACTACATCGCCACATTGCCCAGCAGGGACATCCTCTCGGCCGTACTGACCTGGGCCGACGACCAAGATGCCGAACTGGCGCAAGCGGTGCGCGCCGAGCAGGACCTCGCAGTGCGGGCGCTGGACGTCGAGCGAACGGGTGTGGATAACCCCCGCAAGGATATGCACTCGTGGTCGGACTTCCGGCCCGTCTACGGCTACTTCTTCAGCGCGCTGTTCGAGCCGGTGACCGATGCGGCCGACAGTCGGTTCGACGGCTTGGCGCCCGAGGTGGTTCGGCGGCTGTGCAGCGACCTGCTGGCCAATTACCAGGAGACCGAGCCGGACGCGTGGTTTGACCAGATCCGCAGGGTGGCCGAAAACAACGGCTTTGCGGCCAACGCCAAGGAGTTCAAGAACAACCCCGATGCTTTTGTCGGATCGATCCGCGAGGCGTCGCAAGTGATCCGGGTGTTGCTCACCGGTTCAACCCGCAGCCCCGCGCTGCATCTGGTCGCCCTCGCCCTCGGCGAGGCCGAGGTGCGGCGGCGCATCGGCGCGGTACTCGATTAGGTTTCGTGTCGCCTCGCGCGTCACGCCAGGGCGAAAATCCGGCAGAAAGTCACCGTGTCGTTACGCTCACGGGCTAGGTGGGCTAGGCCGAATTGCCCGTCTCTGCCCCACAAGCGGGAGGTGCCCCCACCTCGCGGCGCTACGCGGCGCGCATCGTCGGCGGGCTAGGGCTGCAGGCGTTCGATCCGCGAACCGGTGACCCGAATTCGATTGTGTAACCGGTTTTCCCGGCCCTGCCAGAATTCCACCACGTCGGCGGTGAGCAGATAGCCGCCCCATGCCGGTGGCACCGGGATGGACTCGACGTCGCCGAAACGCTTGGTCGCCTCGGTCAGTTGCTGCAGCAGCGCCGCGCGCGAGGCGATCGGCCGGGACTGATGCGACGCCCACGCACCCAGTTGCGATCCGCGCGGCCGCTTGGACCAGTAGTCCTCGGTGGCTTGCAGGTCGACCTTGGTCACCGCGCCGCGGATGTGGACCTGTCGCCCCAGCTGGTACCAGGGGAAGGTAGCCGACGCGAACGGTGTAGCCGCCAGTTCCACACCCTTGGCTGAGTCGTAGTTAGTGAAAAATGTGATCCCGGTCTCGTCCACGCTCTTGCACAACACCGATCGGCTCACCGGTTTGCCGGCGGAGACGGTGGCCAACACCATCGCGTTGGGCTCGGCAACCCCCAGCCGTTCAGCATCGCCGATCCACTTGCGCAACAGCGCAAGCCAACCGTGATCGAGCCAGTCCGCGTCCAGATCTGGGCTACCATCCTTTTCGACGGATCCGTACTCGACTCGCATCCCCTGCAGGTGGTCTTGCCGATGGTCTGGATCTTTTTCCGCCATTACGCCAACGCTACCGGGTAGCTACCGGCCGGTAGCGTTGGCCGGGAGGCGGGGTGGGAGAATTTTTCCATGAATGTGGTTCCGGAAAACTTTGTCGCCGGCCTCGAAGGGGTGGTGGCCTTCACCACCGAAATCGCCGAACCGGACAAAGATGGCGGCGCCTTGCGCTACCGCGGCGTTGACATCGAGGACCTGGTGCGCCAGCAGGTCACATTTGGCGACGTGTGGGCGCTGCTGGTGGACGGCAAGTTCGGCCACCCACTACCGCCCGCCGAACCCTTTCCGCTGCCGATCCACACCGGTGATGTGCGGGTCGATGTCCAGGCGGGCCTGGCGATGCTGGCACCGATCTGGGGATACAAGCCACTGCTCGACACCGACGAAGCAACTGCGCGCAACCAGCTGGCCCGAGCGTCCGTGATGGCACTATCCTACGTCGCACAGTCCGCCCGCGGTATCTACCAGGCCGCCGTCCCGCAGCGAGTTATCGATGAATGCCCAACGGTCACAGCACGTTTCATGACCCGCTGGCAGGGCGAACCGGACCCCAGGCACATCGAGGCCATCGACGCCTACTGGGTGTCGGCTGCAGAGCACGGGATGAACGCGTCGACGTTCACCGCGCGGGTGATCGCGTCGACGGGCGCTGACGTGGCCGCGGCGCTGTCCGGGGCGATCGGGGCGATGAGTGGGCCGCTGCACGGTGGGGCGCCGGCGCGGGTGCTCCCCATGCTCGAAGAGGTCGAGCGCACCGGTGACGCCCGCGGCTTGGTCAAGGGAATCCTGGACCGCGGCGAGAAGCTGATGGGGTTCGGCCACCGGGTCTATCGCGCGGAGGACCCGCGTGCGCGGGTACTGCGCGGCGCTGCCGAGCGACTGCGCGCACCACGCCACGACGTCGCGGTCGCGCTGGAGCAGGCCGCGTTGGCCGAGCTGCGCGAGCGTCGTCCGGATCGCGCCATCGAGACCAACGTCGAGTTCTGGGCCGCGGTAATCCTGGACTTCGCGCAGGTGCCGGCCAACATGATGCCGGCGATGTTCACGTGTGGACGCACCGCGGGATGGTGCGCCCACATCCTCGAGCAGAAGCGGCTCGGCAAGCTGGTCCGCCCCGCCGCCATTTACGTGGGACCCGAGCCGCGCAGCCCGGAATCCATCGAAGGCTGGGATCGGGTTCTCACCACCGCTTGAGCGCGGCAAAACCTACCGGTCGCGCAACCGCGCCAACAGCCGGCTTCGCAGTGGCGGCGCCGACTGTGCGGTGGCCGCGGCCGCGAGCATGTCGGCCACATCGGTGAACTTGTTGCGCGGCCGGCCATCGTCACGGCCACGCCCGATTTCAGCGGCATTGATTGCTCGCCAGCCCGCGGAGTCGACCAGGGCGGGCTGGCGGGTGTGCACCAGGGTGGCCAGTTCCGCGGGCTTAGCGAGCGGGTCGGTCAGCCTGCCGGCGTTGAAGTCGGCGACCAAGGCCGCGACGGTTTGAAAGGAACAGGACTTGTTGGTGCCGATGAACCCCGTCGGCCCGCGCTTGATCCAGCCCGCGACGTAGGCGCCCGGCACCGGCCGGCCCGACTCGGGGTCGATGACACGGCCCCCGTCGTTTGGAACGGCCGCCGCGGCCTCGTCGAACGGAAGATCGCGAATGCGCTTGCCGCGGTAGCCAATCGAGGTCAGCACCAGGCCCGCGTCGAGCCGGCGCCTCTCCCCCGAGCCGGTGACCATGAACTCCACACCGGTGGCGCGCCGGTCGGCCAGCACCCGCTCGGGCGTGAGCTGATAGGCCAACCGGATCCGGGGGCGCGATGCGGGCAACGGGGCCGAACCGTCGCCAAGTTTGCTCAGGATCTCCAGTTTTTCCCTGGTCAACGTGTCGGACACGGTCGCGAGATCGGCGAGAACCAACTGGTGGTCGCCGGCATCGAGCACGACGTCGGACGTGGTCGTAAGGCCGACCAGCTCGGGCAGCGTGAACGCCGATTGGGCCGGCCCGCGCCGCGCGGCGATCACCACTTCGCGGACCGCGGAGCTGCGGAACGTTCGCAGCGCGCGGTCGGAGATGTCGGTGCTGGCCAAGTCATCTGGATCGCTGCTGAGCAGCCGGGCCACATCGAGGGCGACATTGCCATTGCCGATGATCACGACGCGTTCGTGGCTGAGGTCGACTGGCAGGTCGGTAAAGTCGGGATGCCCATTGATCCAGGCGACCAGCTCGGTGGCGGTTCCGGTGCCCGGAAGCCCCATCCCGTCGATCTCCAGGCGACGGTCATCGGACGCCCCGACGGCATACAGCACGGCGTGATGGTGGGCCAACAGATCGGCGTGGCTCAAGTGCCTGCCAACCTCGACATTGAGAAAAAAACGGAAACGCCGATGGCCGGCGACCTGATCGAACAGCCGGGTGACCCGCTTGGTGTTCTGGTGATCGGGCGCCACCCCGGCGCGCACCAACCCGTAGGGCGTCGGCAGCTTTTCAAAGATGTTGACCTGCACCCCGCGCTGGGTGAGCAGTTCGTCGGCCGCGTACATCGCGGCCGGCCCGGATCCGACGATGGCCACCGTCAATGGCCGTCGGCGGGCGCGCACCTCAGGGGCCGGGATCACCGGGGCCAGCTTCGACGTCGGCGGCAGCTTTACGTCGACGGGGCGTTCCGGATAAAACGACGCGTTGATTTCGACAAACGGCAGCTGCTTGGGCTCTAGTCGGGTTTCGGGCGCGATCGCGCCAACCGGGCAGGCGCTCACACACGCACCGCAGTCCACGCAGGCCACCGGGTCGATATAGAGCATCTCCGAGGTCGCGAAACCCGGCTCGTCCGGCGACGGGTGAATGCAGTTAACAGGGCACGCGAAAACGCAGGACCCGTCGTTGCAGCACGACTGGGTAATAACGTGCGGCATGAATACTTGTACCAGCTACGCAGCCGGTACGGCGGCCAGGTGCTGACGCTGCGGCTCGCTGCGATAGCGCGACGGTTTGCCGTTGATCTTGCAGATCCGCCAAACCAGCCGCGATACGGGATTCATCAGCCCGGTGTCATAGGCCAGCATCCGCACGTCCGCGAACATGTCGCGCAGCCACTTTCGCGACTCTGGCGACCGAAAGAACAGGTCCTTCTTCACCTCGCGCGGGATGTCGAACTCCCGCCAGAACGCCCTGGGCGGCTTCACAATCGCCTGACACAACACCCGCATGGTCAGCGGGTAGAACAGCGAAATCCAGAACCGCTGCCACTTGGTCAGGTTCGGCAACCGCTTACGCAGGTACTCGTGTGCGAAAGAGATGTGCCGCGCTTCCTCGGCCACGTGAATGGCCATCACCCGCTCCATGATCGGATGCAGCGCCTTACCTTCGCGCAGCACGTTCTTCTGCGTGTGGTCGATGGGCTCCTCGCCGGCGAGCACCCCGATGAAAAAGGCCACCGGCAACGGTCCGGCCGCCAGCGGAACCAGCGGCGAGATCCAGCGCAACATCCGCGGCATCCCTGGGACGTCGGCACCCACGCGGTTGACCATCTCCTGGAACATCATCGTGTGGTTGCACTCTTCAACCGATTCGTGCAGACAGTAACGATATTCCGGCGACCCGTTCGGGACCCAGAACGTGTAGTTCATCAGGCCGCGGATCAGGATGGACTCGAAATGCAGCCCGACCTTGGCCACGTTGGCCTGGCGCCACATGCCGATCTTGATCTGGCGCTCTTCGGACTGGGCTTGATACCAGGGATGGCGGCCCAACGGATCTGTCGACGGCAGAATCCACCGGGGATCGTTGTCTGTGACAGCGAACTCCGGTGAATCCCAATCAATATCCGTGTATGGGTTAAAGTTCCGCCGCACTGACCCCTCGGACAGTGTGGCAAGCATGTCGACGTACTCCGCGTCGTCGCGCACTTCCATGTTGCGCCGCCAACGCCGGACCATTCGTGTCCTGTCCATTATTCCAAGCCTCCCCAGCGAGGTTTACATTTGGACGTCGTATGTCTAACACGGTACCGCAGGTACCGGGAATTATCTAGCCTCTCCCAGCGCTATGACCGAGCCAGCAGGCGGTGCCGCTGCCTCATGCTCCGCAGCTTCGTCGGCATCCGTGCTGGCGGTATACCCACAATCGGCCCGCGGGTTTCGACCCGTCCGAACTGCTTACTACCCTGAAGACATGGCTGACCCCCTCCAGATACCCGCTGACCTCAAACCCCGCGACGGCCGATTCGGGTCGGGCCCGTCGAAGGTGCGCCCCGAGCAACTACAGGCGCTGTCCACCACGGCGGCCGCGCTGTTCGGCACGTCGCACCGGCAAGCGCCGGTCAAGAATCTGGTGGGCCGGGTTCGCAAGGGACTGGCCGAACTTTTCTCCCTGCCGGACGGATACCAGGTGATCTTGGGCAACGGTGGCGCGACGGCATTCTGGGATGCCGCCGCTTTCGGGTTGATCGACAAGCGCTCGCTGCACCTTTCCTACGGCGAGTTCAGCTCGAAGTTCGCCTCCTGCGCCGTCAAGAATCCCTTCATCGGCGATCCCATCATCATCAAGTCCGACGCCGGCACCGCACCAAAGCCGCAGTCCGATCCGTCGGTCGATGTGATCGCATGGGCGCACAACGAGACATCGACGGGCGTCGCGGTGCCCATCCACCGCCCCGCTGGTTCCGGCGATGCACTGATCGTCATCGACGCGACGTCTGGTGCCGGCGGCCTGCCGGTCGACATCACCGAGGCCGACGCCTACTACTTCGCGCCGCAGAAGAACTTCGCCGCCGACGGCGGCCTCTGGCTGGCCATCATGAGCCCGGCCGCACTGGCCCGCGTCGAGTCCATTGCGGCGTCCGGTCGCTGGGTTCCCGACTTCCTGTCCCTACCGATCGCCGTGGAGAACAGCCTTAAGGACCAGACGTACAACACCCCGGCGATCGCCACCCTGGTGCTGCTGGCCGAACAGCTTGACTGGCTGCTGGGCAATGGCGGGCTGGATTGGGCAGTCAGGCGCACGGCCGACTCGTCGCAGCGGCTGTACTCGTGGGCCCAGGAGCGGCCGTACACCACACCGTTCGTCGCGGACCCCGGGCTGCGTTCCCAGGTGGTGGGCACGATTGATTTCGTCGACGAGGTGGACGCGGCAGTAGTCGCGAAGACCCTCCGAGCTAACGGCATCGTCGACACCGAGCCGTACCGCAAACTGGGACGCAACCAGTTGCGCGTCGCGATGTTCCCCGCGGTCGACCCGGATGACGTCAGCGCCCTCACCCGGTGCGTCGACTGGATTGTCGAGAGGCTTTAACCTGCACGCAACCACCCAGCGTGTCACCGCCGGTTACGGCCGTCAGCTCCACTAGAGTGCGCACGTGATGGGTCCGTTGCTGACCTGCACGGAGCCTGCGAGGAGAAGCCATGCGGGAACTCAAAATGGTAGGGCTCGACGCCGACGGCAAACACGTCATCTGCGAGGGCAGCGATCCCGTAGAACAGTTCATGTTGCCGGCCGACGACCGACTCCGGGCGGCGCTCGATCGCGACACAGCGCCGGCGGAGCAACCGCAGCTCGACATCCAGGTCACCAACATGCTGAGCCCCAAGGACATTCAGGCCAAGATCCGAGCCGGCGCGTCCGTCGAGCAGGTGGCAGCGGCATCGGGCTCTGACATCACGCGGATCCGCCGGTTTGCCCACCCGGTATTACTGGAGCGCTATCGTGCCGCGGAGCTGGCAACGGCGGCTCACCCAGTGCTGGCCGACGGGCCCACGGTACTGACCCTGCTGGAGACCATCAGCACCGCCTTGGTGGCGCGTGGCCTCGATCCCGACGGGCTCAGCTGGGATGCCTGGCGCAACGAAGACTGCCGCTGGACGGTGCAGCTCGCGTGGAAGGCCGGACGCTCCGACAACATCGCGCATTTTTGCTTCGTCCCGGGCGCCCACGGCGGAACGGTCACCGCGGTCGACGATGCCGCCAGCGAGCTCGTCGACCCGAACTTCGAACGTCCGCTGCGCCCGCTGGCGAAGGTGGCTCACGTCGAATTCGACGAGACCGCCAGGCCGGCCGTCACCGAGCCGCCCGAGCCACCGGTACACACCCGCCGAGGCAAGCCAGTCATTCCGGCTTGGGAGGACGTGTTACTCGGGGTGCGCTCCGGCGGGCAGCGCTGAGCCCTGACGGCATACGCGCAGCGGGCTAGCCGCGACCAGCCAATGTCAGCGCGACCAACGTCAGCCACGCACCCGTCACACCTACCGCTGCGCCCAGCACAAACCACCGCCAAACCGGGGTGCGCCGCCATCCCCACAAAGTTGGCGCCAGTCCCCCGGCCGCCACGATATTGAGTCCGACGGCCAACAGCGGATGCACCCGGATCAGCCCGAGGCTGAGCACCACGACCGCAACTGCGGTAACCGCGGCGACGAAGCCGGCCACCGTCAAACCCGTTGCCCATGGCACAGAGTCGTCGCCCATCCCTATCTCTTATGTCACGCCACTACCGGTTGGCAAGGATCCCAGCCCTAACCTAAGGGGAAGAAGGTTAAGCGTCCCGCCCAACTCAGCCCGACGCGGTCGAAGACCACCGGACCCGCGTAGGTCAAAATGCTGTCCGACAGCCCGTACGCCGCCGTAATGTGCGGCACCCACGGCTCATGCTGAGCAGGAAACAGGGAAAACTTTTCGGCGAACTCCAGCACACGGTGGCGCAGCGGGACGAGGTCGGGGGAGTCGCCGACCAGATAGACAACGGCGGTATCGGACGCTTCTATGTAGAGGTCGAGATTGATAACCCCATGCCCGAACACCTGCGCCTCGATTGGATGGGCACTGGCGGCCGCGAGATCTTCGAGGAACCCTCCCAGGTCGCCGTCGTCGAGGCCCCTCACGTCATTGCAGGACACCGCAAGTGTGAGATGTAGGTCCTGCTGCGGCTCCCCAGCGGGGACGGCGAGCGCCTGTGCATCGACGACTCGGGGATACAGAGCGATCAGGCCGCCGGTTGCCCTGGCCGACTGGGCGTCGGCCAGCCGAATTCGACGGCGGCCTTCCGAGTAACGGCGTCTGCCAATGTGGACGCCGTTCTGGTTGCCGCCAACATCAGGCATCTGGCAACTGCCAGGCGCGAGACCGACATAAGCGAAGCCGGCCACCCAACAACGCAGCGATCGCCGCCGACATCTCATCCTGAGCTGCCACCGCGACCTGCGTCGTCTGGGCCGCCGTCGACGCGTTGGCCAGCCCAATTGCCGATCCGATTCCGGTCAAATCCGAGGCAGGTGTGGTCAAAGCCTCAGGTACCACGTTCATAAAAGAAGACATCTACGACTCCCAGCACGAGGGGGGATGGTTCAGTAAATCGTCGCTATGCTCGCGCCACGAAATCGGCGCGGCAGCCGGCATGCGGGGGACGACGGGCCTGCGCGTGCTCCACCTTCTGCGATCGCAGCAGTCCACAATTTGGTCCTGCGGTCGAGCTTTCTATAACCCGGATACTCAAGCCGGCGAACGATCGCAGCGGGGCCGGGTTCAACCGCCCGTGCGCCGTGCACCGTGCGCCGTGCGGCGAATGTTACAACCGGACTTGTACAAAAGGAAGGGTCTACTGGCACTACGTTTCCGTGGGTGTTTGATGGGACCGGGCCGCGGCGGCGATGCCGCTCCGGCACGCCTTGTAGCCCGTATGCGGTGGAGTGAAAGAAGTTGCCTGCCAACGTCGCCAATCAGGATCGCGCGCCAGCTACCCTAACGCGGGAGACTCTCACGCTGACAGGAAGCCGAACCGAACCCTCTCATAAAACGCCAGAGCAGCCGCGGTCGCGACGTTGAGCGAGTCAGTTCCCCGCGACATCGGGATGCGCACCCGCACATCGCATAACCGCAGTGTCGCTGCCGTCAGTCCCGGTCCCTCGGCGCCCACCAGCACCGCGACACGTTCGTCACGCACGGTTTGCATCGCCTGCGCCAGGGGGCGCGCCTCCGGGTGTGGAGTCATCGCCAGCAACCGAAAACCGGCTTCCTTCAACATCATCAAGTCACCGGGCCACCGCGTCGCCCGCGCCTGGGGCACCAACAGTGCGTGCCCCATAGAAACCCGAACGGCGCGACGATAGAGCGGATCAGCGCACCCGTCGCCGAAGACCACGGCATCCACGCCCAGCCCCGCCGCATTGCGAAAGATCGAGCCCAGGTTCTCGTGGTCGTTGACGCCTTCGAGCACCGCGACGGTGCGGGCGTGGTCGACGGCCTGGGCAACGCTCAGCGCGGGAACCCTTCTCGCGGCGGCGAGCACGCCACGGTTGAGGTGGAAGCCAATCACCCGCGCCATGACATCCGCGGACGCCCGGTAATACGGCGCCGCCACTCCATTTACATCGGTCAAATCGTCGTTGAGCTCGACCAGCCTGCGGTCGGTGCCGAGTAGCGCGTGCGGAGTGAACCGTGACGCCAGCATGCGCTGCACCACCAGCACACCTTCGGCGATCACAAGCCCTTTGCCGGTCGGCAGATCGGGACGACGATCCACGCTGTTCAGGTCGCGAAAATCGTCGAGCCGCGGATCATCGGGGTCGGTGACGTCCTGAACATCCACGCACTCAGGGGCTTTCATCAACCAGAGCCAGGATCAGCTCGGCCGCATTGCGCAGAATGTCACGTTTGTCGCTGTCCAACGTCGCGAGCCGCTCGGCCAGCCACTCCTGCCGGGCGCGACGAGCTGCCTTGACCAACTCGGCCCCGGACTCCGAAACCGAGACCAGCACCTGCCGGCCGTCGACGGGGTGCGGGGAACGGTCAACGAGACCCATTTCGGCGAGGGAGGCGATCACCCGGGTCATTGACGGCGGACGGACCCGCTCGCGAATCGCCAATGTCCCGGGCGTCATCGCACCCTGGTTCGCCAGGGTCGTCAGCGCCGACAGCTGCGACAGCGTCACCGGCGACGACGGATTACGAAAACGCAGCTGGCGGGCCAGCCGCATCACGGCCAGCGAGAGGTCGCTGGCCAGCCGTGCGTCGCTGTCAGGCATGGCGCGAGGTTACAACGGAACCCGAGAACTAGGGATACGAAACGGCGAACGTTGCCCGCCCAGCTCTCGCCAAGGCCGTCGCCGGGCTAAATTAATCCCGATGCCACAAGAACCCGACCAGAACCGCGAAGTTCCAGAGCTGCCGCGGGTGCTGCTCGGGCTGTGGCCTTTCATCATCATCGGCGCACTGGGCTGGCTGATGACGGTGGCGGCCGCCTTCCTCGTGCCCTCCCTCGAGAGCTGGCGTCCGATCGCAGTGGCCGGAATCGGCGTCTCGTGCCTCGGCACGAGCATCTTTGTGTTGCAGCTCGCCGCCGCCCGCCGCGGCGCACGTGGCGCACAAACTGGACTCGAAACCTTTCTCCACCCCAAATAAATCTCGACGCAACCCGGGAGGACCAATGGTGGCCGCGCTGCTACAGGCGCAAATCGACATCAATGCGCCGGCCGCGAAAGTCTGGGCGTTGATCTCCGATCTTCGGCGAATGCCGGAGTGGAGTCCCCAGTGTCGTTGGATGAAGTCCTTCGGCCCGCTCCGCGCGGGTACTCGCACCCTCAACCTCAACCGCCGCAATCGCACGTTTTGGCCCACCACGTGCACGGTCCTCGAAGTGATCCCGGAGAAGAAGCTGGCGTTCCGGGTCAACACCAACCACAGCGTTTGGAGCTACGAGCTCGAGCCGAACAGCGAGAGCACCCGGGTCATTGAGAGCCGGCACGCCGAAAACGGCGTCACCGCCGTTTCGAATCTGACGGTCAACGCGTTCTTCGGTGGGACCGCGAACTTCGAGAGCGAATTGATCGACGGCATGAAGGCCTCGCTGGCCCAGATCAAAGCCGCCGCCGAGAAAGGCTAATCCGGCGATTCGGTCGGGGCTTCTACCGGAGTTTCCGCCGCGGCCTCGACCGGGGCTTCTACCGGGACCTCTGCCGGCTGGACTGTCGGTTTCTCCGTGACGTCGAGGACACCGTCGTCGTAGGGTTCGTACATCGCCGACCCGATTCCTGCCGGAGCCGGAGTATCCGAGTGGGCCCCACAGCCGTAGTGCTTGTCGACGACATGCCCGTCCGCGGAAAGTTCGTTACCGCATACCCCGAACATCGCCCCGAGCGATCCCGCCAGCGGCAGGAAGAAACCGCAGTCGCGACACACTCGCTTGGTGGACCGCGACATCGGCGCCTCGGGACCGTAGTCCCCTTCGTGCCATCGTTCAGCGGCGTCGGCGCGACCCCAGCCACTCATCACCCAGCGACGGCCCAGCCCGATTTCGGCAGCGGTCTCGTCGACCTGAGGGTCACCACTGGCGGTGTAGCCGGGGACCAACCGTGGGTCGTCCGCGGCCGGCGCCAGCAGGTCTCCGGGGCTCAGATCCCCCGGCCGGACCCGCTGTTCCCAGGGCACCCATTCCGGTGCCAGCAGCGCAGTCGGCCCCGGGATCAGCACCACTTCGCTGATTGTGGCGCGCTCGGCGCCAGGATAGGCCGCGACAACGACGGCCCACTGCCATCCCTGATAACCAGGCAGATGAGCCAAGAACCGGTGCGTCCCGGCGCTCGGATCCTCGTAGCTGACACCGAGGTAATCCCCGACCGTCTCCGGTCCGCTGAACTCGGCGACTGCCGCCCTGGCCTGGTCCGCCGCACCCGTGAGCACCGGCGCCAATCCGTCGGGCCAGTCACCCACGGTCGCCACGACGGATTCCTCAATGGGTCCGGTCACGCTATCCCCTCTCTGTGCTGCGCCACTAATACTGCCGGACGACAAGGTTGGCAAGCCACACCCGGTCACTTGCCCACGCGAGAAGTCGGCATAGGACAGAATTGATTCGTGTCTGGACGGCGGCGTGATGATCCTGGCCGGGTGGCATCCACCCCAGGCCGCCGGTCCCGCAACGGATCGGTCAACCAGCATCCCGGCATGGCCAACTACCCCGCCGATGATGCCGAGTACCGCCGCTCGCGCCGTCCGCCACCAATGCCCAGCTCCAACCGTTATCTGCCGCCCCTGGGCCGGCAGCAGCGAGAACCCGACCGGAGCGGTCCGCCGCCGCGTGGTCCCGCCGGCGGCGAACGAATCACCGTCACCCGCGCCGCTGCGCAGCGCAGCCGCGAAATGGGTTCGCGGATGTACTCGATGGTGCACCGGGCCGCCACCGCCGACGGCGCTGACAAATCTGGTCTCACCGCGCTGACGTGGCCGGTCGTGGCGAACTTCGCGGTGGACTCCGCTATGGCCGTTGCCCTGGCCAACACGCTGTTCTTTGCCGCGGCCAGCGGGGAAAGCAAGTCGAAAGTCGCGCTGTATCTGTTGATCACCATCGCGCCGTTCGCGGTAATCGCCCCGCTCATCGGGCCGGCCCTCGATCGGCTGCAGCACGGCCGCCGCGTCGCGCTGGCGATGTCGTTCGCACTGCGTACCGCACTGGCAGTGGTGCTGATCATGAACTACGACGGAGCTACCGGCAGCTTCCCGTCCTGGGTTCTTTACCCGTGCGCGCTGGCCATGATGGTGTTCTCGAAGTCGTTCAGTGTGCTGCGCAGCGCGGTCACACCGCGGGTGATGCCGCCGACCATCGACCTGGTACGGGTCAACGCCCGGCTGACCATGTTCGGTCTGCTGGGCGGCACCATCGCCGGCGGTGCCATTGCGGGCGGCGTCGAGTTCGCCTGCACCCACCTGTTTAAGCTGCCTGGGGCGTTGTTCGTGGTGGTCGGTGCCACGATTGCCGGCGCCTGGCTGTCGATGCGGATCCCCCGCTGGGTCGAGGTGACCACGGGTGAGGTCCCGGCCACCTTGAGCTACCACCGGGATAGCGGCCCCGTGTCGCGAAGCTGGCCCGAGGAGGTCAAGAAGGTTGGCGGAACGCTTCGACAACCGTTGGGCCGCAACATCATCACCTCACTGTGGGGTAACTGCACGATCAAGGTGATGGTCGGTTTCCTGTTCCTGTATCCGGCCTTTGTCGCCAAGGCGCAACACGCCAATGGCTGGAAACAGCTGGCACTGCTGGGGATGATCGGCGCGGCGGCCGGAATCGGCAACTTCGCCGGGAACTTCACCAGCGCGCGATTGCAGTTGGGCAGGCCGGCCCTGCTGGTGGTGCGCTGCAC
This sequence comes from uncultured Actinomycetota bacterium, assembly GCA_963715905.1. Taxonomy (GTDB): domain Bacteria; phylum Actinomycetota; class Actinomycetes; order Mycobacteriales; family Mycobacteriaceae; genus Mycobacterium. Next base: position 118,638 of record CAVQSX010000011.1, read on the forward strand.
GGTCGCAGTGTGTGCGGTGGCCTTGATTGCAGCGATCGCCGGCACCCTGGCGGCGGCGGTCATTGCCACCTTGGTCACAGCGGGCTCGAGCGCCATTGCCAAGGCCTCGCTGGATGCCTCGCTACAAGACGATCTGCCCGAGGAATCGCGAGCCTCGGGGTTCGGGCGTTCGGAGTCGACGCTGCAGCTGGCCTGGGTGCTGGGCGGTGCGCTTGGCGTGATGGTCTACACCGAATTGTGGGTCGGCTTCACCGCGGTGAGTTCGATGTTGATCCTGGGCCTGGCGCAGACCATCGTCAGCTTCCGCGGTGACTCCTTGATTCCGGGCCTCGGAGGTAACCGGCCGGTGATGGTCGAGCAGGAGGGCATGCGGCGCGGTGCCGGCAATGCGGCGGTGATGCCCCAGTGAAGCCCGCACGCAACCGCCGCGTAGCCGTGCTCCTGGCGGCCGTGCTGCTCCCGCTGTCCGTGGGCGCCGGGGTCGGCACGTGGCTGCTGGTACGCCCAACCGGTCCGCAGCGACCGGAGATCAGCTTGTATTCACACGGGCACCTGACCCGCGTTGGGCCATACCTGTACTGCAACGTGCTCAACCTCAACGACTGCCAGCAACCCCATGCCCAGGGACAATTACCGGTCAACGAGCGCTATCCGGTTCAGCTCTCGGTGCCCGAAGCCATTTCCCGGGCTCCGTGGCGATTGCTGCAGGTTTACGAGGACCCCACCAACACCGCCTCCACGATGTTTCGGCCGGGGACCCGGCTCGCGGTCACCATCCCACCCGTCGACCCGCAGCGCGGCCGGCTGACCGGGATAGTCGTGCAGTTGCTGACGTTGGTGGTCGACCCCTCCGGCGAACTGCGCGACGCCCCGCACGCGGAATGGTCAGTGCGACTGGTTTCCTAACTTCTTGCGACTTCTTGCGCCGAACGTCGACTTGTTGTGCAGATTTGGGTGGTTTCGACCCAACAAGTCGACGCTGAGCCGGGGTTGTCGGTGCCGTCGCGCACCTTGTACGCATGCAGGACTTGGATTGGCCATTCAGAGGAACTGAAGCACTGGCCGCGGGAATCGTCACGCCGCATCGATTGCGCACCGACTTCGAGATGGTTCATCGCAACGTGTACATCCGCCGCGGGCAAGAGCTGACACCTGTGACCCGGGCGGTCGCGGCCTGGCTGTGGTCGGGGCGTTGCTCGACGGTGGCTGGCCTGTCCGCGGCGGCACTTCATCGCACGGCGTGGATCGACAACTGGCTGCCTGCTGAGTTGAACCGGCGTAGCCGCGACAAGACAAGCGGCATCATCCTGCACAGCGACACGCTCGACGACGATGAAACGTGTGTACGCGACGGGATTCGCCTGACCACGCCGGCGCGCACGGCGTTCGACTTGGGGAGACGAATCGGCCTGACTGCCGCGGTGATTCGGCTCGATGCGCTGATGCATGCATCGGATTTCAAGGCGACCGATGTGGAACTATTGGCCGAGCGCTACCGGGGTGCGCGCGGGTTGGTGCAATTGCGACAGGCATTGCACCTCGTCGACGGAGGCGCCGAATCACCGTACGAGACAAAAACTCGTCTCACAATCATCAGTAGCGGGCTGCCACAGCCGCAGACCCAGATCGAGGTGCTCTACGAGTGGGGCTCGGTATTGGCGCGAATCGACATGGGCTGGGAGGAGTGGAAGGTCGGTGTGGAGTTCGACGGCGCCCAACACTGGACCGATCCCGCGCAGCGGACCCGCGACATCGATCGGCTGGCCGAACTCGAGGCGGATGGCTGGACGATCGTCCGGGTCAGCGCCGACATGTTGCGACACCGGCCGCACGTCGTCGTCGGACGAATCCGGAGCGCGCTGCTCGCCGCCGGTTGCCGACTTTGACCGGCCCGCCGAACGTGGAGTTGTTGGGCAAAAATCCGCCGTTCTAGCGCAACAAGTCGACGTTGGGCCAGTAAATTACGCGCCGTGGCCGACAGGCACCCGCTCGCCGTCGCGCGGCGTCCCGGGCGGTGTGCCATCCCCGAACGGCCTGCCCCCCAAAGCTTCCCGTCCGTGCGGGGTGAGCCACCCGCTCAAGTCGGGACCCTTGGGCACGATGCGGGTGGGATTGATATCGGCGTGCACGATGTAGTAGTGCTGCTTGATTTGGACGAAATCGGTCGTGTCGCCGAAGCCCGGCGTCTGGAACAGGTCCCGGGCGTAGGCCCACAACACCGGCATCTCGGACAGTTTGGACCGATTGCACTTGAAATGCCCGTGATAGACCGGGTCGAAGCGGGCCAACGTGGTGAACAGCCGAACGTCAGCCTCGGTGATGTTGTCTCCCAACAGGTATCGCCGGCTCGTCAGCCGATCGCTCACCCAATCCAGCGCGGTAAACAGCCGATCGTAAGCCGCTTCATAGGCCTCCTGAGAGCCGGCGAAGCCGCACCGGTACACCCCGTTGTTGATCTCGGTGTAGACCCGTTTGATCACCTCGTCGATCTCGGCCCGCAGCTGCTCCGGATACAGCTCCGGTGCACCGTCGCGGTGGTAGGCGGTCCACTCGGTCGAGAAATCCAGGGTCATCTGCGCGAAATCGTTGGTCACCACCGCGCCGGTGTTTACGTCAACTATCGCCGGGACGGTGATGCCTTTGGGGTAGTCGGGAAAGCGTTTGAAATAGGCATCTTGCAGCCGCGGAATCTTCAGGACCGGGTCGACGCCGCCAGGATCGAGGTCGAACGTCCAGCTGCGCTGGTCATGGGTTGGGCCGCAAAATCCAATGGAGAGAGCATCTTCGAGCCCCAACAGGCGTCGGACGATGATCGCGCGGTTGGCCCAGGGGCAAGCGCGGGCGACGACGAGCCGATACCGCTCGGGCTCGACCGGATAACCGTCGCGTCCGTCGGCCGTGATGCGGGTGGTGATGTAGCTGGTGTCCCGGTTGAATTCGCCCTCGCCGACATATGAGCCCATGGCGCTCATTCTGCCCCAACGCCCAACGTCGACTTTTTGTCGTCAAATCGCAGGATTCGCCCCAACAAGTCGACGTTCGGCGCAAAAAGCTAGGCTTCGAACTCCCGAGCCACTGCCTTAACCACCTCGGATATCCGGCTGGCCGTCTTGCGGTCCGGGTAGCGACCCTTGCGTAACTCGGGCTGCACCGTGGTCTCGAGCAACGTGATCATGTCCTCGACCATGCCGTGCAGCTCGTCAGGAGTGTGCTTGTGCTCGGCGGGCGCCTCGCGGCGCGTCTTGGCAAGTGTCTTGGTAAGGCTGGGTGGCGGATCGATCAGCTTGAGACTCAGCGCCTGCGGTCCACGCTTGCCCGAAGCAAGGCCAAATTCCACCCGCTGACCCGCTTTGAGCCCCTCAACCCCCTCGGGCAACGCCGACGAACGGACGTATACGTCCTCGCCTTCCTCCTGCGACAGGAAGCCGAACCCCTTTTCGGAGTCGTACCACTTCACCTTGCCGGTCGGCACTGCTCTCACCTGCTTGTCTGATGGATCTCTACGATGGGCAACACAAGAAGCGTCCCGCCTGCGCAGGACGCCCCAGTGGATTGTGATCTTACTCGGTGGGCTGGCCCCCCAGCACCCCCGATTACCGGCTTGCTCGGTAGGCTGGCAGCTACCACTGGAGGAAATATGCGCCTGGTCCTGAACATCATTTGGCTGGTATTCGGCGGCCTCTGGATGGCCATCGGATATCTGGCCGCGGCGCTAATCTGCTTCTTGCTCATTGTCACCATCCCGTTCGGGTTCGCGTCGCTGCGCATCGCCTCATACGCGTTATGGCCGTTCGGCCGCACGATCGTCGACAAGCCCAACGCTGGCGGCGGTGCCGTTATCGGCAACGTCATCTGGGTGTTGTTGTTCGGAGTTTGGCTCGCGATCGGGCACTTCGTGAGTGCCGTAGCAATGGCGATCACAATCGTCGGCATTCCGCTTGCGCTGGCCAATCTCAAACTAATCCCGGTATCGCTGCTACCGCTCGGCAAAGAGATCGTCCCGGTCAGCTCGCCGACCCTCAGTCGGGTGCCCGCATGACCATGACCGCACTCGGTGTGCCGAAAGTGCCCGGCCCTCCCGGGGCAGCCAACAGCGCCGCGGACGCACCGGGCCGAGGCCCGTTGCTGGATACCTACGGAAGGGTCGCCACCGACCTTCGGGTATCGCTGACCGACCGGTGCAATCTGCGGTGCCGTTACTGCATGCCGGCAGCCGGATTGGATTGGCTGCCCGGCGAGCACCTCCTGCAATCGGACGAGCTGGCCCGGCTGATACACGTCGCCGTCACCCGCCTCGGCGTCACCAGCGTGCGTTTCACCGGCGGTGAACCCCTACTGGCCCGCCACCTCGAACGTGTGGTGGCGGCGACGGCTGACCTCCGGCCCCGCCCGGAGATCTCACTGACCACCAACGGGGTGGGACTGGCCCGGCGCGCTGTTGCGCTCGCCGAAGCGGGCCTGGACCGAGTCAACGTGTCATTGGACAGCGTGGACCGGGACCGCTTTGCGGCCATCACCCGTCGGGACCGGCTTAACGATGTGCTGGCCGGCCTGGCCGCCGCGAAAGCGGCCGGCCTGGCACCGGTCAAGGTCAATGCCGTCCTCGACCCGGTCACCGGGCGCGAGGACGTGGTTGAACTGCTGGCGTTTTGCCTCCAACACGGCTACCAACTGCGGGTCATCGAGCAGATGCCACTGGACGCCGGGCACGAGTGGCGCCGGGACGCCGCACTGAGCGCAGACGATGTGCTCGCCGCGCTGCGGCCACACTTCCGGCTGCGTGCAGATCCGGCGCCGCGTGGGTCGGCCCCGGCTGAGCTGTGGCTGGTCGACACGGGCCCGCACACGCCGGCTGGACGGTTCGGGGTCATCGCGTCGGTGTCGCGCGCGTTCTGTTCGACCTGCGACCGCACCCGGCTGACGGCCGACGGCCAAATCCGCAGTTGTCTCTTCTCGACCGACGAGACCGACCTTCGCGGTCTGCTCCGCACCGGCGCGGACGACGACACATTGGAGGCAGCATGGCGCGCCACGATGTGGGGCAAGCCCGCCGGCCACGGCATCAATGATCCCAACTTCGTCCAGCCTGACCGCCCGATGAGCGCCATCGGTGGCTAGCCCGACGATCCAGGTGACGGTGCGCTACTTCGCCGCCGCGCGGGCCGCTGCCGGTGCCGAATCCGAAACGGTCCCGCTGCGTCCGGGCAGCACCGTGGCCGAACTGGTCGAAGGCCTCGCAATGCGCGGTGCTGGCCTTGCCGAAGTGCTGGAACGCTGCTCGTACCTGTGCGATGGAATCGCCGTCCGGGACCACAACGCAGCGCTGCGCGCCGGCGCGACGATCGACGTGTTGCCGCCGTTCGCCGGCGGTTGAAACTGTGAGTTATCTCACGTAACGGAAAGATAACGGCCCGGACACGCTCCGGTGTCGGGCACCGTTGACCTGCGTAGATCCGTTGTCTTCCTGGCGTTTTGCGAAACGACGACGGGCGAAACGCCCGGATTCGCAAGACGTGACGGGTGCAACAGAAACCGCTACCGTTCCCGGAGGTTCGCCAAGATGACCGGTGGCGTTCCTCCCCTCTCTACCGCGCTGAGCTCCATCCAGTAGGCAGGGGACACCGAAAGTGGATGGAGACGGGGGACCCACCGGTCCACCGTGATCGGCCTGGAGTCGCTTTGGACTCCTTGGGGTGAAGTCGGCTCCGTTTTGCGGATTCTGCGGAACACGAAGCTGACCGGGTAGCCTCTCCCACCCGAACCCGACAGCTGACCTCGTAAGCGCGTAATGCGAGAGGACCACCCCCCACGTATGAGTGGACGTCACCGTAAACCCAGCACATCGAGCATCAGCGTCGCCAAAATCGCCTTTACCGGGGCGGTCCTTGGCAGCGGCAGCATCGCTCTGGCCGCCCAGGCGGCCGCCGCGACCGACCACGAATGGGATCAAGTAGCCAGCTGTGAGTCCGGCGGCAACTGGGCGATCAACACCGGCAACGGTTACCAGGGCGGCCTGCAGTTCAACCAGGGCACCTGGGCCGCGCATGGCGGCGGCCAGTACGCCCCGTCGGCCCAGCTGGCCACCAGGGAGCAGCAGATCGCGGTCGCTGAGCGAGTGCTGGCGACCCAGGGCCGTGGCGCCTGGCCGGTGTGTGGTCATGGGCTGTCCGGTCCAACCCCGCGTGAGGTGCTTCCCGCTCCCGCTGCTTTGGACGCACCGCTGGACGCGCCCGGGATGAACGGCGCCCCCGCCCCGCTGGCCCCACCTCCGGAGGACGCTCCTCCGCCAGACGCCCCGCCGCCTCCTCCGCCGCCGCCGGCAGACCCGCCCGCGCCGGTTCAGCTGGCCGCCAACGACCAGCCCGCGCCGCCGGCTGACGCCCTGCCGCCGGCCCCTGTTCTCGATGGTGGGCCCGTCGAACCGCAGCCGGCCTCGAACGTTGGTTACACACAGAGACTGTGGGACGCGATTCAGTCGCAGGATGTGCACGGAAACGATGCATTGGACGCGCTCGCGCAGCCGTCCGCCATCAGCTGACGTAAAGCGGAAGCTGACCTAAGACCGCTTTAGGCCGAACCCACCCATTCTTCGGTTCCGTCATCGAAGAATTGGTGCTTCCACACTGGTAGCCGCGCCTTGATGGTGTCGACCAGCCGGGCGCAGGTGGCGAATGCCGCCTGTCGATGGTCGGCAGCCACCGCGGCCACCAGGGCCGCCTCGCCGATCTGCAGGACGCCGATCCGGTGGCTGGCGGCGACGGCACGCACTCCGGTGGACTGCTCAGCCACCTCGGTGAGTACCTCGGAAAAGACCTGCTCGGCCGACGGGTGCGCGGAATACTCCAGTCGGGACACCCCGCGTCCATGGTCGTGGTCGCGGATCACGCCGACGAACCCGACGACGGCTCCCGCCGCCTGGTGGCTCACCAGCTCTTCATGCTCGGCCAGTGAGATCGGCCGGTCCGTCACGATGGCGCGGAGCACCAGCGTCATCGCTGGTGATCTTCGCCGGCCAGTTGTTCAAGCGCGTGGTCCAGCACGTCGGCGAGCACGGCTAGACCGTCGCGTACGCCGCCGGGTGATCCCGGCAAGTTGATAACCAGAGTCCGGCCCGCCACCCCGCACACTCCACGTGAGAGCACCGCGGTGGGCACCTTCGGCAGCCCGGAGCGGCGGATTGCGTCGGCCAGTCCGGGAATCAGGTAATCCAGCACCGCAACGGTTTGCTCCGGCGTGGTGTCGGTGGGCGAGATGCCGGTGCCGCCGGAGCTGATGATCAAATCGGCACCATCGTCGAGTGCGTCGCCCAGCGCCTCACCGACCGGCCCACCATCGGCCACAACCACCGCGTGCACAGCCGAAAATCCATGCTGTTCAAGCCATTCAGTGATGATCGGTCCACACTGATCGGTATATTCGCCGGCCGACGCCCGGGACGAGGCGATGATGACCCGCGCGGATCGGGCGCTCATCACCGCACCCACGTTCCGGTTTTGCCACCCTGCTTGCTCAGCACCCGAATGTCATCGATGCGCGCAGCCGGGTCGACGGCCTTGATCATGTCGTACAGGGTGAGTCCGGCGACGCTGACAGCGGTCAGCGCCTCCATTTCCACGCCGGTGCGATCGGTGCTGCGCACCGTCGCGATGATCTCGATATCCGATTCGCCGACGGAGAAGTCAATGTCGACTCCGGTAAGCGCGAGCTGGTGACACAGCGGGATCAAGTCGCCGGTGCGTTTTGCCGCCAGAATGCCCGCCACCCGCGCGGTGGCCAGCGCATCGCCCTTGGGTAGTCCGCCGGCCGAGATCAGGGCCACCACTTGCGCAGAAGTGCGCAGCGCACCCGCGGCAATCGCGGTGCGCTTGGTGGCCGCCTTCTCGGTGACGTCGACCATGTGCGCTGCACCCCGCTCGTCCAGATGTGACAGCGTGCCCGCGCCCGACTCCGCCGACCCCCAGGTCGCACCGGGCCTGGATGCACTGGACGCCCCAGTCATCCTCGCGACCTAACGGTTCAGGACGGTAACCGGGTGGACGTACGGCAGGTCGTCGGAGGGTAGCGGAAACACCAGCTCACCGAAGGGGGATAACGCACCCGTCCGATCGCATGCGAGTTCACTCACCGCATGGTCGTCCGGGTCCGCCGTCGGCCAGCCGTTGTCGACGTACCTGGGTTTGCGCGCCTTGCCCTCAGCAGTGTCAGCCACGAGATCCATTCTGACAGGTCGCGCTCGCGCACGGAGCACGAGGCCACGAACCGTAACCTCGGTGTCCGCCGGCTGCTTTACGCTGGTCAGCAATGACCGATAACACCGCGGATGTCCCGCTGGGGTCCTGGCTGGCCGACTTGCCTGACGGAAGGCTGATCCGGCTGCTGGAGCTACGCCCGGACCTGGCCCAGCCGCCGCCCGGCAGTATCGCCGCGCTGGCGGCGCGCGCTCAGGCGCGTCAATCGGTCAAGGCTGCCACCGACGAACTCGACTACCTGCGGCTTGCGGTCCTTGACGCACTGCTGGTTCTGCAGGCCGACACCACTCCGGTGCCAACCGCCAAGCTGCTGGCGCTGCTCGGTGACCGCGCTTCCCAAGCTGACGCGCTCGCCGCGCTGGATGACCTCCGGGAACGCGCCCTGGCCTGGGGGGAGACCGCGGTGCGGGTGGCCCCCGACGCCGGCACGTCGTTGCCGTGGCATCCGGGGCAAGTCACCCTCGAGGACGACTCGCACACCGGCGAAGAGATCGCCGCCCTCATAGACGGGCTCGACCAGGCGCAGCGAGACGTGCTCGACAAACTGCTGGAGGGGTCCCCGATGGGGCGTACCCGCGATGCCGCGCCCGGCGCCCCAGCCGACCGGCCGGTGCCGCAACTGCTGGCGACGGGCCTGCTGCGACGCGTCGACGCGGAAACAGTGATCTTGCCCCGACATGTCGGGCAGGTGCTGCGCGGCGAGCGCCCCGGCCCGATGCAGCTGAAGGCGCCCGACCCGGTGGTCTCCACCACTACGGCCGACGACGCCGATGCTGTGGCCGCCGGAGCCGCTATCGACCTGCTCCGTGAGGTCGACGGCCTGTTCGGAATCCTGGGCGCTGCGCCCGTTTCCGAGTTGCGCAGCGGGGGGCTCGGAGTCCGTGAAGTCAAGCGGTTGGCCAAATCCACGGGTATCGCTGAGCCTCGGCTGGGACTGATCCTCGAGATCACGGCCGCCGCCGGATTGATCGCGAGTGGCATGCCCGACCCCGAGCCGGTCAGCGGCGACGGACCTTATTGGGCTCCAACGGTGGCCGCTGACCGGTACGCGGCACTGTCCCCCGCCGAGCGTTGGCACTTGCTGGCCAGCACGTGGCTCGACCTGCCCGGTCGGCCCGCGCTAATTGGCAGCCGCGGTCCAGATGCCAAACCCTATGGCGCCCTGTCAGATTCACTCTTCTCTACCGCCGCGCCGCTGGATCGCCGACTCTTGCTCGGCATGCTGTCCGGGCTACCCGCCGGCGGGGGTGTCGACGCCGCCGAAGCGTCTGCGGCGCTGATCTGGCTGCGCCCACGTTGGGCCCGGCGACTGCAGCCGGGACCCGTTGCGGATCTGCTGGCGGAGGCTCACGCGGTTGGCCTGGTGGGCCGCGGGGCGATCAGCACGCCCGGTCGCATGCTGCTGGGCGACGCCCTGGAACCGGCCGCGGCCTCCGCTGCGGCCGTCGCGGTGATGACGCGTACGCTGCCCAAGCCGATCGACCATTTCCTGGTCCAGGCCGACCTGACTGTTGTGGTGCCAGGTCCACTGGAGCGCGACCTCGCCGAACAGCTGGCCGTTGTCGCCACCGTTGAATCAGCCGGCGCGGCGATGGTATATCGCATCAGCGAAAAATCGATCCGGCATGCGCTCGACGTCGGCAAAACCCGTGACTGGATGCATGCGTTTTTCGTCAAGCACTCTAAAACACCAGTGCCGCAAGGGCTTAGATATCTTATCGACGACGTTGCGCGTCGCCATGGCCAGCTTCGAATCGGTATGGCCGCATCTTTCGTACGGTGCGAAGACCCGGCGTTGCTGGCCCAGGCGGTGGCGGCGCCTGCCGCCGAACAGTTGCAGTTGCGTGCGCTGGCGCCGACGGTGGCGGTGTCACCAGCGCCGATCGCGGAAGTGCTCACCGCGTTACGGGCCGCGGGCTTCGCCCCGGCTGCGGAAGATTCTTCGGGCGTCATCGTCGACGTCCGGCCACACGGAGCCCGGGTTGCAACGCCGCAGCAGCGCCGGCCGCACCGCACGCCGTCGCACCCGAGCAATGAGACGCTGAACGCCGTCGTCTCGGTGCTGCGTAAAGTGACAGTCGCACCGTTCGGCAGTATGCGCGTCGATCCCGCTGTTGCGATGTCGCTGTTGCAGCGCGCGGCACGTGATCAAGACACGCTGGTGATCGACTATCTCGACGCCGCCGGTGTGGCCACTCAGCGGGTGGTGTCGCCGATTACCGTGCGGGGCGGCCAGCTGGTGGCCTATGACTCGGCGTCCGGACGGCTGCGTGACTTCGCGATCCATCGCATCACGTCGGTGGTGTCGGCCGTCGGCGGATAATGGATCACATGACAGACGGCCCATTGATCGTGCAGTCCGATAAGACCGTGCTGCTCGAAGTTGACCACGAGCAGGCCGGTGCGGCGCGCGCCGCCATCGCGCCGTTTGCCGAGCTGGAACGCGCGCCCGAACACATACACACCTACCGCATCACACCGCTGGCGCTGTGGAACGCACGCGCCGCCGGCCACGATGCCGAACAGGTCGTCGATGCGCTGGTCAGTTTCTCCCGCTACGCGGTGCCACAGCCGCTGTTGGTGGACATCGTCGACACCATGGCCCGTTATGGCAGGTTGCAACTGGTCAAACACCCAGTACATGGTCTGACGCTGGTAAGCCTGGACCGAGCGGTCCTCGAAGAGGTGTTGCGCAACAAGAAGATTGCACCCATGCTCGGCACCCGCATCGAGGATGACACCGTCATCGTGCATCCCAGCGAGCGTGGCAGGGTCAAGCAGATGCTGCTCAAGATCGGTTGGCCCGCCGAGGATCTCGCCGGCTACGTCAACGGCGAAGCGCATCCGATCAGCCTGCACGAGGACGGCTGGCAGCTGCGCGATTACCAGCAGCTGGCCACCGACTCGTTCTGGGCCGGCGGATCCGGGGTGGTGGTACTTCCGTGTGGCGCCGGCAAGACGCTGGTCGGCGCCGCCGCGATGGCGAAGGCCGGTGCGACGACGCTGATCCTGGTCACCAACATCGTTGCTGCCCGGCAATGGAAACGCGAGTTGATCGCGCGCACGTCACTAACCGAGGAAGAAATCGGTGAATACTCCGGCGAGCGCAAGGAGATTCGGCCGGTCACCATCTCGACATATCAGATGATCACTCGCCGGACCAAGGGCGAGTACCGCCACCTCGAGTTGTTCGACAGCCGCGACTGGGGCCTGATCATCTATGACGAGGTGCACCTGTTGCCGGCGCCCGTATTCCGGATGACCGCCGACTTGCAGTCCAAACGGCGGTTGGGGCTGACGGCCACGTTGATCCGCGAGGACGGCCGCGAGGGCGATGTCTTTTCCCTGATCGGGCCGAAGCGTTACGACGCACCGTGGAAGGACATCGAAGCCCAGGGCTGGATCGCGCCGGCGGAGTGCGTCGAGGTCCGGGTCACCATGACCGACAACGAACGGATGATCTACGCCACCGCCGAACCGGAGGAACGGTACAAGCTGTGTTCGACGGCGCACACCAAAATGGCTGTGGTCAAGTCGATTCTGGACAAGCACCCCGGAGAGCAGACCCTGGTGATCGGCGCATATCTGGATCAGCTCGATGAGCTCGGAACCGAGCTCAACGCCCCGGTGATTCAAGGGTCGACAAAGACCCGTGAACGCGAGGAGTTGTTTGATGCCTTTCGCCGCGGTGAGATCTCCACGCTGGTGGTGTCCAAGGTCGCCAACTTCTCCATCGACCTGCCGGAAGCTTCAGTGGCGGTTCAGGTTTCAGGAACGTTCGGCTCACGCCAAGAGGAGGCCCAGCGACTGGGCCGGCTACTGCGGCCCAAGGCCGACGGCGGCGGCGCCATCTTCTACTCGGTGGTGGCCCGCGACAGCCTGGACGCCGAGTACGCCGCGCATCGGCAACGGTTTTTAGCCGAGCAGGGCTACGGCTACATCATCCGCGACGCCGACGACCTCCTGGGCCCGGCGATTTAGCGCGAGCAGTCCCCCGCAAGCGGGAGGTGCCCCCAGCAAAAGCCCCCAATTTCGTGCCGAAATGGGGGCTTTTGCGTCTGCTCGCGTTACAGCGACAGGATGGTGGCGGACGCGGTACCGGGTGCGCCGTAGACCTGCGCCAGGCCGACGCGCGGACTGCCGGGCACCTGACGCTCGCCCGCCTCCCCGCGCAGCTGACGCACCAGTTCGTGCACCTGCCGGAGCCCGGAAGCGCCGATCGGCTCGCCGTTGGCGATCAGGCCGCCGTCAGTGTTGACCGGCATTGAGCCGTGGATCTCGGTAGCGCCATCGGCCAACAGCTTTTCCTGATCGCCGTCGGCGCAAAGGCCCGTCTCGGCCATGTGGATGACCTCGGCGCCGGCATCGGTGTCCTGCAGCTGGGCGATGTCGACGTCCTCGGGTCCGATGCCAGCAGCCTCGTAGGCGGCCTTGGCCGCGTACACCGTCGGCGAAACGTCTTCGTCCATCGCACCGAACGTGGCGTGCACCTCGTAGGCGCCATACCGGCGGGTGCGGATCTCGGTGGCCCGCACGTACACCGGCTTGTCGGTGAACTTGTGCGCGATGTCGCCGCGGCACATGATGACGGCGGCGGCGCCCTCGTCGGGCGCACAGAACATGTACTGCGTCAGCGGGTAGTTCAGCACGGCCGAGTTCAGGATCTCCTCCTCGGACATCGGCTTGCGGCGGAACGCATTCGGATTTATTGCGCCGTTGCGGAAGTTTTTGGCTGCGACCTTGGCCAGGGTGGCCTGGGAGATGTTGTGGTCGTGCAGGTACTTGTTGGCCTTCATGCCGAAGAACTTGGTGGTGACGAACTGGCCGTTTTGCGCGTACCACTGCGGCAGCGCCAGCTTGGCCGGATCGTCGGTGAAGGCGCCCTTGGGATGCTTGTCCAAGCCGATCGCGATGCCGATGTCGTATTTGCCCAGCCGGATGGTGTCGGCGGTCTGCTGAATGGCACTGGCCGCGGTGGCGCAGGCGTTGAAGACGTTGGTGAATGTGATGCCAGTCAGCCCGACCAGCCGGGTCACCGCGTCCGGGTTGGACACTTCGTGGCTGCCGCCGAAGCCGAACTGGATGTCCTTCCACTCCACGCCTGCGTCGGTCAGCGCGAACTGGATGGCTTCGGCACCCATCTCCATCGCGGTCTTCTCGAACCTGCCGAACGGGTGCAGCCCTACGCCGATGATGGCGACGTCATTAGTCATCTCAAGCCCCTTCTAAACCGGCTGGAATGCGAACGTGACGATCTCGTTGCCGTCGGCGTCCTCGGTAAACGGCAGCATGGTCAATTCGACCTCCTGGCCGAACTCCAGCTTGGCCGGGTCGTTCTCGGTCAGCCGGCCCTCGACTCGGACGACGTCACCGAGCTGGACCAGGCCTACACCGAATGGCACGAAATCCTTGCCGGTCGGCCCTGCGTAGGGAGCTCCGGGCGCAAAGCCCTGGGTGGTCCATGCAACCAGGCTTCCGCGGCGCGGCAACAACAAGTCGCTCATCGCGCCGCCGCTGCAGCGCGGGCACCGCTGCTGCACGGGGAAGGTGATCGCACCGCAGTCGCCACACCGACTGCCGATCAGCTGCGGGTTCTCGTCCGGCCAGGTCGAGATTTCGGGGGCAAGTGCTTTCTGCATCGAGCGATCCTCCAGCGATCATCCACAGTCAACCAACAGAATAAGTGACTCACCAAAAGCTACAACAGCATTCCACTAGAGTGATAATCGCATTCTCATTTTTTTCCGGCATCGGTGACCCGGGCGCGAGATACCCTGGCCCCGCCAGCCCAAACGAGGTCAGCGCCGTACCGTGTAGTCGTCACTCTGGACCGATGTGAGGAGGCCACTATGCCGGTCACGGTGTTATTCGAACTCAGGATCAAGCCCGACGCGGTGCCTGCCGCGCGTGACCTCATGCACCGAACGCTGGAAGTTACCCGCGCGTTCGACGGCAATCTCGGCATCGAAGTGCTCGTCGATGCGGACGACGAAGCGCACTGGATGATGTACCAACTCTGGGACACGGTCGAGCACGACGAGGCCTACCGGAGCTTCCGTGCCGGCGAGGGAAAGGTAACGGAGCTCCCGCCCCTGTTGGCCGCTCCCCCGGTCAAAACGAGATACGTCACGAGTGATATCTGACGCACCCGATAGTCCGACACTCGGCAATTAGCTCAGCGCGGGAATCACTTCGCGTTCGAACAACTCGATGCCGGAGCGGTCGTACGCGGCCTCCGGGAAGTAGCAGATCGCGTACTCGCAGCCGAGGTCGCGAAGCTTCGCGATCCGGTCGATCACCTGTTCCACCGTGCCCGTCGCCGAATCCGGGCCGCTGCCGGCTGCGAGCATCGCATCCGCGATGTCCTCCGACACATAACGGACCATCCGGTCGCGTATCCGCGCCAACCGGTCTTTGACGTCGGCATCCGAAGTGCCGACGACGGCGTTGAAGTTGGCCGAGCGCACGATGGCCCCGTAGTCGGTGCCCAGCTTGCGGCAGTGCTCGGCCAGCACCTCGGACTTATGGGCGAACGCCTCGGGCTCCGGCGTAAAGTTGGTGTATTGCGCGTATTTGGCGGCGATGCGCAAGGTAACCTTCTCCCCGCCGCCGGCGATCCAGAGCGGAATCCCATTGTTCTGCAGTGGCTTCGGCGCAACGATCGCGCCGTCGACCTGGTAGTGCTTGCCGTCGAAGCTGACTTTTCCGTCGCGCCAGGCGGCCCGCATGATCTGCACGCCTTCGTCGAGCCGGGCCAACCGCTCCCCGGCGGGCGGGAATCCGTAACCGTAAGCGCGCCATTCATGTTCGTACCAGCCGCCGCCGATACCCATCTGGATCCGGCCGCCCGAGATGATGTCGGCGGTAGCAGCCACCTTGGCCAGGTAGACGGGATTGCGGTAGCTCATTGCCGTGCACATCTGCCCGAGCTTGATCCGCGAGGTCGTCGCGGCGTAGGCAGACATCAGCGACCACGCCTCGTGAGTGGCTTCGTCGCTGGGCAGCGGGACGGTGTGGAAGTGGTCGTACACCCACAGCGAGTCCCACCCTGCGCTCCCGTCGGCGTAGGTGGCCAGGTCCCGCATCACCGCCCAGTGCTTCTCGGGTTCGATGCCGACCAGATCCATTCGCCAGCCCTGCGGAATGAAGAGACCAAAGCGCATGGCTAGGACTCTAGCCCGCCAACGATGCGGCCCGGAACGGGCCGAGGAGGCGGCGGGCCATGGCTCACAGCAAACCGATAACAAGGACCTAGCCGGCTGCTGACAACGGGAAGCTAAATATGATTCATGACAAACACCCGCTCGACCACCGCTGAACTGGAACTCAATTCAACCGACACTCGGCGTCGCCAAATCCGAGTACTGCAACTGATATTCGCCGGGGCCGCGACCGTCGCGGCGTTCGCGCTATTCAGCACCGCCCAGCCCGTTAGCGCCGCAACCTTTGCCACGCCGGGGACCATGCACCTGGCAGCTGCACCGAACATGGCCGGTATCGACGGCCTGGCCACCGACGGCTTCGACGGCACCGCCGGCGTCAACGACAACGGCCAGACCGAAGGCGATACCTTCACTCAGAATGCGCAGGACCAGAGCACCGCATGAGAGGGCCGCTTTGCTGACGAGCCTTTCTGACCTACCCCGAGGTGAGCCACCATGTTAGGATACCCTAACTAGGTCGCCAAGGAGGTCGCCATGCGTGTTCTGATCTCGGGGGCCAGCATCTCTGGCCCGGTACTGGCCTACTGGCTCTCCCGGCATGGTTTCGACGTCACGGTCGTCGAGCGTGCGCCGCACTTACGCAAAACAGGTGGCCACGCCGTCGATCTGTTCCGGCCGGCCATGGAAATCTCGGAGAAAATGGGCGTACTGCCGAAGATCGAGGCGCTCGCCACCGGGACCGACGAGTTGACGCTGTACCGCAAGGGGATCCAGCGGCCGGCTCGTGTCGATCTCGCCAAGGTCGCCGGCGCCATTTCCGACCGCCACGTAGAGATCATGCGAGACGATCTCAGCGAGGCCTACTACGACGCCGGCCGCGATCAGGTCGAGTACCTGTTCGGCGACTCGATCACGGCAGTCTCCCCCGACGGTGACGTGAGCTTCGAACACGCGGCGCCACGCAGGTTCGACGTCGTGGTCGGCGCCGACGGACTGCATTCGAACGTCCGGCGCCTGGTCTTCGGCGAGGACGCCGGACACACCCGATTCCTCGGCGGATATCTGGCGGTACTGTCGGCGCCGAAAACTCTTGCGCACGCGCAGGAGATGGTCGTGCACGCCGGTGCCGGTCACCTGGCAGGGATCTACACCGCCCAACCACTGGACGACTCACGCGTGTTGTTCATGTTTCGCAGCAAGGAAGAGCTGCATTACCACTACCGAGATGTCCCGCGACAGAAAGAATTACTGCGCGGAGCGTTTACCGGGATAGACGCAATGGTGGATGGCTGGCTCGACGAGCTCGACCGCACACCGACGTTCTACTTCGACTCGATCACCCAGTTGCAGCTGGACACCTGGTCGCGCGGGCGGGTGACGCTGGTCGGTGACGCCGGGTACTGCCCCGGGCCCGCCGTCGGGGGCAGCACCAGCATCGCAGTACTAGGCGCCTACACACTTGCGGGCGAACTGGCGCAGGCGGACGGAGACTACCCGCGCGCCTTCGCCACCTACGAACAGCAGATGGCCGATCCAGTGCGCCGCAGCCGCGCCTTTGCGCGCGTTGTCGCCAAGAGCCTCATCCCTGGCTCCGCTGCGGGCGTGTGGGCTATAACCCGTGGTGCGCAACTGATCTCGATGTTGCCCGCCGGGCTCACCAGAGCGGTCGCAAAGCTCAACGCCAAGGGTGTCCGACTGTACGACTCGATGCAGTACAGGGACTACAGCACGCTCTGATGGCGCGAGCAGACGCAAAAGCCCCCAAAAACAAGGTGTTTTGGGGGCTTTTGCGTCTGCTCGCGCAGAAAACTTACGTCAGTGAGTCCGGCGGTAGGAAGCGGTCGCCGTACTTGGCCGCCAGCTCACGAGCCCGTGCCACGAAGGCTTCCTTGCCCGTACCGCCGGGCCCCTGGTAGCCGACGATGAATTGGGCGCTACCACCGGTCCACGGCGGGAACCCGATGCCCATGATCGACCCGATGTTGGCGTCGGCGGTGGTCATCAGCACGTTCTCGTCGAGGCACTTCTGCGTCTCCAGCGCCTCGGCGAACAGCATCCGGTCGATCATGTCCTGCAGCGGCGGCTCCGACGAGCCCGACTTGAACGTCTCGCGCAGCCCCGGCCACAGGCGGGTGCGCTTGCCGTCGACGTACTCGTAGAAACCGGCGCCTTTCAAGCGGCTCGGCCGGCCGAGCTCGATCATCTGCTCGACGACGGCCTCCGCTGGGTGCGGCTCGTAGGTGGCTCCGCTGTCCTCGACACCCTTGCGCGTTGCGACCGCGATCTTGTGCATCAGCTCCAGGTTGAGCTCGTCGGACAGCTGCAGCGGCGGCGCCGGGTAGCCGGCTTGCGAACCGGCCTGCTCGATGCTGGCCGGCTCCACACCCTCGCCGAGCATCGCCAGTGCCTCGTTGACGAAGGTGCCGATGACGCGGGAGGTGAAGAAGCCGCGGCTGTCGTTGACGACGATCGGAGTCTTGCCGATGGCCAGGGTGTAGTCGAACACCCGGGCCAGCGCCTCGTCAGAAGTCTTCTCGCCCTTGATGATCTCCACCAGGGGCATCTTGTCGACCGGCGAGAAGAAGTGGATCCCGATGAAGTCCTCCTGCCGCTTGACGCCGGTCGCCAGACCGGTGATCGGCAGCGTGGAGGTGTTGGAGCCGAGCAGCGCGTTGGGCTCGACGATGTCCTCGATCTCCTGGAACACCTTGTGCTTGAGGTCTTGGCTCTCGAACACCGCCTCGACGACGAAGTCGACGCCTTTGAGGTCGGCGGGATCTGCCGTCGGCGTGATCCGGGCGAGCAGCGCCTTGGACTTTTCCTCGGTAGTGCGGCCCCGCTCGAGCGCCTTGGCCTCCAGCTTCTCGGAGTAGCCCTTGCCCTTGGCAGCGGCTTCCGCGCTCACGTCTTTGAGTACCACCTCAAAACCGGCCTTGGCCGAGACGTAGGCGATGCCGGCGCCCATCATGCCCGCGCCCAGCACACCGATCTTGGTGATCGGGGTCTTGCCGATCCCGTCGGGCCGCGACTTGCCCGACGTAATGGCCTGCATGTCGAGGAAGAACGCCTGGATCATGTTCTTGGCGACCTGGCCGGTGACGAGCTGGGTGAAGTAGCGGCTCTCGATCCGGCTGGCGGTGTCGAAATCCACCTGCGCGCCTTCGACGGCGGCGTCCAGGATGGCCCGCGGTGCGGGCATCGGTGCACCTTTGAGCTGCTTCTTCAACAGCGCCGGGAACGACGGGAGGATCCCGGCCAGACCGGGGCTGCTCGGGGTGCCGCCAGGCATCTTGTAGCCCTTGACGTCCCATGGCTGGACGTGGCTGTCGGGATTGGCCTTGATCCACGCCTTGGCGGCGGGCACCAGTTCCTCAACGGTCGGCAGTACCTCGTCGACCAGGCCGGCCTCTTTGGCCTTGGCCGGCTTGAACCGGGTCCCCTGACTCAGCACCTCCATGAACGCCTTCTGAATGCCGAACATACGCACGGTGCGGGTGACTCCACCACCGCCGGGCAGCAGGCCCAGGGTGACCTCGGGGAGGCCGATCTGACTTCCCTTGGCGTCGGCGGCGATGCGGTGATGGCAGGCCAGCGCGATCTCCAGGCCGCCGCCCAGCGCGGCGCCGTTGATAGCGGCGACGACCGGCTTGCCCAGGGTCTCAAGCGCCCGCAGGTCGCGCTTGACCCCTTCGACCGTGTCGAAGGCCTCACCGGCATTCTCCGGGCCGAGGTGGATCATGCTCTTGAGGTCTCCGCCAGCGAAGAAGGTCTTCTTGGCGCTGGTGATGACAACGCCGGTAATCGAATCCTTCTCGGCGACAAGGCGTTCGACGGCGTTGTGCATCGATTCGGCGTAATGCTCGTTCATCACGTTCGCCGAGCCGGTCGGGTCGTCCAACGTCAGCGTGACGATATTGTCGGCGTCTTTATCCCAGTGAATCGTGTTCTCTGCCATAGCCTTAAACCCTCTCAATGATGGTCGCGACACCCATGCCGCCGCCGATACACAGCGTGACGAGCGCGCGTCGCGCGTTACGTCGTTCAAGCTCGTCGACCATGGTTCCGGTGATCATGGCGCCGGTGGCACCCAGCGGGTGGCCCATTGCGATGGCGCCGCCGTTGACGTTGAGCTTCTCGTCGGGGATGTGCAGGTCCTTCTGGAACTTGAGCACCACCGACGCGAACGCCTCGTTCAGCTCGAACAGGTCGATGTCGTCGATCGTCAGCCCGGCACGGTCCAACACCTTGCGGGTGGCCGGGGTGGGGCCGGTCAACATGATGACGGGGTCAGCACCACTGGTTGCGGTGGCCACGATGCGCGCCCGCGGGGTCAGGCCTTGCGACTTGCCCGCCGCCTCGGAGCCGACGAGCACAAGTGCGGCGCCGTCGACGATGCCGGAGCTGTTGCCGCCGGTGTGCACGTGGTTGATCTTCTCGATGTAGTGGTACTTCTGCAGCGCCACGTCATCGAACCCGCCCATCGCGCCGACCCCGTCGAACGCGGTCTTCAGCTTGCCGAGGCTCTCGACAGTGGACCCGGGCCGCATGTGCTCGTCATTGTCGAGGATGACGAGGCCGTTCTGGTCCTTCACCGGGACGACCGACTTGGCGAAGTAACCGCCCGACCACGCGGTGGCGGCCTTCTCCTGCGAACGGGCCGCGTAAGCATCGACGTCCTCACGGGAGAAGCCCTCGATGGTCGCGATCAGGTCGGCGCCGATGCCCTGCGGCACGAAGCCGATCCGGTAGTTGGTCTCAGGGTCGGTCGCCCAGGCACCGCCGTCGGAGCCCATCGGGACGCGGCTCATGGACTCAACACCACCGGCCAGAACCAGGTCGTCCCAACCTGAGCGCACCTTCTGTGCGGCGGTGTTGACGGCCTCAAGGCCCGAGGCGCAGAAACGGTTGAGCTGGAAGCCACCGGTGGTCTCGGGCAGCTTGGCCACCAATGCGGCGGTGCGGGCGATGTCGCCGCCCTGGTCACCGACGGGCGACACGACGCCGAGGATGACGTCGCTGATCAGGTTCTCGTCCAGATCGGGAAAGCGGGTGCGCAGTTCGTCGATGAGCCCAACGACCAGATTGACGGGCTTGACTTCGTTCAACGAGCCGTTGCGCTGTTTGCCACGCGGCGTGCGGATGGCCTCGTAAATGAAGGCTTCTTCGGACATATCGACTTCCTGTTCGCAAATCGGGGTTTCGGGGATCCGTCTCAAGATTAGGCCCAGTACCAGCACCCTAACAAAGCCCCCGGCCAACCTGTTGGTTGGGCAGGATCGCGCTGGTCACGCACAACGTCATCGGAGCTGAAGCTAGGCTCGACGACCATGACGGTGCCGCGGCTGCGCCCCTACGCGACAACGGTGTTCGCCGAGATGTCGGCGCTGGCGGCACGTGTCGGCGCGGTGAACCTCGGCCAGGGCTTTCCCGACGAGGACGGGCCCCCGGCCATGCTGAAGGCCGCGCAGGACGCCATTGCGGGAGGCGCCAATCAATACCCGCCCGGGTCGGGCATCGCGCCGCTGCGGCAAGCAATCGCCGGCCAGCGCCGGCGGCATTTCGGTATCGACTACGACCCCGATACCGAGGTGCTAGTGACGGTCGGGGCCACCGAGGCGATCGCGTCAGCGGTTCTCGGCCTCGTCGAACCCGGCTCAGAGGTACTGTTGATCGAGCCGTTCTATGACTCCTACTCCCCGGTGGTGGCGATGGCCGGCGCACACCGAGTCGCGGTACCCCTGATTCCCGATGGCGGCGGCTTTGCTCTTGATGTCGACGCAATGCGCCGGGCGCTGACACCGCGAACTCGGGCGCTGATCGTCAACTCGCCGCACAACCCCACCGGGGCGGTGCTCAGCGCGACCGAGCTGGCGGCCATCGCGGAGATCGCGGTGGCGGCAGACCTTTTGGTGATTACCGATGAGGTCTACGAGCACCTGGTTTTCGACGCCCACCAGCATCTGCCACTGGCAGGCTTCGACGGTATGGCCGAGCGCACGGTCACCATCTCCAGCGCGGCCAAGATGTTCAACTGCACCGGCTGGAAGATCGGCTGGGCCTGCGGCCCAGCGGAACTCATCGCCGGAGTGCGCGCGGCCAAGCAGTATTTGACCTACGTCGGCGGCGCGCCGTTTCAGCCGGCGGTCGCCCTGGCGCTGGACACCGAGGACGCCTGGGTGACCGCGCTGCGGAACACTCTGCAGTCCAGACGCGATCGGCTGGCGGCCGGGCTGACCGAGATCGGCTTCACCGTGCACGACAGCTGCGGGACGTTCTTCTTGTGCGCCGATCCGCGCCCGCTGGGTTACGACGACAGCACGGCGTTCTGCGCGACGCTACCGGAAAAATTCGGGGTGGCCGCCATCCCCATGTCGGCGTTCCTCGAACCGGCCGAAGCACGTGATTCAACGCACGGGGACGTCTGGAATCACCTGGTGCGCTTCACTTTCTGCAAGCGTGACGACACCCTCGACGAGGCGATCCGGCGACTGTCCGCGCTCCGCGACTGAGCGATTACTCGGACGGCCCCGAACCGTTGCGACTGGCCACGAAGTCTCGCAGACCCTCCGTCGCGGCTTTGAGGACTCTCTTGCGCGCGCGGTTGACCAAGAACTCCGGCAGCGGCGCCGACGGTTCCATCGTGATGTCGAAACGCACCCGCGTCTTGGTCTCGCCCTCACGCCGCAGGGTGTACTCGACGTGTTGACCGTGTTGCTGAGCGGTCCTCTTGGCGTCCCACACCACCCAGTCGGGGCCCCAGTGGTATTCGAGCACTTCGTGATCGGCGAGCCCGATCACTTTAATCGCGACCTTGACGTGGTGCGGCCGTCCGTCGGGATAAGTGTCGATGACTTCGGCCTTCTTGTGCACCGGGGACCATGACGGCACCGAGCCGATGTCGGCTAGCGCGTCCAGGATCACTTCCGGCAGCGCATCGATGACGATTTCCTGTGAGGCTTGTACGGCCATTCATACAAAGCTAGCAATGTGATTCGAGATTGTGTTGCAAATTAAGCGGTAACGCCGGAAATACTCAATGACATAGCGACCTCGGCGAGCAGACGCAAAAGCTCCCGCACGCCCGGCGTGTCGGGGGCTTTTGCGTCTGCTCGCCGTAATTAAGTGTTATTGACCACCCAATCGCGCAACCCCTCGGTCGTGGCGTCCAACACGACCTTGCTCGCGCGCTTGACAATGAAAGCCGGAATTGGGCCCGACGGTTCGACGGTGATATCGAAACGGACCCGCGATTGATCGACGCCCTCGGGCTCGACGATGTACTCGATATGCTGCCCATGCTGCTGAAATGTCTCTTCGGCATCGCAGACCACCCAGTTGGGGCCCCAATGATATTCGAGGATCTCCCTGTCGACGATCCCCAGAATCTTGATGACGGCCTTTACGTGATGGGGTTGACCATCCGGGTACCGGTCAAGGACTTCGATCCGTTTATGCATGGGAGACCAGGCCGATAAGACGCGAACATCTCGCAGCGCCTCCATAATTACTTCCGGAGGCGCGTCGATCACAATCTCTCGCGACGCCTGTACCGCCATTGACGCGACGCTAGCACTGCGCGGTCACGTTCGTGGCTATTGCGCATAATTGGCTTCTTACCAATCGATTTCGGTTAACGCCGTCGTGGCCGCAGGTGGCGGTCCGACCGGTCCGGCCGGTGTTCGGGAAAACCGCGGAGCCGGCGCGGCCTGCTCAGCGCCGTGGGCGGTGATCACCGTCGACCGTGCGTTCAGGTGTTCATTGGCAGCGGCTTCGGTCCAGGTCAATACCGGCGTGACGCAGGCGTCCGTGCCGGCGAAAACTGCGGTCCATTCGGCACGGGTGCGGCCGGCGAACCGCTCCGCGAAAACATCGTGCATCTGCCGGTAGGAGGCGATTTCGAACTGGCCCGACACGTCGCCGGGTGACAGGCCTAGTCCGGTCAGCAACGCCGCAAAGAACTGCGGCTCGATAGCCCCGACCGCCATATATTTGCCGTCGGAGGTCTCATAGCAACGGTAGAACGGCGCGCCTCCGTCGAGCAGGAACGATTCACGCTGATCCCGCAGCGCGCCGGTCGACTTCATGGTCCACATCATTTGGGCGAGCACGCTGACCCCGTCGACCATCGCGGCATCGATGACCTGGCCCGTGCCCGAGTGTTCCCGCTCGTACAAGGCCGTGACGATGCCCAGCAGCACCAGCATCGAGCCGCCTCCGAAGTCGGCGACCAGGTTCAGCGGCGGCATCGGCGGTCGATCGGCGTAGCCAAGCGCCGACAATGCACCGGTCTGCGACAGATAGTTGATGTCGTGGCCAGCCGTTTGGGCCAGCGGGCCGTCTTGGCCCCAACCGGTGATCCGCGCGAAGATCAGTCTCGGGTTGACGGCCGCGCAGTCATCGGGTCCGATCCCGAGCCGCTCGCAGGTGCCGGGCCGGAAGCAGTCCAGCAGCACGTCGGCTTTAGCGACAAGCGCCAGCAACACCTCGGGATGCGTCTTGACGTCCAGGTCGACGATCCGCTTACCGCGGTGTTGCAGGTCGCGATCTTCGGACGGCATCATCAACCCGCCGGGACGGCGCACCCGCACCACGTCGGCACCCAGGTCCGCGAGCACCATCCCGGCGTGCGGCCCGGGTCCGATGCCACCGAGTTCGATAACCTTCACACCGGCCAATGGCCCACCGCCAGTCATGACGGCTACTTGCCCTTCCTCACCTGGAGCACCCGCTTACGCAACTCCTCGGTAGCGGCGTCCATCGATCCCTTGACGGCACGCTTGAGTACAAAACCGGGCAGTGGCACGTTCGGGTCGACGCTGACTTCGAACTTGACCAAGGTGGCCTCTCCTTTGGCGCCCTTGGGAACCAGGGTGTACTTGCCGTCCTGCGACTTCTGCTGGGCGGAGCGCACCAGCGACCAACTCACCTCGTTGCCGTCCCAGCTGTAGGCGATGACCTGTTCGTCGGTGATCCCCGCCGTCTTGACCTTCATCTTCACTTGACTCGGCCGGCCGTCGTCGCCGGTCTCGAGCACCTCGGCGCTCTGGTGCGGCCCCGACCATTGCGGCATCGCCTCGAAGTCGGCGATGACGTCCAGAATCTCCTCGGGGCTGGCTTCGATGACGATCTCGCGGGATTCTTTGATTGCCATGGCCGCACCATAGCGCTCCGGCGTCTGGGCTGGGGTTGATTCCGGCCGCGGGTACCGTCGACGTCGTGACTGACGCCAGCACTGAATCCGTCTACACGGTGGGTGACTACCTGCTCGACCGCCTCGCCGAACTCGGTGTCTCGGAGATCTTCGGCGTGCCCGGCGACTACAACCTGGAATTTCTCGATCACATCGTCGCCCACCCAGCCATCCGATGGGTGGGCAACGCCAACGAGCTGAACGCCGGCTACGCCGCCGACGGATACGGGCGACTACGCGGAATGTCAGCCGTGGTAACGACATTCGGGGTCGGCGAGCTCTCCGCAGCCAATGCGATCGCGGGTAGCTACGCCGAGCAGGTACCGGTGGTACATATCGTCGGCGGCCCCTCCAAAGATGCTCAGGCCACCCGCCGGGCGCTGCATCACTCCCTGGGTGACGGCGACTTCGAGCACTTCTTCCGGATCAGCCGTGAAATCACCTGCGCCCAGGCCAATCTGATGCCAGCATCTGCCCGGAGAGAGATCGACCGGGTGCTCAGCGAGGTACGGGAGCAGAAGCGGCCCGGATACATCCTGCTGTCCACCGACGTGGCGCGCTTCCCCACCGAACCACCCGACTCCCCGTTGCCCCGCTACACCGGCGGCACCAGCCCCCGCGCGCTGTCGATGTTCACTGACGTCGCCACCGGACTCATCGCTGATCACCAGTTGACCGTGCTCGCCGATCTGTTGGTTCATCGCCTGCAGGTAGTCGAAAAGCTCGAGGCGTTGCTGGCAGCCGACGTGGTCCCTTACGCCACGCTGATGTGGGGGAAGAGCCTGCTGGACGAGAGTTCGCCCAATTACCTCGGGATCTACGCCGGGTCGGCCAGCGCCGAGCCGGTACGCACCGCGATCGAAGAGGCCCCCGTTCTGGTGACCGCCGGAGTGGTGTTCACCGATATGGTCAGCGGCTTTTTCAGCCAGTTGATCGAGCCGGCCAGGACCATCGACATCGGGCAATACCAGAGCAGCGTGGCCGGCCTGGTATTCGCGCCGCTGGAAATGGACGCCGCGCTAGACGCGCTCGCGGGCATCCTGACACGGCGGGGAATCACTTCAGCACCGGCAACGTCAGCGTCTGACGAACCGCGGCCCGAGACAGCCGAGGCACCAACGCGCGACCGCCCGCTGACCCAAGAGATGCTGTGGAATCGGCTTTGTGACGCGCTCACGCCGGGAAACGTGGTGCTTGCCGATCAGGGCACCTCGTTCTACGGCATGGCCGACCACCGCTTGCCGCAGGGAGTCACCTTCATCGGCCAGCCCCTTTGGGGCTCAATCGGTTACACACTGCCCGCCGCGCTCGGAGCGGGCTTGGCGGAGCCCGCCCGCAGGACTGTGTTGCTGATCGGCGACGGCGCCGCGCAACTGACGATCCAGGAGCTGGGCACCTTTTCCCGCGAGAGCCTGTCCCCCGTCATCGTGGTGGTCAACAACGACGGATACACCGTCGAACGGGCGATTCACGGCGAAACGGCCCCGTACAACGACATCGTCAGCTGGAGTTGGACCGACATCCCCAACGCCCTCGGGGTGGCCAATCACTTGGCGTTCCGGGCACAAACCTACGGCGAACTCGACGACGCACTTACCGCGGCTGCCGAGCACCAGGACCGCATGGTGCTGGTCGAGGCGGTCTTGCCGCGGCTCGAGATTCCGCCCCTGCTAGTCGAACTCGTTCAACCGATGTCGCCCGATGGCAGCCCGCGTCGCTGATCAGACCGGGCGAGCGGTTCGATCCGGACTTGCTGAATTGAGGATCGCCCGCACGGTCCGCCGGCACCGCCCGCAATCGGCGCCCGCTCCGCAAGCCTTGGCCACTTCCCTGGTTGTCGACGCCCCGGCTGCGACTACGTCGGCCACCATGTGGCTGGTGACCCCGTTACACAGGCACACGAACATCGAGAGGCCCGCTCACTTAAGTCTCGATGCGCATCATGTCGAAGAAGCGGCCGACGAAAAGCGACGGATAAGCACCCACTCCGGCCCCGGACATCCACTCAGCCGCGGCGTCGGGATGGTCGATCCATTCCCGCGCGCTCTCTTCGTCGGGGAACTCCTGCAGGATCAAGACCTCGTGCTCGTCGTCGAAAGCCTGAAAGACCCAGGTTTTTCGGATGCCGGCGGCGGTAAATCTGGCCATCGCGCCGCCGACCTCCGCGGTCAGGGTCGACACATCGTCGACGGACCCGATTCCGGCCACCACAACTCCGGGCGCTCTCAAGGTGGCGGGTGTCTCTGCGATGAATCTGTCGACGATCTCGCCGGCGAAGACCGCGGGGATGTCCTCGACGCCCGCGGCATCGAACCAGTCGAAGAAAACCCGGGAGCGCAAGAGATCCACGATCCGCTCGCGGCTGTGCACTCCGATCATGACCAGGACGCGACCGTAATCATGCGTGGACGTATAGACCAGGACGTGGTGGGCGCCAATATCGGCCAGCGCAGCTTTATTGCGCTCTAGCAGCGGCCACACCCGCGTCGGATCCGGCACGCGATAGTCCGATGCGATCACCAACGAATGGATGTCGTTCGTCATCACACTCGTCCGAACAGCTCTACACCGGATTGAACGACGAAATCAGCCACTGCCCATCGGCTTTCGTCATCGTGGCCAGCACGCTACTGGATGTCATAGTCGGCTCGGGCCGATCCTTGCTCTGGGTGGTTTGATTGACGAACAACAGCACGACCGCGGAGTCCGGGTGCAGTTCCCCAGTCAGAGCGGAACGAAGCACCACCGCGGTCGTCTTAACGCCCTTTTGCTTGGCGGCGGGTCCGACAATCTGCTGCGTGAACTGTTCGTAGTACTTCAGGAAGTCGCCCGTCAGATGGGACTTCGCGGAAGAAAAGTCCCGATCGAGGGTGTCCGGAGAATACGACAGAACGGCGACCGTGCCATCGGAAGCGGCCGAGAGCGCCGATTTAACGGCGGCCGCATCGGTCTGCCGATCCGGTAGGTACGAGAAATACAGGAGTGAACCGAGCAAGATCAGCGAAGCCGCGACCAGAAACGCCAGCAGGCCAGCAAGGATCCGGCCAGATGCCAGCGCCTTGACGCGGGCAGCGGAGCGTTTCAACCGACCGGGACTCGAGTCATCCGAATTGCGATCATCGATGTCCTCGGTCGCTTCGGCTTCGGCAGTCTCTTCAGCGTCGGTCGTGTCCTCGGCGTCGGCCTCGGATTCTGCTGTCTCGACGACCGAGCTTTCGTCTGCGGTCACGGCAAAAACTCCACTTTCGACAACTTGAGCTGGCCATGGTCGCGGGCCACCGTCACGATCAGCCGGTACTTACGTGGTTCCTGTTTGGCACCAGCCGCGTTGGTAACCTCCGACGTGCTGGCGATCAGCACCACAGCCGAATCATCCGTCATCGTGTTCAGGTCCACGGCGTCGGCCTGAACGCTGCCCTGCGCGACCACCTTCGACTCTTGCACCACCTTGGTGAAATCGTCAGCCATCTTGACGAAGTCGTCTTTGAAGGAGCCAGTGGAGACATCGATGATGTTCTGCACCCCTTCTTTAGCATGCTCGAAGTCCAGCGATGTCAATGTCACGACGCCCTGTCGCGCCGCCGCGGTGAACTCGGCCGCACGCCGACGTTGCTCGACCGCATGACGATGATCCAGAACCATGTACACGCTGCCCGCGAGCGCAGCCACAATGACGACAATCGCAACGGCCGCGGCAATGGTGGACAGCCTTGGCCGCCTGAGCCACCTGAGCCGGCGCCGTCCGGGCGTCTGCTCCGCATCATCGACAACGGAGGCTTCGGAGTCCGAGGTGTCAGATTGCGCCGTGCCGATGGCCGAGTCCGGATTTTCTTCAGCCTCGACATCTTGGGGTGCGACGTCTTCCGGCTCGTCAGCCGACGCGATATCTTCCGGCGCGATTTCTTCCGCTACCGCTTCTTCGGCGACACCTTCTCGCGCGACTGTTTCCGCGGCCGGTTGGTCCTTGGCTTCAGCGACTTCGGCCTCGCGGCGCAGTTGGATGGCACGGGCACGCGCACGTGCGGCGGCGGCAAGAGCCTCAGCTTCTGCGGCCTCAGCCTCGGCCTGATCGGCCAGCGACCGCATTTCTGCTGCGGTCGGCAGTGCGTCGTCCTCGCTCACCGGAACCAATTTCGTGTCAGCAACATTCTGGCGGGCGCTGCCACTCACCATTCACCAGCCTGCGAACGCGGCTGCTCGTGACTCAACCTGGAACTCCTCTACCACTTGCCCGCCTGTGGCAAGTTTTGCTTTTAACCATCGCCGGCCGGCCACGATATCCCGGTGCCGACCGAACTTGCGCCACCATACTCGGCGCCTGCAACAGCGCGCGAGCACATCGCGGGCATGCAACTGTTCGCGTCGACAGCCTCAAGAGAGCCACGTTATCACCACCCATTGCGGGCGATGCCGAAACCGCCGTCCTGCCATACCGGAAATCCTGACGAGCTGTGGAAATGTTGTTCTCATTTCCGGCATATCGACTAACACGATTCAGCGCAGCAGGTCTTTGACTACCTTGCCGGTGGCGTTCAAGGGTAGGGCGTCGAGGAACTCCACCGACCGCGGCACCTTGAATCCCGCCATCTGTTCGCGGCACCAGTCGATCAGTTCTTGATCCTCGAGACAACTTTTCCGGACGACAAACGCCTTGCCGACTTGCCCGAGCCGCTCGTCGGGGACACCGATGACCGCGGCCTGCGCGACGGCCGGGTGGCTCAACAGAAACCCTTCGATCTCGGCCGGATAGGCATTGAAGCCCCCCACGATGAACATGTCTTTCTTGCGGCCGACGATGCGCAGCCGACCCGCGTCGTCGAAACTCCCCAGGTCTCCGGTGTGCAGCCAGCCGTCGGCATCGACGGCGTCGGCGGTCGCGGCGGGATCATCGAGGTAGCCGGCCATCACGCCGTAGCCACGGACCAGGACCTCGTCGTCATCGGCGATGCGCACCTCGACCCCGTCGCAGGGCAGGCCCGCGGTGGTGGCCACGTCCTCGAACGAGTCGCCGGGCCGGGACAGGGTTACATTGCCCGCCTCGGTGAGCCCGTAACCAGTCATCAACGTTTTGAACGGCAGTTCGCTATGAATGCGATGCACCAACTCGACCGGGATATCGGCGGCGCCGGTCACGCCCGCCCGCAACGTCGACAGCCTGGACTTATCGGATAGCGCCAGCAACGAGTGGTACAGCGTCGGCGGCCCTGGCAGCATCGTGATGCGTTCGCGTTCAACGAGATCCACCACCGTATCGACATCGAAAACCGCGACGGGAAGCATCGTCGCACCCCGGAGGAAGGAGGTAATGAGCCCCGCCTTCAGCCCGAACGTGTGAAAGTACGGATTGATCTGTAGGTAGCGGTCGCCTTCGCGCAGATCCGCGAGTGTCGCCCACTCCTCATACATCCGCAGTGTTTGCTGATGATTCAACATCGCGCCCTTGGGGCGGCCGGTGGTACCCGAGGTGAAGATGATGTCCGAGATGTCGGTGCCGTTCACCGACCGTTCGAACGGCGAACCACTGGAAAGGAAGTCGGATTTCAGATCGATGACCGGTATCCCAGGAGGGGCCGCGTAGTCCTGGCCCAGAAATCCCTTTTGAACCAGGACGGCCTTCGCCCCACTACGCGCGATGATGTCGCCCGCTTCGTCCGCCTTGAACCGTGTGTTCACCGGCACCAGCACGCCGCCTGCTGTGAGCAGTCCGAACGCCGAGATTATCCACTCTGCGGAGTTGGGTGCCCAGATCGCGACCCGTTCACCCTGGCCGATGCCAAGATCGGCGAAAGCCCCCGCCGCGCAACGTATCCGTTCGACGACCTGAGCGAACGTCAAGCGCAACGGACCGTCCACAACCGCTTCCGCGTCACCGAATCGGTCCGCCGCACTCAAGACCATCTCAGGGATGGTCCGCCACAGTTGATTGGCCGACTCTCCCCCGCAAGCGGGCGGTACCCCCACCTCAGGCCGCTTCGCGCCCTGCATCGTCACCGCCCGAATCGGCGGTCTGTCACACCGTGACAAGGCGCGAAAGGTTCCCGCCCATGATCTTTGCTTGATCCTCGATCGGCAGGTGCGCCAGCGCGTTGATGTAGAAGGTCGGCTCCGCCAGCCCTTCAGGGTGCGGCCAGTCCGAGCCGTACAGCACCTGATCCACACCGACCAGGTTGACCAGATCGTCGATACCGTCCTCGAAGAACGGGCTGACGTGGATTCGGTTCTTGACCATCTCGACGGGGTCGCTCGGGAAAACCTCCGGGGCCTTCCGGAAGACCTCAGCCAGTCCGTCCAGCAGCGGCGTCATCCACTTCGAACCGGCCTCGACGATCGCGACCTTCAGCTTGGGATGGCGGTAGAGCGCACCGTGGATGACCCACGAACCCACCGAGTCCTGAATCGGCCGCCACTCGTTGAGGATGCCCATTGCATTCGTTTGGAACGGCAGCATCTCCTGGTCGGCACCGTCCCACTCGGAGGTGTACCGGGAGTAGCCGCTGTCGCTGGAGTGCATGCCGACCAGCAGGTCGTGCTCGACGACCCGCTCCCAGAACGGGTCGAACTCGGGCAGTGCGAACGACCGGGGGCCACGGAAGCCGGGGACCGGCGCCGGGCGGACGAGGATGCAACGCGCACCGCGCTTGACCACCCACTCCAGCTCTTCGATCGCCTTCTCCACGATCGGCAGGGTGATGACCGGGGTGGTGAAAATGCGGTTCTGGTAGTTGAAGCCCCAGACCTCATCGAGCCACTCGTTCAGCGCATGGACCAGGACGTGGATCGCAACGGGGTCGTCCGACAGCCGCTCCTCGAGGAGGCTAGCCAACGTCGGGAACATCAGGGTGCGGTCCAGACCCAGCTCATTCATCTTCTCCAGGCGTGGGCCGGGCTCGAAGAACGCCGGGATCGCGCGCATCGGCTCACCGAACAGCTCGCGCTTGGTCTTGCCGTCCGGGTTGCCGAACTTGAAGTATTCCTCCCAGGCACCCGGCCGGGCGACGACCTCGAAGGTCGGGTTGGGAATGTAGTTGCTGATCTGGCCACGGATCGCGATCTTCGTCCGACCGTTGATCTGCACATACTGGACGTAGTCCTTGTACGCCTTGGGCAGGAACTTGGTCAGCGCTTCCGGCGGCTCGTAGAGGTGATTATCGGCGTCAAACAGCGGGAACGGAACGTCTTCCCGATGCGAAATCTGCCCCATGAAATTCTCCTTCGCGTTTTGTGAGAATACTATTCTCTTGCCCGCTCGGCCGCAATGCGCGGCCCCCGGATCAGCTCGGCCGGCAGCGGGTCAGCACGTCACAATGATTTTGAAATCGGCGGTAGCCGGTTCACCGGGTTTGTCGGTCTTGAATCCGTTGGCACTTCCGGCGATCGTGAACGTGTCGCCGTTGAGGCTGACGTTGGCGCTGCCGCCGGCACCCTGCGAGTACCCGCCGGTGAAGCCGCCCAGGTTCTGGATACGGACCGACGTCGCGGTAAGCGGGTGGGCGCTTTGGTCGACGACGGCCTTGGCCCCGGAAAAATCTCCACCGATGTCGATCGTCCGGTTCCACTCCAGCTGGCCGCACTTGACGACCTGAATCTTTGCGTCGTGTCCATCGACGGTCACAGAGGCCGCGCTGGAAAGCCGGGTTTGGGGCCCCGAGCTGCAAGCGGCAAGAACGGCTACCGTAAGCGCCGCACCAGCCGCGACCGCAATTCGGTTCGGCATTTAGCCACCTCAATCCTCTTTGATCGATCCCCGGGAGCGTGCAGCGACGATGCTATTCTCCGCCCAAGAGAATGCCAATATCGGTGTTTTCGGCCAAGGAGCAATAACACGTGGTTGACCTCGAGTTCGATGACGGGCTGGCGGTGCTCACCATCGATCGCCCGCACGCGCGCAATGCCATCGCGCTGGACACCATGGAGCAGCTGGAGAATGCACTCAACGCGGTGGCCGGCGCCCGGGCCCTGGTGATCAAGGGCGCCGGCGACCGGGCTTTCGTCTCGGGTGGTGACCTCAAGGAACTGAGTGCGCTACGGACCGTGGAGGACGCCGCGGCAATGGCGCGACGGATGCGGTCCATCTGCGATCAGCTCGCGGCGTTCCCGGGCCCAGTGATCGCCGCGCTCAACGGGCACGCCTTCGGCGGCGGCGCCGAGGTCGCTGTCGCGGCCGACATCCGATTGGCCGCCGACGACATCAAGATCGCCTTCAATCAAGTGCAGCTGGAGATCATGCCGGCCTGGGGCGGCGCCGAACGACTTGCTGCGCTGGTCGGCAAGAGTAAGGCGTTGCTTTTGGCGGGCACCGGAACCCCGGTGGACGCCGTCGAGGCCGAACGCATTGGCCTGGTGGATCGGGTGCTGCCCCGTGCTTCCTTCGACGAGGGGTGGCGATCTATCGCCACCTCACTTGCCAGCCATCCGGCTGCGGAGATAAAACGAATAATCAGGGGCGTTTCGCCTGATGAAGCGATAGCATCCTTTGCACGGCTGTGGGTTGCCGAAGCACACTGGCAGGCCGCAGAGCGGGTGATGAACCGCACCGCAGGTCCACGCAGCGCAGCTGGAGGAGCGACATGACCACTATGAAAAGGCTGTTGGGCGTCGGCTCGGCCACGTTACTGGCCTTTTCAGCAGCCCTGGCGGGTCTATCTATGAGCACCGGACAAGCCCACGCTGACCCGGTCTGGCACCAGGTCGTGTACGTCGTCACATCCAACGACCCGGTCAACGTCGACATCTTCTACCAGGATCAAGACCCGACGCTCTTCTCCGACTACAGCCACAACAACTATTCATTCACCCCGCAGGTCCATGCCGATGTTGGCCCCGGTCACCCGTGGGTACAGCCGGTGAACCTGTTGAACCCGGATCAGTGGGCGATGGTCACCGCGACATCCGGCAGGGGTCCGGCCACAGCCGCCGGCATTCAATGCAACCTGTCGGTAGACGGCAAGGTAGTGGTGTCCAAGGTTGGCCCCAAAGGCGCACTCTGTTCGTTACGGACCTGGTGAACCTCCCAGGCCGGTGACACTCCCGCGATGGACTTTGGCTCGCCTTCCAGACGACGCAGGTAGCTCTCGACGATTTCTAGAGTTTCGGCGTGACCGCTCGACATGCCGACCGCCTGCTCAAGCACCAGGAACCGGGACAAGCTGGTCATCAGCACCGCCCACACCACCGGCGGCACATCGTGTGTATCCACACCGTAGCGCTGCAACGCAGACGTCACCGCTGCGCGTTCTCCCTCTCGGAAACGTTCAGCGTAATAAGCGATTTCGGCTCGCATCTCCTTGCGATGATTTGCTAGCGCCATGAATTCCATGGAAATGCGGGTGAACCCGGGATCGGTACCGAATCGCCACAGCGCCCACAACGGCTGCGGCGACTGCAGCGCTTGCTGCTGCATCTGCAGACCCTCGTCCGCGCGGCGGCGGAAGACCTCGACGAACAACTCTTCCATGGTGCGGAAGTAGTAGTGCACCAGCTGCGGTTTCAGCCCCGCCTTGTTCGCCAGCCGGCGCGACGTCACCGCGGCATAGCCTTCTTCGATCATCAGCTGCTCAGCGGTGTCGAGCAGCAAGCCGCGATTCTTCGCGTCCGGCGCCCCGATCCTGCGGGCCGATGTCATGCCGCTGCTCCATACTCTGTGCGCTCCGTGCCGATCACGCGGATCGTATCGCGGCCCAAGCGTCGCCACCTTGACCACGACATTACCGCCATGCTAAGCAGGTGCTCAGCATATTCTCGATCTTGACATTGGGCGCGCTACCGATCGCCGCCGAACATCACGAGTAAAACCAGCCGTGGAAGGGCGCAGTCAGATGAGC
This sequence comes from uncultured Actinomycetota bacterium, assembly GCA_963715905.1. Taxonomy (GTDB): domain Bacteria; phylum Actinomycetota; class Actinomycetes; order Mycobacteriales; family Mycobacteriaceae; genus Mycobacterium. The sequence continues at coordinate 153,061 of CAVQSX010000011.1, forward strand.
GACTACGAATCGATCGACTTCTTCACCGATGGGTCTTTGGTGCCCAATCCACATCCCTACTTTGACTACCTGCGCAGCCAAAACCCGGTGCTACGCCTGCCGCATTACGGGGTCGTCGCCGTCACCGGCTACGACGAAGCCACCGAGGTCTATAAGGACCCCGACACGTTCTCTAACATCGTCGCGCTCGGCGGCCCGTTCCCGCCGCTGCCCTTCAAACCCGAGGGCGACGACATCAGCCCGCTGATCGATAAGCACCGCAGCGAGTTCCCGATGAACGAGCACATGGTCACCATGGATCCGCCAGACCACACCAAGGCCCGGTCGGTGCTGAGTCGGCTGCTGACGCCCAGCCGGCTGAAGCACAACGAGGAGTTCATGTGGAGCCTCGCCGACCGCCAACTCGACGAGTTCCTGAGCACCGGCGAGTGCGAGTTCATCGCCGAATATTCCAAGCCATTCGCCACCCTGGTCATTGCCGATCTGCTGGGCGTTCCCGAGGAGGATCACAAGGAGTTCCGGACTGTCTTGGGAGCGGACCGGCCCGGCGCCCGTGTCGGGGCACTCGACCACGAAACGGTCGGCATCAACCCGCTGGAGTGGCTCGATGACAAGTTCTGCTCCTACATCGAGGACCGCCGCAGCAATCCACGCGAAGATGTGCTGACCGCGCTTGCCACGGCGAAGTATCCGGACGGATCCACACCCGAGGTCATCGACGTGTCCCACTCGGCCACATTCCTTTTCGCCGCCGGACAAGAGACCACGGCAAAGCTGCTCAGCGCCGCGCTGCAGGTCATTGGTGACCGGCCCGACATCCAGCAGCAGCTGCGTGAGGACCGCAGCCTGATTCCGGGGTTTATCGAGGAATCGCTACGCATGGACAGCCCCGTCAAGAGCGACTGCCGGCTCGCCCGCAAGGCCGCCACGATTGGCGGCGTCGACATAGCGCCCGGCACCGTCGTGATGCTGCTGCCGGGTGCCGCCAACCGGGATCCGCGCCGGTTCGAAAACCCACACGAGTTCGACCTGCGCCGTAAGAACGTCCGTGAACACATGGCCTTCGCCCGCGGAGTCCACTCCTGCCCGGGCGGTCCGCTTGCGCGGGTGGAGGGCCGGGTCTCGATCGAGCGCATTCTGGATCGGATGTCGCACATCGCAATTGACGAAGCCCACCACGGGCCGGCCGCCGAGCGCCGGTACAACTACGAGCCGACGTATATCTTGCGCGGTCTGTCCGAACTGCACCTCAGCTTCACGACCGCCGATGCGGTCGCGGCTATGCGCTGAGAGCGCCTTGCCGCGCGCCGACAGATGAATCAGCGAGTTCGGCATTCCATGGGAATGGCGCTCAGATACGGTTCTCGCATGAACACCGTCACGCGCTTCGCCGTCGCAGCGATCATGGTCACCACCGGCCTTGGACTGGCGGGCGTGGGCACCGCAGCCACAGCTCGTGCCGACGACCCGCCGTGGCCGTTTGTGGGATACCACTGGTGCCCTAGCCTGCCCTTTAACCCGGCATGGGGACCCCAATGGGACAACACCACGTGCCACGACGCCCACCATCGCGACAAAGACGGGACGATCCATGACTTCGACTACTGGGGCCCTGGCCCGTTCCAGACGTGGCCCGAGATACCGAACACGCTTCCGTAAATTCAATCGGATTCGGATTACGTGTCGCCGCGTTCCCAGACCTGTCGACCGTCATGCGCATTGCACACCAGGAATAGACCGTCCGGCGCCTGCGCGACGTAGTACTCCGGGTAGTCGGTGCAAAGCGAGTTCTCATCCTTGATGCCGGCCATCGGAGGCGACCGGAACCATCGAGGCTCATATCTCCTCGGTGAGCCGCAGAACATCAGCCGTCCGGGTTGCGTGGCGAAGGAAATGTCGTAGTCGGCGGTCCCGTACACGAAGTAAGTGGTGTGGTCGCACGGAGCGCCAAGCACGACATGCGGGAGGATGCCTGGCGTGCAGTCCGGGTAATCGCAGCTACTCGGCGCAGCCGCCGTCGGTGGCGCCACCAACACGCCCACCGACACACCAAAGCCCAGGAATGCGGCGACCGCTGCCACGATGAATCTCACCCGCTCAATTTGCCACAGCTGGTCCGAAAATTCATTAACTTTCCGCAGCTGGTAATAAAATTCTCCTTTTCGGAGAACACGCCCATCAACTATCGTCACCGCCGCCACTAACGTCCCCGCCTGGCAGTGATAACGTGGCCTTCTCCTGCGGGTGGGGACGAGGAGGTGATCCATGCCGCCGCGCGAGCTTTCAGCTCAGGCGCTCGAGACCGGTTCGCCGACATCGTTGGCCGCTTCTGCAACCGAAGCAGCCGAGCTCCTGCAAATAGAGGCTCATGCCGAGGCAGCACGTGCCCGGGCAACACGGCTGCGCCAACAAGCCGAGTCGGCATCGGGCGACCGTGCCGCACCCGTCACGGTCGAGGAGCGGGTCGGTCAAGAGGAGGCCCGATCGGCACCGGCGGGCCGGCGTTGGCTGCGCCACCCGAGTCGGAAAGCCCTGATTGCGACTGCGGGGCTGGTGGTCGTCTGCGGCTCACTGACGACCAGCGGTTTGGTGGTGTGGCACCACCATAACGTCGCGCAGCAACGGCAGCGCAGCGCGGAGTTCGCGACGACAGCCCGCGACGGCGTTGTAGCGATGATGTCGATCAGTGCCGACAAGGCGAGAGACGACATGCAGCATTTCGTCGACCGAACTACCGGAACATTCAAGGCCAGCGTGTTGATGGGCGCCGACGACGTCATCAAGGACCTCGAGAAGTCGAAGGTCTCCACCAAGGCCGCTGTGGAAGCCGTCGCTGTGGAGTCCATGACCAATGATTCAGCGGTCGTCCTGGTCGCGGCGAAATCGGAGATCACCAAACCCGATCAGGCCAAGCCGCAATCCCGGTCGTGGCGGGTGGTCGTCAACGTCGAAAGAGACGGCGGGCAGCTCAAGATTTCGAAAGTCGAGTTCGTCCCGTGACGGCCGATGCCGAGACAGCGCACGAGCCGGCGCCAGAGCACCGGCCCAGCGCGATGGGGCGTTGGGCACGTCGTGGCCTGACCAGGTGGCGTCCGATTCTGTTGACGATTCTGTTGGTTGCCTCTACGGGGTTCGCTACGGGCTATTACCACTCCGTCTACCGGACGGATTGGCACACCAATGACGCTGCCAGAAACCAGGCAATCGCGGCTGCCAGCGATGGTGCGGTGGCGCTGCTGTCCTACTCGCCTCAGACGCTGGCGCGTGATTTCACGAATGCCAAATCCAGGGTCACCGAGAACTATCTCCCCTATTACCAACAGTTCGCCGACCAGATCGTGGGGCCCTCGGCGCAGCGCGGCCAAGTCACGACGACCGCCTCCGTGGTCAAGGCGGCTGTGTCGGAAATGCAGCCGGATTCAGCGGTCGTGCTTGTATTCGTAAAACAGAAGACCGCGAGCAAGGCGAAGCCGGAACCGGTGGTGACGTCGAACAGCCTCAAGATAACGATGAAAAAGGTCAATAATTCGTGGCTCATCGAGAAATTCGAGGGCTTGTGACCGCGAAGGTTCTTTCTACTGAACCGGACCGAGATGGGTGGAGACGGTGTTAGTCTTTGGGCTTCACTCGAAAATGGCGGTACGTAGCGCGTCGAGGAGCAAATGATGCGTTCAGTAAGCGTGGCGGTATGCGCAACAGTAGTGGCTGCCAGCGCCCTCGGCAGCGTCAGCATGGCCCCGCCAGCATGGGCCTCCGACCCTGCCATCAACGGCACATTCACCGCAACGGTCGTCGGCGACTGGGCCAGGACGCGCGAGGTGAATCACCAAGAGGCCGTAACGCGCAGCACGTGGACGATCAGTACCTCGTGTACCACCGCGCAAGACTGCGCCGGCCAGGTAAGCAGCGACCAAGGCTGGACCGCATCAGTCAAAATGACTGACGGCCTGAACTTCTACGCAAAACGCGATATCCCCAACTGGGAGGTCTGCCCGGACGGGACCGCATTCCCGGGCAAAGACTACTTCTATTTTTATACCGCGGACCCGGAGACGGGTATCAACACCTTTGACACCAGATCACCCGTCCTGGCCGGACGGGAACAAACGGTCGGTCCAAGTGGGGCCTGCGGCGTCAACCTGCCGCTGTCCATCTCGCAGCCGATCAGGCTAGACCGGATCGGGTGACCCGGCGCACCTAAAGCAACAAACCGGGGCTGGACTTCACGTGGTGAACATGTCCTTCCACGTCTTCGGCGACGTGGGTGTGGTCGGCGCGACCAGATCGGACTGCCGGTATACCTTGCCGTCCGGACCGACGTAGCTGCCGGTGTGCGGGTCGTACTGGGTAATCGCCACCGATGGACCCGGCTGTGAACCATCGCGCCCGTAGGCGCTCGGCGCCGCTGACGGCGCGCCGCCCGCGATACCGGCCGGGGGCCCGGTTGGGTCAGAAGGAGGACCGGGCGGAGGAGCACCCGACACGTTGGGAGCGTCGATCGGTGCTATCGGCGACACCGCCCCCATCTGCGCGGCCGGGCTGGGTAGCCCCACCGGCGGAGGGCCGACCCCTGGAGGCAGTGGTGTTCCGTTCACCGGTCCGAAGATTCTTTCGCGGTTCCAGTTCATCCGGTCGTCGGGCGGAATGCCCTGCCCGACCAGGTTCGGGTCCAGCGGGTAGGTGCCGAACACGTGCTGCCGCATCGCGAGGGGCTCGAAAGGCTTGTCACTATCGCAGATTTCGACGGTCGGCGCACGCTTCCCGGGATGCCCCATACAGGGGTAGTTGCGGGCGCCGCGTACTCCGATCGGTGAATCCTGTGGCAATTTGCAGTACAGCCCGTCCGGCGTGTCGACAATGGCGGTGTCGGCAGGAGAACGCCATTGACTCGGTGGCAGAAAGCCGACGGTGCATGCCGGCGGGTCGCTGACGACGAGATTGAAGGCGCCCGTGGCCAGCCCGGTCGGGGCCTTAGTGCCGAGGAATGACTGAATCGCGGCCGTGAACGGCGGCAGCAGCACCAACACCTGCTCGAGCGAAGCGTGGTAAGTCACGCCGATCTGGCCGATCGTGGTGAGGTTGGCGAGGAGCACAGGCAGCGTCGGTTTGATTTGCTCGAGCAACCGGGACGCCTCGTTCAAAGCCCCGGGACCCTTTTGCAGCAGGGTACGCACCTGAGGATCGTTGGCGGCAAGTTGCCCGGTGAACCCGGCAAGGCTGCGGGCCCACAGCCGGATCGAGTCGGTGGTCTGCGCCTGGCTATCCAGGAACGGTCCGGTGTCCTCGGTCAGGGCACGCGTTTGGTCGGCGACGCCGTTCAGGTCGCCCGAAACCTTCGCCGACGAGTCGAACAGTGACTGGAAGTCGTAGCCGGCCCCGTTAAATGCCTTGAAGGACTCGTCGAGCAAATCGCTGAGTTTGCCCTTGGGGATACTGGTGAGCAACTTGCTGGTCTGGTCGAGTACGGGGCCGATCGGCTGCGGGATGGTCGCATCGCTCGCGGCGATAACCGAACCGTCGCGCAGGTAGGGCCCCGAGTTGGTTCGGGGCTGCAAATCCACGTACTGCTCGCCCACGGCTGAAATGCTGAGCACCCGCGCTTGCAAATCCGCCGGGATCTTCGGCGAGGTATCAAGGGAAAGCGTGGCTTTCGCGCCATTGGGGGCCAAGTTCACCGAGGTGACCTTGCCGACCTGCACCCCACGGTAAGTCACGTTGCTGAAGCGGTACAGGCCGCCCGTCGCGGGTAGGTCGAGCGTGACCGTCATCTTGCCAATACCGAGCAGCGTCGGCGCCTGGATATAGAACACAACCATCACGAACAGCCCGATGATCCCGACGATCGTGAAGATCGCCAGCTGGATTCGGACAAACCGGGTCAGCATCAGTGGGTCCCGTCGGTCGGCTGAGTTGTAGCCGGGGTCATGCCCGGGACGGGAGCGCCTTGATCAGCCGGCGGCCCGGGTAGTGACGGCGCGTCCGCCGACTGTGGGTTGAGCGGCGCCGGCGCGGCGGGTGGCGGTCCCGGGAGTGGTCCCGCGTTTGGCCCGGCATTAGGTGCGGGCACCCCAGGTTGCCACGCTGACCCGTTTGGCCCACGCAGCGGTTCCCCGACCGGGCCGGGCATCGAATCGTACGCTCCGGGTGCCCCGGGTGGCGCATCGTGCCTGAATTGCAGATACTCCGGATCCGTGGGCCCTGGCACGTTCTCCGCACCAATCCGTTCCCAGTGCGTACCCCGCAGGATGCTCTTGCGGAGCCCGGCGTTCGTCAAGTCGATGATGAAATACCCATTGGTGAAGTCACCCCGGATGTACCGGTCGATGAAGCCCTGGGTGAACGGGAACGTCGGTGCGAGCCCGATTGCCGCGTCGAGGTCCGGCCCGACGTCGGCGAGTGCACCGAGGACCGGCCCGAGATTTTGCAGGTTCTTCACCAAGTCATTTCCCGCGTCGTTGACCAGTCTGGTGGCGGTGTCACTGAACGTCCCGAGTTTGTTCAGCGCGGTGGTGATGCGTGGCCGCTCCTTTATGAGCACGTCGAGTGCTGGCGGGATCTTGTCCAGCGCCTGGGTGATCACGTCGCGCTGTCCGGCCACCGTCTTCGAAAGCCGGTTCAGCGCCTGGATCGACTCGACGAGATTGCCGCGCTGATCGTCTAGCGTGCCGATGAACTTGTCCAGGCGGCTCAGCAGATCGCGAACCTCGCCAGGGTGCTCGGACAGTGCGGCGCCGAAGTTGTGGATGATGTCACCGATCTGCCCCAGCCCTCCGGCGTTGAGCACCACCGACAGCGACGAGAGCGTCGCCTCGGTCGACGGATATGTCGACGATCGGTTCAGCGGGATGGTGGCACCGGGCTGCAACCGTCCGCTCGGTGGCTGGCCCAGCGGCGTATTCAGGGCCAGGTGCATGGATCCCAGCAGGCTGGTCTGCCCGACGCTTGCCACGGCATTGGCGGGGATCACCACACCGGGGTTCACCGAAACGTCGACCAGGGCGTGCCACGTGCCTTTCGGCACACTCAGCTTCTTGATGCTGCCGACGATGACGTCGTCGACCATCACAGGTGAATTCGCTTCCAGCGTACCGACGTTCGCGACCTCGACGTGGTACACACTGGCGCCCGGCCCTCGTCCCATCGCCCCCGGCAGGGGCAGCGAGTTCAGACCGTTGAACCCACACCCCGTCGCGAGCAGCACCACGCAGCCGCCGATGAGAAGCACTCGCCGCATGGCGACCCGGGCGGTCATTGCTGCGGCCCTTGGCCCGGCAGCAACATGTCCGGCACGTTCGCCGGAGCCGGCGGCTCGGGCGGCACACTACTCACAGGCGGAGGCTCCGGCATTGCCGCTCCTGGTATCCGCCCCGGCGGCGGCGGTGGCAGCGGTGCATCCGGGGTGTCGCCTGGCAGGCCACGATATGCGGACACCGCGGGCGGCAGCTCGGGCGGCGCCGGCTTCGGGCCCGCCCCGTTCGGCCTCAGCCGGTCCTCGGTGTAGATGACATTCTTCGCGTCGAACGCCGGGGCCAGCAGCGGGTTGACCGGGAGCGGGAGATAGTTGAAGTTGAACACCATCAACGGGTTGAAGACCTTGAGCGCCGGGCTCAGATACAAGCCGCACAGCTTGCCTGTCTCGACCCCGGTGTTGGTCTCCAAGGCCCCGAATTGTGAGCACCAGGCGTACGTCGGATTGCTGAAGTTCTGGATTCCAACCCCGCCGCGGATATTCCCGACGTCCGGGTCGTAGTCGTTGTAGCCGTTTGCCAGCGCGTTCGGCGCGACGTGCAAGACATTCTGCAGGGCCATCTTGTTGTCAACGAGAATCTGGGTAAGGTCAGCCAACCGCGCAATCTGCTCGGCAGTCTGGTCGCGACTACCGGCGATGAACCGCTGCACCTCCCCGGTGGCGCTGGACAGGTCCGTCAGTGCCGCGTCCAGGTCGGACTTGTTGTCGTCGAGCACGCTGGTGAGTGACGCCAGCCGATCGTTGAACTGCACGAGTTGGACGTTGCTGCTGCTCAGTACGCCGACGAATGTCTGCAGATTCTTGATGATGTCGACAAAGTTGCCGCTGCCGTTGGCGAAGATCCGCGCCACCCCCGACAATTGGGCCAGCGTCTGCCGCAGCTTCTCGCCGTTACCGTTTCCCAGCGCGTCGGCAGCAGAGTCGATAAACCGCGCAACCGCGGGCGTCGACACCTTGCTGTTGGGCCCGAAATCCGTTGCCAACCGCATCAATTGGGTTTTGATCTGGTCCCACTCAACGGGTACCGCCGTCCGGTCGACCGGTATCACCGCGCCGTCACGCATGGTGGGACCGCTTGACTGGTAGGCCGGGGTGAGTTGGACGTAGCGTGCCGCGACCAGGTTCTGGGCGACGATCACCGCCTTGGCGTCCACTGGAATCGACACGTGGCGATCCACGTGCATCACCATCTTCGCCTGGGTGCCCTGGGGCTCGATCGACGCGATGGTGCCGACCTTCAGGCCGGACACCCGCACATCGTCACCCGGATAGATTGCGGTGGCGGACGGGAAGAACGCGGTGATCGTCGTCGGGCGGAAGAAAATGTTGCGGATGCCGACCGCCACGCCGAAGACGACGAGAGCGGCCAATAGGATCGCCAGCCCGGCCTTCAGTTTATTGCGCGGAATCGCCCCGAACATCATCGCCCTCCAGGGTTCTGGTTGAACGGGAACGGGAACAATGCCCGCGGTCCGACGTTGTCCGGTGGCGAACCGGGAGCACCGTAGGCCCGGAAGCCGAACGAGTAATCGACCAACCACTGGAAGAACTGATACTGGAACAAGTTCGGGATGAAGGGGTTGTAGTAAAACCCGCTCGAGACCGTCTCACCTTGCGTGATCTCATATTGGGCCAACCCCGGTATTGCTTTGGAGAGGTTGTCGCGGTTGCTTTCCAGCATCGCCGTCACGGAGTTCAGCTTTGCCAGCGACGGCGCCAGCTTGGCCTCGTTGTCATGCACCAAGCCGGACAGCTGCTTGGCCACCGTGGACGTGCTGGACAGCAGCCGCACGATCGCCTGCCGCCGCGACACCAGCGTGGACAGCAGGTCGTCAGCGTTGAGGATCAGCGTGTTGAGTTGCGCACTGCGTTGGGAGAGGATGCCGGTCACGTCGGCGGCGCCCTTGAGCAGCTCACCGAGTGTCTGGTTGCGGCCGTTGAGGGTTTGCGAAAGTCGGGTCACCCCGTCGAACGCTGGCCCCAGTTGCGGCGAAATCTGATTCAGTGTCCCCGACAGCGTGTCAAGCGACTGGTTGAGCTTATCGGTGTCGGTTCCCTGGATGTCGGATGCCAGGTTTTCGACCGCCTCGGACAGTGAATACGGCGAGGAGGTGCGCGTCACCGGGATGACGGTCATTGGACGTAGGGTGCCGCCGCCCGCGGACTCGAGGGTGAGCACCCGCTGGCCCAACAGCGAACCCGTCCTGATGTGTGCGGTACTGGCCGATCCGAGCTGGACGTTCCCGTCGACGGTGAACGTGATCAGCACGTCACCCCGCTGTAGCGACATGTCCGATACGGTGCCGACCTTGATTCCCGACACCGTCACGTCATTGCCAGTCGCGATGCCGCCGGCATCGGAGAACAGCGCCTGGTAGCGGACCGTGGTGGCCCATTGCGTCAGCTTCTCTGGCTGCAGCCCGACCGCGATGATCAACGCCACCAGCACAACGCCGATAAACCCGGCCCGGATGAGTCCTGCTCCGCGGTACTTAAGCATCGGGTTCTGCACACCTTCCGGTGACCTGGTGGTTTATCCCAACTTCCACCGTTCGGTATTGCAGATCGGAAACCCGCAGAGCCAATCCGCAGAGGTAGTACGGGAACCAGGCGCCGTAGGCGCCGAGCCTCCGCAGCTTGCGGTAATTGTTCGGCAGCTTCTTCAGCGAGATATCGATGAGGTTCTTGTCCTTGTCCAGCAGCGGGGCCATTCGATTCAACTGGTCCACGGTGCCGGCCAGCGCTGGGCGGGCGCGGACCAACAGATCGGCGATCGAGGCGGTCCCATTGTCCAAGGCAGTGATCGCGGTGCCGATGGTGTCGCGGTCTTGCGAGAACCCGCTCACCAACTTCTCCAGGCGGTCGATCGCGCCGGAGAACTTGGTGCCCTCCTTGTTGACGGTGCCCACCACGGTGTTGAGGTTGTCGATCAGCTCCTGCACCGTTTGGCTGTTGTCTGCCAACGTGTTGGTAAACGACGTCGTGTGCGACAGCAGCGAGTTCAGGGTTCCACTCTCGCCCTGGAAGACCTGGATGAGCGATGCGCTGAGTGCGTTGACGTCTTGCGGATTGAGGCCCTGGGTAACCGGTTTCAGTCCACCGAGCAACAGATCAAGGTCGAGAGCCGGCGCTGTGCGGTCGATCGGGATTTCCGCACCGGCCGGCAGCACTTTGGTGGATCCTGGGCCGTCGACGAGCTCGAGGTAGCGATCACCGACCAGGTTGAGGTAGCGAATGACGGCCCGGGTGCCGGTGGTGAGCACGACGCTGTGGTCGGCGTCGAACTTCACCACAACCTTCTTGTCCGGACGCAGCGAAACGCTGTTGACGGTGCCCACCCGGACTCCGGCGACCCGCACCGTCTGTCCCTCTTTCAGCCGCGACACATCGCTGAAGACCGCCGAATAGTCTTCCGTCGAACCGGTTCGGTACTGCCCGAAGATGAAGAATAAGGACACCGTCAAAAGGATCATGATGACCGCGAAGGCCCCGAATTTGACGATCATGCTGCGTGAGCCGCTCATCCGGGTTGCCCCGCCTGGAAGGAGTTGCGCGGCGGGCCATCGATCGGGCCATACAGCAGTTGCTTGAGCGCCTCGGAGTTCCACAGCAGCTGCGGGTTGCCATACTCCTGAGGGTTGGCGCCGGTGTCGGCGATAACGAACTTCGGCGCGACATCAAAGGGCACATCGGGAAGGCCGTCGCATTGCGGACCGCCGGTCGCAGCCACCTTGGGCAAGTTGCTCGGGTAGCGGTAGCGCTCGGCGCCGAAACCGACGTAGACAAGTACCTTGATCATCGGCTCCGGCAGGTTCGGTGCGTGGAGGTTCTGCAGCGACCCGGCAAGGCCGCACCACAGCGCCTGGTGGTACTCGTTGAGCAGATCGGTGGTCGGCGCCAATAAATGCAGGACATCGGTAAGCGGTTGCCTATTGCCGCCCAGCACATCGTTGCCGACATCAGCCAAACCGATTGAGCTGATCAGAAATGCGTCCAGGTTCTGTTGTTCGTCGACGAGCGTCTTGCTGATGCTGACCGCACTGTCGGCAGTAGCCACCAGATTCGGCGCCGCGTCCGCATAGGCGTTGCTGACCACGGGTAGCTGCTCGAGGTCGTGTCTCAGCGCGGGCAGAGCGGGATCCTGCTTGGCCAGAAACGCGTCCAGGTCGGACAGCATCTGGCCGATCTTGTGGCCGCGGCCGTTCACCGCCGACGCTATCGCACCAAGGGTTTCGTTGAGTTTGGCGGGATCGATCGACGACAACAATCCCGTGAGCTGCTGGAATGTCGTGTTGGTCTCCACCGTGACGTCTTTGTTTTGCAGTACCGCGCCTGCCTTCAGCGGCTGCGGCGACGGATCGGCGGGCGGCATCAGTTCGACGAACTTGGCGCCAAATACCGTCGTCGACGCGATGTCGACAAGCACATTGGACGGAATGAGATGCATCTGAGACGGTTGCATCTCGAGCTTCAGGACGGCTTTCCCGTCAGGCCGCTCTTCGATCGAACCGACCTTGCCCACCTCTACGCCGCGCATCTTCACTTTGGCGTCGGGGTTCATCACCAGGCCGGCGCGTGGCGACAACACGGTCACCGGCACGGTCTTGGTGAAGTCGCCGCGGAACAGGCCCACCGCCACGGCGACGATGGCGGCAATCACGAGGAAGGTGGCCAACCCGGCCAGGGGGCTCGCGTACGACCGTGCGCCGAAGTCGCGGCCAGGCGCTGCAGCGATAGGCGCCGCGGCGCTGGTGGTTTCAGAACGGCCGAACGGGCTCGGCCCCATGTTGCGCGTCACTGTCGTTTCACCACCCTTCCTAGCCCTTTTCTAGCCCGACAGGTTGAAGTTGCCGTTGGAACCGTAGATGGACAGCGAGACCAGCAGCGTCACCGACACGACCACGATCAGCGAGGTCCGTACCGCATTGCCGGTCGCGACGCCGACGCCGGCCGGTCCGCCCGACGCAAAGTAGCCGTAATAGGTGTGGATCAGCAAGATGGTGATCGCCATCAGAACGGCTTGCAGGAATGACCACAGCAGGTCGATCGGGTTGAGGAACGTCGTGAAGTAGTGGTTGTACAGGCCACCCGATTGGCCGAACAGGACCACCGTGGTGAATTGACTGGCGAGGAACGACAGGGCGACGGCGATGCTGTACAACGGCGTGATTGCCATCATCCCGGCCACGATCCTGGTGCTGACGAGGTAGGAAACCGGCCGGATCGCCATGGATTCCAGCGCGTCGATTTCCTCGTTGATCCGCATGGCGCCCAGCTGCGCGGTGACGCCGGCGCCGAAGGTGGCCGCCAAACCGATTCCCGCGACGATCGGCGCCGCGATTCGAACGTTGATGAAAGCGGCCAGGAATCCGGTCAGCGCTTCGATGCCGATATTGCCCAGTGAGCTGTACCCCTGGACGGCCAGCGTGCCGCCCGCGGCCAGCGTCAAGAACCCGACAATCACCAGCGTGCCGCCGATCATCGCCAAAGTCCCCGCGCCCATGCTGATTTCGGCGATGAGGCGGATGATCTCGCGCCGGTAGTGGCGGACCGCGAACGGTATCCCGGCAAGCGACTTGGCGTAGAACAGCGTGTGATCGCCGATCCGGCTCAGGGCGCCGATCGGTTTGTCGACTTGGCGCGATAGGCGCGGATAAACGGCTCGAAGTGCCACAGCGTTACTACACCTCCTCTCAGGCTCGGATTTATTACTTGGCCGACATGCGGATGCCGATGGCGGTGACCACCACGTTGATGACGAAAAGCGCCATGAACGCGTACACCACCGTTTCGTTGACGGCGTTGCCGACGGCCTTGGCACCGCCGCCGGATACCGTCAGGCCGCGATAGCACGCGACCAATCCGGCGATCAGACCGAAAAGCAATGCCTTGACACAGGAAATGATTACTTCGGGTACACCGGTCAGCAGAGTGATGCCGGCGGCGAACGCGCCGGGATTCACGTCTTGAACGAACACCGAGAAGATGTATCCGCCCACAATGCCGATGATGACGACCAGGCTGTTCAGCAGCAGCGCCACCAGTCCGCAGGCGAGCATCCGCGGTGTCACCAGGCGCTGAACCGGATTGATCCCCAGCACTTCCATCGCGTCAATCTCTTCGCGGATCGTTCGCGAACCCAGGTCAGCGCACATCGCGGTGGACCCGGCCCCGGCCACGATCAAGATGGTCACCAGTGGGCCGACCTGGGTGACCGCCCCGAAGGCCGCGCCGGCACCGGAGAGGTCAGCGGCGCCGAGCTCGCGCAACAAGATGTTGAGGGTGAAGCTGATCAGGACGGTAAACGGAATGGCCACCAGCAACGTCGGCGCCATCGCGACCCGCGCGACAAACCAAGATTGCTCCAAGAATTCGCGCCACTGGAAGGGCCGCACGAACACGAACTTGATCGCGTCCGCGGCCATGGCGAACAGTCCGCCCACCGCTTCCATGGGCTTGGAACCGCGTCCCAAGGAAATCCCCGCAGTCCAGCGGTCTACGCCCTTACTGGCCATCGGCCACCACCGGGCGTTCCACGGACCGCGTCTTTGCGGCGACGGCGATAACTACCATCCTCGCGCCCGGCCTCCGATCACCATCCCGAGTTGGCGCTCGCAAGCATGCCGGGCCAACACGCCTCCCCTGTGTTGAAAGCGTCCGGCGATTATGACTCATGTCACGTCCGGGCGGAACGGAAAACGCGCAACCGTTATCGGACGGCCTCTTGTTCGGGTCCCCAAACAAGGGGGACAGGGCCGGTCGGTCGCGGTGTTCGGCCGAAACATTTCCAGGCAACTCCATGTCTTAGGTAGACGGCGCCGGCGGTCTTGAGTTCGATGATGCGGTCCCAGTCGAGTCCGAGTTCCAACAGGATCTCGTCGGTCTGCTCGGCGAATCCGGGCGCTGGTCCGGTCTGCGGCGCGGTTACATCGAACTGGACCGGGTTGGCGACGAGTTCGAGTTCACCCGCGCGCACAACGTACTCGTTGGCGCGGACCTGCGCGTCGTCGGCCGCCTGCAGGGTGTCCTGCACCGGCGCCCACGGCCCGGCGAGCGTGGCGAAGCGTTCGCTCCAATCGGCCAAGCGTGCGGGTTGCGATGACCTCGGTCAAGATCTTCACGGCATCCGATGTGTTCGCCGCAATGTTCTCGACGGTGGCGAAACGGGGATCGTCGGCCAGTTCTGGCTTGTCGATATGCCGACAAACATCTGCCCAGAATTTGGTGGGCTGCATCATCACCAACGAGATGTAGCGACCGTCGGATGTCGCGTACAGCCCCACCAGCGGGTTGACGGGCGAGCCGTGCACACCGGGCGGCGGCGATTGCATCAGCTGACCCAGGTGCTTCGTCAGGGCCACCGTGTGTCCCAACGACCAAAGGCCGCTGCCCAGCAGCGAGACATCGACGACCGACGGTTCGCCGGTGCGCTCGCGCTTGAGTAACGCCGCCGCGATGCCACCGGCGAGGTTGGTGCCGGAGATGGTGTCGCCGTAGGCCGGCCCGGGCGGGGCGATCATGCCCGGCATCCCGGCCGGCGTGATGGTGGCGGCTGTTCCGGCCCGGCACCAGAAGGCGGTCATGTCGTAGCCGCCCTTCGTCGCCTCTTCGCCGCGCGGGCCGAGCGCGCTGCCGCGCGCGTAGATGATCCTCGGGTTCATCGCCCGGATGTCGTCGACGTCGATGCCGAACTTCTGCCGCGCGCCCGGCAGGAAACTTGTCAAGAACACATCGGAGCGGCGCGCCAGCTCGTAGAGCACTTCTTTGCCCTCGGGCACTGACATGTCCAGTCCGATACTGCGCTTGCCGCGGTTGGCGTGCTCGATGTTGGGGTTCGGGTCGCCTTCGACGCGCAGCATGCCGGTCTGCCGAAGTCCGCGCTGCGGGTCGCCGGTCACCGCGTGCTCGACTTTGATCACGTCGGCGCCCCATTCGCGCAGCACCGCGCCCGCCGACGGGACGAACCCGTACATGGCGACTTCCAGAACCTTGATGCCTTCCAGCGGCCTCATTCGTGGGCCGCCACGGCCGCGCACTGCGCCTGGCACCGACTGGCATTCTGTCTCCCCGGTTACGCTCAGGATAATTTGATTCTCTTCAGTCGCGAGTCTGACATTCGTGTCTCGAGAATTCAAGAAAATCTCAGGAACGGGGTCGACCAAGCTGAAGAGTTCGGCAATCGCACGGAAATCGAGCCTTCGGTGCAGGCCGTAGCCGGTTTCCCGGTCGTCTTGCGAGGCACTCCGGCGCGAGAGTAAGGTTCTCATAATTGTAAGGGAGATTCTTTGTGGCTGAGACTGCCATGTTTGGAGGGGCTTGGACGGTGGTGGGCACGTGAAGACCGCGGTAGTCACCGGTGGCGGCTCGGGAATCGGTCTGGCTGTCGCACGTCGTTTGCGCGCCGACGGGCTCGACGTCGCCACCATCGACCTGCAACCCTCCGACGCCGACCTTGCTTTCACGGCCGACGTCACGGACCGATCGCAGATCGACGCCGCGGTGGAGGCGATCCACGATCGACTGGGGCCCGTCACCGTTCTTGTCAATGCCGCCGGTCTGGACGGATTCAAGCGGTTCAACCACATCACGTTCGAGACCTGGCAGCGGGTAATCGATGTCAACCTCAACGGTGTCTTCCACACGATTCAGGCGGTGCTGCCGGACATGGTCGAGGCCGGTTGGGGACGAATCGTGAACATCTCGTCCTCGAGCACGCACTCCGGCGCGCCCTACATGTCGCATTATGTGGCGGCCAAGTCCGCGGTCAACGGGCTCACTAAGTCGCTTGCGCTCGAATACGGGCCCAGTGGCATCACCGTCAACGCCGTGCCGCCCGGCTTCATCGACACCCCTATGTTGCGCAAAGCCGAGCAAAACGGGTTCCTTGGTGACATCGAAAAGACCATCGCGGCCACGCCGGTCCGCCGGATCGGGAAGCCGGAAGACATCGCCGCGGCATGCGCCTTTTTGGTGTCCGAGGAAGCCGGCTACATCACCGGTCAGATATTTGGCGTCAACGGCGGCCGGAACACCTGAGCCGTACCTTGAAACTTTAGGAAACGAGAAGAACCAATAGGAGATAACAGTGAAGGTCTGGGTTGATTCAGAACGCTGCCAGGGCCACACCCTGTGCGCGATGATCGCTCCGGATTCATTCCAGCTCAGCGACATCGACGGCAGTTCATCGGCGGTCAATGAGGTGGTGCCGGCAGATCAGGAGGACCAGGTTCGTGAAGCCGCGCATTCCTGCCCGGAACAGGCCATCATGATCACGGACGAGACGTAAAGGGAGACAGCACGTTGAGTGTCGACGACGCCGTCAGCGATAGCGACCGCAAGAGGAACCGGTATCACTTCGACCGGCATACCGCGGAGTACCGGTCGGAGTTCAAACAGATCACCGAGGAGATGCACGCCAAGTGCCCGATGGCGTGGACCGAGACCTACGGTGGCCACTGGGTCGCGGCCGGCAGCCATGAGGTTTTCGAGCTCGCCCGTTGCCCCGCGGTCTCCAACGACCATGACCTCCGCAACGAACGCCGGGGCTACAAGGGCATTTCGATCCCGACCGCCAGCCGTGTGAGCGCGGTGCGCGGCGGAATCTTGGAGATGGACGAGCCCGAACACCGCACCTACCGCACCGTGCTCAATCCCTACTTGTCGCCCGCCGCGGTCAAGCGCTGGGAGCCGTTCATCGACGACGTGACGCGCGCCTGTCTCAACGAGAAGATCGAGCAAGGCAGCATCGACTTCGTCGACGACCTGGCTAACATCGTGCCCGCCGTGCTGACATTGGCGATGCTGGGCATCCCACTGAAGAAGTGGAACATGTACAGCGAGCCGGTGCACGCGGCGGTTTATACCCCGGAACATTCCCCGGACATCGAGCGCGTCACGGCGATGCACCGGGAGATGGGGCTCGACATGGTCAACAGCATGCTCGAGATTCGCGAGAATCCGCGGCCCGGCATCGTGAATGCGCTGCTGCAGATGCGGATCGACGGCGAGCCCGCTCCGGATCTGGAAATCCTCGGCAATCTCGGCCTGGTCATCGGTGGTGGCTTCGACACCACGACGGCGCTGACCGCCCATTCGCTGGAATGGCTTTCGGAGAACCCCGACCAACGCGAGCGTCTGCGCAGCAACCTCGATACCCTGCTCGACCCGGCGACCGAAGAGTTCCTGCGCTACTTCACCCCGGCACCCGGCGATGGCCGGACATTCTCCGACGACGTCGAGCTCGACGGAACCCAATTCAAAGAGGGTGAGCGGCTGTGGATCTCGTGGGCCATGGCTAATCGCGACCCGTCGGTATTCGAGGACCCGGACGACATCGTCCTCGACCGTAAAGGCAACCGGCACTTCAGTTTTGGCCTCGGCGTGCACCGGTGCGCTGGATCCAACGTGGCGCGCACCGTGTTCAAATCGATGATCACTGCGGTTTTCGACCGGATGCCCGACTACCACTGCGATCCCGACGGTGCTGTCCACTACGAGAGCATCGGCGTCATCCAGGGCATGCGCCACCTACCCGCCACGTTCACACCCGGTAGCAAAGTCGGTGCCGGCCTGGACGAGACGCTCGAAAAGTTGCAGCGGATCTGCGACGAGCAAGAACTCGCGCGGCCCATCACCGAACGCAAGGAAGCCGCCGTCATCGACTAACGGCGAGCAGACGCAAAAGCCCCCGCACGCCCGGCGTGTCGGGGGCTTTTGCGACTGCTCGCGGAACCTAGCCGCGGGGTAGGCCGAGTACGCGCTGGGCGATGATGTTGCGCTGGATCTCCGACGTGCCGCCGGCGATGGTGCCCGAAAAGCTGCGGGCGTAGCGGTCGAACCAGCTGGCGAAATAGTGGTCCAGGTTCATGTGCTCGTAAGGGCCGGTCTGTGCCGGATGGGTGAGGCCCTCGAGTCCGGCGGACTCCAGCGCGTATTCGAATGCCCGCCGCTCTGCTTCGGATCCCAGCAGTTTGAGCACCGAGATCGCGGCCACGTCGTCTTCGCCGCGAGCGGCGCGGGCCAGCGCCACCGAACCCAGCAGGCGCAGCGCTTGTTTGTCCATGATGGTGGTGGCGTAGTTGTCACGGTCGAGCTCGGTGACGGGATGAAAGTCGCCGACCATGTTGTCCATCCGGTCGGCGAAACCCAGCCACATCATGGTGCGCTCGTGCCCGAGCGATCCGTTGGCCACATGCCAGCCCTGATTCAGCTCACCGACCAGGTTCTCGGCCGGCACCCGCACATCGGTGAAGAACACCTCGTTGAAATCCCGGTCGTCGATTGCGCAGATCGTCGGGAACGGCCGCCGCACTACGCCGGGAGTATCGGTGGGGATCACCAACACGCTGATGCCCTTGTGTTTCGGCGCATCCGGATCGGTGCGCACGAAGGTCAGCAGGACATCGGCATCGTGGGCCCCAGAGGTCCACACCTTCTGTCCATTGACCACGAAGTGATCGCCGTCCAGCACCGCGCGGGTGCGCAGCGACGCCAGATCAGACCCGGCGCTGGGCTCGCTCATCCCCAGCGAAGCGGTGATCTCGGCCCGCAGGATCGGGACAGCCCAGCGACGCTTCTGTTCGTCGCTACCGAACGACAACAACGACGCCGCAATGATATTGACGCCTTGCGGGTTGAAGCTGTGGTAAATCCGCCGACGGGACAGCTCGTCCATGTAGACGAACTGCTGCAGAACGGTGGCATTGCGCCCGCCGAATTCCGGGGGCTGGCTGGGCAGCAGCCAGCCGTTGTCGAACAGCAGTCGCTGCCAACGACGCGCCCATTGCGGCATGTGGGATACCGACCGGGGACGTTCCAGGGTTTCGCTTGCCGGGGGCAGGTTTTCATCCAGGAATGCCGAGAACTCCGCCCGGAACGCCTCGACGTCCGGATCAAAAGTCAGCTGCACGGTATTCCTCCGCGATCCGCGCGCGATGCTCGGCAGCGCCACCAAGCATCAGCTCACCCGCTTTGGCGCGCTTGAGTGCAAACTGCAGATCGTTCTCCCACGTGAAACCCATTGCGCCGTGCAACTGCAGGCCGTGCCGGAACACCAGCGTCTGGCACTCGCCCGCCGAGGCTTTGGCCATCGCGGCTGCCAGCCGGCGCCGCGGATCGTCGGCGGCGATCGTCAACGCCGCGAAGTAGGACAGCGCCCGGGCCCGCTCAATCGCCACGTGCATGTCGGCGGCTTTGTGCTGGACGGCCTGGAATGAGCCGATCGCGACGCCGAACTGCTGGCGGCTGCGGACGTGTTCGAGCACCAGATCAAGGATGCGTTGGCAGGCGCCGACCATCGTGATCGCCATGCCCGTCAGCGCAATGTGGTGTGCGCGCTCCCGGTCGACGTTCAAGCCGGTCACTGTCGGGGACGTGCACCTCGCCGAACGAAAGGTCCGCGACATGCAGACCGGGTCGAACACCGAGGAGCGCCGGGCCTGCACCTGATTGGCGGCGACGATGAACACGCCGGCATCGGTGACCACGGCCAGCCGGTCTACCCGATCACCATCCAGGACATGGCGCGCCGTTCCGTCCAGCACCCAGCCCTCGGCATCGCGGTGCGCCGAAACGCCGTTCGTACACCGCGGTGCCCGACTCGTGCGGGTCGAACCGATCGGCGACCAACGGCGCGAACTGGCTCATCGTCGCCAGGAACGGCGTGGGATCGGTGGCGTGACCCAACTCTTCGAGCACGATGGCCAGCTCCACGGCGCTGTCCGGATCGTTCAGCTCGGTCCAGCCAAGGTCCACGTAGGACTTCCAGAGCGGGCTCGGGTCGACACCGTCCTCGGCCACGCTGCGCACCAGGGAGGGCGGGCACTGCTTACTGACGACGTCACGGACCGTGCTCTGCCACAGTCGCTGATCAGCATCGAACTCCAACAGCATTCCGGGACCCGCCTCCTCTGCTCACACACGCGTCACCGCCGTAGCGAGAATAACATTCTCCCTTGCGGAAGTAATAATCTCGGAATCGACGTATGCCATATCGATCCGGGTTCTGACCGGGTACCCCGACCGACGTCAGGTGGCAGCCAGCAGGTCGTCGGCCGGCTGGTCCCAACGGTCGAGGTTGACGGCCTCGGCAACGGGCGGCGACGAACCGGCCCGTGCTTGCCCTTGGGCCATCCGACCACGACGTGGCCGGCGATCATCCAGTCCTCGGGCACGCCGACGGCCGCCCGCAGCAGCGGCTCGCCGCCGTACGAAGCCCAGCTGGTCAGACACGCCCCCAGGCCCTGGGCGCGGGCGGCCAGCACAAAATTCTGCATGGCGGGGAAGATCGATCCGCCAAGCAGAAGTTCGGACGCCGTCGGGAAATGTTTTTGGGTGAACAACACCGAAGTGAACTCGCCCGCTCGATCATGCAGCTCGTAGGTCGCGCGGTAGGTTCGGGCGCGACGGCTGTTGTCGTCGGCCGCGGGGCGGGTCATGCCGTAGACCGGCTCGATCACTTCCAACGCGTGCGCCGCGGCCTTGGCCACGACAGCTCGCTGCTCGGGCGACCGCAAGCACGATGAAGCGCCAGCCCTGCGCGTTGGCGCCCGAGGGAGCCCACGTGGCCGCCTCCATGCATCGCGCCAAGACGATGTCGTCAACCGGCTCGTCGGTGAAGCGCCGGATGGTCCGGGCGGTCGACATCACCTCCCAGACATCGCCGGTTGCTCCCGTCATGCCGCGCCCCTCTCTGGACCTGCCGCCAGCCTGAACGCGACCCATTCTGCAGCACCCCGGGTCACGGGACGAGACCAGGCTTTTCCCAAGCGATTTGACCCACCGTTGTCCGAAGCCGCATACGTTCCTACAGTGACTTGGTGTCGGAAACTTCAGCAGCGAACGTTCCCCCCATCCCGGACCAAGTCACGGACCTCACCGCGGAGTGGTTCAGCCAGGTACTGGACGCCCGCGTAAGTTCCGTTGACGTCATCGACGCCCACTCGGGCACGACCGGCCGGGCGGTTGTCCGGCTCACTGGGGGCAGTGCAGTACCCGACACCCTCTTCGTGAAGCTGCAGCCTTTCGTTCCAGAGCAGCGCAAGTTGATCCGACAGGTCGGGTTGGGAGTGGCCGAGGCACGCCTCTACGCGAATCTCGGAAATGAGCTTCCGGTTCGAGCGCCCCGGGTCTGGCACAGCGCATACGACTCCGACGATGGCGCCTTCGTGATGGTGCTGGAGGATCTGGGAGCGTCTGGATGCCGGTTCCCCGCCACAACCGACAGTGACATCCTGGGGGTGGCCGAGTCCACCGTGGACGGAGCTTGCCAAGCTGCACGCCGCTTTCCGCGGCCAGCAGCTGCCATGGCTGCGCACTCCCGACGGCATGCGGAGCAAGCCCGAGAATCCCGAGACGACAGCTCGACGCTCGCTGTTCATCAAGCTCGCGCTGGACCAGTTCGGCGCCGAGATGCCGCCCGTCTTCCGCCGACTGGCCGAGTTGTACATGGACCGAACCCTCGATGTGATCAAGCTTTTCAACCAGGGCGAGCACACCCTGATGCACGGAGACAGCCACATCGGCAATCTGTTCGTCGACAACGGGCGCACCGGCTTCTACGACTGGGCCGTCGTCGGCCGGGGCCCTGGCATGCGAGACGTCGCCTACTTCATGTGCAACTCGGTGCCCACCGAGGTGCGACGCGCTAACGAAGACGCCCTGCTCAGCCTTTATCGGCGGACCCTCGAGTCGCACGGTGCAACCCTGGACGAGGCCACCGCCCGCGAGCAATACCGGCTGTTCTCGGTGTACTCGTGGATTGCCGCCACCTCCACCGCCGCAATGGGATCCAAGTGGCAGCCAATCGAAATCGCACGGCCGGCCATGATCCGCACTACCGAAGCAATCGACGACCTCGACGCCGTCGGGCTACTCG